>JBGOZP010000004.1:0-230154 GCA_041480265.1 Terriglobia bacterium | reverse complement strand
TCTTCGCAGATGATGCATCCACCGAAGAGCCCGGTGCGGCGCGTTCACGCTGCTTGTGGCTTCAAGTGCTCGGCGTCGAACGGTTCTCCTTTCTTCCAAACACATAAGGTAATCGCGGCGATTTTGCGTGCCAGCGTCAGTCGGGCCATGGCCGGTAACATGCCCTTGGCCAGCAGGGCTTCGTAGAACGGATGAAACGGACTCTGCATCGCGCTGGCGGTGGTCGCCGCACTCTTAAACAGGTTCTTCAGATCGTGGTTGTGATTCACATTCAGCCCGCGAACCAATACCGGCTTGTTGCGGCGCACCAGTTGTCCTTCCTCAAAACGATAATCCGAGCTGCTACGCGTCTCCAGCGCCAGTCCGCAATAGGCCCAGAACTGCCGCTTGGTCCGGAAGCGGTGTGGTGTTTGTATCCGCGCGATCAACAAGGCCGCGCGAATCGGTCCGAGAAACGGCACCGTGCGCAACAGCTTCACCGCCTCATGCTTGCGGCTCTCGATCAGCAACTCCCGCTTGGCTTCACGCCGCAGCGCCTGCAACGCGTCCAGTTGCTGGTAGAGGAGTTCGGCGCGGCGATGTATCCCTGCTTGGGTCAACTGCGCCAGCCACTCGCGGCGATGCCGCTGGCCATACAGCTTCTTGCCCGCACAGGGGATCGCTTGGCTGCGATACAGCGCCTTGAGCCGGCCCATCGCGCGGGTCGTGTCTTCGGTTAGCGCCGCGTAGCTGCGTCCTAATTGTTTCAAGGCCATCGTAGTGCTCTCGCCGTGATACACCGGCGAGAGCAATCCGGCCCGCAGCAGTTCCGCCAGCTTGCGCGCGTCAATCTTGTCGCTCTTGTTACCCGCTTTCAGCAGTGCGTTCTGCCGCGGATCGCACACCACCACCCGCGCGACTCTTCCTGTCAGTAGATCGTATAGCCAGGCCGAATACGTTCCTTCTTCAAACGTGAGGTGAATCGTTCCACGCAGGCCGCGAATAAAATCCAGAATGGCGGTCGCACGCGTGGCCAGGACCGATTGCATAATCAACTTTCCACTCTCGTCCAGAACCGCGACCGAAATCGTGGCCTGGTGGACATCAAGACCGATATATTTCACACTCTCCATGGGGTGTTCCTTTCTGAAGGTTTTTGGTTACTGCTTAGACCACAGCAACCGCAGCCTACTAGAAAGGGGCGCCCTTTTATAATGCGTGGCCCAGGCTTTGGGGTTGAATTGTCGGGTGCCCCACCCCTCGCGGTTTTCGAGGGGTGGGTTTTGGCTCTTGATTTAGTTCTCCTCTTTAATGGACCGGATCGATGCGAATCAGTTCTTTGATCATGGAACGGAGAGAACACCAAAACCCCGACCCTTCCAAACCTGAAGGGTCGGACACCCTGAAAAGCTAAACCACTCACTCGGCGTTGACGTACAGGGGTGGTATTATCCAACCGTGAACGACTGTCAACAGAAAAACGCGAAAGGGTTGGCCACCCGCCTGAGAATTGCTTCATCCACCGTGCAGGCAAGATAATCACTGCTGATATGCGACAAGCTCTGGGCTATGGACCATTCGGTGCGCTGCTCCTCCAACAACCGAAGCGGTAGTCGCTCTGTAAAGAGAGGGAAACCGTTATTCGGAGGTGAGGGCACAGATGCGATTTTCATTGTGGCGAGTCGGAGTGTGGAAGTTACTCGGTGCTGGATTCTTGCTCCAAATCGTTTATTTGGGGCTGCTACGGTACTACCCCGAATTGTCTTACCACTATCCAGGCCCTCGTCCCGCGTGGGGAAAAGCCTTCGTTCAGTGCGAGGGCTTGGTTGTGTTGTGGGCGATTACGAATGGGGTCATAAACATTGTTACGCCAAGAACTAACCTCAATTCGGATGGTTTTCATCCTGTTCTTCTGGCCTTGGTGTTGAGCACCTATTTTGTATTTTCTGTCTGGGTTTTGAGTCGGTAGGGGCGGATTGGGCGGTGTCCCACTGCTCGCGGTTTTTGAGCGTGGGGGCTTTCGGTTCGAGGCTCATTGATCTCGCGCTCCTCCGCAGCAAGTCGCCCACTTCGCACCAAAGGGCCGAAAGGAGCAACGCCTATGGCATTCTTCTACGAGATTCGCAATTCCGACAACACCGTCTTGAAGCGAGATGGCGGCTTTGCTACCCAAGACGCCGCGAAGATTGCCGGACGCGAAGACGCCAAGAAAATGAAAAACTCCCGCCAGCCGGATAGGCCGGATGTTGAACGCCTCATGGTAGGACAGAATACCGAAAAGCCCACGCGGAATTGATTGTGGTTTACCCGCCATTTCCGCTTCCTGATTTGGTTCCATTTCCCGGCACACGTGCGCGCATGCGCAAACCAGCACGGACAAGTTGCTCAATGATTCCGTTGTTGTACACGTGCACCGTGCCGTCGTTTGAAAGATGGCGGGTGGCCCAGGCTTTGGGGTTGAATTGCCGGGCGCCCCACCCCTCGCGGTTTTCGAGGGGTGGGTTTTGGCTCTTGATTTAGTTCTCCTCTTTAATGGACCGGATCGATGCGAATCAGTTCTTTGGTCATGGAACGGAGAGAACACCAAAACCCCGACCCTTCCAAACCTGAAGGGTCGGGCACCCTGAAAAGCTAAACCAGTCACTCGGCGTTGACGTGCAGGGATGGTATTATCCAACCGTGAACGACTGTCAACAGAAAAATGCGAAAGGGTTGGCCACCCGCCTTCTGCCCTCTACTGATATTCATGAGGTTTTCTGGAAACTAGAATCAGGGCCCTGCCAACATCGGCAGAATCGTCCACTGAGGCCCACCAGTTTCCCTGCTGAAATTGAGAGGCCAGCGAATTGCTTTCGAGAGGAAGGTTGTAGACGTAAGCCGATTGCAGTAAAACTGTAATTGCAACCTTGACACCGTAGAGGGAGGGAAAACCTATGCCCGCGGGAGGAAAGATCGGCATCTTGACAGGCGGAGGTGACGTGCCAGGCTTGAATCCGGTCATCAAATCCGTGGTGTACCGCGCAAGCGAAATGGGCCGGGACGTGATTGGCATTCGCAAGGGATGGGAAGGTCTGACGCACATGAACGCCAGCAACGAGACCGACTCGACGTACATCCGTCTACTGACGCGCGAGAACACGCGAACGATAGATCGCAGCGGGGGCACGGTCCTCCATACCTCACGCACCAATCCAAGGCGCGTCCCCGAATCCAAGTTGCCCGGTCATATCTCGGGGGCCCAATTAAGAAGGCTCCCCTTTGATGGAAAATTCTACGACCTAACATCCATCGTCATCGAAAACTTGGAGCGTTTAGGGATAGGCTGCCTGATCGTAATCGGTGGCGACGATACGCTTAGTTTCGCGTCTGCGCTCTCCGCCGAGGGAGTGCCGTTGATTGCTGTGCCGAAGACGATGGACAACGACGTCCAGGGCACGGAATACTGCATTGGGTTTTCTACGGCCATCACTCGTGCTAAGGAGTTGATAACAAGGCAACGGACAACTCTTGGCTCCCACGAGCGCATCGGCATCTTCCGTATCTTTGGCCGCGACTCCGGCTTCACGGCTCTCTATACCGCCTATGTAACGTCGGCCCGATGCCTGATCCCCGAACACCCGTTTGAACTGGACCGGATCGCCAGACTTCTGTCCGAAGACAAACGAAATAATCCGAGCAATTACTCGCTCGTGGTCGTATCGGAGGGAGCGGTGTGGGAGCAGCAAGAAGTCGGCGAGTTCGGTGAGGTGGATGCGTACGGCCATCGGAAGAAGGTTGACATCGGTCACGCTTTAGCGGAAGAGGTTCGGCGGCGGACGGGTGAGGAAACGATGGTCAGCGACTTGACGTATGACTTGCGCAGCGGTGAACCGGACTCAATCGATCAGTTGATAGCGATAACTTTTGCAAACATTGCCTTGGATCTGATTCACGACGGCGTCACAGGCCGAATGGTCGCAGTACAAAACGGGTGCTATGCGCACACGGTCCTGCCGGCCGCTTCTCTTGGCCCGCGCAAAGTCGATGTGGCAATGCTCTACAATGCGAATCGCTACCGACCCAATTACACTTCCAAACTCGGCGCGCCGCTTCTGTTCAGCCGCTGCTGAGCTTAAGTTCATTGATCCCGAAATCCCTCCAAAGACGACCGCTTTCGTCATCGTGGAGAGAGCAAAACCAGGTCGCTTCAATGTAATCGTCTACACTTATTGATGAGCGCTATCCGAACCGACTATAATCCAGGCCACTCACTCATTGGAGGATCCATGAGGAACACACTCTTTGTGCTATTGCTTTCAGTGTTTGCACCGCCACTGCTTGCCCAAGGTGCTCCGCCGCAAGCCGCGGCTGACCAGCCCTACACCGTGGAGTACTACTACAAAGTGCAATGGGGACACCAGCAGGAGTTCCTGCAACTTTTCCTGAAGAACCACTATCCGCTGCTCAAAAAGGAAGTGGAGAGCGGTCGCATGATTTCTGTAAGGATTGAAACCCCCGCCAATCACATGACAGAGGAGGCGCGTTGGGACTATTGCGTTACGATTAAGTACAAGAACTCGACAGTGGCGACAACAGCGAACCCTGAGGAAGAATCCCTTATTAAGCAGCTCTGGCCTGACCAGCAGACTTACCAACGCGAGGAACAGCGGCGGTTCGAGATCTTGCTGGCCCACTGGGATCTTCCAGTTACAGATATCACACCGTCGAAGAAATAGTCTTCTTTTCCCCACCGTGCCGGGTGCGCCAGCTTTTGAGCGGTTTTGAAGTTACGGGTAGCCGACTCCTCGCGGTTTTTCGAGGGGTCGGAGGGTTTTGTTTTTCTCGCACGGACTTCAAAAAGGAAATGCGGGAAGAAATTAAGTTAACAGGCGGGCTCCATGGATTTGTATTTGGGGCTGGGGTGCGTCGCCCTGCCTAGGTCTCTGATACATACTGCGCGCCCAGGCTGTCCCTATTTGCGCCCAGGACATCGCGCACCTTGCGCGCCAGTTCATCCGGACTGAACGGCTTCTCAATGAAGGCCGTACCGGGACAGAGAATCCCGTCATTCAGGATCGTGTCTTCCGTGTGGGCCGACATGTACAGCAATCGCACTCCGGAGTGCAGTTTCGCCAATCGCTCGCCAAGCTCCGGTCCCTTCATTCCTGGCATGATCACATCTGTGAGCACCAGGTCGATGGTTTCCTTGTGGCCCTCCATTATATGGATGGCATCCGCGGCGCTCCGCGCCTCAACGACGCTATAGCCTTTTACTACAAGAATCTCGCGGGTCATGCGCCGCACGGCTTCGTTGTCTTCCACCACCAGGACGGTCTCGACGCCCTGGGGCGAGCGAGGCAGTGCTTGTGGCATCGCAACCACTTCTACAGCTGCCTCAATACGTGGCAGGTAGATTTGGACAGTTGTGCCCTCGCCCAGTTTGCTCGAAACGGTGATGCACCCTCCGCTCTGGTGCACCGTCCCGTACACGCTGGCCAAGCCCAGTCCCGTCCCTTTGTTTCTGTCCTTGGTAGTGAAAAAGGGCTCGAAGATGTGTGGCAGGGTCTCTGGGTCCATGCCGCATCCGGTATCACGCACCGCCAGCATCACATGTGGGCCGGATCGCAACTCGGGGTGACCAACGATCCAGGTTTCATCGAGGTAGGTATTCTCCGTTCGGATCGTCAACTCACCACCGTCCGGCATGGCATCTCGAGCGTTGAATACTAGATTCATCATGACTTGTTCTATCTGTAAGGAATCGGCCTTCACCCGTCCCAGCTTGGACTCGAGTTCCAACACCAAATTAATGTCTACGCCCAGTACGGGCGGCAGCAATGCTGCCGCTTGAGTGATTAGGATGTTGAGATCCAACACCCGTGGCTGGAGCACTTGCTTGCGGCCAAAGGCCAAAAGCTGCCGGGTGAGTGAAGAGGCTCCATCACTAGTCCGCACGATCTCATTGAGCGCCTGACGAAGCGGATGCTCGGGGTGCAAGCGGTTCAGCGAAAGCTCGGCATTGCTGCGGATGACCATAAGCATGTTGTTAAAGTCATGGGCCACACCGCCTGCTAACCGCCCAACCGCCTCCATTTTCTGCGCGTCGCGCAATGCTTCCTCGGCATGTTCGCGCCCGGCAATCTCTCTTTTCAGTTCGTCGTTGGCAGCCGCCAACTCCTGAGCCCGAAGCCGCGTCGTTTCCGCCATGTAAACAGTTACCGCAAGCCAGAAAGCCATCACGAGGCCACCAACAAAGATTATTTGCGGCAGGACAGATTTCCGGTAAGCTGATTTTTCAGAAGCTGGCCAGACCTGTGCGTGCCAAGCTAATTGCTGAAACTCGATATCTTCTTCCTGAGCCGGTGCATCGTTCCGTGGCGGGGTGGCTCCTGCACGGCGGTAGATTTGCTCGTCGCCATCAGACACCGCTACCCAGTAGTCGGGCGCCACGTCTTGGAGTATGGAGTCAAGCAGGTCCTGATAGCGGAACACTCCAACCAGAAATCCGCTGAGTTTCCCATTGCGGACCAGGGGCAAGCAGACCATGACACCACGGCCGCCCTGCCGCAAATCGCTGGAGCGCGTGGCCATCACGCGTCCGCTGTCCTTGGCGGCCTGAAGCGCCACGCGCTGTCGCTGATCGGCGCCCAGGTCAGCGCCCAGGTCGGTTTCATTCCCTTCACTCGGCACCACCCAGCGCACGTGGAATGTCGGATCCACCCACTCGGTTGCCTGGTAGGCAGGGTAGCCGCTCATCGCCAGCACGGTATCCGACTTCATGTCCGCAAAATCAAGTTGGTTACGAGCGCCCCAGCGTTCGCGCAAAAGCTCTAAAGGCAGAATGCGCGCTTTGAGTTCCGACTCCATATTGTTTTTCACGAACAAGGCTTGCGCCTTCGTCGAAGCTTGATTCTCAACTTGTTGCTGCGTAAGAAGTTGTTGCAAAACGATCAGCGCAAACACAAAGGTGCTCAGACTCACAACGGCTGGCAACAAGAGACGGTCGAAGAAGCTCTTCCGCATATGTTTTTCCCTGAAGATACGGCTGACCTGCTCCACGCAAGTCGCAGGCACTCCAGATCCTGCTATTGACCGGAATTTGCGACCTGGGCCTCTAAGTTGTGGATCATACGCCTCTCCTGACCTGGATACAACGAATTAGCCACCAGAGCAGGCTCCAGCGAGATCGCGGGGTTCCGTGGGCCGGTTCCCGTCCGCGAGGAAGGGCTGTGGTAGAGGCATGCCGCCATCAGAATGCTATTGCTCGGCGCGCTTCCGCCAGTCTAGAATTCGCGTCGAGCAATAGGAGTTGTTAGGAGGACTCATGAAAAGTTTAATGACTCGCGCACTTCTCGTTGGCGTTGTTTGCGGCGGAGTATTGGCAGCGTGGCCGATTGGGCGGGTCGCCGCCGCCGATGACGCCGAACAGGCGGCGCTGCAAGCCGACCGCTCTTTGCTGGACGCCCTGGGAAAGGCCGACAAAGTAGCAGCGGGCAAACTGCTGGACGCGGATTTCGTTTGGACGGACGTGGATGGCAAATCGCTGAAGAAAGCGGAGGTGCTGGACGGCCTGCCATCGTTCGCGGCTGACAACCAGGGCGACGCGAATGTGCAAACGCATTTCTATGGTCAGGTGGAAACGGTTCTAGGCGCGCATCATAATGCCCGCTTCTTGCGCATTTGGGTGAAGCGCCCGGCAGGCTGGCGCGAATTTGTGGAACTGGACACGCCGATCGCGCCAAAGGCCGCGCCCGCGTCCGTGGAGGCGGCCGCTGGTCAAGGCGACTGCGAGAATCCCTGCCGCACTGTGCCGTACAAGCCTACAACGGCCATGGACAAGACCATTCTCGCCGACTGGCAAAAAACAAAGATGGAGGAGTGGCATCCCAACGCTGTGGACTGGCCCACGCACATCGCTGAGGAATTCCTGATCATCAATAACACGACAATCCGCACCAAGCCGGAGCGTGTGGCCATCGCCAACAAACAGCAGGAAACTGGAGTGGGCGCGCCGGGCGACCCCATCATCGACATGGAGATTCACGACTTCGGAGACAACGCCGCGGTCATGATCTCGCACAACGCGCCTTACCGCGGCGGAAAGCCTTATTACAACGCCCGCGTCTGGACGCTTCGAGACGGCCGTTGGCAACTGGCCATCAGCCAGCAGTCCATCATTCAGTCCGCCGCCCCCGTGCCTCCGGTGAGCGCCAAGTAGATTTAGCTCTGCTTGGCGGCGATCCCGGGAACGCTATTCTCCTGAATGGCGTCCTGCAAACCACCAATCCGGAGATTGGCGTACCCGGATTGCAACCCCGAGTTCCCACATCAACTTCGGAATTCAGGTTCATTGCCGCTACAGCGGGATGTTTCCGTGTTTTTTCCTGGGGTTTGTGTCTCGTTTATTTTCCAGCGAGCGCAGGGTGGTGATGAGTTTCGCGCGCGTCTGGGAAGGCTCGATGACGGCGTCAATGTAGCCGCGCTCGGCGGCGACGTAAGGATTGGCGAAGCGGTCGCGGAACTCGGCGACCTTATCGCGGCGCAGGCGCTCGCGATCGGCTTCGGGCGCGCGATCGAGTTCACGCTTGTAGACAATGTTGACGGCGCCCTCGGGTCCCATGACGGCAATTTCGGCGGTGGGCCACGCGAAATTCGCGTCGGTGCGGATGTGCTTGCTCGACATGACGCAATAGGCGCCGCCGTAAGCTTTGCGCGTGATCACGGTCAGTTTCGGGACGGTCGCTTCGGCGAACGCGTAGAGCAGCTTTGCGCCATGCTTGATGATTCCGCCCCACTCCTGCTGCGTGCCGGGCAAAAATCCCGGCACGTCTTCAAAGGTGATGAGCGGAATATTGAAGGCGTCACAGAAACGCACGAAGCGCGCTCCCTTGACCGAGGCGTTGATGTCCAGGACCCCGGCGAGGAACGCGGGCTGGTTCGCGACGATCCCGACAGACCGCCCATCGAGACGCGCGAAGCCCACGACGAGATTCTTTGCGAAGTGTTCGTGGACTTCGAAGAAATACTTGTCGTCGGCGACGGATTGAATCACGTCCTTGATGTCGTACGGCTGCATGGGGTCCGCGGGAATAAGCGAATCGAGCGCCGCTGCGGCGCGGTCGATGGGATCCGAGGTGGCGCGGCGCGGCGGGTCGTCCAGATTGTTGGACGGAAGAAAACTCATCAGCTCGCGGATCATGGCGAGGCATTCGGCGTCGTCGCGCGCGGCGAAATGCGCGACGCCGCTGGTGGCGTTGTGCGTCATCGCGCCGCCCAGGTCGTGCTTTGTGACGTCTTCGTGCGTAACGGTCTTGATGACGTCCGGGCCGGTAATGAACATGTACGAAGTGTCGCGCGTCATGAAGATGAAATCGGTGATGGCCGGAGAATACACGGCGCCGCCCGCGCAGGGCCCCAGGATCGCGCTGATCTGCGGGATCACGCCGCTGGCGAGCGTGTTGCGCAGAAAAATATCGGCGTAACCCGCCAGCGACATCACGCCTTCCTGGATGCGCGCGCCGCCGGAATCATTCAGGCCGATCACCGGCGCGCCGTTACGCATCGCCAGGTCCATGATCTTGCAGATCTTGAGGGCGTTGGTTTCCGAGAGGGAGCCGCCAAAAACAGTGAAATCCTGCGCAAACACGTAAACGAGCCGGCCGTCCATGCGCCCATAACCGGTTACGAAGCCGTCGCCCGCCGGCCGCTGGTCCCGCATCCCAAAATCATCGCAACGGTGCGTGACAAACTTGTCGAGTTCCTCGAAGGAGCCCTCATCGAGAAGCAGCGCAACGCGCTCGCGCGCCGTGAGTTTCCCTGCTTTGTGCTCGCGCTCGCGGCGCTCTGGACCGCCGCCGGCTTCCGCTTCGGCGCCGCGGCGGCGCAACTGTTGGAGACGATCCTGGGGTTTTGGATTGTCGGCCATGGTGTGTTGTCTTCGAGACTTTCGCACAGGCGCGAACCGGTGCGCCACTAATTTTTGGGGAGAGCGGCCCGGTTCGTATCTTCCGGCAGAGGCGGGAAATCGGCCTGTCCGACGCCGAGAATGCGCACAGCCAGATGCGTTGCGAGATAGATGCATCCGAGCAGAAGCACAGTCCCGAGAACAACGTCCGCGGCGACCGCCAGGATACGAAGCGGGAAATTGGCGACCGAAACCGCCAGGATCGTGCCCTCCACCAGGGCGATCAATATAGCGAGCGTTAGCGCGGAGGACCCGATCACCGCCGTCACACAAGCGAAAATCTTTTTGATCACTTGGCCGCTCCGGTGCGGCTATTCATAGGAACAATCCGAGTGTGCTGGGGAATATGGCGCACGAAAGTTTAGCGGGCCGCGAGAAAAGTCCCCGCGCCCTGTCAGTGGATGCCGGACCAGTCGTCGGCCACGAGGATCGAGTTGCTGGGGTTGGACGGGTCATATTTCACACTGGCGGGTTGGCCGGCGGCAAGCCGTTCCATGCAAAGCCGCTCTTCCAGACCGGTGACGTCCTGCGCGGTTTCATACGTGACGCCGGCGATCGAATAGCTGTAGCGGACCAGGCGGCGAGCGCCGCTTGCGCCTTCGCCGGACGCCGCGGCGGAGCGCCGTGAAAACATACTCGAGCCGGATTCCGGGGCGAGCGATGCGGGCGTTTCGACAAGCTCGACGACGAAGCCTTCCACGATCCGGCCCACTTGGTTGAGTTGAAAACGCCGGCGGCGTTCTTCCTCTTCAGGATCGTGCGGTTTCTGGAAATGACTATACAAAAACGTAATTGCGGCAGCAGCGGCCAACGCCGCGCCCCCCATGATGAGCCGCGAATCGATGCCCCAGTTTGTCAACGCTTCGGATTGCGCGCAGAGGCCGGTTCGAATACGTCACCCAGCGTTTCGCGCGCTTTCTCCCAGTCTTTCAGGAACCCCTCAAGTCCACGGTCCGTCAGCGGATGCTTGAAGAGCTGTTCGAATACTTTATAGGGCATGGTGGCGATGTGCGCGCCCATGCGCGCGGCCGCCACAATGTGCAGCGGGTGCCGGAGGCTCGCGGCAAGCACCTGCGTGGAGTAATTGTACGCGCGGTAGATATCCATGATCTCGCGCAGCAAAGTCAGGCCGTCGGAACCTATATCATCCAGCCGCCCGAGAAACGGGCTGACGAAATACGCGCCGGCCTTGGCCACAATCAAGGCCTGCGGCGAGGAAAAAACCAGCGTACTGTTGACGCGGATTCCTTCCTTTGCGAGCACGCTCAGGGCGCGCACGCCGTCGGGGATCATGGGAATCTTCACGACGATGTTGGGATGCCACGTGGCGATCTCGCGGCCTTCGCGGAGGATGCCCGCCGTATCGGTAGAGACGACCTCGGCATTGACGATGCCATCTTTGACGATATTGCAGATTTCCAGAATGTGTTCGCGGAAGGGCCGATTTTCCCTGGCGACGAGCGTGGGATTGGTCGTTACGCCGTCAATCACGCCCAGCGATACGCCTTGTCGAATTTCTTCCAGATTTGCGGTGTCGAGAAAAAATTTCATAATGGGAACTCTCCTTGACCTCCTGCGCGACCCGCACGCCAGGGTATCGCCACGAAAGTCAGGCTGAGCGTGCCACAACTGGGTTGCGCAACGTGCCGATGCCGACGAGGACGACTTCGACGACATCACCCGCCTGGAGCGGCCCGACACCCGCGGGTGTGCCTGTGGCGATCACATCGCCCGGCACCAGCGTCATCACACGCGAAATCCAGGGAATCATAACATCAATCGGGAAGATCATCGCGGTCAAGGGGGCGTATTGCTTTCTTACGCCATTCAGCAGCGTCTCCAGGTGGCCGGAGGCAACGTCGAATTCAGTTTCGAGGACAGGGCCCAACGGGCAAAACGTGTCGAAGCTCTTGGCGCGGGTCCACTGCTTGTCGAGGGCTTGGTAGTCGCGCACGCTGACGTCATTCAGACACGTGTAGCCGGCGATGTAGGGTCGGACGTCCACGCCGTCCCGCAACTGGGAACACTCCTTCGAAATGACGATGGCAAGCTCGCCTTCAAAATCCACGCGCTGAACCGCGGGCGGCAGGACGATGGGATCTTCGGGAGCGAGAAGAGACGACGGCGGCTTGAGAAAAATCAGCGGCTCTTTGGGCGCGGGATTATTGAACTCGGCCGCGTGGTCGATGTAATTCCTGCCCAGACAGACGATCTTGCTCGGCGTGACCGGCGGCAGCAGCTTCACGTCGGTAAGCGGCCACGACCGGTTCGTCACGCTCCAGCGCCCCAGGATGTCGCCATGGACTTCGCGGACAGTGTCGCCGGAAATGACGCCGGGAAGAACTTCCGGATGGGAGGTTGCGCCAACCTGATCCGCGGGAACGACGCGCGGCTGAAAACGGCAAAGTTTCATTGGGGCTTATGTCCTTTTCGTGGGATATCACAGATCAGTGCATACGGGGCCGGGATGCTGTGGATACGGCCGCGTGCCCGGCTTGAGCAACGTGGCGGTGGCGTGCTTCCACGCAAAGCAATAAGACCCAGTGGAACACGGCCACGAAACCGTAGGAAACCGCGCCGAGCATAAAGAAATGAAACGCTCCCATGCGGCTCTCCAGGAGCGAGAAGCGCATCTCCACCGCGATATAGGTAAGCGTCAGTAGCGTCCATGCCGTTAGACCGGAAACAAACATTCTCACTGGTTCTCGCCGGAAGCGCAAGACGGGAATTGCCATCAGCAGGATGATCGCCGCGGCGGCGGCAAGATTGCGCATGCCGGCGAAGGAGTAAAGTCGTGGGAGGCGATTGGCGACCAACAACCACGCCACTAAAACACAGGATAGATAAATTCCCGTGAGCACACCAATGCGTAACGCCGCGTTGCGCAGCCACAGAAACCACCGCATGCCCGGGAGTTGGGATCGGGCCGCCATACCTGCCTTTCACTCTTGCTCACTCTACGGAACTTCAGCCTGCACCGCGGAACTGAGAGGGCTTTCATTCCCGGCACGATCGACCGCTGCAACGCGGTAGAAATAACCCCTGCCGGGCAGCACTGAAATATCACGGAAAGCCGGGCTGAGCAATATCTCGCGGTTCATTGGCTCGCCCGGTGTGTCGTCTCGGTCACTCCGGTAGACGCGGTAGCCGGCCACGTCCCCCTCGGGACTGATCGCCCACGAGAGTTCGACGTGCGCAGGGGCCTCGGGGGTTGCAAGAATTACGGCCGCCGCGAGCCCCAGGGGCGCGGCGGGCGGGAAGATATCCCGCGGTGTCACAACGGCGGGTGAGGAGTCGGCAGATTCAACGGCATCCGGACCGAACTGGGCGATGGCTCGAACTGTGTAAAGATACGCGCGGCCGAATTCGAAATGCACATCGTTGAATTCGGGCGTAGAGGAGGATCCTTGCATCATGACCGGCGACTTCAGCTTCACTCGGGATAGATCCCGCGGTGCGGGTTCTTCCCCGGGTTCGATCTCCGCACGGTACACACGATAGCCCGCCGCCTTGGGAACGGCGCCAGAGAACAACGGCTCGCCCCACGAAATCGCAATCGCGGATTCTGTGACGGAAACGTGCAGGTCGCGCGGCGCTTCGGGCGCCGGAAAAATGCGCGCGGTGAAGACGTTCGAATCGTCCGAGGCGCGGCTTTTTACCGCTCGAGTGCGTACCATGTAGGCCAGCGGAGATCCGGCGGCGCGCTCGAGATCGCCGGGCGCAAGAGGATCGCGGAATTCGATGCGGCCTCCGCTCGCATAGGAGTCCACCCGTTCGGATGGGATTGTGAAAACCAGCCGCCACACAGTCTTCCGATCGGGGGTAGCGCCGGGAGAAAGCGCCGCGCGATAGATCTCGATGGAGGGCGGCTCGGCGAGCGATTGGCGATCGGTCGATTGCCGGGGGAGGCTGAACGTCAGAACGACTCCACTGCCGGATTGACGGGCGGCGAGATCGGCGATGGCCACGGGTATTACCGGGTGCCGCGGGGTGGGGTCACCGGGCGCCGCGCAGCCAGCCAGCAGCGCGCACGCCAGGAGGCAAGATACGGAAGCAGCGCGTGCGGGGGCGCGGTTCATCGCGTCATAGCCCGTCAGAGGATATACCTGCTCAGGTCCTGATTCTTGACGATGTCGGCGAGTTGCTTGGTGACGTATGCGCCGTCCACTTTCACGTTCTTTTTTTTCAGCTCGGGAGCCTCGAAGGAAATTTCATCGAGCACTTTCTCGAGGATGGTATGGAGCCGCCGCGCGCCGATATTTTCCGTCTGCTCGTTGACGATGACGGCAAAGCGCGCCAGCGCCGCGATGGCATCCTCGGTGAAAGTCAGCTTGAGGCCTTCGGTATCGAGCAGCGCCATGTATTGCTTGATGAGCGCGTTTTTCGGCTCGGTGAGGATGCGGACGAAGTCGGCCTCGCCCAGCGCCGTCAGCTCGACGCGGATCGGCAAGCGCCCCTGGAGTTCGGGAATCAGGTCCGAAGGCTTCGAGATGTGGAAAGCGCCGGCGGCAATGAAGAGAATGTGGTCGGTGCGGATCATGCCGTAGCGCGTGTTGACCGTGGTGCCCTCGACGATCGGCAGGATATCGCGCTGCACGCCTTCGCGCGAAACATCCGGGCCATGGCCGGACTCGCGCCCCGCGATCTTGTCGATCTCATCGATGAAGATGATGCCCATCTGCTCGGCGCGCTCCACGGCGCTGCGCGTGACCTGTTCCATGTCGATCAGTCTGTTCTCTTCTTCCTGGATCAGGTAATCGAACGCCTCGGCGACGGTCATCTTCCGGCGCTTTTTTTGCTGGCCAAACAGCCCCGAAAGCATGTCCTTGATGTTGACGTCCATTTCCTCGACGCCTTGGTTCGAGATAATTTCAAACGAGGGCATGGCCCGCTCGCGGACCTCCACTTCCACCATGCGCTGGTCGAGCTTGCCGTCGCGAAGTTGCGCGCGGAGTTTTTCGCGTGTGCGGTCGGCCTGATCGCGCCGGTGGGATTCGGTCTGCAGTGCGGGCGTGCCGGACGGTTCGGCGGGAGGGAGCGGGGATGCCGGAAGAAGCAGGTCGAGAACGCGTTCTTCCGCCGCCTGTTCGGAGCGCTCGGCGACTTCGTCGAGTTTTTCCTCGCGCACCATGTCGATGGAGGTCTCCACCAGATCGCGGACCATGGATTCGACGTCGCGGCCGACATAGCCGACCTCGGTATACTTCGAAGCTTCGACTTTGACGAAGGGGCAGCCGGCCAGCCTGGCGAGGCGGCGCGCGATCTCCGTCTTGCCGACCCCGGTGGGGCCAATCATCAGAATGTTCTTGGGAAGGACGTCTTCCGCCATTTCGGGCGTGAGCTTCTGCCGGCGCACGCGGTTGCGCAGAGCGACGGCCACGGCGCGCTTTGCGGCCCCCTGCCCGACGATGTATTTGTCCAGTTCGACGACAATTTCACGCGGGGTCAGCTCATCGAACGTGGGCACGGGTGCGGGTTGAGGTTCGCGCTGGTCGCCGGGAAGATAGATCACCATGATTTGCACTCCGTCTTCCGGGTTCCTGTAGCGCTCGCTTTGTCATTTGAAATGCGCACTCTACAACTCCTCGAACGTGAAATTGGCATTCGTGAAAATGCAAATCTCGCTCGCGATGCGCATGGCTTCCTGCGCGATATCCTTCGCGGAAAGCTTGGTGTGCTTGGCGAGAGCCCGCGCGGCGGCCAGCGCGTAGGGGCCGCCGGAACCGATGGCGCAAATGCCGTCATCGGGCTCGATCACATCGCCATTGCCGGACACCAGGAACGTGGATTTCGTGTCCGCGACGATCAGCAGCGCTTCCAGATGCCGCAGCGCGCGGTCCTTGCGCCAATCCTTGGCGAGCTCGACGGCGGATTTGGCCAGGTTTCCCTGATGCTCCTGGAGCTTCCCTTCAAACCGCTCGAAGAGCGAAAGCGCGTCCGCGGTCGAGCCGGCAAAGCCCGCCAGAATCTTGTCGCTGAATAAACGGCGCGTTTTCCGGGCCGTGTGTTTCATCACGTGTTCACCCATCGTGACCTGGCCGTCGGCGGCGATCACCACTTTATTATCGCGGCGAACGCAAAGAACCGTGGTGCCATGAATCTGGGCGAATTGTTTCCTTGTCGGCATCCGGTAATTATACCGCGAGCGGGGGGCTGCGACCAACGCGGGGTTCGCTAGGGCGTGTTTGGAACAACGTGGCGTGCGCCGCCCGCTAGGCGTGGGCCACCGGCGTGGGCACTTCGGGTTCGACACCGCGCCAGCCGACCGATTTGCCCTGCACGGCGCCCATCATCGCGCGGAACAGCACAACGTACATCATCTGTCGGTAATAAAAGCGTTGCAGCAGCAGCGGCCAGAGCAGCGACCAGTCTTCACGCCTCTCCAGTGTAAATGCGACCACGCAAGTGAGAAAGTCAATCAGCATGAAACCGATGAAGAAGACGAGGGAGCGCTGGACGTCGGCGGCGGTCCACAATTGCGGTATGTGTGTGAAGTGGAACTGCGAAAGCCCCCACAGGAGCAGAGAGCCGAGAAAGAGCAGATCAATGATGGGGGAGAACAGCGGCAGCAGCAGTTGAAACAGGAACATATTGGGCAGAGCGATCCAGCCGAGCGTGCCGTACTTGTTGCGCCCCAGTGTGCCGCGGTGCTTCCAGAGCGCCTGCATCGTCCCGAACGTCCAGCGAAAGCGCTGGCGGATCAGCGCCGCCGCCGTTTCGGGCGCATCGGTCCAGCCAATCGCGTCCTCATCGTAATAGATCTTCCATCCGGCGCGGCGGATCGTGATGGTCAAATCGGTGTCTTCGGCGACCGTGTCGGCGCTGAAACCGCCGCAATTGTGGATGGCCTCGGCGCGCCACGCGCTCAGAGCGCCGGGAACGACCGGAATGCAATTCAGCAGATCGAAGGCGCGCTTTTCCAGGTTCTGACTGGTGACGTACTCGAGCGCCTGCCAGCGTGTGAGCCAGCTGATGCGATTCCCGACTTTCACGTTGCCGGCGACCGCGCCAACCCTGGGATTGACGAAGTGCCGGACGAGCTTGCTCACCGCGTCCGGTTCGACCGCGGTATCCGCATCAATGGTGACAATGATGCCGCTGGAAACCTCGGCCAGGGCGTGCGCCAGCGCCGCCGACTTGCCGCGGTTGGGCTGGTGAATCACGCGCACGGCGGGATTGCGGCCGAATTGTGCATCGAGCAACTCGCCGGTGCCGTCGGTCGAGCCGTCGTCCACAACAAGGATTTCCAGCTTCGGGTAGTCGGACTCGAGCACCGAGTTGACCGTATAGACGATGACCGATTCTTCGTTGTACGCGGGAATCAGGACGCTGACCAGCGGCTGAAAATCGGGATGGTCGGGCGGAGCGGGGCGGAACTTTTCGATAATGGCGAGCAGGCCGACGACGATCGCGCGGCCGCTGACGAGGCCGATGCCCAGGACGAAGATAAAGGCAACGCTTAAGCGCGACCATTCGTACATTGTGAAGATGAGCCCGTCGGCGCGAGCCAGCAGGCGCTCGCGGAAGGAAAGCGGGGGCATGAGCTGGGCGCGAGTTTGTCCAATCAGTTCCGCGACAGGAACGATCGTGAATCCCGCCTCACGCAGGCCGTCTATGATGTTCGGCAGAGCCAGCACGGTTTGGGTCCGGTCGCCGCCGCCGTCGTGCAGGAGCACGATGTTGCCGACATGGGCGCGCGCTTGCTGTAGCACGCGCTGTACGATCACCGAAGCGGGTGCGGGCGGGATGCCTCCCGGCTCGCCCCAATCATGCGGATCAACGCGCGCGCCGATGATCAAATAACCCATGGATTGCGCGATCGGCAGTTGCGCAACCTCGTCGGCGGTTTCAGGTTGGTGGTCAATGCCATAGGGCGGCCGGAAAAGCAGCGTCTTGACGCCCAGCGTGCTGTTCAGCAGGCGCTCGGTGACATTGAGCTCCACATCAATCTGCCTCCGGGAGGTGTCGTTCCAGCGCGGGTGCGTATAGGTGTGGTTGCCAATCTCGTGCCCTTCGGCATACTCGCGGTAGAGGAGTCCCAGGGCGTCGTTGGCGGCGCTTCCGATCACGAAGAAGGTCGCCGGGGATTGTTTCTGTTTCAGGATATCGAGAATTTTCGGGGTGAAGCGCGGATCGGGCCCGTCGTCAAAGCTGAGCGCAATTTTTTTTGGCGCGGCGCCCATTTGGAAGATGCGGTAGGAAGACGGCAGCGCCTGATAATTATTTTCGACAATCGTATCGGTCGCGGGATCGAAACGTATGGTGCGGCGGCCGTTGTGCGGCGTGTCGGCAAACTTCCAGATGTCGCCCTCCCCCTCGAGAATCAGATCGTATCCGGGGGGCATTTCCTCAAGCTTTGCGCGGTCGGCGTCATCGGCCCGCGCGATATCCCAGATGGTCCAGAGCGAAGGGTCCTCCGAACCCAGGCGCCAGAGCGCGGTGCCTTGTACGCCGGCGCGCTCGGCGGCGCGCAGCTCATTGTAAGCTGTGACGCCATCGAGCATCCAGACGCGGTGGATGTGATCGTGCTCATCCGAGTAGGAGTAATTCGGATTGAGCGAATCCGCATCGAACTGAACCTGAGCCTCCGATTCCGTGGCCGTCACGAGAGCTTCCTGGAAACTTTCGACTTTCGCCTGTTCCCGGGCCTTCATCCCGGTGCGGTCCGGCCAGTCGTACGCATAGTTGGCGATGCCCATCACCAGCTTTCGCGCCGGCACCAGCTTCTGGATCGCGACGATGTTTCTCACAAACCAATCCTGCGCGGCGATCGGACCCGGCAACGAAGTGCGCCAGTGCTGGTCGTAGTTCATCAGGATGACGGCGTCCGCGGACTTCCCGATCCCCGCATAGTCATACGCCCAATCGGCGGCAGGGAGGGCAACCATCAACTTGAGATTGGAGTTGTGCAAGTCGGCCGCGAGCTCAACCATAAATTGGCTGAAATCCTTCTGGCTTTTTTCGGGGATTTCTTCAAAATCAACAACCAGCCCGGCAAAGTGGTTTTGCGCCACGTACTGCACGGATTGTTGCGCCAAGTGCCGGCGCGCCGCGCTGCTTTTTAGCATGGCCGCCATCTCGGCGGTCAGCCAATTCGTCCCGTCGGAATTGTTGAGCAGCGGCATTGTGGGAATTTCGATCGGGGGAGTTTGTTGCTGCAGCGATTGCAGCCACGCCGCCAGTTTGGGATCGGCTTCGACATCGAGGCGGCCTTCGGCAGTGATGGAATGCAGCCGCTCGGGAATGAGCAGGTCAATATCGCGGTAATGCGCCTGGAGCGCGGCAAGCGAGGTCGGGTCCCAGCTCACATAAAAAGCGGCGCGCAGAGGATCATACGCTACCGGCACCTGGCCGAGGGCAGCGACACGGCGGTGGCGCCCAGGTCGCTTCAATGGAATGCGGGCGCGGACTTTTTCATTCGCTGGATGAAGCGCACTGCGGTTGGTTGGCAGCAGCGGTTCAGGCAAACTAGGGCTGACGAGAATGCTGATGAAAAAAGTAAGCAGCAGCAGTGTAAAAACAGCGCCGCTGATTTCCAACACGCGGCTCGTGCGGCGCCATCGCCGGCGCTGCTCATCGTAGAATATGGGTTTGCGTGGCATCATGCGTTTATTCCAAGCTAGCCGCCCGGTGGAGACCTGTCAATGACGGCACGACCACAGGTCACTGAGAGTCCGATGATACCTTCACGGCGCGGCCGCGTCATCGTTCTTTACGCACAGGCGTTCCTGGCGATGTTGGCTGGGCTGGCCTTGCGGTTGCTGTTTGCCCTCCGATTCCCAGCCCCGGCAGACGATAGCGAAACATACCTGCAACTCGCGCGCAATTGGGCCGATCATCATGTCTATGGCTTGTGGCTGAATGGCCAACTGGCGCCGACCGACCTCCGAGTGCCGGGCTATCCGGCATTCCTCGCCGGAGTCGCTCTACTACTTGGACGCTCCCTCCGCTCCATTCTGTTGTCTCAGGCGGGGCTGGATCTTTGCACCTGTTTGCTGACCGCGGCGCTCGCTGCGGCGCTGGCGCCGTTAGCCGCCCGCCGCCGCGCCGGGATTGCCGGGTTATGGCTCGCTGCCACGTGCCCGTTTTTGGCGAACTACACTGCCGTAGTGCTCACCGAAGTCCTCGCCGCGTTTTTGGCAACGGCGGCACTGGTCTGTTTCGTATCGGGGCTGAAACGGGAAACCGCCGGCTTTTCCGTGAACGGCCATCCTCTGCGCGTAACGCCAACAGCACTGGCCAGTCTCGGTGCGTTCTTGACCGGCGTGGCAAGTCTGGTCCGGCCGGAAATGCCTCTGCTGTTCGGCGTGGCGGGCGGAGTTTTCGTGCTCCGCTGGTGGAGGCCTCTCGGCTGGCGCAAAGTAGTGTTGTCCGGTGCGGCAATGCTCGCCGCGTTTTTGCTGCCGCTGTTCGCCTGGGGAGCGCGCAATTTCACCACGTTGCACGAAATACAGTTCAGCGCGCCGCGATACGCCACAGTCCCCGGCGAGTACGCGCCGGCCGGATATTACGCGTGGACGAAAACTTGGCTGGCGCGCTACCGCGATGTGTATCTTACCGTCTGGAAGATCGGGGAGGATTCGATGGAAATCGACGATCTTCCCGCCAGCGCGTTCGATTCACATCAGGAAAGAGAACGAGTCGCGGAACTGCTCGACAAATACAACAATAGCGGAAACGGGGAGATCTCGCCCGAGCTCGATCACGAATTTGCCGAGCTGGCCCGCGAGCGAACCTCGCGCCATCCTCTGCGGACGTACGTCCGGGTGCCTTTTGAACGGGCCCTGACCCTCTGGTTCACACCGCGCACGGAACTCCTGCCGATCGACGGGAAAGTCTGGCCTATTTCTGAAAAGTGGGAAGATTCCCCAGGGGGCTTCCTGACGACAGTCGGACTCGGTGCCCTGGGATACCTGTATGTTGCCCTCGCGCTGGCCGGGATCTGGGTCGCTTGGCGCACCAGCCGCGCGGGCAGCTTCAAATGGCGCGCGGAGGATGCGCCGAATCTCTGGGGCATCACGCTGCTGCTGGCATACCTTCTAGCGCGCACCGCATTTCTGACGACGGTCGAAGCTCCCGAACCCCGTTACGTCGTCACCTGCTATCCCGCCGTTCTGGCGCTGGTCGCGCTGCTTTGGACCGGCAGACAAGAGTGACGCGCAGCCTTGCCTGTTCCAATCCCGATTGGCTCGCATTTCTCACCACGATCCGAGTAAGTGGATCGCTGGTCTCACAGTTTGCTGCGGAGTGCGGGGTTTTGTGGCGCCGGCGTCTCGCCGGCGCTTGTGCGCTATGTGGCCTGATTGAAAGCCGCCGGCGAGACGCCGGCGCCACCCACCCGCGCTCCCTGCGCAAGATAGGACGAGAGCGGAGTTCCTGCTACATCCGTTGTAAGGAATTCCGATTCCTTCAGCGTTCTTCCACAGGTTCGGGATGAATGGTGACTCGGGCGACTTGCGGAAATTTCTCTTTCACGCGGTCTTCGAGCGCAGCGGTGACGTCATGGATCTGCGTGATGGGCAGGCTTCCGTCCATGGCGCAGTGGCACGAAGCCAGAATCTTGTGCTCCACCTGGCGGACGTGCACTTCGTGGCAGTCCACCAACTCGGGGTATTGGCGCGGCAAACTGTTGATGTACGCCTCGATGGCGCGGCCGAGCCCCGTCATTTCGCCGCGCTGGCCATCCACGGACGCGATGTGCGTGCCCAGCGGTTCGATGTGGATATTCACGATCGGAGCGGCGCCGCTCACAGGAGCGGACACATCGGCCAGCGTGCGGATTTCTTCCTCGAGTTCGGAAGCGCGAAGATGCGCATCCCGCAGGCTCAGCTGCTCGGGCACTTCCAGGTGCATCTCGATGAACAACCGGCCATCGAGCTGGTGCGCGGAAAGCTCGTGAACCGAAAGGCCGCGCCGCGCGGCAATCACGCGAATCCGGTCAAACAGGTGCTCGCCCGCGACGGCGCGCGGCTCCATGTGCACCATCACGTCGGCGGGAATAATTTCTCCGACGCGATGCTCGACGGCGTCGGAAATGGCATGCACCTGCTCGAAGCTGGTGGAACGCGGGACGCTGATGGTGACATCCACGAAGTGCTGGTTTCCCGCGCGGCGGACACGGACGCGCTCGGTCGAGAGCACGCCGTCCAGATCTCCCACAGCCGCGGCGACGCGCTCCTGCAGGCCGGCGGGCGCCGCGTCCAGCAGCGCGTCGAGCGTGCGCTTTCCCAGCCGCGAGCCTACCCAAATCACGATGGCTGCGACGCCCAGCGCGGCGATGGGGTCGGCGTTCTGCAACCACACGATGCCGGTCTTCTGCCCGGTCCACACCGCGGCCATGCCCAGAATCACGACAAACGTGCTCCACACGTCGGTGGAGAAATGCAGCGCGTCAGCTTCGAGCGCTTCGCTCGGGTATTCACGGGCCACACGGGCGAGCGCCCGCGAGCGGATCAAATCAATCCCCATCGCCAGACCGAGAATCACGATGGCCGTCAGGCTCGGCTCCAGATGCACTTGCTTGTACAGGAGGCGCACAAACGCCTCGACGATGATGTAGACCGAAGTGGCCATGAGCAGGCCGGTTTCGACAAACGCGGAGAAATTCTCGACCTTGCCGTGTCCGTAGGTGTGGCCGGAATCGGCCGGGCGGTCGGAGACGCGCACCGAAAGCCACGTCAGGATGGCCGCAATCATATCCAGGCCCGAGTGCAGCGCTTCCGAGAGCACACCCAGGCTCCCGGTCGCCACCGAGAGAAACACCTTCAGCCCGACCAGGACCACAGCGGACCCGATCGACCCGAGCGCCGCCATCTGCTTGACCGAATTGGAGAGCGTGTGATGAGGGATCCCCGAAAGGATTATACGATGGCGCGATGCGGAAAGCGCGGCGCGAACCCGCGCGTATCCTCCGATTGAGGGCGCGCTTCGCAGCTAAATACGAGTGCAATCTCGCGCTGCAAAATTAGCGACGGCGGCTTACTCTTCTATTGCCATCGGACAAGACGGCCGAGCTTCGCCGGCCTAATTCATCGGCGGCGGAGATACCAGCGGAAGACGTTGCGGCTCACCGCGCGCTCCGTGAACCTCCACGTCATCGAACAGCAGCGAGGGCGCGATCACGGTCGCGGGAACGCCGGAGTCGGCTGAACCGAACGCGGCGAGCGCCGTTCCAGCGAAACCCGCCTGCTGGCTTTGCGTGAAGTGGAACGGCGTGGCATCGCTTCCGATGCCGGCGATATTGCGCATCGCGCGCAGCGTGAGCCCCGTGAGCCGCGCGCCCCGCACCAGCGATTCCTTTCCATCGTCCGGATTCACTCGATACACCAGCAGCGGCAAGCGGTCGCCCGTGGCGGCGCCCGAAGCGGCGCCCATCACGATGTCGGAAAGATCGTCGCGTTCGCGCACGCCCAGGACGGGATTGTCCATCTCGCGCACGACAAGGCACCATTTATTCCCGCTCTGCTTGCATGCATCCAGGAATTTCTTCTTCAGATCGGCCGGTGATTCCGCGGCCGTGGATGTAAAGAAAAGATTGCTGATCATGGGGTGCGCGTCGGCCAGATATGCGGCGCGTCCGTGACCGTTGGAGTGGCCGAGATCCGGACCCGGGCGGCGCGACATCAGCAGATCCCGCAGGACCCCATTCTCGACGACCTGCACTCGCTCCGCTTTCACGCCCTCCTCGTCCACTGCATACGCCCCGAGCAGATCCTGTCCCGCAAATTGTTTCATGGCCGGGTCGTCCACGAGGGAGACGGTCGGCGGCAAGACGCGCGTGCCCAGCTTTCCCGTCCATTCACTGCGTCCGCCCAGCCGGTCCATCAATTGATCGAAGGCCGTCTGCATCGCCAGCGGCCCGCGCGCGCCGGAAAGCGACGGTCCGAGCATCTGCGCCAGCAGCGAAGCCGCCGCGGGCGCTTCAAAAAAAACCGGGCCGTCATAATCGGACGCGGGCGGCGATACACGCAGCAGGATCAACTGCTCTCCGGCTTGCTCGAGGTCCTTGCGCACGGCGTCCGCGGCGGGCAATTCACCGGGAAGTTTGCGGTACACCGCAAGGAAATTGTGCAGCGGCATGCCGTCGTCGGATTCCGCCTCCAGGCTCGCTTCGATCGCCGCCAGGCTGTGATTGGCGCGAATCCTGGTCCCTTCGCTATTGAGCAGATAACTCGTTGTGTAGATCAAATGATAGGTGACGCGGGAGCTGTGCAACTGCGGAAACGCGCGCAGAGCCGCGGAAACGGCCTTCGCTTCCTGTTCCCAGTTTCGCGTGGTCCAGTCCGGCTCGCGCAGAGGCTCCACGGCCACGGTCGGAGACACAGGAGAAAAATCGGGAATGCTCGGCGCCTTCGCCAGCCGCGAAACGAACGCCTGCTTCTTGGAGAGATTTTCAACGGCGGCCTTGAACGCCTGATCGGTGGCCAGCCACAGGTCCTGGCGCAAGGAATCGTAGTCCCGGTCGATGCCGACCGTGCCCGTCGAGCCGAGGAACCCGCTGAAGCCTTCGTCGGTGATGAAGTTGGAACTGTCGAGATTGTAATTTCCGGCGCGCACGTCCACGCTCATGATGCGGTTGCGCCCGGAGGTCGAGGAAATCAGCGCGCCGAATTCCGCGACGATCGTGTGGACATCCAGATCGAGAAGCCGGTACTGGATGTAGTACGGGCGGGCCGGTTCGCTCTGGTCAGGAATTTTCAGCTCGAGGCGCTGGCGGGCGCGGTCCAGCTCATCCTGCATGGCGGCGAGCGTCTTGTCGGAGTCGGCCGCCGCGGGCTGCTGCGGCAGGGAAGGCTTCGCAGCCGCGTGTCTTGCGGGAGCGGCGCCGCCGGGCTTCGCCGTAATCAGCAGAAGCCCGAGCGCGGCAAAGAAAGCAAATGCGCAGGGAACATTCGAAGCGAAGTGTTTCACGCGATTGCGCACGGTACGGCTCATGGACGCGCCCCTTTCGGATCGTGCGCCGGCGGCGGCAAAATTGGCGGCTTGTCGGTTGAAGTTTCCTTCTTCTGCACTTCCATTTCGGAAATCAGGATCGCGGGAGCCACCGCGGCCACGGGCACGGAACCCGATTCCGCCCCGCAATATCCGTTGAACACTTCCGGGGTGTCGCCGGTGGCCAGAATCTTGGTGAGCGAAACCAGCGGCGTGCCGACGATATCCACGCCTCGCACCAACTCATCCGGGCGCCCGTCGGCAAACACCTTATAAACCACCAGGGGTTGCACCTGAAACGCCTGCGGCTGGCCGCGCCCGGTGAACGTGAATCCGCCGGCGATGTCGTCAATCAGCAGCCCGAAGGGTTTTTTCTGGCGCTTGATTTCCTCGATGAGTTTCTTGCGCAGCTCGGCGTTGGTCACGGTGAGGCTGCTCTGCACGATCAGATTTCCCTGGCGCGAGACCGGCTGAGCGCCGATCTGGCGCCGCCCGTGGCCGTTCGAATGCGGGAATCCGGTGAGCGGCTGGCGCGACATTTCGAAATTCCGCAGGATTCCGCGGTCCACCAGCGTGACGCGTTCGGCCGGAGTGCCTTCGTCGTCGAACGGGTAGTAGCCGATGAGGACGTCCTTGCCGACCGTCTTCTCGGTCGGATCGTCATAAATCGAAAGGAAATTCGGAAGAATCGGTTCGCCGACCTTCCGCGCGAAGGTCTGGCCTTCGCTGATATCTTTCTGGCGGAAACCTTCGGCGCGGTGCCCGAAGACTTCGTGGAAGAAAACCGCGGTGGCGCGGCCGGTCAGCAGCGCGGGCCCCGCATAGGGTTCGACCAGCGGCGCGGCCACCAGCGCTTCCAATTCCTTGCGGAGGACCTGCCCCTCGGCAAGCACGGCCTTGTCGTCCGGCGCATCGGTTGGATTGGTCCAGTCAAAATTGTAGTAGCGGTTGATGTCCATTCCATCGGGCGCCTTGCCCTGAACGAACAATTCCAGCCGGTAATGAATCTGGCCGAACTGCAGCCGCGCGCCTTCGCTGTTCACTTCGTACTGATTTTCACCCAGCGCGCTGAACGTGACGATCGAATTCAGGATCTGCGGCGAGGCGCGAAATGCGCGTGTGTACAAACGGACTTTTTCCTCCCACGGTTTGCGGTCGGGTTGGATGGAGACTTCCGGGCCGTAGAAAACATGCGGCTGTTCGCGGGAAAAATCCGGCGCGTGCTCTTCGGCGGTCTGCGCCTGCACTTCCTTGCTCGTGTTGATCTTGATCAGGCCTTCCGAAGCGGCTGTGTATTGTTTCTGCGTCTCCAGCCACATGGCGCGGCGGAGCACTCCGGCGTCATCCTCGACCGGCACAGACGTGCCGAAGCTGCCCTGCCTCGGCGTGGAGGTGCCGACCTTATGCGTGTTGTCGAGGTCGTAGCCGCCGACGCGCACCTGCGTCTCGAGCCACCGGGAACGGCTTTCCTGGCTCGAAAGCAACGCCCCGTTCGAACCCATGACTTCGGTGCGCTGCGTTGACGTGAGCGTGTAGTTGATGAAGTACGCTGCCGGAGCGGCTTTCGAAAGAATGGACATCTCGCGGTCGAGTTCCTGTCCCATGGTGACCACGGCGGGCGCTGGAGCGGCCTGCGCCGCCGGTTGCGGCGGCGCAGGCGCCGGGCGATGAGCTGGCTTGCCCGCAGCCAGTGCGTTCAGAGAGAACAACATTACGAGAATTGCGAGAGTAAATGTTTTCACGAGAGATGCTCCAGAATGCCGATTCACCGGCCGCACAACCTTTACAGTCTATTCCTATGCTCCGCCAATCTCAAACCTGCGTTCCCGAGAGTTGCCATCGCGGCATCCGCGGATCTGCGCGCAGGAAACAGTTGGATGCATTCGAACGGCTGGAAGTCGCCCCCGGCCCGGCAACTATTAGACGCGCGGGAACCCGCTTCGGTGGCCGCACTCTTGAAACAGCACAATGGACTCCCTCAAAGAGGAGTCTAGCCGCGCGAGCCCCCGGCGCGGCGCGTGGCGCGTGACATCCAATACCGGCGCAGGTCGCCGACCAAATAGAGCGATCCGGTCACGAATATGACGTCATCCGGGAAAGCAAGTTCAAGCGCGCGTTCGAACGCCAGATGCGGGTCGGGAACAACTTCCGCGCGCCGGGCGTGATGCCCGGTCATTTCCGCCAGCACGGCAGCGGTGATGGCGCGAGATTGCTGCGGCGAAGTGAGGATCACCGCGGAAGCGCGCGGGAAGAGCAGGCCGGCAATTTCATCGACGGCCTTGTCGCGCAGAGCGCCATAGATCAGGTAAATGTTTCGCCCGCGCAAATGCGTCTCCCAGAAAACGGCGATTTCACGCGCCCCCGCGGGATTGTGCGCGCCGTCGAGGTAGATTGCAGGCTGCTCGGCGATGCGCTCCAGGCGGCCGGGCCATACGGTCGTGGCGATGCCGCGCGCAATGGCGGCGTCATCAATCGGCGCGCCGCGCTCGGCAAGCATGCGCGCCGCGGCCACCGCCGTGAGCGCGTTGCGAATCTGGAAGCGGCCCGGGAGGGGCACCGTCAGGGCGATCCCGGCGCCGGAATCGGTGGAGACGGCGGTGAATGCAAAGCAGCCTTCGCGCGACGTGATATTTTCGATGCGGAATTCATTTTCGATTTCGGCCAGAAACGCGGACTGCTCCGCGGCGCGGCGGCGGATCACTACGCGCGCGATCAGGTGTTCGGCGGCGCTGACGACTCGCGCCCCGGGCTTGATGATGCCGGCCTTCTCCCCGGCGATTTCTTCGATGGAATGGCCGAGATAGTTTTCGTGGTCGAAATCAATCTGCGTAATCACGGCGACCTCGGGCGCCAGAATGTTCGTGGCGTCCAGGCGCCCTCCCATGCCAACCTCGCAAACGGCGAACTGCGCGCGCGCTCCGGCGAAGAATTCGAACGCCAAAGCCGTAATGCACTCGAAAAATGTGGGGTGGGCCGCGAGTTGTCCCGCCGCGAGCAATTCCTCGATGACCCTGCGCAGGCGCGTGAAGATGGCGGCGAAATCCGCGTCCGAAATCTCCTGGCCGTCAAGGCGGATGCGCTCGTTGATGCGCTCGAGGTGCGGCGAGGTGTAGAGGCCCGTGCGCAGGCCGGCGGCGCGCAGGATCGAATCGAGCATCGCCGCGGTCGAGCCTTTACCGTTCGTGCCGGCGACGTGCACGGACTCGAACGCGCGCTGCGGCTGGCCCAGCCGCTCGCACAGCGTGGTGATATTCGCGAGGTCGAACTTCGTGGCGCGCGCCTGCTGCGGCGAGGCAAGCTCCCGTCCCAGCGTGAGGAGGTAGCGGACCGATTCTTCGTAAGTCATGGCTTAGGCGAGGAAAAAATCGAGCGCGGATGAGATGTAGGTCTTCAGGTCCTTTCGATGAACGATCGCGTCGAGGAACCCATGCTCCAGAAGAAACTCGGCCCTCTGAAAACCTTCTGGAAGTTTCTGCCGCATCGTCTGTTCGATGACGCGCGGTCCGGCAAATCCGATCAGAGCGCCGGGCTCTGCAATGTTGATGTCACCCAGCATGGCATAGCTCGCGGTGACGCCGCCGGTCGTGGGATCGGTGAGAACGGAAATAAACGGCAGGCGGACTTCATCGAGGCGCGCCAGCGCTGCGGACACCTTCGCCAGCTGCATCAGGCTGATCGTGCCCTCCATCATGCGCGCGCCGCCGGAACAGGAAATGATCACCAGCGGAATTTTTTTCGCGATGGCCATTTCAATCGCGCGTGTCACTTTTTCGCCGACCACCGCGCCCATCGACCCGCCGATGAAGCTGAACTCCATCGAGCAGCAGATGACCGATCGCCCGCCCAGCAGGCCTTCGGCGGTGATCATGGCATCGGCCATGCCAAGTTTCTTGCGCGCGTCCTTCAAGCGCGCCGCATACGGCTTGGTGTCCACAAAGCGCAGCGGATCGCTCGAGGCCAGCAAAGCGTCATGCTCGATCCAGCGCGAGTCCAGCAGCAGCAAAAGCCTTTGCGCCGCATTCAACCGGAAATGATGCTGGCACTTGGGGCAGACGCGCCAGTTCGCTTCGAGGTCCTTCTTCCAGACCGTTGCCCGGCAGCTCTCGCACTTGGTCCACAGCCCTTCGGTCTTCACGCGGCGCTCGTCGGGCGGCGTGGGCTGATCGATCCGTTTTTTCTCTCTCTTAAACCAAGCCATAGAGGAAGCGGAAGCTATCTCCACTGCGAATCAAAATCACTTCTAATAATCGATCCCGCGCTGGGCCAGGATGCCCTTCGTATAAGGGTGCTTGACCTCGCGCATTTCGGTCACCAGGTCGGCCGCTTCCACCAGCGCCGGATGCGCGTTGCGGCCCGTGCAGATCACGTGCACGCGCTCGGGGCGCGCCGCCAGCCCCGCGACCACTTTTTCCGGGTCCAGCATATGGTAGCTGATCACGTAATTGATCTCATCGAGCACCACCAGATCGTACTTCTCGCTCTGGATTTGCGCCAGCGCGAACGACCACGCCTCCTCGCAAAGCCGCACGTCCTCGGGATCGGTCTCCGCCCCGCCCACCTTCACGAAGCCCCGCCCCATCGGGAGGATTTCCATCTTGTCGTCGCCCAGCATTTTGGCGGCGTCAAGCTCCCCGTAATGCCAGGATCCCTTGATGAACTGTACCATGAGCACACGCAGACCCTGCCCCACGGCGCGAAACGCCGTGCCCAGCGCGCAGGTCGTTTTGCCCTTGCCCGGCCCCGTATAAACGATGAGAAGACCTTTGTCTTGCGACATGCGGCGTGATCCTTCTTCCTTCTTCTGGCGGGCTCCAAGTAGAGCCCGCACCCGCTTCTGGCGGGCTACCCTTCGGAACTCAGGGTAAACAAGTAGAGCCCACACCCGTGCCTCGCGCCTCGATTGGCAGCCTGCGATTCACAGCAAAAATACTCGATCCGCGATCAATCCAGCATACTGATGGCAGGCGGCGAAAACGTCAAGCGCAGTGGCCCGTTGTTGGAGATCGGTCGGAGGCTAGGGGGCGTCCCGCGGAGGAAGAGCGGTTGGCCGGCAGTGTGCATGCTTTCACTGCCGGCCAACTCGCCCGGTGGTTTCCTGGCTCTCTTTATCCGTTCCCGGCGACTTTTTGCAGCTCGGAGAACGGCACGACGAACCCGTGGAGCGGCGCGATGGTATTCACGTCCAGTTTAAGACGCTGGAGGTTCTCATACAGACTGACCGTAAAGCCATGGGAGCGAGGCCCCGGGAAAGGCGCTCCCGGAGGGGCCGGCGTGAAATCGTCGGCTTCCACCAGGATTTTGTCCTTGGGGATGTACACCATCATCATGCCGATATTGTGATTGTCACCCTCGCGGCGATAGACCTCGATCGACCGGCCGCCATCGGACAAAACATATTTGTCCTTCACGGTGATGAACTTCGCAGGCTTGGGGTGCTTGGATAGCTCATCCGGCTCCATCGTGCGCGGCAATTTGAAGGTCTTCTCGTAGAAGGGCTTATTGATATCGGCAGTGATGATCGTGGCTCCCTCGGCGACGTACGCACGGATGCCTCCGGAGTGGTCGTAGTGGTGGTGCGTATTGACCAGGTACTTGATGGACTTGTTGGGAGCCAGCTTCTTGGCTTCCGCGATGACGGCGAGAGACCGGGCGTCATTCAACGGACCCTCGATCATCACCAGATAGTTCGGGTACTCGACCAGGACGCTGTTATGCGTTCCGCCGCCGAGAAACCACACTCCATCGGCCAGCTTCTGCGCCTCCACCTTGACCGCCGGCATGCTCGCCGTCTTGACGGCGTCGGGCACTGCGAGGTTCAGTTCCACGTTGGCCTGCACGCTGGTCACTGCCACGTCCATCACCGGGTAACCACCTTGGTTCTGCACGATCATCGTGGGGAACTTTACACCGTTGAAATCCTTGTAGCCGGAATACGTTGTTTCCACCAGCATGTCTCCGAGGACAGGGTGGGGAAGCCGCGTCTCCGTTTTGGTGACCATATTCTGCGCGTCAATGGTGCCGTTCACTTTGAACCTTCCCATCGTGAACGAAACCACGGTTCCGCCCTTGCCCTTCTTGGCGGTGGCGTTGTTCTCCATGGCGGCCTTCAGGAAGCCATGTGGAGTGAGCCAGATTTGCAACTGCCGCTCTTCAGCCGCGGCCACAGCGGGCTGCGGAGTGTTTCCAGGCTGGTTCCACGCGGATTGGCCGCTCACCAGGTTGACTTGTTTCTGGTCCCCAGCGAACGGCGCTCCTCCGCCACGAACCACCGGATCTTTTTCCCGGCGCGTCAACTCCTCTTTTGAGGATCGAGAGGCATAGTCAATGGTTCGGGTATAGCTGGAGACATTGGTTTCTGGATACGCCGTATTGGGGGCGTAGGCTTGTCCCAGCGCACTGTTATGGCCGGTTCCGGAAAACTGAATCGATTTCACGTCGCCCATCGCCTTGGTGGCGGCTTGCAACACCGTCTTTGCATCCTGGGCGGAAGCGGCGCCAGCCCACAGGGCAAACACGACAAGCGCGACCCATAGTTTCTTCCCCATAGCTCCTCCTGTATCTCGTATCCTTAATATTGGTTTCAAACGGGATCTCCCATTTGCAAGGCGATAATACGCCAAACTACACAACAAAGGGAAGGCGAACTGGACATTCCCCAACGGTACGCCTTAAGCTTGGTTCGCAGGGGAGAAAAGATTTAACGCAGAGAACGCGGAGAAGAAAATTCGGGAATTCTCTGTGCTCTCAGTGCCCTCTGTTCGGGTGCGGGCTCTACTTGGAGCCCGCAGTCATGTTGAAGGGTTTTCGGAAGGAGCCGCCGCTTGCTCTGTAAGAATATTCTCGAGTCCATTGGACACACGCCGCTGGTGCGGCTGAACCGGCTGACGGCCGGATTCGACGCCGAAGTGTACGTCAAGGCCGACTACATGAATCCGGGCGGGTCGGTGAAGGACCGCATCGGCGTCTGGATGATCGATGAAGCCGAGCGCCGGGGCCTGCTCAAACCGGGCGGCACGATCATCGAGGGAACATCGGGCAACACCGGAATTGGCCTGGCCTTGGTGGGCGCGGTGCGCGGTTACAAGCTGGTCTTCACCATCACGGACAAGCAATCGAAGGAAAAAGTGGACCTGCTGAAAGCGCTCGGCGCGGAAGTCATCGTGTGTCCCACGGCGGTCGAGCCGGACGACCCGCGCAGCTACTACTCGGTGGCGAAAAAACTCGCCAAGGAAATCCCGAATTCGTTTTACCCGAACCAGTACGAGAATCCGATGAACCCCGAGGCCCATTACCAAACGACCGGCCCGGAAATCTGGGAGGATTCGGGAGGAAAGATTACGCACTTCATTTGCGGCCTGGGCACGGGCGGAACGATCAGCGGCGTGGGCCGCTACCTGAAGGAGAAAAATCCCAACGTCAAAGTGATCGGCGTGGACCCGATCGGATCGCTGTATTACGAATTCGCGAAGACAGGAAAAATCGGCAAGGCGAAAACCTACGTCGTCGAGGGCATCGGAGAGGATATTTTCCCGGCCACCATGAATTTCAAGATCCTCGATGACGTCGTGCAGGTGAACGACCAGGAATGCTTCGTCTGGGCGCGCCGGCTGGTGAAGCAGGAAGGTATCTTCACGGGAGGCTCGGGCGGCGGCTGCGTTTCGGGCGCGCTGCGCGTGGCGAAAGCGCTGCCGAAGGGATCTTTCGTTGTCGCGTTCCTGCCCGACACCGGCATGCGTTACCTCAGCAAGGTGTACAGCGACGAATGGATGCGCGAGCGCGGCTACGTGGATTCGGAAGTGCCGCTCACGGCCGAAGACGTCGTCAACGCGAAGCGCAAGACCGGCAAGGCCCGCGAGTTGATCGTGGCGGGGCCCGACCAGACCGTGTTCCACGCGCTGCACACCATGCAGACGCAGGATATTTCGCAGTTGCCTGTGTTCGAAGGGCAAACGCCGGTTGGCGCGATTCACGAAGACCAGATTCTGAACCTGGCGCTGCAGGGAAAAGACCTGCGCAAGATGGTGATTCGCGAAGTCATGAGCAAACCCCTGCCGCAAGTCCCCTGCGAAGCGCCCGTCGAGCGCCTCACCTATCTCCTGAGCCACGAGGAGCCCGCCGTCTTCGTCCAGATGGGCAACGGCCGCTTCGAAATCATCACCAAGTACGATTTGATGGGCACTATCGCAGGCCTCATGGAACAAAAACGGTAGGCGCACGATAAGAGCCGCCTGGGCGCCGCACGCCTGTAGGGGCACGGCATTGCCGTGCCCCTACAGCGGTGCTCGGTTGTAACCCCTCAGAAAAAAATAAATCGCTTGCGGCGGTATTGCGGGGGCTTGGCTGAAGGGTCGGCTTGTTCCGGCTCGTAGGGGAGGCTGCGGCCTTCGAATGCGGCGAGAGGATTGTCGTGGAACAGGGCTTGCGCGACGGCCTCGCCGCGGCGTTTGGCGACCGCGTCGTACGCGGCGCGAAGCTGCAAGGGGCGGCCCTTCAAGTTGTGGGCGTCGCTGGCGACAAAGTGAACGCGGTCGGCGTCGAGCCACGCTTCGGCGCGGCGCTGCGCTTCCGTTCCGAAACGCCCGAGAATGGATTGCGCCGTGATCTGGACATAGGCGCCCTGGTGCAGCCAGCGATACATCCGTTCGGGCTTCGCGCGCAGCAGCGCATTGCGCTCGGGATGGGTGATGATGGGAGACAATCCCGCGAGCTGCAACTCGTGCATGGCGTCGTCCAGCGACGGAGGAATCGAAAATTCGGCGAACTCCACCAGCAGGTAGTTCTTCTGGTTGATCGTGTATTTCCGCGGATTCTTCTGAATGTCCCGCAGGTTTTCAAAATTCAAGTGAAAATCGCAGCCGGTCGCGAGGATCAGGCGGCCGCCTACGGCGGATTGCAGCTCATCCCGGCGCTGGCGAATCAGTTCCGGATCGAATTTGTACGTTGTATTCGCATGTGGAGTGCCGACGACGTGCGTAATTCCTTCGGCGATGGCCATTTCAGCCATCTGGATCGACGTTACGAGCGTGTCCGCGCCGTCGTCCAGTCCAGCAAGAATGTGGCAATGGATGTCCACCATGACTTCTAACAGGAAGATACCCGAAGCAGGTTCCGGCGGACAACTCCTAAGATTAGGCCGATTTCATTTTCGCCATGCCGAGGAGGCTTCCCACACGCCGAGGGCGAACAGCAGAACTGCAACTGCGCGCCGCAGTCCGTTGGAGGAGAGCTTTTGCGCCAACCGCGTTCCGGCCATCGCCCCCAAAAACACTCCCGGCATGATCCAGAGTCCGACGGTCCAATTCACTTCTCCAGCATGCGCGTAATTGAGGAATGCCAGCAGCCCGGTCGGCGGGACCAGCGCAACCAGGCTGGTGCCTTGCGCCCGATGCTGTTCGAACCCGAATGCAAGCGCCAGCAAAGGCACGAGCAGCGCGCCGCCCCCGGTGCCGAATAGGCCGCCCATCACGCCCACGCAAAAAGCCATCAGCAAGATCAGGAAAAATCGCCACGGCGAATTCATCCAGCGATTTCTCCTCGTGATTTCGGTCGTTCAGGCTTGCGCCACAGCAATAGCGCGGATCCGATCAAGAAGATGCCGAAAAGTCCGCGCAAATCCCTGGACGAGAGACTAATTGCCATCCTGCTCCCGAAATATCCGCCCAGCAGAATTCCCAGCGCGCAGACCAAGCCGGCCCACAGGTCTACTTGTCCTTTTTTCCGGTACATCAGCAACGCGCCAAGACCAAGCGGCGGCAGTTGCAAGAACAGGGATGTCCCCTGCGATGTGTGCTGGTTTAGGTGCAGCAAGTACACCATCGCCGGGACCAGTACCGCGCCACCACCGATCCCCATGAACCCCACTAAGATTCCGACCGCCAAACCCAGAAAAATGTATGCCAGATACATGGATGTTCCTTCGATGCGCTAAGCGCAATAATCTTCCTGCATCTTGCCACCCGAGGCAACCGGTATCCTCTCCCCCTATTTGCTGATAGGACCGCGAGCAGGGGTAAGCACGGCGGCGCATGTCCCCTGCTATAATCTCCGCGGCGCTTCCGCATTGGATTCACGCGGAATGGACGCAGGTTGAGGCATGGCCACCTTTTTCATCGAACAATTCGGATGCCGGGCGACGCAGGCCGATGCGGCGGCGATCGAGCGGCAGTTGCGCGAGCGGGGATACGCCGCTTCGCCGGAGGCGAATTCCGCCGACGTCGTGGTGGTGAATACTTGCACGGTGACGGCGGCGGCGGACCTGCAGGCGCGCCAGGCGATTCATGCGATTCACCGGGAGAATCCGGCGGCGCGGATCGTGGTGACGGGCTGTTATGCCCAACGCGCGCCGGAAGAGCTTGCCGGACTCAGCGGCGTTGCGTGGGTTGTTGGAAATTCGCATAAGCCGGAAATTCCGCGTCTCGTTCAGGAAATGACGCCCATTTCGCCAGCAAACCGCAGGGAAGGATTCGTGCCACTCGCGACGATCGCTCGCGGTGAACCACTCGCAACAATTTCTCGCGGTGAACCGATTGTTGCAATCGGAGGAGAATCTCTCTCGCTCAAGCGCGCTCCGGCCAAGATTCTGACCGGGGATATTCTGGAACAGAGAGAGCTCCTATTCGCGCCTGTCGAAGGCGGCGAAGCGGGCCACACGCGGCCCGTGCTGAAAATTCAGGATGGATGCGACAGCCGGTGCTCCTACTGCGTGATTCCGCAGGTGCGCGGACGCAGCCGGAGCCTCGCGCCCGATCGCGTCATCGAAGAAATTCGCGGGCTGGCGGAGCGCGGCGCGCGCGAAATCGTCCTGAGCGGAATTGATCTGGGCAGCTACGGCCGCGATCTTGCTCCGCGCGCCGTTCACCGTGAACGTTCAACGCGAACGGAGCTGGCCGGGTTGCTCCGGCGCATTCTGGACGAAACGCCGGTCGAGCGGCTTCGCGTGAGTTCCATCGAGCCGATGGACGTAACCGAAGATTTGATCGCGTTGTTTGCCGAAAACGGCCGGCTGGCGCGGCATTTCCACATGCCGTTGCAGTCAGGCTCGGACCGCATCCTCGCGGCGATGCGCCGGTGGTATCGCGCCGAGCACTACGCGCGCCGCGCCGAGCTGCTGCGCGAATGGCTCCCCGACGCGGCCATTGGCGCGGACGTGCTCACAGGATTCCCCGGCGAGACCGGGGAAGATCATCGCGCGACGCTCGCGCTGATTGATGCGCTGCCGCTCACCTACCTGCACGTATTTTCATTTTCGCCGCGACCGGGAACGCCGGCGGCGGAAATGCGCGAGCATGTTCCCTCCACGGTGATTGCGGCGCGCGCCAACGAGCTTCGCGCCCGGGGCGAAGAAAAACAATCGGCGTTTCGCGCCGCGCAGGCCGGACGCACTCTGCGCGTGCTGACATTGCGGCGCAACGGCGAAGACGCCGCCGGTCCCTGGACTCGCGCGCTTTCCGGAAATTATGCCGGTGTGCGCGTCGCCGGACATCGTCCGGCAAACCAGTTCGTGGACGTGAAAATTACAGGCGTGAGCGACGGACACCTTGCTGGCGTCGCACTATAGTTCTGCGCAGATCCACTTCAAAAAAGATTTCAACACAGAGAACACAGAGGTCGCAGAGAAACCCATTTGATGATGTGCTATTTGAAATTGTCAGGTTTTTCATGCCTCCCAACCCGCATTTTTTGCAAAGCGTCCGCCGTTTCACCGCAATGCGCCTGAATGAGAGCTTTCCGCGCGGTTTTGTGGCGCCGGCGTCTCGCCGGCATTTTCACGCTGTGCCGGCTACTTACGAAACCGCCAGCGAGACGCTGGCGCCACGAAGAACCTGTGTTCAGCGGCCAAATTTGTAGTTTCTGTTTCACGCACTCGCATCTTCGTGAGAAATGCGAGCTAATTCCTTCTCTGTGACCTCTGTGTTCTCTGTGTTGAATCTCCCTGCGGGCTTCACCCCTCGAAAACGACCAGCGCGAGAGCGGTGTTGCCGGTGTGCGTGATGGTGAGAACGATGTTCTTGACGCCGAGGCCGTCGGCTATCGCGCGCGATGCGCCCGACAATTTCAGCGCGGGTTTGCCGCTGGGCTCGCGCGCGACTTCAATGTCCACCCAGCGCACGCCGCGCGCCCAGCCCGTCCCGAGCGCTTTCATCGCGGCTTCCTTGGCGGCGAAGCGTCCCGCGAAGCGCTCGGCATGGTTGCGATGCCTTTCGCAGTAGGCAATCTCCGATGGCGTAAATACGCGCTGGAGAAACGCGCGGCCGTGCCGCTCGATGGCCGCTGCAATGCGCTCAACCTCCGCGATATCCACGCCCAGGCCGACAATCATCCGCCCTCCGGACCGCGCGCGGCAAGCCGCCCACGCGATGTTGGAATTATACCGTTCCCGTACAGGTTGCTCCCTAAAATACGATGTTTCTTTGATTCCAGGACTTCAGGGGCTAAAGCCCAAATTGGACTGCCTTGGAATGTCGCAGCTGAAGTCGAAGATCCCGACCTTGTCGGGGCCGCGACCCACAAACAAATGTTTCTGACGATGCTGGATACAGACAGAAACTCGCGCATTACGTTAAAGTGGTCAGTGGGACGCGCGAATTCCATGGCTCGGGCAATGAAAACTCGTTCGGCAAGACGCGGCGCCGCCCATCGCGGAGCGAAGGCGGCGCCGCCGCGCGGCCATCGCGATTGGACGATTCGCCGGTCACGCGGGTTGCAGATCGTGGAGTCACGCGCGCTGGCAAAGCTTGGCTGGCTCGTGCACGGGTTCAGCACGCGGCCGGGAGGCGAAAGCCTGCTGGAAGGCAAGCACGCGCTGAACCTGGGCTTCACGGATTGGGATGAACGCGAACGCGTCGAGGAGAATCGCGCCCACTTCGCCGCGGCCATCGCGGCAAAGCAAATGCACCTTGTCACGCTGCGGCAGATTCACTCGGACGCGATGCACATCGCCGCCGCGCCCGCCCCGGATGCGTGCAACGCCGACGCTCTGGCAACGCGCGCGCCAGGACTTCTGCTCGGCGTCCAAACGGCGGATTGCGTGCCGATTCTGCTGGCGGACACGCGGCAACGCGTGGTTGCGGCGATTCACGCGGGATGGCGCGGCACGCTCGCGCGCATCGCGGTGAAGGCGCTCGGGAGGATGCGCATGGAATTCGGGACGCGCCCTCGCGACGTCGTCGCGGCGCTCGGCCCGGCGATTGGCCGCTGCTGCTACGAAGTCGGGCCGGAAGTGGCGCAGGCGTTCGCGGCGCAGTTCCCCGGCGCGAAGGACTGGTTCGACGGGCCGTTTGATCAGTTGGCGCACGGAGAGGAGCCGCTCTGGCTGCCGTGGCTGACGATGATGCCGCCGGGACATGTCCCGCCACCTCCGCGCGTGCAGCTCGATCTGCGCGCCGCAAACCGCTGGCAGCTCGCCGATGCGGGCGTGCCCGAAGCGCGAATCGCCGTGAGCGATCTGTGCACAGCCTGCCGCACCGATCTTCTGTTCAGCTATCGCCGCGAAGGCGCAAAGACAGGACGGATGATGGCCACAATCGGAATTCGCCCATAGAAGTTTCCAGTAGCACAATCCCGCCAGAGCGGGACTGCGTGGTTTTGGTTTGCGCCACATTCGGTAAAAGGCGCACAGACTGAACAGGCTGCGGAAAAATTCAGAACGTTCCGTCTCTGTGTTCTCTGCGCCCTCTGTGTTGAAATCCGAAAAGCGCAACACAGAGTGCACGGAGGTTCACAGAGAACCACAGAGAAGCCCGCCCTGGAGAACGAGGAACCTCTTCCCATTCCCGATCGAACATAGATTCCTCTCCCACAGGGCGGGATCGCAATGACAAGGCCGGGCACTTTTTCCGCAGCCTGTGAAGTCTGTGCCACTAACAGAAACATTTCCCGAAAATAGCTGCGAGCAAATCAACCGAGAGGCATGGACGAAGCGGAGGACAAACTCGACGTTTCGATCAGCGCGAGCTGGCCGCAGGCGGCGAAGACGTCCTGCCCGCGCGAGTAGCGCACGAATGCGGGGACGCCTTTTTTGAGCAGGATGTCCTTGAACTCCTCGATTCGCTCCGGGGCCGGCGCGCGATACGGCAAATTGCCGGGATTCCAGGGAATCAGATTCACCTTTGCGCGGATGTGCGCGAGCAGGCGCACCACGCGGCGCGCATCTTCCGGCGAATCGTTCACGCCGCCAATCAAAACGTATTCGATGGTGAAATGTTCGCGGGGGCGCAAGGGATAGCGGCGGCAGGCGTCGAGCAATACCGCTAGCGGATACTTGCGATTGATGGGCATCAGCGCATCGCGCTGCTCGTCGGTGGAAGCATTGAGCGAAATGGCCAGGTTGGGCCGGATTTTTTCCTGCCCGAGCCGCTCGATGCCCGGGACGATCCCGCTGGTGGACAACGTGACGTGCCGGGGAGCAAGCGCGACGCCTTTAGGATCGAGCAGTATGCGCACAGCAGCCATGGTCGCGTCGTAGTTGAGCAGTGGTTCGCCCTGGCCCATCAGTACGACGTTCGTTTGCGGCGTGAGTTGTTCGCGATTTTCTTCGAGCACGGCCAGGACTTGCCCGACGATTTCCCCAGCCGTGAGATTGCGGATCAATCCCAATTGCGCGGTCAGGCAAAAATGGCAATCGACGGCGCAACCTGCCTGCGTCGAGATGCAGATGGTCTGGCGGCCTTCTTTCGGCATGAAGACGGCCTCGATCTGCGCGGGCTTCGCATCCTCGTCCCCGATCGAGAGCAGATACCTCACGGACCCATCCACGGATTGAAATCTGCGCGCGATGCGCGGAAGCGTGATGCGCGCTTCTTCCGCCAGGCGCGCCCGAAGGGCGCCGGGCATGTTCGTCATTGCGGCGAAGTCGAAACGCCGCTCCACGTAGAGCGCGCGATACAATTGCGCGCCGCGGTAGGCAGGCTCGCCGAGCGATGCGACAAACGTCCGCAATTCTTCCGCCGATTTTCCAAGCAGTTCCACAGGCACGCGCGGTCTCCTTGCAGCGATATCACCATCTTAACACGCGGCTACGCACAGACTGGAAACACAGGAGAGGGCCATAAGTCGCGTTCCCGCCGTGCATATGCCACAATGGTTAAATGAGCCAGCCGGTGCGCGATATCGAACGGGCGGAGCTGTCCAACGGCCTCGTCGTGGTCACGGAAAAGATGCCGCACGTGCGTTCTGTGGCGGTAGGCATCTGGCTGGGCACCGGATCGCGCGGCGAATCGCCCGAGTGTAACGGCATAGCGCACTTCATCGAGCACATGGTCTTCAAGGGCACCGAGCGGCGCACGGCCGAACAGATCGCGCAGACGATGGATTCGGTGGGCGGAATGCTCGACGCCTTCACGTCCAAGGAAATCACCTGCTTCAACGCCAAGGTGCTCGACGAGCACCTGCCCATCGCCTTTGACGTGATCTCCGATCTCGTGCTGCGCCCGCGATTCGACGACGCGGACATCGTCAAGGAAAAGCAGGTGGTGCTCGAAGAAATCAAGATGGACGAGGACAATCCCGAAAACGTGATCCATGAGATGTTCTCGCAGAATTTCTGGCGCGGGCACCCGCTGGGGCTGCCCATCCTGGGCACTCCGGAAACGGTGCCGCAATTTTCGCGCGGCGCGGTCCTCGATTGCTTTCGGTCGTGGTATGCGCCCAACAACACGGTCATCACGGCGGCGGGAAATCTGGAGCACGCGCGCCTGGTGGATCTGGCGGCGCAGGAATTCGGCGGAGCGGCGCGGGCCGGGGCCGCAGCGGCGCGCACTGCCCCCCACACACACGCCAGCATCACGCAGCGAAACAAGCGGGAACTCGAGCAGGTGCACATCGTGCTCGGCGTGCCGTCCTACCCGCTGGCGCACGCGCGGCGCTACGCGGCGGCGTTGCTGAACATCATTCTCGGCGGCGGGATGTCCTCGCGGCTGTTTCAGAACATCCGCGAGAGGCAGGGGCTGGCTTACGCGATCTTCAGCGAGCTTTCTCCGTACACCGATTCGGGCGTGCTTTCGGTGTATGCCGCGACATCGCGCGAATCCGCGGCGCAGTTGATCCGCTCCGTGGTGGAGGAATTCCGCCGCATCCGGCATGAGGCTGTGAGCGCCGAAGAGTTGCGCCGCGCCAAAGACCACTTGAAAGGCTCGATGATGCTCTCGCTCGAATCAACCAGCGCGCGGATGTCCAACCTGGCGCGCCAGGCCATGTATTTCGACCGGTTCGTCTCGCTCGACGAAATGCTCGCGTCCATCGAAGCCGTGACGCGCGATGAAGTACTGGCCATCGCTCAGGATTTCTTCGAACCCGGCCGGCTGGCCCTCACCGCGCTCGGCAATCTGCGCGGTTTTGAAGTGACGCCCGAGCTGCTGGCGTAGAAAAGCGAGTTAAGAGTTGACAGTCCAGAGTCGAGAGTTCCGCGCCACGCACGGTTTTCTCTTAACTGTTAACTCTCAACTGTAAACTTTCGACTCCATGGAAAAGCAAGTCAAGAGTTGACAGTCCAGAGTCGAGAGTTCCGCGCCACACGCGGTTTCCTCTGAACTGTCAACTCTCAACTGTCGACTCCCTTATCATTGACGGCGGCCCCGCACTTTGTCATCATTCGATGGGCTTGCGCGTCATGCGGGTCGGTTTGCCGGGGGAATCTATCAGTTTACGCGTCTCGATTTTGGCGTCAGGCAGTTCAGGCAACTGCACGTTGCTCGAAACGGAGCGGACGCGCCTGCTGGTGGACGCGGGACTCGCCAAGAAAGAAACGCTGCGGCGTCTCGCCGCGGTCGAGCGCCTGGTGGACCGCCTCGACGGCATTGTCATTTCCCACGAACATAGCGATCACATCGGCGGGCTGGCGCAGGTGCTCGGCCAGTGGCGCACGACCGTGTATCTCACCGAAGCCACGCACACCGAAGTGAAGCGCATCCTGCCGGAAAGTTCGCAGAAGCGCCTGGACCGCGTCGAGCACATCCGCGCCGGACACCGCTTCATCGTGGGCGACATCGAAGTCTCGCCGTTTTCCATCCCCCACGACGCCGCCGACCCGTTGGGGTTCACGTTCCGCGCCAATGGCGCGAAGGTCGCGATTGTCACCGATCTCGGCTATTTGCCCGAACTGGTGAAGCATCACCTGCGCGAAGCCGATTGCCTGATGCTCGAATCGAACCACGACCTCGAAATGCTGAAAGTCGGGCCTTATCCGTGGCACGTTAAGCAGCGCGTGATGAGCCGCACGGGCCACCTCTCCAATCACACGGTCAGCGAATTCCTCGCCGATGCGGAATGCTTCGACGCGCGCGCGCGTTACATCGTGCTCGCGCATCTCTCCGAGAGCAACAATAACCCCGACGTGGCGCGCATCTCGGCCGAAGAAGCGCTTGGCCGGCGGCAGGGTGTCGCGGCTTTTTCGGGCGAACTGATCGTCGCCTCGCAGGCCACTCCGATTCGCACACTCGATTTGTAAGGGTAAAAAGCGCTGTTCGCTACTTGGCCGGGAGATAACCGAGGCTCTTGCGCGAATAGTCGAGCATGACCTCGGCGAGATCCAGCGTATAACGCAGCCGGGCGTCAATCAGCTCCCCGCTCGCATCGCGGACCGGCTCGATGATGGGCGAGAGAAACGCGCCGCGCGTGGGCAATCCGATGCGCTTACCGCGCTCCTGCACCTGATCGCGCCACTGCGTGTTGAGCTTCACGCCGTACGCGCCCACCAAATTTCGAATCGCCTCGTAATCACCTTCCGCCTTGATCCGCATTAGTTCGGCCAGGAGAGCGCCCACGCCGGCGCGCATTTTCGCGTAGTCGGTGACGCGGAGGTAGACTTTGCCTTCCTGTGTGACTGCTTCGATGCAGCCGAACTTTTCCATGAGGTAGTGGACGATCATTTGCGTGCCGCGGTCGTGGTCTTCCTCGATCTGATCGCCATGCGGGTAGCGGAAGAGAAGCACGAGCCCGTTGCGCGCTTCGGTGTCATATGCCGCCCGCATTAATTCTTCCCGGTCAGCGACTCCCAGTTCGGTGAGTTTGGGGTCGGCGAAATCCCACAGCGCCACCAGATCGGCGCGCGCTTCCTCGAGCGTCGAGTAATATTCCTTCAGATAGCTGTGCGGGTCGGCCGTCAGCTTCTCGCTCACCTTGCCGGAGCCGTGGCCCAGCACTTCGTGCATCGCGACCATCAGCTTGCGCGATTCGAAGTAGTATTTCCGGCCCCGTTCAATTTCTTCCCGCGTGGCGGAAAATTCGCGCAGCGCTTTTTCACCCGTAGCCTGAGCAAACGCCGCCGACACGCTGAACAGCAAAACGCTTTTGGCGCCGTATTGCTGGCGGATGGCCTGCTCGTTGGGCAGATTGATCCCCGCGGCGGAGATGGGTCCGCCCTCGCCCGCTTCCGAGACCACGGTGATGACATGGGCGACCGGCGGGCGGACGTTCTGCTTCTTGTAGGCGTCAATCCAGGGCGCGCGGTTTTCAAAATACTGCGCGTTGTCCGCGAGCGCGCGCATCAGCTTGGTCTGATCGGCGTCCACAAAACTCACGACGGATTCATATGCGCCCTTGGCGCCGAGCGGATCAAGGTAGACCTCGATGAATCCATTGATGGCGTCCACCGTCGTCGCCGATTTGACCCAGGAGATGCAGTACGCGTACCAATCCGATTTCTCGCCGGTCTGGTAATACCGGATCAGCTTGTGAAGCTCATCGGCCTGCGCGGGCTCGGCGACCGCCGCGGCCTGCTCGAGATGCGCGATCACGCGCCGAATATATTCCGCGTAGCGGCCCGGAGGAACTTTGCCGTCGGGCGTGCCCGCGCGCCAGACTTCTTCGAAGACGCGCCCGTCGCGCTTCACCAGGCGCGAATTCAGCGCGTACTGTCCGGTGAATTGTTCCGCGTCCGCGCGCGTCACGCTCTCGTACAAATTGTTTCCGCTGGCGGTCAGGACGTCCTGCCCCGGCGGCGGAGTCTTCGCGGTCAGGAAGGTCTTGTAATTCACATCGAAAACCGGCTTTTCGAGACGCGCCAGCAGCGCGTCAAGTTGTTCGTCCGTCTTCGCACCAAAGTTGGCGCCGTTTTTGAGCGCGCGCTGCGCGGCGGCGCGCAATTCGCCGGAAGTAAACTCGGGAAGATATTTTCGGGCGCTATCCAGGTTGTAGTTGCCGTGCTGGATCCAGACTTGTTTCGTGTAGCGGCGGATTTTCTCGAGCGCCGCCGTGTCAATTCCCGCGGGATGCGTCCAGATTCCTTCGAGCAGCTGCTTCAGCTCGATCCCGTACGGCGCGATTTGATCGGAGTAGATCGGATCGCCGGCGATGCCGGCTTCGGCCAGATGATAGGCGAGCAGGCGTTCGCGCGGCGTCAGCTTATCGAATCCATCGGCATAGACTTGCGTGACCGCAAACGAGCCCGCTTGCTCGATCAAATACTGCCGTTCCGCCTGCGGGCCGGCGGGCGCGGGCTGCGAGACACGCGGCTGTTGCGCGGAAACATCCGATGGAGAGATGGAAGCCACGGTGAAAAGTGCCGCTCCTGTGAAAATCAGCGCCCTGCTTACAAGACTTCGGGAAAAGCGCAGCCGCCCAAACCATTCGCGAATTTGCAAATTGCCATCCATCCTAGTGCAGGCCCGGCAAACCTTCGAACAGAGCCTCAGAATAGCACACGCGAACAACGCCGGAGTTTTGGTAGCGCAGTCCCGCCACGGCGGAACTGTGCTACTGGAAAATCCTTGTGAGCCATGCGGACTAATGCGGCACCGACGTCGTATAGACGCGGTACCAATCTTCCGTAATTTCTCTTTGCGCCTGTTCCAGCGTGAGGCTGCCCGCACAAACCTCCGCGTGAAGATAGTTCTCGACCTTGTCCTTGTTATGCGCTCCCCCATCGAGGATGGAAGTATCGAACGGTTCGGGCCAAAGATTTCTCGGGTCGGCGGGATTGCCACCCAGTTCGAGAGGAATGAAATGGTCCTCTTCATAATCCTTCAGGGTGGAATCGGAGTAGCCGTATTCGCGGATTTGCTCGACCTTCAAACGATTCGTATAACTGGACGGCGGCCGGATGGATTTCGTGCTCCACCTCGGGTTGCAGATCGTTTCCCGGACATTGTCCTGCGTGATTTCCGGATTCGTCGCGCCGGGAGTGCGCGCGGCATCGGGATAGATGTCCGCGGGCCCGACGCGCGCCCCACCCGGTTCGGCGAACCCGGACGATTTCCTTGCAGGATATGGCGTGCGCAGCAGCCGAAGCAGGAGGATTACAACCACGATGACAACGAAAACGAGACTGGTGTTCTTTCGACTCCGCATCGTCTCCAGTCTACCTCAGGACAAAGATGGGAGTCGCCCAGGATGAGGTAGCTGGTGCGGATTGATGGAACAATGCGCTGTGGTTCGAAATGGGACACCCCTCTATCTCCTCAAGTTTTAGTTGCTTATTTGAGCATGGACAGCCATCACTGGCCTTCCAGCTCCCCTCTACCCCTGCTAACCTTCAGTGCATAAGCAGTTATTGTGCTCTGTTTACCAGCGCCGATCGTTCACCTGGGCAAGGCGTGCTGAATTCTGAGCGATCGCATCGCTAAAAGATGAAAAGGAAAGGGAGTTACACGTGAAAAGCGCATCCGTTAGTTTTGCAATCATTGGTTTGCTTGGTGTCCTGGCGGCGCCGGCTATGGGCCAAACGCCTGCTGCGCCAGCGGACCCTCAGAAGCAGCAGTCCACCCCGCTGTATAGCGTCACGGTGGTCGCACGCACCACCAAAGCCATCAACTACCGTCATTTGAGCGGCCCGACGGAAATCGATTTCCGCGGCACTATGCTGCTGCCATTTTCCAAGGGCAAAGCCAAAGTCGAGGGCCGGCGGGGAGCCATACGCATCGAAGCGCAATTTGAAAAGCTGGAGTCCGCCACGCGCTTCGGTCCCGAATTTCTGACCTACGTGCTGTGGGCCGTCTCTCCGGAAGGCCGGGCGGACAATCTCGGTGAAGTTCTGCTCGATGGATCGAAGAGCAAGCTGGACGTGACCGCGCAGTTGCAGGCGTTCGCGCTGATCGTTACCGCCGAACCTTATTTTGCCGTGACGCAGCCGAGTGAAGTCGTCGTGATGGAGAATATGGCTCGCCCGGACACGATGGGAAACATCGAAGAGATGGACGCCAAGTTCGATCTTCTCCAGCGCGGCCAGTATACCTACGTGCAGGGCAACTCCCGGCCGGTGATGGACGCGCATATCCCCATGGGACTTTATGAAGCCCGCAACGCCGTGCAAATCGCCAAAGCGGCGGGGGCCGAGCAATACGCCTCCGACAGTTTCCAGAAGGCTGCGCAACTTCTCCAGCAGGCGGAGGGCTCCCAAGCGCGCAAGGGAGACAAGAAGCAGATCGAAATGAGCGCCCGCGAAGCAGTGCAGACCGCGGAGGACGCGCGCGCGATTACCGTCAAGCGCCGCGAAGAGGAGAGACTCGCACAGGAACGTGCGGCGGCAGCGGAACGCGAAGCGCGCGCCAAAGCTCAGACAGAGGCGGCCGAACGCGCCACACTCGAAGCGCAGCTGGCTGCCGAGCACGCCGCCCGGGAAAAGGCGGAAGCGGAAACGGCCCGCGCGGCAGCTCTGGCGCAGCAGCAAGCGGCGGAAGCGGCTCGCGCCTCCGCTTTGGCCCAGCAGCAGGCCGCTCAGGCCGACGCCCAGAATTCGCGCCTGGCCGCTGAGCAGGCAGCTCGCGACAAGGCTGCCGCGGAAGCCGCCAGCGCCTCCGCTTTGGCCCAGCAGCAAGCCGCCCAGGCCGACGCCGAAAAAATGCGCAAGGCCGCCGAACAGTCCGAAGCGGAAAAAGCGGACCTCCGGGCGCGCCTGCTGAATCAGTTGAACTCCATCCTGCAGACGCGCGACTCGGCCCGCGGCCTCATCGTCAATATGTCGGACGTCCTTTTCGACACCGGCAGCTCCACTCTCAAACCCGGCGCGCGGGAAAAGCTGGCCAAGATTTCCGGGATCCTCCTGGGGCATCCGGGGCTGAGTCTGCAGATTGAGGGTCACACCGACAGCGTCGGCGGCGACGAATATAACCAGCAACTCTCTGAACGGCGCGCCGGTTCGGTTCGGGATTTCCTGGTCCAGCAGGGCGTTCCCGCGGCGTCCATCACCGCAATCGGTTTCGGCAAGACCGTGCCGGTCGCCTCGAACGACTCTGTCGAAGGCAGGCAGCTCAACCGCCGCGTCGAGCTGGTCGTCAGCGGCGCGGACATCGGCTCCGCTGCCGTCACCCCCGTCTCGTCACTTCGATAGAAGCGAAGATGTCGCGGAAGCCGGCCCCAACACGCTCAGTTTGAAATATGCCCGTTCCGTCCCGAACAACATGGGACGGAACGGCCGCTACAATACCGTCATGCTGTTGGTAACAGTTTTTGTAGAGGCCGCCCGTTCTTTGGGCGGGCAGCCGATCGCTCGATCCACGGCCAAACTGAGCCACTCCACGCGCCGGACCTGGCGCGACATGGGGTGGTGAAATCGGGTATTATTCCACAGGGAGTTTCCCCACCAAATTTGCTTCACCTGCCGCGCCTGTTTTGTGCGGCGTGTGCGCCTGAAGGAGTTCCGCTTGATTTTACGATATACGCGCGAAGAGATGGGCCGTGTCTGGAGCGAGGAAGGCAAGTTCCGCCGCTGGCTCGAGGTCGAGATTGCCGCGACCGAGACGCTGGCCGAGCGCGGCGTGGTGCCGGCCGACGCTGCCGCAAAGATCCGCGAGAAAGCGCGCGCCGACGCCGGCGTGGTGCGGCGCATCGCGGAGCTCGAAGCCAAGGTGAAGCATGACGTCATCGCGTTCACGATGGCCGTCAGCGAAACGATCGGCGATCCCGGCGCGGCGCGCTGGCTGCACTACGGCATGACGTCGAATGACGTCGTGGATACCGCGCAGGCCTTGCAGCTTCGCGAAGCCTCGCGCCTGATCGAGCGCGGCCTCGTGCGTTTCGGCGAGGTCCTCGAACGCCGCGCGCGCGAATTCCAGCACACGCCGCAGATCGGCCGTACGCACGGCGTGCACGCCGAGCCGATTACCTTCGGCCTGAAAATCGCCAACTGGTTTGCCGAGAACCGCCGCAACCTCGAACGCTTCGGACACGCCGCGCGGCAGATGGCCGTGGGAAAAATTTCCGGTGCCGTGGGCAACGCCTCGCATCTCGGGCCGGAAGTGGAAACGGCGATCTGCAAGCGGCTCGGGCTGGACGTGGCTCCGGTGGCGTCGCAGGTAATTCAGCGCGACCGCCATGCGCAATATCTCTCGGCGCTTGCGATCCTGACGGCCACGCTCGAAAAAATCGCGCTCGAGATCCGCCACCTCCAGCGCACCGAAGTGCGCGAGGCCGAGGAACCCTTCGGCGGCGAGCAGCGCGGCAGCTCGGCGATGCCGCACAAGCGCAACCCCGTATCGAGCGAACAGATTTGCGGACTGGCGCGCGTGGTGCGGGCCAACGCCGGCGTGGCTTTCGAAAACATCGCGCTCTGGCACGAGCGCGACATCTCGCACAGTTCGGTCGAGCGCGTCATCCTGCCCGATTCCACAATTCTGGCCGACTATTTGCTCGCGCGCATGACCGACATCGTCGCCGGAATGCGCGTCTTCCCGGAGCGCATGCGCCGCAACCTGGACGCCACCGGCGGCCTGGTGTTTTCCGGCCAGCTTTTGCAGGACCTAGTGGAAGCGGGCGCCGCGCGCGAAGACGCCTACAAGTGGGTGCAGGAACACGCCATGGCGGCGTGGGAGACGGAAACGAATTTCCAACAGCGCGTCGCCGCCGACCCGCGCATTACAAAATTCCTGGATCGCGCGGCGCTCGAACAAACCTTCAACTTGAACCGTCAACTCCGCTACGTAGACGCGATTTTTGCCCGCGTGTTTGCCTGATATGCATTCCAGGTGGCGCAGCCTGTGCTACTAAACCTGAATTCCGAAATTGATGTGGGAACTTGGGGTTGAAACCCGGGAACGCCAATCTCCAGATTGGCGGTTTGCATCACGCCATTCAGGAGAATGGCGTTCCCGGGATCGCCGCCTAGCAGAGCGAAACCTGAATTCCCATGTTGAGCCCTTACCGAACGCCCTAAGCCATGGGTTTTGAGGTGATTTTTCTGTCTCCCGATCGAGAAATGACCGTAAAAAATCCAGCTTCGGCAAAGTTGGATTTCCACAAGGAATCCCACCTATACCCTCTGGACGTACCGCGCTTCCGAGGTATCCACCCTGACTTTGTCGCCGGTGTTAACGAACGGCGGCACCTGAATCATCAGTCCCGTTTCGAGTTTTGCGGCCTTCATCACCGCGCTGGCGGTGGCCTTCTGCACGGTCGGCTCCGTGTCCACCACCCGCAAGTCCATCGTGTCCGGCAGGAGCACGCCGATCGCCTTGCCTTCGTAGAACTCCAGCTTCACCGTGGTATTCGGAATCAGGTAGTACACCGCTTCGCCGAGCACGTCCGCGCCGAGATGAAACTGTTCGTAGGACTCCGTGTTCATGAAATGATAGCCTTCGTTGTCCGAGTAAAGATACTCGTGCTCGATTTCATCGAAGACCGCGCGCTCGATATCATCCTCCGCGCGGAACCGGTAGTCGATGATCGATTCCGTGCGCAGGTTGCGCATTTTCGTGGCCATGGCGGCGCGCTTGTTCCCGGGTGTGCGGTGCTCGACGCTGTGTACCGAATACAGTTCGCCGGCGTGGCGGATGATCATTCCGGGGCGCAATTGTGTTGCTCGCATTTCTTTCGCTCCTGATGCCTACGGGATCTTGTGGCAGGCGGTTAGTGTTCGCTGCGTTTCGGCTTCGCGCAGGCCGGGCGGGCCAGGGGTGCGCCGCCCTTGAAACTTACATTCATATTATAGACGCCCGGCGCACGAATGGTCAACGCGCCCGGGCCAATCGCAGTGTCTTAGCTCCGTGACGGTGGATAAATTCACTCAGGGGGGGTGACATTTTCATCGGGCCGTTAGGGTGACATTTTTACGTTGCTACTACACGCAAGCCAAACGCAGGTAGTGTGCTAATTGCATGTTGCCGGGAGTCCCGGAGGGACGTCACTGCGTAGCCCACCGCGCTTGCCCTGAACGAAGTGAAGGGGAAGCGGTGGGAAATCCTGGCGGTCATGACAAGAAAGCCCCGACAGGGGCGGCACTTCCGACTCATGCACACGAAATTAGCCCACCGCCCAAACGCAGCAAGCGCTGCCGCGCCCCGGTTTGTGGCAAAATGGCCGGGAGGTTATCCCTGTAAGTGATCGAGATTCCCAATCCAGAATTGCGGGAGACACGATGAAAATGAAAAGGACGAATATTTCCACCGGAACGGCTTGGGAGCCCATTATCGGGTATTCCCGCGCGGTGCGCGTAGGCGATACGGTTCACGTTTCGGGCACGACGGCCACCGGCGCCGACGGAAAACTCGTGGGTGTGGGCGACGCCTACGCGCAGACCGTGCAGACGCTGCGCAACATCGAATCCGCGCTGCACAAGGCCGGCGCGCGTCTGGAAGACGTGGTCCGCACGCGCATGTATGTCGCCAATATCGCCGAATGGGAGAAGGTTGGCCGCGCCCACGGAGAATTCTTCGGTAAGATTCGGCCCGCCACCGCGATGGTTCAGGTGGGTGGGATGGTTTCGCCGGAGATGCTGGTCGAAATCGAAGCCGAAGCCATCGTGACGCCACGCACGCCGTCAAAACCCCACGCCACAAAAGGCAAAAAACCAGCACGCCCTCGCCGCAAACTGTAGGGGCATCCGCCTACGGCGGACCGTGCCCCTACAGCATGCCGTGCCCCTGCGATTCATCTCAATTCATCACCATCGCACACGCACTCGATACCGCAGCACCGACGTGCCGTCTTTCTCGACAGGCACCTGGAATTGCGCGGCGAACGCGGCGGTCTTCGTGAATTTGTACGTCGAGCTGATCATCTCCCAGTCTCCGCCGATCGGTTCGTTCGCCTCGACGGTGATGGGCGCATCCTTGTGATTCCGCAGCGTGATCTCGTATTCGAATTCGTACACCCGGTCGGAGAGTTTCTTGTAATCGGTCTGCTTGCGCTCGGCAACGATATCGAACGCGTTGCCGATGTGCAGGCTGATGGTTTCATCCTTGGGGGTGTGGTCAATGTGGTCTTCGCCGGCAAACAACGAGCCGCCGCGCGAATCGGCCTGATACACGCGAATCGTGCCCGCGGGCAGAGGCATCCCCAGCCCGGCCTTGTCCTCGTTCTTGAATTTGTAGAAGACCTGCACGGGATCTTTCACCGGCGCGCCGGGTTGCGCGGCGGCGCGGTAATAGTAGGACTGCCCGTTCACGACGTACACTTTTTGCAGCGGGAAGCGCGAGGCGTTCAGCAGGCTGATCTGTTTCGATTCCTGATCGAAAATGGATGTGCGGCGGCCCAGGGTGTAGAGGTGATACTCGGAGAACGCCTCCTGCTGGAACGCGGCGGGCGCATTTGCCGCCTTGACCATTCCCTCCATCGCCCGGAGTTCATCTCTGCCGTACTGGGCGACGACACGGTGAAGATCGCCGGCCACGAGTTGCAGGTGCGCATTTTTGTACGCCGTCCCGCTGTGATTCACCAGCGTGACCCAGCCGTCCAGATCGCCGCTGGTTTCATCCTTACCGACGTTCAGCACATAGTCCGCGTTCCAGGAAAGATTCGCGGTGAGATACGACGCCTCCACTCGGTGCCGCCGCGCACCGGTATTTTGCAGCGTCCACAGCAGCGTGGGCCGCTCGTACAGATTTTCGGGCAACTCGGGGAAGCGGATACTCTCGTAGGAGAGCCCGGTAACGATTTCGTTGCCGATCTTCCAAACGGGCGCGCCGTTCAGGGAGAGCAGCGTGGCTTTCACTTCGACATATTCTGTCGTGCCGCTCGTCAATTTCGGGCGCACCAGCGTGACCTCGCGCCCAACGTACTTCTGCAGCAGCTTGTTCGGATCGAGCAGGTCGTATTCGTAGTTCTGTTCGAGCACGCCGAGCTTCGCGGGCTCGGTCAGCGAGCGAAAATGCACCGTCGCCGGATTGATGGATGCCGCAATGTCCATGAACCGCAGGCGCGATTCCCCCGCCGGCAACGTCAATTGACGAACATCCCGCACCAGCGCAAGGCTCGAGTTGTAAACCGTCAGGGACAGGTCGTTTTGATCGGCAAGCGTGGTCGTGACCGTGCCATCGGCAGGCTGCGCTGCGGCCTGGCCTGAGGGGTGCGCGGAAGCGGAACGATAAAGGAGCGGCAAAGCAAGCAGCAGCGCCGCGAACCCCGCGGCATAGGAAAATCTGAACAGTCTGGCGTTTCTCATGGGCAGCCTCCGATGAAGATCTGATTTCTTCCTTCATCGCTTAGAACGAACCTGCCCAAATTTCTTGCACCAAAAGGTCGTCAATCTGATTGATCGTACAGTAGGGGCATCCGCCTACGGCGGACCGTGCCCCTACTGCGCGCCCCAGGTCCTTCCGCCATCCTGCGTGGCGTAACGCCGCTGGTCGCTTGCTGTGATTGTTGCCGCCTGCGCATCGTGCGCTGTGATACCGGTCAAGTCGGGGAATTTTCCCAAGACGCCGGCAGCCATTGGTGGAGGAGCGATCCTTTCCCAGTGTTCTCCGTCCGTCGTCCGTGCAATTGCGCCGTTGCGGCCCACAATCCAGCAGACCGTATCGGAGACGGCGGCTCCGGCAAGCCATTCTTCCTGCGATGGGCTTGCCTGCAAAATCCACGTGCTGCCCGCATCGGCTGAGCGCTGGATGTTTCCACCCTTCCCTACGCGCCAGACGACTGCCCCCGATGGTGTTTTGATCAAAGCGGCGCTCTCTGTCATCGCATCCGCCTGGGAGAGACTCTTAAAACCGCGCCCCGTCTGAGCAAGATTCGCGGCGGTTCTGGCCGAGGCCACCTCGTCCTTCTTTTCTTGACCCGCGACCACCTGTTTGTCTAGGACAGGCGCATTGGCGGCAGCGCCAAGCGCGGCTTTAGGTTTAGGCGCCTCCTGTGTCACTCGTGCTTGAGCTTGCAGACGAGGTGCTGGCGCAAACGGTGTGGGTGGGGGCGCTGGGGCCCCGGCTGCCGCGCTGTTCAATTCGGTTTGCTCCCTGCTCTCGTTTCTTGCGGCGCTTTCGGCAACTCCGGAGCTCGCCGTAATCTTCCCTATGGCATTGCTGTCCGCCGGGGGATTCTTCGCCCGCGCATCTGCCGGCGGATTGGGGGATTGGGCGGTTGTGACGGCACGATCCTTCAGAGATGCAGCGTCTGTGTCCGCCTTCTTCTTGGGCTCTACCTTGGAAGATTGCTCCAGCGCCGAGGTCGCAGCATTTGGCGGAGGTTCGGTCTTTGGGGTCTGCGCGATGAGGGTTCCCGAAGAGTCTGGATTGGGTGCACGCCAGGGCGGTCGCATCGCGAACCACACGGCCAGCGCGGCTGCCACGCCCAGCGCCGGAGCCAGCCAGCGTATGCGCCAGGCCAGCCGATCCGGGCGAGTGGGCTTGGCAGTCCGCACAGCCGCATCGCTTGGCGCACGCGCCGCCGCGATCAATTCTCCGAGATGTGCGACCTCTTCTTCGGCCAGCGACGCGTCCGCTGACGCCGCGAGAACGGCCAGGACCTTCCTGCAACGCGAGCAGATCGCGAAGTGGCTCTCCCACTGCGCAATTTCGTCCGGCTGGAGCGCCTGTTCGTGGTACGCCGCAATTAGTCCGGCATCGGGACATTCCCCGGCGTCGCGCGGCGCGATCCGGTCCAACGCCTCGCCTATCCGGCGCGCGAGTGCTTCTTCGCGGCTCCAGTCGCGTGATTCGTCTCTTTTCTGTGAGTCCATAGCCATTCGTCCTTATTATGGCGGGCTCCCCTTCGGAACTCAGGGTAAACAAGTGAAGCCCGCACTCGCTACTTAGAACGGTCCAGGATTCGAACCTTGCACGGCGCTCCTCCCCCGTTCACTTCTCCGGTGGATCTGCCGCCGATTTCCCTTTCGAAAGCGCCCGTGACAGATCGAACGGCCAGTCTTCCAGCGCGTATTCGAACGCCAGCGCCACCTGCGCCTCGTCTAGACTTGGCGCCGCCGCGTGGCCGTCCCGCGCAGGCGCGCCGCGAAGCAGCATTTGCGTCACGCGCTCCCGCAACTCGCGGCGCGTCCGTTCCAGTTGCCGCGACACCGTCGACTCATGCTCGCCCAGGGTGCGTCCGATCTCCGCCAGCGTGAGCTGGTCCACGTAATAGCAGGCCAGGAGCATGCGTTCGCGCGCCGCCAGGCTGGCAATCGCAGCCTGGAGCGCGCCATCGAGCCGCGCGACATACCTCTCGCGGTCCGGATCGGAAGGTGGGGGATCCGTATTCCGACGGGCTCCAAGTGGAGCTCGCACCCTGCGCTGCGCCAACTCACGCAGCGCCTCGTCTTCTTCGGTTTCGAGTGGAACCGTTCGCCAGCCGGTTCGCAGCAGATCCACGTGCCGCTGGGCCAGTACGGCCCGCAGCCATGTGGAAAGCTTGCTGCGCCCGTGAAAGTATTCGAACAGGGATTTCCGCCGTCCGCCACCGCTGGGGCTGACGCCGTAGAGCTCCGCGTAGAGCGAGTCGGCCAGCTCTTCCGCGCGGACCTCATCGCCGGCGCCCGAGGAGCGAACAATGGCGCGCGCGGCGGAGCGCAGCTCCTGGCGAAAATGCGCCACGAAAAATTCCCAGGCCGCTTCCGCGCCCTCGGCGCACGCGCACGCCAGAGCCAGATCTTCCAGGCGCAGCGATTTCAAATAGGCCTCGACCTCGGCGGCGCTGGCGCGCCCGCCGCGATAGCGTTTCTCCACGCTGCGCCGCAGCGCCTCCGCGAAGCGATTCCGGGCGAGACCCCACCGCGCGCAGTTCGCTTCCGCATGCAGCCATTCGATCAGGTCCGCATGTTGCGTCGAAAAAGCGTCGAGCGATGCGAAGGTGGATTCTTGCGCCATGTCCCGCGGACGGCCTTTTAATGCCTCGCTGCATCATAGCCCACCCGGGGCCCACGCGCGCGCGGCTCCAACTGGCCGGGATACACTCTGGACACCCCAGGTTCGCTGTCTTGGTATATAATTGAAACTCGACCGGCAGCCCGCAGGCAGACCAGAGCTCCCCGCTTCTGTGTCCCGGAGTCAGCACCAGGTTGCACCGCGCGACATTCCACGCGGCGAATCAAAATTCGGGACAGGAGGAAGCATGAACACACGCCAAAAGGGTTTCTCCCTCATTGAGCTGCTTATCGTCGTGGCCATCATATTGATCATTGCGGGGATTGCGATTCCCAACTTGATGCGTTCCAAAATCCAGGCCAACGAGGCTGCCGCCGTCGAGACGCTCAAGACTCTGAACACGACCGCAATCATGTATTCGACCAGCTATGGCGGCTTTCCGCATAGCATCGCGGCAATGGGTCCCGGCGGAGGAACCCCGAATCCTTCGTCCGCGGCGGCTGACCTGATTGACTCGGCTCTGGCCACCGGGGTCAAGAGCGGTTACAAATTCACGCTCACGGTTATATCGGCCGATTCCGCTGGTAACGTGCTCAGCTACGGCATCTCGGCTAGTCCCGTGGTTCCCGGCACTACCGGTCAGCGATCGTTCTTCACCGACCCGAGCGGCACGATCCGCGCCAGCCAGAGCGGCGCGGCGGATTCTTCCAGCGCGCCGATCGGTTAAGAGGAAGCTTCCGCAGCTTCTTCTATTCCGGGCTATCGTAATACTCCTCTGCGCAAACTACCTTCGTGAACTGGAATGTTTCACGTGGAACACTGCCGCCATCCCAGAACACCGGCGCTTTCCGTACGAATCCGGCCTGATAATCCTACGCGCGCCGTGACGTGCTAAACTTCTTGGCCAGCCCCTCGCTTGACGAGGACAGAACCTTTGACTAAGGGAGACATCGCTTGAACTACTATGGCGCCAAAGAGTTAGCCGCAAGTTTTCGCACCGTCCGCAAGAATACGATTACCATCGCTCAGGAACTCCCTGAAGATAAATATAGTTTTCGCGCGGCCTCCGGCACGCGCAGCGTCGGCGAACTGCTCGCGCATATTTCGCTGGCCTCTACTTTTCAGTACCAGATTCACGCCCAGGAGCGCCGGGCTTCCCTTGTAGGATTTGATTTCCCAGCGCTGATGAAGCGCTTGGCGGAGGAAGAAAAGGCGCCGCGCACCAAGGAGCAGACGCTGGAGATGCTGCGCGCCTCCGGCGAAAAATGGGCCGTCTGGCTCGAGGGGCTTACCGAAGATTTCCTGGCCGAGCAGGTGGCCATGCCTCCGGGAGCGACTCCGTCCTCCCGAAGCCGTTTCGACATGATCCTTTCGGTCAAAGAACATGAAATGCACCACAGGGGCCAGTTGATGCTCATCGAGCGCATCGTCGGCGTCGTGCCGCATCTGACGCGCGAGATGCAGGCCCGCATGGCCGCAGCTCCCGCGAAACAGTGACTCAGCGCTGACTCATCTGGGCTGAAAGAAACGCTCTCACCGGAAACCGACGCAGCGGGTAACTCGAAACAGCGAGAAACTGGTTTCTGGGAGCCCGCTGCCATATCCTCGACCCGCGGACACACAGACCAATCTGTCGGGGACTGGCCGGAGTCTCAACCCATAACGCCACCGGCCCTGGAAGCCAGCTATCTCTTTCGCAATTCTGAACAGATATCCTCCCTCGAATCGCCCAGTCTTTGCGTACAATGGACGCAGGTAAAGCCAGCGACATGGGTTGGGAATGAGGCGACACGATGCCTGAAACCAAGCTCTCAGAAGGCCGCACTACCCCGCGCTTCTCATTTATCGCCGAGGCTGAAATGACGGTGTCGCGGGACGGGACGCGGGTCGTCGCGCGCATCTCCAAGTTGAGTTCGCGCGGCTGTTATATAGACATGGTGAATCCGTTTGCCATGGATACGGAGTTGCGCATACGCATCCGTTATGGCTGCAGCACTTGCGAGATGCCCGGCAAGGTCATCTACACACATTCCGGCTACGGCATGGGCGTAGTGTTCGGTGAGATCCCGCCACAGAATCGCGGCATACTCGATGCCTGGCTGAACGAGATCGCCCGGAAATCGGCCTGACAAATGCTGTCGTGTCCCCTACCTTTAACCTGACCCTATGTTTCCTCCCCGATAGCGCCCGATCAACGTTCTTTTCGGAAACACGTGCGGACTTCGCTGGAAGCCCGCCAAAAGCTGTAGCCCGCCGGAGTGTTTGCCTCCCGCCGGGGGCATATGCGAATTGACGCGAGCCTGCGCGTTTGGCTACGATGAGTCGCCCAACACGCTGACAATGGATGTTTTGGCCGTCGGATCATGAGGGAGTGCGCGGAGCTGCGATTTCCTGCCATGTATACTTGCCGCGAATGCGAGACTGAAATCAATCAAGCGACGGAGCTTTGCCCGCATTGCGGCGCCGATCTGACGGCATCCATTGCCGGCGCGGATCTGCCCGCGTCCAAGCCGTCTGTTCGAAAAATTCTGCTGCGGTGGGGCGTGCTGCTGGGAGTTCTTCTCGCCGCGATCTGGAGTTTTTTGTGGTTCGTCGTGCCGGAGCGGCAGGGGAATCCCACGACGCAGGCGGAGGCGCGCGCCGTCGAATCTTTGCGCGAAGTGCGGAGCGCGCTGGCGGACTACGCTTCGACGCAGAACGGCGCATATCCGCGGCAGTTCGAGGCGCTCGGAGAGCGGGTGCGTACGGCGGCGCAGCTCGCGCAGAGCGTCAACTACCAGATTCAATACACGCCCGGCCCGGCGGAGGGCGATGGCGCGATTCGCAGCTACGCGCTGCAAGCCCGCGCGGGAAACTACGGTTTCCACAGCTTCTATACGGACAATAGCGGCGCGGTGCGCGCCACACGCGAAAACCGCGCCGCCACCGCTCAGGATCCTCCGTACTGAGCCGCGTCCAACACGCGTGACCGCGTTGCGGTAGTTTCCGCGGGACGCTCGGTGCTATACTTTTGCCTGGCACGCCTGTCGTGGCAATGCAGTTTCGGCCCATTTTTCCGTGGAGAGGTGCTGGAGTGGCCGAACAGGGCTGACTGCTAATCAGTTTCACCCCAAAAGGGTGACGGGGGTTCGAATCCCCCCCTCTCCGCCAGATTTTCTAAGTTGCTGAAATCGAAATTGCTTGCCAACTTTACTGTCCATCATCCTGTCCGTTGGCGCCACATATCAAAGCACTCTACTGCCCACCGACGGACAAAGGATGGCCTCCTACTTCGCCGTTCGTAGAAGATAAGCGTCAGAAGTTTTCCCAAAATTGTTTCTGGGTAGTCTTCGGCGAGCACCCATGTTTACGGGAATCGACCTAAGACATTGCGCCATCCCCTCGCCTGCGCCACGCTAGTGTTTTATCGGAAGCGCGCATTTGAGGACGAAGTGCTCGGGAGCACGATGCTCTGGCGCGCTTTCGATAAACGGGGTATTGGGAAGTGACTGCGTTAGACGTTTTTTTCGGATTATACAGATCAAAGATGAGAGGTCAGATTCCACACGTGATTTAACTTGGGACGAATGACAGCTGACTCGAGACTGAAGCGGGGGGCACGTCAATGCCCCCCGAATACTGGCTATCAAAGCTAATGCCTTATCAATTGTAGGCCGCGTTCCGCCGTTACTTACTTGGCTTCTTCTTGACTGGTGGCTTTTTTTCTGCATTTTTGGTGTTGATCAGCGCCAAGTAATCTTTCGCGTTAAACGGGTACCGATGAGTGGACTCTTGTCCGGTGGTACTCAAGGAAACGTCTACGCGCCGATTGTTGGCCAGGACCATCACCTGCAGATTATTCAGCATTTGTTGCCTGTCGGCCTGACTCAAGTCTGGATTCTCTGCTATCTGTTCCTTTACTTGGTCGGCAGTCAGTTGGTCCTCTTTGCCAAACGATCGCGTCTCAAGGTGGTCCGCAGGGACGCCGTGTTCCACCAGGGAGTTCTCGGTGCGTTCTACGCGTCGCTGCGTAAGACCCTTGTTGTATTCCACAGAGCCGCGGGGGTCTGCATGGCCACCGAGGATCAAGTGGGCATCAGGCTTGTATTTTAGATAACTTTTGAAGTCCTCGGCCAGGGTATTCAGGATCTCTGCCTGACTGTCGACCAGGCCACCCCCGGGATTCTCGGCGGTAGGCCGAGCGGTTGGAAAGTAAATACTATGGAGGGCAAGCTTGGCTTCCAACTCCTTGATCTGAGGGGCAGGAGCAGGCGGAGGAGGAGGCGGCGGTGGAGCTTCCACGTTCACCATGGTGCTGGACGAGGCCGTGAGATTGCGGTCATCGCTTACGTTGCAAGTGACCGTGATACGGCCTGGTTGTGCGTCCCCTGTATTCAAAGTGGCGGTCGTATCAGTACCGGCGACGTTTCCCGCGCTCGCGCTGTAGCTGTAGGTCAGCCTGCGGTTATCGGGGCTGCTGGCGTTTGAGCGGATCGTAGCGGTGCCGCCTGTCCTTACGGTTCCAGGGTCTGACGAGCATGCAATCACAGGCGGACGCGGCTGTTTCACATCGAACCTGGCCATGCAGGAGGCAACGCCATTCTTGCTGCCATCGCTCAAGTTTGCACTTACTTGGTAAGAGCCGGGCTGCAATCCACTGGTGTCAATCTGCGTGGAGGCATCACTCCCCGCAACTTTCACCCCGGTGCCATTCCAGTTGTATTTTACCGTACGCTTGGGATTGAAATTGGATCCAGTGGCAGTTCCGGTCACAGGCTCGCCTGCAAAAACTTCGGTCGGCTGTACCGAGCAAGCCGCGCTGGGTGGCACTGGAGGCGCTCCGCCACCGAACATGAAATTGAGGCCAGTCTGCAGTCTTACGCCTCGGATTTGAGTCTGCGGCCCGCCCGGAGGAACATACCGGTAATTCGAGTATACATAGTCGGCTCTGATCAGCCGTAGAGCAACGTGCCTGGACAAGTTGATATCAAGACCGCCGCCGAACATGAACCCTAATTTATCGACATCATGGAAGGCGTCAGGCATAAGACGATGGTCGCCCACTAACACCTCAAGAAATGGGGAAACATGCTTGCTGCGGAACGTAATCTTTGGGCCTATCGAAAGGTTGGAGAAAGCGGCGTCGTCAATTCTGTTGGGGAGCCCGGTTTCACGGCTGCCCCAATGGGTGCTGGTATCTAGAGTCAATCCAAACCAACGATTGAAATCAATGGTAAGGCTGGCGCCGGCGCCGCGAGGGTTCGCTTCCAGGCGGCTGCTTATCGGGGACAATGCTCCTGGAAGTTGGCCGTGCACATCCGCGCCGGGATGAAAGAAGGAATATCCGCCGAAAAGCTCCACCTTCGGAACAGGCTGATCCTGAGCTGCGGCCAGGGTGGCGAACATAGACAAGACAGCGATCATTGCCGGCAACATTGCTAAGACCCGACCAGGATGGCTCTTTAATTGAGATGACATGCGAATATTCCTCCGAACTTCAATAGCGTGAACTCATGCTCTTCCAGCCTGCCCGGCAGTGGACCAGCTTGAGGCTGGTCCACTGCCGATTGCCTCATTGGCACGTCGTAGGTACATTCACCGGATTGCTGTCCAATGTGACTGCGCCCGTGTACGCCAGCGCTCTGCCATTTAGCACCGCGCCAGTGCCAAGCGTAATGGATGTCTGAGCCATAATGGTTCCTGCGAATGTTGAATAGGTTCCAAGGGTCGCCGCACTGCCGGTCTCCCAGAACACGTTCTGAGCCAAGGCGCCGCCAGTCAGGATGACGCGGCTCGCTGGCACGGACGGGCTACCGGCTGCCGTCGTCAGTGCGGTCGGAATCTGGAAGATATAGACACCATTGCCGGCGAGGGTGAGATCCCCGGTTATTGCCAATGTACTCGGGGCCGTATAAACGCCAGGGGCGAGGGTTTGCCCTCCTATATCTGCGGTAAGGGCGGCCCCTCCTGCTGCTCCCGCGGCGGCGTTATACGCCACGAGCAAGGCAGCCCGGGCCGTCCCAGCAACACTATCGCCCGGGTGGAGCATGCCCGTAAAGTTTCCCGCCGCAAATCCAACGATCGAAATTGCCGGAAATATCCCCACATCTCCCGTAACGAGGGTGTTGACGCCGGTATTGGTAACGGAGGGGGTGGAGCCCAGAATTCCGAAACTGCAGGCCGCTCCCAACGGTATGGCTCCGCCAATCGCTCCACACGGAGCGCTTGCGGTCGTGAACGTCCACGTCTTAGCGACCGCCAGCTTATTGCCGAACGTGTCAGCCACCCCGGTGGTAATCGTGGCGGTATAAGGGGTGCTCGTTGCAAGACTGCCCGAGGGTGTAAAGGTGGCAACAAAGGTCGTCGAATTGTAGGTAACTGTCCCAGACACGCTCGTCGCGTTTGGTGGCCCGGTCAAAGTAAACGTAGAGGTGGTGATCGTCGCAGGGTTCATCGCCTTGCTGAATGTTGCAGTGATAAGGCCGTTGTTGGGGCAAACGGCTATCGAGAGGTCCAGCGGAGTTACGGAGATCACTGTAGGCGGGGTTAGGGGGTCACCAGGGTTCCCCGCCCTCGCATTTTTGTCCGGGTCGCTGCACCCGACCATTACGACGGCCAATAGGAACGCCGAGATCCAAATTTTGCTAACCTTCAATTTGCGCATTAGCTTCTCCTATCCACAATTACAAGGCGTTCCGCGCTTCTACCCGCAACGCTGGCAATATACTGACTCCTGGTTTTGCCGTCTGTTCAAATTTGAACACCATCGACGAAAGGCTATCAAGACAGTTAAGTTTTCTCTTTTCGTAAGTTCTGGGAGGAATCTCCTTGAAGGCCTTTTGGTGTCCCTTACAGCAGGCGTTCTCGGAAGACATGGGTCCCCAGAATACGAGCCGCTTACTTCGTGTGAATGATGGTTTTGAATCGGTTGAGAGCCTTGAAAATCACAGAACTTTAGTGTATTCAGTAGATGTCGGTATTTGATTGAGCGGGAAGGAAATCGCAAGAGTCAAAGCTTCGAATCCCCCCTCTCCGCCATTTTAGCGTTTTCTGCTGAAACAAACTGATTTGTGCGTTCCTTGCGTCGTTATACTTCTCTGCAAATTCACATCTCTCTAGAAGCTAGTTGTCCTTGTTAGCCCGAAGCGTGTCGAGACCGCGATCAGAGATTGTCCTGCGTTTGCAAATTTTCCTTATTGTCGAGATGGCGATTCTCAAAAAAGTTCTGTTCTCTATGATGGCCAAATATATTCTCACCAATTCCTAGGCAATCCAGCCGCAAGAATCTGTCGCGATTACAGAATGACCGTCAGGACCGTTGTGCCGGAGATAGTTCCCGACGCTGCTCTGATGGTCGTGGTGCCTTTTAGATTTTCGGGAGTCTGAATAACTTCCCTGTTGTCAAATCTGACGTATTTCCGCCTGCTACACCTACACATTGTCCGGACCTAGTATTTGTATTGTTTCAGGCTTTACGTGTGGCGAGTGTTTGAACTCACGCTAACGTGTGATGTCAATCACTGCCCTTGTTTTAGGGCTGTTATAAACATGGGGCACGTCTCGTGAGTCGATGCCGGGCCGGATCGACTTGGAGGTTCGATATGCGCCGCCTCTTCATTGTGATTGGAATCGTCGTCGCGGTCATCATCGCGGGCGCGGTGGTGTTTGTAGCGACCTTCAACGTGAACCGCTACCGCGGGACCATTCAATCGGAGCTGGAGCAACGATTGGTTCGTAAAGTCACGTTGGGTGACATGCACCTAAGTCTATTCCCGCCTCGATTCAGCGTGCAGAATCTGACTATCGCGGATGATTCCACTTATGGAACAGAAAAGCCGTTCGTGCAGACACAACAGTTGGACGTGTCGGTAAGACTGTTCCCGCTCCTCAAAGGCAACGTCGAAATCGATTCTCTGGATCTGCAGCGTCCGAGCGTTGAGCTCATTAAGAACCAGCAAGGCGTATGGAACTTCTCCTCGCTGGGCGGGCCTCCAGTATCCAGTATTCCGGACGGCCATCAGCCTTCACCGGGCGGGCCTTCGGAATCGAGTGATCGGGGAGGCCAGCAGTTTTCGCTGGCCAAGCTGGCCATCACGGACGGCCAGGTAGCCGTTACCGATTTGCAGCATAAGAACCCTAGGGCGCTGTATGACCACATAGATTTAATCGTGCGGAATTTTGATCCCAACATGCCCTTTCCCATAGATGTTGCGGCTCATTTACCGGGTCCCGGGACGCAGCAAGTCCGACTGCAGGGGCAAGTCGGACCAATCGTGCAAGGTCAGCCCGCCTCTACGCCTTTCCACGGCACTTTAGAGATACAGCAGGTGGGAATCGCCGGTCTGCAGAAGTTTCTTGATTCGCCGGCGCTGGTCAACACGGATGGCGTGCTGTCGGGGCAAACCAAGATTAGCAGTGAATCGGGAAAGCTGGCAGCCAGCGGTCAGATGAATCTGGCGAATGCTCGTGTACGTGGCCTCGACCTGGGATACCCAATTTCGGCGGAGTATGACATCACGGATGATCTTCCAGCCGATCTGATCACGATCCGCAATACGACCATAAAGCTCGGAACAATGCCGATTCTCGTGAGCGGCACAGTAAATACCAAACCGAGTCCTGCCCAAATAGATCTTCGCATAAAGTCTGACAACGTTTCGATTGCGGAAGCAGCCAAGTTGGCCGCAGCCTCGGGCGTAGCTTTCGCACCAGGAGCAACGATTAGCGGAAATATAAATGCCGACATACAGGCGCGAGGTGCAGCCGACAAGCCAGCACTGAGTGGAACGGTTTCCGGCCGCGATGTCCAGATCAGCGGGAAAGACATCCCGCAGCCGGTACGCACGAAGTCCATCAACCTGGCCTTCACACCAACCGAGATCCATTCCGACAATTTCAATGTGACCTCTGGCGGCACCACCGTTGCTGCGCAATTCGCACTACGACAATATCAATCGCGGTCACCCATGGTGGATGCGACACTCCGGGCCCCTAACGCAGCACTTCCCGAGGTGCTTTCGATGGCCAAAGCGTACGGCGTCACCGGACTGGATAAGATCAGCGGAGCGGGAACGCTCAGCATGGACCTGCATGCGGCAGGCCCCCTTCAGGCATTGACTTCCGCTGAAGTGGTGAAGGCTCTGAACGGCATGCTAAATCTAAATTTCAACAATGTGCGCTATACCGGAAGCGACATCGCTTACCAGTTGGCTTCGATTGGGGGCTTCCTTAAACCAAGTGAAAAGGATCAGGGATTCACCAACATATCGCGTATGACCGGCAATATCGTTGTGAAAAACGGCGTTGCTCAGACCAGTAATTTAGTAGCGACGCTCGATATCGGAAACGTTGGGGCGGCTGGAACCGCAAATTTAGTAAACCATGCGCTAAACCTGAGCGTAACTGCGGTGCTCTCGAAGGATTTCAGCCAGCGGGCCGGCGGAACAGGAATCGGCGGGTATATGAGTACCGCGTTGGCCAACAATCAAGGGGAACTGGTGATTCCCGCGATCGTTACTGGAACTTTTGACAACCCAAAGTTCACCCCCGACCTGCAAAAGGTGGCTCAAATGAAGCTGAAGGGGTTGCTGCCGAATCTCAACAATCCCTCGGCGGGCGTGTCTGGAATTCTAGGAGGTCTGCTGGGCCAAAAAGGCGGGACTCAAGCTCAGCCACAGAAGGAGCAACAACAGCCCAATCCAGTTCAGCAACTTTTCGACATTTTCGGCAACAAGAAGAAACAAGAGCAACAGGCACCCTCCAAATAGTAGCCGATTGAAAACCACTTTAATTCAGTGACGCGAAGAGGAGGACGAAATGAAAAGCCTAACCTTAGCTATTGCGGCCATTGTTTTGCTGGCTCCTAGTGTGTTTGCGGATCAGATCACGCTAAAAAATGGAGATCGACTCACTGGGGACGTCATAAAATCGGACGAAAAAGCTCTCGTCATCAAATCGGAGTTTGCCGGAGAAGTGACCGTCCAGTGGGCCGCAGTGGATACGATCACTTCGACGCAAACGCTCCACGTCGGCCTCAAAGATGGTCAGACCCTCGTCGGAACGGTAGCACCCAATGACGGCAAAGTGCAGTTGCAGACTCGGGAAGCGGGTCCAGTCCTGACTACGAAGGACGCGATCCTGGTCATTCGTTCCGATAAAGAGCAAGCATCCTACGACGCGGAATTGGACCGATTGCGGCGTCCCCACCTCATGGACTATTGGGGTGGGTTTCTCGATACCGGCCTGAGCACTACGAAAGGCAACTCCGATACTCTGAGCTTCGTGCTCGGTGCTAAGGCGGTGCGAGCAGCCCCGAGTGACAAAATCACTGTTTATGCGAACTCCATTTTCGCAAAGAACAGCGCCACGGGCACCTCTGTCACGACAGCCCACGCGATCGCAGGCGGAATTCGTGGGGACTTGAATTTGAAACCTCGGCTGTTTGCGTTTGGCTTCACCGATTTCGAATTTGACCAATTCCAAAAACTTGACCTGCGGAATGTCCTCGGAGGCGGCATTGGCTATCATGCGGTGAAAACCAAACACACCATCTTCGACGTGTTCGGTGGAGGCGCGTACGATCAGGCGTTTTACTCCACAGGAGTCAGTCTGAAGAGTGCCGAAGTGCTTGTTGGAGAAGAACTTTCTTATCAGATCTCAAGCCGGTCTAGTCTCTCGGAACGATTCCAGTTTTTCCCGAACCTGAGCAGTACGGGACAGTACCGCACTACTTTTGATTCTAGCGTGACGACCAGAATCAACAACTGGCTCAATTGGCAAGCTTCTTTCGGAGATCGGTACGTAAGCAACCCTATTCCTGGGATCAAGAAAAACGACCTCCTGCTGACGACCGGGATCCGGTTGACGTATGGGAAAAGCGGCCTTTAGGAGATTTTGTCCTGCCATTGAGTGCAAACGCTTGGAGCCGGGCCGCGAAGACTCAGGACGAGCAGTCCTGGCGGTGGTTCACTGGAAGCAGAGGCCACATCTTCATTTGAACAAACGGAGGGGCAAATGTTGAAAGGTTTCAAACAATTTCTACTTAGGGGCAACGTGGTGGATATGGCGGTCGGCATCGTGATCGGTGCAGCATTCGGCGCCGTCGTCACGGGATTTGTGAAGAACCTCCTCACACCGTTGATTGCGGCGATAGTAAAACAACCGGATTTCTCCGCTTTAACTTTCACGATTAACGGCAGTAAGTTTCTATATGGGGAGTTCATTAATGCTCTGCTGTCGTTTCTCATCATTGCCGCAGCCGTGTATTTCTTTGTTGTTGTGCCGATGAATGTACTGATCGCCCGGTCGCGAAAAGAGCCGCCGGCCGACCCCACAACACGCAAGTGCGCTGAATGCCTGAGCGAAATCCCAATCGGTGCGCGTCGTTGTGCTTTCTGTACTTCGCAGGTTTCCGGCTGAGGACCCCCATAGGACCCATTAGTGACGGCAGATGAAAATGCAAGTTTCAGGGCTCAAGGGTTTCGTGCGCTGTGATAGACGATGGATTCTTGTGAGGTGAGAAATGTCTCTTGGCAAACGTGCAACAGCGGAGTTCTTCGGCACCTTTTGGTTGGTATTCGGTGGTTGCGGTAGTGCAGTGCTAGCAGCAGCGTTCCCGAATCTGGGGATTGGATTTGCCGGCGTTGCTCTGGCATTCGGCCTGACCGTGCTGACCATGGCTTACGCCGTCGGGCACATCTCAGGATGCCATCTAAATCCAGCGGTCTCGCTCGGACTCCTCGCAGGCAAGCGATTCCCTGCGGCGGATCTCGTGCCCTATGTGATCGCCCAAGTCGCAGGCGGCATTTGCGGGGCAGCCGTCCTTTACGTGATCGCCCGTGGTAGAGCCGGTTTTGATACGAGTGGGGGCTTTGCTTCCAATGGGTATGGCGAACATTCTCCGGGCGGCTATTCTCTCGCTGCGTGTTTCGTCGCGGAGACAGTGCTGACGCTGTTTTTCTTGCTCATCATCATGGGCTCGACAGATAAGCGGGCTCCCCAGGGCTTTGCTCCCATCGCGATCGGGCTGGGATTGACACTCATTCATCTCATCGGAATACCGGTCACCAATCTTTCCGTCAATCCCGCTCGTAGCACGGGACCGGCCGTTTTTGTCGGCGGATGGGCTGTCGGACAGCTCTGGTTGTTTTGGGTGGCGCCTATCCTCGGTGCGGCTATCGGAGGGAGCATCTACAGCGCTCTATTCGGCGAATCGCGCACCGCGAGTTGACGAACGGTGAAGCAACGGATCAAGGAGGAGTCCTTTAGTACAAGTGTCCCCGATTGATCCTCATGTGTCGGAATTCCAATCTTCCTAAGCATGCAGCACGCCAGGATTTCAGCGTCAATGGATGCGCACTACCTGCGAAGGGCTTCGCTGGACTTCGCGGGGCCACACACGTAAACTTTGAAAGGTTCGGGGTAAAGGAGATCGCGGCATTTTTCGTTGTAAAATGAGCCTGCCGCGGAAAACGGGGGTTTAACTCCCCCCTCTCCGCCGGAATTTAGCTTGGGTGTAAACACGCGGCTGCGCGGGCTGGCGCGTGTATTTTTCATTATGAATGGATGCGGTCGAAGACGAACCATGACGGACGCGCTGACAAATATCAAGAAGAAGCTTCAGGACGAAATCAAGACGCTCGAGCACGAGATGAATGTCGATCTGCCCAAAGAGCTGATGAAGGCGCGCGCTCACGGCGACCTTTCGGAAAACGCGGAGTTCAAGTACGCCAAGGAACGCCAGGGCTTTGTTTCCGCGCGGCTGGGCCAGTTGAAACGGCGGCTGGGCGACATCGGCATGCTAAATCTCACGAATATTCCAACCGATCGCGCGGGTTACGGCTCGCGCGTCTGGCTGTTGGACATCCAGAAGTCGGTCGAAATCGAATACAAGCTGGTGACCTCCGAGGAAGTGGACCCGGCGCAGGGCATGATCTCGACGACCTCGCCGATCGGCAAGGCGCTGCTCGGGCGGCACGTCGGCGATGAAGTGAAGGTGCAGACGCCCGCGGGAATCAAGGAATTCGAAGTCGTCCGGCTGAAGACGATTCACGAAGACAAATAGGCATTGCTTTGCGGTTTCGAGATGGCGATCCGGAAACGTTTCCCATGGCGTTGCACAATGTGGGTAGGAGGATTCGCATGCTATCGCGGCGCGACATTCTGATGGGAGCGGCGGCGGCCGGAGCCGCGGCGCTGGTGCGCGGCGGGACCCCCGCTTTGGCCAAAGCCTCGCAGCCATCCACGCCCGTGAATTTCGATGTGCCGGCGGGCGCGTGCGATTGCCACACACACGTCTTCGGAAATCCGCTGCGCTTCCCGTTCGCGGCTGCGCGCGCCTACACGCCCGAGCCTGCCTCGGTCGAGGAAATGCGCGCCCTGCACCGCGCGCTGCACACCACGCGAGTCGTGATCGTGCATCCCAGCGTTTACGGCACGGACAATTCCTGCACGCTCGACGGCATGAAGCAGCTCGGCTCGATCGCGCGCGGCATCGCCGTGATTGATGCGAAGACGCCGGAGACGGCGCTGGACGAAATGGATCGCGCCGGCATGCGCGGCATACGCATCAACCTCGAAACCTCCGGCCAGAGCGATCCGGCCGTGGCCCGCCGGCGTTTTCAGGAGGCGGTGGACCGGATCAAACGCCTCAGCCGGTGGCACATCCAGATCTACACGCGGCTGTCTGTGATTGAGGCGATCAAAGACCAGGTCCTGGCCGCCCCCATGCCGGTCGTGTTCGACCACTTTGGAGGAGCCCAGGCGGCGCTGGGAGTCGGGCAGCCGGGCTTCGATGCCCTGGTGAACCTGGTTCGCACGGGTAAAGCCTACGTAAAAATCTCGGCGGCCTATCGCAGCTCGACGCAACCGCCGGACTTTCCGGACGTTGCGCCGCTGGCCAAGGCGCTGATCGCCGCGAACCCGCAACGCATGCTGTGGGGAAGCGACTGGCCGCATCCGGCCTCGCCCGTGGCCGGCCACCCAGTCACCGACATCACGCCGCTGTGGAAAGTTGATGACGGAGCCGTATTGAACCAGCTCCCCGTCTGGGCGCCGGACGCCGCCGTGCGCAAGACCATCCTGGTGGAGAATCCCGCGAAGCTCTACGGATTCTGAGCGTAGATTCCGAAAGGAGAGTCGAGAGTTGACAGTTCACAGTCGAGAGTTCGAACAGGGAACAATCACGCGCCGAGGTGAATCCTGACTCTCAACTGTCAACTCTCAACTTCGTAGGGCGGGTGAAATCTCCGCATGGCGAAAGACAGCAGTCCAAGCGAGTTGCGAATCGAGAGCGCGTACGAGGATTTTCTTTCGCGGTATCCGAGCTACCGCGGAACGGCCGCGCTGGACATCCTGCGGGCGGCCGACTACGGGCGGCTCGACCAGCAGCGCCAGGTGTACCTCGACTACACGGGCGGTTCTCTCTATGCCCAGTCGCAGCTGCAAAAACATGTCGAGATGCTGAGCGGCGGAGTCTTCGGCAATCCGCATTCCGCCAATCCGTCCTCGGCCGCGATGACGGACTACGTCGAGCAGGCTCGCCGCTACGTCCTGAAGTATTTCCATGGCCGGCCCGAGGAATACGTCGTGGTGTTCACGCCAAACGCCACGGGAGCTTTGAAACTTGTCGGCGAGGCCTTCCCCTTCACCCCAGGCAGCCATTTCCTGCTCACTTTCGATAATCACAACTCCGTAAACGGAATTCGCGAGTTCGCGTTTGCCAAGGGTGCGGCCATCACCTACGCGCCGCTGACCATGCCCGAGCTGCGCCTGAATCCGGATTCCCTGGACACGCTATTCGATCAGGCCGATCCGGCGAAAGCCAATCTGTTTGCGTACCCCGCGCAGTCCAATTTCTCGGGCGTAAAGCACCCGCTCGAACTGGTGGCCCGCGCGCAGAGCAAGGGCTGGCGCGTGTTGCTGGACGCCGCCGCCTTTGTGCCCACCAGCCGCCTGGACCTTGCGGCAGTGCAGCCGGACTTCGTGAGCGTCTCGTTCTACAAAATGTTCGGTTACCCAACCGGCGTTGGCGCCCTGCTCGTCCGGCGTTCCGCATTCGCGGAATTGAAGCGGCCCTGGTTCGCGGGCGGAACGGTCAATTTCGCCTCGGTGCAGGGCTCGACGCATGTCCTGGCCCCCAACGAAGCCGGTTTCGAGGATGGCACGCTCAATTACCTTTCGATTCCCGCCGTGGAGATCGGGCTGCGCCACCTGGAGGCGATCGGCTTGGAAATCATCACGGAGCGTGTGCGCTGCCTGACGGGCTGGCTGCTTGAGGAGTTGCTGGCGCTCCGGCACAGCAATGGCCGCGCCATGGTGCGCATCTACGGGCCGGTCACGACGCAGGCGCGCGGCGGCACGGTGACGCTGAACTTCTACGATCCCGAGGGGCGTCTGCTGGACTACCGGCGCATCGAGGAACTCGCCAATGCGGAGCGCATCTCGCTTCGCACGGGCTGCTTCTGCAATCCCGGCGCCGGTGAAATCGCCGAAGGATTGACCGAAGAAGATATGCGCGCGGGATTCGCGGAAGGGCCGGGCATTACGCTGCAGAGCTTTCTGCGGCTGATGCAGAAACGAGGCCATAAGAGCGCAGGCTCGATCCGCGTTTCCCTGGGGCTGGCCACGAATTTTCCGGATGTCTGGCGCTTCGCGCAGTTCGTCACGAGCTTCCGGGATCAAACCCGCCTGGCCATCGGCGACGTCACGTTCGACATCGAGTCCTGCCGCTTCATTCGCGACGGAAGCTAGCGCTGGCGTCCCTACGCAGGAGTGAGAGCGGAGGCAGTGCCTTTCCCGCGTGCTAAGCGACCAACAAACGCGCCTGACTTCGCGAGCGCGGGCGGGATTTCACGACGATCTCGACGTCGCGGCCGAGAAGAATCAGGAAGCGCACCATGCGCTCCAGGGAGAAGCCGGAAAGGCGGCCTCGTTTGAGCGCGGAGATTTTGGGCTGATCCACGCCGAGAATCGCAGCCGCTTGCGCTTGCGTGAGACGCCGCTGCTCGATGATCGCGGCGATCTTCTGCGCAAGTTCGGCCTTTGCTAGAGCCTCTTCGGGCCGGGGAAGTTTCAGGTCCGCGAAGACATTGCCGCTGCTTTCGATGTGGTCGCTCTTCCTGCTCATTTCAATTCTCCTCTTCGGCATGCAATTCCATCGCTCGCCTGAGCCGCTGTTTTACCAAATCCATTTGCGCTTTCGGTGTCGTGATTCCATGCTTGGATTTCTTCTGGAAGGTGTGGAGGACATACAGTTTTCCCGCGAGCCGGACCGTGTAAACCGCGCGATAGGTGTCTCCGCGATGATCCAAGACTACCTCCAAGACGCCTGAGGCAAAACCTTTCAGCGGCTTGGCGCTCAGGTGCTTGCCTCCTGTTTGTGCCAGATAGAGCGCATAACCGATCTCTTCCCGGACCGCCTCCGGGAACTCTCTCAGGACAGCGAGGGAATCGCCCATCCAGACGACCGGCCTGACAGAAGGCGATGCCACGGCTTCAGGATATGCTAGTTATAGCATATTGTCCATTTGTTTCCGGCTGTGATTTCGGGGATAGCGAAAGGAGAAAAACTTTGTCCCGCTCGTACCGGCCACAACCAACGACCGATTGCGGGGCGTGCGGCGTCGTGCTAGCATCCGCGTTTCGGAGGGTGGTTTCAGGCTCCTCTGACCTCCCTTCATCCTTCCGTTCACGTGGATCGTTCACGGTGAACCGCAAACTGCGCTGCGACCCTCTTCTCGGTGTGGCCGCCGCGCCTATCAGGGGGTAACACGATGAAAGCCTATGCAACGCAATTCATACGCAATGTGGGCATTGTCGGTCACGGCGACACGGGGAAAACCCAGCTGGTGTCGTCGTTGCTGTTTACCGCGGGGATGACCACCCGGCTGGGCAAAGTCGCCGAAGGAACGACCGTCACCGACTGGGACGAAGAAGAGATCGCGCGAAAGATCACGATTCAAACGGGTCTGGGGTACGCCGAATGGGCGCCCTCCGGCCAGACGGAAAAAATAAAAATCAATTTTCTGGACACGCCGGGTTACAGCACGTTCCTGAACGATACGCGCGCGTCGCTGGTGGCGGCGGACGCGGCGTTGATTCTGGTGGACGCGCTGGCGGGCGTGCAGGTGGGGACGGAAAAAGTGTGGGACTACGCGACCGAGTACGACCTGCCGCGCGCGTTCGCCATCAACTGGATGGACCGCGAGCTGGCCAGTTACGACCGGGCAATGGAGTCCATCGCGCGCGTCTTTGGCCGCAACGTCGTGCCCGTGCAGTTGCCGATCGGCGCGGAGAAAAATTTCCGCGGCGTGGTGGACCTGATCACGATGAAGGCGCACGTGTACACGCCGGACGGCGACGGCAAGCCCAAAATCGAAGAGATTCCTGAAAATCTGGCGGACACGGCCAAGACGGCGCACGAGGCGCTGGTCGAGATGGTGGCCGAGGGCGACGACGCGCTGATGGAGGAATTTTTCGAGAAGGGCACGCTGCCGATCGAAGACCTGATGAAGGGGCTGCGCGAGGCGTTCCAGTCCAAGCGCATCTATCCGGTCGTGCTGACTTCGGCGCTGCACAACATCGGCAGCGGCACGCTGCTCGATTTTCTGGCCGATGTGTTTCCGGACCCGGGAAAACGCGGCGTGGCGGTCGGCCATAGCGAGGTTGGCAGCAAGGGAAATGAGCTGCACAGGAAAACCAGCGATGCCGAGCCCGTGTCCATCTTCGTGTACAAGACGCTGGCCGATCCCTTCTCCGGGCGCATCAGCTATTTCAAGGTGATGTCCGGGGTGCTGAAGAACGACGCGACGCTGCAGAATTTCACGCGCGGCACGAGCGAGCGCCTGCAGCACGTGCAGGTGATGCAGGGCAAGACCGCGACGGCCGTCGCCGAGTTGCGCGCCGGGGACCTGGGCGCCATCGCCAAGCTGAAGGACACGCTGACCGGCGACACGCTCGGCGACAAGGCGGCGCCGATCCATTACCCGCTGCCGCATCTTCCCGAACCTTCGATCACGTTCGCGGTCGAGCCGAAAACGCGCGCCGACGAGGACCGCATCGGCCCGGCGATTCACCGGATTCTCGAAGAGGACCCGTCGCTGCATTTTTCGCGCGACCCGCAGACTAAGGAATTTTTGTTGGCGGGCTCCGGGCAGCAGCACATCGAAGTCGTGGTCGCCAAGCTGCACAAGCGCTATCACGTGGACCTGACGCTCAAGCCGCCCAAGGTGCCCTATCGCGAGACGATCCGCGGCAAGGCCGACGCCGAGGGCAAACACAAAAAGCAGACCGGCGGGCACGGGCAGTACGGCGTGTGCCGCATCCGCATGGAGCCGGCGGCGCGCGGCGCCGGCGTCGAGTTCGTGGACGACATTTTCGGCGGCTCGATTCCGAAGAACTGGATTCCCTCGGTCGAGAAGGGCATACGCGCCTCGGCCGAACGCGGCTACCTGGCCGGCTTCCCGGTCGTGGATTTCCGGGCCACGCTCTACGACGGGAAGTATCACGATGTGGACAGCTCGGACATGGCGTTCAAGATCGCGGGCTCGCTGGCGTTCAAGGAAGCGATGAAACAGGCCAAGCCGGCGCTGCTCGAGCCGGTGATGCACGTCGAGGTGCACGCGCCCGACCAGTATTCCGGCGACATCATGGGCGATCTGAGTTCACGGCGCGGGAGGATCAGCGGAAGCGAGGCACGCGGCGCAAGCGTGGTGATCAAAGCGCAGGTGCCGTTCGCCGAGATGCTGAATTATGCGACCGGGCTGACGTCCATGACGCAGGGACGCGCCAGCTACTCGATGGAGTTTTCGCATTACGATTACGTGCCGAACGAAATTGCGGACAAGGTGATCGCCGCGGCGAAAGCGGCGAGAGGAGTGGTGGTGGAGGAGGAAGAGGGCTAGAGGCAGGGGGCAGGAAGCAGGAGGCAGGGAAGCAGGGAAACCCGCCGATCAATATGGATGCGGGCCAAATTGGGGGTTGTCCAGTGTTTCGGCGCGTGAAAGAATCGTGCCACTATGGCTAAACAGCGAACTCCCCGATGGTCCGAGGCCACGCGCGCGATTCACAGCGGCGAGGAGAAGCACGGACGGAACGGACCGGTGACAACGCCGGTTGTGCGCACGTCGAATTTCACATTTGCCGATACGGCGGAGATGCGGCGCTGGGCCGAGGGGAAATCGAAAGCCTACATCTACACGCGCTATGGCAATCCGACGCTGGCGGTCGCCGAAGCGAAAATTGCGGACCTGGAAAACGGCGAAGCGGGGCTGGTGACCGCCTCGGGAACGGCCGCGATTTCGAGCGCGCTGCTGGCGGTGCTGAAGTCGGGCGATGAAGTGATCGCCACGCGGCAGATCTACGGCGGGTCGTTTCGGTTGTTTCGCGACATTCTGCCGCGCATGGGGATACGCGCGCATTTCGTGGATGCGGACCTGGAAGGCGTGGACCGCCTGGTGAATGAGAAAACACGCGCGCTTTACGTGGAGTCACCCACGAACCCGACGCTGCGCCTGGTGGATTTGAAGAAGGCCGTGGGCCTGGCCCGGAAGCACAAGCTGGTTTCCATGATTGACAGCACGTTCGGCTCTCCGGTCCTGCAGAAGCCGCTGGACCTGGGTTTCGACCTCGTGCTGCACAGCGCGACCAAGTACCTGGGCGGCCACTCGGACATTGTCGCCGGAGCGGTGGCGGGGAACCGGCATTGGGTCGGCAGAGTCCGGGAGACGATGATCCATCTCGGCGGCTCGATGGACCCGGACCCCGCCTATCTGCTGATTCGCGGCCTCAAGACGCTCGAAGTGCGTGTGCGGCGCCAATGCGAGACGGCGCTGGCCGTGGCGCGCTTTCTGGAGCGCCACCCGAAGGTGGCGCGGGTGCACTATCCGGGTCTGGCGTCGCATCCAGATCATGGCCTGGCCCGGCGGCAGATGCGAGGCTTTGGGGGCATGCTGGCTTTTGAATTGAAAGGAGGATTGGCCGCCGCGCGGCGGTTCTGCGACCGGACCCGGATCTTCCTGCTGGCGGCGAGCCTGGGAGGAGTGGAATCGCTCATTGTGCTCCCTATTTACACATCGCACCACATGGGTACGCAGGAGTTGGCCGCTGCGGGGGTTCAACCTGGAACAGTGCGAGTTTCCATAGGCCTCGAAGACGCGCGGGATCTGATCGCCGACGCGCGCCGGGCGCTTGCCTAGCGCATCGTGTTTTCATGGAGTTAACAGGTGTTCACATTCCCTATTGACCCGCTGCCGGGTCTCTGGATTAGAATGAAGTGGATAGGCTTCCTACTGGCGAGTTTCTGCTTCTAGTTTGGCAGGGGCTTTGCTCTCTAAAGGCTTGGAGGATTGTGGTTGTCACTATCCTGATCCGGGCCTGATTCCCATGAGCGACCGAAGTCACAAACCGACATTATGGACGCTGCTTGCTGCCGGTGTGCTTGCCGGCTTGTTTGGGTGCACGGACACGGTCCGCAAACCCGTGCAGGTCCATCCCATGCAGATCGCGCCGCCGGCGGAGCATCCATCGCTCGCGCCACTCCCGCTCAATGCGCGCGCCGGACGGGCCATGCCGCTGGTGGTTTTCGCGCCGGATGGAATGGAACGGCTCGCGGCGCAAAGCCGGGCGGCCTTCGACGCTGGAGAGCAGGACTTCCGCGCGGGTCATTTGGGGAAGGCGCGTGAGGAATTCGATCGGGCGCTCGACCAGCTGCTCGACAGCGGTTTTGATCTGGAGGCGGACCCCCGGCTCGACCGGCTGTATCGTCACATTGTGGAAACCGTGAATGCGGATGAACTTGAGGCGTTCCGCGATGGCGACGGTTTCCGCGAGCAGAAAGCCATGCCGGCGCCCATCGATGAAATCGCGGAAGATCCGATTCCGGAGCCGGAAAAATTCGATCCGAATCTGCGCGGCCGGGCGGAAGGGGAAGTCAGCTCGATCTCGCACGATCTGCCGCTGACGGTCAACGATCCTGTCCTGGCCTACTTGAATTATTTTAAGACGGCGCGGGGAAGCGCGATCGTGGAAACCGGCCTGCGGCGCGCGGGGCGTTATCGCGGGATGGTGGAGCGGGTGCTGCGCGAGGAAGGCATGCCGCAGGATCTAATTTACCTGGCCCAGGCCGAGAGCGCTTTTCTGCCGCAGGCGGTGTCGAAAGCGGGAGCCCGGGGGATGTGGCAATTCATGTCGTTTGCCGGGCGGAAGTATGGTTTGCAGAAGACCTGGTGGGTGGACGAGCGCCAGGATCCGGAGAAGGCCACGCACGCCGCCGCGCGCGATTTGCGCGACCTGTACGGGCAGTTCGGCGACTGGTACCTGGCCATGGCCGCGTACAATTCCGGGGCCGGGACGGTGCAGCACGCCGTCGAGCGGACCGGCTATGCGGATTTCTGGGAGCTCTACCGGCGCAACGTATTGCCCAAGGAAACGAAGAATTACGTGCCCATCATTCTGGCGCTGACCTTGATCTCGAAGGACCCGGCGCGGTACGGCGTAGAATTCCAGCCGGAGCCCGCCTTGAAGGCCGACGCGGTCAAGCCCGGCCGGCCCATTGATCTGCGCTTGGTGGCCGAAACCATTGACACCGATCTGGAAACGTTGCGCACGCTCAATCCGCAACTGTTGCGCCTGGTGACTCCGGCCGATCCGGAATTCGTCCTGCGGTTGCCGGAGGGCGCCGCCGAGCGTTTCTTTGCGGAGATCTCGGCGATCCCCGCCGAAAAGTGGGTGAGCTGGCGCCGCCATAAGGTCGAGGAAGGCGAGACGCTTTCCGGCGTGGCCAAGCGGTATCACGTTCCCGCCGCGGAGATTGCCGATGCGAATGACCTGCCGGCGGGCGCGCCTCTGGAAGAAGGACAAAAACTGATCATTCCCGCGGCAGCGCACTCGGAGGCGGCCGTGGGCAAGTTGATCCGGTACCGGGTGCGGCGCAATGAAACGGCGGGGTCCATTGCGGACGAGTTCGATGTGAGCGCGGCCGAGCTGCGCAAGTGGAATCACATGAAATCGGATCACGTCGCCCGGGGCATGTGGCTGAAGATCTATCCGGGCGGGATGACCCCGTCCCCCCAGGCCAAGCCTCGCGAGACATCCCCCACGGCCATCGTGGCCCGGCGCGCCGGCTCGAACGGTTCTCCGGTCATGGAGGCGCGCTCCAGCTCGGTCGTCCACCATGTCAAGGCGGGAGAAACGCTGTGGTCGATTGCCCGGGCCTACCGGACCACGGTGGAAGCCATTCAATCCGGGAATCGCTATCTGTTCAGCCGCCCGCTGCAGGTGGGCGACACCCTGACGATCCTGCCCGCGCACTAAACCGCCATTCCCGCTTGATTTTTCTTCTCCAGATTTGCAATATGGATCGCATCCTGGCGGCCGGCCATTGCCGGGACGTCTTAGGAAGGCGGATTTTTTGGCGGGGCTAATTGCTTGACAAACATGTGAGATTCCGTTTATATGCCCGCCGTGGCCGCAACAGCCATAGGATCCGCGAAACGCGCGGCAGATCGAAGGGAGAACTGGGATGACTTACGAAAAAGAAGCACCCGGCGACGACAACGAGTTCGTGCATTTCGAGGAAGAAGAACTCGGCGCTGACCCGGAAGAGATCATCGAAGAGGAAGGCGAAGAGGAGTTGGTGATCTCCGAGCGCCCAGGTGTTGCGGCGGCCCCGCAACCTCCTCCGGTAACGAGCAAGCCGGCGGCGGCAAAAAAGGCGCCGGCCAAGCGCGCGAAAAAATCCAACGGGAAGAAGGCCAAGGCGAGGCCTAAGAAAAAGGCCAAGGCCGCTCCGAAGAAAGCCAAGAAGAAAGCCGGGAAAAAGGGCGGGAAGCGGCGGAAGAAGCGCTGATTGTCGGCTGTAAACTGTCGACTCTCGACTCTTCACGAGTGACTGGTGACTAGTGACTGGCTTGCCCTGAGTGGATGCGAAGGGTGATTCGTGTCCGGCGAAGAAGTTGAGAGTTGACAGTTAAGAGTTGAGAGTCAGGATTCCCGCCGGCGCGTGATTCCTCCCGATTCGAACTCTCGACTGTGAACTGTCGACTCTTCATGAGTGACTAGTGATTGATGACTAGTGATTCGTGTCCGGCGGCAGCTTGCGAAGGCCAAACGAAGTTGAGAGTTGACAGTTAAGAGTTGAGAGTCAGGATTCCTGCCGGCGCGCGATTCCTCCCGATTTGAACTCTCGACTGTGAACTGTCAACTGTCGACTCTTCACGAATCACGATTCACCAGTCACCGGTCACCAGTCACCAGTAACACTCCCCCCACGCAATATCCAGTCGACACGCGGTGAGAACCGGGGCTAGCATGGCGGCCATGAGGCTGGCAGTCGAGCATGTGCGGCGGATGAGGGGCGGTGCGCAGGCCCACCTGATGCGCTGCGATGACGACGGGTATTACGTCGTCAAATTCCAAAACAACCCGCAACATTTGAGGATTTTGGCAAACGAAATGCTTGCAACACGTCTGGCGGCGCGGCTGGGACTCTGCGTGCCGCAGGTGGAGGTGGTCGAAGTCCGTCCGGAGATGGTGGCCTACACCGCGGAACTGGTGATGCAGCTGGGGATGGGCCGGATTCCGTGCTCCTCGGGAAAGCAATTCGGATCGCAGTTTCCGGGTCACCCGGCCCGCATGACCGTCCACGATTTTTTGCCCGACGAGCAGCTTTGCGGCGTCCGGAATCTCGCGGACTTTCTCGGGATTTTCGTGTTCGACAAATGGACGTGCAACACGAACGGCCGGCAGGCCATTTTCTTTCGCGAACCCGAAGACCGCGCCGGTCCACCCTCCGGTCCGGTTCCCGATGCGGTCCCGGATGCGGTGTCCTCCCTGGCCCCGTATGCAGCCATGATGATCGACCACGGATTCTGTTTCAACGCCGGGGAATGGGATTTCCCGGACGCCCCGCTTCGCGGCCTGTACGCGCGGCACCGCGTGTACCAAAGCGTCGCGGGCATGGAGGCGTTCGAGCCGTGGATCGAGCGCCTGGAAAAACGCATCACCAAGGAGGCGCTCGGCGAAGAAGCCGGGCGCATTCCGCCCGAGTGGTACCAGCACGACTGGGACTCGCTCGAGCGTCTGCTCGAACGCCTGTACGCGCGCCGCAAGCGCGTGCGCGAATTGATTCTCGCGGCCCGGAATTCCGGCCGCGACCCATTCCCAAACTGGAAGGTGCGACATGCCTGAACCGGCACTGCAACCCTGCGCCTATCACGTGGTGCGCTATCAGCCGAATCTGATCCGCGATGAGTGGGTCAACATCGGCGTCCTGCTGCTCGATCCCTCCTCGGGGCGCGTGCGCCAGCGCTGGCTCGAAGAAGCCGCCGATTGGGCGCGCCTGCGGCGCCTGCATCCCGCCGCCGATGAGGAGCTGTTGCTGCGCCTGCCCGCGGAGTTCGAACGGCAGTTGGCCGACTCGGGGGCCGCGGGCGCGGCGCTAGTCGAAAAATTCGACCAGACGCTTTCGAACGCCGTGCAGCTTTCTCCCCGCAAGGGCCTGCTGGCGCGCGATCTGGACGCGGAGATCGAACGGATCTTCCGCGAGCAGGTCGAGCCGTCGCGCGAGGCCCGGAGGGGCGCGGCGGAGATCCGCACGCGCAGCGATCTGCGCGCGCAGGCCGCGGACTACTTCCGGAGCGAAAAAATCCTGCGCCTGATGGACCGGGGCGTGCGCGTGGCCGAGTTCACCTATCCCGGCGATCCTATGCGCATCGACTTTTCGTACCGCCGCAACGGCACGCGCGGCTTTGTGCATTCGGTGGCGCTGGGACGCGATCCCGGCCAGGCGAAACTCCTGGCGTTCACCGCGGACGCCATCCGCGGCCGGGTCGACCACGCGGAATTTCTGGCCGTCACCGAGCGCGAGCCCGCGCCCAGCAACGTGCGCGACCAGTTCGTCACCGGCGTGCTGGCCGACAACGGCATCCGCGTCGTGCCGCTCGCGGAGCTGCGCAAGTGGGCCCACGACGTGGCGCCGACGCTGCGGGAGGCGGTGTGAGGGGTGACTCGTGAATCGTGATTCGTGAAGAGTCGACAGTTGACAGTTCACAGTCGAGAGTTCGAATGGGGAGAAATCGCGCGCTGGGGCGAATCTTGACTCACAACTCTTAACTGTCAACTCTCAACTTCGCTTGGCCTTCCAAAGCTGCCGCCGGACAGGAATCACCAGTCACCGGTCACTAGTCACCAGTCACTTCCTACACGATCTCCTCGTCCCACGCTTCGAGATACGACTTCACTTTGCCGACAAACTGGTGCGCGATGGCGCCGTCCACGACGCGGTGGTCGTAGGACAGCGTCAGATAGACCATGGAACGGACGGCAATGGCGTCGTCGATCACCACCGGGCGTTTCTGGATGGCGCCGATGCCGAGGATCGCGACATTCGGCTGGTTGATCACGGGGAGCCCCATCAGCCCGCCATAGATTCCCGGGTTGGTGATCGAGAACGTTCCCTCCTGCACCTCTTCGGGCTTGAGCTTCTTGGCGCGGGCGCGCTCGGCGAGATCGTTGATGCCGCGCGCCAGGCCCAGGAAATTCTTTTCCTCGGAGTTCTTGAGTACGGGCACGATCAGCCCCCAATCGAGCGCCACGGCGATGCCCACGTTGATCTCGTGGTGCAGCACCATCGTCGCGCCGTCGGCCGAGGCGTTGACCGTCGGGAACGCGCGCAGCCCTTCGACGCAGGCGCGCACGAAAAACGGCATGAACGTGAGCTTCGTGCCGTGCTTGGCTTCGAACGCGGCTTTCGAACGCTCGCGGATCCGGGCGATGCGCGTCATGTCGGCCTCGTCAATCGAATACACGTGCGGCGACACGCGCTTGGAAGCCACCATGTGCTCGGCAATGCGCTGGCGCATAGCGCTCATCGGCTGGGCTTCGTAGCTGCCGAAATAAATCCGTTCGCGCGGCACGGCGTTTTCCAGCGCCGGGTGCGTCACCGCTCCGCCCGGGCCCGGCGGGATAGCGGCAGGCGCCGGACGAGCCGCCGGGGGAGCGGCAGGCGCGGGCGCCGCACCTGCCGCGGGCGCCCCGCCTGGCGCCATCGCGGCCAGGATGTCTTTCTTGCTGATGCGCCCGCCGGCGCCGCTGCCTTGGAGGCCCGCGAGATCCACGTGGTGCTCCTTCGCCAGACGGCGGACCAGCGGAGAGCTGCGAATTTTCCGGCCGTTGCCGCGTCCGGACGGGACGCCGCTTGGAGCGGGCGGTGGCGCAGAGACCGCCGCCGCGGCCGGCCTTGCAGGAGCGGCGGGAATGGCGGCGGGCGCAGGCGCTGCGGCCTTCTCCGGAGCGGTGCCCGGGACAGGAAGCGGGGCGGGAGCGGCAGCCGCCGCGCCAGCCTCATCAATCACGGCGACCACGGTCTGGATCGGCACGGTCTGCCCCGCGGAGACCTTGATTTCCTTCAGCACGCCGGCCGAAGGGGCGGGAATCTCCGCGTCCACTTTGTCGGTCGAAATTTCGAACAGCGGCTCGTCGCGCTCGATGCGGTCGCCCGGCTTCTTGAGCCACTTGGTAATCGTGCCTTCAAAGATGCTTTCGCCCATCTGGGGCATGATGACGTCAACGGCCATGACTGTCCTCTTTCCGTGCTAGACGATCGGTACTGAAGACCCAAGTCGAGAGTTAACAGTTGAGAGTTGAGAGTCAAGATCACCCTCGGCGCGCGATTTCCCTCGTTCGAACTCTCGACTGTCAACTGTCAACTCTCGACTAATAGTGTGCCAGTTCCCGGGCCGCGGCAACCACCTTCGCGGCGTTGGGCAAAAAATAATCCTCGAGCGGCGGCGCGTACGGCACCGGCGTGTCGAGCGAGGTCACGCGCCGGATCGGCCCGTCCAGATCCTCGAAGGCGCTCTCGGTGACCACGGCCGCGATTTCGCCGGCGATGCCGCCGGTGCGCGTGTCTTCGTGGACGACCAGCAGCTTGTTCGTCCTGGCGACCGAGGCGAGAATCGTCTCGCGGTCGAGCGGCAGCAGCGTGCGCAAGTCGATCACCTCGGCCTCGATGCCTTCCTTCGCGAGCTCCGCCGCGGCTTCGAGCGACGTGTGCAGCATGGCCGCGTAACTCACGATCGTGAGGTCGCGCCCCTCGCGCCGCACCACGGCTTTCCCGATGGGCACCGTAAAATCACCCTCCGGCAAGTCTTCCTTGATGCGCCGGTAGAGGAATTTGTGCTCGAAAAACAGCACAGGATTATTGTCGCGGATCGCCGATTTCAAAAGGCCCTTCGCGTCGTAGGGCGTCGCCGGGCAGACCACTTTGAGGCCGGGCGTGTGCACGAAGTACATCTCGGGATTGGCGGAATGGAACGGCCCGCCGTGCACGCCGCCGCCCGACGGCCCGCGCAGCACCATCGGCACCGGCGCGCCCCAGCGGTAGTGCGACTTCGCCGCGAAATTCGTGATCTGGTTGAAGCAGCATGCGATGAAGTCGATGAATTGCATCTCCACCACCGGCCGCAACCCCGCATAGCCCATGCCCACCGCCGCGCCCACGATCGCCGACTCGCTGATCGGCGTATCGATCACGCGCTCCCACCCGAACCGCTCGAGCAACCCTTCGGAAACCTTGAACGCGCCGCCGTAGACGCCCACGTCCTCGCCGATCAGCACCACGGCCGGATCGCGGTCCATTTCTTCGAACAAGGCCTGGCGAATGGCTTCGAGATAGGTCGTCTCGGCCATGATTAACGCCCCGCCTTCGCCCGCCCCGTCTTGGCTAGGGAGGACGCGCGCGCAGGTTTCTTCCCTGGTTTCGACTTTGGCGCCGACTTCGCAGGCGTTTCTGTCCGCGCCACGCGCTTTACGTCTTTATCCTGGCGGGCTCCAAGTAGAGCCCGCACCCGATGCTGGCTGGCTCCAAGCGGAGCCCGGACTTTTTTCACGCGGGCTGTAAGTTCAGCCCGCACCCCCCATTCCGGTTTCACACTCGAACGCGGCGGTATGACCTCTTCCTTGGGCCGCTTCCAATCGGCTTCCACCGTGTGGCAGCCCTCGCAATACACTCCCTGCGCGGCCAGTTCCGGCGGAGGAAACGGGGAGTTTTCGGCAAATTCCACGTCCGCTTGAATCTCCCGCGCGATGCGCGCCTCGATTTCCTTTTTTGCATTCGCGTCCCAAAGCTTGTTCTCGTTCAGGAATTTTTCGTACCGGTCGAGCGGGTCGCGCCGCTTCCACGCTTCCAGCATTTCCTTCGGCACATAGGCGGCCGCATCGTGCTGCGCGTGGCCGCGCATGCGCATCGTCTTGGCTTCGATCAGCACGGGGCCATGGCCCGCGCGCGCGTGTGCCACCGCCCGCCGCGCCGTGCGTTCGACCGCCACGATGTCATTGCCGTCCACGATGGCCCTCTCGATGCCATAGGCTTTCGCCCGGTCGGCCAGGTCCCGCAGCGGCGACTGGCGTTCGACCGGCGTCGAGTAGGCCCACTGGTTATTTTCCACGATCAGCACCAGCGGAGCTTTCTGCACGGCCGCCAGATTCAATCCTTCGTGGAACACGCCGGTGGACGTTCCGCCGTCGCCGATCCACGTCATGGTCACGATTTTCTGGCCGAGGTAGCGTCCGGCCATGGCGATGCCCGTCATGACCGGGATCAGTTCGCCCAGCATGGAAATCGGCGAGACGACGCGCCGCGATTGCAGGTCGCCGAAATGGCTGGTGCCGTCCTTGCCCTGCGTCGGCGAGGTGTAGCGCGCCATGTGCTGCGTCAGGATGTCGCGCGGCTTGAAACCGCGCACCAGCAGCGCGCCGATGTTGCGAATCATGGGCGCAATCCAGTCGCCGGGACCGAGCGCATAAGCCGTCCCCACGGAGATCGCTTCCTGGCCAAAACTGGAATAGAGCCCGCCGACGATCTTGTTCTGCCGGAACAGACGCACCATCTGTTCCTCGAGTTCCCGGTTGAGCCGCATGAAGTAGTACAGCTCATGGTGTTGTTCTCGCGTTAGCGTGGAGGTCATTCCTTCTCCAAACCATCCGGGGCGCGTGCCGCCCGCCAGCCGCAACCTGGACTCTCCGGATCTACGCCGTCACGGCCAGATGCTCTTCATACTCCCGGAGCAGCGCCTCGAGCGCGTCCCTGCCCGCGTTGCGCAGTGCAAGGCCGAAGAGATCTCCCAGGTGCGCCACGATCCGCGGTGAGACTTTTTCCATCTTCACACTGTGCCCCAGCAACTTTTCGAGAGAAGTGGCCCGCTTATCGGCAATCCCACAGGGCACGATCAGATCGAAATAGCGCAGGTCGGTCGATACGTTGTAGGCAAAGCCATGCGAGGTGACCCAGCGGCTCAAGTGCACGCCGATGGCGGCCAGCTTTTCTTCATCGCCGGGCGCGCCGGGCGCATCAACCCACACGCCGGTTCGGCCGGGAACGCGCCGCGAGGCGATGCCGAACTCGGCGGTGGCGCGAATCATGGCCTCCTCGAGGCTGCGCATGTACCAGGCGACGTCGCGCCGGATCTCGCCGAGATGCAGGATGGGATAGCCCACGAGTTGTCCGGGCCCGTGATAGGTGATGTCGCCGCCGCGATCGGTTTCAAAAAACGAAACGTCCATCTGGCGCAACACGCCATCGGAGGCGCGCAGATTGGCCAGCTTCCCGTTACGGCCAAGCGTAATCACGTGCGCGTGCTCGCACAGCAGCACCACGTCGGGCACCGCGCCGGCCTTCCGCGCGGCCACACAGCGCCGCTGCAACTCCCACGCGGCCCCGTATTCCATCCCTCCGAGATCGACAACCAAACCTGTCTTCATGGGCGGCAAACTTGTCCGGCGCTTCGAACTCTCAACTCCCGGCTGTCAACTCTTAACTCTTCTCTCAGCTCTTCTTCCCCGCGAGAATCCGCTCGACTTGCTTCAGGTGGTTAATGTCGTGCCCGGCCATCTCGCGAACGATGAGCTCAATGGTCTCCACCCCTCGCTCGGCATGCACTCCGTGCAGGTTCCACTGTTCCGGAGCAAGCGGCTTCAGCAGCGCAAGATTTGCTTCACGCACCACGCGGAACTGCTCCAGCGATTTGCGCGCATCCCGCTTTTCGTAATGGCACGCCGCAGCCCAGGAGTCCTGATCGAACGCCTGAATCGGCGTCCCCGGCGCTCCCAGAATCTGCCGTATCCGCCAGGCCGTGACAATTTCGCAGTCCGCAAGGTGCACGAGGATTTCTCCTACGGACCACTTCCCCAGGGCGGGGCGCTTACGCAACTTCGCGGCAGACGCGCGCTGGATCAGGCGGCCAAGCTTCGCTGCCGTGGCTGCCAGCACTTTCAGGGGTTCTTGCCCGGCCACATAGCTCAGAGTCCGCTGGATGTACTCCTGTGGCGTTTCCTTCATGTTGCTCGCTCCACTTCGCAGCCTTACGTTCCCGGCGGCCATTGATAATGGTTACGCGTTGATTGACAGTCCGCGGACCGCCGCCACGGCGTCGGACATCGCTTCCCAGACGGTCGGATGCGCGTGCACGACCGACATCAGGTCGTCCACGGTGGCTTCCAGCTGCAGGGCGGCGGCCGATTCCGCAATAATTTCGGTCGCGAACGGCCCGATGATGTGCACGCCGAGGATCTCGCCGAATTTCTCGTCGGTGACAACTTTGATGAAGCCCTCGTGGCGCCCCAGGATCGTGGCCTTGCTGTTCCCCAGGAAAGGGAACTTCCCGATTTTCACCGCATAGCCTGCTTCGCGCGCCGCGCGTTCGGTCAAGCCAATGGAGGCGACCTGTGGCTCGCAGTATGTCGCATTCGGGATGCGCGTTTTCTCCACCGGAGGCATGGACTTCCCGGCAATTCTCGCGACGCAGGAAATGCCTTCCATGGAGGCGGCATGCGCGAGTTGCGGCATTCCGGCGGCGATGTCGCCGATGGCGTAAAGGCGCGGCTCCGCCGTTTCCATGTACGGGCCGGTGTGAACGAAACCGCGCTCGAGCTTCGCCTGCGATTTTTCCAGCCCGAGGTTTTCCGTCTTCGGCACGCGGCCCACGGCCATCAGCACGCGCTCGGCCTCCAGCGTTTGCGTTTTTCCGGCCTTGTCCACGAATGAGACGACAGCGCCCTTCGCGTCTTTCTTCACCGACTCGACCTTCGCCTCCGTGAAGATCTGGATGCCCTTCTTGCGCAGCGCCTTCTCGAGTTCCGCGGAAATCTCCTCGTCCTCGACGGGCGTGACGCGCGGCAGCATTTCGAGCAGCGTCACCTGTGTGCCGAACGTGTTGAAAATCGACGCAAACTCGACGCCCACCGCACCGCCGCCGACAATCACCAGCGATTTCGGCACGGCCGGCAGCCGCAGAATCTCGATGTTGCTGAGCACGATCTGGCCGTCCATCTCGACGCCCGGCAGCGACCGCGCCGCCGAGCCGGTCGCAAATAAAATGTGCGTGGCCTCAACCTCGGTGGTCTTGCCGCCGTTTTCCACGCTCACGCGCCCCGGCCCGGCCCAGCGGCCCCACCCCTGCATCGTTTCGACCTTGTTCTTGCGGAACAGGAACTCGATGCCCTTGGCGTGCTTGCTGACGATTTTTTCCTTGCGCGCCAGCACCGCCGGCCAGTTGAGCGTGAACTCCTTCACGTCAATGCCGAATTCCTTGGCGTTTTTGAAAGTGTCGTAAATTTCGGCGTGGTGCAGCAGGACTTTCGTGGGGATGCAGCCGACGTGCAGGCACGTGCCCCCCAGGAACCCGTCCTTTTCGATGACCAGGGTTTTCAGGCCCCACTGCGCGGCCCGGATCGCCGTGACATACCCTCCGGGACCGCTACCGATGATGGCAAGATCGTATTTGGCCAAGCATGTCCTCCGCGGCAGGCGGTGCGCCGCTCCTGAAGCAAGAGTCGGGTGCGGGCTGTACTTGCAGCCCACCCAATAAATGTAGAAAAGCACCCGGCGTCCGCACTTTCGCACGGCTGGACCCGATCCTATCGGGGCTTGCGCTGACGCGCCGCACAGCGATTCTATCAGCCGTCCCGATGCGTCGCAACACACGCGCCGCGGGCGACAGTAGGCCAGTTTGAAATTGCGTAGTAGGTCAGTTTCCGAGAAGACGACTTATCCGGACCTGGACTGCCATTCAGTAGCAGGACTTGAGAGGTTTTGCACTCTTTTCTGGTTTTGCCTCTGAAAATGATATGAGCTAGTAGGGATTCTCACGAAATCGCGCGTTTCCGATCTCTCACCAGACAGCAAAGATAGGACATGAGGCAAAATGGCACGAGCCACGCTACACGGCTTTGGTAGCGATCGTACACACCTGCCAGCGTGGCGCAAATCGCCGCATTGATCACGAGAAACGCGATCGCCGAATAGAGGAACTGGTTCAACCTTTCTATGCGTTTGGTCCACGCAAGAACCAGGCACGTCACCGCGCTCAGCCAGAACACGACCGTGTCAATTGTGGCCACGGCGTTGGCCAGCGGGACGAGGCGGCCGCGAGTCAGCCTGGCATTCGAAAATGCGTGGAAATCGCGCGGGAAGATTCGCTGTATCTCGGTGGCATTCGAGTTCGGCGCGTTTAAGGCCAAGTCTCGAACTTCGTCCCCGGTACGGAACGCCGCAAGCTGGCGCAATGTTTCCTTGATGCTGCTCCCAACGAATCTTAACGGGTAGGCAGCAAGCGTTCCCCGCACAACTTCTTCTATCTCATCTCCGTGTCCGTCCATGTCGTGCAGCAGAGGATGCCAGAACAGGAACTCCGCCGGTGTCCTAGGCAGATTGGTGAGATATCGACACGCAACAAACGGCTTCTTCGGACAGTTATCACGGAGGAAATCTGCGGCCAAGCCGTCGGAAAACAGCCTCCCTAGAAGGAATTCATTCCCCGATACCGAAAGCTTGAAGCCAAGTCCCATTCTGCGATTCAGTGTCGCGGTCCAGAATCCAGCGGCGATGATCGGCACGAGTAGCCATGCGAGCGTTGATTTTGCCGGAGGTGCTCCTCGCAGCCGGCAACCGGCAAGCCTTGGGATAGCCAGCGCAGGGACGAAGAGCGCCGCAATCGGGAGCAGCGACAGGTGGGCGCTGACGGAGATCGTCAAGATTGCAGCCAGACTGATCCGTTCGGTCAGCCGCAACTGATCGTCGAATGCCAACAAGAACACAGAGAGAAACACCACGCCTGCAAAAACATCGGGCATGAGCAGCGACGCTTCCCACGGCAGACTCGTCAGCGCCGCCAATACGCATACGATGGCAAGCAGGCAGCTGTCGCGGAACTTAGACTCGCCGCCGATCAGGTACTTGCACGTTTCGTACAGAACGGTAACGACGACGATTGCCTGTATGGCGATCGTGAACCAAGCGCTGGTGCCCAAGCTGGTCAGCTCGATAAAGATGCTGTATCCGGGCGCGCGGAATGGGGGAAGCGCCATGTGAAACGCGCCGGTATAAAGATACCCGCCAGTATCCGGGTAGACGGTCGGATAACCGTTATATAAAGCGACCCAAAGCAACAAGCAGGCTGCCATCGCGCCAAACAGGAGTTGGCGCACTACGCCGGTTTTCTTTTTCCCCGCGAGCTGCGATTTACGGCTGTCATCGCTCCAATGGGTGAGGTCGCAATCTGCGATGGCTTGTTCCACCTGCCGCCAGGCATGCACCACGACAACATGGCTGCCGGAACCTTTGATGTCCGGGATTTCAGTTTCGACTACCCCGTCAGTTGGTAATGTACCCGCGGTCCGCTCAGGATGCAATCCTCTCTGTTTCGGGTTACGGCTCGCCTATCCCGTTGGTTGTGGGAAGCGCCGCCGCAATCTTTCGAGTAAGCACAGATCGGGGCCGAGCAACTGGCCTATCGAAGACCTCCTAATAAACGCGCTATTGGAAAGTAGCAACGGGCATCATAAGTCCCGAGAAACGGGATTCTCGGTAACTGGGAATCTAGCCCCTCTCATATTCCGAGTAGACGACTTTCCAGGACGTGGCTCCTCGATTGCCATTGTGGATACTGGTTGTCATGCGATTTATACACAGCTATTCATTCACCGCTCGCAAACAAAATCGCATTGGCGCAGGTCATTGCAATTAGCGCGCCGCACCCGTTTTCGAAGCGGGAGGAGGAGTCGCTACCGATACTATTTTTCGGATCTTGCCGCCGCTCTTGCTCAAGACATAAAGCTCGCCATCGCCATCCACGGACAAGCGCACGTCGGCGCGGCCTCCACCGTAGGCGACGCCATACGTAGCAAATTTCTTTTCGCTCAAAACGCCTCCGCGAAAACCGCCGACCGAAACGGCTGCGCCCTAGTTCTGGCTGGGCGGCATGCATGCGAAGTTGGCTGCGTCATCGATACTGCCATGCCCGGAATACTGCGCTGTCGCTGGGAAAGGACACAACGGGCGAGTGCGGTCCACGGCGCCATTGGTCACGTGCGACGCCGGAATGGTCTCCGGCGGCTGGTTGTGCTCCACCCAGTTCGCCAGCGCGCCGAAAAAATTCGACCTGTCAGGCCCGGGTCCGCCGAGGCGGTCGCAGTGTTCCACCCCTGGAACCATGAACAAGCGAATGAAATTATCCGTCCGCTTCGCAGCGTTGAAAAAGGCCTCTGTTTCATGCTCGAAAGCATCGCGGCCGGCCTGGTTCGCGAACGCCACAACGCTCTTGTAGTAATTGATCGTGTTCAAAGGGGAGATACCACTGTCCTGCCAGCCATGATAGAGGAGCAGTTTCCCGCCATGCGCGCGGAAGGGCCGCAGATCGGGGTCAATGGCATTGATGATGGGCCCCAGCTTGTTGTCGGTGGCGGGCATGTCCCGTTCATAATCCCAGGTCCGAAAATCCCAGTCCGGGCGGCCGAACATCAGGTACTTGAAGAATGGGATGGCGAGGTCCGCATTGTGGCTGGCGCCCAGCGTTGCGCCGGTGATAAAGCGTTCCCAGGACTTTTCGAAGCCCGGCTCGGTGCCTGGGTAGATCAATTTCCCGGACACGTCAACCGGTCCGGAGTAAATCTTCTTGAGCGCGTCCATCTGTTTCGGAGTCAAGCAAGTGGGTGAGTCGGCGCCCTTGCAGAGAAGGATGGAAGGATCAAAGCGGCATTTGCGAGGATCGTTGAGGATGCCGTCCTTGACGCCGTCGAGAGCATCGCAGGCCGCAACCGAGGCATCGTTGATCATCCCCAGTTTGCTCGGCGGTATATAGCTCTCCGGATCTTTCGTGGTAACGAGAATGGTCCACAGGGCGCTGCCCATGAGATGTGTGAAGTAGTTCGCGGGACCGCCGGCCACGATGCCGTCGTAGTCGTCGGGATAACGCTGCGCTTCCGTGAGCGCTTGCTTGCCGCCGGTGGAGCAGCCATCGAAGTACGAGTGGCGCGGGCCGGCGCCGTAAAATGCGCCGATCACTCTCTTGGCCGTCTCCGTCATCTCGTGGATCGCGCGATGACCGTAATCCACTACCAGCTCGGGATGCCCGAAGGCCCAGCGTTCCTCCGAGGCCTCGTGGCCGGTGTCCGTGCTGGCGGTGGCATAGCCGAGTTTGAGCGCATTCACCAGCGCGGTGTAGGAAATGACTCCGGCGAGCCCGCCGTTGCCAACGCCTTCGAAATTCCCGTTCCAACCGGAGGCCGGCAGCCAGACCTCCATCTTCACGGCGGGCGCGACGGTGAGCCGTACACGGCAGAAGGACGGCAACGTGACCGGCGTGGGTGAGCCAATCTTCACCGCGCCGTAGCGCACGATTTGATCCTCGGTAACCGCCGCCGTCCCGGCCGGAGGAGTAAACGCACCCGCGGGAACTACAGCCGCCGACGTAATCGTGGTATTTGGCAGCTTGAGAGTGGCGAGGCTCTCGCACGACTGCGCGCCAGCCGCCCGCGCTGGGGCCAGTGCCACGATCGCGAGCAGGACCGTGAGAAATACCGCGATTTCGCGCATGGGAAACCCTCTCCTTCCGGGCCGCCAGTCGCGGCCTGGCCGATGCGAAGAACTCTTTTGGCAAGCGGCGATGAACCGGCTTTCGCTTCGATAAGAATTGCGGTTTGTTCTTAAACCCGCGCGACGAAAATGTCAACTTCCGGCGGGCTCCAAGCGGAGCCCGCACCCGTCGTTCGTGGTGAACCTATTTGTCCGCACGGCGTGCGATTCGCGCTCCGGGAAGGGCTTAGGGACGGCCGATGCGTGGATCGCTAGAACTCGCGACCCCGCCTTGCTTGTCGGCCCCGCGCAGGATTCCGCCGGCATCGAGAAAAAATGACCGCCGCGCGACCTTCCCATATTCGATAGGGGTCGCGGCCAATTCAAACTTCGCCGCCTGGTTGGCCTCTTCCTCCGAAAGATTGCCGCCGGCGGGGATAATCCTGTAGCGGAACGCATAGCCATCCTTGCTTCCGGCGGATAGCTCTGCGTCGACCAGACCTGCCTGCTCAGGAGAAATTCCACCTTTTGGCGCTGGGCCCAAGGGCTCCAGCGCGTCCGGCAATTTGCCGTACGCCCGGCGATAGCTCTCCAAAGAGGCTGCGAGCTTATGCAAAGCGGCGATGGCATCGTCTTCGTGCGCCTCCAGGTCCGCCTGTTCCCATTGCTTCGCCATCGAAGGAACATCCAGGAGAATCAGTCCCACCGAGAGCAGCTTCCATTTGCCGCCTTCGCGCACCAGGCCAAACGTGATCGAGCGCGAGAGTTCGCCGGGAAGCGGGATCTCGATGGGGACGAACGCAAGATTTTCGCGCGAACGCGTCTCGCCAAAACGCATCTCGGTCGCGATGCCCGGGGCTTCGCAACGAACGACCGCGTGACCGGCGGCGCTTGTGGAGAGCAGCGGCCGTCCGGGGTCTTCGAGCAGCACGAACCGTTTCATAAGCGCCGTGCGTTGCGGGCCCGGGAGCGCGCGGTAGGCCGTGGCGTTATCCGAGGTGAGAAAGTTGGCGAATGCCGCCGCGTCCTGCCGGCAGGCCGCGGCAAGCGCCTCGGAAAGAGCCGTCTCGGGACTGCCCGGGCCCGGTTGCTGGGCCCGCGCGGCCATTGCCGAAAGCAGTCCGGCCGAAGCGAAAACGATGATCAAAATTCGGGCGGGCTCCAAGTAGAGCCCGCACCCTGCGAGTTTTCGAGTCATATTGCAACGCGCCGCAGATTGCGGCTCCGCACCGCTCACGATTTCGCGCCGCGCAAAATCGCCGCGAGATTCTGTGTGAACTTGGACCGGGGCATCACGTCCTGGCATCCTGCCGCACGCGCGCGTTCCGCCAGCTCTGTCTGCACATGAGATAGAAATGCGATCACCCGCCGTGGGTTGCCTGGCCCCTTGCAAATCTGCTCGAGGGCATCGAGCGCCCCTTGCCGCGCATTCAAGTCCACAATCACAAGCGCGGCGGGGTTTGCCGCCGCCGCTTTCAGCAGCTGCTCGCCCGTCGCCGCTGCTTCGAGTGTGATCCCGGTCAATTTCGCCGTCTCGAACAGCTTCGCCTGGAAAAAAAGATCATCGACCAACACAATGGCATCGGCCATAAGCACTTGTCTCTCTCCTGGCGGGCTTCAATCCCGCATCGGCGGGACCGCTCCCGCTAGAAAATCTTTCCCTTCGGATGTACCACGCACGCCGCCGCAACACAAGCCGCGTGGCGGCAAAACGTAGCGCCGGCGTCCCGCCGGCTGTTTCTTCCGCAAAGATCAAGATGGGCCGGCAAGATGCCGGCGCTATTCAGGATGATTCCACCTGCGGAAGAATCTGCGATAACCTGTTCCCTTATGGATTCGCTCGAACGACAAATTCTCGCTGCCTTCGATCGCCCCGGCGCGCGCGTGTTGTCCCTGGCGGATTTTGGGGAGCCCTCCGCGGCAAGCCACGTCATGGCACAACTGGTCGAGCGCGGGTGGTTGCGCGCAACGGAAAAGCCGGACACCTACGCGCGAACCGAAGACGGGCGCTTGCAACTCGCGGGCCCGCGCGACGTAACGCTCTATTCGCGCCCTGGATGCCATCTCTGCGAAGAAGCAAAAACGCAGCTGGCGCCTCTTCTCAAGGAATTCGGCGCGCGCCTCACCGAAATCAATATTGACGAAGACGCCGAACTTCGCGCCCGCTACGACTTCGACGTCCCGGTAATTTTTCTAGCCGCGCGAAAAGCCGCCAAGCATCGCATCGATCTCGTTCAATTCCGCCGCCAGCTCCATGACGCCTCTGGCTGAACTCAAAACTGACACTCAATGCAATATCACTCTTGGCAACCCCAGCCGCTCTCTGAATCTTCGCCGAGGTAACTTAGCATGCAGCCCTAAACCCGCACCCTTCACAAAAAACGTGAAGGGCTGCGGCACCCGAAAATTCAGATCGCCGCAAAGACTGCGCCAGCTGCCATGGGATCAAATCGCGTCTCGCAGTTTCCGGTTAGCCCACAGCAACAGAGCGATACCCGCTATCACTGCGAGACCGCCGTACACCACCCATCGAATTTGCCCTGTCATAAAACTGCCAGACAACACATTGATTTCCTGCAGGAACCATATGCTGCCAAACAACAGCAGCACTGCGCCCACGATGCTCAATGCAATTCTCATATTCCCTTTCTAAGCCTGACCAAGAATTCGGTGCTTGAAACGCAGCGGGGACCGGGCACCCGCAGATGCAGTATCGTAACCCCATACTGACCCAAGGGAGTGGTATTATCCGTCCGTGAAGCGCCGTCAAGAGGAAAAGAAAAATTGGGCCACTCGCCAAACCTAGGTTATGCTTCCATACAGTGCCGAGAAGACAACCAAAGGCGCGCTCCCTCAGCATCTTTTTGATCAAAGAAGAGGTACCATCTCTCATAGATTCACTGATCGACCCAGTTTCCCTCACGAGGTCTCCCGTGACAGTGCGCGGTCAGCACATCGGCGATCTCTATATCAAGCCCACCTCGGACAGAATGCCTTCGTGGTTGTCGCTGTTCGAAGGAGCGATAAGTGTGGTCCCACCGGATCTTCACAACGCAAGTACGGCGGCTGTCCTGCTTCTTGGTGCGGGTGATAGAAACTTTGCCCTAACATTCGGCTACGGCAGGAGCCTCCTTAGACCTGGCACCTGGGAGGAAGATTTCGGACTAAGAGTTACTCTCAACGCCGTCGACCCTCTAAAAATCAAGAGTGTAGATAGAGTGAAGTTCGATGCGATTTCACAGCATAGTCAGATTCAGGCCAGTCGAGACGCAAACATCATTGAATTTGGCCTGGACGTCGAACAAGATTTACTCAGGGCAGTCACTGGAAAGCCCCGCGACGCCGCACTCGCTAGCCAATTGACTGGGAAGGATGCGTTGAAAGCTGACGTGCACGTAGACCTGTCAGATATACCAGATTTGTTGGTGCGGTTTTTGGAGCTGTCTAATCAGGACACTTACAAGGAACATTTCTCGTGGGTTGACCAAGTAAATGAGGTCCGCGACCCGACAGAAATACAAAGATTAGATGCCATGCTGATCGAAAGACTTCGTCACCGCGACTTTGACCGGCTTTGGTTAGCGATACCTGACCGGATCGAATGGGAGGGGATGGCTGGCTTCAAGTATCGTGACACACAGCGAGCAGACCTGCACTCCGATATTCATTTCAACGCCTTTCTTGAAGACGCTGGAGAACATTTCATCCCGACAATAGACACGCTAAAGAATAGGAGACGAATTTACCTAATAGGTTTTTCGTCTGACGCTGTAGTAACAACCTGGTCTGTCTATCGATGCATTTATTGTGAGATTGACTCGGGCAGTGAGACTTTCCTCCTAAACAACGGCAAGTGGTATCGGATAAGCCCCGATTTTCTAGGAACCGTGGATAGCTCATTCAACCAAGTACTGAACATCACTCTACACTTTCCTGAGTATTCGCATGACAAAGAGGAGACGTACAACCAGAGTGTTGCGGATGCTGCACCAGAAACATTCTTCCTCATGGACCAGAAGTTCATTAGATACCCGACGGCGCGAGATCAAATCGAGTTTTGTGATCTGTACTCTCGTCACAAGCTGCTTGTCCACGTCAAGAGGTATAGAGGATCAGCGACATTGAGTCATCTTTTCTCGCAGGGTGTCGTGTCAGGAGAACTCTTCTGTGCACTCCCGGAGTTTCGCCAAGCAGTTAACGACTTCTTACCAGAAACATTTCGGATTACGGATGCTGGCCGGAGGCCGAACGACGAAGAATTTGAAGTTGTGTTCGCTATCATCAGTAAGTCGCGAAAGCCTTTGACTCTTCCATTCTTTAGCCGAGTTAATCTGAGAAATGCAGCCCAACGCCTAAAGGCGTTTGGATATAAGGTATCCGTTACAAAGATTCAAGCACTTGAAGGCAGCCAGAATTAGTAGGGGTTAGGATTTCGCGAGAAGAGGGGCCAGTTTATGCCGAAACATACAGTTGAATTTAGAACTCCCGCGTTGGATGTTCCAAAAGTTGATGTTTTCTTTCGGATCAAACAAGGGAAGCACGCCTTCGGGAGATTGCGCATTTCCAAAGGCGGCGCTGAATGGATGCAAAAGAACGACAAGAAGCGGGCGTATCACATGAGTTGGGAGAGGTTCGACGAAATCTTCGTGCACGAGGGCCGCAAGGGTAGGACTCGCTCCAAGAAAGGCCGCAAGAAGCGGTAGGCGCAGCCCGGAACGAGAAGAATGGCGCACCCGGCCGCCCACACCAAACACCTAATCGAGAGGGACAAACGCGAGGCTCTCTTCTTTGGTTTTTTCATCGACATGCGATTGCAATTGCCATGTCTTCCCAGTATCTAGGTTAAGGAGAAAGACAAAGCGGTTGGCAATGCCAGATAGGAACAACTGATAGTGTGTCGTTTCCGAAGCAGTTGAGATCTGCGGAAGACTGATAATGGGTACTAACTGCCATGCAAGGTCATCCGTGCTAGTGTGGACGATTTGCCAAACCAGTCCAGCCCGCTTGTCGAGTCTAAATGTTAGTTTCGCGGCAATGGTTGATTGGACTATTTCAAAGCGGGATGTCAACGGGGCTGCGGATTGCACGTGTATGGGCGTGGCCTCGGTTTGGGCAAGTGCCGTTCCCAAGAACGCAACTGAAAAGAGTAATCCTGCAAGAATCAGAGGAAAGCGCCTCATTTCTCTAACCTCCCTTCACAAGATTCTGTTGTTACACGATTGCATATAACACAGTTAGGCGGGCGGCCCTAGCTCCTCCTGCTATCCATAAATGAGAAATCCTAGCCCCATGAAAACAAATGTTCTCGCAACTGCGCGTGCGGTCTCATCAAATTTTGGTGTGAACACGACGGCAAGAGATGTAAGGAAACCGATGTAGATCAATATGCGCGACCAGTCTATTTCGGCAAATCCTTTGTTCCTATTTTGAAAAACAGCAACACTAATTGGCGGGTGGCACAGCCTTTGATATGGAATTTCAGGGTGCCCTGTCCTTCGTTGTTTGAAGGGCGGGGCTTTGTCAGTGCCGCCCTCACGCCAATCAACTGAGCCTACTTTGCCTTGTTGCGCGACTGGCTGAGCAGGTTGACGAACAGGCGGAAGGCGCCCGCGTTGCCTTCCGGCAACTGGCGCGAGAACGACAGGCCCGTATAGATGTAGGCGCCCTTGCCGGTGCGCGTCCAGAGGAGGCTGCCGGTCAGGTCCTTTTCTCCGGGATCGTGCATCGAGAGGACGGTGTGATATTGCGGGTCCCACTTCTCCCAGAAATAGAGGCCGCGCTCCTGCACCCAGCCGTCGAAATCATGCGCGACAATTTTATTCGGGAAATTCAGCAGCGGGCTGGCGGGATCGGTGAAACTCACGGCCGCGTTTTCGTCGGTGATGCGGGGGGCCGTCGTACCCATCGTCGCCGGGAAGGGAGCGGGCTTGAGCGCGTCCCAGATCGCCGGGCGTTGATCTTGCACGACCAGCGTGCCGCCCGCGGCCGCGTAGTCGAGAAGGCGGCGGTTTGAAGCGACCAGGTCGGAGCGCAGCTCGTAGGCGCGCAGGCCGAGCACGATTGCGTCGAACCCGCTGAGGTCGCCGAACGCGACCGCATTCGCATCGAGCATCTCGACTTCCACGCCCAAGCGCCGCAACGAATCCGGGATGGCGTCATTTTCGGCGGCGATGTAGCCGGCGCGAAGATGATCGGGAACGGCGATGGCGAACGCGCGCACGGTTATCCTGGCCGGCGCGCTCCACAGGTAGGTCGGCAGCGAAGGCAGCGGCTCGAGCGATGTTTCGAACGTTTCCGCGCCGCGCTTCGCATAGGCCTTCAACTCGTAATTTCCCGCCGGGATTTTTGCGGGCGGCGTCACCACCAGATGCACGAGGCGATCGCCCGCGCCCGAGAACTCGACGGCCTCCGCCTGCGGCGCCTTCCAGCCGGACGGAACTTCCACGCCAACCGTGACCTGGGACGGCGCCTGCGCGAACGAACGCACGCGCGCGAAGACTTCAAACTGCTTTGGCTGGCGCGTTTCCACGACCACGTACTGTTCCGGCTCGACGGTGAGCGCCACGGGGGGAACCAGGCGCAGCGGGTAGCGCAGCACGGCAGTCGTGGTGGAATGGAGGCTGGTGACCGGCGCGGTGAAATCAAATGCGTAGCCTTCCACTTCGACGCGCGCGCGCGCGCTGACCAGCGCCGGGAGGAACGGATACATCCAGTCGCCCGGCGTGTGCGGCGTCTCGGCTCCGGCGGGAACCGCGACGCTGAAATTGATCGAGCCGTCCTTCTCTTCTTGCTTCGTGATGCTCCATCCGGATGGCAGCGCCAGGTCCGGCTTGGAGAAAACCGCGGATATATCCGCGCGATGAGCCAATTCGGCGCGCACGTTGAAGCTTTCGCCCGCGACCAGCTCGCTCCGGTCGGCGTTCGAAACGATCTTGATCGCCGCGGCATCGGCGAGCGCGTGGTTGATGCGTTCGCGCACTTGCTCGAGTTCCCACAGTCCGCCTGCGGCGGAGGCGTCCGGCGAACGCTTCACCTGGTCTTCCAGCGACGCGATCTGTTTCCCTGCCTCTGCGATGCAGCGCACCGCGGCGGGCCAGTCCAGCTTTTCCGCCGCCGCTCGGGCCTGGTCGAGCGCGCGATCGGCCGCGGCGAGCGGCTGCCCGACCGGCGCCGGAATCACGCTCGCGAGCGACGCGATGGGCTGCGCAAAATCCGCCGGAGTGGGCGGCCCGCCGGCCGCGCGCTTCAGGCCATAAGGCCGGCGGAGGAACGGCGAATTCAAGAATGGCGTTACGCCCTGAGAGCGGTGATGCACGTAGCCCTCGATGGAAATGTCGCGATAGCTGCGTCCCCAGATCGGAGAAATATCGTCGGCGGGCACGACCCAGGAGCCGGTGTAGTCCACTTTGTCGTCCTGCGGCCCTTGAGGACGGACCGGGTCGAGCACCATCTCCGCGCGCCACGGCTGCAATCCCTCCGCAAGCTGTTCGGGATATTTTTTGGGATCGGCCGCGGCTTCGACCGCTAGCGGCGTCTGATAGCCGGAAGCCTGGTGATTGCCGTGCCCGGTTTTCTGTCCTCCCCAGCCGTTTACGACGATGTTGGGGCGCAGCGTGCGGATCACGCGCACCATGTCTTCCAGCTCGACTCCGTGCCACATCTCCAGCGTCTCTTTGAGCGTTTTCGAAAACCCGAAATCGGTCACGCGCGTGAAGTAGAGGCGCGGCCCTTCGACATTCATGGCCGCGGAAAGCTCCGCGCTGCGCAGGATGCCGAGCTGCTTGCCCTGCTCGGGGCCGATGGCGTTCTGGCCGCCTTCGCCGCGGTTGAGCGTGAGCAGCGTGGTGTCGGTTCCCAGGCCGTGCGGCAGGTAGGTGAGCAGAGTGGAGGCTTCGTCGTCGGGATGAGCCACGATGAACAGGACGCGCGTCACCACGCGCGCCTGCTGGATCGCTTCGAGCGTGTCGGCAACCGTCTGGCCGCGTCCGGGCGCATCCGGCTCCTGCTGCGCGGCAACCTGCGCCGCAACCTGCGGCAAAACGGGCAGCGCCACGAGCAGCGCGAGCACGGCGAGTCTGAGCCAGCGTTTCATCGTTCCATACCTCGGGCGGCCTCTCCGGCCGCAGCGAACGGCCACACGCGCCTGTAGCGCGCCTGCACCATATAGGTCAAGACGCCCAGGGAAATGACGCCGATTCCTCCCAGCGCGAATCTCCATCCCGTGTAATAAAACAGCGCCGCCCAGCCCAGAATCGAGAGCACGGCGGGCCAGGGATAGAGCCACATCTTAAAGGGAAGGCGCTCGGGAGGCCAGCGGCGGCGCAAAATCATCACGCCCACGGCCTGGCTGATGAACTGCACGAGAAGACGCACGGCGATGATCGCCTTGATGACGCTGGAGAGACGGAACAACACGCTGAACGCCAGCGACGCAACGCCCAGAAAAAGAAGGGAGACGTGCGGGAAGCGCTTGGTGGGATGCACGCGCGCGAATACCGGAAAGAAGTTGCCGTCCTCGGCCGCGGCGAACGGAACGCGCGAGTAGCTGAGCAGCGTCGTGAACAGCGAGGCGAACGCGATCCACAGAATCATGATGGTGGCGAACGCCGCCGCGCGCGTTCCGTACAACCGTTCGACGAACGTGCTCACGATGTATTGCGAATTCTGCGCCTCGCGCCACGGCACCACGCCGAGGATGCTCGTTTGCATCGCCAGGTACAGTACGGCGATCCCCGCGACCGACAGCAGAATCGCGCGCGGGATGTTGCGTTCGGGATGGCGAATCTCCGCGCCCAGATTGCAGATGTGGTAGTAGCCCAGGTACGTATAAATCGTGTTGACCGTCGCCGAGCCGAGTCCCGCGAAGAAAATCCACGACCAATTCCAGGCGCCGGCGGGGAAATCAAACGCCATCCGCGCGGAGAAATGCGTCACCCCGCCCCAGATCATCCAGAGCATCGTCCCGACCACGCCGATCCAGAGAAACTTCGAGATCAGGCCGACGGCCGCGATCCTGCGGTAAAGAAGGAGGATCAAGAAAGCGACGAGCGCGGCGGAAACCGCTTTCTGTTGATACGCGCCGAGCGGCACAAGATACGTGAGGTACTGCGAGAAGCCGATTGCGCCGGAGGCTACGACGAGCGGCGCCTGGATCAGCGTCTGCCAGATGTACAGGAAAGACATCAGACGCCCGCCGCGCCCCGGACCGTAGGCCTCGCGCAGAAACGCGTAGCTGCCGCCGGCGCGCGGCATCGCCGCGCCCAACTCGGCCCACACCAGGCCGTCCAGCACGGAGAGTACGGCGCCCGCCACCCACGCCAGCAGGCACTGCGGCCCGCCCATCGCCTGAATCACCAGCGGAATCACGATAAACGGCCCAATGCCCACCATCGCGTTCATGTTCAGCGCCACGGCCTCCGTAAGGCCGAGGCCGCGTTCGAGTTTTTCCGATGGCAGAAGTGTGGACATGGACGGGCCAAAAACGGCCAAAGCATATCAGATGCGCGCAGCGGGCCCAAGAAATCGCTGCGCGAAACCCGGCCAAGGGTGCAAAAATGATGCGAAATCCTGGCGGAGCAAACGGAGCGCATGCTGAAGCTCGGAATTATGCTGACGGCGGCGACGGTGACGATTCTCACCGCGGAATTTTTCCGCGCGCGCCGCAGGCCGTTGCCCGCGCATGGCTGGCTCGGCCTGGTGGCGCTGGTGTTTGCGGAGTACCTGATGTTTCACGGCGTCGAGCCTGCCGCCACGTACTTCACTCCGCTGGCCTGGACGGCGTACATTTTGCTGGCGGACGCGGCGGTATTCGCGATCTCCGGCCATTCGCGGCTGCGGGATGAGCCTCGCGGTTTGCTGAAGATGGGCGCGCTATCGGTTCCTTTGTGGCTCATTTTCGAAGCCTATAACCTGCGGCTGGCGAATTGGGCGTACATAGGACTCCCGCAGGCGCGTTTCGAACGCTGGTTTGGGTATGCCTGGTCGTTCGCCACGATCACGCCCGGCATTTTCATGACCGCCGCGCTGATTGAGTCGTTCGGTTGGTTCGAACGGGATTGGCGGCCAATCCGCTTCAGCCGCGCGGCCGAGACTGTTTTCATGGCGCTGGGCGGTGTGCTGCTCGTGGTCCCGATTCTTGTTTCCCGGCGCACGAGCATGTACCTGTTCGCATTCGTCTGGCTCGGATTTTTATTTCTGCTCGAGCCGGTCAACCACCGTCTGCATTTGCCCTCATTCTCGGGCGACCTCGCTCGCGGTTACCGCGGGCGCGCGTACTCCTTCCTGATCGCCGGATGGGTTTGCGGCTGGCTATGGGAATTCTGGAATTACTGGGCGGCGGCGAAATGGATGTACACGTTTCCAATCCTCCAGGAATGGAAGATATTCGAAATGCCCGTGCCGGGGTATCTGGCTTTCCCCGTGTTTGCGTTAGAATGCTTCGCGATGTACGTAAGTGGCGCGTGGGTTTTCAGCCGCCAATCCGCCGCCGAAAAGAAATATCAAGAATAGCCCCGTGCGCATCCCGCCCTTTCATTTCCGCGCGCTTCTCCTTCTGACCGCTGCATTGTTTGCTCCCGTGGGAAGCCGGGCGTCGCAATTGAACCTTCCGCCCGAGGCCATCGAAGGTGTGAAGCTGATGTATACGGGCAAGACGGATCAGGCCATCGCGCTGTTCCGCACGCTCGAAGCCGGGCATCCCGAGCATCCGTTGGGCTATCTGCTCGAGGCGGACATGCTCTGGTGGAAGATCTATTGCGCATCGCTGGAACTGAAATACAACACGCTGGACGCCTGGATCCATGCTCGCGGTCCGGAAGACGACGCGTATCTCGCCCTGGCCGACAAAGTGGCGCGGCTCGCCGAGGCGGCCATCTCCAAATCGGACACCGCCGAAATGGAGTTGTACGCCGGGATGGGTTACGCGCTGCGCGCGCGTCTGCTGGGCCTGCGTTACGAAAAAATGGCCACGGCCCGCGCGGGCGTCGAGGCGCGCAAGCATCTGCTGCGCTGCCTCGAACTCGACCCCGATCTGGCGGATGCCTACACGGGTCTCGGTCTTTACAATTATTATGTGGACACACTTTCGGCGATCGCAAAGATCTTGCGCTTCTTCATGGGCATTCCCGGCGGCGATAAACGCACGGGCCTCCGCCAACTGGAGACGGCAGCCGCGCAGGGCGAGTTGACGCGGGTCGAAGCGCGTTTCTACATGGCGAAGAACCTGCGCAATTACGACCGCGACTACGCGCGCGCCACCCAAGCCGCCGCGCCTCTCACCTCCGAGTTTCCGGAAAATCCTCTGTTCTTGCTGCTGGCCGGAGACGTGGCTGCCAAACTCGGCCACAACGACGAGGCGGCAATGCGGTTGCGCGCTGCCGCGACAGCCCCGATGGAAGATGCCGCGTGCGCAGAACGCGTGCAGCATCTTGTCCGCGACGTCCTGGCCACACTCCATGCGGGGCAGAGGAATCAGAACTAGTGTCCTGAGTCAGAAAGCCTTCAAAAAATGCCCAACTGGGTTTGTGGGTCGGAGCCCCGACAAGGTCGGGATCTTCGACTTTAGCTCCGACATGCAATGTCAGCGACATTCAGGGCTTCAGCCCCTGAAGCTTCAGGGCTTAAAAGCCCTCCTCCCGGTCCACCGATATTGTCGGACCTGAAGGTCCGACCCACAAAGCTTGTCCCGAGCGGCTGACTTTGTAAGCGCACTTCTGACTCAGGACACTAGTGGGGAGGCGCATCATTCCGGGCAACGGTTCGACGCAAACTGCGCATCTCAAATGGCCTGCCGTAGTGTAGGCTATAGGGTCGTCTGAGTTGACTTGGGACGGGCTCCGGTGGTATCAAAACAGGCCGGTTTGGCAGGGGTTCTTTCCAAATCCTGGCGGGCTCCAAGTAGAGCCCGCACCCGATCACAGGATCGTCGCTGGTTTCCTCAGCACCCGGATAGTTCTCGCAGGATTTTCGCCGGTCGGCGTCTCGCATGGATGGCTCAATTAGGAGCGTGTTCGGATGTATTCGCGCAGGTGGCTAATCGCGGCGCTGGGGGTGTTGGGCCTGGTGACAGGCTGCTCCCAGTTCAACACAAACTTGTCGAGCCAGACGTCCTCCTCGGTGCTGACTTTTCTGAGCCCTAGCGCAGTGGCCTTGGGTAACGTACCCCCAACCGGTTTGCCGATCACCGCCAACGGTGCTGGCTTTGTCACCGGCGCAATCATCCTCTGGAATGTGGGTCCAAACCAGGTCTCGCTCACAACCACTTTTGTGAGCAGCGCGCAGCTCACGGCTACCGTTCCAATCGCCGACATCACAACTGCCGGGAAAGTACCTGTGGCCGTCCAGATTCCCGGCTCGGCCGTTTCAGGATCTTCCAATGTATACGCTACTACAACGACCGAAGTGTCGAACTTCATTAATTTCAAGATTGATGCGGCCGCAGGCCCCGCGCCGGCGATTACATCCGTCTTGGCGCCCTCGACTTCACTCTCATCTACTCCATACTGCCAACCCAACGGCTTTACATTAACGGTGAATGGCGCAAATTTCGTGAACGGTTCGGTTGTGAACTGGAATGGTTCTCCGCGCGTAACCACTTTCGGAAGTTCGACTCAGCTTACAGCTTCGGTCACCGCTGCGGATGCGGCATTTCCTGGAACTGCTGGGATCTCTGTCTCCAATCCTTCAGCGCCATCCAACACCGTGCCCTTCACGATGACTACGCCTGCTCCACCAGGTCTTCCCACACCCAGCATCATCTCGCTGTCGCAAACCAGCGCGATAGCAGGTTCCCAGACATTTCCGCTGACAGTGACCGGCAGCTCGTTCGTCCCTTGTTCGGTCGTGCAGTGGAATGGCAGCAGCGTGGCGACTACCTATGTCAGCGCAACAGAACTCGATGCCACGATACCGGCAGTGGATATTTTCTCCGCAAACCCCGCTGTCAATGTGACTGTGTTCACTCTCCTGCCAGGCGGGGGCGCTTCCGGCGCGATTGTGTTCACGGTTTCTCCCTGAACATAGCCGCCCCGTCCGGCTGGCACGCCTTCAACACAACGATTCAACCTGCAAAATTGATCGAATCTCGTGTAGCGCTCGTCTTCAGGCGAGCATCTGACCAATTTCAGGATGCCGGCCTGAAGGCCGGCGCTACAAGAGGCGCCACCGCAATGCACAAGTCCGATGGGACAATTAGTCCGACAGAAGGAACAGCCGGTCGGGCGCGAGTTCAGCCTGCCAGGGCTGCGGGAGATTGCGGAATGCTTCCCATTCCTGTTTGAAGACTTCCGCCTGAACGTGAAAATCGGCGGGGCTGGCGGGCGAGCCGCCGATTCGCAGGTCCAGGGTGACGCGGAAGGGCGTCTCAGTCATCGCGGCGAGCCAGCAGGGGAATATATTTTCGTGGACTTGGTCCGTGCTTGCGTCCGCCGCGCGCACGCGAATATGGTGCGCGCGAATGGCGACGTGCGCGGGCGGCTTTGCAAACTCCTGCGTCACGCGGACCGCGCAGCCCCAGTCAAGCGCTTCGACGAGTCCATCGGCCGCGCAGCGCGCGCGGGAATAATTTTTGCATCCGGTCAGACGCGCAACTTCCAGCGTCGGGGGGTGGCGGAAGATTTCTTCCTTGGGGCCGCGCGCCGCCACGGCTCCGCGCTCCAGCACCACAAGCTCTCCGCAGACGCGGTAGGCCTCTTCGAGATTGTGGCTTACGAAGAGCGTCGATCCTTGATAGGTGGCCAGCGTTTCGCGGAGTTGCCGTTCGAGCGCGCTGCGCAGGTGCGTGTCGAGCGCGGAAAATGGTTCGTCGAGCAGCAGCGCCTCCGGTTCCACGGCCAGGGCCCGCGCCAGCGCCACACGCTGCTGTTCGCCGCCCGAAAGCGATGCGGGATACCGGCCCGCAAGGCCGTCCAGGCGCGCGGCGGCGAGTTGCCGCGCAACGCGGCGGGCCTGCTCAGGCCTGGGCAGACGCCCTAATCCAAACGCAATATTTTCCGCGACGGTCAGGTGCGGGAACAGCGCATAGTGCTGGAAGAGCAAACCGATGCGCCGCGCCCGCGCCGGCACGTTGATCCCGCGCGCGGAATCGAACAGCACGCGCCCGTGGAGCGCGATGCGCCCGCGGTCCGGCGACTCCAGCCCCGCGATAGCGCGCAGCGTCATCGTCTTGCCGGAGCCGGATGGACCAAGCAAACCCAACGGTGCGCCGTCCGCCGTGAACTCGACAGCCAGCCGGAAACCGGACACCTGTTTTTCAATCGCAACTTCGAGCGACATTTTCCCTTTCCCGCGCGCCCGGTTCTATTGCTTCCGCCAAAGACTCAGCGCCCTGCGATTTGTCCCGTAAATCACGGAAAGAACCAGGAAGGAAAACAACAGCAGGGCCAGCGCGGTCCGATTCGCGGCGTCGTAATTGGCCGCCTGCACCTGATCGTAAATATCGATGGAAACGGTCCGCGTCACGCCCGGGATATTTCCGCCGACCATCAGCACGACGCCGAATTCGCCGATTGTGTGCGCGAAACTGAGCACCGTCCCGGTAACCGCGCCGGCCGCGGAGAGCGGCAGGATCACGCGAAAAAATGTTCCCAGCCGGGAAGCGCCGAGCGTCCACGACGCCTCGATCAGCCTGCGGTCCACGGCTTCGAACCCGGCGGAAAACGGCTGCACCGCGAACGGCAGGCTGTAGAGCACGGAAGCGATCAGCAAACCTCCGAACGTGAACGGCAGCGTGTGGCCGAACCACGACTGCCACAATTTTCCGGGAAACGTTCGCGGACCGAGGCCAACGAGAATGTAATACCCGAGCACAGTGGGAGGCAGAACGAGCGGGAGCGCCACCACCGCCTCGATCAGAAACTTCCACCGCCAGCGCGAGAACGTCACCCAATAGGCGATGGGCAGGCCCGCGACAAGCAGAATCCCCGCAACGCTCACCGCCAGCTTCAAGGAAAGCGTAATGGCCTGCCAGTTCAAGGTGTCACCTTTATATGCGGGCTCCAAGTAGAGCCCGCACCCGATATATGCGGGCTCCAATCCCGCATGAGCGGGACCGCACCCGAACCGGGCAGCGCAAACCCGTAGCGCTCGAGCAACGCGGCTGCCGCGGGTGTTTTGATGTATTCGAGAAACGCTCGCGCGCCCTGCGGATTCTGCGAAGCGCGCACCAGCACGGCGCCCTGCTGGATCGGAGTATACAAATTCTCCGGAATTTTCCAGTAACGGCCCTTTTCCTTTAGCCCCGGTGAAACGACGAGGGAGAGCGCGAGAATTCCGGCATCCGCATTTCCAGATTCGACAAACTGCGCCGCCTGCGAAATATTTTCGCCCAGCACGAGACGATCTTTAATCGCATCATAGACACCCGCTTTCCGCAGCGCCTCTTCGCCCGCGCGCCCGTAAGGCGCATGCTGCGGATTCGCGATCGCCACCTTGTGGATGGACGGATCGCGCAGCGCCGCAAGCCCTTTGCCGATGTCCAGACGCGAATCATTTCTTACCCACAACACGATTTTTCCAACCGCATACAGGTAGGCGCTATCCGGCGCGGCAAGCCCTTCGGCTTCGAGCTTTCTCGCATACTCGATGTCCGCGGAGAAAAACACGTCGAAAGGCGCGCCATTCTCGATCTGCGAAAGGAAATTCCCGGAGGATCCCGTAATCACGCGAACCGTGCAGCCGGCCGCCTTCTCGAAATTTCCGGCGATTTCGTTCATTGCATACATCAAGTCCGCGGCGGCAGCCACCGTGATGGCGCCGCATGGCTTCTGCGCATCCTGTGACGCGGCGGAGAAAGAATTTCCCGCGTGGACGAGAGGCGCCGCAGCCAGTGCGAGCACGGCGAACGTTGCCGATAACGTTGTGTGGATGCGTCTCACGTGTCCGTCGCTGGAATTCAAACGCGTACGATCATGACTTCGGTGGACTTGATGAGGGCTGCCGCGGTCTGTCCTTTTTCCAGGCGCATTTCGCGCGCAGCGTCCGCCGTGATGATGGATGAGATGCGCTGGCCTCCGATCGAAAGTTTCACCTGGGCCAGCAGGCCGCTGTAGCGAACTTCGACGATCCGGCCCACCAGTTGATTTCGCCCGCTGATGCGGCGGAAGCCGCGCCGCCCGGCCAGCACGTCTTTTTCCTCTGTGCGCGGCAGAAACCGCTCGATTTCCGAGGCGGGAATGCGGTGGTGCCCCCCGGCGGTTAGGACGCTGCGCAGCTTCTTCTTGTAGATCCACTGCTTGAGCGTGGGATAGCTGATTCCCAGGGCGCGCGCGGCCTCGCGCGGGTTGAGCAGTTCATCGGAGCGCATGGACACCTCCAGAAAGTATATTTATATTTGCTTTTATATGATATGTCAATACGGATTAATACGGTCTATGTTCGAGGGGCTTGCATAATCACGCACGGTAGGAAATCCGGACTAATCCTCCGGCGCAAACGCCAGCAAGACGTTGCCGGGCATTCCGCCATTGCGAGGATATCCGGAATTGACGAAGACCATGCCGCCAGCGATGACCGGACCGGCTCCGTCGAGCGAGCCTCCACTGGCCTGGATTCCATTCACGGTGGCGTACTCCTTCGCGGTGTCGAAATCCCAAACCACTTCGCCGTCTTCGGTCGCAAATGCGCGGATGTGCCCGTCGAGCGCGCCGGAGAAAACGACGCCGGGAATCAGCGTGAGCGCTTGCGACTGGCCGGGGCTGCAACCGGGGCGCGGCGGAGCGCACGGATGGCTCGGGGCGAACCAGGCTTTGCCGCCATCTTCGAGGTGCAAAGCCGTCAGGCCGCCACCCTGCACGGGATCGAACGTGGCCCCGCCAACAGGCCCCGCGGTATTCATCACGCCTGACACGTCGGAGACAGACGCGTACACTTTTTGTTCGTCGCTGGCCATGCCCCATTGCACGCCTCCGTTCAGCCCGCCTTTCCCGACGCGCGTTTGCCAAAGAATTTTGCCTCTATTGTTAGGATCAAAAGCGTACACGACACCTGATTTCTGTCCCGCAACGAGAATTTCCCGGCCATTCGGTGCGCGGACCAGCAGGGCTGATGATCCGAAGTCGTAGTCGGGTCCGTTCTCGGGAGGGCAGTTGACGCCTTTTCTGCGGCAGGCGGACGTGTACGCGTCATTCGAAATTGTTTGCTGGGACCATACCACACGTCCCGTCTTGATTTCGAGCGCCCTCACGGCGTCGCTGGTATCGGTTGCCGGCGAAGAATAATTGTCGCCTGTGGTGACGTAGAGAAGTCCGCGTTTCGCATCAATCGTTGGGCTGGACCAGATTGGAGCGCCAGAAGGTCCCCATTGTTCGGCTCCCACGCTGTTGACGCCCGTTTTTTTGGGTTCATCCACCATGTAGGATTTCCAAACCACGGAACCGTCGCTGACGCGAAGCGCCGTCAAGCTGCCTCGAAACGTACAGCACTTGTATTCGGGATCGGTCGAGCGAGTTTCCTCCCAGGAGGCGGCCGGAATGAAGACGACACCCTCGTGTGCGACAGGCGAGCCTGTCAGGCGCGTGGCTTCGTGGTCTTCCATTTTGCGTTTCCAAAGCTGCTTGCCCGTTTTTGCGTCCAGCGCATAGACCCAGCCAATCAGGTCTCCAAACACCAGCGAGTACGTCGAACCATTTCGCACGGGAAAGATCGCGGCACGGACAGGTCCGTTCGCCTGAAACACCCAGTGCAGGCATCCCGTCTTGGCATCCACAGCCTGTACCGCGCCCCCGGCACTGCCCACGAAGAGCGTGCCGTTCACAACGGACGGCGCGGCGAACGCGGTGACGTCACCCGGGAAGCCGAGCGCCCATTTCAACTTGAGGTGGCGGACTTGTTTCATGGTGAGGCCGGCCGGCTCGGCCGTCTGATACCGCGTGTTCGACGGAGATGGACTCCACCCCATCCAATTTGCCGTAGCTGGGCCGGACATCGGGCGCACTCCCGCGGCACAGAAAGCGCTGGCGGGCCGCGGGGCTTCTTCAGCCTGAGTCCCCAAATAGCTGGCCACAGCCTCGCGTTCTTCGCGTTTCATGGGGTAGGCCACGCCCATCATCAAGCCGAAGTCCAGCGTCCTGAGGATTCGCGCGGCGGGCATCTTCTGTAGAGCATCGCGCGACGGCGCCCGGGTACCCGCTTGCTCGTGACACGTTGCGCAGCGCTTCTGATAAACGTCCGCGCCGGACATAGGGGCGGCGTCTTGCGCCGAGACCGCCGCCGGGATCGCACAAAGGAATAGAACGCAAACGGCGGTCTGGGAAAACACGCCTGCGGAAGTCCATGCTTGTCTCATCTGATTTTTCCTTTACGGGATACCCAGTAGCACAGTCCTATTAGGCGGGACTGTGTGGTTTTGGTTTGCGCGGCGTTCGGCAGAAACCGCACAGACTGAAGTCTGTGCTACCAAAACCCTCGCGTACTGCGGCGCGCGAAGCAGCCACAGCACTAAACGCGCGCGGCGGCTTCCTGCTCAAACGCGTGGTACGAGGAGCGCACCAGCGGCCCCGACTCCACGTGCGCGAAGCCCATCTGCTCGCCGAGTTTCTTGTACTCGGCAAATTCATCGGGATGGACGAAGCGCACGACGGGCAGGTGCTCGCGCGTGGGCTGCATGTACTGCCCCAGCGTTAGAATGTTCGTGCCTTGCGCGGCGAGATCCCGCATGGCGGCAAGCACTTCCTCGCGCGTTTCGCCCAGACCCAGCATCAGTCCCGTTTTCGTGGACATTTTCGGCGCCAGGGATTTCGCGCGGCGGAGCAGTTCGAGCGAACGCTCGTAAATCGCGCCCTTGCGCACCTCGCGGTACAGCCGCGGAACCGTTTCCGTGTTGTGGTTGAGCACGTCGGGCCGGGCGCCCACGACGGTCTCCAGGGCTTGCCAGTCTCCGCGAAAATCCGGGATCAGCACTTCGATTTTGCAGTCCGGGACGCGGCCGCGAATTTCGGCGATCGTGCGGGCAAAAATAGCCGCGCCGCCATCGGGCTGATCGTCGCGGTTGACCGAAGTCACCACCGCATAGCGCAGGCCCATGCGCGCGGCGGCTTCGGCGACGCGCTCCGGCTCGTGCTCGTCCGGCGGCGCGGCAGGCTTGCCCGAAGGCACAGCGCAAAAGCCGCAGGCGCGTGTGCAGATGTTGCCCAAAATCATGAATGTTGCCGTGCGGTGCTCCCAGCACTCGCCCATGTTGGGGCAGCGGGCGCTTTCGCACACGGTGTTCAGGCCCATCGTGCGCATGAGGCGCTTTAGATCCTGATAGTTCGGCCCGTTGAAAAATTTCACGCGCAACCATTCCGGCCGGGGATGTACAGACGGATCGAGCGAACCCTCGGGAACCGGGATCGCGGCGCTGTTCGAAATGATATGGAATGGAGTAGCCATAAATCTTCTGGCGGGCTTCAATCCCGCATGAGCGGGACCGCACCCAAGCAATCTCAATCAGCTATTCTAAGCGCACGGTCAAAGGGACACAAGCGCTGCGTCATGTCGTGTGGATACCTTCTGGCGAAGATTTTTCAGGGCGAAATGACCAAGGCGGGAAATCGGTGCAAATCGACACACGAAATGATATGTTTTGTGTCTTTATTACCACACCATGTTTACGGTTTGGTCGCAACTTACTGATTTTATTGAAGTAACCATATGGCATCAAGGCCCATCAAATGCTAAAGTAACAGCTCCACAAATGACCTATCAGACCACGATCGAGAGGCCGGTTGCCACCCAGGGAGTAGGGCTGCACACCGCGGTGAAATCTCACCTGCGGTTTGTGCCCGCGCCGGCCAACACGGGAATTGTCTTCCGGCGCGTGGACCTGGACAACTTTGAAATCGAAGCGCACGTGCGCAACGTCGCCCGCGTGAGCTACGCGACCAGCCTGATGAAAAAGGGAGTGCTGCTCTCGACCACCGAGCACGTGCTCGCGGCTCTTTATTCCTGCGGCGTGGACAATGTGTACATCGAGCTGGACGCGCTCGAATTGCCGATCCTGGACGGCTCCTCGCAGCCGTTCATCGAGATGCTCGGGCAGGCCGGGATTCGCCGGTTGAGAAAGCGGCGGCGCTATCTGCGGGTGGTGAAACCTCTCGAAGTTGCCGATGGCGGCCGGCGCATCGGGATTTATCCCGCCGACGATTTCCAGGTGCGCTGTTTTGTGGAATACGCGCACCCGGCCGTGGGTGCGCAGGAAGTCGCGATGCGCGTGGGGCGGGAATCCTTCAGCCGGATGCTGGCGCCCGCGCGAACCTTCGGCTTCGTGCAGGACTTCGAAGGGCTGCGCCGCATGGGCCTGATTCGCGGCGGCTCGCTCAACAACGCCATTGTGCTCAACGAGAGCGGAGTCATGAACGGCCCGCTGCGCTTCCCGGACGAATTCGGGCGGCACAAGGCGCTCGATCTCATTGGGGACCTGGCGCTGGTGGGGCGCCCGTTGCTGGCGCGCGTCGAAGCTTACAAGGCAGGCCACGCGCTGCACACGCAACTGGTCACGCGCCTGCTGGCCGATTCCTCGCTTTGGACCGAAACATTCGACGAAGCCCCCGCCGAGCATCGCGCGCTCCGCGCTGAGGCGACTGCTCCCGCCGGAAATTGAGCAGCCCGAGCGCGCCAACCCCGTGTTTGTTACGTGAGTATTCGATTCGCGCCGCTCCGCATGGCGCTGGATTGTCAAAGCGTGGCGAACCGCAGACAATGAGGACATGGCAACTTCCGATTTCGTAGTTGTAATCCTGGCCGCAGGTAAGGGCACGCGGTTGAAATCCGCGCTGGCGAAGGTGCTGCACCGCGTGGGCGGGCGCTCGCTGGTCGAGCACACGGTGCGCGCGTGCCGGCCGCTCAAGGCGCGAGAGATGATCGCGGTCGTGGGCCATCAGGCCGAGGACGTGACCGCCGCAGTCGCGCCACTCGGCGTGAAGACAGCATTGCAGCAACCGCAGCGCGGCACGGGCCATGCCATGCTCGTGGCGCGGCGCGCGATCCCGCCGCGCGCGAAATTCGCCATCGTGCTGCCGGGCGATGCGCCATTGATCCGCACGGAGACGCTGGCGGCGCTGGCGCGCTCTCATCGGGAAACCGGCGCAGCCGCTACGATTCTTTCCGCTGAAATCGCGAATCCCGCGGGCTACGGGCGCATCGTGCGGCGCGACGACGGCCAAGTAGCGGCGATTGTCGAGGATTCGGCGCTCACCGGCGAGCAGCGCGCCATCCGTGAAATCAATTCCAGCATCTACTGCTTCTCGCTCGAAAAATTGTGGCCCTGCCTGGAGACGCTGAAACCGCGGAACGTGCACAAAGAGCTTTACCTGACCGACGCCATCGCTGTGTTGCGGCAGAAGGGCGAAAACGTGCAGGCCGTTCTGGCCGCCGATCCCGACGAAGTGCTGGGATGCAACACCCGCGCCGATCTGGCCGCGGTGGACGGCGTCTTCAGGCGGCGCAAACGCGCCGCCATAATGGACGCGGGCGTGACGATCGAGATGCCGGAAAGCGTGTTGATCGATCCCGAAGTCACGATCGGCCCGGACACACGCATCGAGCCGTGCGTACAACTGCTCGGCAAAACGCGCATCGGCTCAGGCTGCACGATTCGCACCGGCAGCGTGCTGGCCGACGCCGTGCTGAAAGACAACGTGCTCGTCAAGCCACACTCGATCGTAACGTCGAGCTATCTCTCGAACGGCGCGCAGGTTGGGCCGTTCTCGCATCTCCGCCCCGGTACGCGCCTGGGAAAAAACGCGCGCGTGGGGAATTTCGTGGAGGTGAAGAAGAGCGTGCTCGGCGAAGGCGTCAAATCCATGCACCTGACGTACCTGGGCGACACGCGCGTCGGCGCCGGCACGAACATTGGCGCGGGCACCATCACTTGCAACTACGACGGCGCGCGCAAGAATCCCACGACCATCGGCAAGCGCGTCTTTATCGGCAGCGATACGGCGCTGGTTGCGCCGGTGCGCATAGGCGACGGCGCGTACATCGGCGCCGGCTCGGTCATCACCAAGAACGTGCCTCCCGATGCCTTGGGCGTTGCCCGCGGACACCAGGTAAACAAGCCCGGCTGGGCATCCGCCCGCCGCCGCGAAATGGCTGCCGCTTCCAAGGCCGCAAAATCAAGCGCGCGCAAAAAATCAAAGCGCAACGTCTCCCGCAAGCGGTAGCCACCGCCCCTCAATAATTACTACTCACTTATGGAGTAACCATTCCGTACCCTGCGCCGAATTGAAAGTGTTGTTCCTCTGCTCCGCGCGTGTTATTGTCCGCCCACATTTCCAGGGGAGGGACCGGTCATGGGTGTTTGGTTGAACTGGGGCCTCGTAATGGTTGCTATTTCCTTCATTGTAGGTGATCTCGTTCTAGAAGTTTATGCAGGCGCGAATCTCGCTGTGCTCGGCATGATCGTGCTGGCCGGCGGGATCTTGGGCTTGGCGATTGACTCGGCCGCCGTTGGCCTGGGGTCGGCGTTCGTGCTGGTCTTGGCGTACATGGCGATCCATCGCCGCCCGGCACACATGTTGCCGAAGCGCGTTTCCGGCCGCTAGGGCCGCTCGTCAAGCCGTCCGAATTACGGACGGCCGGAATACTTCTCTCGAATATATGCTATCTACAATTGTGCCAAATTGCCGGAGCCGGCATGAACGGATGTCCCTTCGACGCGCCAGGGAATATAGGCGCGCGCTGTGATAAAATGAGGGCATGAGGGGAGCGCAGACGCGATGAAATTCGGGGTGGTCGTGTTTCCAGGGTCGAACTGCGACCACGACGCTTACTACGCCCTGGGACAAGTGATGCACCAGTCCGTCGAATTCCTCTGGCATCAATCGGAACAGGTTGCGGGCTTCGACGCCATCGTGCTGCCCGGCGGATTTTCCTACGGCGATTACCTGCGCACGGGCGCGATTGCGCGGTTTTCTCCGGTGATGCGCGCGGTCGAAAAATTCGCTCGCGACGGCGGCCTCGTCCTCGGCATCTGCAACGGCTTCCAGATTCTTTGCGAGGCGGGGTTGCTGCCGGGCGTGCTCATGCGCAATGCGGGGTTGCGGTTTATCTGCCGGCAGGTGCACATCCGCGTGGAAACCAGCGACACACCGTTCACCGGCGCGGCAAAGCCCGGCCAGGTGCTGCAAATTCCGATCGCGCACGCCGAAGGAAATTATTTTTGCGATGCAGCGACGCTCGCCGAACTCGAGCGCCACCGCCAGATCGTGTTCCGCTACACGACACCCGAAGGGCGCGAAGAAGCGGCGGCGAATCCCAACGGCTCGCTGGCGAACATCGCGGGCGTCTGCAACCGCGAGCGCAACGTCATGGGCCTGATGCCGCATCCGGAGCGCGCCGTCGAAGCGGCGCTCGGCTCGGCCGACGGCCTGGTGATTTTCCGCTCGCTGATCGAGTCGCTTGCGCGGCAGGCGACTGTTTCAGCGTAGGGAAATGGATTTTTCGCACCTGTAGGGGCACGGCATTGCCGTGCCCCTACACGAGGCGCCTTTCAAGTTCGTGAAAGACCTTGGCCCGTTGGCTTCAGACGACAAAATGCTCGACACCGAAATCAGAATCACACCGGAACTGGTGGCGGAACACGGCCTCTCGACCGAGGAGTACGCGCGCATCCGGAAGATTCTCGGGCGCGATCCGAATTTCACCGAGTTGGGCATTTTCAGCGTGATGTGGAGCGAGCACTGCTCCTACAAGTCGAGCAAGGCGCACCTGCGCCGCCTGCCGACGCGCGCGCCGCAGGTGTTGCAGGGGCCGGGCGAAAACGCGGGCGTGGTGGATATTGGCGATGGTCTGGCCGCCGCGTTCAAGATGGAATCGCACAATCACCCGAGTTACGTCGAGCCGTTCCAGGGCGCGGCGACCGGCGTGGGCGGAATTCTGCGCGACATCTTCACGATGGGCGCGCGGCCGATTGCCGTTCTCGATTCGCTGCGGTTCGGGCCCATTTCTTCAGGGGCTAAAACTCCTCCTGTAAATCCACCAGACAACGCAATTGACGACGAAACGATTGCGCGCAACCGGCGCATCCTCGACGGCGTGGTGCGTGGCATCGCGCACTACGGCAACTGTTTCGGAGTGCCGACGGTCGGCGGCGAAGTGCAATTCGAGCCGGGGTATTCGGCGAATCCGCTGGTGAACGTGCTGGCGCTCGGCATCGCCAAAAAAGGCGACCTGTTTTTCGCGAAGGCGCGCGGCGCGGGCAATCCGGTGATTTACGTGGGCGCGAAGACCGGGCGCGACGGCATTCACGGCGCCTCGCTGCTGGCTTCCGCTGAATTCAGCGAAGAATCGCAACAGAAGCGGCCCAACGTGCAGGTGGGCGACCCGTTCATGGAAAAATTGCTGCTCGAGGCGTGCCTGGAAGCGATGCAAACCGGCGCGGTGGTCGCGATTCAGGACATGGGCGCGGCGGGACTCACGAGCTCGTCGTGCGAGATGGCGTCGCGCGGCGGCCTGGGCATTGAGATTGAGCTGGCGCGCGTGCCGCAGCGCGAACCCACCATGACGCCCTACGAAATGATGTTGAGCGAATCGCAGGAGCGCATGCTGCTGGTGGCCGAGCGCGGCCGCGAACAGGAAGTGCTCACCGTGTTCGCCAAGTGGGGCCTCGACGCGGTGGAAATCGGCCGCGTTACCGAAGATGGTTTGGTGCGCGTACTGCACCATGGGAGCATCGTGGCGGAGATTCCCGCGCACGCGCTGGCCGAAGAGGGACCCGTCTACCAGCGGCCCCTGGCGGCGCCGGTGCCGGCTGCGAACGAGCGCCTGGCCGAATTCGGCGCCGCGGGCGCCGACCTCACCGAAAATTTCCGCAGATTGCTGGCCGCTCCCGCAATCGCCTCGAAGCGCTGGATCTGGGAGCAGTACGATTACATGGTGCGCACGAACACGCTCGAGAGGCCGGGAGCGGGCGATGCGGCGGTAGTGCGCGTCAAGGGCACGAAACGCGCGCTGGCGCTCGCCAGCGACGGCAACGGACGCTGGTGCCGGCTCGATCCGTTCGTCGGCGCGCAGCTGGCTGTCGCCGAGGCCGCGCGCAACGTGGCCTGCTCGGGCGCGAAACCCTGGGCGGCCACCAACTGCCTAAACTTCGGCAATCCGGAAAAGCCGGAAGTGATGTGGCAATTCAGCCGCGCCATTGACGGCATCGCCGCGGCCTGCACCGCGCTCGATATTCCCATCACTGGCGGCAATGTGAGTTTTTATAATGAGACACTCGGCCGCTCGATCGATCCGACGCCGGTGCTCGGCGTGCTCGGAATGATCGAAGACGCTTCGCGTGCGCTGGGGATGGCGTTCCGCGCCGAAGGCGATGTGATTGTGCTGCTCGATGGCCGCGCGGACGCGGCCAGCTCCCCGGAAAACGGCCGGAGAGAGTTTTCTTCGTCCGAGTATGCGCGCACAATTCGTGGAATCGCAGCCGGCGCGCCGCCCGCGGTGGATCTGGCCGCGGAAAAACGGCTGATCGCTCTGCTCGTCGCGCTGGCAAGTGAAGGCGCGATGCAGTCCGCGCACGACGTGAGTGACGGCGGCCTGGGCGTGACGCTGGCGGAATCCTGCTTCGCAAGCGGCGGCCTTTCGGCGCGCGTCTCGCTCACGAGCCGGGAAGCGGACGAGGCCGCGCTGTTTGGCGAGCGCGGTGCGCGCGCCGTCGTGTCGGTCACGCCCGCAAACCTTGCCCGAGTGCTCTCCGTTGCGGCACAATATGGGGTGGCGGCGCAAGAAGCGGGTCTTGTCGTCCGCGGCGAATTCCGCATCGAACTAAATGGCCGGGCCGTCGTGAACGCGGATGTCCCCTCTCTCAACGACGCCTGGGCAGGAGCGCTGGAACGGCTTCTGCGCGGCAACGATTTCCGAAAGGCCGAATGAATAGCCTGATCCAAATCGAAAACGATCGTTTTCACGATCATTGCGGCGTGTGCGGAGTCTTCGGCCATCCCGAAGCCGCTAAGCTGGCCTATCTGGGCCTCTACGCACTGCAGCATCGCGGCCAGGAATCGGCCGGCATCGTCTCCAGCGACGGGCACGAACTGTATCTGGAAAAAAGCATGGGGCTGGTGGCGGATATTTTCCACCCCGAAGTGCTCGCGCGGCTTCCGGGCGACGCGGCGCTCGGCCACACGCGCTATTCGACCTCCGGCGACACTTCGCTGATGAACGCGCAGCCCATCGTGATCGACTGCAACAAGGGCAAACTCGCGCTCGGACACAACGGCAACCTGCCGAGCGCGGCCAAATGGCGCCGCACGCTCGAACATCGCGGCTCGATTTTTCAGACCACCAGCGACACCGAAGTGATCGTGCACCTGGTGGCGCGCAGCTCGGCGCGCAATCTCGCCGGAGCGCTCGCCGACGCGCTGAATCAAGCCGAGGGCGCCTACTCGCTGCTCGTGATGACACGCGACGAAATGTACGCGCTGCGCGATCCGCGGGGTTTCCGCCCGCTCGCTCTCGGCCAGCTCGGCGGCGCCTGGATCCTGGCGTCGGAAACCTGCGCGTTCGATTTGCTTGGCGCCACCTATGTGCGCGACGTCGAGCCCGGCGAAATGATCCGGATCACGCGGTCGGGAATCGAATCGCTGCGCTTTGCCGCGGAAAAACCGCTGCAGCACTGCATCTTCGAGCACGTCTATTTCTCCCGGCCGGACAGTCTGGTTTTCGGCCGCGTGGTGGAGCAAAGCCGCGAGATGCTGGGGCGCCTGCTCGCGCGCCAACATCCGGTTGCGGCCGACGTAGTCGTCCCGGTGCCCGATTCCGGCGTGCCGGCGGCGGCCGGCTACGCGCAGGAATCCGGCGTGCCGTTCCGCATGGGCCTGATCCGCAACCACTACGTCGGGCGCACATTCATCGAGCCGCAGCAATCGATCCGCGATTTCGGCGTGAAGCTGAAACTGAATCCCGTGCGCGGCTTGCTCGCGGGCAAGCGCGTGGTGCTGGTCGATGATTCCATCGTGCGCGGCACAACCAGCCGCAAGATCGTGCGCCTGGTGCGCGATGCCGGCGCGGCCGAGGTCCACATGCGCATCAGTTGCCCGCCGACCATTTCGCCGTGCTATTACGGCGTGGACACGCCGACGCGCGAAGAATTGATCGCGGCCGACGAATCCCGGGGACGCCCGCGCCTCACCGAGGAGGAAGCGGCGGCGTTCGAAGCCAATCTTGACCCGCACCAGCCCCGGTTGGAACGGGGCCAGCGCACGGTGGAGGAAATCCGGCGGTATCTCGGGGCTGATTCGCTGGGTTACCTTTCACTTGACAATTTGCGCCGCGCCGTCGAAGACACGCGCGGCACGTACTGCACTTCGTGCTACACGGGCGTTTATCCCGTGGATGGGGCGCAGGCCGAACTCGATCCCCATGCGGCCGAACACGAAGAACCGTTGGTCGCGGAAATTCAGGTGGCGCCAAATGAGCGGTGAAGAAATACTCCAGTCAACTGCGGAGCCGAAACCGGATATCGGCAAGGCCATTCTGCGCGAGGCGCTGTCCTGGCTCTGGGTCATCCTCGCGTTCCTGCTCATCACGGGCACGATCGTCCAGGCGCGCGTGATTCCCTCCGGCTCGATGGAAAGGACCCTGCTGGTCGGGGACCATTTGCTGATGAGCCGTTTCGGCTACGATGCCGAAGTGCCGATGACGCAGCTTCACGTCCGGCTCTGGCGCGATCCGCGTCGCCAGCAGATCGTCGTCTTCCGCGCGCCGTTGCCCGGGAATCCCGACTACATCAAGCGGCTGATCGGATTGCCCGGCGACCAGCTCGAGGTTCGGGAAGGCGTCGTCTACATCAACGGCAAGTCACTCGATGAGCCGTATCGCGCCGCGCCGCCCAACCCGGTTGACAACTACGGTCCGGTGACGGTCCCCGCAAGCGAATATTTCATGATGGGCGACAACCGCGATGATTCCTACGACAGCCGGTATTGGGGCTTCGTGCCGCGCGCCAACATTATCGGCACGCCTGTGCTGGTGTATATGTCCATTAACGCGCCGGGGGAAGCCTGGGATCCGGGGCACATCCGCGACCGGATGTTCACGTATGCGAGCGTTTTCTTGCATCCGAGCATCGTGCGCTGGCGCCGCATCTTCAAAATGTTCTAATCCAACGGGGGCATGCCGCGCGGCTCCTCTCGCCACGGCAGAAAGAGTACGTCGTTCATGGATTACGCTGAAGCCGGTGTCAACATTTCCCTGGCGGACCAGGCCAAGCAGCGCATCCGGCGGCTGGCTTCGCGCACGTTCACGCGGGGAGTGATCGGAGGCATCGGCTCGTTCGGGGGGCTGTTCGCGCTCGATAAAAAATGGCGCGAACCCGTGCTGGTCTCGAGCGCCGACGGCGTGGGCACGAAGCTGAAAATTGCCGCGGCCACGGGGATTCACTCGACCGTCGGCGGCGACCTGGTGAATCACTGCGTCAACGACATTCTCACGCTCGGCGCCGAGCCGCTGTTCTTCCTTGATTATCTGGCGATGGGCAAGATGGACCCGGACATCGTCGAACAGGTCGTCGAAGGAATGTCGCGCGCCTGCCATTCCGCCGGGTGCGCGCTGATCGGCGGCGAAACAGCCGAAATGCCGGGCTTCTATGCGCCGCGAGAATACGATCTGGCGGGCTTCATCGTTGGCGTGCTGGAGCGCGCGAATCTAAAAAAGACAAGCGCGGTCAAGGCGGGCGACTTGCTCCTGGCGTTGCCGTCGACCGGACTGCACACCAACGGCTATTCGCTCGCCAGCAAACTCGTCTTTGACCACGCGGGCCTGCAGCCGGACACCTACGTCCCCGAGGTCAGCAATAAGATCGGCGCGGAACTGCTGCGCCCGCACCGCTGCTACTGGCCGATGCTGAAGACGACAGTCGCGCGCGGCTGGCTTTCCGCTATGGCGCATATCACCGGAGGAGGCATCCCCGGAAATCTGCCGCGCGTCCTGCCGCGCGGCGTGCAGGCGGAAATTGAGCTGGGCTCGTGGCCCGTGCCGGCGATCTTTTCCTATCTCGCCACGCTGGGCAAGCTCGAGCGCGACGAATTGCTGCGCACGTTCAACATGGGCGTAGGGATGATTCTGGTCGTGCCGCTGGAAAATCATCGCGCCGTCGAAACCGAGCTGAAGCGCCGCCGCGAAAAATTCTATCGCATCGGCCAGGTCCGCCGGTCCGATCCGCGCAAGCCGCAAGTCGCCTTCACCGGCAAACTTCCGCTGTAGCCGCGGCAGGGCAGCGCTGCCCGGAAGCCTTGTTACAAAGCTCGTCCCACCTTGCTGGCCTTGCGCTGCCGGCTCCAGTACCACCACTGGCACTGCTCCACCGGAAGGCGCGGATTTCGCGCTTGCGCGACGCCCGCGCGGAATACGTCCAGCACGCAAATATCCTGCCGCTGCCCGGTGACACGGCAAAGCTTCTTGTAGAGACTTTCGGGATTCTGCCGCGCCAGCTCGGCGACGGAATCGACGCCCAGCAATTTGAAATCGCGAAGCATGGCCGGACCAATCGAGATCAGGTCGCGCAAGGCGCGAAGTTGTTTTCGTTTTATGTTCGCCCCGGTCATAGGCGGACTATAACCCCTTTCGATTCCCCTTCGCAACACGCTTGCCAATGCGGCCTATCAGATCTTTGGTTGACCTAAACCCGCGATTGCGGGCGTGATACGATTTGAGCGCCATGAAAACCATTCTGCTTCTCCTTTGTTCAAACATCTTCATGACAATCGCTTGGTACGGTCACCTGAAATATCGCAAGGCTCCGCTTCTCGCCGCAATTATCGTTAGCTGGCTGATCGCGTTCGCGGAATACTGTTTTCAAGTCCCCGCGAATCGCATTGGTTACGGCCAATTCACGGCGTTTCAATTGAAAATCATCCAGGAAGTAGTGACGCTGTGCGTGTTCGTGGTGTTCGCATGGTGGTATCTCGGTGAACACATCAAGTGGAACCATGCTGTCTCGTTCCTGTTTCTGCTGGGTGCGGTGACGTTCGCCTTCTGGGGAAAACTGTAACTCTTCGGAGAGCGGGTTGGATGCGCCGCGCGGTTATGCTAACTTCATTTGCTTATGCCACACCGCATTGGAGTGCTGCTGTCGGGGCGTGGATCGAACTTCGAGGCGCTGGCCGATAGCATCGCGGCCGGACGCATCCCCGGCGCGGAAATCGTTCTCGTGGTCAGCAACCGCGAAGATGCGCCGGGGCTGGCGCGCGCGGCGGCGCGAGCGATTCCGGCGCAGGCGATTCCGTCGAAGGGCTTGCAGCGCGAAGCCTACGACAAGCTTGTCGTGGCGGAGCTGAAGCGGGCGGGCGTCGAGCTGGTTTGCCTTGCGGGCTTCATGCGCCTGTTGTCGCCGTATTTTATCGCGTCCTTTCCACAGCGCATCCTGAATATTCACCCGTCGCTCCTGCCGTCGTTCCCGGGTCTGGAGGCGCAGCGGCAGGCAATCGAATACGGCGTGAAGTTCAGCGGCTGCACCGTGCATCTGGTGGATGAAAATCTGGACGCCGGGCCGATCCTGGCGCAAGCCATCGTGCCCGTGCGCGACGACGATACGGACGAAACGCTTTCCGCGCGCATCCTGGCCGAGGAACACCGCATCTACACCGACGCGGTGCGCCTGATCCTCTCGGGCCGGTATCGCATTGAAGGCCGCCGGGTGATCGCACTCACAAATCCATCATGACAACGAAAAGACAATTCAAGCCGGTGGACGAACAAATCGCCTACCTGCGCAAAGGCGCGGCGGAGATCATCCGGGAAGAAGATTTGCGCGCAAAGCTCGAAGCCTCGGCCAAGACCGGCAAGCCGCTGCGCGTCAAGCTGGGCGTGGACCCGACCGCGCCCGATCTGCACCTGGGCCACACCGTCGTTCTGCGCAAGCTGAAACATTTTCAGGACCTGGGCCACACGGCGATTTTTCTGGTCGGCGATTTTACGGCCATGGTCGGCGATCCCACCGGCCAGTCTGAGACGCGCCCGCCCCTGACGCGCGAGCAGGTGGACGCCAACGCCAAGACGTATCTCGAGCAGGTCTACAGAATTCTTCACAGGGAGAACACTGAAGTCCGTTACAACAGCGAATGGCTGGGGAAACTCACCAGCTACGAAATCGTCCGTCTTTGCGGACATTACCGGCTGGCGCGCATGCTGGAGCGGGAAGATTTCCGCTCGCGCCTCGCGGAGAATCTGCCCATCTCGGTTCACGAGCTTCTCTACCCGCTGTTTCAGGCTTACGATTCGGTCGCGCTCTACGCGGACGTCGAGCTGGGCGCCACCGAGCAGAAATTCAATTTGCTCGTGGGCCGCGAAATTCAGCGCGAATACGGCCAGCCGTCGCAGGTGGCGCTGACCATGCCCATCCTCGTCGGCACCGACGGCCAGCGCAAGATGTCGAAATCGCTCGGCAACTACGTGGGCATCACCGAGGCGCCCTCGGAAATGTTCGGCAAGCTGATGTCCATTTCCGACCAGATGATGTGGCCGTACTTCGACCTGGTGACCGACCACACGCCCGAGGAAATCGCCGCTCTTGCCGCCAAAGTGAAATCCGGCGCGGCGCATCCGATGGACGTAAAGATGTCCCTGGCCCAGGAAATCATCGCCGGATTTCACGGGGCGGACGCGGCGGAAAAAGCCGCCGGAGAATTTCAGCGCATATTCCGCGACCGCGAAGCTCCCGAAGAGTCGCCCGTGCGCAAAATTGCTCACGGGGAAGCAAAACGCCTCACCGCAATGCTGGTCGAGCTCGGGCTGGCTCCCTCACGGAGCGAAGCCGACCGTCTGGTGAAGCAAGGCGGAGTGGAATTGGACGGCGAGCGCGTCTCCGATGTAAAGGCGGAAGTGGACCTCACACGCCCGCGCGAATTTCTTCTCCGCGCCGGCAAGAAAAAATTTCTCCGCATCGTCGTGGAATGAGTTGTAGGGGCACGGCATTGCCGTGCCCCTACAAAGCGATAGGTAGTTTTTCTTCCCTTGCAGGATAGACGCGGCTGAAAATCGCGGCGGCGAGCGCCACCACGACGAACGCCATGACGCTGCCTTCGGGGCCTACCGTGCCGCCGGTGAGCCACACCGCGCCGTGGAACGAAGAATTCAGCAAATGGCCGGGCGCGACGACGCCGCTATTGGGCACCGAGAATAGGAACGTCTCGCCCCAATCGAAAGAAGCGTGCAGCCCCACCGCGAACCACAAATTCCCGGTGCGCCGCAGCGTCAGACAGAAGAACATCCCGATCACAAACACGCTCAGCGCCCCCATTACATCCTCCCCCTTGTTGCCGAGGTGGAGAGCGCCGAACGCCGCGGATAGCATCGTGGCCGCGGGCCAGAATCCGGCTCCCGAAGCCAGCGTGGCTTGCGTGTAGCCGCGAAACGCAAATTCTTCGAAGAAACCGACGCAGAGAAACACCAGGCCCCACAGCGCCGCATAACGCAATACGCTGGGACCCCGCAGCGCCAGCTCCCCGAAGGAAAATCCTCCCAGCAGCCGGATCAGCAGGATCATCGCCGTGATCATCACCAATCCCCAGGCCATGCCCTGCCAGAAGCGCGCCCTGAAAGCGTCGGCACCAGACAGGCCGTAGGCGCCAAATCGCCGGCCCTCAAGGAGCGCAAGAATCGCCGCGGCGGCGAGCGCCGCGAACATCAGGACTGCTTCCTGGACCAGCAAGTTGGAAGGGGTGATGTCCGTAAGAATGATCACGGGCAGGTGTAAGCGTAACGCGAGGGCTGATTCCACCATTGCGAATCCAAAAAAGAGCGCCAGATAGATGACGAGCCGCCAACCGGCCCGCAGTTCACGCTCGTTCCAGAAAATGGCACGAACGCCGCCGAGGGCGCCGGCGGGCGGGGCCAGCAAAGAGCGCGCGGGTGCGGGACTCTCTGGATTGAGTTCGATGGTCACGCATTCACTCCGGTTCGCCGTGTTCGGCCAGGCGCTTCAGCCGCACGAGGTAATCGTGGTTGCGCCGCACCACGGCGTGGCGCGTCACGAGCCAGTCCATGGCCTTGCCGAGCAGGCCAGGCAGCGCGTATTCGCTACGCATGCGCACCACGGTTCTTGGCGCGCCCGCTGCTGACGGCGTGTTCGCCTGCTCCAGTTCCCAGCGCTCCCGGCCCTTCACGCCGTAGCGGTCTTCGAACCGCCATTCGAATAGCCGCGCTTGTTGAAATGCCGTCACCACCGCGGTGTGCGAGACTTCGCGGCGTCCCACATGTCCGGTAACGCGCACTTTCTGCGAGACGGCAAAGTCCGAAACCCCGCCTTGCACTTCGATGCACGCTTCCATCTCCGCGCCATACCAGTAGGGAAAGCGTTGCGGGACAAAAAACGCAAAGATAAGCTCCGGGGTCGCCGCAATCTGAACGACTGTCTCGATCTGTGCCATAGAGAGATGCTAGCGTCCTTCGCGCGACCGGCCGTAGCCGCCGAAGTACCAGCGCGCCCCGATCGTCGTATAAAGGCCATAGGGACCGGCGGTGCCGAGGTCAGCGAGGCCGAGGCCGACGTTGTTGTTGTACTTGCCGAGCCAGTCCACCTGGTGCTGGGTCACGCGAAACTCAAAATTCTTCGGCAGCTCGAAGCCGAGCCCCACCGAGCGTTCGAACGCAATCCCCGCCATGGAGGACGTGTATTTGAATTGCGGCACGTTATTGCCGAAGGAAAATGTCGGAGTGAAAAAAATGAACGCGTGGCGCGCCCACGTCTTCCCGAACGGCTGCATCTCGAGGTAGCCGCTCCACAGATAGCGCGCGTAGGCGTTGCAATTGGAACTGGCGCCACCGGCGCTCATTATAATTGCGTGCGACGGCGAGCAGCGGCCCAGATCGGGCTCGTTGTGGGGCGGGGCGATGGAGAAATCCGTGTATCCTCGTATCCAGTTGTGCGGGAAAAGCATGCGGCCTTCAGGGACGCCCCAGGAAGCGGGCGCCGGGGCGGGATCCGCCGGCGCGGCAGCCGTGGCCAGCGCGACGGTCCCTGTAGCGTCCTGGGCAAGCGCCGGAAGCCCCGCAAGCAGCAGAAGCGCGGAGAGCAGCAACACACTTTCTCTCATTCTGTTTTTCAATTCCGTTCTCCTTGTCGTTATTCCGGCGGGCTCCAAGTAGAGCCCGCTCCCGGTTCCGGTTCGGCTAGGCTTCTGCCGATTCACTTATTCCTTCGGGCTCCAAGTAGAGCCCGCTCCCGTCACAAATTCGGGCGCGCGGCCCTCGGACCACGGATCGTAGGTCTGCGCAAAACGCATCCGCTCATCGAGCGGCGGATGATTGTAGAACCAGAACTTCACGGCCGTCGAGGGATTCGGTTCTTCGAGATCCACTTCGCCCAGGACTTGGAAGGCATGCGCAGCGACTACCGGCGCGCCGGGCACAAGACCGTGGATCACTTCGAGGCCGTACTGGTCGGCCTGATGCTCCAGGTAGCGGCTATACGCGTTCGAGATTGGAGTGAATAGGAAACCGAAGACGGTAAGCAGCAGGATCAATACGGGCAACGACGCGATATCGTCCGCGCCGCGGATGGCCCAGCTTTCTCCCCAGCGCGCCAGCATCGAGTGCGCGAGGCGATAGGCGAGAAAGAGGAAGAACAGGAGCACGCCACAGGAGAACAGGATGCTGTCGCGCACGTGGCCCAAAACGTAGTGGCCCATTTCATGGCCGAAGACGAACAGGATTTCATCTTCCGTCATGCGCTGTATGGATGTGTCCCACACGACCACGCGCTTGGTGGCGCCGAGCCCGGAGGCATAGGCGTTCACCGCTTTCAGTTTCGAGCTGGCGTTCATCACGAACATGCGGCTTTGTGGAATCTCCAGGCCCGCGCGCTGGACCACACGCTCGATGCGCCCGGCAAGGTGCGGCTGCGAATTCTCGAGCGGCGTGAATTTGAAAAACAGCGGGTCGACAATCAGCGGCTCGGCCACCGCGCCCAAAATAATCAGCGGCACCGCGGCCAGCCAGAAATACAGCCACCACCTCCGCGGGCTCTTGCGAATCACCGCATACAGAATCCAGACCAGCAAAACGCCAATCGCCACTTCCACGCCTTCGCCCTTGGCCCAGTCCACCAGCCACGACCCCCAATCCTGGATCGATTGCTGATACTTCAGGGCCAGCCGGTGGCTCCAGATCGCCGTGGGCAGGCTCAGAACGTCGATCGCAAGCAGGAGCAGCGGAACGAAAACGATGGTTTGCACGAAGTTGTTTCCGTCGGCGCGCGCCGCCAGATCGCGAAACCGTGGAGCGACCCGCAGTTGCAGCAAGAGGACCAAAAGAAGCAGGCCGTAGGCGACATCGAGGAAGTAAAGCTCATGTCTGGCGCGGGCATAGGCGATCGCCTGCGCCTCCTGCGCGGGGGAGAGCGTGTAACCCTGCACTTGCCCCGTTGGCGCGGCTGGCGCGGCCTGGGCAGGCGAGGAAGGCCCCTGTGTCACCGGTTGCTGGGCATGGCTCGCTGAAGGAGCGGCCAAAACGCCTGCGAGCACAAAGACGAACGCCGGAAACAACACCGCGATGCGAATCCTTCGACGATGCAATCGAAATCCCCTCAGTGGCCCAGTATCGGCGAGACAGCCTCTGCTCGCAGCGCGCGGAGTATGATCCAACCGGCGGCACGCGCGCAAGTGTACTGCCTGGCGAGCGGGGCCGCGCCTCGGATTATTTCGGGTGAGGCGTTTTCAGGGCGTAATTGCGCGCCGCGCCAACCGTGGCCGCGCTGAAATGGATGATGGAGATCCAGCGCTCGAGCCGGTGATGGCCGGTGCGATGGAAAAGGTAGGAGGCGCCGATTGATGCCGCCGTGCCCGCCGCTTCGATCCCGCCAAACAACGGATGATTGTCCACAATCGAGTTGGTTAGGAAGATTTCGTCGATTCCGCGCCGGCGAAGATTCAGCGTCGAGGCGTAATCGAGCCCCCGCGCCGCGCCCACGCCCGCAAACCACAAGTCATTGGTCCGATCCCAGAAGCGGTGGGTAGTCCGGGGTGGATTTGCCTGCGGCGGGGCGTCTGAAATTTCAGCCACCTTTTGAGATAGGCCCGTCGCCGGGATTTTCCCGTCCGCCGGTTCCTGCGCCTGAACTGTAGCCGCAACGCCCATGAGCAGGACTGCGATGAGCAGCGCGTGTAGCTTCCTGGTCCGCATCTGGAGATTGTCCTTCCCTCCACCAAAAAATCCCTGCTGTCCGGTCTTTCGGAAAAACAGATTGTGTGCAAACCCCGCGGGGTTGTAAAGGGCGGTGGTCTTTCTTCTGGAACGAGTTCCTGCGGTGCGCAAAGCCGCCGGGCGCAGCCGCGGCTCATTTCGGGGTCCAGGTGGCGCCTGTGCGGCCTGCAACCCGACCACTAGGAATTGTATATTCCCTCTTGACACCACAAGAGACTCGCCGCAGAATCCCCTCAACTTTTCCGAATCGTTTCCGGTCCAGGGGGCCGGAGCGGGAAAGATGGCGCGTCGTTCCAGCGGGTGCGGGCTCGACTTCGAGCCCGCCGGATTAGAGGGGGAGAAGAGTGCAGTATTTACCGGGTTGGACCGTGCAGTGCATTAATACGGAATGCGAGGCCCGCGGCCACTGGCTGCGCGCCATCGACTCCGGATCCGAACTTTGCAGCAACTGTAATGCGCCTCTCCGCAACGTGCCGCCGCCGCTGCGCTCTCGCCTGCGGCTGCGTCCTCGGTCGCTCGGTAGTTACCGTCCTCCGAATCGTTTACCGGGGCGTCCGCGGTAGCCACTGCCGCAAAACCGCATGGGCCCGCTCGTCCCGGCCAGGCCGGGGCGAGCAGGCCCCACAGGAATCCCTGCCTCCTGAAGTCTTCCGGTCTCTATATCCTCTGCTGATTGGGTAAAGGCTTAGGCCGCCGTGGCAGCCTCAGTGCAGGAGGGAGAGCGGCCGGTGAGGCGCCGGCCGCTCGGGGGTTGGGCCACTGATCGAAGGGAACTATGTGCCGGTGTTATCGCAACCGGTCAGCCTGACCGGTGAAACTTAAGAAAACAATCACGACACATACCGAGATGCAAACCACTGTAATCATCGGTTTCTCCATCGCTTCCAGATAGCGCCAACCATGAGATCATTCTGCGATGCGGGCCCGTCCGCGTCTATGGGACGAGGGGTACATTCGTATCGGTACTCCCGTACTGCCCCGAAATTAAACACCGAGATCGGGGATATTCTCGAGGGCGTCGTTGAAGCGGTTGGTGAAATTCGCCATGCAGATCGCCAGCGTCAGCTCGACGATCTGCCCTTCGTCATAGAACTTGCGCAATTCCTCGAGCTCGGCGACGCGCAGGGTAATCGCAGCACGCGTTACGCGATCGGCATAGAGGATCGTGGCCTTTTCTTTCTCGTCGAATAGCGGGCTGCGCGTGTAAAACGGCAGCGCGGCAATTTGTTCCGCCGTGACGCCGGCGCGCTTGGACGACGCGGAATGCGCCCTCGTGCAGTATTCGCAGCCATTCACCATGGACGCTCGCAGGTACGCCAACTCCTTGTACTTCGCCTCGACCGTGCCCTGATTGATGATCACCGCATAGAGCGGAAGAAACGCCTTCAGCGCGTCCGGCCGATGCGCCATGGCCGCAAACATATTCGGCACTTTTCCGGCGCGCGCGGCAAGCTTCTCGAAAAGTTCGTGCACTTCCGTTGCGGCTTGCTCCTTCGTTAGCGGGTTCACAACTCCCATGCTAGGTCTCCTTTTTTCTCCGGCAGGGCCGGGACGTCTTCTTCACGAGCCAGTTTAGCAGGCCGCGCAAAGAGGACGGAACTTGGCGCGCTTCTTGTCCACGAACGATTGAACCCTGTCCGGGTGCGTGTTAGCCTACGCGAAGTGCAGACCTCCGAACCGTGAACGGTGAACTGCCTATGGCATCTCCCGCACGACAATTCGATCGAACGGTGGACGAAGAACGCCTGCTCGATGTCGTGCGCGCGCTGGTTTCCGAACTCGGCCATCAATCGGCGCTCGCCTCGGTCAGCCCGGCGGCGCATCTCGAACGCGAATTGGGACTCGGCAGCCTCGAGCGCGTCGAATTGTTGCTCCGACTCGAGCAGGCCTTCGGCACACGGCTGGACGAAAGCGTCCTGGCCGAAGCCAACACCGTTCAGGACCTGATCTCCGCGCTCAGCGCCACAGGCAGCATGCCGGAAAGCCCCTCCGTGAGCGGCGAACCCACCGCCGCCATAACGCGCGCTCCCAGGATTTCATCCGGCGGTATCGCGGAAGGACTGCCCGCCGCGGAAACGTTTCAAGACGTGCTGCGCCGGCGCGGGCGCGCGGACGCTTCGAAAACGCATCTGGTTTTTTTTGAAGACGAAGGAGAAAATCCGGCCTTGACGTTCGGCGAGCTTCTGGCCGGGGCCGAGCGCGTGGCAGCGGAACTGACCGAGCGCGGGATCGGGCGCGGCGACACCGTCGCCATCATGCTGCCGACGTCGCGCGATTTTTTCTTCACATTCGCGGGCACCCTGCTTGCCGGCGCGACGCCCGCGCCGATTTACCCGCCATTCCGCGCCGACCGCATTGCGGAGTACGCGGAACGCCAGTCGGCGATCCTCGCAAATGCGGGCGCGCGACTCCTGGTCACTTTCCGCGAAGCCAAGCACGTGGCCAAGCTGCTCAAGCCGCGCGTTTCCTCGCTCGAAGGAGTGGTTACCGCCACATCGCTCATTCAATCGCGAGCCGCCGCGCCGCTCGGGCCTCAGTTGCACTCGCACGGCGAGGATCTCGCCCTGTTGCAATACACCTCGGGCTCCACCGGCCATCCCAAAGGCGTCATGCTGACGCATGCGAACCTGCTGGCGAATATCCGCGCGATCGGCGATGCCGTCGGTGTCCGCTCCAGCGACGTCGGAGTGAGCTGGCTGCCGCTGTACCACGACATGGGCCTGATCGGCGCATGGCTCATGCCGCTCTATTTCGGCCTGCCGGTCGTAGTGCTCTCACCGCTCGCGTTTCTCTCGCGGCCCGTGCGCTGGCTCCGGGCGTTCGATCGCCACCGCGCCACGCTGGGTGCGGCGCCGAATTTTGCCTACGAGCTGGCTGCCGCAAAAATTTCCGACGATGACATCGCGGGGCTCAATCTGAGTTCGTGGCGCGCGGCGCTGAACGGCGCGGAGCCGGTCCTTCCCGCGACGCTCGATCGTTTCGCGGCCCGCTTCGCGCCCTGCGGTTTCCGCCGCGAGGCGATGATGCCTGTGTATGGCCTGGCCGAGTCTTCGGTCGCCTTAACAATTCCGCCGCCAGGCCGCGGACCTCGCGTGGACCGCGTCGAGCGCGGCGCTTTCGAACGCGAAGGCCGCGCGGTTCCCGCGCCGCTTGAAACGCCGCCGGATGATTCGAACGCCATCTCGTTTGTCTCGGTGGGCCGCGCGATTCCGCGCCACGAAGTGCGCATTGTGAACGGCCGGGGCGAAGACACCGCCGAACGCGTGGAAGGGCAGCTCTGGTTTCGCGGACCCTCGGCCACGCACGGCTACTATCGGAACGCCGCGGCCACCGCCGGGCTGTTTCCCGCGGGCGCGGCCGCGGGCTGGATCGATTCCGGCGACCGTGCGTATCAGGCCGAAGGCGAGATCTACATCACCGGGCGCGTGAAGGACATCATCATTCACGCCGGGCGCAATCTCTACCCCCACGAAATTGAAAACGTCGTGGCGCAAACGCCGGGCGTGCGCAAAGGATGCGTCGTCGCGTTCGGCGCCGCCGATTCCGCGTCAGGGACCGAGCGGCTCGTCGTTGTTGCGGAGACCCGCGAGCGCGCGGCGCAAGCGCGCATCGCGCAGGCCATCACCGCGCACGTCACGGCCGCCATGGGCCTTCCGCCCGATCTGGTCAAGGTCGTCCCGCCGAACACGATTCCGAAAACGTCGAGCGGAAAGCTGCAGCGGGATGCCACCAAGAAGCTGTTTCTCTCCGGCGCGCTCGGCGCGAAATTACCGCCGGCGTGGCTGCAGATCGCGCGCCTTGCCGCGGCTTCGAGTGTTGGGCGGATTCGCGCGGCGCTGCGCCGGGCTGGCGAAGTGGCCTACGGCTGCTACGCCGTCGCGATGTTCGGCGTGATTGTTTTTCCCTCGTGGTTGCTGGTGGTGGTTGCGCCTTCGCGGGAAGCGGCCGCGCGCATCGCGGCCGTGGCGGCGCGAGCCTATCTCACGCTGGCGGGCTGGCGCGTGCGTGTCGAGGGCCGCGAAAACATACAGGAGCGCGCCACGCGCATGTTCGTTTCGAATCACACCAGCTACGCGGATGTGATTGTCCTGATGGCGGCGCTCGGCGCGGACTATCGTTTCGTCGCCAAGGGTGAAGTGCGGTCCATGCCGTTCTTTCGCACGTTCCTGCGCAAGCTCGGCCACTTTGCGTTTAATCGCGAAGATTCCCGCGCGCGTTTGCAGCAGGCCGATGAGATCGAGCAGGCTCTCCGGCGCGGCGAATCCGTGCTCGTCTTTCCCGAAGGGACGTTCACCGCGCAGGCCGGTGTGCGGGCCTTTCACCTCGGCGCGTTCAAAGCGGCGATCGCGGCGCAGCGGCCAATCGTGCCGGTGGCGCTCAACGGAACGCGCCGCATGCTCCGCGACGGCGCCTGGCTGCCGCGCGCCGTCGGCATCACGGTTACCATCTGCCCGCCGATTGTTGCGGAATCCGATGCGTCGGACTGGCACGAAATTGTGCGCGTGCGCGATGCCGCGCGGGAGACGATTGCGCGCCACGCCGGCGAAACACTGCTTTAATTTTCATCCTTCCCGCAGGCAACCCCTGCTCAAAAATGGTGCATCTCAAATTTGTTCGAACAGCAGCCGCTGCTTCGAGCGCTTCACTGTGAACGATGCGGGATCCCTCAGGGTGGGGTTCCTCGTTTCGTTTTAGTAAGGGTCTGCTGACAGCCCGCGGCGACCCAAATTAAAAAAAGGAGAGATGCCATATATGCGTAAATTAGTGTGTCTATTGGGACTGGTGTTTCTGGTCAGTTTGAGCGCGGCCGCACAAGGTAGCTCGACGGTTGACCTCTTTGCCGGGTATTCCTACGTCCATACAGGTCCCGGCACCGCCTATTCTTCGTTCAACGCCAATGGGGGTGTTGCGTCTGCCGCATTGAATGTAAATAGTTGGGGCAGCATTGTGGCCGAAGTTGGAGGTGTCCACGCCAGCAAGATCAACGGCACGGATGTGGACGCGACCGCGGAGACATACCTGTTTGGCCCGAAAATTTCACTTTTTCGCAGCTCCAAGCTGACTCCCTTCGCGCAGGCATTGGCCGGATTCGCCCACTCGAATGCCGCCTTCAATGGCACTACAGCCAGTTCCAACGGCTTTGCCATGAGCGCCGGTGCGGGGCTGGACTGGAATGCTACGCGCCATCTCGGCTTGCGTCTGGGACAGGTGGACTACCTTTTCCAGCGTGTGCCGACTTCGACCAATCAAGTGAACTGGAACAACTTCCGCTATTCCGCTGGGCTCGTGATCCGCTTCTAGTCAGAATTTCATCCCTGTAGGGGCACGGCATGCCGTGCCCCTACGTCTTGATTCCGCCTCCCGGCGCGACCGTGGGATACCGTGGCATCAGCAAAGCCCCTTTGCGTTATTTTTGGAGGGCTTCCACTGCGGATATCCGTAAGGCCACCAGCTGACTAACATGCTCCATTACAAAGAGTTATGCCGGCCGCGCTATGCATGCACCATTTCACTGCTTTGTTGCATCTCATAGAAGTGTTAAGGGGTTTTTGGCTGGAGGAAAGGTTAAGTTCCCATGAGTCTTCATTCGAAAGAGGCAGTTGGCGTTCGTTACACGGGTTGGGCCGCACTGGACCGCGATCCACAGGAGGATCTCGTCGAATACAACTGTCCGTATTGCGGCGAGCGCGGGATGAAGGCGGCGCGGCGCACCCACGATCAGTATCACTTCAGCGATGGGTTTCTACAGGACCTGCAGGGCGAAATGGCGGCGTGCCATTCCTGCCGGCATTCGCTGCGGATCGCTCCCGTCGTGATGTTGCACGACCAGGGTGAGAAGCGCCGCTTCGAAGCGGTGTTTGCAGACGAACTGCTTCCATCCGCAAATTGAATTCCACAGGTATTTGGACTGAAACAATAATGGGCCGCTCCCGCAAGGAAGGAGCGGCCCATTTTCTTTCTTACGCGAATGTTGTGCCAGGCGGCGTGACACCCCGCATCAGCGGGCGTACCGCTTTGAAAGCAAATGGCTACTCCAGCAGCGCGTCCGCCTTCAGGTGGTGCGCTTCAAGGCCGTCCCGCACGCGCTCGAACGCCTGGTCCACGGTATCCGCAAATTCCAGCAACCCATATTCGTGCCGGTTGATCGTGCCGCAACGCAGCATGTGTTTCCAGTCCAGCACGCGGTCCCAATACTTGCGCCCGTAAATCAGGATGATGTTGCGCCGCTGCAGCTTCCCGGTTTGCATCAGCGTGAGCATCTCCCAGAGCTCGTCCATCGTGCCGAATCCTCCGGGAAAAACGATCAGCGCCTTGGCCAGTTGCGCGAACCACAGCTTGCGCATGAAGAAATAATGAAACATCAGACTCAGCTCGGGGCTGATGAACTCATTCGGGCGCTGCTCGTGCGGCAACTGAATGCTTAGGCCGATGGATTTTCCGCTGGCCTCGGCGGCGCCGAGGTTGGCCGCCTCCATGATTCCCGGCCCGCCCCCCGAGCAGATGACGAATCTCCGGGGATTGTCGCCGAGCGACATAGACCAGGAGGTGATGCGCCGCGCCAGTTCGCGCGCCTCCTCGTAATAGCGGGACATCTGGAGCGATGCTGTAGCGTCGCGGAGGGCCGCCCGCTGTTCGCGCGTGCTGCGGCCGTTCCCTTCTTTCCGAAGCTTTTGCAGGTGCGCCAGCGCGACTTCGTGCGAGCGGATGCGCGCCGAACCGAACATCACGATCGTGTCGCCCACCTTCTCGCGCCGCAGCCGCTCCAGCGGCTCGATGTATTCAGTAAGAATCCGGACCGGCCGCGACGGAAGACTCTCCATAAACGCATGATCGTGATACGGCGGAACGAGTTTCTTCTCTTGGCGTGTGCGGCTCACGGCTCCTCCACGGATATAGCGATGCGATGCGTCATTCTACGCACCCGCTGCATGAAAACGCTAGCGGCACTCGCTTGCCCTGTGCCGTCTTTGCATCTGTGGCTTCCCTTCGGAACTCAGGGTAAACAAGTAAAGCCCGCACCCCACTCCGGCGGGCTTCAATCCCGCATGAGCGGGCCCGCGCCCGGTGCGCACGGCCAACGCGCGGGCGAATTTCCGCTTCCAAAGGAGTAGACTGAAGGCATGACTTTGAGACGAGCCTTTACGGGTGGCATGGCCGTACTTGCTGCGTGGATCGTGTTCTCCGCCGCGTCCGCGCGCGCTCAGGGAACGCCGGGACCGATCGCGCCTAAACCCGGCACGGCGGTGCAAAAGGCGCCCGAGAAAGCGATCCGCATAAAGGTCGCGCTGGTGAGCGCGCCTGTCGCCGTACACGACGCCACGGGCGAACTCGTCCTGGACCTCGAGAAAAAGGATTTCCACGTGCTCGATAACGGCGTCGTGCAAAACATCGAATCCTTTGACCTGGGCGGGGAACCGCTCTCCGCGGTGCTGGTTTTTGAGACCAGCTCGCGCATTGCGCCGCTGCTGCCCGCCGTCCAGAAGTCCGCGATTGTGTTCACGCAGACGGTTATCGGGCCATCGGGCGACGCCGCCGTTCTCGGTTACAACGATGATATCGAACGCCTGCTGCCGTTCACCGCGGACCACAACAAGATCGAGAAGGCCATCGCAAACCTCAAAACCGGCAACAGCGGCGAGCGCCTGTACGATGCGCTCTCCACCGCGGTGGGCCTGCTGCGCGACCGGCCGCCGGCCCGCAGGCGCGTGATCATCGTCGTCGCCGAGGCCAGGGACTCCGGCAGCGAAGAGAAGCTCGGCGAGGTCCTGCGCGAGGCGCAGCTTTCGAACATCGTCATCTACACGGTCGGGCTTTCGACAACGGCGGCCGCGCTGCGTTCGCCGCCCCAGCAATCAGGTCCGATTCAGTCCACGCCTCCGGGCACGTTTGGCCGCCCCCCGGTGCCCGGAACGCCGCAGACGCCTACCACCGAGCAGCAGCGCGACGGCAACATTGACCTATTGGCACTCGCTGTGTGGACCGTGCAGCATGCCACGGCTGTCGTGAAGGACCATCCGCTCGAGGTCGCTACGGTCGCCACCGGCGGGATGTACCAGTCCACGTTTCGCGACCGCTCGATCGAAGCCGCCGTGGACGCCATCGGCGGAGAACTCAACGCCCAGTACACGCTGAGCTATCGCCCCACCGGCTCCGAAGCCGCAGGCTATCACCAGATCAAAGTAACCGTGGATCGCCCCGGCGTGAAGGTCCGCACCCGCCCAGGGTATTACTTGGAAGGGAAGTAGCGGCGTCTCGATCCACTTTGTGGCGCCGGCATCGAGCAGCGGCTACTTCCAGGACCACACCCACGGCCAGTTCTCCAGGCCCGCCTTGCTCGGATTCTCCACTACGTAGCGCACGGCACGTTCAAACTCCGCCATGTTGCGGATCAAATGATCATGATACTCGCGTTGCCAAAATTCACCATTCCGCCCGAGGATTTGATTGGCGGCTTTTGCCGAATAGGATTTCCAAGAGTGAAGTATGCCCGCAAGGGAAATTTTACCAATCGACTGGAAAAGCACATGGACGTGGTTTGGCATCACGCACCAGGCAAACAGCCAGTACCTTGAGCCGTCAAATTCCTTCAACGCGGTCGCGACGACACTGGCAATTGCCGGATTCCGAAGGAAACATTCACCCGCTCCATCATCCAAGGCTCCCTCTATCCGTCGAGCATGAAGTTGAACTAGTTTCCTGCGCTCACTTGCCGTCAGCGCGCGACTCATCTGGGCCGCCGTCTCCGTAATATCCTTGCGCCGCGATGCTGTTTTCTGGAGAGCCGTTTTTGGCAGGGAATCGGCGAGGCGAAATGTGATGAAGTAGACCGCCTCTTGTACTTCCCAGTGTGGCAGACGACGGCTGCGGATCGTAAGACCGCTCCCGGGTGGGAGAAAAACCGCCGGCGGGACGCCGGCGCCACCAGATTTCGCTGGGTGCATTGCTCTTTTTCAGGTTTGGGCCGGAATGGGCTTCGGTCGTTCATCCAATCCATGCTCACCAATTCCAGTTGATCTGAAGGCAACCTGTCTACTTCTTTTCTTCCACGACTTCCTGATCTTCGAGGATCGAAGCGGCGGCGGCGATTTTGTCGCCGTCTTCGAGGCGCAGCAGGCGCACCCCCTGCGTCGAGCGGCCCGCCTCGCGGATTTCGTTGGCGTGGACGCGGATCACCTTGCCGTACTCGGTGATAATCATGACGTCGGACTCCTCGGTCACCTGCAGCGCCGCGACCACCGGGCCGTTGCGGTCGGTGGACTTCAGGTTGATGACGCCCTTGCCGCCGCGTGACGTGATGCGGTATTCGGCCAGCGGTGTGCGCTTGCCGAAGCCTTTCTCGGAGACCGTCAGCATCAACGAGGTGAGCGATTCCTTAATGACCTCGTTTTCGAGCTCGTCGAGGTTCCGCGTTTCCAGCTTCGATTCCTTCCTGATGATTTCGAAGTCGGGCTGCACGGGCTCCATGCCCACCAGGTAGTCGCCCTTGGCCAGGTCCATGCCGTACACGCCGCCGGCGTTGCGGCCCATCGAACGCACTTCGGTCTCGCGGAACAGGTTCGCCTGGCCGTCGTGGCTGGCGAGGAAAATCATCTGCTTGCCGTCGGTCAGATGCGCGCCGATTAGCTCGTCGTCTTTTTCCAGGTTGATGGCGATGATGCCGCTCGAGCGCGGATTGGAAAACTCGTTGAGCGCCGTCTTCTTCACCGTGCCGTTGCGCGTCGCCAGGAAGATGAAGGTGCCCTCTTGTTCCAGGTTTTTCGCCGCGACAACCGCGGTCAGGTGTTCGTCCTCCTGGAATTTCACGAGGCTCGATATCGCCTTGCCGCGCGTGGCCGCCGCAGCCTCGGGAATTTCATAGACCTTGAGCCAGTAGACGCGCCCCTTCGAGCTGAACAGCAGAATGTAACTGTGCGCCGACGCGACAAACAAATACTCGACGAAATCTTCCTCGCGCGTTTTCGCGCCGATGCGCCCCTTGCCGCCGCGCGACTGGTGACGGTACACATCCACCGAGGTCCGCTTGATGTAACCCGCGTGGCTGACGGTGATGGCCATTTCCACGTCGGCGATCAGGTCTTCGAGCTTGATCTCTTCAATGCTGTCAACGATCTTGGTGCGGCGCGGATCGGCGTAGTCTTTCTGGACTTCGCGCAGCTCCTTGGTGATCACCGCCTTCAGTTTCTTCTCGCTCGCCAGGATTTCCTTCAGCTCGGCGATCAGCGTCTGAATCTGTTTCAGTTCTTCGATAATCTTTTCGCGCTCCATCTGCGTCAGGCGGTGGAGCTGCAGGTCGAGGATGGCCTGCGCCTGGCGTTCCGTGAATTTCCAGGTCTCCATCAAGCCTTCGCGCGCTTCCTTCGGAGATTTGCTGCGGCGGATCAGCTTGATGATGTCGTCCAGGTGCTCGAGCGCTTTCTTGAAGCCGAGCAGGATGTGCTCGCGCTCTTCGGCCTTGCGCAATTCGAACTCCGTGCGCCGGCGCACGACTTCGATGCGGTGCTCGATGAACAGCTTCAGCAGCGGCAGCAGGCCCAGTTCGCGCGGCTGTCCATTCACGATCGCGAGCAGGATCATCCCGAACGATTCCTGCATCTGCGTGAGCTTGAACAGGTGGTTCAAAATGATCTTCGGTTCTTCGCCGCGCTTCACTTCGATGACGATGCGCATGCCTTCGCGGTCGGATTCGTCGCGCACGTCGGAGATGCCTTCGATCTTCTTGGTCTGCACCAGTTCGGCGATGCGTTCGATCAGCCGCGACTTGTTGACCTGGTACGGAATCTCCGTGATGACGATGTTCTCGCGGTCTTTGCCGGAGCTTTCGATCGCGGCCTTGGCGCGCATGATGAAGCTGCCGCGCCCGGTCTTGTACGCCGAGACGATCCCGTCGCTGCCGGAAATGTATCCGGCGGTCGGAAAATCCGGCCCGGGCACCAGCTTCATGATTTCCTTGAGCGTCGTGTCCGGCTTCTCGATCAGCAGCACGGTCGCGTCAATGATCTCGCCCAGGTTGTGCGGCGGGATGTTGGTCGCCATGCCCACGGCGATGCCGCTCGCGCCGTTCACCAGCAGGTTCGGGGTTCTCGACGGCAGCACGACCGGCTCTTCGCGCGTCTGGTCGAAATTTGGAATGAAGTCCACCGTCTCTTTTTCGAGATCGGCGAGGATTTCTTCGCTGATTTTCGCCAGGCGCGCTTCGGTGTACCGCATCGCCGCGGGCGGATCACCGTCCACCGAGCCGTAGTTTCCCTGCCCGTCGATCAACGGGTAGCGCATGTTGAACGACTGCGCCAGGCGCACCAGCGTCGGGTAAATAACCGCTTCGCCGTGCGGGTGGTAGTTTCCGGAAGTGTCGCCGCAGATCTTCGCGCATTTGCGGTAGCCGCGATTCGACGCCAGGCCCAGATCGTTCATCGCCACCAGGATGCGCCGCTGCACCGGCTTCAATCCGTCGCGCACGTCGGGGATCGCGCGCGCCACGATCACGCTCATCGCGTAATCGAGGTACGACTTCTTCATCTCGGCCTCAATTTCGACCGGAATCATTTGCGCTAGTTTAGGTTCGTCGGCCATCACACAATCCTTGGTTGCTGAAATTTCGACACATCAAAATCCGCCGCCGCGCCGGCGGCGCTACACGCACCCCGCATGCAAACGCGGTGGGTTGGTAGCGCCGGCGTCTCGCCGGCAGCCGCTCTGTTTACAGAAACCGCATGGCCCTTCGCGCGATGTAGTCCTTCACCGCGTCAAACGCCGCCGCCGTGTTCAGAAATCGCTGCGGCCCAAAATGCGCTTCGAGTTCCGCCACCAGCGCATCGCATTCGGCTTCGCTCGCGCATTCGGCCGTCACACCGCGCTCGTTATCCGGCGCCGCGGTCGGCGCCGCGCGAAACTCCGAGCATGCCAATCCGCGCAACCCCGGCAACGTCGTCCACGAAATTTGAACAGTCATCGCGATACGGGCGCGGGCTCTACTTGGAGCCCGCCGGAAAACTTATTCGCCGTTCGGCCCCCGGTCGGCTCTTCTTTCCGTTTCCATCCAGAAAAATAAATCGTCCAAAACTCAGATATCCAAGTTCACGACTTCGAGCGCGTTTTCCTCAATGAATTTGCGGCGGCTCTCCACGTTCTCGCCCATGAGCGTCGAGAAAATTTCCTCGGCGGCGGCGACATCGTCGAGGCGCACCTTCAGCAGCGTGCGCGTTTCCGCGTTCATCGTCGTTTGCCAGAGCTGCTCGGGATTCATCTCGCCCAGGCCCTTGAACCGCGTGATCGTGAAATCTTTTTTGGCGTCTTCCAGCACGTAGGCGAGCACGTCAGATGCTGTTTCCTTCACGACCTTGTCGCCATTGCGCGTCACGGTGAACGGCGGGCGGTCCACTTCGCCGACCGCTTTGGCCGATGCGCGCAGGCGCTTGTACTCGGGCGTGGCTGCGAAAGCCCAGTTGATCTTCTTTTCGCCGGGCCGCGCGACCGTGCCCGGGATCACCAGATCATAAAGACTGTGCTCTTCGTCGTAGACAACCTTGGCGTCGAGATCGAGCTTCGACTTGTCTATGGCCCTCATCAGTTTCTCGAGCGCTTTCTTATCTTCGAAATCCGTTTTCTTTTCGAGGTCGCTGCCGGCCAGCAGGTCCACTAGGCGCGGCTCGCGCAGCTTTCGCGCCATCTTGGCCGCGGCCAGATCGTATTCCTGCACGTGCAGCAGGAATTTCGTCAGCGCCGCGCCCTGAAGCGCGCCGCCTTCTTTCGGCTTGACGACGTGGTCCTCGGTGGCGCGCGACATCAGCTCGTGGTTGAATTCGTCCTCATCGCGGATGTAGCGATCCGACTTGCCGCGCTTCACGCGGTACAGCGGCGGCTGCGCGATGTAGATGTGCTCGCGCCGGATCAGCTCCGTCATGTGGCGGAAGAAGAACGTAAGCAGCAGCGTGCGGATGTGGCTGCCGTCCACGTCCGCATCGGTCATCAGGATGATTTTGTGGTAGCGCAGCTTCGCGGGATCGAAATCGTCCTTGCCGATGCCGGTGCCGAGCGCGGTAATGATGGCCCGGATTTCCTCGTGGCCGAGCATCTTGTCGTAGCGCGCTTTTTCGACGTTCAGGATTTTTCCTTTGAGCGGCAGGATGGCCTGGTACTTGCGGTCGCGCCCGCCCTTGGCCGAGCCGCCGGCCGATTCGCCCTCGACGATGAAAATCTCGCACCGCGCGGGGTCGCGTTCCTGGCAGTCGGCCAGCTTTCCCGGCAGGCCGCCCGAATCCATCGCGGACTTGCGGCGCGTCAGCTCGCGCGCCTTGCGCGCGGCTTCGCGGGCGCGCGCCGCGTCAATGCACTTCCCGATAATGCGGCGCGCCACGGCTGTATGCTTGTCGAAGTAGTCGCTCAGACGCTCGTTGATGAGCTGCTCGACCGGCCCCTTGATGTCGCTGTTGAGTTTACCCTTCGTCTGGCCTTCGAACTGCGGCTGCGGCAGTTTTACGGAGACCACGGCGACCAGCCCTTCGCGCACATCGTCGCCGGTGATGGTGACCTCGTCCTTCTGCTCCTTGAGCATTCCCGCGGACGAAGCAAAATTGTTGATCGTGCGCGTCAGCGCCGAGCGGAAGCCGGAGAGATGCGTGCCGCCGTCCACGGTGTTGATCGTGTTGGCGAACGCGAACACGTTTTCCGTGTAGCTATCGTTGTATTGCAGCGCGATTTCGATTTCAACTGTGTCCTTTTTGCCTTCCATGTAGACCGGGGAATCGTGCAGCACCTGCTTGCCCTTGTTCAGGTGCTTGACAAATTCCGCGATGCCGCCCGTGAAGCGAAATTCGGCCGATTTGTCGCTGCGCTCATCGGTAAGCGTGATTTTCAGGCCCTTGTTCAAGAATGCGAGCTCGCGCAGCCGCTGCGCCAGAATGTCGTAGCTGTACTTGTGGTTGTCGAAGATCGCGGGGTCGGGATGAAACGTAATCTTCGTGCCCGTCTTGCGCGTCTTGCCCGTGACCTTCAGCTTAGTCTTCGGCTTGCCCGCCTCGTAGGACTGCTCCCAGACTTCGCCATCGCGCCAGATTTCCAGTTCCAGCTTGTCCGCGAGCGCGTTCACCACCGAGACGCCGACGCCGTGCAGTCCGCCCGAAACTTTGTACGTTTCGCTATCGAATTTCCCGCCGGCGTGCAGCACGGTCATGACGACTTCCGCGGCGGGCTTTTTCTCCGTGGCGTGCATGTCCACGGGAATGCCGCGGCCGTTGTCAATCACCGTGACGCTGTTGTCCTCGTGTACCTCGACGTTGATTTCGTCGCAATAGCCCGCGAGCGCCTCGTCCACCGAGTTGTCCACCACTTCCCAGACCAGATGGTGCAGGCCCTGCTCCCCGGTCGAGCCAATGTACATCGCGGGCCGCAAGCGCACCGCTTCCAGTCCTCCGAGCACTTTGATTGATGTAGCGTCGTAGCGGTGTCCTGCTGGACTGCCGGCTGCAGCTGCTTTTTCTGCCATGTTGTGCGCGCTCCTGCGGAATCTTTGAGGGGAAAGGCGGTGTCATAGGCCTGGCGAGCTCTAACCAGAGCCCGCACCCGATCGTTCAATCGCGATCGGTTCGACCGTCGCCTTACCCTGTGATCCTCAGCCATCGTCCCCGGCTGGGACTCGTAGGGTTTCTGCTCCATCCCGTCCGGATTCCAATCAAGCGGAAGCGGACGCGGCGAAGACTTCTTTCCTCCAGGCGTGTGGCGTCCCGTTTACCCTGCCCCGATTGCGGGAAAGGGCACTGGCGCGGGCATGCAATCCGGGGCGCTACCAGCCTGGCCGACGTGCCGTTCTGGAGGAAACCAACTCAACGTCTGACCATATGAATTCTACCGCGAACGGGCTGTTTTCTCAAGCTCAAATCGCCCAACTAGCAACACCTATCCCCTTTATCTACAATGGAATAAGGGGCCTTCCTAAATAACTATTGAGCTGGAGTCTACGGGAAGTCTATCATTAACTTAGCAGTATACTATTGACAAATAAAAATTCTCAACGTGGGCTGAAGTGACGAGCTGTTTTCCTAAGCGATTTGAGCCTAGCAGCCAAGTGTTTGTCCTCCCGCTTGATATATTTCTGTGCCGCTCTTGAGAATGTCGGCACGATCGGCCCGCTCAAATCCTGCAGATTGTCAAAATCAATGATCTCGACGCTCACACCCGTTGGGACTGTTTTGTCGACTACCTCCGCTACCCCACCACTCACAACAACCAAAATTGTTCGCATGTGTCCGTCTCCTTGTCTTAATCTTTCCGGCTGCCCAAATCTTCCAGCGCTTTTTTCTGCCAGTCTTGCTGGTCCCTGCCAAGCCGTTCTCAATTGATGTTTGGATTTCCCTCACGCAATCGATAGCGACCGTGCCCCAAAAACGCAAGCAAGCCAAGATCGCGTAGAACCTGGAGTTGCTGCCTAATCTTGTCTCGGACATGGCGGTTACGGGGATAAAGTTTACCGAGAAAGGTTTCAAGCGCGTAGACATCAGAGAGAGACAAATCATTCTTTCCAATGGCACGGACTGCGTTTAATACATCGAGGGTCCATCCACGCTTCTCGCTCGTCAGAGTTTCAAGCGGGCGCAGTCGAGCATACTGTTGACGCACCTCGGAGGTGCTAATTCTGCATCCTTCAGTGACAATAGGAATTTTCGCGTCGGCAGGAATCTGACCTAAAAGAATATTACACCCTACCCAGCCGGCCCGACGCGCTTTGGAACTAAGAGGCTTTCTTTGTTCGATAGCAGATATTGAAAATGCGAAATGGGGGATTAAGATCACGTTGGACACCAGCCACTTTTCTCTGTCGTAGTGCATCACGAAAAGATCGGGAGTTCTATTTGATCTTATAGCGTCACGCATCGCGCCATACGCGGCATCAGCAATTCGAAATGAAAGCGGGCGACTCTGGCTCTTGAGTTGAAAGGAGGTATTGCACCCGCGGCAGACATAGTCAACTGTTGGTGTATTGGGCGGCGTGCATGTGAGACAGTCTTTCGAGCAATTTGGGCAATAAAGATTATCCGAGCCCCATGCTTCAGTAGCTACGCGTGCACGTTGCGAGAGACTCTTATAGTTAACGAAATGCCCCGTGGGCAAGGTAAGGTGCATTCCCATAGAATGATTGTTTAATTTTACTCCAATCAAATCCGCATGGGCATGATCACGTAGCGATAGCGGTAGGCCTCTTCGGCGAGGGGGCGCATCTGGCCGGCGGATTGTTCATCCTTCAATTCGAGGCTGATGGGGCCGTCGGCGGCGGCGGCAAGAAAATCCAGCATGTACTGCGCGTTGAAGCCGATGGCCAGCGGCTCGCCTTGATATTCTTTTTCAATCGTTTCCTTCGCTTCCCCATATTCCGGGCTGGACGCGGATATTTCAATGCCTTCGGTGGTCACCGCGAATTTCACGGCGTGGGAGCGCTGGTCGGCAAGCTGCGAGACGCGCCTCACGGCATCATTCAATTCGTTCCGCTCGATCACCACGTGCTTGTTGTTGTCGCGCGGCAGGACGGCTTCGTAGTTGGGAAATTGCCCGGTGAGCATGCGCGAGATCAACAGGCGCTCGCCCACGCGGAAAAATAGATGGCTGTCGTCGAGCGCGAATTCGATCTCGCCGTCTTCTCCGGCTTCGCTCGCGAGACGCTGCACTTCGGTCAGGGCTTTTTTCGGGACCAGCGGGCGCACTTCACGCGTCAGCCCGGCAAATTTGTGGTCGGTTTCTGCGACGGCCAGGCGATGCCCGTCGGTGGCGATCATGGCGATCGTGTCCGGCTTGAGCAGCAGCAGCGCGCCATTGAGCGTGTAGCGTGATTCTTCATTCGAGATGGCAAATGCCGTCTTCGAGATCAGCGACGACAAAATCTTCGCCGGAATCGTCACGAGCGGGTGCGGGAACGCGGGAATCGCGGGGAAGTTGTCCTTGGCCATTCCCACCATCTTGTACGTCTTCCGGTCGGCCAGTATCTGCACCCAGTGATTTTCGAGCAGCTTGAAACGAATCTCGCCTTCCGGCAGCAGCCGCACCAGCTCGAGGAGTTTTTTTGCGGGGATCGTCCCGGCGCCTTCTTTCTTTATTTTTGCTTCACAGGACGTGCGGATGAAGAGTTCGAGATCGGTCGCCGTCAGCGTCACTGTGTTGCCGGAGGCTTCGCACAGGATGTTGCCGAGTATCGGGATCGTCGTCTTTCGCTCGACCACCCCCTGCGTCAAACTCAATTCCCGGAGCAGGTCGAACTTCTTAACGCTGAATTCCATCGCAGGATTTCCTCCACCGAAAGGCGCAAAGATAACTGCGGCTTCGAACGGCTACTGTACCCTGTTTTAGAGTAAGGATAAAGATAGTAGTAGTAGCCGTTGCTGTGGAAATGAGGAAAACCTACTCTGGCAGAGAAGCCAAAGGAGTTGTGCTGTGCACGCACGAAAGAGCGAACTGAGGATTGAAAGGATAAAGAACCGTGAAACGAGCGAAGTGCCATACCATGAGGGAAAGTATCCACAGGGCACTCGAGTATTGCACAAGACAAGCACGCTGTTTTGCGCAGGATTTTGACAGGGCAAAAATGAAGACGGGGAAGCGATATGGCTGGCTCGTAGTCCACATTTATCATATGAGTTTCGTCGAAATACGCAGGAGTGCGCGGGGGGAGTAGCACAGACTTCAGAGACTGCGGAAAAACTCAGAATGTTCCGTCTCTGTGTTCTCTGTGCCCTCTGTGTTGAAATCCGAAAAGCGCAACACAGAGGCCTGAGGTTTACAGAGAAACACAGAGAAGCTCTCTCTGGAGGACGAGAAACCTCTTCCTAACCAAAACTACACGGGGTGAAGTCGGAGGTCCCGACCCTGTCGGGGCCTGTGCTACTGGAACTGCCACGAAGTTCTTGGAAGAAATGTGCGCTAGCTGAAAGAATCCATCAGCTTATTGATTGTGCGGTTCAGTTCCTTATCGTTGCGGCGCAAAGCGTCAATCTTGTTGATCGAATGAAGGACGGTCGTGTGATGTTTGCCGCCGAACTGGCGGCCGATTTCCGGAAGCGACGCCGAAGTGAGCTGCTTGACGATGTACATCGCGATCTGGCGCGGGAACGCGATCGCTTTCGTGTTGGAACGCACTTTGAGGTCCTGCTCGCGCAGGCCGAACTGCTCGCCGACCTTTTTCTGAATCAGGTCGATGGTAATCCGCTTTTCCTGCGTGGCGATGATGTTGCGCAACACCTGCTGCGCGGTGGTTAAATTCAGGATCGAGCCGGTCAGCGAGGAATAGGCCACCAGGCGCGTCAAGGCGCCCTCGAGCTCCCGCACGTTCGACTTGATCGCGCGCGCAATGTACTCGGCGACGTCGTCGGGAATCACGACGCGTTCCGTCTCCGCTTTTTTCTGGAGGATGGCGATTTTCGTTTCGAGATCGGGAGGTTGAATGTCCGCGATCAATCCCCACTCGAACCGCGAGCGCAAGCGTTCCTCAATCGCCGAGATTTCCTTCGGCGGACAGTCGGAACTGACGATGATCTGGCGTTGCAGGTCGTAGAGCGCATTGAACGTGTGAAAGAATTCTTCCTGGGTGCGCTCTTTGCCCGCGATGAACTGGATGTCGTCCACCAGCAGCACGTCGACCGAACGGAACCGGTCGCGGAAGCTGATCATGCGGTCGAAGCGCAACGAGTTGATCACCTCGTTGGTGAATTTTTCCGCGCTGATGTAGGTCAGCCGCGCCGCCGGGTTGCGCTTCTTGATCAGGTGCCCCACCGCCTGCATCAAGTGCGTCTTGCCCATGCCCACGCCGCCGTACAGGAACAGCGGGTTGTACGCTTTGGACGGCTGCTCGGCGACTGCCTGCGCCGCCGCGTGCGCGAACTGGTTCGATGCGCCCACAACAAAGGTCTCAAACAGGTACCGCGGGTTCAGCTGGTGATCGACGGAATCAAAGTCCAGGCGCGTCTGCTTGGCGGGATTTCCGGAAGGCAAGGGTTCGTTCTCCGTGCAAAGAAAGTCGAGATGCGTGTCGTTCATGCCTACTTCGACCAGAACCGCCTGCAGTAGCTCCCCGTAAGTCTCCGTGAGGCGCTTCCGAAAGACGCGCGAAGGCACGCGGACCACCAGCCGGCCGTTTTCCGCGCCTTCCTGGCGCGTAGGGCGAAACCAGGTGGAGAAGCTGTGCGGGTTCACCCGCCGCTCCATATGCTGCAGAATCTTGTCCCAGGAATTCATGCTTTTAGAACCCTCAAAAGGAGCAAAAAGCCTCTCGTTTGTTATTTCCACAGGTGTGGAAAAGCTGTGGAAATGACAGCACTACTTAGCCTGCCTTCAGTCCTATTCAATTTCTGGGATGACGCTTGACCTTCCCCTTTTGCTCTTATCTTTGTGTTCGCGTCGCAGCGTTCACGGGGTGTCAGCTACTGTACTCCACCTGCTAAGGCGAGGCTGGATTCTCGCCGAACAAACCCGATGCGGCAAGGGAAAACTTTACGATCCCACACGCTCCTCCCACAGAAGATTCACAGGTTTTCCACAGCTCTCTATCACCATGTAAAATAACGGCTTTATCTGCATGCCAGGTATTTTTGCGGTGGATTTCCTGGCTCAGGCAGAAATCGTGACAGACCGGGACGTAACGAACAACTGCGCGAGACGAAGACAGGCGCCCGCGGTGATGCAACCGAGCAGTCAGATTCACTGCGGCTGTTTAGCAGGCCGCGCGAATTCATAGATTCCTTGCGGGTCGGCGCCGATCAGCAGGCGGTCCGGTTCCACCAGAATGCTGGAGGCCTCGATCCGTGCGCCTTGCGGCATGTAGGTGCGAAAACTCGCCAGCCGCTGGCCCTCCTTATCGAAGTGCATCAGCAGCGTTCCGATGGCCAGCCAGACATCCTGCGATTGCGGATCCACGCCGATGGCCGTAATGATGCGATGCAATGCGGGTGTTCCGCGGTCGGAGCGGGCGATGGCGCGGCGCGCGGCCTGCGCCGCCGGCTGGAATTCCAGCGTCTTGAGGGATATTTCCATCGTGAGATAGCCCACGCGATCGAACTTGCGCGCGGTCGGCTCGGGCAAATAGTCGAACACGAAATATGTATTTCCGATTTCATCGGCCGCGAGATGCCCGAGGTTGACCTGATTGTCGATATCGGCGCGGTCGGCAATTTCTTCCCGATCGCCATACTCCCGCACCAGTTTTCCGGCGAAGTCGTACACGGTCACCAACTGCCGCATATTCGGGCTGGTGACCGCAATCTCACCGGCCGACAGCAGCACTGTCGAGGCGGGCCCGGAAACAGGAATCGTCGTGGTCAGTGAGCCGTTCGGCGCGTAAAGTTTCACGGCGTTCGCGCCACGATCACACACGGCCACGCGGCCCTCGCGATCCACATCGAACGATTCGCCATAGACCAGCGCCGCGCCCTTTGTTGCCGCCGCCGTTTCGCTGGGAATCTGCCCGACCCGCTTCCCGGCCGCGTCGTAGATTTGCACGGCCGCGGCCGGCGCCGTCAGGACGTAATAGTTTCCGTTCGGCCCGCGGTGAATCGCGCGAAAGCCAGGCCCGGCGGTTTCAAAAACGCGGCGCTTCGCCAACAGGTCGCTCTCAAATTGAAATTGTTCCTGCGCGCGGGATGGTGCGGGCGTCAGCCCGGCAAGCGCCGTGACCGACAGAACTGCGACACACAAGGAAATCGCTCGATCCATATGACTTCGTTTTTCCTCAATCGGCCCGGAAGCGGAGGCGTTCGATGGCGCGAGCTCGGCCGGTCGTCTCGTCCACGTCAATCTGGACCGTGTTCATCTGGATGTCGCCGGTAGCCACCTCAAACCGCGTCGGCTGGCCATCGAGAAACTTCCGCAAAATCGCGGTCTTGTCCATCCCGATCACGCCGTTGTGCGGCCCGGTCATGCCCGCGTCGGTCTGAAACGCGGTCCCGCCGGGCAGTATCTGCTCATCCGCGGTGGCCACATGCGTGTGCGTGCCGATTACCGCCGAGACGCGCCCGTCCAGGTAGAAGCCCATGGCTTCCTTTTCACTGGTTGTCTCCGCATGAAAGTCCACAAAGATCACGCGGACTTCTGCTGGGATGCGGGCAATCTCCCGATCGGCTGCCCGGAAGGGGCAATCATTCGATGCCATGAACACCCGGCCCTGCAGGTTCAGCACGGCGTAGGGCGCGCCATTGCGCGCCGTGCCCAGGTACAACCCGCTTCCCGGATTAATATCCGCAAAATTCGCCGGCCGCAGCAGCCTGGGGTGCGTGGGAAAGTAGTCGAGAATTTCCTTGCGGTCCCAGATGTGATTCCCGCCGGTCAGCACTTCCACCCCTGCCTCGAACAGTTGATCGGCCAGCCTGGGCGTGATGCCGAACCCGGAGGCGGAGTTTTCACCATTGGCGATGACAAGATCAATCTGCCGCGTCTGGACGATATCCGCCAGCCGGTCGCAGACAATCTGCCGTCCCGAGGAGCCCACGATGTCGCCGACAAATAGAATTTTCATTTTCTCTCTTTGCCGGGCGCGGCAGCCCGGTTTCGCTCTATGTAGCGCCCGCCTTCAGGCGGGCATGTGCTTGAATCTACAGTGTCGGCCTGAAGGCCGACGCTACTAAAACCACCGCGCACTGCGACGGCCCCAAAAAATGGAGCGGCCCACTTCGCCGTGTGGAGCTAGATCCTGAACCTCCTGCATTAAGGTGGGCGCCCTGCGCCGGCCTTTAGGCTTTCCCGTTGCGAACCGAAATCCGCAGCGGGACATGCACACGGGCCGTCTGACACGGGCTCCCGGAGATTCAGTATGGTTCAAAAGATCTTCGCGCCAACACCTGCGTTGCAGGCCTGCTCCGCATCTCATTCTAGCAAATCCGCTTGTCGCACGAGGCAGAGCCCGCCGGATCGTTTCCACGGCATCGCAGAAATGCTTCGGGCTCGCCGCCCTGCGTAGCCGCGTTAGAAACTCATTCCCAACTCTGCTTGTACCGTCCGCGGCGCGACAAAGTGCGTGCCGCTGAAAGTCGAAAGGAAATTGTAGAGTGCGGCCTTATTGGTCAAATTCAAAACGCTCACCCGCAAGTTCCATTTGACTCGGTCGGTGTGAAAGAGATTGTCCTGGCCTACCGCCGCATCGAACAAATTGCGTGGCATGATGCGCGGAGGATTCGTATCGTTGTTTTCGGTTCCGTCGGCTGGGATGCGGATACGGAGCGCGCCGCGCGGCGTTCCAGCCGGACAAGCGGTGATTGGCGCGCTAAGAGTGGCGAACGTGCCGCCGCAATAGAGTCCAATGGCGGCCTGCTGGTCGGCCGTCAGCGTGAGCGCGGTCGCATAGTCAGGGACGCTCCCGGCTACCAGCCCGCTGTCATACCGCCAGGTGAACGCCAGCCACGGCCCCTTCTTGGGAAACTGATATTGCACGTGAGTGCTTTGCTGGAATGCCTGATCGTGGTCGATTCGAAAGACGCCCGTGGCCAGCGGTGAGTTGAATATCAAGCCGCCATTTTCCGGGTTGAAGAATCGCGACCGCGTGTGTCCCAGGACCGTGTACGCGGTCAGACCCTTGTGTTCGGGCACGCTCAAGCGAATGGAGAAGCCGTCAATTTTCGATTTGTTCCATTCGATCGGAAACACGACGGCGGTGCTGAAGATCGTGTCGAAATCAAAATCCGTATGCGTGAACTTCCAGGAATAATCGGCATCCACGACCAGGATCTTTCCGAAGGCTTGCTGGAAACCCGCATTGAACTGGTCGCGCCGCCCGGGTTGGAGCGGTGTGACGGCCTGCGCTCCGAAGACGGCCGTCCCCAGCCCTCCTGCTCCAGTCGAGCTCGAGAGGATGAGGTTTTCGTTGTACGGCGTCTCGAAAAGGCGCGCGTACGAGAGTCGCAGGACCGTGCCAGTGCTCCTGATAAGGTAAGACGCCCCGGCGCGCGGCTGGAAGGAATGGCCGCTGCTCAGCCCGGTATAGTTATCGAATCGCAGACCGCCGGTCAGCGATAGCTGGCCCACCGTCAGGATATCCTGGGCGTAGGCCGCCTCCTGTTTGACGTCGGTGTGTCCTGTGAAAGCGAACAGCGATCCTCCTCGCGTCAAATCGAACGGCACCAATCCGGGCAGGAAGCCATTATTCGGCGTGTTGGGGAAGAAGCTCGCCGCTGCGCATTGAGAGGGATCGCGCAGGGTGGGTTGATTCGTCACCGGGTTCGTTAGCCCGGAGTCCGAGAAGCAAACAGGGTTAAACGCGGGGTCAGTCAGCCCCATTGTGAAGTGCTCGTCGAGGAACGTGTGCGTCAGCGACGCGCCGAATTTAGCGTTGTGCTTTCCGCGGACGACCGAATAATCCACGCGAAACCCTGTATTCGTCAGTTGACGGTTCTGCGCGATCGTCGCCGGCTGATCGGCAAACAGATTGGCGCTCGGGAAATAGCCGACGCGGTCTTGCCGCGCGAACGCCGCCACATTCAGCAGCGAGCCCGTGCCGAACAGGTGCGTCCAGCTCGGGGCAACGTTCCACGTCCAGATTTGTTGCCGTTGATCCTGTCCGGCTGCCTGCTGATCAAACGTATTCGGCGTCTGGAACCAGGAGCGCCCCAGGGAGACATTCAAGTGCACGGAATCCGCTGTTGACGGCTGAAAGTCGAACCGGTCAAATCCGCCTTCCGAGTTTCCCTTTGCATGCATCACAGTGAATTCCGGAGGATCGAGATAGCGTCCGGAATTGGTGCCGCTCAGAGCGAGAAAATTCCCCACGCGCTTGCCGCCGAAACCCAGAGTCCCGTGAATAGTTCCGGTGCCAAACGAACCATATTCGGTCGCCAGGCTTCCGAAGGGTTTCGCCGCGCCCAAGCCCGAGCGCGTTGTGATCTTGGCGGTGAGGCTGGTTTTGTCCCCGAACTCAGCCGCGGGCGCGCCGCTGACCACTTCGAGCGACTCGACGGCGTCCATCGGCAGCTGGTTCGAATAGATTTTGCTCTGTTGGTCGCTGATGGGCTGTCCATCCACGACGAAGGTTGTGTCGGCATGTTCCCCGAGCGGGTGGAACATCCCGTTCGAATCCGCCGCCACGCCCGGCGACGCCAGCGTGATCATCGAGCTGAGCGCGGAGGCGGAACTTTGAATCGGCAGCCTTTCCGCCAGTGTCTCGTCCACGTCGGTATGCGCCGTGGAGGTGTTCTCCAGAATGTCCGCAGAGCTGGCTTCGACTTGGACCGATGCGTTCGTTGTTGCTAGTACGAGAGTGAATTTCAACTCCATGGGCACGCCGGAGCGAATGTTCACATCCTGACTTGCGATAGCAAAGCCGTCTTTGCCAATCACCAGGTGATACGGGTTCATCGGCACGTTTAGAAAACGAAACTCCCCTGAAGCGTCGGTGGTGGCCGTCGCCGAGTACCCGCTTACAGGATTGTGCAACTCGATGGACGCTCCCGGCACGGCTGCGCCCGAGGGATCGGTCACCACACCGTGTACCGAACCCGAAGAGCCTCCCGCCTGCGCATGTACGGCGCGCCCGCCAGACCAGATCAAAGACACTACGGCCAAAGCAAAAACAACAGTGCGTACAACTCTCATTTCGCCCTCTTCTTCTTTCTCGCGCCTATGCACGAATGAAAAGCCGGAGTCAGGCGCCGCGCCCACAACTGGGGCCGCACGGCGCGGTGGCATTCCCGTAGCTTGAAGGTGGAGGTTGCTTCAGAGAGGCGGCGCGCGGGAGGAAGAACCCAGGATTACTGGTGCGGCGAAAGAAATTAACGAGGAAGTTTTGACTGCCCAGGAAAGATCGCTCAGCGATGGAAGTTTGAGCGCGGCCGGCCGCAGCCCTGCAAGCGGAGGGTGGCAGAGCGGGCAGATGCGCTCGCTGAGGTTATCGTGGCGGTGCGGCAGCAAATCGGCTGTTGTCGCAAAGGCCAGCAGCGCAATGGCTGCCAGCGCCAGGACGAAGACGAATTTTTGCGAGCGGTGTGGCATGTTCTTGCTTCGTTACACTTGCAGTACGTCACCTTCCTTCGCCACCATTTCGTACAGCACCGGGTTGACAAAGAATCCGAGCAGCAGCCGCGAGATCAGCCCCGTGACAATGACGATCGCGAACGGCTTCTGCGTGTCCGAGCCGATGCCGGTCGAGAGCGCCGCCGGCAGCAGGCCCAGGCAGGCCACCAGCGCGGTCATCATGATCGGCCGCAGGCGCAGCAGCGACGCCTCGCGCGTCGCCGTGCGGATATCGTAGTTTTCCAGGCGCAGCTTGTTGATGTACGACACCAGAATCACGGCCGTCTGGATGGACACGCCCATCAGCGCCAGCAGGCCCAGCACAGAGCTCACGCTGAACGGCGTGTGCGTCAGTTTCAGGGCGATCAATGCGCCAACCGGCTGCGTCATCACAACGCCGATCATCACGGTCACCGGGAACTTGAAGTTTCCATACAGCACGAACAGGATCATGAAAATCAGCAGGATGGCGAGTGGTCCAATCACGGCGAATTGTTGCCGCGCTGCGACGTATTCGCTGTATTCGCCGCCCCAGTCGAGTGTATAGCCCTGCGGCAACACGACGAATTTCCGCACGGCGTCCTGCGCTTCATTCACCGCGCGCGCCAGGTCGCGCCCCTCGATGCTGAACTGCACACCGATGTACCGTGAATTGTTCTCGCGATAAATGAACGACGCGCCGTTTCCCTGATGGATGCTGGCCAGCTCGGAGATCGGCACCTGCTGCCCGGAGGGCGTCGGCACGAGCAGATTGCCGATTTCCCGCGTGCTCGAGCGATACTCGGGCTTCATGCGCACGACCAAGTCAAACAGCCGCTCGCCCTGAATCACCTGCGTCGCCGCCTGTCCGCCTACCCCGGCTTCGATCACACCCTCGACGTCGGACACATTGATGCCGTAGCGGGCGATCTTTTCGCGGTCCACATCAATTTGCACGCTGGGCTGGCCCAACTCGCGCACCACGGTCAGCTGCGTGAAGCCCGGCACCTGCGATAGAATGCGCTTAATCTCGACCGCCTTATCTTCCAGCACCTGCAAGTCCTGCCCGTAAATCTTTACCGCCAGCGCGCTCTTCAGCCCCGTCAGCGCCTCGTCCACGGCATCTTCAGCGGGTTGCGTGTAGTTGAAAATCACGCCGGGATACGACGCGAGTTTCTTCTGGAGGTCTTCGGTCAGCGCCGCTTTGTTCCGGATGGGCCCCTGCTGCCACACTTTGTCTTTGTACGGTTTCAGGCCCACATAAAACTCACAATTGAAAAACCCGGTCGGATCGGTGCCATCGTCCGGACGCCCCAACTCCGAGCCCACTTCCGTCACCTGCGGGTAAGACATCAGGATGTTGCGCACCTGCGGGGCAAACTTCGATGATTCCTCGAATGAAATCGTGGAAGGCATCGTGGCGCGCACCCAGAGCGCGCCCTCGTCCAGGTGCGGCATGAACTCGCCGCCGATAAAAGGCACCAGAAGCAGCGAGCTGCCGAAAATCACGCCTGCGGCGATCATCGTTGTCTTCGGATGGTCCAGGCACCAGTCGAGCTTTCCCGCATAGAAGTTCTTGACCGCCTCGTACGGCCGGTTCGTGATCTCTTTGACGCCATGAGTGAACCAGTACGAAGCGAGCACGGGCACCAACGTGAGCGTGAAGATCAAGGAACCCAGCAGGGCGTACGACATCGTCTCCGCCATCGGAACGAACAGTTTCCCGGAAGGGCCGGTTAAGGCGTAGATAGGAAGGTATCCGGCCAGGATGACCGCCACAGAATAAAAAATGGGCCGGTCCACGTCGCGCGCCGCCGCCACGATCACTTCGTGCAGTTTGTACTCTTGCCCCGCGCGATTCGCCAGCTCGCGGTATATGTTTTCCATCATCACCACGGTGCCATCAATGATGATCCCGAAATCGATCGCGCCGATCGAGAGCAAATTGGCGGGCACGCCGCGCCCGTGCAGCAATATGAACGCAAACAGCAGGCTCAGCGGGATCGTCAGCGCAACGATAACTGCCGCGCGCAGGCTCACCAGGAAGAAGATCAGCACAATCAGAACCAGCGTCATCCCGGCGAGCATGTTGTGCTCAACCGTGTCAATCGTGAGCCGCACCAGGTCGCTGCGGTCATAGAACGCGTGTATCTTGACGTCCGGTGGCAAGATCCTGCGATTCAGCTCCTCCGTTTTCTTCTCGACTCCGGCGAGCACATTTTGCGTCTGCTCGCCGCGCAGCATGAGGATCACGCCTTCGACCGCGTCGTCATTCTTCTGGAAGCCGAATTGCCCCAGCCGTGGCGCGTTTCCGATGGTGACTTCGCCGACGTCGCGTATTCGCACCGGCACGCCGCTATTGTTTCCGACGACGATATTTCCAATGTCCTCTGTCTTGGTCACCAGACCCAGGCCGCGCACGTAAAAAAACTGCGAGCCCTGCGAGTAAAACCCGCCGCCGGCATTCGCATTGTTCGCCGCCAGCGCCGCCAGCACTTGGGGCATGGGAATGTGGTAGTTGTAAATCTTCGCTGGATCGAGCAGCACCTGGTATTGCATCACCGTGCCGCCCAGACCGGAATCGTCCGCCACCCCCGGGACCGATTTATACGCTCGCTGAATGACCCAGTCCTCGATCGTTTTCAGTTCTTGCGGGCTGCGGTCCGGGCTTTCGATGACGTAGCGATACACCAGCCCCGACGGACTGAAAAGCGGCGACAGGCCGGGCGTCACGCCCGAGGGCAGTTGCACGTCCGCCAGCCGCTCAAACACCACTTGCCGCGCGAAGTAGTCGTCGGTGCTTTCCTGGAACGTCATGATGACGTCGGATAGCCCGTAGAGCGAAATCGACCGCATCACAGCCATGTGCGGTACACCGTTCATCTCGACTTCAACCGGCAGCGTCACCAACCGCTCGATTTCCTCGGCCGCGTGCCCCGGCCACTGCGTGATGACCTCCACCCTCGGCGGCGACAGGTCCGGATAAGCGTCCACCGGCATGCGCTGGAATGACAATGCGCCCGCTACCATGACCAGAACCACCAGCATCAGGACCAGGAAACGCTGGCGGAGAGCGAATTGAACGAGATGATGAATCATTGTCGCGTTTACCCCCGGCTCAGCGTTGCAGCGTGTTCTGAAATTGCAGGAACAGGCTGCCGTCTCCCACGATTTTGTCGCCCGCCTGCAATCCCGCTGTCACTTGCGTTTTCCCGCTCTGGCTCTCGCCTAGCGTCACCATCCGCCTCGCGAACTGGTTATTGCCGGTCTGCAGGTACACGTACGGCATGTTTTCCGCGTCACGCAGCACCGCGGCGTCGGGCACCAGCAGCGCGTTTGCAATTACGCCCGCGCGCACCTGCGCCGTCACATACATGTCTTTCTTCAACCGCTCGCCGGGATTGGCGGCCTCAATGCGCGCTTGCAGCGTCCGCGTGGTCGGATCGAGCGCCGGCGCTATGTATTGAATCTTGCCGCGCACCACGCCCGGATACGCTTCGTTATCAATCGTCACTTCGTCGCCCACGTGCACGTACGCGACGTCGTTCTGGTAGATGTTGACCAGCACCCAGACACTCCCCATATCCGAAAGCGTGAAGCACTGTGTTCCCCCGGCCAGCAGCAATTGGCCGGGCGAGCAAAGCCGCTCCACGACTTCCCCGGCCAGCGGCGCCAATAGCGGCAACTCGGACGACGGCGGATTCGTCACGAGGCTCTCCGGGTTGGAGATGCCCAGGACGCGGATCGCCTGCTCGCTTGACTGCAAGTCGGCCTCTGCCTGCGTGCGGCCCGATTCGGCCTGCTCCAGGTCGGCTTCTGCAATGGCTTTGTGCGCGTAGAGGTCCTGTGCGCGCTTATAAAACTTGTCCGCGAGCTGCAAGGCGTCGCGCGCTTTGATGTAAGCCGACCGCAATTGCGAGTAGTCAGGGCTGGAAACGTAGAGCAGCGGCTGGCCCGCTCGCACATGCTCGCCCGGCGTGACCATGATGCGTCTTACCGGACCTCCCACCTGCGTGATCACCGGCGTGGTCAGGAAGCTGTTATAGGCGACCGCGCCGGACAGGCGCAGTGTGCGCACTAAAGGCGCCTGGGCAACCGGGAAAATCTGGATGTGCGCCATCTGGTCGGCCCGCAGCGAGAATAGTTCCGCTTTGCTCTCCGCGCTTTCAGTGGTCGAGAATGACGTCATTTTGCCCGCCTGCTCGCCCGCGCCGCCGCATCCGGCCAGCGCAAGCGCCACGGCTAGACAGGCTGCGGAAAAACTCGAAAGTGCGGACAAAGCCGGAAGTTCAGACGAAGCCGGAAGTGCGGAAAAATCAGGAAGTTTTGTGGGTCGTGCCTTTTCATCCTGACGAAGGAAGGACAGGCACGACATAAAGGCTCCGTTTTCTTCAGGGGTTTTAACCCCTGAAGGTCCGCAAATGCGTTTTTGCGCAAACCGTAGAACCGCGCGGGAGGTCCCGTGCATCTTCCGAATCCAGCTCGTTTCTATTTTTCTCATGGCAAGCTCCTGGTGCCCACGGCCTGGCGCAGTTGCTCGAGCGCGGCCATGTAGCTGGCGAGCGACTGCCGGTAGGAAAGTTCGGTTGCGCGGTAGCTTCGCTCGGCGTCAAGGTAATCGAGCAGGCTGGCGGCGCCGCGTTGGTAGGCGTACTGGCTGATGTCGCGCGAGTCCTCCGCCTGCTTCAGATAACCGGACTGATACAACTGCACGACCTGATCGTTGCTGCGGAGTGATTCGTAGGCGTTGGCCACGTCCGTAAGCGCAATCGAGGACTGTTCGCTCGTAAGCTCCTGCGATTGCGTGATGGCGTATCGAGTCCGCGCGATTTCCCCCTGATTGCGGTCGAAGAGCGGCATTTGAATGTTGAAGAAAAGCGAGCCCGTGTTGACGCCGCCGAGGTGGTTGTATGTGAAAGTGACACCCAGGTCTTTCTTGCCGTTGGCCTGCGCCAGCGTGTACTGGCTTTGCGCCGCTTTGATGCCGAGCTGCGCGGCGCGCAGGTCGGGCCGTGTGCGCAGCGCCAGCAACTTCAGGTCGTCCAGATTGAGGTGTACGCCTTGATACGTCAGATCGCCATCCACGTCGTAGTTTTCGGGCGCCGATTCGAACCCGAGCAACTGTCGCAGGCTCGCCAATGCCTGTACCCGCGCCAGTTTTGCTGCCGAGACATCCATCTGGAATTGCAGTAGTTGTAGCTTGATCTTTAGCAGGTCGCCTTCGCTCATGGCGCCGGCTCGGAATCGGTCCCCGCTGATCTCCACGGTCTGCTGGAAGCTCGCCAGGTCTTTTTCCGCCAAGTCCAGATTGGCTTTGGCGAGCAACGCGCCGATGAATTCCTGCGCGACGCCGGCGGTCAGAAGGCGTTCGTTATCTGTCACGCTTGCCGCGGTTGTGGCGGTCTGATCGCGCGCCGCCTCCAGCCGACGCTGTCGCTTCTTGCCGCGCTCGATCAGGTAGGAGAGTCCCAGGTCATACACCGCGCTCTGGTCTATGTAATCTTTCGTGAATGCGTTGGGCGAGAAGAACGGCATGTACTGCTCATCCACGAGGAACACGGGGTTCGGGCGCAGATTGGCCGTGATCTCCTGGGCCTGATTCTGCAGGATCAAAGTCCGCGCCGCCTGCAACGAATGGTTATGCTGGAGCGCCAAATCAATTGCCTGGTCTAGCGTTATTCGCGCCGCGGGAGTTTGCGGCGCGGCTTGCGCCGGACCCTGCGCTCCCGCCCGTACCGAGACCAGAAGCGCCAAAGCATTGACCATCAGCAATGGCCGCCATTTTCGGGCCTTGCATTTCGCATCCATAATTTCTCTCCTGCCAGGAACGTTCGAATCCATCGAGGTGGCCTCCGGGAAAATGCGGAGTCCCGGAGCATCTCAAAAGATCGGAAGAAGTGAATTGGAAATCGGTCCGCGCCTGTACAACTGGCGCTCTAGGCGAACAAATTAAGCGGAGGGTGGTGCGCGGGAAGCTGTGTGCGAACAGATCGGAGAAGCGACCAGAGCCACATCTTCGGGCAGCGGCAAATTAGCGACGGGCAAAAGCACCGCCACCCGCTGGCTGGTTTCCGGCTGCGCAGCCGTCTGGTGGCCCAAATGGCAGTACGGACAATGCGCGTCGTTCGCTGAGTCGTGGTGATGCCACCCGCTGACAATCACCGTGGCGAACACCAGCAGCGTGATCAGCGCCAGCGAAACCCCGAGAACGCGAATTGTCTTCTGTACGGCCATTCCGGTGAACTTGGGTCTAGCCACTAAACCACATTGATTCTAACTGGATGTAAGACGCCGGTAAAGCGTTGCCCGTTTCAAGGTTCGAAGTAGTAATGAGTCTGTGCGAGAACCTCGTTATTGTCTATGTAGCGCCCACCTTCAGGCGAGCATGTGCCTCAAATCCGCATTCTCACACAGACTCTAACGGTCTGTGCGGCCGCTAGGCGGTCTGTTTCAACGCCCGTTCCAGTATGGTCAGGCACTGCTCGGCGCGCTCGCGCAGCGATTCATCTCTCTGGCCTTTTTGCTGTTCCAGCGTATGCAACTCGTCGGCGATGGCCATGGCCGCGAGGACAGCCACGCGCACCGAGTCCACCGTCTGCGTCGCCGCGGCCACCGCGCTCATCTTTGCGTCCACGTACCGCGCGAGCTTCTGGACGTAGGCCTCGTCGAGGTCTCCCGCCATCGTATAGTTCTGACCATAGATTTCCACTTTCACGCGGTTTGACATGCGGTACGCTCCCGGCTGGACCGGCCTATTTTCTGCCGATCCGGTGCGTCTGGCAAGGTGTACGTTTCAGCAGTATGAACCCGGACACTTTGCGGAAACACCGCGATGCTTCGCGCGGCGGGAATGGGGTCAAAACCTCCTGGCGGAGAAACTGGCTGAAGCGTTCACCTTCTCTTTTTTAGTCTTACCTTTCCATTCAGCCGCCACTGTCGATGAGCGATTCTTTTTCGTCGGCTTCAGCGTGCCAGTGCCGGGGATTCAAGCCCGGCAACTCTGAGGGTTTCTTGCTGCGTATTTCGCCTACGTACGTCCACCCGTAGGACTTCCGCCTGCTGCGGCGTGAAAAGCAACATCCCATAGGCGGCGTCCCGCATCTCCATAAGCCCCCAGTCTCCACGCATGATGCCCTGAACCGAGTGAACTTGTTGGTTCAGAAGCAGATGACCTACTTCGTGTGCAATCGCATGGCCCAGGATTTTAGCTTTCGAAATTTGTCGGTCCATGCGTCCACTACAGTGTGCACTTAACATCCTCCAGAAAAAGGCTTCGACTTTGGTGTCGAACACGTAGACGATTCCGCGGTCGGGGCCAGTGCCGGGCGCTAGCCCTATCACATTATTCGGGAGGCCGGAGTGGTCGGACATCACGCGCGGGAAAATGTTGAGTTGGATGTCGGAGATAGTGAAGGCTGGATGGTCAGCCGAATTTACCTGATCATTTTCCGCAGTTAGAACTATATCGGTCCATTGAGTTTCCAGTCCCGCTTTCCGGAAGATCCCCGTCGCCACTTCTTCTGCTTCCGCCAAAGTCTTGGGTGCAACGCCGGCATAGTTGCGCACGTGAATCGTGATCGCCGGACTTGTTTCCGAAGAAGCAGCGGCCACGGTATGACTGAGCCCTGTGAATCCGCCTGTCAGTGCCAATCCCACGCTCAAGGTCCATCTCACTGTCGTTTTCATGGCGTTCCCTCCTGTCCTCACCAGGGAAGGCGGGAACCGAGGCCGAAAGCTGTAACGCCATGACCAGAATTTGGGGATTTACTGCTTATCAGCAGCTAGGTGTTATACTCAGCCCACCTCGGGGTACCTTCAGAAAACGGCACGTAAGGAGCAGGCGATGCCGGCACCTTCGGCCCAACACGTCACCCGGCTCCTGCAAGCTTGGAGTCAAGGGAAAGACGCGGCCCTGGAAGAACTCCTCCCCCTCGTCCACCAGGAGCTTCGCCGTCTGGCTAGGCGGTACATGCTCGGAGAACGTCCCGGCCATACGTTGCAAACGACTGCGCTGGTCAACGAAGCCTACTTGCTGCTGGTTAATTCCCGGCAGGTGAACTGGCAGAACCGCGCCCACTTCTTCGCCATCTCCGCACAATTGATGCGACGGATTCTGGTGGATTACGCCCGCGCGCGCGGATACCAGAAGCGAGGAGGTGGCGTCCCCAAGGTCACTCTCGATGAAGTGTTGATGGGGCCGCAAGAGAAAGGGCACGACCTGGTCGCGCTGGACGACGCGCTCAAAGCTCTGGCCGGAGTCGATCCTCGGAAGGGCAAGGTGGTGGAGCTGCGCTTTTTCGGAGGGCTGAGCGTCGAGGAAAGCGCCGAGGTGCTGAAAGTCTCTCCCGACACGGTCCTGCGCGATTGGAGGCTGGCCAAGGCTTGGCTGGCGCGGGAAATGGGGAAGACCGGGGCGGGTGGAAATGACGCCTGAACGCTGGCAGAAAATCGAGCAGTTATATCACGCGACGCTGGAACGCGAAGAAAGCCAGCGAACCGCTTATCTGCACGAGGTCTGCACAGGGGACGATGCGTTGCGACGGGAAGTCGAATCGCTGCTAGGGCAAGAGAAGCGGGGAGACGGGTTTCTGGAATCCCCCGCCATAGAGGTGGCCGCCAGGGCGATGGCAAAAGATTCTAGACAATCACTCAACGGGCAACAACTGGGCTCGTACAAGATTCTATCTTTGCTGGGCGCGGGTGGAATGGGAGAAGTGTATCAGGCGCGCGACACCAAGCTCGGACGCGATGTAGCCATCAAAGTTCTTCCGTCGGCGTTCGTACACGATCCGGACCGGTTGTCCCGTTTTCAGCGCGAAGCGAGGATGCTGGCTGCACTGTATCATCCGAACATCGCGACGATTTATGGGCTGGAGCAGTCGGAGGGTGCGCACTATCTGGTGATGGAGTTGGTTCCCGGCCATACGCTGGCCGAGCGAGTCAGTTCTGGTGTGCTAAAGATCGAGGAGGCGCTTAAAGTCGCTGCTCAAATCGCGGAAGCGCTGGAAGCAGCGCACGAGAAAGGAGTGCGTTCGATCCCCAGCGGCTCGCGGCCACGGGCTCGGCGGTCCCCGTTGTGGAGGGCGTCCTGCAATCTACAGTCAATGGAGACGCCGAGTACAGCTTTTCGGCAACGGGATCGCTGGTCTATGTTCCGGGCGTTCAGTCCGCCCCACTCAGGCTTGTATGGGTCAATCGCAACGGGGCAGAGCAGCCCGTGGCCGCTCCGGCGCGCCCCTACCGGTTCCCGCGGCTTTCTCCCGACGGCCGACGGTTAGCCGTGGACATCGTGGAACAGGAGAGCCAGGTGTGGCTATACGATCTCTCCCGGGAGACGTTGACCCGGTTTACGTTTGAGGGGAATGTGAACAACGGCGCTGTTTGGACACCGGATGGCAAGCGGATCGCGTTTATATCAAACAAGGAGGGGCCGCGGAATATTTTCTGGCAACTGGCCGACGGCAGTGGTGGGCTGGAGCGGCTGACCACTAGCGAGTATCTCCATATTCCGGGGTCCTGGTCCCCAGATGGGCAACTGCTGGCCTTTGCTGAAAACAATACCCCCACGGGATATGACATCTGGGTGCTACGGCTGGGAGACCCTTCGGGTGGCTCAGGGCAGGTCCGCAAGGCGCAGCCTTTCCTCCAAACGCCATTCAACGAACAGGCGCCACAGTTTTCCCCCGACGGACGCTGGCTGGTTTATGCGTCGAATGAGTCTGGCCGCTCTGAGATTTACATGCAACCCTATCCGGGCACAGTCGGGAAGTGGCAACTCTCGACGGAAGGCGGCAAGGAGCCCTTGTGGAACCGGAACGGGCGGGAGCTGTTCTACCGCAGCGGCAACAAAATGATGGCGGTGGAAATCACCACGCAGCCGAGCTTCTCGGCGGGCACGCCGAAGGTGCTTTTCGAGGGACAGTACCAGTTGCTTACGCTATCGACCCCCAACTACGATGTCGCTCCCGATGGCCAGCGCTTCCTGATGCTCAAACCCATCGAGCAGGCGGCACAAATCAACGTTGTGCTGAACTGGTTCGAAGAGCTGAAGCGCCGCGTGCCTTCGAAGCAGTGATGGAGAATGACAATGAGACTGCAACGGCGAGAGCTTGGGGCGGTCCTGTAGTTGACTGTCCGGCACGCCATGAATATTACGACGCGCGGAGGGAGGCGCCGAGCTTTTGTTCGAGGGCGGCGACGATGCGCGACGAGAAATCGGTCAATTGCGCTTCGGTGAGAGTCGCCTGGTGGCTTTCGAACGTTACACGCACGAGCAGCGAGAATTTTCCCTCAGGCACGTGCTTGCCGCGAAAAAGGTCCACGGCGTTGATGGAGGACGCTTCCACGATGCCCAGCGTGCGAATCGCTTCGACGACCGACGCAAACGCAGTTCCATCGGCGAGCACCAGCGAGAAATCACGCTCGACGGCGGGAAACCGTGACAGAGGTTTGTATCGCAACACCGCTCGCGCCGCGCGGTAACCCGTGCACAGCGGGCCAAGTTCCAGTTCTGCGACGAATGCCTCTTGCCGCAGCTTGAACCGCTCGGCGGCGCGCCGCGCGATTTGCCCGGCAAGGCCGATGGATCGTGCCGCCGCGCCATCGCCGCCGAGAGAAATTGTTCCCGCATGCGCGGCATGGAGCCAATCCGGGCCTCCCGCCTTCCATACAAATCCGCCCGCGAGATGCCCGATCTGGTCGAGGTCGCCTTTCAGATCGGAAAACACCAATGCGCGCTCGCTTTCGGCGATACCCTTTTCGCGCGCGAGGCCAGTCGCGCCGAGCGTCAGGACACGCGTCTCGACCGGTTCAGGCCCGCTCGCGGTGAACGCTCGCGGTGAACCGTTCCAGCGATACGTCTTGCCGATTTCGAACAGGCGAATGTTGCGCTGCCCGTGATTCAGATTCCATTCCAGCGTCGCGGCCATCGTCACCACGCCGGTCGAACGCATCACCGAGGCGTCTTCGGCGAGCGGATTGGCGATGCGCGCCGGAGAAGTATTTTCGCCGCGAAACACCGCGTCGCTCGCCTCATCCACAATCGGAATCGTGATGATTTCCTGGTAGCCCAGGCCAATGAGCCGCTCGCGAAGCCGATCCTCTGCTTCGGCGTATTCCAGGCGGGCCGCGGGCAGCTTGGACGCCGGCAAACGCGCCGGAAATTTATCGAGTCCGTAAAGCCGCGCGACCTCTTCGATCAAGTCAATCTCGCGCGTGATGTCCCCGCGCCACGACGGCCGGCGGCACGTCCACGCCGCCGTCAACGCGCCCGCGCTGCCTCGTGCCGCGTCCACGCGCGCGGGCGCGAAACCTAGCGCCGAAAGAATCGCCTCGATGTCCGCGTCGGGCACGTCCGCGCCCATGGCGCGCAGCAGCTCTTTGCGCGTCAGTTCGATTGCCGGCGCCGCCGCGCGTCCCGGATAAACGTCCACGACGCCAGCCAGCACTTCTCCGCCCCCCAACTGCTGGATCAACTCCGCGCAGCGCCGCGAAGCCGTCTCCGCCATTTCAGGGTCCGCGCCGCGTTCGAAACGCATCGAGGCTTCCGAACGCAGCCCGAGCGTCTTCGACGTGCGGCGAATGGAAATCGGATCGAACCACGCCGATTCCAGCAGGATGGCGCCGCTCGCCGCGCGAATTTCCGTTTCGGCGCCGCCCATCACTCCGGCAATGGCCACGGCGCGCGCCGCATCGGCAATCACGCACATTTCGGCCGTCAGAGCGCGCTCGAGGCCGTCGAGCGTGCGCATCTTTTCTCCGGAGCGCGCGCGCCGCACCACGATTCGCCGCTCCTTCAGCAAATCCATGTCGAAGGCGTGCAGCGAGTGCCCGAGTTCGAGCATGACGTAGTTCGTCGCGTCCACAACGTTATTGATCGAGGTCTGGCCCAGCGCTTCCAGGCGCTGCCGCAGCCAATCGGGTGAAGGCCCGACCTTCACGCCGCGCAGCACGCGCGCCGTGTAGCGGCCGCATAGGTCCGGGCATTCAATCTCCACCCGCGTCGCCGAGGCCGCATTTTCGGCCGCCTCGCGCGGATGCGGATCGACGGCCTTGAGCGGCAAGCGGTACAGTGCCGCCGCCTCGCGCGCGATCCCGTAGTGGCCCAGGCAATCCGCGCGGTTCGAGGTCAGCTCGGCGTCGAGCAGCGGGCCCGCCGCGGTTTGCTCCAGCGCTTCGACCGACGTCCCGGAAAGCGAAAGCCGCTCGCGCAGATCTTCGGGCGCCGCCTTCAGCTCGACGAACTCTTTGAGCCAGTTGTAGAGAACTTTCATTTTCGTTCTTTTGCGCCCGTAGCCCGATATCCTTCAGCAATCAAATATCCGGCGATGAGATTTGTGGGTCGGACCTTTAGGTCCGACAAAGAAGTGGACTTGAGAAGGGCCTTCAGGCCCTGAAGCTTCAGGGGCTAAAGCCCAAAATCTTCTCTTCCATTTATGTCGGAGCTAAAGTCGAAGATCCCGACCTTGTCGGGGCTCCGACCCACAAACCTGACAACTGCTCCATATTATGCAAACTGCCGCAGAAACCGCACATCGTTCTGGAAATAGAGCTGCAAATCGTTGACGTTGTATTTGAGCTGCGTCAGCCGTTCGACGCCCAGGCCGAAGGCGAACCCCGAGAGCCGCTTCGCGTCGTAATTGACGAAGCCGTAGACGGCGGGATCGACCATGCCCGCGCCGAACAACTCGATCCAGCCGGACTGCTTGCACACCGAGCAGCCCGAGCCGCCGCAGAAGACGCACGTCGCGTCAATTTCGACCGAAGGCTCGGTGAATGGGAAATAACTCGGCCGCAGCCTCGTCTTCACTTTGGGCCCGAGAAATTCATGCACGAAATATTCGACCGTGCCCTTGAAATCGCAAAACGTGATGTCGGTGTCTACGGCCAGGCCCTCGATTTGATGGAACATGAAACCGTGCGTCGCGTCGGGATTGTCGCGGCGATAGACCTTGCCGGGCACAATGATGCGCACCGGCGGCTGTTGTTTTTCCATCGTGCGCACTTGCATGGGCGAGGTATGCGTGCGCAGCAGCAGCGGTTCACCGCGAGCGCTCTCCGCGAGTGGCCCGGCGCCCGGCGGCGTCGCCATATAAAACGTGTCCATGTTGTCGCGCGCCGGATGGTGCTCGGGAATATTGAGCGCCTCGAAATTGTAGTAGGGAGTTTCCATCTCCGGCCCGGCAACCACCGTGTAGCCGAGCGAGAGAAAAATCCGCTCGATCTCGTCAAAGGTCTGCCGCAGCGGATGGCTGGAGCCCAGCGGCCGGACCACGCCCGGCAGGGAAAGATCTTCGCGCTCGCGCGCCAGCGCCGTTTGGTCGGCTGCGGATTCGATCGCCGCGCGCCGCGATTCGAGCGCCGCCTCGACGTGCGCCTTCAGTTCGTTGAGCGCCTGGCCGATCGCGCGTTTCAGCTCCGGTTTCGCGGGCTTGAGCCAGTTGTCAGTGATTTGGACAAGCACGCCGGATTTCCGGCCGAGCCACGCGTCGCGCAGGGACTTCCAACTATTTTCTTCGCTCACTCCGGCGGTGTCCTGCTCGAAATGCGCGCGTAGCTCCGCAAACCGGGCCTTGACTTGCTCGGGAGTCATGGCGTCGAGCGGCTGAAGCGCCTGTCTTACCGGGATTCGATTGGGTTCCATCGCGAGATGGGAGCTCCAGGTGGCGCCGGCATCTTGCCGGCGATTCTAGCGCATGAAAACGCCGCCGGGACGGTGTGGGCACAAGGCCCGCGTCCCGGCGGAAAACAAGTTTGCACGAAACTGGTTTCCTTACGCCTTCGCTGGCGCGCCAAGCTTCTGCTTGGCCTGCTCGACAAGCTGCGTGAATCCGCCCGCGTCCTTCACGGCGATATCGGCCAGCACCTTGCGGTCGATCTCGACGCCGGCGGCCTTGAGCCCGTGCATCAACTGGCTGTAGGACATCCCCGCGTTGCGAGCAGCCGCGCCGATCCGCTGGATCCACAACGAGCGGAACTGGCGTTTGCGGACGCGGCGATCGCGGAAGGAAAAGCGTTCCGCGCGGTTCACCGCTTCTTGCGCCGACTGGTAGAGCTTTGATTTTGTGAGAAAAAATCCCTTTGCGCGTCGTAAATACTTTTTCCGGCGCGCGCGGCGCTTGCTTCCGCGTTTAACTCGAGCCATGTTGTTTTCTCCTGTGCGGAGCCGCTGCGTTTTCCGAAGCGCCGCCGCCGTCCCCGCGCAGGCGGAACGGCGCACAGCCAGAAATCGAAAGCGTCTCCACGGCGTGTTTAGAAGCTCAACGCGAAGTTCGCAAACACCGAATTCTTCGCGCGAGCGATGCCCCGATGTGACTCGGGACGCTGGCCGGCAGGCCCACCGTGGCGGGTTGCGCTCTGCCTGGCGCAGCAAAAACCAAAACCAGATTTGTGGGTCGGACCTTTAGGTCCGACTATCAGTGTCATCTAGCACAGGGCCTTCAGGCCCTGGAACTTCAGGGGCTAAAGCCCCTTTCTTGCCAACTTTTTGTCAGGGCTGAAGCCCTGACCCACAACCCTGAATTACGACAAGAGTCCTTGGGGCCAGACACTAGCCGTACGGCAACATCTTATGCACATTCTTGGCGTCGGCCGAATGGACCAGCTTCAATTTCTTCAGCCGGCGCATCCTGTTGGCCTTCTTCGTGCCCAGCAGGTGCCGCTTGCCGGAGTGCATTCGCAGGATTTTTCCCGTTGACGTGATCTTAAAACGCTTGGCGGCGCCGCGATGCGTCTTCAACTTGAACTTCTTTACCTTTTTTTTTGCCACCAACATTACCTCGCTAAAAGTTTTTCCGTGCGGTCCCGCTCACGCGGGTGCGGGCTCTACTTGGAGCCCGCCAGAATACGGGTGCGGGCTCTACTCTTGCGCTGAACGCCCCGGCCAGGCCGGGGCGTGGAGCCCGCCAGAACTTAGCCCGCCAATATTTAGGGTGCGGCCGGCGCTTTTGCGCCGCCGCCCTTCTTGGGCGCCAGCAAAGCCATCATGATGTTGGCTTCCATGCGCGGGCCGATCTCGACCAGCGCGTATTCGCCGATTTCCTGCAGCAGCCGGTTCATTTTCGCGCGGCCCACTTCCTGATGGGCCATTTCGCGGCCGCGATGGAAGATCATGGCCTTGACTTTGTGGCCTTCGCCCAAAAACCGGATGATCTGGTTCTTGCGGACCTGGTAGTCGTGTTCCGCCGTGGCGGGCCGGAACTTGACTTCCTTGAGCTGCGAGCCCTTTTGATGCTTGCGCTGCTCGTGCGCTTTTTTGTTGGTCTGGTAAAGGTACTTGCCGTAGTCGGTGATCTTGCAAACCGGCGGATCGGCGGTCGGTGAAATTTCCACCAGGTCCAGACCCCGCTCGCGGGCAAGCTTGATCGCCTCAAACGGCTGCATTACTCCCAGCTGCCCACCGTCATCATCCACGACTCGAATTTCGCGCGCTCGGATGCGATCATTCACTCGAATCCGGTCAGCTTGCCGAAAACTCCGTTCAGCGATAAACCCACCTCCAACAAAAATCGCGCTCGCCCCGCTCGCGGGGTTGCGCCAACATCCCTGCCCAGCCCCATCCGCCCGGTGCAACTCACCCAGGGGACAGGTCCGTCAGTATAGCACGGGCACCCGGCCGGCGAAACTGCAACCGCGCAGGTTATGCTTTGCTCGCCGAGCCGGGCGGACGGGGCGAGGTTCGCGCGGGGTTGCGAGGCACGAACTCGCGACGCAACTGTTCTCGCGCGCTCCAGCCTCGTATGTTCTAATCCGTCTAGCAAACTTTTCGCGCCATGTCCTCGACAACCACGTCCTCGCCGGAGTCTTCTCCCCCCAATATTTCCAGCGCGACCTCCCGTAATGCCGCGGGCCGCTCCGCCCTGGTTGTTTCGTTGCTGTTATTCCTGAACTGTTTTTACTTCCTTTGCTCCACCGGACGCGTGCGCACGATAGACGAGGTCTCCGCCGCGTATCAAGTCGAAAGCCTCGCGCGGCGCGGCACAACCGCCATTCCTCAGGCCGTCGAAGCGAAAATGTTCTTCGGCACGTTCGACCGCTTCGGTCATCCCGAATCGCCTTACCCGCCCGGACAGGCGATTGCCATGCTGCCATGGTATGCCGCCGGGCAGTTTGCCGCGCGGCATCTTCCGGGTGTGGCGCAGGGCGCGCGGGACATCGTGAGCGATTTCTTCCTGACCGGCGAAAGCGCTCTGTTCGCCGCGCTCGCGGCTGCCCTGGCATTCTACATTTTCCTGCGGCTTGGAATTGCGCCGAAAACGTCGCTGGCCGCCGCGGGGATTCTCGCCCTGGCGACGCCCTTGGCCGCTTACTCCGCCTGGCTATTCTCTGAACCTCTGGCGGCGGCGCTGCTGCTGGGCGCCGCGGCGGTGCTCTTTGTCCAGCCGCGGGAAGCATTCATCCCCGTGCCGCGCGCCCTCATCGCGGGAGCGCTGCTCGGCGCGGCCCTCTGGGTGAGGCCAACGCACGTGATCGCCGTGCCCGTGTTTCTTGCCGCTGTTTTTGCGCGCGGCCGGAGCAGAGGCTGTAGCGCTGCCACTGCCATTGCGGCCGCCGCTGGAATTGCCGCATGCATGCTGCTCTGGCGGAATGCGCATCTCTACGGTAGTCCGTTCGAATTCGGTTACCCGGCCACGGCGGAGGGTGGAAGGGTCGTGATCGCGTTCGGAACACCCTTGACCACGGGCTTGCTGGGGTTTCTGTTTTCACCCGGAAAATCCATCTTCCTGTTTTCACCGCCCATCGTGCTGGCTCTGGCCGGACTGCCGAAGCTCTGGCGGCGCGATCGCGGGCTTGCTGTTCTGGCCGCAGGTACCCCGATCGTCTACCTGCTATTTTTCGCGACCTACACGTTGTGGGAGGGCGGATACAGTTACGGGCCACGCTACCTTGTGCCCGCGCTTGCTCTTCTGGGATTGGGGATCGGCCCGGCGCTTGAGACAGCGTCGCTCGGAGTGCGGCGTCTGGCGGCCGGCGTGTTCGTCGCGGGATTCCTCGTGCAGGCCATCGGCGTAACGACAAGTTTTCTGCAAGCGGATGTGCTCGGAGGCTACTACGACGCGCACTATATCTACCGGATGAGTTTTTCGCCGATCCCCATGCACGTTCAATTGCTTCTTCATTACGCCGCCACGTCCACACCCGCTCCTATCGGTCAGGGCTTCGACAAGTGGTGGGTATTTCTCTCCAAGGCCGGCGTGTCAACAGAAGCGATCTGGATTCTGGCAGGGTTACTGCTCTTGGGCGCCGCGGCCTCGGCGTGGTGGTTGCGCCGCGCGCTCTCGAAGGCCACACCCGCCGCGTAATTGTTAACCACTCATCCCGTTCATTCCCTGTCGCGTCAGGACTCCGCTGTCGTGGGGTCAATCATGCGGCGGATTGCGGAAACGCGATTTGCCGGGAAACCGCCCTGCCGGGCGTGCTCTCGAATCACTTCTTCATTAGGAGCGATATAGACGCAATAGATTTTGTTGTCGGTGACGTAGCTTTCCACCCACTGGATCTGCGGCCCGAGGGTTTTCAGCACGCTGCACGACTTCTGAGAAATTCCGTGCAACTCTTGCGGAGTAAGTTTTCCAGCCCCTGGAATTTCCCGCTCGATAATATATTTCGGCATGAACTCCTCCTATGGTTGGTGAGAAAAATTTCGTGCCACCTTCTCAAGAAGTACGGGAATCCACTTCCTTGCGCAAGTCGGCGAGAAATTCGGCGAGCGGACGCGGGCCGAGGTCGCCCTTGCTCTGATGGCGGACCGAGACGGTCCCCGCTTCGGCTTCCTTGCCGCCGACGATCAGCATGTAGGGAATCTTCTGGAGCTGCGCGTCGCGGATTTTGGCCTGCAACTTTTCGTTGCGGGCGTCGAGATGCGCGCGGAAACCCGCACCGCGCAATGCGTCGGTGACTTTCTTTGCGTACTCGGAGAATTTTTCGCTGAGCGGCAGCACTTCCGCCTGCACGGGCGCAAGCCACACGGGAAACGCGCCGGCGTAGTGCTCGATCAGGATGCCGAAGAAGCGCTCGACCGAGCCCCACAGCGCGCGATGCACCATCAGCGGCTGGTGGCGGTTGCCGTCTTCGCCGACGTACTCGAGGCCGAAGCGGCCGGGCAAATTGAAATCGAATTGCACGGTGGTGAGCTGCCACGCGCGGCCGATGGCGTCAATGAGCTTGACGTCGATTTTCGGGCCGTAAAACGCCGCTTCGCCTTCCATGCGCTTGAACGGCACGCCCAGCTTGGTGAGCGTGCGCTCGAGTGCGCCGGTCGAGCGGCCCCAGTCCTCAGCCGAGCCCGCGTAATTCTCCGGATGATTCGCGTCCCAGTCGGACAGCTCCACGACGTACTCGCTGAAGTTGAACGTCTTCATCACCGCGAAAGCAAAATCAATGCACGCCTCGATCTCGGATTCGATTTGTTCCGGCATGCAGAAGATGTGCGCGTCGTCCTGCGTGAATCCGCGCACGCGCAGGAGGCCATGCAGCACGCCCGAACGCTCGTAGCGATACACCGTGCCGAGTTCGGCCAGGCGTACCGGAAGCTCGCGATAGCTCCGCAGGCGCGACTTGTAAATCAGGATGTGCCCCGGGCAGTTCATCGGCTTCAACTGGTATTCGGCCTTTTCGACCTCGACCGCGCCGAACATGTTCTCGCGATAAAAATTGGTGTGCCCGCTGGTCTTCCACAAATCCAGGAGCATGATGTGCGGCGTGTAGACCAGATCGTAGCCGCGGCGCAGCAATTCGTCGCGCAGCCAGTCTTCCATCAGCTTGCGGATGAGACCGCCCTTGGGATGCCAGAAAATCAGCCCCGGCCCGGCCGCTTCCTGAATCGAAAACAAGTCCAGCTCCGGCCCGAGTCGCCGGTGATCGCGCCGCTTGGCCTCTTCGAGCTTGTGGAGATAGCCGTCGAGCTCCTGCTGTGTGTAGAAGCACGCCCCGTAGATGCGCTGCATCTGCGGGTTGCCTTCCTGGCCCTTCCAGTAAGCGCCCGCAACGCTCATCAATTTGAACGCGCGGATGCGCCCGGTCGAAGGGATGTGCGGCCCGCGGCAGAAATCGATAAATTTCCCGGTGGTGTAGAACGACACCATCGGCTCGATCGCGCGCTCTTCCACCAGCTCGCACTTGAAGCCCTGGTCCCACTTCCGGTACAGCTCCAGCGCCTCCGGCTTGGGCATCATTTTGCGTTCGTTCGGGATGTCCTGCGCGGCCATCTCGCGCATCTTTTTTTCGATGCGTTCCAGGTCCTCGGGCGTGAAAGGATCGTCGCGCACAAAATCGTAAAAGAAGCCGGTATCAATCGGCGGGCCAATGCCCAGCTTGACGTTTGGGAACAGTTCGAGCACGGCCGCGGCCAGCAGATGCGCGGCCGAATGGCGCAGCACCTGAATCGCTTCGGGATCTTTCGGCGTCAGGATCGCAAGCCGTACATCATTGTCGAGTGGGGCGCGCAAATCTATCAGGAAACCCTCGGCGGCCGCCGCTCCGCCCAGATCCGCACCGGCAGGTGCGTTTACAGGGCTGATGCGCGCAACCAGCGCCTCCTTCGCCAACCGCGGCGAAATTTGTAGCGCAATGTCCGCCGCGGTGGCCCCGCGCGGAACTTCGCGTATCGCGCCGTCCGGCATCGTGATGTGTATGGTATCCAAGGAAACGTCTACGCTAACAGATGCCTTCGAGCACGGTCAAGGCAGCGCGCGTTCAGGCAGTGACTCAATTTGGCGCTGGAGAGAACGAACATCTGCCCGCCACAAAGCGGGCGGCCTCTACAAAATCTACTACCACCACAGATGACGGTTTTGTAGAGGCCTCTCCGTCCCGCGTTGTTCGGGACGGAGAGGGCACGCTTCTTTTCTCGTTGAACCGACTCGTTCCAGTCATATCCGGACGGGGCAGTTGTTGGGGGCGCGCTGCAACCACTCCGTAGAACTGATCGCAAGCCTAAGCGTTACTTGTGGCGAATATCTTCCGGCGCTCGTTCCCGGTCCAGCGGCACAATCTGCAACTCCCACTCAATGGGCACCGTGGCCGGCGAAAAACAAATCTTGCTGTCGCAAGCCTGATACTCGAGTTTGGCCTTGATCTTGACCATTTGTCCATCGGTCCCCAGCGAATTGCTGAACTCCGCCATGGAGTTCACTTTCAACTCCTGCCGGATTCGGAAGGTCCCCTCAAAGACGGGCACGTGCTCTTTGATCGCGGGTAAATAAAGAATCTTCGAACGGGGATAAGTGGCCGGCCGGAACTCAAAATCCGGGAGAGGATCCATCACGAGCTTGATCGGCTTATAGCCCTGCGTTCCCGGCGCGTAGACGTGCACATCCGGCGGGAGCCGCACCTTGGCGGTCAGCGTAACGAGGTTTCCGGGAACGGCGGCGCGATCCGATTGCTCGACGGTGAGCTGCACGTGCGGGGCTTCGACCGTGTTGGTTACTTCTTCGCCCAATTCCGGAAACAGCTTGGACAGCACGCTATTCCCGGTAAGACGTTCCCGGTACTTCGCTTCGAAAAACTTTTCCCGAATCACGCCCTGCGTATCAATGAAAAAATATCCGGGCCGCGCCATCCCTTTGTTTGGCCCCGCGCCTTCGGAGTTCAGCACGTCGTAGGCCCGGATCACGCTGGAATCCGGGTCGGAGAGTAAAGGAAACTCGATCTTGCGGCGGTCCGCGAAAAATTTCAGAATCGCTTCGCTGTCGTAGCTGATCCCGGCCAATTTGAGTCCCTGTTTCTCGAATCGCGCTTTCGCACTTTGCAGCTGGATCAACTGCCCTTTGCAGTAGGGACACCAGTCGGCGGACCGGTAAAAAAGAAGAACGGTGCCTTTCGAGCCTTTCAATGTCCCGATGGTTTGTTCCCGGCCAAACTGGTCGCGCGCCGAAAAAGCGGGGGCCTTCTGGCCCACATTCAGTCCAAACGACGTGAGCGGCTTGACGGATGCGCCGCGAATCGTGTTGCCGTCGAGCGTCCCGCGGACCTGAACGGCATCTCCCAAGCCGGCGGTGGCCGCGGGGTCGAGGCTGTAAATTTGCCGGATCGTATCGTCATACAAAACCAGTTTCGCGCCCGGCACGCCCGGCGCGGTGCACTTCGCCGCCTCGGCAAAGGCTTCGTCCACGCTGCACCCGCTATTGATGATGACCCCGGACCACGCCCCGGAGTTTGCCGGATTGTTCTGCCCAACCAGAGTGAGCGTCATGGCGAAAAGCAGCGCCACCGCGCACATCAGACAACGCTTTGCCATGTTCCGTTCCTTATCTTCTCGTCAAACGCGATCCTGATTTGGAATTCCGTGTAATTTGATTAGGTCGTAAGCATACTCCCGATGCTTTGGCAGAGGTTAAATTCTTGCCCGAGGCAACACATGGTTCTGCGCCGGAAAGATCAAGTCACTTCTTCTCTTGTGGGACTGCTCTCGGAGGTAGGAACGGAGAATTTTGGCCCAGGATACGTCTACTCATATGTCCACATTCGTGTCCACTGTAACTCTATATGGGACTGTATGATAACAAATAAATGGAACCTGCGGTGTCCTTAAAATATGTCCAACTTTGTGTCCAAATCGGCGTCCACGCGAAGTGTAGTAGCAATCACAAGGGATCGATGACGGTAACTTCGGGCAAGCCCTGGAAGTGCCTATCCGAGGTGACCAGGTGAGCCTTGGCGGCGAGGGCCGTGGCGTAAATTATCGCGTCGGCCATTGCCAGGCGGCGATCCAGGCTGGTCCGCGCAGCAAGCAATGCCAGGCGTTCATCGAGAGTCGCCACGCGCGCCCGCAACGCCGCCGAGAGAAACCTGTCGGCGGCGGTGGAACCCTGCGCGGACAGCAGTTTTTTGTAGACCTCGTACAGCACAATCGTGGGCACGACCAGGCGCTCTTCGCGTTCGAAATAGGGCGCAAACTTGTCCGCGTGTGGCCCGTCTCCCAGGAACTCCACCCAGCCCGACGAATCCACCAGAACCAGTTCAGAGCCTTTCGTCATGGTCGCGGTCGCTTTCTTTCCACTGGAGGCCGCGCGCCAATCCACGCAGGCTTTTGGTCTTGTGCGGAGATTCCAGACGGATCTGTCCGTCAATCTCGTACATGATCAATTCCTGCCCCGGGCGGAGTTTGAGGCGTTCGCGCAGCTCTTTTGGAATGACCACCTGGAACTTGGGCGAGACTTTGACGGTCTGCATAGGCTTGTCCTACAGAAAGCCTATCGATATAAATATCGTATGTCAATAGACTTATCGATATGCAAAGTTGTAGGGGCATCCGCCTACGGCGGACCGTGCCCCTACCACCACCCTCAATCGGCGGGGAACACAACGACCTGGCGTTCTTCGCCGGCGCCTTCGCTTGAGGTGCGCACGCCGGGTTCGTCCTTCAAAACCAGGTGCAGGATGCGGCGTTCGCGCGCGGCCATGGCGTTGAACCGAAACGGGGAGTGCGTCTCGCGAACGCGGGCGGCGGCGACGCGAGCGGAGAGCTTTAATTCTTCAATGCGAATCGCGCGATACCCGCACGCATCGAAGCGGATGCGCCCATAGAACTGCGGATCGAGCCAAAGCCAGCGAAGCGCGATGTATTCGAGCGCCTTGAGCAATTCGGCGTTGCGCTCGAGCAGCAGGTCCTGGTCGCGGCCGCGAAAGATGACGAGGAGTTCCGGATTCTCGAGCTCGGCCGCGGCGGCTGGTCCCGTGGCCTGGATGTCGTAAGCCAGCTCGAAACGCCCCTTGCGGAGAAGCGTGTCAATGCAGCGGCGAAGCTCCGCGGTGGCCGCCGCATGATCGAGCTTGCCATCAACGATCAGGTTGGGACGCGAGGCACACATGAACGAAGCGCTCCTTTATTTCTTCTTGCCCGGCCCGCGCGACGGCTTCGGTGGCGGCGGCGTGGTTCGATACAGATACCACTGTTGCCCTATGCCGACCATATTGCTGGTGAGTATATACAACGCCAGGCCGCTCGGGGAAAGAGCAAACATTCCGCCGAAGATCAGAGGCGTCATGGCCATCATCTTGGCCTGCGCGGGATCCATGCCGGGCGTGGGCGTCATCTTCTGCATGAAGTACATCGAGACGGCCATCACGACCGGCAGAATGTAGTAAGGGTCGCGCGCCGAGAGGTCGTGGATCCAGCCGAGCCAGGGGGCGTGGCGGAGTTCGATGGTGTTGGCGAGCATGCGGTACAGGCCGAACCAGATGGGCATCTGGATCAGCGTGGGCCAGCAACTCCCGAGCGGGTTGATGCCCTCGCGCGAATACACGGCCATCACTTCCTTGTTCATCTCGGCCTTGCGTGGATCGCGCATCGAATATTTCTTGTACTTTTCCTGGATGGACTTGATTTCCGGCGCGACTTTCTGCATTTTCTGCATCGCGCGCATGCTCTTCACCTTGAGCGGAAACATCACCATGTTGATTGCGATGGTCATCACCACGATCGCCCAGCCGTAGTTGGACACGTAGCGATGCAGCCACTGCAGCGAGTAAAACATCGGCTCCGCGATGAAGCCCCACCAGCCAAGCTGCACCAGGCTATTGAGCGGCGGACGCACCGCTTTGAGCCCGTCAATACTCTTCGGGCCAACGTACACGCGGAGGTCCAGCGGGCCCGGGGCGGCAAACCCGGCAGTGATCTCCGGAATCGTTTCCGTTTCGGTTTTGCCGTCGGGGCCGGTTGTCTCGTGCTGAGATGTCCAGCCCGCCAGGGTGAATGCCGGCTGCGGGAAAGCGGGAGGCGTTTGCGCGGCGGGCAAAAATGCGGCGGCGAAGTAAAGATCTTGGATTCCGACGAAATCAAATGTGCCGGGGATGGCGGCGCGAAGCATGGGCGCGCCCGATTTGCCGAGATTCTTCGCCGCCAAGGTATTCAACTTGTCGGCCGCGCTGGTGAACACCTGCGTCTGCAAGGCGGCGCGATACGCGGTGGGGTCGCCGAACCCGCCGCGCCAGGCCAGGCCGAACTGCAGAGGCTTGCCATCCAGACTTACCGAGGTCCGCACATCCACGACATAGCTGGCGTTGAATTTCAAACGCTTGGTGACTTCGAGATGCCCGTCGCTCCAGGTGAACGTGACCTCCGCTGGGGCGCGCAGCACAGCGCCGGCCGCGGGAGCGGTTCCCTGTGATGTGACTTCAAACAGCGCGTTGTTTACGGCCAATTCCTGCTGCGGATCATCGAGCGCAAGCGAAAACGGCCAGCCGCCGGACTGCTGCGCGGCGTCGAAGTGGACCAGATCGAGCGTGCGCGGCGGCGTATAGTCGTCGGTGAACTTCTTGAGCTGCCAGCTCCGTACCACCCCGCCGCGATTGGAAATCTGCACGCGATAGAGATCGCTTTCGATCACGATCGAGCGTTCCTCTCCGGCAGCATGCATGGCTGCGGCCGGCGCCGGCTTTGCGATAGCCTGCGAAGGCGCTGTGGAAAGACCAGCGGGTGTGGAGGCGGCCGGGGCCGGAGTTACAGGATTGGGCTTCGTGGGGGCCGGCGGCGGTTTGTAGAGCAGCGACCACGCGGCAATCACGATCAGGCACAATACAGCCGCAATCAGCGAGCGGGTCTCGGTCGACATTTCCTTGCGCTCGCTCACGAATGGACCTCGCGCCCGGAATTCTCAAGAATCGTTTCGCCGGCGGCGTGGCCGTCGCGCGGAGATCCCGCCGCATCGGGAACCAGGTCCACACCGCCGCGCGTGAAAGGATGACAGCGCAGTAGGCGCCGCAGAGCGAGCCACGACCCGCGACGCGCACCGTGGATTTGCAAGGCATCGGCGGCATACTGCGAACAGGAAGGATAGAACTTGCAGGCGCTGGGCATCAGCGCGGAAAAAAATATCTGATACGCGCGCACCACACCCAGCAGCACGCGCGCCGTCGCGCTCAGGTCTTCGGGGCGATGCTTCGCAGCAGGCGCACCAGTTCCGCTTCCAGAGGCGCGAAAGGCGCCTGCGCCACTGAGCGCCGTGGATGAATCACGATGTCCCATCCTGATGGAATCTCCGTCCTATTGCGCCGCAGGATTTCCCGGATGCGGCGCCGAATGCGATTGCGCACCACCGCGCCGCCCAGGGCTTTCTTGACGCTGATGCCGAAGCGGCTGACCGGGCTTGGCGCGTCAGTTTCGTTTCCGGGGACCCCGGTTTTGGCGCGGCCCGCCGCCAGCGCTTGCGCTGAAGCCTCGCGCTGAAGCGCTCGCTGCAAGCGGATGAAAATTACAAACTGAGGGCTCGAGCGACGTTGGCCCGCGCCATACACAGCCTCATAGTCGGCGCTTCGCAACAGTCGCACGGCGCGGGGAAAAGTCTGCCGCGGGCCGTGCGAATCTCTAGATGGGCGTGAGACGATGACGTCCCTTTTTGCGGCGCGCCGCCAGTACTTTGCGGCCTCCCGCGGTCTTCATGCGTGTGCGAAAGCCGTGCGTCTTGTGACGGCGTCGCACTTTCGGTTGAAAGGTGCGTTTCGGCAAAGAATTCTCCCTCTTGGCCCCGCGAAGCGGACCAAGTCAAAACATGTAGTGTAGTGGACGCAGCCGATGCGGTCAAGGAAAGCATGGGGTTGGTGATCGGAATCTGGGGGAGCCACTTAGCGATACGGTCATTTTTCGGGAGTTAGACCTGGCACCATGGCCCATGCGTAGCAGGTGACCGTTCAAGGGATGCACAGCTTCCCATTTGTTGTCGCGCAGGCGCTCCCGCTGCGTTCGCGCGGCGGATTGCCCGCTGACGCGTGGCACCCCGCCGTTTCAGCAGCCCGGGTTGCGCCTGGCGCGACAGACCTGTTTCCCTACGATGCGCCCCTTTATTGTTTGTCGTAAACAGCCACGTTGTTGAATGCCTGGCCCTGTGCATTGGTTCCCGTGGTGGTGAAGGTGAAAACCTTGCCTCCATTGGAAATAACAGCCCTATTCGTGGAAACCACTTTGCCATCCTTTTTCGAGGTTCCTGCCCAGGTGTTGGGCCCGAGGAGCTTGATGGAAAGAGTAATTGTCCCATTTGCTGGTCCCGAGGGACGATCCTTGCCGTCAGCTGTAGCGTTATAGTGTTGGGATATGTTTTTTCCATCGGCATCGACTCTCTCGATGGTGGTCATGATGTCACTGCCTTGCGCCTCGTACGTCCGCGTTTCGCTTGCAGGGGGTGGGCCGGGACTGAATTTCGATTTAGAGAGGTTGAGTTTCCATGATCCGATGCGTGGGTCGCTTTCGGCCCGCACCGAACTCACGGCAGCCAAAGTCAAAACTATAAGCGTGGCAAGCACGAACAGTCGTTTCATGGACGGCTCCTTAAATTAAATTTTCTTTATACTTGTCTTGGGCCTTGGAACTGCTGGATACGTCGAGATGGGGAGGAGGGTACGCCGTTCTGTTGTAGGCGTCAAGCCAAAATCAGCCCTGGCAGAGCCTGGTCACATCGTATCCCCCTGGCGGAGACTTGGAAACAGATGGGTACAACCAGGAATTCCCCGGTAGAATCAGATTCCCAGCAACAGAAAAGACCGCGTCGGGCGCGTTGCTGGCGGATGACCATGAAGACTTGCAGACACATGGCCGTGTGGGGTGCGGCGTTGCTCGTTGTTGCGCTGTGGGTGGCCGCGCTTGCGGCACCCCCCCGGACCAGCGGCCAGGGCGCAACCATCACCGGCAACCCCGCGCCCACGGCCGATCAGGTCCAGTCGTTTGTCGCGCGTACGGTGGAAAATCAGCACCGCAACGACCGGGCGATCGAGGAATTTGAGCGCGTCGAGCATCTGATCTTGCGAAAGGGCGGCGAGTACTCGGAAGTCTTATCCGACCGCACCAATCGCGTCGTCCCCTCCGGCACCGGGAACATGCGGCTCCTGCTAGCGCAAAATGGCGCGCCTGTTTCCCAGGAGCTCTATCGCCGCGAGTTGCAGGTTGCGGTCACCGCGCTCGATCTCTTCCTCCATCCCAACGACCGCGTGAAGCAGGATCTGGCCAAGTTCGAAAAGCGCCGGCGCGACCGCGCGGAACTGGTGGACGCGGCGGCCAAGGCCTTCCGCATCACCTGGGCGGGGCGTGAAACACTCCCCGATCCAACCGGAACGCGCGGCGCGCGAACGTTCGCCAAAGTCCTGCTCGACCCAGACCCGAACTACAAGCCCACGTCACGCTTTACGGGAGTCTTCGAACACGTTCGCGCCGTGCTGTGGGTGGACGAATCCCAGGCGCAAATCGCGCGCGCCGAGGCCGATATCGCCAGCGATATCACCGTCGGCGGCGGGATCATAGGAAAGGTTTATCACGGCGGCCGTCTCATGATGGAGCAGTCGGAGGTGGCGCCCGGCGTCTGGCTGCCGACGTTTTATTCCTACGAGGTGGACGGACGCAAATTTCTATTTGGCTTCGGCTTCCACGAACGGACGGAAGTGACTCGCTACCGCCACGTAGGCCCGCCGGCGCAGTCCATCGAAATCATTCGCAATGAGTTGAACAATCTGACGGCCGCAACACCCGCGCAGTGAGCGCGGCAGGCAGTACCAGGACCCGGGTACTCACAAAGATGATGCTCGTGGCCCATTGAGCCCGCCGGCTGCGGTTGCGAAAATACATATCAAGGTGGGTTGAGAGCGGCGCTGCGGGGACAACGGCCTCGAGAGATCGGGATCGTAAGCGCGCTGCACCAACCCTCCTGAAACCTTCCTGCCGGCATTTCCATTGCCTTCCCCTTTCATCAGGAGCGTCCCCCGCGAATCGCTAGAGGACATCCTGCATCCTCCCGTCTCGTGATGTTTTTCGCCTCTTCCGCCCAATTTGCATCTAAGCTGTGCGCATGAAAAGTTCTGATTCTCATTCCGCGAGCTGGATGTTGTGGGGGTTGCTTTCGATTTCGGCGCTGGGTTCCGGCGTGGGGCCAGCGCGCGCGCAGTTGCCGCCTGGAGGTGCGACCATCGGGCCTGTCCGGCTTTCCGATCAGCCGGAAATTGAGGCCGGGTTCCGGCTTCTCTATGAGATGAAGTTTCCGGAAGCGCGCGAGACCTTCGCCGGCTGGGAAAGCCGGCATCCGGGCGAGGCGCTGGGACCTGCTGCCGAAGCAGCCAGCTATCTGTTCCAGGAATTCGATCGGCAGAACGTGCTGACCTCGGAATTTTTTCTGGACGATAACCGCTTGCTCGGCGGCGTGCAGGGCGCGCCCGACCTTGCCGTGCGCGACGCTTTCGGCGCCGCAGTCCGCAAATCCCAGGAGTTGGCCCGCGCGCGCCTGAAATCGAATCCGCTGGATCCGGACGCGCTGTTTGCGCTGACCATCGCCACGGGGATGCAGGCGGACTACGCCAGCTTGATCGAGCGGCGGCAGATGGAAGGTCTGCGGCTGACGCGCGAAGCCGACAAAGTCGCCAGGGACCTGCTCGCGGTGGCGCCCGACGCCGCCGACGCGTATGTCGCGCTGGGCTCGGCCAACTACATCCTCGGCTGCCTGCCCGCCTACAAACGATTCATCATCCGGTTCGGCGGGTTCCACGGCGACCGCGCCCTAGGCATGCAGCAACTAAGCCTCACTGCGGCAAGCGGCCACTATCTCCGTCCTTACGCGAAGCTGACGCTGGCCCTTGCGGCGATGCGCGAAAAACAGTGGGCCCTCGCGCGGACCGAATTCGAGCAACTGACTGCCGAGTTCCCCGCGAACGCGAAATTCGCGCGCGAACTGGCAAAGCTGCGGGCTCCGCTTTTACGCTGAACGATGCAAGTGAAGCGTGGAGCCCGCCAGAAACGGGTGCGGGCTTTACTTGAAGCCCGCCAGGAAAATGTTGCGCTCACACATCGAGAAACACTTCCGCAACCCAGCCGGTGGGAGACTTGCGAACGAAAAACTCGTGATACGTGACCGCTTTGATGGCCGTCCCGGCGCGGTGCCGGTCGTGATCGTACAGCTCGCCGTAGGCGATGCCGGTCGCGCGGCCTTCTTCGAGTGAGGTCACCTCGACGCGCCGCAGGACGAGGCGGTCCGCGTCGGCCACCGCCACAATCTCCGCGAGCCATGCGTAGAGCAGCGATTCGGTATCGCTGCCCGTCGCTGCAATCTCGCGCCGCTCGCGCTCCTCGATCGCGGCAAGGTCGCCCGCAATCGAGATCAATGCCAGCGCGGCGTTTGCAAACAGCTCTGCCAGCGTCGCGCCGTAGGCGCGAAAGCCCACGTCGGCCGGGTGCTCCAGGATTTCGAATTGTGGCGGCATCGCTGCGATTGTACTCCGCGTAACGTCCGGCGTCTTGCCTGCGTGAAACCATGCGCCGTTGTACGCGTCGTACGCCCAGCGAATTGGATTTTGGTATTGAAGGAAGAACCCGGCGCGCGCGCCTCGAGCAAAGGCGCCGGCGAAGAACGCCAGGTCGTTGTGTTCCCCGCCCGTTGAAGGTGGTGTGTGTTGTAGGGGCACGGCATTGCCGTGCCCCTACAGAGTCACGCTGGGCGCTCCCGCTCCGGATTTTCTTCATCGAAGGCCCAGCGCAAGGGATTCTTGATGATGTAATCTTTCGCGTTTATGAATTCTCGACTGTCTCGAAGAACGCGCTCGAAATATCCTCTTTGCCAAACCGGCCCATCGTGTAGCAAACCCGCGTCGCGTACGCGTTTGGTCACAGCCGCCTTGAAAGAACGGATAATTGTTGGGATAGACCCAACAACCGGTTTGCCGAAGGCTTCAATAAATTCCTTTGGCTCGTTTTGGCTTTTGAGATTCTGCCGCCCCGGATGGACGATCAGAATGCCGTGCAGATGATTCGGCATTACGACGAATGCTTCCATTTCGAGATTAGAAAAATGGAATGGGATTTCAAGCCAGCAAGTTCTTACGACTTCGCCGATTTGACTCAGGACCGACTTATCTTCATAAATGTGGCCAAGCATACATCGCCGTTGGGCAGTGCATATGGTCATGAAATACATCCCTGGGCTTGAATAATCAAATCCCGGCAAGCGGATGGAACGTCTTATTGACTGGTTTCTGGCATTTTCCATGGACTATCATTCCGGCTCTTTGAAGCCGTGGGAAATCACGCGTCCTTGGGCGTCGAACACGATTTCAAATATGAATCCCACCGTGCGGGTGCGCGCTCCCGCGCGGCGTCTCAGCGGTTCCGCTCCGGCGCTTCCCTCGCTGTCGTCTCCCCGGAAGAAACGCACGTCGGTGACATCAGCCACGGTTTGTCCCGCGCGTTGCGTCACCTGCCAGATGGGAAACCGCGCGAACCACAAATAAACTTGGACATCTCGCAGTTGTTCCGCCTTGGCCACGTAACGATCCGATCCAACGTTGGCATAAAGCTGCGCTCGTTCGTGATCGCCGCCCGGGAGATCGAATGTCGTTCGCCAGACGCCTTCGGGCGTGGTAATTACACCGGCCCAATGCGTCAGCGTGGGCGGGAGAGGGAGCGCGGCGAGATGGTCCACACGCAAATGGCGCGAGGCGGCGAACTCCGCCGCGTAGGCCAGCGCCTGCCGGTGCGCCGCGGCCGCCAGCGCCAGGTACAGGCACATCGCAGCCATTCCCGCGCGGCACCAGTTCGCCCTTCTCCACTGGAACCCTATGCCCTTCGACGCCGGCGCGAAAAGGACCGCGGCCATCAGCGCGCTTGCCACACCCACAACCCAGGCTGGAAATCCATATCCCATGACATCTGCGAACGCGTAGACGCCGAATGCTCCGGCGGTAAGCGCAGTCCAGACGATACCTGCGCGCCAGGCGAATTTTGCTGGCTCGCGGTAGCACCACGCCGCCAGTTGCGGCGCCAGCCCCATCGAGGAAAACCCAAAATCGACAATGAAGAGCAAATCCCACGACATGCGCGAATAATTCAGCGGACTCCACACCATCGTCCCAAAGCTGGTTACGACATCCAGAAGCACGTGCGTGCCAAGTGCAAACGCATAGATTCCCACGAGCTTTGCAAACGAAGGGCGCTTCCAACCCGCCCATCGCGCCAGCGGCAAGGATGCAGCCGCCAGCAACACCGCCCACACCGGCAGCATCACGAGAGAATGTGTGATGTTGCGGTGCCACTCCATGATGGCGAGAGGATTTCGTGCGAGAGGGCCCGCGAATACGTCAATGTCAGGGAACATCGCGCCGAGCGTGCACGCCGTGATGGCCGCGCGCGCCGTGGGAGCGCTCTCGGCACGCAACAGTGCGCCCTGTGCGGAACCCACAGGCACGTCGCGCCCGGCAAAGAAAGCTTTTCCTGCCAGCGCGCCCACAATTCCGTGCGTGATCGTGTCCATATAGCCGCGATGCTTATTCTGTGTATTGAACCAGATTCAAGAATAGCTCAACTTGGCTTGCGGTGGGATTCTGTGCGGCCCCCAAAAACTTCAAACTAACTTACGTGGCCCGTACTGAACTCTGGATGCCAGGAATCCGTGACGGGCTTTTTGCCCGGCCAATGTTGCGTTACTGCTGAGCCGCTCGGATGGGGATGGTCATCGGCTTGGTGGATTCCGATGCCGCCAGCATATGGCAGTGCCCGTCGAAAATTCCTCCCGGCTCAATCACCAAGCAGGGGGCGTGAATCTCGCCGGTAACAACACCCTTGGCCTGGATTTCCACTCTGCCCTTGGCAAAAATTACGCCGTCAAATTTGCCTGCGATAACCACGTGGTTCCCTTCTATCTGGCCCTCCACACGCGCAGCTTCGCCCAGAGTCAAGCTGTGGGTTGATATCAGATTTCCTTTCATTTGAGCGTCCATGCGAAATACTCCTGACGCTTCGAGCGTCCCTTCAAAACGCACGCCCTTGTCGAGGAACCCTGTAAATTCCCCGCTCTCCGCACTCTTTTCGCGACTCTTGGATCTCCAGGCCATAACGACATCCCTCCAAAGAAGTGCTGCCCCGTAACGGAACAACAATCGTATCGCTAATCCTGCCGACAGAGAATCCCTAATCTGAATCCCGGTGGCGGGGAAGCCACTGCCGGGCGCTCAACACGACTCGGAAGCAGTAACTGGCAAGGGTGAGCGGGGAGCTTTAATTCTTCAATGCGAAGCGCGCGATACCCACCCGCATCGAAGACGTTGTAGGGGCACGGCATTGCCATGCCCCTACAACACACATCACCCTCAATCGGCGTAGTAAGCAAATCCATTTACTACAAACGTCAGACTACTTCATTAATCGTTCGTAGAGGCCATTCAATTGTTCTTCGTCGTAAAACTCCAATGTCAGGTGCCCTGGGCGGCCCTTGATCGGCATCAGCAGGGACACACGCGTCCCGATGTGCTTCTGTAGTTCATCGAGCGCAGCCTGGCGATTTGGGTCATGAGCTTCGCTCTGTGCGCCAACTGCCCTGCCGCGCGCGCGCCGCGTCGCCATGCGCTCAACCTGCCGCACCGTCAGTTTTCCGCGGGACGCTTTTTGCGCAAGGTCGAACCTTAATTTCTGGTCCTCGACCGCCAGCAGCGCCCGGCCGTGGCCGGCAGTGATCTTCCCCTCTTCGATCCATTCCAGGAACTTTTCATTCAGCGTCAGGAGTCTTACGGAGTTCCCTACGGTGGCGCGATCTTTGCCCGTCCGCGAAGCAACCTCATCCTGCGTCAAATGAAATTGATCCATCAAACGTTGAAAGGCGCGCGCCTGCTCGACCGGGTTCAAGTCCTCGCGCTGGATGTTTTCAACCAGTGTCAGCTCAAGCGCCTGCTCGTCACCCACTTCGCGCAGGACCACGGGGACCTTCAAGAGTTGCGCACGCAGCGCCGCACGCCAACGCCTCTCTCCCGCAATCAACTGGTAGCGAGCGCCGATTTTCCGCACCACAAGCGGCTGGATGATCCCGCTGGAGCGGATGGACTGCGCCAATTCTTCGAGTGCCGCCTCCGGGAACCTGGTTCGCGGCTGGTACGGGCTCGGATCGAGTAGATCGATGTCGAGCAACAAAGGCCCGCCTGCGATTACCGGTGCAGACGCTGCCGCGATTGCCGCAGCGAGGGCCGGCATAGCTGGCGGCGCCGCCTCGACCTCACGAATCAGGGCTCCCAGCCCCCTTCCCAATGCGTTTCTGGCCACTGGTGATAACCTCCTTTGCAAGGTTGATATAGGCTTCGGCACCTCTACTATGAATGTCGTAGAAGTGGATCGGTTTACCGTGGCTTGGCGCTTCCGCCAAGCGCACATTCCTGGGGATCACGGTTTGAAACACCTGAGCCCCGAAAAAACTGCGTAGATCGGAAGCCACCTGCCGGGACAAGGTGGTCCGTTCGTCATACATCGTCAGAACAATGCCTTCGATCGAGAGACACGGATTCAAGGTCTTCCGAATTCGCATCAAGGTGTCGAGCAACTCGGAAACTCCCTCGAGGGCATAGTATTCACATTGAATGGGCACAAGAACAGAGTCGGATGCGGTCAGAGCGTTTAATGTGAGTAAGTCCAAGGCAGGGGGGCAGTCAATGATGACATAGGAGTAGCCACCTCTGACTTGCTCAACTAGTTTCTTGAGCTGATACTCCCGGTATTCGACAGACACCAGCTCGACTGCTGCGCCGACAAGATTTTTATCCGCCGGCAGTAGATCCAGACCTTCCACTTGAGTCTTCAGGATGATTCTGTCGAGCGGCTCGCCCAGCATCAGGGCTTGATAAAGGGTTCTCCTGGACGGGTCCCTCGGAAAGCCGATTCCCGCGGTTGTATTGCCTTGCGGGTCACAATCAATCAGAAGAGTGCGCTGCTCGGAAAGAGCGAGGGATGCGGCAAGGTTTATGGCGGTGGTAGTCTTCCCGACGCCACCCTTCTGGTTGGCAACAGCGATGACGCGTCCCAATGCAGATCCCCCAAGTGGCAGAATTTAGCACATATTCTCCATTGCAAGCAAATTGTTTCACGTGGAACAATTTTGTTGAGCTTCGAAGGTACGAACTAATTTTCAGTTTTACTTCTGACTCAATGGAGGAAGGTCAGGCCGCAACAAATATCTTGCGGGCTCCAAGTAGAGCCCGCACCCGTATATGCGAAGCGTCGTTGATCGCCTGGCGGGCTGCCGGTGATGCGAAAGTGTTCCACGTGGAACAAAATTATTACTCTCGCGATGCGCTATAGCTCTTCGTCGGGCTTGGGGCGGCCGATCAACACAAACCGGCGTTGCGATTCTGGAATCTTGACAGCGGGCTGCCAGATCCAACCTGGTGTAGCTGAAACCGTTGCGGCATCTTCCCCACCAAGCCAAAGAACTACATGGCCGCGACGCGCCAATGCTGTTTTCGCCCAACGAAGAAGGGACGGAAAGCCTCCGAGGGCGCGGGCCGTAACAATATCGTAAAAATTGGGAGCAACGCGAATCTCGTCGAAGCGCATGGGCAGAACTTCCACATTTGTGAGTTCCAGAGCCCTCACTACCTCCGCTAGAAACGCGCATTTTTTCTTGTTTGATTCAATTAGACTGACATGGAGATTGCGGCAAGCGATTTTTACGGCCAGGCCAGGGAATCCGGCCCCGGATCCAACGTCGGCGAGCCGACAGTTTTCCACAGGCAATAAAGAGCAAATAAACAGGGATTCGCCGAAGTGCCGGAGCAAAATCTCCGCCGGGTCCACAATGGAGGTCAAGCTAATTGATTGATTCCATTTGAGTAAGAGTCGAATGTATTCTCGTATCCGCATGGCCTGGGCGGAGGAAACCTGCATATGAAATGGCGACAGCGAAGAGGCGATTTGCTCGTCGGTAAGGGCCGTTTGTGGATTTTCGCGCATAGTTATCCTTATACTAATATGTCATAAATTAACAAGGCCGTTCGCCCTCTCCCGAGGCGGATGGGCCGTGCAGTTCCCGCCGGGCTAGAAGCAATCGCGGCGCGTACAGCCCGGCGAGCAAATCGACTCCGATGTGCCCGGCGATGGCCGGAAGAAGATTGCCGGTCCAGAGGCGTAGGCCAGAAAACAGAAGTCCCACTACAAATGTAGTGATTACGCCTCGTCGCCCTTGATACAGGTGAGCCATGGCGAACCACGCCGACGAGATGACCATGGCGATCGAAGCAGGGAATGTAAAGCCCGCGAAGGCGCGTGAGATTACAGCAAATACGAAGCCACGATAGGCAAACTCCTCGGATAGCCCCGCAGTGCATGCCAACGCGACAAAAACAAAGGCTTCCGCCGACGTCCGGGGCATGATCTTTTCCGTAAACCGGAATAGAAATCCTTGCCGGTCCGCGGGGAGCCGCGCGATCCTTCGCAGGCCGGCCCACTGGTTCAAGCAGAGAAGCGCCGTGAACAGCAGGGCAATCAAGAAGGTCCGCAAAACGCCGGAAACTACCAGGCCGAGCTCATTTGGATCCATATGTCTCGAAAAGGCCCTCCAGGATATAACAGCAACGATGAGCCACTGAAAGGCGATCGTGGAAGCGTAGAGGGACAGTCGTTGGGAAGTAGTGAGAGCGGGTTGGGCGAGAAGGCGCCTGATGCGAACGGCGCCGCGCCACGGAACGAGCGCGCCCAGAACAATAAGAATCAGGATGAAATCCCACGGAATCGCGAAAAGAGTCATGGCAGGGAATGGAAACACGTTTTCAGCGTGCGGCGCAAGGGGCGATCTGTCCCCGCGATATTCCGTGACGTTTCAGGCATGAAAAATTCGACAGCAAAAAGGGGACGAACCGGGGGAAGATTTCAGCTGAAACAAAGCGTGGGGGAGGCACCAGGCCTGGCCATCTCTCATGCCGCAGTGTGGGAGGCACGGCGCGGCGGCGCATTCCGGCTAAGAGCGAGACGCAGAATGCGCTCGGTTTCAACACGCTCCGGCGGGCAAGCAATATAGTCGAACGCGCCGGCACGGAGCGCCTGCATGTAGGCATCCCAGTCAGCCAAGTGGGAAAGGACAATTACGGGAACACCGCCCGTGGCAGACGACAAGACCTTCAGCGAAGTTCGGAGATTGCAATCCGGCAGATCGTCATCGCAAAGGACAAAATGAAATGGCTGTTGCGCAATCAGAGTACGGGCATCGGTAAGTGAAGAGCAAACGACAAGGTGCAAATTCATGCCGCGCACAATTTCAGCTGTTTTTTCGCTGCGCGCCGAATCGGAACAGATGAGTAAGACGGGGATTGCACTGAGCACGTTTCGCCCCCTGAGGCTGAAATTGCCCGAGTCCCGCGATAAATCCCCTACCCCTGGCGCGATTATACGCTTACGAGGTCACGCGACAACCAAATCATCGCGCCGCGCTGTGGAAAACGCCTGGAGCGCCGACCACAGGACGCGGCGCGCTTCCAGCGTGCTGAGCGGAAGCGCGAGACAGTCAAACGCTCCAGCAGCCAGGCTGCCAAGATACGACTCCCAATCCAAGAGTTGAGTAAGCGCAACGACAGGGATATTCTTTTTTTCTCTCTCGACATCCGCGAGAACGGCCCGGAAATCGCCGCCGGGCAGTATGTCTTCCACGAAGATTGCGTTGACGGGTTGAGCGGACAGAAAAGACCGTGCCTCCAACAAAGTGGAGCAGCAAAACGGATGTACGCCGGAAGCCAAGCAGATTGCCGCAAGTTTGTCTCTATCGGGAGATTCCCGGGCGATGAGCAAGACCTGCGGGGGCCAGAGCACAATAGCCTCCGTCGAGTGGGGTGGGGGGCGGCGGCTGACGCGGAAACGATGCCGGCCGGAATAGGCCGGTATATTACGGAATCTATAATGTTTCCATCAAAAGTTCACGCGTCAGAGCCGCCCCTCGATGAGGATGGTTTTGAACGGAAGAATGCGTCAGCACTGCGACGCAAGGGAGGCCGTTGGACAGAACCGCACTGATGTTCCGGATTTTCGTGGTCCGTTTCATTAGGCAGCTCTGATTCCCTTTCCGTCTCATGGCGTCCATCCATGTTTGGATAATTTTTATATTGGAGGTGCCGCAAAAGATGTGACGCAGATCACGCAAGGATGTGACCTGCGACACGTGCCGCGGCCCCCTCCTCGTGTGCCCTTGGGGTGGGATAGGATAGGGAAATGGGGCGAAGCGGAAATTTACGGCGCGTGGGGCTGGCGCGGGCGCTATCGAAGCTGGGGTATTGCTCGCGCTCGCAAGCCTCCGAACTGATTCGCGCGGGACATGTCCGGCTGAACGGCGCCATGCGGCGCGATCCCGATACGCCGGTGCATGTGGAACGCGACTGTATTGAGGTGGACGGCCGCGTCGTCGGAGCGGAAGTGAAGCTATACCTCATGCTGAACAAGCCGCGCGGTGTGGTTACGACGGCATCGGATGAGAAAGGCCGGGACACCGTGTACTCCTACCTGGGTGAAGGGCTGCCCTGGGTCGCGCCGGTGGGACGGCTGGACAAAGCGAGTGAAGGACTTCTGCTGCTGACGAACGATTCCGAGTGGGCCGCGCGAATTTCCGATCCCGAAACACACTTGGACAAGATCTATCATGTTCAGGTGGGCCGAGTGGCGGATAGCGAACTTCTAGCGGCGATGACAAAGGGCATACGGGCCGGGAACGGCGAAATCCTGCGCGCAAAACACGCGCGCGTGCTGCGGGCGGGCGAACACAACACGTGGCTCGAAATTACGCTCGACGAGGGGAAAAATCGCCAGATCCGGCGGATGCTGGAACAACTGGATGTCGAGGTGCTGCGCCTGGTGCGCGTGGCAATTGGGCCGCTCGCTTTGGGCCAACTGGCCAAGGGCGCTTGTCGCGCGGTAAGTTCCGAAGAAAAGCGTGCGGTGGATCGAGCGATGAAAAGTCCAGGGATGCGGCGGGTCTCGGACGGGTAGCACAGGCCCCGACAGGGTAGAGGTTTTCGTGCGTGCAAGAGTGTAGCCGAACGCGGCGGAAAATCTGACATTTGAAATTTAACACCTAACACCAAAACCGCACAGACTGAACAGGCTGCGGAAAAAATCTCTGCGATGCCCTCAGGGGTTAAAACCCCTGAAGAAAATGCAGGCTTTATGTCGCGGCTGAAGCCGCGACTCACAAGGCTTCGACCGTTTTTCCGCAAGCTGTGAAGTCTGTGCCACTGGCTGAAGTCTGATGTGCTACTAACGGGGATGCGGTATGGCGAGATCCAGGGTGTGGCGCACCTTTTGAAGCAGGGCGTCTCGATGAAATGGTTTTTGTAAGCATTCACTGCCTGGGGGAATATTCCCCCGCAGAGTCGCGTCAGGCTCCGCATGGCCGGTCATGAAAAGGATTCGGATGTCCGGGCGAAGGGCGGCCATCTGCCTGGCCAAAGCAGGACCGTTCAGTTTCGGCATCACGATGTCGGTCAGTAGAAGGTGAATAGGCCCAGCGAACGATTTTGCCAGGGCCATCGCTTCCATCCCGTTGCAGGCTGATAGAACCTTGTAGCCGCTCCTCGTAAAAAGATCGGAAGTCAACTTCAAGAGGGATTCGGCATCATCCACGACCAGAACCGTTTCGGTCCCTGGTGAAAACTTGGCCGCAGTGAAATCTGGAGTGGATGTTGCGATTTGTTCCTCAGCGTGCGGGAAGTAGATCCAGAATGTCGAGCCCTTCCCAGGTTCGGAGTGAACCCCAACGATGCCTCCACTCTGTTGAACGACTCCGTAAACCGTGGCAAGGCCCAACCCCGTACCCTTGCCGGGGCCCTTGGTAGTAAAGAAGGGTTCGAAAATGTGGGTTAGCGTCTCCGCATCCATGCCCACGCCTGTGTCGCTCACGGTCAGAAGGGTGTGAGCGCCGGGGCGAAGGAAGGGTAAGCTACGGGCACGAGATTCATCTAGGTATACGTTCGAGGTTTCGATCCGTAGTTTGCCTCCTTCCGGCATGGCATCGCGAGCGTTGACAACGAGATTCACAATGACTTGTTCGAGCTGGCTTTGATCGCCCTTGATGCGGCCCAATTTCGGGTCGAGAGTTGTGCTCAATTCGATATGTGAACCAATCAATCGCCGAAGCATCTCCCCCATATCGGATACCAGAACATTCAGGTCCAAAACTCTTGGCTGAAGAACCTGTTGCCGGCCGAAAGCCAGCAACTGACGGGTCAAGGCCGCGGCGCGCTGCCCGGCCTTCTGAATTTCCTCGGCGTTTTTGCGGAGCGGATCGCCTGGCGCTACGCGTGATTCGATGTCCTCGCTGTAGCCGATGATCACTGCCAGAAGATTATTGAAATCGTGAGCGATGCCACCGGACAGACGGCCGACTGCTTCCATCTTCTGCGCCTGGCGGAGCTGCTCTTCCCGCTGCCGCAAGATCTCTTCGGCCTGCTTGCGCTCGGTAATGTCCCGGCTGACAACGATCAGCTTTTCTGTTTCACCCCGGGCATTTGGCACGCCGCTGGCAGTTGATTCCAGGATTCGCCACTCCCCGTCCTTGCGACGAAAGCGATATTCGAGCCGCCGGCCCACTCCTGTCTGAAAAACCACTGCTCTGCCTTCCAGGACCAGGTTGTGGTCGTCCGGGTGGATTTGATCGGTGATGGGCGTCCCTTCAAGCTCTTCGTGCGAATATCCGAACCCTTTTTTGAAGGCAGGGCTGGTGTACACCCGATTTCCTTCCGCATTTATAACTGAAATTAGATCCTCCGCATTTTCGCTGATCAGGCGAAACATTTCTTCGCGTTCGCTCAGCCGCCCGCGGATTCGCAGAATCTGGAATTGCTGGTAGATGGTGTAAGCGTCGAACAAGAACACCAGGGTGACCAAACCAGCCACAGAGTTGCGCAAGTTAAAGGAAAAAGTAGGATCAGTTTTGTCGAAAAGATAGGTGAACGAAGCCATCCCTGCCGTCAGGAATAACGTCACGAGAATTGCAGACGCCCAAAGCCACCACTGGCGCCGCTCGGTTTGGCCGATGCGGGACCAGAAGGGCAGGTCCTGGGATGCGGCGCCTAGAGGCGCCTTGCCATGAGGCATGACAGCATGATAATTGCAAATAAATACATGGAGGAGCAATAGTACTACCAGCCTATGTGTGCAACAGTAAACGAGGCGGGATTGCTCCCTCCATTGGCCGCGCTATGTGAAGAGAACTCTTCACCTTCCGGGGCTAAAGAGTCTGTGTGGCAACCCGGCTTCTCTGTATATACCGCCCGTCCCGCACGCGGGACGGGCATGTGCTTGATTTTACAGTGCCGGCCTCCCGAGCGAGTCGGGACAGGTTCCGACCGACGCTACAAAACCTGTTTAGGAGATGGCTGATAGAGTTGCGCATTCCGCGTAATGGGTTCGCCAGTGGATTGACTCGCCCGCACGTTAATGCTAGTTTATACAATGAGTTTATCGAAGTTAACTATGTCCGGCCGCCCCACTCCATCCGAGCCATCGAGTTTGTTTCCGAGCAGCGACGATCCAGGCCCATTGAATTCCACGACGCCCGGCAGTGTGCGGCTGCCCGCGCGTTCGCCCTCGCTTCCCGAGTCGCACCGCACTATTCCCATCGTGGATGGCGCTTCCTTCTTCCGGAAGATGCTGGCCTTCGCCGGGCCGGGCTACTTGGTTGCTGTCGGGTATATGGATCCGGGCAATTGGGCGACCGACCTGGGCGGCGGCTCGCGGTTCGGCTACACGCTGTTGAGCGCGGTGCTGGTGTCGAGCCTGATGGCCATATTTCTGCAGGCGCTTTCCGCCAAGCTGGGGATAGCCACGGGCCGCGATCTGGCGCAGGCCTGCCGCGAGCACTACTCCCGCCGCACGGGCGTGATGCTGTGGGTGCTATGCGAAATCGCCATAGCCGCGTGCGATCTGGCGGAAGTTCTGGGTTCCGCGGTCGCGTTGAAACTGCTTTTCGGAGTGCCGCTGCTGGCGGGCGTGTTGCTGACAGGTCTGGACGTGCTGCTGGTGCTGGCGTTGCAGGGTCGGGGATTCCGCGTGCTGGAGGCGCTGGTGGTTACGCTGATCCTGACCATCGGCGTGTGCTTTGCGTACGAAATCTTTTTTGCACGGCCGCTGTGGATCGAGGCGGCGCGGGGTTTTTTGCCCGTGGCGGACATCGTGCGGAACCGCGAGATGCTCTATCTGGCCATAGGGATTCTTGGGGCCACGGTGATGCCGCACAACCTGTATCTTCATTCCAGCCTGGTGCAGACGCGCGCGTTTACGCAGAGCCGACGGGGAAAACGCGAAGCCATCCGCTTCGCCACGCTCGATTCGACGCTGGCGCTGGGCTTTTCACTATTCATCAACGCGGCCATCCTGGTGCTGGGCGCGGCGGCATTTCATCAGCGCGGCATGACGAGCGTGGCCGACATCAGTCAGGCCTACCAGTTGTTGACTCCGGTGCTGGGCGCGAGCCTGGCGAGCACGCTGTTTGCCGCGGCGCTGCTGTGTTCCGGCCAGAATTCGACGCTGACCGGGACGCTGGCCGGCCAGATCGTCATGGAGGGATTCCTCGACTTGCGGCTGAAGCCGTGGCTGCGGCGGCTGATTACGCGGTCGCTCGCCATCATCCCGGCCGCACTCGTGATCGGCATAATGGGCGAAAGCCACGTTACCTCGCTGCTCATTTTGAGCCAGGTGGTCCTGAGCTTCCAGTTGCCGTTTGCCGTGGTGCCGCTGATTCAGTTCACCGGAGACCGCGGCAAGATGGGCGAATTTGCGAACGGCCGAATGACAGCGGTTCTCGGCTGGACAATGGCTGCTGCCATCATCGTGCTCAACGCGGCCCTGCTGTGGCTTACCTTCGGCGGGAAGATTTAGGATTGCGTGGCAGTGGACAAGAACTCGCAAACGCATCTGATCCATTCACCCGATGATAGTCAGTGGGGTTGGCAAGGAAACTTCGGTAACACGGGGCGGCATGTTTGACATCTTCGCCCCCGCAAGAGCGCAGCTTAATCAAGAGCGTGCCGCATAAACTCGCTAAGTTACTGATTCTATTGGGGAACAATTGAGCTCTGCGGCAGCTTCCAATCACAAGGTTTTGCGGATGAAAAATGCCGTGTGTTGTGGCAGAATCTGTAGCTGTACAAAATTTCTTAAACGGGGTCATCAAAATGATTGGATTGAACAAAGGGAATTCGCTGTGGCTGGCACGTGCTTTGGGAATCTGCACTATTTTTACACTGTTGGCTTTTGCGGGAGGCCGCGCTGCGGCGGACGAACCACCGCCCTGGGTCACGCCCGCGGATGCAGCAAAAGTTAAGAATCCGGTCCCTGCCACGCCAGAGAACCTGGCTGCCGGGGAAAAGACGTATCGCGATAATTGCATGCTGTGTCACGGCGAAAAGGGGATGGGCGACGGTCCCGGAGCGAAGGTGCTCAAGGTGAAGCCCGCGAACTTCACCGACGCGAAGATGATGAGCGCAGAAACCGATGGTGCGCTGTTCTGGAAGATTACGACGGGCCGGGGGCCGATGGTGTCCTGGAAAGAAGACCTGTCAGAGAAAGAGCGCTGGCAACTGGTGAGTTATCTGCGGAAGCTCAGCAAGAACGCGAAGTAACAGAGAAGGCAGAGGGCGCGCCGCCGGGTCGTGCAGTTGTGACCCGGCTGGCGCGCCCTTGCCTTTTGTTTCGGTTTGAATCCCTCGCCCGTGCTTACGGCCTTATTTCACGGCGGCTAGCGCCTGCGCGACTTCCTTCATGTCGGGCACCACGGGAATATCGTAGTTCTTGAACCAGGCAATCTTTCCAGCCTTATTGATGATCGCGATGGCTCTGCCGGTAATGCCTTTTTCCGGCAGGTACACGCCGAATTGGTCCGCCACGGCGCCTCTTGGGTGGAAATCGGCAAGCAACGGGTAGCTGATGCCCATCTTATCGGCGAAGGCCTTGTGCGCCCAGACGCTGTCCACGCTCAGGCCGAGCACTTGCGCGTCGAGCTTTTCAAATTGCTTCAGGTCGTTGACGAAGCAGGCGTGCTCGTTGGTGCAGATGGGGCTGAAATCGAGCGGATAAAAAATCAGGACGACATTGCGCTTCCCGGCAAAATCGGAAAGCTTGATTTCCTTCTGACTCTGGTCCTTGAGCGTGAATTGCGGTGCGGTTTGTCCTACGGCAATCGGCATGAAGCCTCCTGAGGTGCGAATTGTGGGTTCCAAGTCTCGCGGGCATGAAACACGGGAGCGGGTTCTAGTTGGAGCCCGCCAGAATTCGGAAGCGGTCCCGCCGATGCGGGATTGGAGCCCCCCAGAATTGTAGTCCCGGACGCGCTGCCGCGAAGTTCCTATGATAACGGTGACAACGGATTTCGTCGAGCGCGGCGCGGCAATCTGATAACATCGGCGCGAAATGAGCCGCCTCGCACTGGAGCAAGCCTATCCGGGAATTTCATTTCGCAGGGGGTCGCGCAACTGGTGGGCGCGGCTGATGCGCTGGCCCGCGGAATGCGTCCACCTGGGAAACGGGTCTGCCTGGATGGCCACGTTCATCCCGGATACGCTGTATCTGCGCGGCAAAGCGGTGCCGCGCCGGCGCCCCGCGAGGCCGGGGGTATCGCTTTGCCTCGATTGCCTGCGGACGCTGCTCCAGCCGGAGCTGGCCGCTCATCCCGGCCGCGTTGTCGCGTTTGAGCCCGGCGGCGAGAGTTTTACGCAGTATTTTTATGTCGACTGCGACGACTTCGCGGCGGCAGGTTTGCGCTCGGAAGTCGCGGCGGCCATCGAAAAGCGCGTGGGAAGCGTTGGCGGCGCATGCAGCGAGTGCGGCGGGCGCGCGACCTGGCTGTGGATTTCGCGGCGCGAAGTATCGAGTCTCGATCAGGTCGAACGCATCGCAGAGTCGCCCGGCGCGTCGTATTGCGCGAAACACGGCGCCGCGAAATTATGCGAGGCGCTGGGCAACGTCAACGAGGCGAATCTGTTCTATGTCAACGTGCCGTACGGCGATTCCGGCGCGTACATCTGGATTTGATCGCGGGCGGCGCCAGGGGCGGAGAAAGGCCATTTCCAGGTGGAACACTTTTTCATTTGCCCGTATTGCGGCGAGCAGATTTCGATGGTCCTGGATGTTTCGGTTCGCGATCAGACCTATGTGGAAGATTGCGAAGTCTGCTGCAACCCTATTGAAATTAGCTGCACCGTGGAAGACGACACCCTCGCCGCCTTCGAGGCCAAAACACTGGACTGAATTGTTGCTGTGGCATCCTACAGATATTCCGGCGGGCTCCACACTGGCTGAATCTACCCCGGCGTGTTCCGATTCGGGTGTTGGTATGCTAGACTATCGTCGCAATAGGCAGGGATAAGTCCCCCAATTTATTTCCTACGAGGCGATTTTCATGTCCGGGCATTCTAAATGGGCCACGATTAAACACAAGAAAGCGGCTACAGACGCCAAGCGCGGCCGCATCTTCACGAAAGTGATCCGCGAAATCACCATTGCCGCGCGAGTGGGCGGCGGCGACCCGGATACGAACCCGCGTCTGCGCACCGCGATGCTTGCCGCCAAGAACGAGAACATGCCCAACGACAACATCGAACGCGCTCTGGCGCGCGGCACCGGGACACTCGAGGGCGAGCAATACGAGGAAGTGACCTTCGAGGGTTACGGCCCCGGCGGCGTCGGCATGATCATTGAGGTCGTGACCAGCAACCGCAACCGCATTGTCAGCGAGCTGCGGCACATGATGAACAAGCACGGCGGCAATATGGCCGAGACCGGCGCGGTCGGATGGATGTTCCACCGCAAGGGCGATATTCTCGTGTCCAAGGAGCAGGCCAACGAAGATACGATGCTCTCGATTGTGCTCGATGCCGGCGCGGAGGATTTGCGCGACGATGGCACATCGTGGGAAGTGCTGACCCCGCCCGAAAGTTTTGAAGCCGTCCGCGACGCGCTGACCAAGGCAGGCATCAAGCCGGAATCGGCCGAAGTGGGCTGGGTGCCGCAAAATTACGTGAAGCTGACCGGCAACCAGGCGGCGCAGATGCTGCGGCTGATCGAAACGCTCGAAGAACATGACGACGTGCAACACGTCTCCGCAAACTTCGACATTGATGAGAAGGAAATCCAGGCGGTCATGGCCGCGGAATAATTCCCTCTGCTTGGCGGCGATCCCGGGAACACCAATCTCCAGATTGGCGTGATGCAAACCGGCAATCTGGAGATTAACGTTCCCGGATTTCAACCCCAAGTTTCCAAACCAACTTCGGAATTCAGGTTTGAAACGTCCCGGCTTTGCCGGGGCGTTTTTTGCGGGCGGGGCATTCCCGCGCGGCTTGCGGCCATTTCTCACAAGACATTCGCGTTTCACAGCAACGCGCCTGAATAAGAGCTTCCCGCGCAATTTCGTGGCGCCGGCGTCTCGTCGGCGGCTTTTCAATCAGGCCACATAGCGCAAAAACGCCGGCGAGACGTCGGCGCCACGAAAAGCAGATGTCCAGCGCCAAGATTCGAAGTTTCCGCCCCAATCAAAACGTCGTGAGAAATGCGGGCTGGCCCGGATATCTCACAAGAAATGGGGGCATCCGTAAAATTCCGCACGTAATGGTTGGTGAATCTGGCGCACCGCGAATCGCCCGCAAGGGCAAGGCATGCCGTGCCCCTACCACTAGCGGCGCTGAAAAAGATGTGGCCGCGCGGGGTGTCCCGCCGTACACTCAGTGCCGTGACGCAATCTTCTCGAATTTACGGCGGCTTCTTCCGCGTGCTTGGCGTCGATCCCGCCGCCGCCGGAGCCACCGGCTATGGCGTGATCGAAAGCGACGGGCGGCGCTGCCGGATGCTTCGCTTCGGCGCGCTGGCCGCCACGCGCAAGGGGCCCGCGCATTTTCCCGAGCGGCTGCGCGAAATTCACGCGATGATTGCCGGCCTGATCGAGGAATTCGAGCCGCAGGGCGTTGCCGTCGAATCCGTGTTCACGGCTTTGAACATAAAGACAGCGCTGCGGCTGGCCGAAGTCCGCGGCGTGGTGCTGCTGGCCGCTGCCCAGCGCAACATTCCCGTACACAGCTATTCGCCCCGCGAGGTAAAAGCCTGCGTCGCCGGCTACGGCCACGCGGGGAAAGAGCAGATGCAGCTTATGGTGCGCGCGCTGCTGGGCATGAGCGAAACGCCGGAGCCCGCCGACGCCGCCGACGCGCTGGCCGTCGCGCTTTGCCATGTCCAGGCCGCGCAATTCGGCGCGCGCCTCAACGCCGGGGCCGCGCGCGCTACCGCCGCGGAGCCTGTTCTGGAAACCGCTTCGCGGGGCGCGCGCAGCCGCGCCCCAGTTTCGCGCATCCCCATCTTGCGATGACACACCGCCACTTCCAAGCCAGGCTCCTGGTGTTTCTTTTGGCCGCGCTGATCGTTGTTCCGGCCGGCCAGGCCGTCCCCGGCAAAGCGACCATCACCTACCGCCGCGTGTTCAAAGGCAGTTCGCCGGAGTTTATCGAGATCAAGATCGGAGAACAGGAGAAAGCTACGTTCGAGATCCGCCAACTGGAAGAAGATCCCGACGCGGAGGCGTTTGAAGTCGGCCCGGGCGTGCGTCAGAAAATTTTCGAACTATCCGCGGCGCTGAAGAACTTCGCGATCGCGGACTTGGATATCCAGAAGCGCATCGCCAACCTCGGCCAGAAGACGTTTCGCTACGAGCGCGATACGGAAGTCCACGAAACCTCTTTCAACTACACGCTGAATGCGTCCGCCAATCAACTCATGCAAATATTTGAAGGCCTGGCACGGCAGCAGGGCGACCTCGTCCTGCTCGAGCGGCGCGTGAAATACGACCGTCTCGGGGTCAACGACGCCTTGCGGCAATTCGAATCGGACATGGACCACAGGCTTCTTCCCGAACCCGAGCGGCTCTTGCCTGTGCTCGACCAGATCGGCGCCGATTCGCACTTCATGGAAATCTCGCGATCGCGCGCGCGCGCGCTCGCCCAGCGCATCCGCACTTCGCGCGACCACTGACCAGGGGGTTGGTAGCGCCCCGACGCGTCGGGGCGCTACTCAGAGCTTGTGTTCCGCGACACAATTTGTAATTTCCGCTCCGGCCACTCGGATCTTTAATGGGAAATATGGATTGAGTCTCACCTCGCGTGATGCGTCCACAACTCAAGAAATAATGATGCCGGCATAGCCGACGACTTCCTGAAAATCTCCGTTCACCTCGCCGGAAGTGGCGTAGCGCACCAGTTCGGCGCGCGTGGCGCCGGTTTGACGCACAGCAGTCAGCATGGCCACGGCCGCGCCGAATCCACACATGGAAATGTCCGCGTCCCGCACCGTGTCGAAAAGTCCGCGGGGATCGAGAGCGAGGACGCGATCGAGCGCCTGGCGGTCTTTCACGCGAGTCACGGCGTCGGACTCGTAGTGATTCATGTCCGAACTTGCGATCAGGAGAACCGGGTCAGGTTCGGAGCCGATGACCTCGGCAAGCGCATGGCCGAGCGCTTCGAGTTCCGCGTAGTGCGCGGAGCCAATCACGATCGGCACAAACGCGAACGCCGGCGCGAGCCGCTGCAAGAACGGCAACTGAACTTCCAGAGAGTGCTCGGCGCTGTGCGCGACCGCGTCTTCTCGAAGCAGAGGGCAGGCGCGCGCAATCTTTTCGGCGAGAAGATGATCAATCGGGGCCAGTCCCAGGGGCGTCTGCCAGGCGCCCTCGGAAAGAATCGCGAAGGGCGCGCCGCGCGGGAAATGCCGCGGGCCGAGCAGAATCACGCGGGCGGGAATCTCCATGCGGCTATACACCGCTCCGGCCACATGGCCCGAATACTTGTACCCGGCGTGCGGCGCCAGGCACGCCCGCGCAAATATTTTCTCCGCCGGAGGGCGAGCGGCAAGAAATGTATCCAATTCTTCGTCCAGGCGCGTGGGTTCGTCGGGATAAAAGCGGCCGGCGACAGCGGGTTGTCGAATCATGATGAGCCTCTGAGGCTCAGAGCGGTTTGGAAGGCTTGCCTTTGATCTTCAGCGCCACATCGCTGCCTGGCATATATTGGATTAAAACCTTGTCACCGTATTCGTAGCCGCCCTGGTCGAGCAGTTTCTGCATCTGGTCGCGGATCTGGGGCGAATAAGTAAACGTATGAATTTCGCGTTCGTTGACGAGGCTGCGCACCTGGATGGCCGTGCTCATCATGTGCAGGACTGCGAAGCGGGTCTTTAGCGGTTTCACTTCCTGCGTGTGCACAGGCTTGGCCTTGATTACCGGCGCCGTCGTCACCTGGGCGCGCACCGGCGGGGTTGCGGCGCACAAAGCGCCCAGAGCCACGGCCAAAAGCGCGAGCCTCCTATTGTTCGTCATCGAATGAAATTTTCAGCGACTTCAGAAAACGGAGATCCTGCGGCGTCATCCCCATCGTGGCCGCGGGGCGCTCTTCCGCAAGAATTTCCTGGTCGACCTGAATGTGCAGCGACTCGAGAAATCTCCGGTCGTTCGGAGTGATTTTCGTGTCGCCGTCGCCGGCGTCGCGGCGCGCCAGGCCAATCGTCGCGTCCAGTTTCAATACGATGTCGAATCCTGCCGCACGCACCTCCGATATCGCCTCCGTAATACGAGTGGATTCCGACACCGTGTCGTTAATGGCATGGCCGAGCTCGCGCAGCAGTTGTTTTAGATGATCGTCCAGTTGCACGAAGCCTCCTTCATAAAACGGTTCCTTTCTAAATTGTAGGTCGCAGAGGGCCAGGATACAAGTCCCAGTGGACCCGTGCGCGTGTCCAATCCGCACATGGCCGTCGTACAGGCTGAACAGCTGCGGAAAAACTCTCTGCCATACCCTCAGAGATTAAAACCCCTGAGGCAAATGCAGGCTATATGTCGCGGCTGTCCTTCCTTTGTCAGGATGCAAAGCCGCGACCCACAAGGCTTGGACCCTTTTTCCGCAAACTGTGAAGTGAACGCTGTTTTGTACTAGAATTCGGGTGTGGCGACGCAACCCATAGGCATGTTTGCCGCTGCGCGAAATTTCTTCCGCGTGCTCTGGAAAGCCGCGCGCGAGCTTTTTCACGAAGTTACAGGCACGCTGTTTTTTCTGATTGCCGTGTCGGCGATCCAGTCCGCCTGGCGCGCCTGGCAGCGCGGAGCAGGGCAGTGGCTCGTGGGCGTGAGCGCGGGGTACGCGTTGTTGATGATTCTGTTTGGCGTGATGTCGTTCCGCGATTCCCGGCGTGTGCGATGAATTCATCCTCCAGCAAACCGGGCGCGCCAGGGGAACGCAAGCAGCGCTTCGCCACGCTCGGGGGCATTCCGCTCAAAGCTGTCTACACGCAGGAAGATCTCGCGGGCGCGGACCCCGAGACGTCCATCGGCTTCCCCGGCGAATATCCCTACACGCGCGGGATTTATCCCACGATGTATCGCGGGCGGCGCTGGACGATGCGGCAGTACGCCGGCTTCGGAACAGCGGCGCAATCGAACGAGCGCTTTCGCTACCTGCTGAAAAAAGGACAAACGGGACTGTCGGTCGCCTTCGATCTGCCCACGCAGATCGGCCTCGACTCCGACCATCCGCGCGCGGCAGGAGAAGTCGGGAAAGTGGGCGTGGCGATCAATTCGCTCGAAGACATGGAAACGCTGTTCGACGGCATCCCGCTGGAGAGCGTCTCGACTTCGATGACCATCAACTCGACCGCCGCGATCCTGCTCGCGCTATATGTCGCGGTGGCGAAGAAGCAGGGCGCAAACCTCCAGAAACTTTCCGGGACCGTGCAGAATGACATTCTGAAGGAGTACATCGCGCGCGGCACGTACATCTATCCGCCGCGCCCGGCCATGCGCATCGTCACCGACTTGTTCGCCTGGTGCCGGACGGAGCTTCCCGCATGGAACACGATTTCGATTTCGGGGTATCACATCCGCGAGGCCGGCTCGACGGCCGCACAGGAAGTGGCCTTCACACTGGCCGACGCCATCGCGTATGTGGATGCGGCGGTCGCGACGGGGCAAGCCGTCGATGAATTTGCGCCGCGCCTTTCGTTTTTCTTCAACGCGCACAATGACCTGCTCGAGGAAATCGCCAAGTACCGCGCGGCGCGGCGCCTGTGGGCGCGTCTGATGAGCGAGCGCTTCGGGGCGCGCGAACCAAGTTCCATGATGCTGCGCTTCCACGCGCAGACCGCGGGCAGTTCGCTCACCGCGCAGCAGCCGGAGAACAACATCGTGCGCGTGGCGATCCAGGCGCTGGCAGCCGTGCTGGGCGGCTGCCAGTCGCTGCACACCAACGCGCTCGACGAAGCGCTGGCGCTGCCCACCGAAAGCGCCGCGCTGCTGGCGCTGCGCACGCAGCAGATCGTCGCGCACGAAACCGGCGTTGCCAACACGGTGGACCCGGTTGGCGGTTCTTACGCCATCGAAAAATTGACGGACGAGATCGAATCGCGCGCGAAGGACTACATCGAAAAAATTGATGCGTTGGGCGGAATGCTGCGCGCCATCGAAATCGGGTATGTGCAGGGCGAGATCCAGAAGGCCGCGTATGAATACCAGCGCGCCATCGAGCGTGGCGAGCAGATCGTTGTCGGCGTGAACCAGTTCGTCGCGGAAAAAGGAACGCCCGTGCCGACGTTGCGCATCGACCCGGAACTCGAACCTGCGCAGATCGAGCGCGTCCGCCAGCTGCGCGCCCGCCGCAACTCAGCGCAAGCCGCCGCAGCCGTTGCCGCCGTCGAGGCGCGCGCGCGAACCGGCGAAAACCTGATGCCGGCGATCGCGGCCGCTGTGGAAGCCTTCGCCACCGTGGGTGAAATTTCCGACGCCCTGCGGCGCGTTTTCGGCGAATACACCGAGTCGGTTGTCCTATAAAGCGACCGCTTGGGTGATCCAACACTTATGACGATGAAACTGATCCTCGCGTCTTCTTCGCCGCGCCGCGCGGAAGTTTTGCGCGAGGCGGGGTTCGCCTTCGAAGTCTGCGCGGCGCAAGTCGACGAATCTCGCCATCCCCATGAGACCGTCGAAAAAATGGTCGCGCGGCTGGCCGAAGCGAAAGCGCGCGCGGCCGCGCAATTGGTCCGCCCGAGAGACTCCGCCGTTATCATCGGCGCCGATACGGTTGTCGAGCTCGACGGAGAAAGTTTTGGCAAGCCGGGCGATGCCCCGGATGCTCGCGAAATGCTAGCCGCTCTCAGCGGGCGCGCGCACCACGTCCTTACCGGCATTTTCCTGCTGCGGTTGCCGGACGGCGCTACGCGCTCCGCGGTGGAAACAACGGCTGTAACCTTTGCGCCTCTCAGCAGGAGAGAAATGGAAGCCTACATCGCCAGCGGCGAACCTTTCGACAAGGCCGGGGGGTACGCGATTCAAGGCCGCGCGGGGCGCTACATTCCGCGCATCGAAGGCTGCTACTTCAATGTTGTGGGATTGCCGCTCGCGCGGCTTTATGTCTTGCTGGGTGAATTGGGTTGGCAGGACGATGGACACGCGTAAAAGAAAAGGGTGCGGGCTCTACTTTTACGCTGAATGCCCCGGCCAGGCCGGGGCGTGGAGCCCGAATGAAAAGGGCGGCCGCATAGACCGCCCGCGCGCACAAAATCGCTGTCCATCAAGCGCGATGGATTACTTCTTTTCCTCAGTGGTTGGCGCTGGGGTGGAGGCGGGAGGCGGCGGCAACTGCGTTGTCTGCACCGGGCCCTGCGCGGCGCCGTGCATCCCTTCCTTGAAATTGCGAATTCCTTCCCCCAAACCGCGCATAACCTCGGGGATCTTTTTGCCACCAAACAGAAGTACAACGATGGCCAAAACAACTAACCAGTGAAATGGGCTGAATTCTCCCATGGAGCACCTGCCTTTTTGAATTGCTTTCCGCCCAAGCTGGCGGGTACAGCCAAAGTTTTGACGGACAAATTATAGCACGTTCAACCCCGATTGCTCCTAGCCAGAAAATCGGGCGGTGGGATAGTTGCGTGTGCATGAGTCGGAAGTGCCGCCCCTGCCGGGGCTTTGTTGTCATGACCGACACGGTTTTCCACCGCTTCCCCTTCACTTCGTTCAGGGCAAGCGCGGTGGGCTACGCAGTGACGTCCCTCCGGGACTCCCGGCAACAGGCAATTAGCTCTGCTTGGCGGCGATCCCGGGAACGCCAATCTCCAGAATGGCGTGATGCAAACCGCCAATCTGGAGATTGGCGTACCCGGATTGCAACCCCAAGTTCCCAAGTCAACTTCGGAACTCAGGATTAGCCCACTACCGATAATCGCTGCGGCGACCGGAGACAGGAAGTGCAACAAGACACGGAAACACTTGGCTCAGTTTCGCGGAAGCGCGGAGCTGATTTCTTCGAGAATCGCCCGCGCGGCGGCTTCTGGATCAGGCGCCGCAATGATCGGACGGCCGATCACTAAATAATCCGCTCCGGCACGAATCGCTTCCGCCGGAGTCGCCACGCGCGCTTGGTCATCTCGTTTCCGGCTTGCCGCGCGTCCTGAGCCTCCCTCAACGGCAGGTCTGACGCCGGGAACCACGATCAGGAACTGTTTTCCGCAGGCGCGGCGAATGGCGCGCACTTCATGGGGGGATGCCACAACGCCATCGAGGCCGGCCTGGCGGGCCAGACGCGCTAACTTCACTGCCCGCGTGGATGCCGGACCCGCAATACCCACATCGCGCAGGGCGCGGTTGTCCATGCTCGTAAGGATCGTTATCCCCAACAGTTTGGGGCGCTGCGGCTTCGGCAGTTTGGAATTATCGCGAGCCTCGACTGCCGCTCGCATCATGGCCAGGCCTCCAAGGGTGTGCACGTCTAATAGGCGCACCCCTGGTAAGGCTATCGCCGACGAAACCGCTCCGGTCACCGTATTGGGAATGTCGTGAAATTTCAAATCGAGGAAGATTTCGGGGCCCAATTGCCGCAATTTTTGCAATGCTGCAGGGCCTTCGGCTGTAAATAAGTGTATATTTATCTTAAACATACCAACTAGAGCAGCCAGCCGTTGGGCCAACTCGAATGCTGTGTCAAGGGAAGGGAAATCGAGAGCGAGGATAACCTTTTGCCGGGCGCGATCCATTAGGGACGTATGGGTACCTCCAGCAGCTCGATTCGCAGGCGCGAAACCCCTTGCTCCAGCATGCCCAGTCGAGATGCCACCAGATAGGACACATCCAGCTCGCGGTCATCAACAAAGGGGCCACGGTCATTGATTCGGAGGAGTTGGCTGACCCGAGTCCTGGGATTGTAAACGCGGATCAAGGAACCGAATGGGAGAGTGGGGCTGGCGGCGGTAGAGGCGTACATGTCGAACTTCTCACCATTGGCCGTCGTCCGGCCGTGAAACCTGGGGCCGTACCAGCTTGCCGGCGCAGACCAAACTCGAATCGGCTTAAGAGGTTGAGTGGGGTGTGCTACCAAGGGAGCTTCGAGGCCTTGTGCCACTACGAACATCAGGGGCAGCCAACGGAGCGCGGCCCAAATCACGAAAAGTCGCCTACGCATGGTATCCTCCCGGGCCAAAAAGCACAACAAATCGTACCACTTGGGAGCGGCCGGTTCAAGCACTTTCGGTGCTCAACGTGCCAACTAAATTACTGAATTTAAGTACGTTAGCATCACGGCAGGCCTTTTCCAGCCCCCCGGCTATCTTCTCGCAGGCCGCTGGGTCGGAAAAGTTGGCGGTGCCAACCTGCACGGCCACAGCTCCGACGATGGCGAATTCGAGAGCATCCTCGACTTTCTCGATTCCCCCCAGACCCACGATCGGGATTTTGACCGCTCGACTCGCCTCATATACTAGCCTGAGGGTGATAGGTCTGATGGCGGGGCCGGAAAGCCCCCCGGTGACTCGCCCCAACCTCGACTTGCGTGTTCGAATATCCACACTCATGCCCTGGTAAGTGTTGGCAACGGTGAGGGCATCCGCCCCGGAGTCCTCCGCGGCGCGGGCAATCACTGTGATGTCCGTCACATTGGGCGAAAGCTTGACCCAAAGTGGCCGCTGGGAGGCACGCCGCGCGGCGGCCACAACTTCGGAGACCATCCGGGGATCGCTCCCAAACTGGATTCCGCCATGCGCTGTATTCGGACAGGAGATGTTCAATTCGTAAGCCGCCAGGCCTTCCGCATCCTCGAGGATTCGTATCACGCCGGCGTACTCTTCGACCGTGTAGCCGAACACGTTTGCTATCACAGCGGTATGGTAGGAGCGGAGAGCCGGCAATTTTTCGGCAACGAAAGCGCGCACGCCAATGTTTTGCAATCCAACAGCGTTCAGCATGCCGGAAGGCGTTTCGCACAGGCGTGGCGCAGGGGCCCCCGCCATGGGTTCGAGCGAAAGTCCCTTGACGACAATTCCTCCGAGCCGGTTCAGGTTCACCAGGTGAGCAAACTCGACGCCGTATCCGAACGTGCCGCTGGCGGCGATAATGGGGTTTGTGAGGCGCACGGCGCCGACATTCACGGAGAGGTCTACTTCGCCCGGCACGGTCATTTTCTGAATCTTAGCATGCCGGGCGGAGACGGCGCGTGCCGGCTGTGGAAAAATAGAAGCGATTGGCGTGCGGCGCTACGTCGTCCATTGCGAAGCGCCTGCGATTGTAGGTGGTGGGCTAATTTCGTGTGCATGAGTCAGAAGTGCCGCCCCTGTCGGGGCTTTGTTGTCATGACCGGCACGGTTTCCCACCGCTTCCCGTTCACTTCGTTCAGGGCAAGCGCGGTGGGCTACGCAGTGACGTCCCTCCGGGACTCCCGGCAACCTGCAATTAGCCCACTACCCGATTTTACAACGCGCTTCGGGACCGGCGGGCTATGTGCTAGCATATTCGGCCAGTGGGCATCGTCGAAAAATCGCAATTGATGAGCGCGACCGAAATTGATCGCACGCTGCAGCGTTTGGCCCATGAAATCGTGGAGAAAAGCGGCGGCACGGCCAACCTGGCGCTGATCGGAGTGCGGCGGCGCGGCGTGCCGCTGGCGAACCGCATCGCGGTGGCCATGCGGGGCATTGACGGCGTGGATGTGCCCGTCGGCACGCTGGATATCACGCTGTATCGCGACGATCTCTCGAAAGTCGCCGCCCAGCCCATCCTGCAATCGAGCGACATCTCCTTTTCGGTGGACGACAAGGATCTGGTGCTAGTCGACGATGTGCTGTACACCGGGCGCACTGTGCGCGCCGCCATGAACGGACTGTTCGATCTTGGCCGGCCGAAACGCGTGCGGCTGTGCGTGCTGATCGACCGCGGGCACCGCGAACTGCCCATCGAGGCCACCTTCATCGGCCGATCGGTGCAGACCAGCGACACCGAAATCATAGAAGTTCACCTGAACGAAATTGATCAGGAAGAGCGCGTGGTGCTGGTCGAACGCGTACCCTGAGCCACCGGGCTCCGCTACAAGGGCGCCCGCCGGAATTCCGAGGACAGTAGTGTCACATCGCTTCGGCCACATGCTCGGCATCGAACCGCTCAGCGCCGAAGAAATCGTATTTCTGCTGGATCAAGCGAAACTTTTTCAGGAAATTCAGCGGCATCCCTTGAAAAAACTGGCCACGCTGCGCGGGAAAACCGTGGCGCTGGCATTTTTCGAGGCTTCGACACGCACGCGCATCAGCTTCGCCACGGCGGCGTCGCGCCTGGGCGCCGATCAGATGAATCTGCAGGCCGAGTCGTCCAGCCTGAAGAAGGGCGAATCGCTGCTCGATACGATCCGCACACTGGACGCGATGAAGCCTGATTGTATCGTGATGCGACATAATTCATCGGGCGCGGCGGACTTTGTGGCGCGGCATCTGGCGGTGCCGGTGATCAACGCGGGCGACGGCACGCACGAGCACCCCACGCAGGCACTGCTCGATGCTCTTACAATCCGCGATCGCCGGGGCACGCTCGAAAACCTGAACGTGACCATCCTGGGCGACATCCTGCACAGCCGCGTGGCGCGTTCGAACATGCACCTGCTGTCGAAATTCGGGTGCCGGTTCACGCTCTGCGGTCCCGCGATGTGGGTTCCCCGGGAGATCGAAAGCCTGGGGTCGGCGGGCGCTTCGATTCGGCGCGTCACGCGCATTGCCGAAGCGCTCGACGGCGCCGACGTCGTCTTGACGCTGCGCGTGCAGCAGGAACGCCTGCACGAGCCGGCGCTTCCGCTCGAGGAGTACATTCTGCAATACCAGCTTACCCCGGAGCGCCTGCTGCTCGCGCGGCCCGCTGCGCTCGTGCTGCATCCCGGACCCATGGTCCGGGGCCTTGAAATCGATCCTGCCGTCGCCGATGGGCCGCAGTCCTGCGTGCTCGAACAAGTCACCAACGGACTGGCGGTCCGCATGGCGTTGCTCTTCCTGCTCATCGGTAGCGGCGCGGATACGCCCCCGGAAAAGGATTCTTCCCATGCTCCTGATTAGCAATGGACGCCTGCTTGATCCCGCAAGCGGGACCGACGCTCCCCGCGACATCCTGCTCGATGGAGACCGCATCGCCGGGGTTGCGCCGCGTGGCGAGCTTGCCGCGCGCGCGAAGGGCGCGGAGATTTTCGATGCGGCGAATTTCGTCGTGGCGCCGGGTTTTATCGACTTGCACTGCCATCTCCGCGAACCCGGCGGCGAGTCCTCGGAAACCATTGAGAGCGGCACGCGCGCAGCCGCGCGCGGGGGATTCACCGCCGTGTGCCCGATGCCCAACACACGCCCGGTAAACGACAACGCCTCGGTGACGCGAGCGATTCTGGAACGCGCCGGCGCGGTTTCAAGCGTGCGCGTATGGCCGATTGGCGCGGCGTCCCAGGGCAGCAAAGGAGAAGCGCTTTCCGAAATTGCGGCGATGAAACAGGCGGGCATCGTCGCGGTCTCCGATGATGGCCGACCCATCGCAAACGCGAAATTATTGCGGCAGGTGATGGACTATTGCCGCGCGCTGGATTTGCCGGTGATCGATCACTGCGAGGACAGCTCGCTGTTTGCGGGCGCGGTGATGCGCGAAGGAAAACAGTCCGTGAGGCTGGGGCTGCGCGGCATGCCGGCGGCGACCGAATCGCTGGCCGTGGCGCGGGACGTGCAAGTGGGCGAGCTGACGAACTGCCGCCTGCACATTGCGCATCTTTCGGCGCGCGCGTCGCTCGATCTGGTGCGCGCCGCGAAGGCGAAAGGGCTGGCCGTCACCTGCGAGGTCACGCCGCATCACTTCACGCTGACCGATGAAGACGTGCAATACGACACGCGCTACAAAATGAATCCGCCGCTGGCCTCGCCCGAAGACCGCGACGCGCTCATCGCGGGACTTGCCGACGGCACCGTGGACGCCATCGCCACCGATCATGCCCCGCACGAGCCCGCATTGAAGGACGTCGAGTTCGACCGCGCGCCCTTTGGCGTAACAGGTTTTGAGACGGCGCTCGCGCTCGGACTCGAGCTCGAACAAGCGGGAAAAATTTCGCTGCTGCGGCTGGTCGAGCTGTTCACCTCGGGTCCGGCGCGCGTCCTCGGCATGAAACGCCGCGTCGCGGAAAATGAACCTGGCGATCTCACGATCTTCTCCACAAGCCACCCCTGGACGTTCCACGCGCAAGAATCCGCCAGCAAGTCGCGCAATTCACCCTTCGACGGGCGAAGCTTTTGCGGCGCTCCCATGGCGACGATCGTCGCGGGGCGTATTGCCTACCGCAGGTAGATTGGCCACAGAGACACAGAGGCACAGAGAAATACCAAAAGCGATTTTCGGAAATTATCCGAGCCACCGCAAGAACAAGCCTGACCTGGAATTCTCACAACGGATGTAGCCTGAACTCTGATCGAGGCCTATCGTGCACAGGGAGCGCGGGTTGGTGGCGTCGGGACGGTTGTACGCCGCGATGGAAATACAAAAACCGCCCCGACGCGTCGGGGCGCCACAAAACCGCGCGGGAAGCTCTCATTTAAGCGTATTACTGTGGACCGGCGAACGCTATGTGAGAAATGGCGGCTGACCTATCTTTTCTCTGTGTCTCCGCGCCTGTGTGGCTATTTATTCCTAGCGCGAAGCGGGTTCTGCGGCGGGGTGCATGCCGTGCTGGGGAACTTCGTGGACGCCGCGAGTTGGGGGCTCCTGGTGTATGCGGTAGAAATGGTCGAGCGGACCGGGGCCTTTGCCGATGGAAAATCCCTTCTCGATGGCTTTCGTCACGTAGGCCTTGGCGAGCAGGACGGAGTCTCGGAGCGGGCGGCCGCAGGCGAGCTGCGCGGCGATAGCCGAGGCAAAGGTGCAGCCCGAGCCGTGCGTGTTTTCGGTCTTTACGTGGTCGCCGCCGAGAGTGAGCACTTCGGCGCCGTCAAAGAGCACGTCGATCGCTTTCTCCATGTGCCCGCCCTTGACGACCACCGCGCGGGCGCCGCGCTCGACGATTTTGCGCGCGGCTTCTTCCATCGCAGCGTGATCCTTGATGGTGATCCCGGAAAGAACTTCGGCTTCCGCAATATTCGGCGTCACGACCGTTGCGCGCTTCAGCAGTTCTTCCGCCAGATAGTTTATGCCTCCCGCGTCGAGCAAGTCCGCCACGCCGGATGTTGATTTCATGATCGGATCGAGCACGACATTGGTGACGCCTGCCCGGTCCAAAAACTCGGCGACCACCACGGCGTTCCCGCGATGGCCCAGCATGCCGATCTTGATGGCGGCGATTTTCATGTCTTCGAGCAGCGCGTCCAATTGGGCGCGCAACTCCGCGGCCGGGATGACGTGCACGGATTTCACGCCCTGCGTGGACTGCACCGTCAGCGCAGTGATTGCCGCGACTCCGTAACAATTATGCGCGGAGAAAGTTTTCAGGTCCGCGGCGATGCCCGCTCCGGCGGAAGGATCAAATCCGGCGATCGTCAATATGATCGGCGGCGCCGTGTTGTGAGGATTCGACAAAGGGAAAGCGCCCTCCGCGCTAAATGCTCGGCAGAAAATTTGGCCGGCTGCGCTCGATGCACGCGCGAGCCAGCAAACGAAATGTACGCGTGTCGTACGCCCAGCGCAAGAAAATTTTATTCCGCGAGTCGCAGAAGTGGGATGTCACCGTCCCGGCATGTCCCGAATGAAGGAGAATGAAGAGTCCTGCAGCTCGACTTAAGGGGGCAATTTCTTAAGTAGGTGGCACAGCGAAAAAACGCCGGCGGGACGCCGGCGCTACAAAACCGCGCGGGAAGCTTTCATGCAGGCGCATTGCTGTGAAACGGCGGACGCTTTGTAAAAAATGCGAGCTAAGGGAATAGACCGCGAACTGTGGAGGCTTCGGCGACGCGGCCGACGGCCAGGATGTAGGCCGCAGCGCGCGGGGGGGCGTGACACTTGCGCATCGTATCGTAGACGTCAGCGAAGGCGCGTTTCATCACGAACTCGAGCTTCGAATTGACTTCCTGCGCCTGCCAGAAGAAGCCCTGGAGATCTTGCGCCCACTCGAAATAGCTGACGGTGACACCGCCGGCGTTGGCGAGAATATCGGGGATGACGAAGACGCCCTTGCGCGACAGCACTTCGTCGGCATGCGGCGTGGTAGGCCCGTTGGCGGCTTCCGCCACGATCTTCGCTTTGATTTGGTCGGCGTTGTGCAGCGTGATGACGTTTTCGAGGGCCGCCGGAACCAGAATGTCGCACTTCAGGGTGAGCAGTTCGTCGTTGGACATGCGTGACGCGCCAGGCATCCCGACCACCGTGCCGGCGCGCTCTTTGTAGCGGATGGCGCGCAGCGGGTCGATGCCGCGGGGGTTGTGGACGCCGCCGCGCGAATCGCTGATCGCCACGATTTTGGCTTTTTTCTCGGCAAACAAACGCGCCACAGCCGAGCCGACGTTGCCGAAACCCTGGATTGCGACGGTCGCACCGCGCAGGGAAATTTTCTTGATTTTGCAGGCTTCCTCGACGACGTAGAGGCAGCCGCGTCCGGTAGCGTCGGTGCGCCCTTGGGAGCCGCCGATGGACACGGGCTTTCCCGTGACGACCCCCGGGGCGGCGTGGCCCACGGTCATCGCGTAGGTGTCCATGATCCATGCCATCGTCTGCGCGTCGGTATATACATCGGGTGCCGGGATGTCGATCTCGGGGCCGATGATGGGCTGAATTTCCGCCGCGTAACGGCGCGTCATGCGCTCCAGCTCGCCCTTCGACATGCGCTTGGGGTCGCAGATGACGCCGCCCTTGGCTCCGCCGTACGGCAGATTTACGGTCGCCGTTTTCCACGTCATCCACGCGGCCAGCGCCTTGACTTCGTCCAGAGTGACGTTGGGATGATAGCGCAGGCCACCCTTGGCCGGGCCGCGCGCCATGTTGTGCTGCACGCGGAAACCCGTGAAAACTTTTATCTGGCCGTTGTCCATCCTCGTCGGGATGGCGACTTCCATCACGCGCTTCGGGGTCCGCAGGACCTGCCGCAGGCCTGCGTCAAGTTTCAGGTATTCCGCCGCCATATCGAACTGGATTTGCGCGATGCGGAATGGATTCAGGTCTTCGCGCGGCGCCATGCGCGGAACGACAGGCTGGGGAACCGTTTTTACCACCGTGGCCATGGACGTTTCTCTCCTTGCGTGACGCGACTATGCGCTTGCCGCGCGCCGCGATGACAGCTGGTACCGTGTCCGGCATTCGGCCGAACAGAAGTGCAAAATCTGGCCCGCTTGCTCCAGGGGAAACGAAATCTCAGGTGAGACGTGCGTGCCGCACCACGGATCGCGATGCAAAGGAATCGCGGACCGGGAAACGTCCGGGCGTGGTCGGGTGCGGGCTCCACTTGGAGCCCGCCTGAATGCAGACACCGGCGTAACGTTCCGCAGAAGCATGGCTACCAGCTTGCGTACCAGCCACGCCATCCCTCGGCCTGTCCACCGGTTTATTCGGTCTTGTAAATTCACCCGCCCGACGCTTTCCAGCGGCTCGTTGTGGCCCAGCCTGCCGCGCGTGTTCTCCAAACGCCTGCATTTTGCCGCGTCCAAGAACCAGGCCGGCCGTTGCCACCTGAATGATCAACCAATGCGCGCTTGCCGCGCGCGCTATAAACCGAGTGTAATCAACCGGGAAAAGCGGTGTCAACCAAAGAACGCTCCTATTTTAGGACGGTTTCCCAGCGGTCTGAGGAAAACTTGGCTAGGAGGGAGGGGTGCCCATGTTCAACCTATTCATACTAAGGGAGTTGTGCGGACTTCGCTGGGACGGCAGTCCCTTTAGGGCTGGTCTCATTGCAAGCACACACAGCACAGGTCCGATGCGCCCAGTAGCACAGGCCCCGACAGGGTCGGGATCTTCGACTTCAGCCTGTGTGGTTTTGGTTTTGATTTGCGCTGGACTCAGCAAAAAGCGCACAGGCTGAAGAGTCTGTGTGAGAACCCATGCGTGGAATGTTTTTGTAGTGTCGGCCTTCAGGCCGCCACTGTAGATTCAGGCACATGCCCGCCTGAAGGCGGGCGCTACATAGAACAAAACAGGGTTGCCACACAGACTCTGAAGTCTGTGCCACAATTCAATGTTCAAACCTTTGCCGGAATTCGGTCCGCGCCCACATAAGACCGGAGGGGCTCCGGAATTATGACCGAGCCATCGGCCTGCTGGTAGTTCTCCACGATGGCGAGCCAGGTGCGGCCCACGGCGAGGCCTGAACCATTCAGCGTGTGCACGAATTCGCTTTTGCCGCCCTTGGGTTTGCAGCGTATGCCGGAGCGGCGCGCCTGAAACGCTTCTGTATTCGAGCACGAAGAAATTTCCATGAACTCGTTGGCCGAAGGCAGCCACACTTCGATATCGTAGGTTTTCGACGATGCAAATCCCATGTCACCGGTACACAACAGCATGACGCGGTAGTGAAGCCCGAGCTTTTGCAGGACACGCTCGGCATCGGCGACCAAAGACTCCAGTTCTTCGTAACTTTGCTCCGTGCGCGTGAACTTGAACAGCTCGACCTTCTGAAACTGGTGCTGGCGTTTGAGGCCGCGCGTGTCCTTGCCGGCTGCGCCAGCTTCGGAGCGGAAGCAGGCCGTCCAGGCGCAGAGCTTGATGGGGAGCGCGGCGACGTCGAGTGTTTCCTCGCGATACAGACTGGTGAGCTCAACTTCGGCCGTCGGCGTCAGCCACAGGTCGGTGCCCTCGAGATGAAACATGTCGGCCGCGAATTTCGGCAACTGGCCTACGCCGGTCAGCGCCGCTGTATTCACGATGAAGGGCGGGAGAATCTCCGTATAGCCGTGGGCGGCGTGCGTATCGAGAAAAAACGACGCCAGGGCGCGCTCCATGCGCGCGCCAAGACCGCGATAGAGCGCGAAACGCGTGCTGGCCATCTTCGTGGCGCGCTGGAAGTCCAGAATGCCCGCGCCTTCCGCGATCTCCCAATGCGGCCGCGGCGCGAAGTCGAACTTCGGCGGCGCGCCCCACCGCCGCACCTCGACGTTTGCGCCGGCGGCGTGGCCCACCGGCACGGAGCTGTGCGGGCGGTTGGGCACGGTCAGCATGAAATCCGCGAGGCGCGCGTCGAGCAGGGTGATGCGCTCGTCGGCCGTCTTGATTTCGTCCGAGACGCGTTTCATTTCCGCCAACAGCGCCGCGGCATCCTCGCCCGCCTTCTTGCGCCGCGCAATTTCTTCGCTGGCTTTGTTCCGCTCGGCCTTCATCCGCTCGGCGGAGGTGATGCGCTCGCGGCGCTCTTGATCGAGCGCGCGGAAACCGTTGAAATCAATGACGACGCCGCGATTCGCCGCCATCTGCTCGAATTCATCCAGGTGCTCGCGAAAATATCCCAGGTCATGCATGTGGAAAGGATACCTTAAGAGACGTGATTCGTGAGTCGTGACTTGTGATTTGTGTGCTGGGATGAGAGTTGACAGTTGAGAGTCGAGAGTTGAGAGTTAAAAACCAAGTATGACCTGTCCGCCGCGGGTGGATCTCACCTGCCACCTGTCACCTAAAACCTGTTCTCTTTCCTTTTCGACTCTCGACTGTCAACTCTCAACTTTCTCTGGCCGCAGGGAGCTACTGCTTGGAGACATCGTGCGCTGGCGCTCGCGTTTGTCGTTCGCGGGGTGTGCTAGCATCTAATAGAGCCAACAATGCCAGACGCAGTCCAACCAGAGGAACTGTTCGGCAAGCCCCCGCGTCGGAGCCCGGATCAATTCGAATTCGTTCACCAGCGCGTCGAAGGCCCGGTCGCCCGGATCACGCTCAACCGTCCCGAACACAATTTATTGAATGAGACGATGCTGCGGGAACTCGCCGACAGCATCGGCGCGCTGTCCGAAAAGGCTTCGGTGAAGCTGATCGTGCTGGATGCGGCCGGGAAAGTATTTTGTGGGGGCGTGGATATCGGGGAGTACACGGCGGAGCGGGCGTTCTCGATGCTCGACGCGTTTCACGCGGCATGTATCGCCATGGTAGAAGCGACGCAGCCTGTCCTGGTGGTCGTGGATGGCCCGGCGATCGGAGGAGGCGCGGAGATTATTGCCTACGGCGATCTGGTGATCGCGACGCCGCGCGCGCGCTTTGCGCTGCCGGAAATCACCATTGGAATGTTTCCTCCGCTGGCTTCCACCATGTTTCCGCACATCATCGGACCGAAACGCGCGCTTGAGCTTGTGCTGACGGGCGAAGCCATCACCGCCGAGCGCGCGCATGCCCTCGGGCTGGTGAACCGCCTGGTGCCGGAGGCGCAGCTGCAGACCGCGGTGAACGATCTGGTCACGAAGATCACGGCGCAGTCCGGAGCCGTGCTGGGCATGGCGAAAAAAGCGGTCATCGGCGGAATGGGATTGTCTCTGCGCGATGCCCTGCGCAATTCCATGGGTATATTCCTGAATGAGCTGTACCGCCTGGAGGATTCACAAGAGGGCTTGCGCGCGCTGATTGAAAAGCGCAAGCCGGAGTGGAAGAATCGCTAAGAGGGCTTAACGCGCCATCCCCGCCGCGCGGACGAATTGTCATGGATGACCCACGGAATATTCCTCACGAGCCTCTCGATGGTCCCAAGGAAGAACCTCAGGAAACGGCAAGTGAGGCTGCGTCGGGCCAGAGTGCGGAATCCGCGCTCGAAACTGTAAGATTGGCCGGCAGCGTTGTGCCGGATTGGACGGCGGTCGAGCCCGCCGCGAGCGGCGTGGAAGAGGCGTCGCGGAGGCGCAGTCTGCGTCACAACCTCGGGGTGTTGCTCTCGCTCACGCTGGCCGGTTTTGCGCTGACATCGTGGATTTTCGTGCGCGTGGATTCACCCTTTGGCATTTTCTCGACCGGGCCGCAGGAGATCGCGCGGGCGCAGCTCCGGGCGCTCGATCGCGGCCAACTCCGTCCCGCTTACGATATGTTCTCGGCGCGCTACCGGCAGCAGGTTTCCTTCGACGCGTGGCATAAGTTGATCGCCACGCACTGGAGAATGTTCCACGCGGAGGTGCTGCGCGCCGGGGAGCCGGAGAAAAGCGGTCCGGGTGTGTCGCTCGATATCCATCTGCGCGGCTCGGATGAAAAAGAGTACCGCGCGAGATTTACGCTGATCCGCCTCGCAGGACGCTGGTGGATCGATGATGTGCACTGGGCGGAAGAGGCCGGCGAACAGAATCACGTTCGAACGTGACGCGCCGATTTGACACCGCGCAACCTGCGACATAAACTGCGTCTCGACAATCAACAGACTTGGGAAGCGGGGAAGGCCGTGAGAATCGGCCACGGTCCCGCCACTGTGATCGGCGAAACGCCGTAAGTCAGGACGCCTTCCCAGGCCGTTGTAGCCGGCACCCTTCGCGAGAAAGGGTGTGGCGTGCAGCCCCGTTTTTCTCGCGGGGCTTTTTTGTTGCCGGAAATCGAGCCGATGAAATTCAAATCAAGAGGGAATCTCACGAACTGCGCGATAGAAAAGTTCGCGAGGACGCGTGTGAGCGCGCTACGCCCGGGGATGACGCTGCTGCTGTTGCTTCTGTCCGGCGCGGCGCTACCGGCGCAAACGCGGATTGCACAAGCCGCCGCCCAGCCTCTTGCCGCCGCTCCCGCCTCTCATTTATTCACGGATGAGACCGGGCGCCGGGTGGAAGTTCCAGCGGCCGTGAAGCGCGTCGTGTCACTTGCGCCGAACCTCACGGAAATTGTTTTTGTTCTGGGGGAAGGCGATCATCTGGCCGGGGATACGGACTTTTGTGATTATCCGGCCGAGGCCGCGCAGAAGCCGCGCGTGGGCGGACCCGTGAATCCGAATCTCGAGCAGATCGTGGCGCTCACGCCGGATCTGGTGCTGGCGACGAAGGCCATCAATCGGCGTGAAACCGTGGAAGCGCTGGCGCGAATCGGTTTGCCCGTGTACGTTACCGATCCTCATTCGGTGGATGAAATGATCGCCTCGGTGGAAAACATCGGTAAAGTTCTGCATGCCGAAAAAGCCGCCGCGCCGCTGGTGGAAAATCTACGCGAGCGGCTTTCCGATCTCGACAGGCGCATGGCCACCACGGCGCCGCGCCGCGTGCTCTTCGTCGTGTGGACCGATCCGCTGATCTCGATCGGCAGGGGCACGTTTATTGCCGACGCGCTGCGGCGGGCCGGAGCGCGCTCCGTGACGGAAACGGCGGCCGAATGGCCTCACATCAGCCTCGAAGAAATGGTACGCCTCCAGCCGGAGGTTCTTGTGTTTGCGAGCGCGCACGCGGGAAACACGCAGCATGACATTGACGCGCTGCGCACACGGCCGGGCTGGCGGGACCTGGAAGCGATGCGCAGCGGGAAGATCGCCGTCATCAGCGACGCCATCAATCGTCCCGCGCCGCGCATGGTGGACGCGGTCGAACAACTGGCGCGCGCGCTTCATCCCGATTCGTTTGCGCGCGGCGGATCACCGGCGAAGGCCGCGCACATTACCGAGGAGGCCTGCGCGTGCGCCCACTGACAATGAAGCGATTGCTCTGGACTTGCGGCGCGCTGACCGCCGTGCTGCTGGGCTGCGTGGTCCTCGCGCTGAAATTGGGCGCCGTGCCAATTTCCGTGACAGACCTGGTGGTGAATCTCGGCCGCATGGCCATGGGGCGAAGCAACGAGCTTCCCAGCGAATACCGCCTCATCGTTTTTGATCTGCGCCTGCCGCGCATTCTGCTGGGTATCCTGGTAGGCGCGGCGCTTTCCGTCTCCGGCGCGAGCTTCCAAGCGCTGCTGCGCAATCCGCTGGCTGACCCGTTCGTCCTCGGGGTATCGAGCGGGGCGGCGCTGGGCTCGATTCTGGCGTTGATTCTTGCGCCGCAGTTTGCGCTGCTCACGCCGCTGGGGGCATTTTTGGGCGCGGGCGCGACGATTGCCGCGGTTTATTATCTGGGGCGCCGCGAGGGACAGCTCGACAGCGCGACGTTGCTGCTCGGCGGCATCATCACGGCATCGTTTCTTTCGGCGATCATAATGTTTCTGATGACGACGCTGGCGGGGCGCGACCTGCGGGGCATGGTGTTCTGGCTGATGGGCGACCTGTCGACGCCGGTCCCGGCCGGGCTCCGATGGATCTTCACTGTGGGATTGCTCGCCGGCATTGGCGCGATCTACACCACGGCCGCCGACTTGAACCTGCTACTCACTGGCGAGCGTGAGGCGATACACCTGGGCGTGGACGTGACGCGCGTGAAGCTGGTCGTGTACGTTTCAGCGTCGCTGCTGACGGCGCTGGCCGTTTCGGTCAGCGGAGCGATCGGCTACGTTGGCTTGCTCGTACCGCACGCGGTGAGACTGTTGTTCGGATCGGATTACCGCCTGCTGATTCCCGCGTCGGCGCTGGGCGGAGCGATCGTGATCGTGGTGGCCGATATGCTGGCGCGCACCGTTGTCGCACCCACGGAATTGCCGGTTGGGGCCATGACGGCCATCGCCGGCGCGCCTGTATTTATTTATCTGCTTCGCCGGGGGATGCGGTGAGCGTCCTTAAAACGGATGCGGTGAGCGTCCCGGGAACGAGGCTGCGTTGAACACACCGGAAACTTCGATGGAAGCCGCCGGCGGGCGCGAGGAATTGCCAAAGGGCGCCGCCGTGCGCCTCAACGTCGAGCAGGCAAGTTATGCCTATGCGGCGAGCGCGCAATCCGCGCCGACATTCACACTCGGGGCGACGAGCTTTCAGGCGCGCGAGCGCGAACTGATCGCCATCCTTGGTCCGAATGCGAGCGGCAAGTCAACGTTGTTGCAGTTGATTGCGGGAACGATTGCGCCTCTTTCCGGTCGCGTCGAACTGGAGGGCCAGGAAACCAGCCGGCTCGACGCGCGGACGCGCGCGCAGCGCATCGCCGTGGTGCACCAGGAAAGCTCCGCCGTTTATCCGGCGCTGGCCGGGGATTTTGTCTTGCAGGGGCGCCACCCGTACGGCCGGGCGTTGCGCCTGGCGAGTAAGGAAGACATCGAGATCGCGCGCCATGCGCTCGCGCAGGTCGGCGCGGAGCACCTCGCGGGCCGGACGATCCGGGAACTTTCGGGCGGCGAAAAACAGCGCATCATCCTGGCAAGGGCGCTGGCGCAGCAGCCGCGGCTGCTGCTGCTCGACGAGCCTACGCTGCATCTCGATATCGGCGCGCAGGTGGAATTGCTCGAACGCTTGCGGGAACTTGCCGAAGAAGCCAAGTACGCCGTTGTCGTCGTGACGCATGAGCTTGCGCTCGTCGCGGAGTTCGCCGACCACGTCGTATTGCTGCACCACGGCACGTGTCTGCGCGTCGGGCCGCCCTCTGCCGTCTACCAGCGGGAGTTGCTCGAGCAGGTTTTCGAAGCGCCGCTCGATGTCGAGCTGGGCCCCGCGGGGCGGCCACGCGTGAATTTGCGCGCGCGGCGCAGCGAAGACGCAACGTAGAGCTACAAGTTAGACAGACTGCGGAAAAACTCTCTGCGCTGCCCTCAGGGGTTAAAACCCCTGAAGAAAATGCAGGCTTTATGTCGCGGCTGAAGCCGCGACCCACAAGACTTCGATCATTTTTCCGCAGCCTGTAGAATCAGTTTGCGCGGCGCGCGTTTTCTTGCGCGCTTCGCGAGATCGTTCACCCGGAGGATTGCAGCGTCCCGGCCAGACCTGGACGCCGCAGTTCCCCGCCACATTCACCGCAGACTCCGTGCCGGGAAGACGGTGCAAGCCCGTCGCCGACGCGCGACTGTAAGGCGGAGTAATTCCGCGCCAGCCACTGCCCTGAACGCCGGGGCGGGAAGACTGCGCGGCGCAGTGCCGCCGAGCCAGGAGACCGACGGAGTCCGCAGCCGCGAAAGCCGGAAACGATCCCGGACACGCGGACAACCTTTGCCTCCCGCGCGAGACGGGAGAGGGGGATCCTCATGAAGACTTACGTTCGTGTTTTATCTTTTCTTTTTTCGGCTGTTTCTCTGAGCTTGTTTTCCTTAGCGCCGCCAATGGCCGCGCAGGCGCAATCCACCGCCACGATCACCGGCACGATCAGCGATCCGCGCGGCGCATCCATCGCCGGCGCGCAAATCCTCGTGGAACCAATTCCACCCGCGGGCAAGACGGAACGCGCCGTTTCCGCGGCTGACGGCCGCTTTTCGCTCACGCTCCCACCGGGCCGATATCGCGTCGTGATTTCGCGCGATTCGTTTGCGCAGGCCGTTCAGGAGATCGCCATGACCGCGGGAGAAATGCGCGAGTGGAATGTGCGCATGACGCTCGAGCCGCTCTCCGCGAAAGTGGTCGTCACCGCGCAGACCATTCCGCTCGATGCGGATTCCTCTCCCGCGCCGGTCACAATTCTCACGCGGGAAGACATCGAACGGCGCGGCGCGGCGTCGCTCTCCGACCTGCTCGCCACGCAGCCCGGCTTCAGCCTGGGGCGCTCGGGTCCTGAAGGCGGCGTGGCCTCGCTGTTTCTCGACGGCGGCAATTCGAATTACACGAAAGTGCTCGTAGACGGCACGCCGGCCAACAGCCCCGGCGGGCTTTTTGATTTTTCCAACTTTACGCTCGACAACATCGAAAAAATTGAAGTGGTCCACGGTGCGGAAAGCGCGCTTTACGGCTCAGACGCGATGGATGGCGTGATTCAGATTTTCACGCACCGCGGAACCACGCGCACACCTGAACTTACAGCTTTCACCGAAGGGGGAACTTTCGCGACGGGACGCGGCGGCGCGGCGCTTTCCGGCCTGCTGGGGCGCTTCGATTATTCCGGCGGATTTTCGGACCTCGAAACGCAGGGCCAGGGTTCGAATGACGCCTTCCGGAATCGCACGCTCTCGGGCAACTTCGGATGGCGGTTCAGCGACAACGCGCGCGTAAGTCTCGCCCTGCGCGACAACATCAGCGCCGCGGGCACGCCCGGCCAAACGGTGCTCCAGCCGGCGAATCTCACCGATAGCATTGCCCTGCACAATTTCAACACAAGTCTGCGGGCTGAATTCACATCCGGCGCGCACTGGCATCACCAGTTGAGCGGCACTGAATCCTACAATCGCGAACTCAATATCAATCCATTTTTCCCCAGCTTCTATCAATTCAACCGATCGAGCTTCGCGGGCCAGTCAACATACCTCATCAAGGGATTCGGCGTTACCGCCGGGTACGAGTACGAAGTCGAAAACGGATTCATCAGCTTCCTCGGCCAGCACGTGCGGCGCAACAATCAGGCGGGCTTCCTGGATAGTCGTTGGCAGCCCGTGGTGCGGCTGACGCTGAGCGCGGGCGCACGCGCCGAAGACAACGCCAACTTCGGCACCCGCGTGGTGCCTCGCGCGGGCGCGGCCTACGCCGTGCGGATTGCGCAGGGCGCGGTGGGCGACACTCGCCTGCGCGCGTCCTACGGTCAGGGCATCGTCGAACCCAGGTTCGATCAGTCTTTTGGCTCAGATCCGTGCTTTCCAGGCAATCCCGCTCTATCTCCGGAACAGAGCCGGACGGTACACGCGGGAGTGGAGCAAAAGCTCGCTTCGGACCGGGTGCGCGTCACGCTGGATTATTTCGACAACCGCTTCCGCAATATCGTCAGCTTCGGCTCCCTGTCAACTCGGCCGCCCGGGTGCCCTCTCGCGGAATTCAACAGCTTTGGAGCAGGCACATTTTTCAATACGGATTTGGCGCGCGCGCGTGGTGGGAATTTTTCGGTGGAAACTCGCATCAGCCACTGGCTCACGGCATCAGGAAATTACACCTACGACCCGACACGCGTCCTCGCTGCGCCGAACGCATTCGATCCGTCCGAAGTTCCTGGCAATCGCCTGCTACGCCGCCCGGTGAACTCCGGCAATTTCGTCTTGAACGTCGCGTTTCACCGATTCAACTGGAACCTCGATGGCTTCTTTACCGGGCGGCGCACGGACAGCGATTTTCTCGGGCTTGGCCTGAACAACAACCCCGGCTACGCGCGCTTCGATCTCGCTGCATCGTACAATCTCGGACGCGGCGTCAGCTTTTACGGCCGCATCGCGAATCTCGCCGATAAGAAATACCAGGATGCGCTGGGCTACCCCGCTTTGGGTCGCGAATTGCGCATCGGCGTGAAGTACACCACGCGGCGTGAGTGAGGCTCGCATGGCGGAAGACGTCCTGTTCTGCTGGAGCGGCGGAAAAGACAGCGCGATGGCGCTTCATGCGCTGCAGTCGGCGCAAAGTTATCGCGTCACCGGTCTGCTCACGACCGTCACCGAGCAATACGATCGCATCAGCATGCACGGCGTGCGCCGCGTGCTGCTCGAGCGGCAGGCCGCGTCAATCGGCCTGCCGCTTCATGCGGTCCTGATCCCTCCGCAATGCGTCAATGCCACCTATGAAGCGCGGATGAAGGAAGCCCTGAGCGAACATCTTGCGCGCGGCGTGCAACGCGTGGCCTTCGGCGACATTTTCCTGGAAGACCTGCGCGTGTATCGCGAGCGGAACCTCGCGCAACTCGCGATGCAGGCGGTGTTTCCCATCTGGAAGCGCGACACGCGGGAACTCGCCCGCGATTTTCTGAGCCTGGGTTTCCGCGCGATCGCGGTTTGCGTTGATCCTCGCGTTCTCGACCCGTCGTTCGCCGGGCGCATGCTCGACGAATCGTTCTTCGCCGATTTGCCGACGGGCGTCGATCCCTGCGGAGAAAACGGTGAATTCCACACGTTCGTTTTCGACGGCCCCGTCTTTCGGACGCCGATTCGCTTCGCCACGGGCGAAAAAGTGCTGCGTGACGAATTCTGTTTCTGCGATCTGACGCCGGAATGAGCGGGGTGGGCCGCGACCCACAAGGCTTCGCCCCTTTTTCCGCAGCCTCTTCCGTCACTCGCATGACAGGCCTGTTGCTCTCCGCGCACCGCAGCGCCCAATGGTATAATCTGCAGCTCTGATGGCGAAGCTGACACAAGATGCGGCGGGGATATCGCCGGAGATCCTGGCGGGCTATGAGCCGGTCATCGGCCTCGAAGTCCACGTGCAACTGAAGACCGCGACCAAGGCCTTCTGCGCGTGCTCGGCCCGCTTCGGCGACCCGCCGAACACCAATACGTGTCCGGTATGCCTCGGCCTGCCAGGGGCGCTGCCGGTGCTGAATCGCCTCGCTGTGGAATTGGGCATCCGCGCAGCCCTCGCGCTGCACTTGAACGTGCAGGAAAGTTCGCGCTTCGCCCGGAAAAATTATTTCTATCCCGACCTGCCGAAGGGCTATCAGATTTCGATGTACGAATTGCCGCTGGCTACCGGCGGATGGCTCGAGATCGAGCATGACGGCCAGACCAAGCGAATCGGCATCACGCGGCTGCACCTGGAGGACGACGCCGCGAAAAATCTGCACGAGGGATTTGCGGATTCTTCAGAGAAAAGCTACGTGGACTACAATCGCGGCGGCACGCCGCTGGCGGAAATTGTTTCCGAGCCCGATTTGCGCTCGCCGACCGAGGCCTACGCCTACCTGACGGCGCTCAAGCAGGTGCTGTTCTACACCGAAGTGAGCGACTGCAACATGGAAGAAGGATCGCTGCGCTGCGACGCCAACGTCAGCGTGCGCCGGCGCGGCGCCGAGAAGTTCGGCACAAAAGCGGAAGTGAAAAATCTGAATTCCTTCCGTTACCTGCAGCGCGCGCTCGAATATGAGATCGAGCGGCAAATCTCTGTGCTCGAATCCGGCGGGAAGATCGCGCAGGAAACGCGTCTGTGGAATGTGGCGGCGGGACGCACGGAGCCGATGCGCTCGAAGGAATTTGCGCACGACTACCGCTACTTCCCCGAACCCGACTTGCTCCCGGTGCGCGTGAGCGCCGCGTGGCGCGATGAAATCGCCGGCGCGATGCCGGAACTGCCGGAAGCGAAGCGCAAGCGGTTCGTGCGCGAATTCAGCATCACGCCGTACGACGCCGAGGTGCTCACGGCGACGCGCGCGCTGGCCGATTACTTCGAAGGCGTGGTCCGCGCCGGCGCTCCGGCCAAGCCCGCCGCGAATTGGATCCAGGTCGAGTTGCTGCGCCAGTTGAACGACGCGGGGAAAGAAATTGCGGAAAGCCCCATGCCGCCCGCCGAGCTTGCGGCGCTGGTGGCCAAGGTCGAGAGCGGCGAAATTAACGCGGCGACGGGAAAGAAAGTGTTCGCGCGGATGTTTGAAACGGGGAAACCCGCGTCGGAGATTATCGCGGCGGAAGGCTTCAGCCAGGTCAGCGATGCGGGCGAGATTGAACGCTGGTGCCGCGAAGTGATCGAGAAGAATCCCGACAACACGGCGAAGTACCGCGCGGGCAACGAAGGCGTTTTCAAGTTTTTCGTCGGCCAGGTGATGCGCGCTTCACGCGGCCAGGCCAATCCGCAAACCGTGAACGACACGCTGAAACGCTTGCTCGCCTGAGCGCAAGTCCAAAGGAGCATTTCCATGCTGAAGGAAGGCGATCCGGCCCCGGCATTCCGCCTGAAGGCCGACGACGGCGCCGAAATATCTCTCGCCGGCCTGCGCGGCAAGCACGTGGCGCTATATTTTTATCCCAAGGCGAGCACGCCGGGATGCACGATCGAAGCGATCGAGTTTCGCGAAGCGAAGGGGCAATTCGAGAAGCTCAATGCCGTGATTCTCGGCTGCAGCGCCGATTCGGTGGCGGCGCAGGCGAAATTCAAGGCCAAGCAGAAACTGAACTTTCCGCTGCTCAGCGATCCGGACTTCACCGTCATCGAAGCTTACGGCGCGCGGCGCATGAAGAGCTTTCTTGGCAAATCGTTTCTCGGAATCGTGCGCAGCACGGTACTGATCGGCCCCGACGGAAAAGTGGAAAAAGTGTGGGAATCCGCCAAAGCCAAGGGTCATGCCGCGGAAGTTGTGGAAGCGCTAAAAACTCTTCAGTAGAGCCGCAACCCGGGGATACATTGAGGCGCGCGGCTCAAAGAGTTGCCAGGAATGCGCCATCGCGCTCTTCGATCAGCAGGTTGTCAAGCAGGCGCGTCGCGCCGAAGCGCGCGGCCACGAGCGCCAGGCAGACGCGGCGCAATCGCGTCACCGGCTCGAGTGTTTCCGCGTCCACCAGTTCCACATAATCCGGCTGCGCCAGCGGCTCGCTTCCGATGACCTCGCGCATCGCGGCGGTGAGCCGGAGCGCGTCGCGCTCGCCGCGCTCGATCGCTCGCCGCGCGCCATCGAGCGCGCGGTGAAGCACCGTGGCGGCGCGCCGCTCGCCGGGATCGAGGTACACATTGCGCGACGACATCGCCAGGCCGTCCGGCTCGCGCACGATCGGACACACGATAATTTCAGAGTCCAGGTGCAAATCGCGCGCCATCTGCTGGATCAATCGCGCCTGTTGCGCGTCCTTGCGGCCGAAAAACGCTTTCCGCGGCTGCACGATCTCCAGCAATTTCAGCACGACCGTCGTGACGCCGCGAAAATGGCCGGGCCGCGCGCGCCCTTCCAGGCGATCCGAGAGCCCCTCCACGTTTACCCAAGTGCGGAATCCCCGCGGATACATCTCCCCGGCATCGGGGGAAAATAGATAGCTGACGCCCGCTTCTTCGAGGCGTATCCGATCCGCCTCGATTGTGTGCGGATATTTCTGGAGGTCTTCGCCGGGAGCGAACTGCGCGGGGTTTACGAAAATGGAGGCGATGACGGGATGGCATTCGGCCATCGCCGCGCGCACCAGCGACATGTGACCTTCGTGCAGCGCGCCCATCGTGGGCACAAAGCCCAACGGACGCCCCTCGGCGCGCGCCTGGCGCGCCACCTGCTTCATCCATTCTATGGTGCGGATCGTCTCCAACGGAGTTGTGGTGTCTCGAGGAATTCAGGCGCGCGCCGCGGCGGCTTGTTCGCGATAGAACGCGATCAGGTCCGTCGGGACCGCCTTTGCGCCCAATTGCCGCAACAATGTGACGACCTGCCCCCGGTGATACGAGGCATGGTTCGAGAGCTGGTGCAAGCTCTGCCACAGCGGATTGGAAAATGCTTCGCCCGTGATGCTCTTGTAATGGATGACGCGCTCCAGGTCCGCTGGCGTGAGCTTCGCGACGTAATCAATGTAGTAGCGATCCATCTCTTCCAGCTTGGCGCGCACGGCCGCAAGGTCCGCAAACGCGGTCCCCGCGGGGAGACCGGAAGGCGAGCGTCCGGCGATGCGCTCATTCCATATCCATTCAGCGCCATAGAGATGCACGAGCGTGTCGCGCACGGACCGGAAACTCGAACCCAGATCGCGCGTGAATTGTTCGTTCGAGAGCGCGGAGCAGGAGTCGAGCGTCCGGCGATCGGCCCACAGGTTGTACCGGAACAACAGACGTATCGCTTCGGGTGTCAGCATGAATGTCCTCCGACGGAGATTCTAGCGCATATCGCGGGATGCGCGCAGTTAGAGGCGGCGCGCGGGCGGCGCGGCGCGAAGCTCCGCGGGCATGTGATAGGACTCCGCGTCCGAGGGGAAACGTCCCTGCTGAACGTCGCGGCAATATTCGGCGGCCGCGCGGGAGATCATTTCGCCCACATCCGCGTAGCGTCGCACGAATTTCGGCGTGTGGCCGAAGCTCAGGCCCAGCAAATCGTGGATCACCAGAACCTGGCCATCGCAATCCGGTCCCGCGCCAATGCCGATCGTGGGAATTCGCAGCTCGGCCGTAATTCGCGCGGCCAGTTCCCGCGGAATCGATTCCAGAACGATGGAGAACGCGCCCGCCGCTTCCACCGCTCGCGCATCGCGCAGCACTTGCTCACCCGCTTCCTCCGTCTTGCCCTGCACGCGGAATCCTCCGAACGCGTTGACCGACTGCGGGGTCAGGCCGATATGCCCCATAACGGGAATTTCCGCTTCCACCAGGCGCGAGATCAGCTCCATGCGGCGCTCGCCGCCTTCGATCTTGACGGCTTCCGCACCGGCTTCCTTCACGAAGCGCACGGCGTTGCGCACGGCTGCCATCGGATCGTCGTGGTAACTTCCATAGGGCATATCCGAGACGAGCAAAGCGCGCCGCGTGCCCCGGCGCACGGCGCGCGTGTGGTGCAGCATTTCTTCGAGCGTAACCGGCAGCGTGCTCTCATACCCGAGCACAGCCATGCCCAGCGAATCGCCCACCAGCAGAACGTCCACGCCGGCTTCGTCCAGCAACCGCGCAGTCGGATAGTCATACGCTGTAAGGCACGTAATCTTCGCCTGCGAAATATTCTGTGAGGAAAGAGCAGACTTCCGCTCAAGGATGCTCGGCACGGTAATCTTCCCGTTGCCGGCAGAAGGGACAACGCTCATAACTGCCTCCGGTGCCGCTCCCTGATTTAGGGATGCAGCCCAACAGCACCAACAACTGTACCAGAATCGGATGCCAGGAGCTAGGGACAGATGGAAGTTCAGGCTATGAGAACCGGCTGCATGCCAAAACGGCACACTTGGGGTGCTTCCGTAAGACCGGGGGCCGGTTGAGACATAGATGGCTGATTCGGCGCATTCCTATGGAGGGCTGTGGCTTTTTTGTGCTTGAGATGTTTACAATCAATGAGTTGGAGTTAGTCCGCAACTATGCTCATAGCCTGTAGCGAACACGGGTGTAAGGGACAAGTGCCGCAAGCACTCGAACCCGCGCAGCTGTGCGTATTGCATTTCACGCTGAAGATCGAAAAGGACAGTGCGGAAATGCGCCGCGAAACCGTTTACGGCAAGACACCCCATGCGCGCCAGGTGGAGATTATTCGTTACATCGCGGAGCACGGTGAAATGCTGGCCCGCGCGTCAACCAGCGGTTTGCACCTGGCCGACGAAATGAAGGCGCGCATCCTCAATACGTTCCTCACACTCATGAACCTGCGCGAAAATCTGGACCGCGCCGCGCTCCGCCAGCCCATCGGCCGCTCCAGCTGATAGTGATCCAGTTAGCAGACAACCTCTGAGGTAAAATGATTCCCGCGACAATGTTTTAGCGGGCTCCACGCCCCGGCCTGGCCAGGGCGTTCAGCGTAAAAGGAAAGCCCGCACCCGGTCTTGTTGCGGAGGTTTTTGCATGAAACGCCATCCGAGCTTGCACCCGTTGAGCCAGCACCATCACTTCGCGTTGATTCAGGCCCTTCAGATGCGGCGCGCCTGCGAAGCTCCGGCGGAGAAACGCGCTGCGGCGGTTGAGCGGCAGGCGGAAAAATTCATCGCGTTCTGGCACAAGACCGGCATCGTTCATTTTCGCGAAGAGGAAGAAGTGTTGCTCCCCGCCTATGCGCGCCACACGCGGCTCGATCAGGACGCCGGAGTGATGCGCCTGCTCGCCGACCATGCGGAGATTCGCGCGGCCGTGCAGGATTTCGAGCAGCGGCGCGCGAAGAAACTGCCGATCGAGGCCGAAGCGATGGCCCGCCTCGCGAAGCTTCTCCACGATCACGTGCGCTTGGAAGAAAACGAAGTGTTTCCACGGATCGAACGCGCGCTCGGCGAAGAACACCTGAACGCAATGGGCCGCGGGCTCACTCGCTTACACGCCAGGAAAGAGGTCTGCGACATTTGAAACCGAGGTGGTTATGGTCTCTCTTTGTATTCCCTGAAGCCATCAACCAATTGCTGGAATGAGGTGGGCTTGTACCGCTCAAAACTCTCTTGGTCCACGTAAACGAAGCAGTATTTTACGTCCGCAACGAAAATTACGCTAGGGACCGATATCAGATGTGGCTCATGCCGAGAAGCAACAAAAAAGGAGCAGCGGCCTGTACCGAGCCAGTCCGACCGCAATGGTCGGCGCGTCGAAAGTCGAGGTACTGCTCTGACGGCTTCGCGCTTCTGACCGCTGCTCCCGGTAATGGATGGTCGCACGCAGATGCGTTGAGGACTGGAGTCCTTCAGGACCGCTTCAACAGCTGCGGTCCCCGTCTGTGGCAGCCATCCATCATCTCTCTTTATACGACGGCTCTCTGGCAAATGCAGTGAGCGGCGTCACGCATTGATGTGACCGCTGACACGTAGTCTACAACCTGCCCGCACTCCTCTTCTTCCGTAGGCAGAAGGCCATGTCAATATTCTGGCGGGCTCCAAGTGGAGCCCGCACCCGATTCTGGCGGGCACCAAGTAAAGCCCGCACCTGATTCCGGCGGGCTCCCCTTCGGAACTCAGGGTAAACAAGTAGAGCCCGCACCCGGATTCTCCGGTTGTCACACAGACTCTGAAGTCGGAGACCCCGACCCTGTCGGGGCCTGTGCAACTGGTTTTTCAAGCGCCAATGTAGCGGGCGTACAGCGATCTTGCGACGCTCGTGTCGCGGGTTCCCTTGACGATGGCGCGGCCATCGGCAAACACCGTCATTTCGTAGGGCGGCACGCGGAAACGCAGCAGAAAACCATTCTCGCGCACCTCGGCAACTGTGGGGGCGAGGCGGCGGCCCAGCGCGGCAAGATCTAGCTGCCGCCGGCGCTCATGGACCTGCACCGAATCGCGTCCGCACATGGTCAGACGAGGCTGCGCTTCGCCTTCCAAATAGCGGAAGTCGCGGCGCACGCACGCGCGGCACTCCGGATTTCGCGCCACACGCACGGATTGAAACCGCCCGGACCACACGTCAAAAGAGACCAGACGCCCGCCGGCCGATTCCGTCTTACCGAGGAGCAGCTTGATCGCTTCCGCCGTTTCGATCGAGGCAATCACGCCGGCGGCAGCGCCGAGCACGCCGACCGTATCGCAGGTGTCTTCGGCGCCCGCTGTTTGCGGCCCGCCGTCTTTTCCGGATGGGCTGCCGGCTTCCAAAGCGCATGCGAGGCAAGCCGTCTGGCCCGGCCGCACGGTGAGCGTCACACCGTAACTGGCGACTACGGCAGCATAAATCCAGGGCACGTCCAGGTGGATTGCGGCGTCGTTCAGCAGAAATCGCGTTTCGAAGTTGTCGGTGCCGTCGAGAATGAGCGGGAAACCACGCAATAACTCTTCGGCGTTTTTTGGTCCGAGGTCCGCGACGACGCCTTCGACCGCGACGCCGGAATTGATGGCGCGCAGACGGCGTTCGGCGGCAACGGCTTTCGGCAGCGCTTCACGCGCATCGGATTCTTCGAACAGCGTTTGCCGCTGCAGGTTCGAAGGCTCGACGAAATCGCGGTCCACAATGCGCAGCTTGCCGACGCCGGCGCGCACCAGCAGATTGGCGAGCGCGGTGCCCAGCGCCCCGCATCCAACCAGTACGGCCGAGGATTCGAGCAGGCGCTGTTGTCCCCCCTCGCCGATTTCGGTGAAGAGGATCTGCCGCGAATACCGCTCGTAAAGTTTCGAATCCATAATGTCGCGCCGCTCGGGCGCGGGCTCCGCTTGGAGATTGCCGCAAGACTCCATGATAGCGCCTGTGGAGCGCTCGGGGAAGCGAGTGACATTTTCGGTGTCTTAGCTCCATAATTATGTCACCCCTTAACGGCTACGTGAAAATGTCACCCTATGAGACAGGGGACATTTGCATTGAGCCAGAAAGAATTGCAACGAGTGGCTGTGATTTCATCCTGCGTGAAGGGGGACCTGGCG
>JBGOZP010000003.1:0-230870 GCA_041480265.1 Terriglobia bacterium | reverse complement strand
CGAGACGCACAGCAGCGCCGATCATCGTTATGTGGAAGGGCATCTGCGACCATCGAAGAAGCAAGTATCGCTGCGCGGGCTCAACCGCAATCACAATCATGAACTCAAAAATATCTTCAAGGGCGCAGCCATCATCGCCGCCACCAAGACTGGGCCTTTCCAGGAGTTTTACGCAGCTCTGGTTGCCAAAGGAATCAGGCCGGAGATGGCGCGCCTGACCCTGGCGCGCAAAATTGCAGCGATCACGTTGCTGATCTGGAAGAAAGGAGTCTGCTTCGACGCCAAGCATCTGAAACCACAAACAGCTTGAGTGTCTCTGGAATCCGTTCCAACCCCTGGTCCACCGATAAGTTAGGCGCTGCGTGCCTCGGGCACCCAGTCTCTCAGACGACCCTAGGCCCTCTCGGACAACCCGAAAAAGCTACCGTTCCCGCTCGCTCTTTCCACGAGATTCGCCTACTCCGCTGGGGGCAAATAGACCTTAAATCTTGCACGCTGACTGTTGGCCTAAGCAAGACTGAATCAGGGACAGGGCGGGTGCTCCCTTTGAATGACAGAGCTATTGCAATCCTGGGCTTCTGGGCAAGTCTTTTCCCGGGCCGCGAACTAGATCACTACGTCTTCGCTTCGGAACGATACGGAGCGTCCGGGGATGGTTTGACCGTCGTGTACGACTGCGATCCCACGAAACCAATTGGCCGCTGGAAAGAAGCGTGGGAATCGGCAAAAACTCGCTCAGGCGTTTCCTGTCGATTCCACGACCTGAGGCATACCGGCTGCACTCGGATGCTGGAAGCGGGCGTGCCATTTTCTGTTGTGGCGACGATCATGGGATGGAGTCCGTCTACCACGGTGCGCATGTCGAGGCGCTATGGGCACATCGGGCAGACCGCGCAGCGACAAGCTGTCAACGCGCTAAATCTGGCCGGTTTTCAGGACGATGGGGCACAAAACTGGGCACAATCTCAAAAGCCACGTTTGCCACAACTTCCTAACTGATTGAAAAATTTGGCTCCCCGGGCTAGATTCGAACTAGCAACCCTTCGGTTAACAGCCGAATGCTCTACCGTTGAGCTACCGGGGACCTGTTGTCCTAACTCCTCGAATTGTAGCACCTTGCGCAGTAATTTCTTTTATTGGAATGACGCTCTTTTTCGTGCATGGGGTAAAGATTCAGGCAGATTAAAGCCCAGACCGACCTTTTCCGCAACAGCGTCTGCTTGTACTCCAAGGTCTTGCATGTTTGGCTGGCCCGCTTCGATCCCATCCACGAAAACGGCTTCAGCGCGGTTTGTTGAAGTTGCACTGCGGGGAACACACAAAGGCGCGGCAACTGCGAAGTTTCTACCGCAAAGCCTGGGCAGTTTGGACCGGCAGTTTTGCGGCTTCCCATGCTACGATGCCGCCGGCAATTTCACTGACGCGGCCAAATCCGTGGCATTGGAGCAAGCTGGCGGCGATGGACGACCGGTAGCCGCCTGCACAATGGATCAGCAGGGGACGGTCCCTCGGCAGCTTTTCCAGATTTTCCGTCAGATGATTGAGCGGGATGCCCAAACTTCCGGCAATGCACTTCTGATCGCGCTCGCGCGGCCCGCGGACGTCAATGACCAGCGGCGGCTCAGGCGATGACAGAAGCTCCGCGGCGAACGGCGCGCTGAGGCGCTGCGTTGTGGCGGTCAGTTCCGGCCGCGATTCCAGGCTGCGCAATCCATCTTTCAAATATCCAGCCACGTGATCGAACCCGATGCGCCCGAGGCGAATTGCGGATTCGTCCTCCTGGCCAGGGTCCGCGATGATTACAATCGGATGCTTTCGATTTAGAACTGTTCCGGCCCAGGTGGCGTACAGGCCGACGAGGCCGATGTTGATACTGCCCGCCAGGTGCGTCGCCGCAAATTCGCCGGGATCACGCGTATCGAGAATCTGTGCGTCACCCGCCTGCAATTCCAATACGCGGTCGAGTGTCAACGGATTCATCTCGCGCGCCAGCGCTTGGTCCAGCGTCGGCCGCTCTTCGCTGTTCAGCACGGCGTCATAGATGAAGTAGGCCGGAGCGTCCGGTTGATCGGCCGTCACCGCGTGAATGAATGCTTCCTTACTCATGGGTTGCAGCGCGTAGTTCGATCGCCGCTGCTCTCCCAGGGTTGATACCGTCTCCTTGCTGAGCGACTTCCCGCAGAGCGAGCCCGCGCCGTGAGCCGGGTACACCAGGCATGGATCCGGCAGCGCCAGCAGCTTGTTGTGTAGCGAATCGAAGAGCAGGCTGCCAAGATCGGTTGCCGACCAGCCGAGCGCCGCGCGCAGGTCCGGCCGCCCTACGTCGCCGATAAACAAAGTGTCTCCGGTGAGTACGGCATGGGGTTGCGTATCGCTGGCGTCCAGGTCGTAAACGACAAGGGAGATTGATTCCGGAGTGTGCCCGGGTGTTTCCAGCGCCTTCACGCGTACGCGTCCGAATTCGAGAATGTCGCCATCGCGAAGAGGTGTAAACGTGTACCCCGCTTTAGCCGCCGCGCCGAGGTAGATTGTTGCGCCCACGCGATCGCGCAGCTCCAAATGTCCCGCGACAAAATCAGCGTGGAGATGCGTCAGAAATACGTGCTTGATCTTGAGACCGTGTTCAGCGGCAAACGCAATGTACTGGTCCGTGTCGCGTTGCGGGTCAACGACGGCTGCCGTGCCTGTCTCCTCGTCTCCAATAACGTAGGAAGCGTGCGCCAGGCACGGCAGATAGAATTGCTTGAGAATCACGGTATACCATCCTCGCTTGCGAGCTGCTACTTCGGCTGGGGAACGATCCGCAGATACGGACGGGGCGCCTTCCAGCCGCCGGGATACTTTTGCTTGGCTTCTTCCTCCGACACCGCCGGCAGGATGATCACGTCGTCGCCCTGTTTCCAGTTCACCGGCGTAGCCACTTTGTGCTTGGCCGTGAGTTGGATGGAATCGAGCACGCGCAGCACTTCGTCGAAGTTGCGGCCTGTGCTCATGGGATAGCTGAGCATCAGCTTGATCTTCTTGTCGGGACCGACTACGAATACGGTGCGGACGGTGGCATTGGTGGCCGCGGTGCGGCCTTCGGAAGTATCGCCGGCATCGGCCGGCAGCATGTCATAAAGCTTGGCCACCTTGAGTTCCGGGTCCCCGATCATGGGGTATTTCACCTTGTGGCCCTGCGTTTCTTCGATGTCCGCGGCCCACTTGCTGTGACTGCTCACCGGGTCCACGCTCAGCCCGATGATTTTGCAGTTGCGCTTCTCGAATTCCGGCTGCAGGCCGGCCATGTAACCCAGTTCCGTGGTGCACACCGGGGTAAAGTCCTTGGGGTGCGAGAACAAGATGGCCCAGCCGCTGCCGATCCATTCGTGGAAATTGATCGTACCCTGCGAAGTTTCGGCGGTGAAATTGGGGGCTTCGTCGTTTATGCGCAACATGTTCCTCTCCTCGTAGCGCGCGCTTCCGGCCCGGACGCCCTGGAACTTTCGTTCCGGTCTTCCATGCCGCGAGAACTGTAGCACCGGGATTCGCGATTGGGATTTCCATTTCATAAATCCTACGTTTCTCGTGGCTCCGAGTCAACGGTTTTGCCGCCAGCGCAGGCCGGCCCCAGCGAAATCAGGAAGTTCCGGCGGTTCGTCTTTGTCCGCTGCCGGGCAGTTTAAGTCCGCAAGGTGCGCCAGGCGCGGCTTCCATTTGCCAGCGGGCCGTATCCTCACTGTTTCGTGGAAACTGCCATAGTGATTGATTCACACTGTATAAGATAGGAGGTTGACCCTGCCTTCATCCTGGATGATAATTTGCCAGACACGTTCCATACCCGGTAAAGTCGTTTAGGCCGTGGGGCGCTGATGTGAACGGGGCGTGAGGCGCGGGAGAACAAATCTTGGGAGACTTGAGGACACTTTCGGAAGCACATACGGGTGCCCTAGCACGGCTTGTGGCCATAGACGACGATCCCCAGCATCTCAACCTGATCCGCGCGTCGCTGGAACATCTTCCCCTTGAGATCAGTGCGGTTACCGACCCCCTAAAAGGCTTGGAACTGGTCCGGGCACAGCGGCCCCAAATCGTCATCGTCGATCTGGTGATGCCGGGCCTCGGCGGGATGCAAGTCCTGGAAAAAATCGTGGAAATGGATCCCGGCACCGACGTCTTCATGTTGACTGGAAATTACAGCACGGAATCCGCTGTCGAAGCGATCAAGAAGGGCGCCCGTGACTATCTGGCGAAACCCATTGGGGTTGAAACGCTCCGGCAGAAAATCGAGCAAATCCTTACGGAAGCGCAATTCCGGCAACGCACCATGCAACTCGAAACAGAACTCGGCGAGGTCTGTCAATTTGAGGGCATCATTGGACGCAATCCGCTCATGCTCGAGCTTTTCGGGAAGATACGCCGAATCGCGCTCCATTACCGCACGGTCCTGCTGACAGGAGAAACAGGCACGGGAAAAGAGCTCGTGGCCAAGGCCCTGCACCGGCGCAGTCCGGTGGCGCAGGGGCCTTTTGTCGTGCGGAACTGTTCCGCGATCGTCGAAACCTTGTTCGAAAGCGAATTGTTCGGCCATGTCAAAGGTTCGTTTACCGGGGCCACGCAAGACAAGACCGGCATCTTTGAGGAGGCCAACGGCGGAACGGTGATGCTGGACGAAATCGGGGACCTGCCCTTGCCCATGCAGGCAAAGTTGCTTCGGGTCTTGCAGAACCATGAAGTCCAGCGTGTGGGCGGCGGCAAGCCTCGTAAGGTGGATGTCCGTGTCATCGCGGCCACGAATCGAGATCTCGGCGTCATGGTCAGTGAAGGAAAATTTCGAGAAGACCTCTATTATCGTATCGCCATGATGGAGATCGGCCTGCCCGCATTACGCGACCGGCTCGATGACCTTCCCTTTCTCGAAAGACATTTCGTGCAGGCCTTCGCGCTGCAGTACAACAAGACCATCCGGGGCCTGACCCGGCGCGCTCAGGTCGTCCTGAGCCGTTATGCGTGGTCCGGAAATGTGCGGGAGCTGGAAAACGTGATTGGCCATGCCTGCATCATGACGCAAAGGGACATGATCGACGTAACTGACCTGCCCGAGCAAAAGCGGCGCATCGGAGCTACGCCAGGCCTGCAAACAACCGCTGAAGAATTATTCTGTTCGCTCAAAGAGATGGAGAAGCGCTACGTGCGCGAAGTGGTGGACCGGGTCAGCAACAAGGCCCGGGCGGCCGAAATCCTCGATGTCAGCCGGACGACCCTGTATCGCCTGCTGGCGGAAAAGAATGAGGACGGCACGGTTCCGGAATCAGCGGAAAATTAGAAAAGCGCAGCAGAAAATCCCAAATCTGATGCAGGTGAAGCAAACCGCTGCTCGCGTCGTCCAAGTTAGTTCCTCACAACTTCTAATCGGCATTGCTCCCAAACGGCCAACGCATCCAGATTCTAAGCTGTTCGTTTTCATGCGTTTCAAGGCGTCTTTCGTCGCACGTAGCGCAAACCAAAACCACACAGGCTGAAGTTAGAGATCCCGGCCCTGTCGGGACCTGTGCTACTAAAGACCCTGGCTGGTGGCGCAATCATTGTGGCAAGGTAAATTTTCGGGTGCCGCGGCCGGCTCATTCTCCCAACCTAATTGCTCGCACGGTTGATCGTGGAGCAGTTTTGCGATCACATCCGCGGCAGTGTAAACCGGCTGGTTGGGCGGCAGGAACGAGGGAATTTCGCTCAAGTCATCCCCAGAGGTAACCAGGCCTTTTTCCACGTATTTGCCGCTTCGTATTTGGGGATGTCCGATGTTTGCCAGTAGCGCGTTGCAGAGGCACTTGCGGCCCTCTGTGTTTTCAGCCTTTCCTCCGTTGGACTCGTATACCGTCACCGGCTCTCCAGCGCAACGATAATCAATCGCGCCCTCCGCGGTTCTGTAAGCCTCGCGGAGATAGCCGAGATCGCAGATGCGCGGTCTGGCCAGGTAGGCTTCGCGCTCCGAATTCGTGCCTTCCAACTGCGCGGCCTTGAAAGGGAAACCCGTAGGAGAGGCCAGGGGATCAGTGAAAACGCCGGCCTCGCCGGAAATCGCTTTTTTCAATAGCGCCTGCTTGTAATCGTCTCGCAAACCCGACTCCGCGCAGAAGGCAAATGCGGTTCCGACCTGCACGCCGGCGGCGCCGGCAGTCAGAGCTTCGCGGAGCTTTTCGGCGCTGCCGTATCCACCGGCGAGCCAAAACGGCAGGCCCAGTTCCCGCATTTTTTCCAGGTCCACCTTGTCGCGTTCTCCATAGATCGGTTCGTTGGCCTCATTGAGCTGGAGCTTTCCACGGGGCGGCGCGTTGTGTCCACCGGCGGTAGGCCCTTCGACCACGAATCCGTCAACCCGGCCATTCGCCTTCTTCATCAGAGTCAGGGCAAGAGTGTTGGAAGCGATGATAGCGAGAAACTTGGGGCGGAGAAGCGGCGGAAGGTCGCGCTCCGTGAAATCCCGCGGCACGAAGGTGATTGTGGTGTCGTCACCTTCCTGTGCGCCGGTAACCTGCAGCGTGTAGGTGACGGGCTCGTGATTGGCCAAGCGATCGAGCACTCCGGGAATCTTCAGGGGGATGCCCGCGCCCATCAGGACGTATTCGACGCCGGCAAGCATGGCTCCGTATATGGAGGGCAAATGCGGAATCTGAATTTTTTCCAGGTAGTTGATTCCGACAGGGTTGCCATGGCCTTCGCGCGCGAGAATGACTTCGACGAAATTGCTGACGACACAAAGCTCGACCAACTCGCGGGGATTGTCCTTGCAATGCTTCGGCAGGCCCACGTACGACTGGCTTTCCGGCTTGCCGCCGGGGATGTAATAGGTTTTCCAGATCCGTTCGGCTACCGCGGGGAAAGGAAAGCGATCGAGGCCTCGGCGCATATGCCCGCCGGGATCACCGTCCTGCAGCCGCCGAGCCAGGATCTGATCCAGGGCCGTGCCGGAAACGACTCCAAGCTGGCCGAGTTCGGAGACTGCCCGGGCGAGCCGCCAACTGGAAACGCCTGCGCCCATACCGCCTTGAATAATAGCCGGATGTTTGGTCATGACGCATCCAGCATGACATAGCTCAAGGATTCGAATTGTCAGAGTTTTGCAATATTTTGACCAGGGATTCCGGAAACGCATGGTCCGAGGCGGCCGGGGGGTAGCACAGGCCCCGTGCACTGCGGCGTGATTCGGCGCGGCAAGCCTGTGTATAATCGAGGCCGCGCGGCGGCAGTCACCTGTTTCCCGGGACCTGGCACGACTTTTGTGATGGCGGAGGTAATTTCAGATGATTCGACGTGATTTTTGCAAGACATCACTCGCTCTGGCTGGCCTGAAGCTGAGCAACGCCCGGCTGGGCGCTCCAGCGAGCCCCGCGGAAGAATTCCCTAAAGCGCCGGGCCTGACCAAATATGTCTCTGAATTTATCGTGAACACGAAGTACGAGGATATCCCGGAGGACGTTCTCGCACTCGGCAAGAAAACGATTTTGGATGGATTCGGCCTGGCGCTGGCGGGCTCCGCTTCCGTCATGGCGCCTCGCATCCAGCGATACATCGAGACGCTTGGGGTTTCCAAGGGAAAAGCCAGCATCATCGGAACAACAATAAAGACCCATCCCCGCTTCGCGGCGCTCGCCAATGGCATTTCCATTCACGCGGACGATTACGACGACACCGGTTCCGGAGTACACGTGGCGGCTCCTGTGCTTCCACCGGCATTCGCACTGTGTGAATTGGGGCGCAAGACCGGCAAAGACCTGATGCTTGCGTTTCATGTGGGAGTCGAAGTCGAAAACAAGATTGGTGAAGCGATATCGCCCCGCCACAACGGCGATGGTTTTCACACGACGGGCACTTGCGGATCGTTCGGCAGCACCGCGGCGTGCGCAAAGCTGCTCGGCCTGAACGCAACGCAGACCGCTTACGCTATAGGAGTCACGGGGTCGGAGGCCAGCGGTCTCCGGGATAATTTTGGTTCGATGACAAAATCATTTAACGCCGGGCATGCCGCCGAAAATGGAACTGTGGCCGTTGACCTCGCGTCGCTCGGCTGGACAGCCGCCGACGATATTTTGGAGGCGCCTCTTGGATTTTTCCAGGCCGGCGGAGGCAGTTTTGATCCTCATGCGATTGTGAATCGTCTCGGTAAACCGTGGATGTTCGCCGCTCCCGGAGACTTGATCAAGCGATTCCCGTGCGGAACCATTCAGCAGCAAGTCATGGACGAGATGCTGCGTCTCATTCTCAAGAACGACATCAAGGCCACAGAGGTTGACCGGGTCGAAGTCGGAGGGAATCAGAATAACTTGGGCACGCTGTTCCGTCACCGCCCGGCCACGGGCCTGGAGGCGAAGTTCAGCATGGAATTTTCCATGAGCATCCTGCTGCTGGAGCGCAAAGCGGGATTGGGCCAGTTCACCGATGCCGTGGTGCAGCGTCCCGACGTGCAGGACATGATCCGGCGCGTGAAGTATTACGTGGACCCCGAATTCGACAAGCGATTCGCCCGCGGCGAGTCGTTGCAGGCCGTGCTGATCGAGGATAGCATTCTTAAAATTTACATGAAGGATGGCCGCGTCATTTCGGGCCGCACCGAACCTGCCAAGGGAAGTCCGGAAAATCCCATGACCTATGACGATGTGTCCGACAAATTCAGAGGCAACGCGGAATTTGCCAAGTGGCCGGCGCAAAAGGCCGAGTCCGTCATTCAACTTGTGAAATCGCTCGAGAGCGCGCCCGACGTAAGCCGGCTTACCGCGGCACTGACGAGTTAAGGCCGCACGGCCACGAAAGCAGAACGACGCCCGTCAACGGCTTTGCGAGTGGATATTCCTCATTTTTTGCGACCCTCCAACCGAATCCCTCAGCATCCACGCAGCAAATCGGAGTAAGAGATAGTTGCATTATAAGTAATATATGCAACAAATAATATGACTGCAAGGGTTGGATTAGCTCTTGGCCTATTCGGCTGCTGTTCGCCCCGGGAGCAGGGTCGAGAAGAGAACAGGCCTATTTATACGCTGCCCAGGCTTGTCCAGTTTTGAAACAGTTTCCCATTGAAGGTACAGTGATGAAAATTCATATAGCTTCATTGGCAACGGGAATCTGCCGCTATCGCATTGATATCACAGCTAATTAGCATGAAAAGCAAGGCATTTTTAATGATTGGAGCCTGACGTGCCATTAGATAACGGGATCACAAAACATTTGTCTGGAGATTTGATCATGAATTACGCACGTCAATGCCCAGGCCGGCATAGCATGCAGAACGGTTTTGAGCGCAATCCATCTCAGCGCGGTCCTCGCTGGCATGTTCCTGGACAATCCAGGCAGTTCTGCGGATTTGCCTGGCCTGCTGCGGAGTGCAAGGGAGTGACATTGATGGAATCACATGGAACTTCCGCAGTGCAGATAGAAGCAGCCATGGACGGCGTGCTCCTATGCTTATGGGACAGCAGGAAGCAGACTCCTATCGGTGATCGTCAATGAGTTCTAGAAATGCTGAGGGCGCGCCCGCCGGGAACACCCAGTCACCCGAGACCCTCTCGATGAATTTTCGCAAGATGGAGAGGCGCGAGTGGTGGCTGTGGTCGGCGGCGGTATCCGTCACACTACTGCTGACCGCTGGACTCGCTTCCTTTCTACTCCCCGGTTTGGTGGGAAGCGGAGGCAACCCATCTACTCTTCCTTTGCTGCCGGAAGTCGCGAGGGGCCTGGTGGGCCTCGTTCTGCTATTCGACATTTACACCCTGTATCAGCAATTGCAGATACACAGGATTCGCCGCAAATTGGTCCAGCGGGAAGAGCTCTTCAGGCTCATCAGCGAAAATGCAGCCGACTTGATTGCGGTTGTCGACATGCAAGGCAACCGCATTTACAACAGTCTTTCCTACGAGAGGACTCTGGGATACTCACTGGAGGAATTGAGAAACTCGTCCTCGTTCGAACAGATCCATCCCGAAGACAGAGAACGCGTGAAAGAGGCGGCTGAGGAAGCCCGGCGCACAGGGATGGGCCGGCCAATGGAGTATCGCTTCCGCCACAAGGACGGGACGTGGCGTGTGCTGGAATCCACAGCGAGCGTGATCCGCAATTCCAAAGGGGAGCCCGAGAAATTAGTGATCGTCAATCGAGACGTCACAGAACGGAATCACGCGGTGGAGGCGCTCGGACGATCGGAGGCGAACTTTCGCTCCTTGGTGGGAGACGCACCGTACGGTATTTTCAGGGCCAATTTGGCCGGGAAGCTCCTCATGGTCAATCCAGCCCTCGAAAAGATGCTGGGTTATGAGTCGCAGGACGAATTGTTAGCGGTTAACCTCGCCAGCGGCATTTACCGCCATCCGGCCGAGCACCAGAAAATAAGTGGAATGTTTCTACGAAACCCGCATTTCAAGGACGTAGAAATCGAATGGAAGCGGAAAGATGGGGCTTTCATTATGGTGCGGTGCAGCGGCTGGCCTGTAAAGGACGAGAACAGCACATACATCGAGGTCTTTGCAGAAGACGTGACGGAGCGACGAGTGCTGGAGCGGCAACTCCGCGTGGCTCAAAAGATGGAGGCGGTCGGCCGGCTGTCCGGAGGAATCGCCCACGATTTCAACAATCTCCTCGGGGTCATCCTTGGTTACATTCAGGTGATGAAACGAAATCTGGTTCCCGGGCAATCCTCGTATGAATACGCCGAAGAAATCGAGAAAGCCAGTCAGCGCGCTGTGTCATTGACGAAACAGCTTCTGGCCTTCAGCCGTCAACAGGTTCTGGAACCGGCCATTTTGAACCTGAACACGCTGGTGTACGATATGGGAAAGATGCTGCCCCGTCTGATCGGAGAAGACATCCAGCTGAATTTGATCCTTGACCCCGTCATCGGCCAGGTCAAGGCGGACCCCGGACAAATCGAGCAGGTCATGATGAATCTGGCTGTCAACGCCCGGGACGCCATGCCGGATGGGGGCAGATTGACGATCCAGACAGCGAACGCGGAACTCGATATGGCTTTTGTGCACGAACATCCGGGTTCGGTCCCAGGCCAGTACGTAATGCTGGCCGTCACGGATACGGGCACGGGGATGGACCCGGAAACCCAGGCGCAAATTTTCGAACCGTTTTTCACCACCAAGGAACGCGACAAAGGAACGGGGCTGGGTCTCGCCACTGTTTATGGGGTGGTGAAACAGAGCAACGGCTACATCACCGTTGAATCGGAGAAGGGAAAGGGAGCTTTATTCAAGATTTACCTCCCGCGTATCGAACAACCTGTCGCCACCAAATGCGAGAGCAGCCAGGGGCCGCTGACCGTACGTGGATGCGAGACCATCTTGTTGGTGGAAGACGCCGAGCCTCTGCGCAAACTGGCGCACATGTTTCTGAGAGACAACGGGTACCAGGTTTTGACGGCAGCGGACGGGTCGGAAGCCCAGCAGGTGGCCGCGCAGCATCCCGGCCACATTCATCTGCTGCTCACGGACGTGGTCATGCCCGGAATAAACGGGCGGGTATTGGCAGAACGCCTCGCTCCGCTTCATCCGGCGATGAAGATTCTATATATGTCCGGTTACACGGACAGCTTTATCGCCGGCCACGGGGTCCTCGAGGAAGGCATCCACTTACTCCACAAACCTTTCACTGAGGAATCGCTGCTGCGCAAAGTGCGTGAGCTTTTGGATGAGAGCAGAGAGACGACGGAAACGGACAGTGTGGCGGGCATGGAAGCCCCGGTGATCGCCGGACGTGACGTCTGATCGACTAGATAGGAGGCAATCGCAACATGGAGAAATTACTGATCGTCGATGATGAGGATGCCATACGGAAACTTCTGCGGATCAATCTCGCAGACCGCTACGAAATCATGGATACGGGGAACCCGGAACAGGCCCTTGCCCTGGCCATGCAAGGCAAACCCAACGCCATCCTACTCGATCTGAGAATGCCCAATTATTCCGGCTTTGAGCTTTGCCGGATATTTAAATCGATGACTTCCACGCAGTTGATTCCTCTCATCATCATCAGTGGAGAGGCGGGCGCAACCACAAAATTATTCTGCAAGGAGCTCGGCGCCACGGCGTACTTCGAGAAACCGATCGACTTCGAAGCGCTGCGAGCCGGCCTGGCAAACACGCTGCACGCCGCTCGACCCGAGCGGAGACGTGAAGTGCGCGTTCGCCTGCGAGTCATGCTGAAGCTACGAGGAACCGACATCAACGAAAAACCATTCGAAGAAGTAAGCGCTACGGAGAACGTCAGTCAAAGCGGGTTCCTGTGCGGCTGCACGGCCCTGCTGAAGAAGGATTCCACGATCGAGGTGCATCTGGTTAACGGAGGAACGAATTTCGTTGGAAAGGCGCGTGTAGTCAGGTCCGAGGAGTGCGCCGCGCCTTACCCGCGCTATGGGTTCCGCTTCATCCAGAAAGAAGGCGATTGGATTCTGCAGTAGTGTTCCCTGGCGGTAGGCGTATTCGCTGCTCTGCGTAAAAGTGATGGGCAGCGGCAATGATACCAACCAGCCGACTTTGGAAAGGTCGTTAAGAAAATGCGACGTCCCCCCGACTTTTTTGAGAAGATCCAATCACCGGAAAAACTCATGTCTAAACCAAGTGCAAGCAAAGCCACCATTTTAGTCGCCGATGATGAAGCCGGGAACCGTGGCCTCTATTCGGAAATGCTTGACCGGGCCGGCTACGGCGTTATCTGCGCCGAGGACGGTGAGCAAGCGCTGCAAGTCGTCCGCGAGGAACCGGTAGACATGGCTCTGCTCGACGTGAACATGCCGCGCAGGACCGGCTTTTCCGCGTGTCTTGCGATCAAATCGCAACCGGAAACCCGCCTCCTGCCAGTCGTCCTGGTCACCGCTTTGACGAGCACGGAAGATCGCATTCAGGGCATCGAGTGCGGAGCTGATGATTTCCTCAGTAAACCGGTCAACCAGCAAGAGCTTCTGGCACGGGTGCAGTCGCTCCTGCGCCTGAAACAATTCACGGACGAGCTGGAAAATGCGGAAACCATCCTGTATAGCCTCGCATTGAGCATCGAGGCTAAGGATCCCTATACCGAAGGACACTGTGACCGCTTATCGAAATATTCCGTGGCTTTGGCTGAGCATCTTGGTCTTTCAGAAGAACTGCGGGTGACACTCCATCGGGCCGGAATTATCCATGACATCGGCAAAATAGCCGTGCCGGAACACGTCCTATTGAAGCCGGGTCGCCTGACCGATGAAGAATGGATAATCATGCGACAACATCCAATCGTCGGTGAGCGGATCTGCTCCCCGTTGAAATCTTTTCGACTTGTGCTGCCAGTCATTCGGCATCACCATGAAAAATTCGACGGATCGGGATATCCCGATGGGCTGAAAGGCGAACAGATCCCTCTGACCGCGCGGATCCTTCAAACCGTCGACATCTATGACGCGCTGACCACGGACCGGCCCTACCGGAAGGCTCTGCAGCCACGCGAAGCGCTCGCTATTATGCAGGAAGAAGTGAAACGCGGGTGGTGGGATGGTGCAGTCGTTAATGCGCTGCAAGCGCTGATGCTGGACCCCCTCCTCCATCCCGATCAGGCCCTCAAATGCGGCCCACGGAGCTGACGACCAAAAACAGACTTGCCCGAACAGAAGAAATTAGCGTTAACCTGAATTCCGAAGTTGAAAATCGCACCCCCTGCAGGGAACTGGTTTCGAAATCGCGCAGCACTGCACGTGGGTTTTGTTACACAGACTTCACAGGCTGCGGAAAAAGGGTCGAAGCCTCGTGGGTCGCGGCCCCGACAGGGTCGGAATCTTCGACTTCAGCCGCGACATAAAGCCTGCATTTCCATCAGGGGTTTTAACTCCTGACGGCATCGTAGAGAGTTTTTCCGCAGCCTGTTCAGTCTGTGTGGTTTTGTTTGTAGGTTTTTAGGTTTAGCTTTGCGCCGCACTCAAACCAACCCCGCACAGTCCCGCCTCAGCGGGACTGTGCTACTTAAGACTGCAGCAGGCTGCGAATTTTCCGGGCCACTTCGCGTAGCTTGTATGGTTTTTGAAGGAACGCAATTCCAGGTTCGAGTACTCCGTGGGGGGCGAGGGCATTCTGCGTGTACCCGGACACGAACAACACCTTGGTCCCTGGCCGCGATGCCGCCAATTGGCCGGCCAGTTCCGGACCGCTCATCCCGGGCATAATTACATCTGTGATTAACAACTCAATCGGCCCCGGATGACGTTCCGCAATTTGGATCGCTTCACTGCCGGTGTGCGCCTTCAGAACCGTATAGCCCTTCCCCAAGAGATATTCGTAGAGCAATGCGCACAAAGCTTCTTCGTCTTCGACGATGAGGATTGTCTCCGTGCCCTTTGTTTCTTCCTGAGCTAGCGTTGCCGCTGCCGGCGCCTCTGGCATTTCGTCAACCCGCGGAAGGTAGATTCTGAAGGTCGTGCCTCTGTCCGGCTCGCTGTACACCCAGATGTACCCCCCGCTCTGCTTCACGATGCCGTAAACGGTTGAGAGGCCCAGCCCCGTGCCCTTGCCCGCTCCTTTCGTCGTGAAAAATGGCTCAAAAATTCGCTTTTGAGTGGCCTCGTCCATGCCCATGCCCGTGTCGCTCACAGAGAGCAGGACATACGCTCCGGGCGTGCCGGAGAGGTCATGAGTGCGGAAGTATTCCGCGTCCAGCGTCACATTCGCGGTCTCCACCGTGAGCTTGCCACCGCGCGGCAAGGCGTCCCGGGCATTGATCGCCAGATTCAGAATGACCTGTTCCATCTGTCCGGGATCCACTTTCACTGTGCCCACGGATGGATCAGCGCGTGTAAGCAGCTCAATGTCTTCGCCCATGACACGCCGCAGCATCGTTTCGATGTCCTGCAGGATGTCATTCAGGTTTACCGCGCGGGGTTCGAGAACCTGCTTCCGGCTGAAAGCCAACAACTGCTGGACCAGGGATGCCGCCCGTTGCGCGGCTTTCTTAATTTCCTGGATTTTCCCGAGATGAGACTCATCGGAGCCAATATCCTCGATCAGCAGATCGCTGTAACCGAAAATCACGTTCAGCACATTGTTAAAATCGTGCGCGATGCCGCCCGCCAGCTGGCCGATGGCCTCCATTCTTTGCGCCTTGCGCAATTGCTCTTCGAGCTTTCGGCGCTCCGTGACGTCCTTCACGATGGCGATTACGCACCTCTGCCCAGCAAACTCGATGGCTTCAAACGAAGCCAGTCCTGCGCGCTGTTCACCGTTCTTTGTCCGGAAAGCCATTTCGAAGTCGCGAACTACGCCTTTGTTTTCGACCATCTTCACAAGTGTGGCGCGATCTTCCGGCCGGTTCCAAATGCCCAGCTCCAAAGACGTGCGGCCAATCACCTCGCCGCGCCGATACCCGGTAACGCGAAGAAAACTCTCATTGACATCAATGTAGCGGCCGTTCGAAACCACGGCAATCGTCATGGGCTCTGGGCTTGCATCGAACGCTTTGTGAAATCTCTCCTCCGCCCTCCTGAGTTCGGTGATGTCCCGCACAATTCCGGAACCTCCCAGGATCTCGCCGTTCCTATTTCTGATCGGCGATAGCGTGATAGAAACATCAATTAACTTCCCGTCTTTTCTCACCCGCACAGTTTCAAAATGCAATACGCTCTCGCCTTTTTTCATTCTATCCACAAATTCGAGAGGTTCCTCGCGGCGATCCGAAGGAGCGAGAATAGCAATCGGTTTACCAACCGCTTCGCTTCGAGAGAACCCAAACATTCTCTCGGCTCCCATATTCCAATTTGTAATGATTCCATCTAATGTCAGGCCGATAATCGCGTCGTTTGACCACTGTACGATGGCTTCATAACGAAGAAGTTCCTCTTCTGCCCGTATTTGGCCGGTAATGTCGCGGATCGCGCTGGTGACCAGCACTCCCTCCTCCGTTTCCAGGGGGCCCAGGCTGATCTCGACCGGAAACTCACTGCCGTCTTTGCGCAGGGCAAAGAGTTGCCGGCCCGCTCCCATCAGCCGCACCTGAGGATCGGCGGAGAATCCGGTACGATCATCGTGATGCCGGCCTCGAAAACGTTCAGGCATCAGGATCTCAATCGTATTATTTAGCAGCTCCTCCCGCTTATAGCCAAACAGCTTTTCGGTCTGCATATTGACCAGAACGATCTTCCCTTCCTGGTTCGTTACAATCATCGCGTCGGGCGCTGCCTCCAGCAGAGCCCGGAACTTCTCGTCCGCTTTCTTTTGCGCGGTGATGTCCTGAATGGTTCCGACTAACTTCAACGCCCTGTGGGTATTTTTGTCGAAGACGAATTCACCCTGCGAGTGAACGATGCGTTGGCTGCCGTTGGGCAGAATAATCCGATAATCTGCGCTGAGTGATTTCTTCTCGTGAAGGGCGCTCACCAGGGCATTTTGTAAGCGCTCCCTGTCATCTGGATGCAGAGATTGGAGGAATATATTTCTCGATGGCTGGATTTGTCCAGGCTCGTAGCCGAGGATACGAAAGATTTCGTCTGACCAGCGTGGCGGATATTTGTCAAGGTCGTTGAGATTGGTAAAATCTATCTCCCAGCTACCCAGATGCGCAATCCGCTGCGCGGCTGCCAGACTTGCCTCGCTTTTCCGCAGGTTCTGTTCTATCTGTCTTCGCTCCGAAACGTCGCGAAAGGTCACTTGAGCCCCGGCTTCGCCTTGATATTCGATCGGCCTAGCGACTATTTCGGCATATACCGCCGCTCCATCGAGGCGGATCCAGCGGGCCTGGTCCTGCAGCACAGGCTTACGCTCGTAATAGAGCTCATGAATCTTCTGCTTCACGATCTCTCGATCGTCTGGATGCACAAAGTCGAGGGGGTTCTTTCCCAGGAGTTCATCCGCGGATGATGCGCCAAAGAATGCGACACAGGCGCGATTGACATAAACAATTATGCCTTGGCTATGTACCCACATCGCATCTGGCGATTGCTCGGCAAGCTGGCGGTAGAAGTCTTCGCCCTGCATTTCAGAATTCCCCCTTTAAGAAAGGGCTCCAGCAAAGAAAATCCGGGTCCAGACTCATTTTGGCTCGCTTCACCGGCACAAATCGCCTCTTGCATTCCTCGCAGGCCATCTGCAAATTCCACAAATCGAAGGCAATACGTGGGCACTAACTTGAATAAGTACGTGATGAGCGGCTGATAACGCGACGGCGCGATGGTTCGGAGGCCCGTCACACTTCATTCTGTGGCCCTTATGCCGAAGTCTTACCATCGGCCATGGAACCTGAATATAGGTTAAATATAGCAATAAGCAACAAATTGTCAACGTGCAGTACGCCATGGTAGTGACTGAGTTTGGCGCTGAAAAGAATGAACAGCGGAGATGTATGCCTGCGTGGATGCCTCAGACTTCGCTGTTGGAAGGCTGGGGATTGCCGGGTAAACTGGAAGGCGGAGGGGTGGGAGAGTGGTTGAATCCGGCGGTCTTGAAAACCGTTAGGCCCGAAAGGGTCTCGGGGGTTCGAATCCCCCCTCCTCCGCCATTCAGAACACTCGCCTGAGAATGGCACTTTCTGTTTCGCGCGCAAGCGACGCGCTTTCGGCTATAATTCCCGGCCATGCCGCAAACTTCTTTGCCCGATCCGCAGAAGGCTCCCCAGCCGGCTCCGGCGTTTCAGCCGCCGCGCAGCATTGCCATCGAGGGACCGATTCGCGTGGGCAAATCCACGCTGGCGCGCATCCTGGCCGACCGCCTGCACGCGCGGCGCGTTTTCGACCCCGAGGAGAATCCATTCCTCGCCGACTTCTACAAAGAAAAGGCCGGGGCGGCCTTCCGCGCGCAGATGTATTTTCTGATCGAGCGACACCGCCGCCTCAGTGAAGTGCAACACACCGACACCGCGCCGCTGGTTTCCGATTTCCTGTTTGAGAAAGACAAGATTTTTGCGTACATCAACCTGGACAACGAGGAACTGAAGCTCTACGAACGCTACTTTGAAATGTTCGCGGCCGGCCTCAAGCCGCCCGACCTGGTCATCTATCTGCAAGCCACGCCCGAAGTCCTGCGAGAGCGCATCGCGAAGAAGAAATCGCCGGCGGAAAAGCAAATCTCTCTCGCCTACCTCGAAGAAGTCGTCCACGCCTACGAACATTTCTTCTTCCGCTACTCCGCGTCGGACCTGCTCGTCATCAACACGTCGGAAATCGACTTCGTCGACCGAAATGCCGACCTGCAGCAGCTCCTCCGCCGCCTGCAGGAGCCAGTCAAGGGCACGCAGTACTTTCTTCCGCTGGGCAGGGGTTAGCACGGGCTTCGCGGCTCTGCACTTGACCCCTTCGTTGGTAGCCCGCTATGATGTTTGCCAAGGAAAGTGTTTGCCTGCTGTGGGCCTGTAGCTCAGGTGGCTAGAGCGCACCCCTGATAAGGGTGAGGTCGGTGGTTCAAGTCCACCCAGGCCCACCAATTTTGTGATTTATGCCCTACGATGAGGCGCTGGCAAGAGCGTCCCGATAGGATCAAGAAAGCCGGTGGTTCCCTTCGTTGTACTTTGGGTGAACAAGTCCACCCAGGCCCACCAATTCAAAGCAACGAGTCAGAAGATGCCCCGGAACTGTGCACCGCTGGGTGGTGCACGTCCCGGTTCGCATGGGTCTGAAAAACGGGTTCGACGTCTCTACTGCTTATCCCACACGAGCAGATTGTCAAAGGCCGTGCCATCCGGGAGGGTCCCTTTGGCCGTGATCGTCAGGACCTTGCCGTCTTTGGAAACCACGAATCTCGTCGTCTCCGCGTGCTTCCCGCCCCTGGTGAAATTGGCTTCGATCGTGTTGGCGTCGATTTGTTTGGAGGAGATGGTGTCTGCCGCATTGGGTACCGCGCCTGTTGTGGGGTAATCCTTGCCGTCACTCTTAATGGGGTATCCGTACGCCACGGGCTTTCCGGCGGCATTGACGCCCTCGACGCTGACTTTTCCATCGGCCGCCCACGTGCGCGTCTGACTCTTCGGCGCTGGACCTGGATTGTACGTCGATTTTGCAAGGTTGAGCTTCCAGACGCCCACAAAGGGATTACTCTGGGCCAATACCAGCCCCCCGGCAGCCAACGCCAAAAGCATAACCGTACAAACTGTAAGCAGTCGTTTCATGTCTTGCCCTCCTCGGATGCATTTCTGGGTAGTTCCGTCGAGCGTGGAACGGTACGCGGGAGATTACGCCGGGTTGCCAGGGGCGTCAAGCCGTATCGTCCCGATCTGCCGGCGGTGTTCGTTCCATTACTTGATGGCAATGGGATTCACGGGTGATCCGACCGCTTTCGTAATGGGCAGCGGAGGCGCGCAGAAAAAGAATTCATACACGTGGTCGTCCGCGCAGTCCGCCGCGAGGTCCTTCAGATAAAAAATCTCGCCCATGCTGATGCCGATCATGGGGATGACAATCCAGTGCCAGGGCTGGCTGGCAGCGTCCGATTCATTCGGGCGAACCTCGCATCCCCAGGTGTCCGCGCAAATCGCGGCGATGTCCGTGCGGCGGATCCAGTCGGCGGTCTCAAATCGCAGGCCCGGCGCGTTACCCCCGGCATAGTTGCCCCAATTCCCCGAGCTGAGACAACGCTCCATGTGCCCCGTGCGTACGATCACGAAGTCACCCTTGTGTATCTCGACCTCTTGGGCCTCCGCGCATTTTTCGAGTTCCTCGGTGCCGATGCCATAGCCGTCCTCGAGGGATTCGACGCCCTTATGCCGGGCCACATCGAGGAGCACGCCGCGGCCAACCATTTTGTCCTTCGTCTTTTCGATGCCGTTCTTCTGCGCGCCGCTGGAATCGACCAGGCGGGCGTCGTAGCCGTTCCACATCTTTTCGCCAAAGAAAATATGGCCCAGCGCGTCCCATTGCGTGCCGCACTGCAAGGGCATGCTCACCATGTCATCCGCATACCGGAGCCCGATCGATTCCTGGCGTCCGGCGACCGCATCGGTTCCGGTCGCCAGCATCGTATGGATGGGATTGAAGCGATTGCCCCACAGGCCACTTTGCGGGCCGCTGCTGTCAAAATTCAGCGCCAGCGAAAACACTTTTCCCTTGCGGATGAGCCGCGCCGCGCTGACGATGTCTTGCGGGGAAATGTTGTTGAGCGTGCCGATCTCATCTTCGGCTCCCCAGCGGCCCCAATTCGTCAATCGGCCCGCCGCGGCATTGATGTCTTTGATCGTTACCTTCGAATCGCCATTCGCCATCGACTGATTACCTCGCAGGGAAGTTTACAAGCATTCACGCAAACGCATAGATTACCATCATAAGTACTCCAGACCCCACCGTCCTTTTTCATTCCTCCTGCGAGAAATCCGCGTTAACTTTTTTCCGGCGGCGGCTCGTTCTGCTAGAGTTATCCTTCGCCGTCGCGCCGCTGCGACCACCCGGAAGGAGCGCCATGGAGTCAAAGGCTGTGGGCATGATCGGACTTGGAATTATGGGATCGGCGATGTCGGCCAATCTCCTCGAGGCGGGATTCAAAGTCGTGGGCTATGACGTGCTCTCGCAACGCCGTCAAGACCATCGCAAAGCGGGGGGAACCGCGGCGCGCAGTTGCCGGGAAGTGCTCAAAGGCTGCGACATCATTGTGACGTCGCTGCCCTCGGCCGAGGCGCTGCTGGAAACCGCGGCGGAACTCGCCAAATCGGCGCGGGCGAATCAAATTGTCATCGAGACCAGCACGCTGCCAATCCCTGTGAAAGAAGAGGCACGCAAGCGCCTGGCCAAACGCCGTGCGATTCTGCTCGATTGCACGTTGAGCGGGACGGGCGCGCAAGCGCGCGTCAAGGATCTGATCGTCTACGCGAGTGGCGACCCCAAGGCCTGCCGCCGCATCGCTCCGGTCCTGGAGGGTTTCGCGCGCGCGCATTATTACGTCGGCGCGTTTAGCGCAGGCTCCAAAATGAAGTTCGTGGCGAACCTGCTGGTGGCGATTCACAATGTGGCGGCCGCCGAAGCCATGGTGCTCGCCATGAAATCCGGCCTCGACCCGGCGACGGTGCTGAAGGTGGTCGCCGACGGCGCTGGAAGCTCACGGATGCTTCAGGTGCGCGGCCCCATGATGGTGAAGGGAGATTACTCCGACGTGACGATGAAGGTGCAGGTCTGGCAGAAGGACATGACCATCATTGGCGACTTCGCGCGAAAGATTGATTGTCCGACGCCGCTGTTTTCCGCGAGCGCGCCCTTCTATACCGCTGCGATGGCCCTGGGCCGGGGCGCGGATGATACAGGGGTGGTGTGTGAAGTCCTCGAACAAATGGCAAACACCCCGCGCCGCAAAGCGCGTCGCAAAACCTGAGGGTGATCCACCGGAAGATTTATAAACTTCGGGAGCGCGCGCGCCGGAGGCGCGGAAATTCCAGCAACGTGTTTCGCAAGCCGGTCAGCGTTTGTCTTCGGCCTTGGCGCGTTCGAACTCTGCCGCGCGTGGCGCGTCCAGATCGCGCTCAATCGATTCGAACGAACGACCCTTCGTCTCTATTCCAAGGAAGATGTAGACAAAACCCGCCAGGGCGAACCATGCCGCCAGGTAGGAAAAAGCCGGCACCAGCGCCGCGACCGACGCCTTCGGCGTGATGATGTTCGAAGATCCCACGATGAGCGCAAGTCCCAGCGGGCCTATCACCTTCCCGAGTCCGCCGAAACCGTAGGCCGAGCCCATCCCCGTGGTTCGCAGCGACGCGGGCCACACCTCCGCCGCGTAAGGGCCAACGATCGCGAAGCCCCCGTCGGCAAAAGCGTTGTTCACAATCAATATCAGCCAGAACAAAGATACGGTTCCGAAAAAAACGTCATGGTAGACGGCAGCCACAACCAGAAGGATCGCCGCACCGAAACTGGCGATGGCGCCGGAAGCCCTCCGGCCGATCGCGTCCGATAGATAGGACAATCCGACACGCCCGAATAAGCCGGCAAGATTGACAAAGATCAACAGGAAGGACGCCCGCGCGGGCGTCACCGCCAGGAGTTGCACCAACAGGGTTGGAGCCCACAGGGTCAGGCCGTAGTAGCCCGTTTGCGCGCCCAGATTGGTGGTCCATGAGACCACCAGGCTCCTGGGGTACCGGAAAATGTCCGACAGCCGGGACACCGGCTGCTTCTGCCCCTCCGGCGCGCTCGGCGGGAGGTCGGCGGGATCCATTTCCAACGCCCAAGACAACGACTTGCGCGCCTCCTCCATTCGCCCCATCTGGATCAGCCACCGGGGCGACTCCGGCACCCAGGCCAGGACCACTAGCGTGAGAAGCCCAGGAACCATCCCGATCGCAAAAAGGCCCCGCCAGCCCACGAAAGGGGTAGCGTACGCGCCGAGCGCGGCGCCCATCAGGACGCCGACCGGGACAGCCGACGTTACCAGGCCGCCGACCATTCCGCGTTTTGCGGCGGGCACGAATTCCTGCACCAGCGGAAGGTCCACACAATACAGACCTCCCACGCCAAATCCAATGATGAAGCGGAATATCGCAAGAAACAGCCAGGCATTGTCCGGAGTAAACGTCAGGATGCCGGTGGCGAGCGAAAAGTTCAGCACCGTCATGAGGAAGACTTTGCGGCGCCCAATCTTATCGGCAAGCCAGCCGTAAAAAAAGGCGCCGAACATCGCGCCGAAGCCCGAGGAGAGCAGGATAAAGGCCGATTCTCCGAACGTGAGTTTCCATGGGCCGGCAATGAAGGCCACTACATAGCCAATCAGGAAGTAGTCGAAGAACTCGAGCGCGTCGGCCAGGATAGCCGCAAAAATGATGCGGCGCTGATTTCCGGTCAGACTGGTCTGCCGCTCGAGGTAGCTAAGCATCTTGAGGTTAGTCGGGTACTTGCTCTGAGGCGCGCACCCGCGATACGCCGCAGCTTGATGACACCATGGTCATCTCGCAGGTGCCGCGGAAGATAATGCACCCCGCGCGTGGGCCGGGTCAAGCAGGAGGTGCGCCAAAATTGAGTTGTGCAGCGACTACACTCGCGCCGGCGTGGACGACTGCGGCTACATGGCTGACGTGAGGTGTTCGCGGGCGGAGTATATAAATTTTGCGAAGACGTCCGGCATCGCTTGTACTATCATCGGTTCTTGATGCCGGAAAACCACATGGCCACACTGTTTGCCATCGTGCTGCTGGGATTTTTTCTCGGCATGCGGCACGCCACCGATCCCGATCACGTCGTGGCCGTGACAACCATCGTCAGCCGCGAGCGGACGATGCTGCACGCCGGGCTGATCGGCGCACTTTGGGGATTGGGCCACACCGTGACGATTCTCCTAGTTGGCTCCGCCATTATCCTGTTCCAATTGACGATCCCGCCGCGAATTGGGCTGAGCATGGAATTGTCGGTGGGATTCATGCTGATTCTGCTGGGCGTGCTGAACCTGACGGGGTTGATGCGGCGGGCAATCGAGTGGATCACGATTCGCCGGCCTGGCGCCGGCGCGCACTCGCATTCCATTTTCGGACGTTTACTGAACCACACTCACGATGATGAGGGGGAACCTGTATTCCCAGGACAGGAATCCACGTTCGGATGGACTCCCCAGTGGTGGAAAACGCTGGGCCTTTTTCACATCTTGCGGCCGCTGACCGTGGGAATCGTACACGGTCTTGCGGGATCGGCCGCGGTGGCTTTGCTGGTCCTGACGACCATCCATCGTCCTTCGTGGGCGATTGGGTATCTGCTCATATTTGGACTCGGGACAATCGCCGGGATGATGTTGATTACCGCGGCGATCGCGGTTCCGTTTGCCTACACGCTGCAGCGCTTTGTACGATTGAATCGAGGCTTGGCGATGGCCTCCGGAATACTGAGCCTGGGCTTTGGCCTATTCCTGTGCTACCACATCGGCATCGTTGACGGGCTGTTCACAAGCCATCCGAATTGGACGCCGCACTGAAATTGTCGATCTCTTGTTAGCGCCGGCCGGGATCTGTCCCGGCGCGATCGGGAGGCCGGCAATGTAGATTCAAGCACATGCTCGCCTGAAGGCGGGCGCTACATAGAGCAAAACATTCTCATGCCGGCTGGCGATGTGATGGAAGCGGTGAATGTTCCCGCAGCCAGGATGCCAGCCGCTCGAAGAATCCCTTGCGCAGCGCAACCTCCAGGAAATTGAGCGCCAAAGCGAGCATGAGCCAGTAGGGCCACAGCGCTTTGCGTTCGCGCACCATGCTGCCTCCATCGTTCAGCAACTGGTCGATCGACGGGTGCATGCGGCCACCCGCCACGCGGCTAATCTCGCTGAGAAGTGCCGTGTTGACCGCCTGCGGCTTCATTTCGTCCGCCTCGCGATAGAACCCGGCCTCCGGCAGGACCAGTTCCGAGCTGCCAGAAACGATGCGATAGAGGCCGCCCTGCCCCGCCGGGATGCGCGCCTCATAATGGCCCGGAGCCGTTTGCTCCAACGGAAGCGTGCGGGAAGGCTCCCCCGGCGCATCCACGAGAATATGCGGAGGGCCGGAAACGGCGAGCGCCGCCGCCGTCGGATTGTCCGCGGTCCCCAACACGTCGTAATACACGACCGCTTCGCCCTCGCGAGTTCCCGGACGAACCCCGGCGCGCACCGTGCGGTCGCGGTGGGAAACGTCCCGCACCATTTGCGGCCACAGCGTCCCGAAAGATTTCCAGCGGACCCAGGGAGCGGCCCAGCGGCTCTTGGCGTCCGACATGAATGCGATCACGCGGCCCAAGCCGTAACGCCAGCGCACCAGGAGCGGCTTGTCAACATCCACGCGCAGGATGGTCTCCGTGCCCTCCTTCGCTTCCGCTTTGACGAAGCCCAGCAGGCGCGGCGAGCGAACGAAATCAATGCCGTCGGTAAATTCCACCGGGCGGACGCGGACGGCGCGCACCGGGCGTTCCTGAATCGCCAAATCTTCCTGGGAGCGAACTTCGGCGTTGATGATCTGCGGGATCGATGCCGGGTTCTCGACGAAATACACCTTGCCCTTGGTCTTGCGCGCCAGTTCTTCCAGCAGTTCGCGGTTAATGTAGTCTCCCACGCCGATGGTGGAGATGGTGACTTGTTTCGCGAGCGCATCGCGCTCGAGCTTCGGAAAATCTTCCTGCGTGCCCGGCGTCGAAACGCCATCGGTGAGCAGGATGATGTGCTTGTGGCTGGCCTGCTCTTCCACGAGCGCATCGAACCCGGACTGCACAGCCTGATAGATCTTAGTGCCGCCGTTGGCGGCAATTTGGGCGATCAGATCGCTCTTGGCCTCGAGATCGCTTGCCGGTCCCATGGGCAGGACCCAGTTGAACGTTTCGTCGAAAGCGATGACCCCGATCTTATCGATGGGACGCAGCGTCTTGATGCTGGCGCGCGCCGCTTCGCGGGCCATCTCGATTTTCGGACCACTCATGCTTCCCGACTTGTCCAACACGAGCACGACCGCCGTGGGTTTCTCCGGTGGCGGCGCGGCGCGGACGGGCAGCATCTTTTCGAGAGGAGTTTTCGGCTCTGGAGCGAGCTTGGCATTACCATCGCCGGCGATAAAAATCAGACCTCCTCCCGCGTACACATATTTTTCGAGTGCCGCGTCCTCTTCGACGGGGAGATCGTGATCGGGATAATTATCCAGCAGGACGGCATCCCAGTCCCGCCCCGTGTGGTTCACCGGAAAGGCTGCCGCCGTTTCCACGTCTACTTGCGCCCGCTTCAGCGTCTCCAGCAGCGGCGCGGAAGTCTCGTGGCCGCCCGCAACGTAAAGCACGCGTGGCCGGCGTACGGTGACGGCCTGCGAGAACAATATCTGCTCGGCCCCGGCGCTGGAAATGCGCACCTCCAATAAATTCACGCCGCTCTCGGCGATCCGCGCCTCCAAGTCCACAGCATTGTTGCCCGCCCGCAACTCCGCCGTCGTCGAACCGATCTCTTGTCCCTGGGAGGTCATCCAGATGCGCGCCGGAATTGAGCCTATGCTGTCGACCTGCAGCGACATGGTGAACCGTTCTCCCGAGAACACGTCCTGGGGGGAAGCGATGCTCTGCACCTTCACGGGCAGCGGCGCGGTGCCGCCCGCGGGCGCGGTGAATACGGCGATGCCACGCTCGCGCGCGCGCAGGGCTGCGGTAAGCGCGTGCCCGCGATTTTCGTTGCCATCGCTGATCAGCAGGACCCGCCGCGCTCCCTCTGCCGGGAACGTGCTGAGGGCCAGTTGCAGCGCACCTTCGATATCCGTGGCCATTCCTTCCTTCGGGTCCACTCCTTCAGGAATGCTCACCTTATCCGCCTGCCGGGGGAGGCTACGAAGACTGGGGTGCTCCGCAAACGTAATCAACCGCAGGTCCGCGCCGGAATTCTTGCGCACCAAATCGCGCAGCATAGCCTCGCCGCGCTGCAAGGATTCGCGCGGCATGCTCGCAGACGTATCCATCAACACCGTGACGGCCAGCTTCTCGACCCGCATGGAAGCCCAGGGATCCGCCAGAGCCATGGCCAGCGCGGCGAAGGTCGCGCACTTCAGCGCCAGGCACGCGCGCGATGCTCCCGGCACGCTCCGCATCCATATCCACAACACGGGCAGCAACCCGAGCAGAAGCAGAAAAATGGGTTGATCGAATGTCACTCAGCCACCTAACCTGACGAAGTTCGGTTTGCGAACCTCGGGTTCCTCCGGGGTTCGCTCCAATTCCAGATCGGCATTCGGCAATTCACCATCGCCGGGCGTTGCCCGCATCTCCATCGCTCGCCGATTTTCTCGGCCCGAATAATAGAGCCACCATTCCAGCCACAGCGCAACAATGGCGAGCAGCACCAGCCAACGCCACATATCCCACCCCGCTTGTCGAAGCGGCTCCGATTCGATGCCGGCCGTTTCGGGCGGAGTCATCTTCATGCGCTGCGTAGGCAACACGGGAACGTTCACGGCGACGCTTGTTTCACCGTTCGGTGAGAGTACGCGATACGTGCCGATTTCCGTCGCGAGCAAGTGCACATCCGGCCCTTTGCGCGCGAATGGCACATCTTTTCCCGATGGGGCCACAATTCGCGTGGCAGGGCCTGGGAAGTCCAATTCCCCGGTGGAAAGCGAATCGGCGGATTCGTCCACTGAATGCGTCATCCATTCGATGCCGCCGGCCATCAGCAGCGGAAACGCGGATTGCAGAGGGAAATTGGAGTTGTGAGGATCGAAGCCGATGATGAGCACCCTGCGCCCATTCTGTTCGCGCGCCAGGATCAACGGCGCCGGCGGATTCCCTTCGGTGGAAGCCAGGATTGTATCGGTGGGCAGCATGTCGAGCGGGGCGGGATTGCGCACGCTGACGTCATGCGTGCGCACCCAGCGCGTGACCGGATGCTGCGCGTTCCACCCGACGACACGCAACGCATGCGATGCCGCCGAAGCCGGTCCGCTGAGGAACCAAATGGAATTGAAGGCAGGCTGGGCAGGCACGCTCGAACCCTGGTAAATGGCGACATCGGGCGAGACATCCACGTTCATAGCCGGGGTCACAACGTCCGTGCGCAAATAGGGATTGCTGGAAAGCACAGTGAGCAAATCGTTTGCAAAGGGAGAATTGCCGGTAAACGCAACCACGCGCACGACACGGAATGTAGGCAGGTTGACAGCGGCGCGGTCGTCGGCCTCCAAAGCGTCAGACGGACTGATCTCCGCCTGCAGCAAACCGCCCTTCCCCCACACGAATTCATTCTCGGCGTTGGTCAATTCGCCCGGGGACAACACAATCGTTCTTTGGCCCAGCGGTTGGCCGCTCACCGAAAGCTTCAGGACCACGCTGGCTTTGGTGTCACCGTAGTTCTTCAGTTGCGTGAGCAGATGCCAGAGGTCGGGCTGCGCTGCGTCGCGCCGCAGCGACAGGCGGGTGATTCCACGGTTCTGGACAGGCGCTTCGCCACCGATCAGCCGGACAAGAAATTGCGGCTGGCCGGCATTGCCACCCGGATCTTCCATCGCCGCGCGAAACTCTTCCAGACCGCGCGCTTGCTGTTCGTCCAGCATTCCGGGGCCAACGTAAACCAGCAGCCCGCGCCGCGACCCGGTCAAGGCGGCCTTGGCCATTCCGAGGGCGCGCGGAATATCCGCCGTGCCGCTGGAAGCGCGCGCCTCGGAGATCGCCCGGCGCAGGGAGCCACGGTCGGTCGTGAACGGCAGGATCGGCGGCGCGTCGGCCTCCGCGGGAAGCAACAGCACGCGATCGCCCGAAGGCAGCGAATCCAGCAAGCGCAGAGCCTCCTGGCGCTCCTGGTCGATCCACGGGGATGCGCCGGCCGGCCGCGCCTGCGCCCAAATCGAGGTATCGAGCACGATCACGACGCCGCGTCCTTCGAACGTGACGCCCCAGCGGGGATTCGCCAGCGCCAGGACGAGCAACAACAGGAACAGAACTTGCGCCAGCAACGCCCAGGGTTCTCGGAGCCGCCGCCGTCGCGGCTGCGCGATGGGCTGGACGCTGGCCCAGAAGCGCAGCGTGGAAACCCGGCGGTGTTGCGGCCGGCGATGGTGCAGATAAAGCCACAGCGCCAGCGCGGCCAGCGCCGACCAGACCGCCGCCACTCCCGCCGGACTGAGCGCCAGCCAGTTCATCCCACCACCCGGCCGCTTCGCAGGCTCCGCAACACGAAATCCTGGTAGGCAATGTTGGTCACTGCGCGGGCGTACCTTCCGCCGTTGCGCAAAGCCAGCCGCCGCAAACGCGCGGAGAATTCGAGGAACCGGCGTTCGTAAAGCGCCGTGCTTTCGGGCGAGCAATCCACGGTGCGTTGCGCTCCCGTTTCGGCGTCTTCCAGAATCAGTTCCCCGGCGGCCGAGGGACGCTGCTCTTCCGCGCTGTGCACCTGGATCAGGACGAAATCGTGGCCGGCCGAGCGCAGCATCTCCACCGCTCGTTCGCTTCCCGCTTCATCGAAGAAATCGGAAATGACGATGACGGTGCCCCTGGATGAAAAGTTGCCCATGAACTCTTTGGCCGCGCCAAACAGATTGGTGCCGCCTCCGCACGAATGCTCGCCCAAAAACTGGAGGACCGGCCACAGGCGGTCACGCCCGCCGGAGACAACCAGCGGCTTGTTGAGACGCTCCGCGAAGGGCACGACTGTGACGGTGTCCAGGTGCAGGAGAGCCAGATACGCGAACGTCGCCGCCAGCCGCTGCGCGTATAGGAATTTCGATTCATCGGCGCCTTCGCAGTCCATCGATTCACTGCGGTCCAGCAAGATGCGCACGGGAATGTGCAGTTCGGTCTCGTAAATTTTCATGAAGAGCTTGCCAAGCCGGAGATAGGCGCTCCAGTCGAGAGACCGGGGATCGTCGCCGAAGCTGTACCGGCGGTAATCGGCAAACTCCATTCCCGGCCCGCGCATACGAGAGCGGTGCTCGGGGCCCGCAGCGCCGGCCAGGTTGTTGCGGCACAGCAAGGTGACCTGTTCGAGCGTCTTCAGGAATTCGCGGTCGAGTAAAAGCGGCGAAGTCATGGCCATCACGTCAAAAAAGGAAAGCGATCTTGCCCGGCGCGCTCCCTGCGGCGCACAAGAAGATCCCGCGGCCGTTTCTGGCGGGCTTCCCTTCGGAACTCAGGGTAAACAAGTAAACTCGCGCCCGGCGTTTTAGCTGATCTTGCCCGCGATCTCGTTCAGCAAATCGTCGGTCGTCCGGCCATCCGCCTGGGCTTCGAAGTTCAAGATGATGCGGTGGCGCAGAGCGGGCAGCAGGAGCGCGCGAACATCTTCCATGCTGACATTGAATCGCCCTTCCAATAATGCGCGGACCTTCCCGCCAAGAATCAAAGTCTGCGCGCCGCGCGGCGAGCTGCCATAGCGAATGTACTTGTTAGCCAGAAGATTTTCGCGGCCTTCGGGATGCGTGGCCAGCACGAGCTTCACCACATACTCCTGGACGTGCGGCGCTACGGGAACCGTGCGCACCACCCGGCGCATCTCCATGATCTGCGGACCATCGACCACGGCGAGCACCGGCACGGAGGTCCCCTGCGTCGTGCGGTCCAGAATGTCATGCAGATCCTCGCGTCCGGGAAAGGGCACGCGCAGCTTGAATAGGAACCTGTCCAACTGCGCCTCCGGCAACGGGTACGTCCCTTCCATCTCCAGCGGATTCTGCGTGGCCATCACGAAAAAAGGTTCTTCCAACTGGTGCGAGGTGTGCGCCACGGTCACCTGTTTTTCCTGCATCGCCTCGAGCAACGCCGATTGCGTCTTGGGCGTGGCGCGATTGATTTCATCGGCAAGCAGCAGGTTGGCGAAAATGGGGCCGGGCTGGAAACCCAGCGATTTTCTTCCATCGCCGTTTTCCTGGACCACGGACGTGCCGATCACGTCGGCCGGCATCAGGTCAGGAGTAAATTGAATGCGCGAATACTTCAGCGCGACGGCTTGCGCGAGCGTGCGCACGAGCATGGTCTTGCCGAGGCCGGGCGCGCCTTCCAGCAGCACGTGCCCTCCGGCGAGCAGCGCGATCAGCACGCCATCCACTACTTCCGTCTGGCCTACAATCGCCTTGGCAATCTCGCCGCGAACTTCTTGCATCTTTTCGGCGAGAGATTCCGCCTGCCGGCCGAGAGGCTTGCCGCTTTGCTGCCCTTCCATCCGCACCGATCCCGTCATGAACCCATCCTTTTACCTGTCGCCTGGCATCCGGTTTGCCCCGGAAATGATTTCACTTCTGTCCGTTTTCCGGGTGCTCGAAATAACGCTGCACATAGAGACGGTAGCGCGCCGGGATATTTTCCTGCTCCGCCCCGTTGGTCACCGCAACTGCCTGGGGAGACACGTCGCGAACCGGCAGCCGCGCCGCGCCCGTCCCGCCGCCGACGCGCACGCGCGTCTGCTCCTTGAAACCTGTGGATTCGAGCGCGATGCGCTCGGGCACCGCTTTCACCGAAAGCGCCGCCTGATCTTTCTTCAGTTCCTTATTCCCCTGCTGGCTCCCCGCCCCGTTGCCGCTATTTTGCGAGGCCTTCTGTTGCGCGTCGGATGTGCCCCGAGAATCGCCTTTTTTGTCGGCCTCTCCTGAGCCGGGTTGGCGTGAATTGCCGGACTGCGGCAGACCCTGCGAGTCGGATTGCTGCCGATTTGCCTGATTGTTCTGTTGCTGGCTCGGCGAGTTTGACAGCAAGTTTTTCAGCGCCTGCATGAGCGACTGCGGCAGGGATTGACTATTGTTTTCCGAGCTTTGCGCTTCCGCCTGCTGCTGCGAGTCTCCCGCTTTGCGATCGCTGCCGCTGTTGCCTTCCTGGGATTGACGGGCGCCGTCCTCCTCCTGCCGCGAATCCCCGGGCTTCATTTCTCCCTTACCGCCCGGCATGGGAGAGGAGTTTTGATCTTTCTGGTCATCGCTAAAATTGGCTTCTTGTGAATTCAGTTGCCCATCTTCGGACTTGTTCGCCTTTTCGTCACTCGCTTGCCAGAGATCATCCGCAGCGGGCGCAGCATTGCCGGGCCGGACCTCATCGGCAGGCGCGTCCGGTTTCGACTTCATCAGAGCGATCGTTCTCTGGAGGTCCTTCTCCAGCGCGTGAGCCATCGGAGAAAGTATGGATTGCACGAGTTGCGATCGTGCCGCGGTTTGCAGCAGCGCCACCAGGGGAGGCTTGTAATGCATGCGGTAGACAAAGAAACCGGCGGCCACCACACCCAGCACGAGCGCGCGGCGAGCCGCGGCAGGCCACCGAACGCGGAACAATGCGCGCGAACTTACTTGCGTCAGACGTGCTATGGCGTCCTGACGCTGGCGCAGGATCATCCCGTCAGGGTTCTCCGTGGCCCCTAAGTGGACCGCCGTCGAGACCCGGTCGTGAAGCCCCGCGGCCGAATCGAGGCGGCAAGCGGCGCCGTATGCGGATGGCCGCGCGCTCCACGTCCAGATGAGAACTACAATGGATCCGATGATTGCCAGGACCCCGGCCGAAATCACCGCCCATGCCAACTTCGGGCTGAACGCAGCGGCCACGATCAGGCCGGCCAGAATCCAGGTCCATAAGTTCATCCAGCCGCGAAGAAACGTGTTGGCAAGAATTCTCTGGCGGACCACGGCCAAAGCATCCATTACTCCGCGCAATTCCGCTGGCCACGTAGGATTTCCGAAGTTGAGCTCGTGGGAGGCGAGGCTCAAAGAAGGCTGTCTCTGACGGCGGGCCGAGATTTCCTTCCAGGCGTTGCTGAGGGCGGAGAAGAGGGCAGGCCCGGATACGCTATCGGGCGCCGCTGATTTTACCTTCTCTCGTGCATGCACAAAAGCCTCCCCCATAGGTTCGGCCGACGCAATTCCTGGCTCCAATTTACCCCAAGATTCCCGCTTTCCAAACTAAATCCGCATGCGCATCGGGTCGAGCAAGTAGTGGCACAGACTTCACAGGCTGCGGAAAAAGGGGCGAAGCCTTGTGGGTCGCGGCTTCAGCCGCGACATAAAGCCTGCATTTCTTTCAGGGGTTTTAACCCCTGAGGGCATTGCAGAGAGTTTTTCCACAGTCTGTTCAGTCTGTGCGCCTTTTGCAGCATGCAGCGCAAACCAAAACCGCACAGTCCCGCCCTGGCGGGACTGTGCCACTGCCCCTGCCTGCGATTTCGGCAAATTAAAGAAGCGCGATCAGATCTATTTCGACGCGGACATTGCGGGGCAAGCGCCCCACCTCGACGGTCGAGCGCGCCGGCGGATTTGCGGCGAAGTATCGCGCATAGACTTCGTTCATGGCGGCGAAATCATTCATGTCGGCAAGGAACACCGTGGTCTTTATGGCGCGCTGGAGAGAAGATCCAGCGGCTTCCACGATGCCCTTCAGATTTTCGAGCACGCGCTCGGTTTGCCTGGCAACGTCGCCTTCGACGATTTGCTGCGTCCGCGGGTCGAGCGCAATTTGTCCCGAAAGGAAAACGAGGCCGTTCGCCTTGATGGCCTGCGAGTATGGGCCGATGGCTTTCGGCCCTCGATCTGTTGCGACAGTTTCTATCACACGATCCTCCTGAATATCCTCGCTGCGCGCATAGCGCGGAGAGGATACATACGATCTAGTCTGAACTTCTCCCAAAACATCCACGTTCTGGCCACAGCACCATTGAATGAGCGCTTCCTGCAAGGTGTTGTGGCGCCCCGACGCGTCGGGGCGGTTTCTCTGGACTTCAGCGAAGTGCAAAAACGCCGGCGAGACGCTGGCGCCACGAAAAGCCAGCGTTCCGCGACCACATTTGTAGATTCCGATTCACCTACTCGCATCTTCGTGAGAAACACGATCTAGTTCACGCCCTGCGCGCCCGGTGGACTGCTGTAGCGAGCGCGGAAATCATCCGGAATGCCGGGGCGATTGAGCCAGATGCGAAAGACTTCGGCGAGGTCTCGCCGTGAAGCTGCTTCCGCCGCGGCCCGGAGTTCTTCGTTGCCCGCTTCGTCTCCTCCACGAGCGCGCAAGATATGCTGAAACGCCGCGCGGAGATTGTCGCGGCCGCACAGGTCCTCCAGCGCAACGAAAAACAGCGCCGCCTTATAGCCGGTGGAGATGCGCTCCGCCAGAGAATATCCCTCCGGCGGCTCGAGTAGCCGCCTGTCCGTTGCCGCGCGCCTCGACTCGTCATATCGGCCGAGAAGAAACGCGGCCATGCGGTGGCGCTCGTCTTGACCGCGCCCCTCGGCGGCTGCGACCAAACTAAACAACCCCACGCCGCGGCCCATCAATATTTGCGCCGCCGGGCTTGGCCTGACGCGCCAGCCAAACCACGTTTGGGCAAGCTCGTATTCGGCGAGTTCGAGCACCGATTCGTTCGCGACTCCTTGCGCGAAGGCTCGAGAATCGAGCAGCGCGCCACCCGGGAACGACGCGCCGCCCGCATCGCCCGGCGCGCCAAACTCCGCAGGCAGATCGCCGGGCGCTTCTACGATGCGCACCGCGGTTTTGTTCTTCGATGCGGGGCCGAAGAAATCCGTGAATGCCCGCATGGAAGAAGCGAGACGCAGTGCTGCCGTTTTCGCTTGTTGCGCGTCGACAGGATGGAGCGTCCAGAAACTCACTTCGCCCTGCGGCGTGCGTACCTTCTGTTCCAGATAACGCCCCGCGACAACGTAAGTGAAAAAATCCTCGCGCGGTTTTATATGGAAGCGGTGGGCAAGCATGTTCCCAGCGGTCCCGGGCTTCAGCGGCTTGCCGGGCGCGAGCACGCGATAATCCGGAGGGGCAACCACCGTAAGGCTTGCGGCATTGGGATGGGGGCCGCCTCTTACGAAGACTCCGGCGGGCGGTCGCCACACAGGCAGTGCGGTTTCATCCGCAATGTAAAACGCCTCAGCCGATGCCGCGACGCTTCCGCGTCCGGCGGTTTCGGGCCTCAGGTCCCATTCGGTGACGATCTCGCGTGGCTGCTTTTGTTCCCAGACCGGATCAAACGGCTCGCGCATCAAGCGGCGATCGGCGCCGGAAACGCTCTCCGGCGAGACCGCGCGGCCGTTGATGGTCACGCGCAAATTCCGCGGCCCGAAGGCAGGCCCTTCCGGCAGGCGCACTTCCAACGATCGAAGCGGGCGATCGCCAACATTATCGAAGTGGTCAACCACGCGCACGTGGAGCCCCGCGCCGCCAGACGCATCGGCAACGGCGCGAATTTCCGTCTGGCGGTCAGCGAAACGGAAGCCCGGACCAAGCGGATGCACGCAACCCGCCCCCAACAATCCCCACGCACAAAGGGCTGTGGGAAGCGCGCGCGGCCTCCACTTGTTTACCCTGAGTTTCGAAGGGGATCTCGCCGGAATCGGGACCGGGCTCAGCTTGGAGCCCGGCAGAATGACTTTGCGGAAGCGTGTTTCCCGAGACAAGATGAAACGATTCTACCGGGGCTTGCTGTGCGGGTCAAAAAGTTGCTGCCAGGCATGGGCTTTACTTATTTACCCTGAGTTTTAATCCAGGACTTGTGCGTATCGCGGAACGATCTATGTCGAAGAGTGCCCCTGCTCTTACCAGTGTCGTCCATAGCGTCTGCGCCGCGACGGTTTAGGCTCAGAGGTGGTCTGCTTACAGTTCATGCAGATTCGTCCTGCGGCCCCTTTTCCACCAGCCAAAGAGGGGTCGAGGAAGTCCTTGATCGGTAAGATCCGACCACATTTCAGGCAGATTTTTGAATCGCCATTAGCGAGCTGTGCTGCCTGCTCGCGAATCTTTTTCACGCTTTGCACGGGAACGTCCTCCGCCGCTTGTCGAACTAACAGGAAAAGGCGATCGGAGAGGGTTTGAATGGGATCGGAACCTAGGTTAAAGCGATTGATTCGAACAAACTTGTATCCATACGATTCGATAATGAATTCGCGTTCAATGTCTTCTGGCCGATAGAACTGTTCCCAGTTGTGAAAGGTGACTTTTTCTCGGTTGACGAAGTGTTCGGCGAAGCCGTCATATTCGATAATGATCCGAGCGTCTTGCTTTTCACCAAAGTAGGTCAGCAAGAAATCACAACGATATCCAGGATGCTGGTACGTTGGGTCCAACTGCCGCAGGTAGTCGCCGATCGGAAATTGCGACTGTAGCTCGATGTCATCGGCATTGTTTTGGAAAAAGGCTGTCTTTTGAATCCAATCTAGGACCTTTTCTTCCATCGGAGATTCCGAAGGCCCGCCTGTAGGTTGCGACCGGCGCTCAAGAATTGATTGGAAGTGCCGAATGGCTTGGCCGATGCTTCCACGGTAGGCATCGACGGGCTTCGAAAGAACAAATAGCATGCCCTCTTTAGCACGCGAAAAACCAACATTCAGGCGTTGAACCTTCAGCGCCTCGACAATACGATCCGCATCTTCTTTAAGGGAGATAGGAAAAACGTAATTAAGAGCATCGTGTCTCTTAGTTGCCACCATCGAGTAGATAATCAAATCTCGTTCTTCCCCTTGGCAGGTGTCGAACGTCATGATCTTTAACCTCAGGGCACGATTGAATTGATCAGCATACGCATCATTGAGCAGCAATCGAGACAAGGTCTCTTGCTGTTCCCGGAAGGGCGTGATGACCCCGACTGATACCGCCTCACCTTCATCAACCATCCGTTTTAGTTCAGCAAGGATGAACTCAGCTTCCATCGAATTGGAGTTGCGGTGTCTTTCAGTACGTCCATCGTGCTCGACGATCTCAAAACGAATGACCTCCGTGAGCGGCCTTGCTCTAATCTTGATGGCCTGAAGTTGTCCGTTGTAAAACTGCTCTGAAGAGAAGCTGATCAGCTCCTGGTAGCCACGGAAATGCTTTTTGAGCATGATTTCAGCGTTGGCAATAAGCTTAAAAAAATCGAGGACAGACTTCTTAACGTCAAACTGCTTCAGACGCTGGACCCGATCCGAAGCATCAGAAATGTTTCGGCGAAAATACGCCTCAAGATTTGTAAGGTAAGTAGCGTTGCGCTCGTTGCTAGCTTGCATCGATTTGACGTTTGAGAACTGGCACTCATCGCCGAATACGACCACTCGCTTCGCCCTGAGCAGCGCAGGGAACGCCTGCGCGAGAGAAACTTGGCTAGCCTCATCAATAACGACAACATCGAAGCATTGGTTCTTGAGTGGCACGTACTGCGCATACTCTCGAATCCCGGCAATGATGCAAGGAAATGCCTGCCCAAAGCGTTCAAACTCTTGCGTCGGGAATTGTTTCTTAGCCTTGATAACCTCACCAATCGATCGGGCCAGGGCGCGGTTCTCGCCAACAAACTCAACGAATTTGTGGTCGATTTCCCGACTCATCCGAGAGGCATAAAGCGTCTCTAACCTGGATTTCTCTCCAACGTAGTCAAACGAAGGGGCTGAGTCTATGGTAGCGGAAACGCGACGCCACAATGTTGCGTACCGTGCCGAATCGAGAACGAAATGCAGGGCATCGCTCAGCACCGGCAGGGCTTCGTTTTCCGGCCAGTGAATTGGAAACGTTTGGGTGTATGACGCAACCATTTGATAGACAACATGGACGGAAGTGGGAATATTAGTGCTTGAGGACAGACAGCGGTAAACCTTGCCCAAATCTAGCTCTGTGAGTTGGTATTCGCTGCCCACCTTTTGGATCGCGGCCAAGGTACCCACTATCGCTCTTAGTGCTGCAACTTTCTTATGCAGGTCCAATGGGTTAGTGCAAGGTAGTGTTGATCCGAGTTTTTGGCTCGTAGCTCGGACACGACTGCCGGTAAACAGAAACCCGAAGACAGGCCATTTCGCCTTTTCGTAGTCTGAAATGAATTGAGTAAGCGGCCCGATGTGCTTTGGCGTCAATTCTGAGAAAAGCCCTAGTGCGGAGTGCCGGTGACCGTCCGCAACCAGCTGATGTGTAGCCCGAAGAATCTTGATCTGCTCAAGAAGCTCGGCGATTGGCCTCCACTCATTTGACAGTATATTAACCAGATCATTGATGTGCTCTGCTGTCACCTGTGTCAGGGCTTTCTCTAACTTGGTCAAGGCCTCGACACTCTTTGGCTCACGCAGCCGCTTCGAAAAGCCCTGCAATGTTTTGTCGATCTTTGTTTCGAGTCGATTTAATTCATTGATCTCCGTCAGGCGAATGCTGGAGTAGGCCGAGATAGTTTTCTCGACCTTGGTTCTCAAGTTGGCGTAGACCTCTTTGGTCTCATTGTCCAGATTGGTGGCGTTTGCCTTTTGGGCCTTGTCTTGCTCCTTGATCCTTTCCAGCGAGGCCGAAGCGATCAATTTGGGGTACGAAGAGGTCTTGCCAAGGCGCAAGATTGGATTGGGGAAGTCAGCGCTGCCGTGGCGGACTTTCTCAAGGGTCTTGGCAAGTTTGTCCTCTACAACATCCAGTGCTTCCTGCTTGTCGGAAAGAATCAGGATGTTTCCACCAGTAAGGATCGCATCGAAGGCGAGGGCAGAAATTGTATGACTCTTGCCGGTCCCTGGAGGACCCTGAACGATGATGTATCGGCAATCTGGCGTTTGGAGAGCGATCTGGATCTTACGTTGCTCCTCGTTAATGGGGATCGGAGACGAAGCGATTAGTCTCTCCGGTGTAGGTATCTCAGTCCACGCTTTCTCAATCGTCGGCATGCAGTTGCGGGGTTCTGTCAGGATCATGCCCCGCACAATGTTCTCAAACATAGACTGGGCAAGCAGTCCATCTTGCTCGACGGCTGTTAGGAGCGCTTCGTAATCGCTTAGAATGGACTCGTCTGTGCGATCAAACACTGCAAGGTAAAGCGAATTGGACATCCGCAAATTTGCATTGTCCACCTTTTGGAGCCTATTGATAGTTAGGTCGAGACCAGCCGCAACGTCCAGCGCCGGTATCATTCCCTTTAGCTGTTTGACGGCAGCATCGGCAAATGATTCTGTCTGACTCAAATACAAAATACGGTCCAGTGCCGGAGAAACAAAGGTGCGCCCCGATTGACTACTGATCTCCTGCACTACCCAATCTAGCGCGCGTTTGTTGATGTAGAGGTGCGGGTCGGCCGTCAAAATAAACGCCGTGGCCTGCTCATCGAATTTAATGTCTAACGGAATATAGAAAAGCGGGAAGGTTGCTGTGCCGAATCGAATGTCACCTATATAGAGATACAGCGACTGGTTCTCCGCTGTGCGAAGAGTGTTGTCTAGATCGCGAACTTCCAAGAAAATATCCGCGGTAGAAAACTCCTCAAAAAACTGGGTTAGGGACTGCTTGATGGCAGGCCCAGCAAAAAACTCGTCGAATACTGCCGCCAACGGTGCCGAATCTCCAGAGGTGATGAGCGTATTTAGCGCGGGAGGAAATTGCTCAATCGACGCAGTCGTAAGCGCATCGGTAAGATCGGCTTCTATGTCGTATATGGACTCGATCGCAGAATAGGCATTTTGCTTGAATGGGTCCTCAAGGACATGTAGTAGCCGAGCAACGATTCTTTGACCGACTTCCTCAACAAACTGGATGGAAATCTCGTTCGAAAACTTCTCGGCGTTCTTGGAACCTGCGACGCGGTTCCTTACGGCGTAATCGACTATTTTGGCCTTAATTGGATCGAAGTCGGAATTTGGAATAGCCTCGACTTGTTGGCGGATCAGGTCCCGGAGGGTAGGGGAAAGGGGTGCTGTGAATCGTCCCTTGGGAATCTTTACCTCGAATGGATGGGAAAGAGGCTCCCGACAGGCGTTCCAGGTCGCTTCGAAGAATGATGAGTACTTGCGCAGCGGGATCCCCGTCCGAAAGCCGACATCATTTTTGAGGCTGATCCGACGCCTGGGGGCTTGCTGTCGGCGAAAGTCCGTTTCGATAAAGTCTTGGAAGTAACGCAGAACAGCCCTAGCAAAACCATTAATGCCGCCGGTGTCGCCCGCATTCGTTCCTTGACCTTCAGGTACCGTCCCATCGGGGGGATTGAACATCGTTGACGACGACTCCCATTCTTGCTGATGTCAGGCGATTCTACACGCACAGCAAGAGGATGCTGAAACTTTATCAAATCAGAGTGCGAGCTAATTAGCCCTAGTAGGGATGCCAAAAGCCGAGTTCCGAAGGGAAGTCCGCCGGAATCGGGACCGGGCTTTACTTGAAGCGTAGTGACTCAGTTTGGCGCTGGAAAGACCGAACACCGGAACTGTCAGCGTTTCCTGCGGGAGCGTCCCTGGTAAACAAAACCGTGGCCGCCTGCGGCGCTATCGCGTTGGGCGATATAGGCGGAGGCCTGCGCCTCGGTGATGCCCTTCTGGACCATCTCCAGAATCGCAGCGTCGCTCGCGCCGGCGTTCTTCAACGCAGCGAGCTTCTCTCCGGAAAGCACGGGTAATTCCAGCGAGCGGCGTTGCGCGACGGCCAAAATCACTTTGTCGGGAAACCCGGCGAGGTGCAAGGCTTGCGCCTGCCCGGCCCACAGCCCCAATTGATTCAAACGCGCCAGCTCCAGCACCGTTTGCTCGGAGATGCCTGTCGAGAGCAAATCCGCGATGGGCTGGCCACCGGAAAACGGCTGCTGGCGGCTGCGCGCAAGCCTAATCAGCTCGACGCAGGACGCATCGGAAAAGCCAGCCTGGCGGGCTTTGGCGAGCTCGCCAATTTCGGCGTTAGAAACGTTCAGGGTCCGAAGCTCGGCGACACTATTGGACCACATACCTGCTTCGTCGAGCGCCTGCGTATTGCTTTGCTCGGCGTGATTACAGCCGGCAAGCGGCAACAATAAGAGCAGCAGCAGTCCGGGCAGGAAGCGTGGCCTGGTCAAAGCCCGGAATTGGACAGGGAAAGGCATCCCTACCATTGTAGCCGGGTTGGTCGGGAACGGCGCCGGCGTGTGCCGGGAAGATTAACGGGGAAGGAACCCGGCGCCGGACAGCTCAAATCTTATAGAGGCGTTCGACGCCGAAGACGCCCGAAATCTTCCGGATATTCGTCATGATGCGCTCCAGGTGCTTCCGGTCGGTGATTTCAAGTGTGAGATCGATGCGGGCGTGCAAATTGTCGGGATGACTGCCGAGGGTGCGGATATTCGAACCTGTTTCGCTGATGACGCTGGTGATGTCGGCCAGCATGCCGGGCCGGTCCTGCGCGCGGATCAATAGATTGACGGGATAGATAGATCCGGCGGCGCCTCCCCATTCCACAGCGATCCGCCTTTCCACCTGGTACAGCAGGTTTTGCACGTTGGGACAGGATTTGGAGTGGACGGCGACGCCACGGCCGCGCGTGACGTAACCCACGATGTCGTCCCCCGGAATCGGATTGCAACATTTGGCGCGAAAGACCATCAGGTCGTCCTGGCCACCGACCTGCAAGGTCGCCTCGCCGACCCTCAGCATGCGTTTAACGGCCGAGACAAGCCGCGCGGGCGCCTCCTCGGCTTGTTCGGGCTTTTCTCCGAGCGGCTCGCCCAGCGCGTTCGAAAGAATTTGCCGCGCGGAAAACTTCCCGTATCCCAAATCGGCGTAGAGATCTTCCAGTTTCGCGCATCCGTATTCGGAAGCCACCCGGAGAAGATCGGCTTCCGGAATTTTCTTCAAGCTGCGGCCCACCTGGCGCGCTTCCCGCTCCAGCAAGCGGCGGCCGACTTCCGTCGCCTGGCTCCGCTCGATGAAGTTGATGTGGTGGCGAATTTTGCTCCGGGCGCGGGAAGTGCGCACAAAGTTCAGCCAGTCCCGGCTGGGGACGTGGCCCTTCTGCGTCAGGATCTCGACGACGTCGCCGTTGGTCAGGCGGTGCCGCAACGGAACAATCTGCCCGTTCACCTTCGCGCCGATACATTGATTGCCCACTTCGGTGTGAACGGCGTACGCAAAATCAACCGGTGTGGCGCCGCGTGGCAGCGCGAGCACCTTCCCCTTCGGCGTGAAGGCATACACCTCTTCGGGGTAGAGGTCCACCTTGAGCGTGGACATGAATTCCGACGGCTCTTGCATTTCTTTGACCCATTCGATCAATTGCCGCATCCACAGGATGCGCTGGTCATCGGCGTCGGAGACGTCTTTCCCGTCCTTGTACCTCCAGTGCGCGGCCACCCCTTGTTCGGCAATGCGATGCATCTCCTGCGTGCGAATCTGGACTTCGAACGTCTGCCCGGAATGAATGACCGTCGTGTGCAGGGACTGGTACAAGTTCGGCCGGGGCATGGCGATGTAATCCTTGAACCGGCCGGGTACGGGACGCCAGACCTGGTGGATGACACCCAGAGCCGCGTAACAGTTGCGGATCGTGTCAGTGATCACGCGGACGGCGAGCAGGTCATAGATCTGGTCAAGCGTGCGGTGTTGGCGCAGACTTTTCTGATGAATCGAATACAGCCGCTTGACCCGGCCCTCCACTTCCGCAGTTATACCGTTGTCCTCCAGACGCTTGCGAATCGTATCCTGCAACTCCGTCAGAAACGTTTCGAACTCTTTTCTCTTGGAAACCACGGTCTTTTGCAGTTCCTGATAGGCCTCCGGCTCCAGGTAGCTGAAAGCGAGATCTTCCAGCTCGCTGCGAATCAACCCCATCCCCAGGCGATGCGCGATGGGAGCGTAAATGTCGAGCGTCTCGCGGGCGATGCGCTGCTGCTTTTCGGGGGGAAGAAAACCGAGCGTGCGCATGTTGTGCAGCCGGTCCGCAAGCTTCACCACGACGACGCGAACGTCGTTGACCATGGCCAAGAGCATTTTGCGGACGTTTTCAGCCTGGCGGGCCTCGGGAGCCAACAAATCCAGGCGGCTGATCTTCGTGACCCCTTCGACCAGGCGGGCGATATCCGGGCCAAAGCGTTCCGCAATGCGCGTCGAGGGGATGCGTGTGTCCTCCACCACGTCGTGCAGCAGAGCGGCGCAAAGCGTCGTAATGTCCAGCTTCATGTCCGCCAGGATGTGGGCGACTTCGAGCGGGTGCGAGAGGTACGGGGCGCCGGACTTGCGCAACTGCGTGCGATGCTGCTCCGCCGCGAATTCGAACGACCTCCGCAGCAGATCAATGTCGCCGGCCGGGCGCGTCTGGCGAACCTTCTCGACCAGTTCCAGGAAGCGCGACTGTAGCGCGCGCGCCGTGCGCTCCGTCTTGCCGGTGACAACCGGGGATAGGCCTGCGGGCTTTTCGGCCGAAGACATTGTTTCTATTTTATGTCTATTTGGCGCGCCGGGCGAGGAAAGAGTTTCGCGCGTACGCGGAGTGCACGGGGTTTTGGTAGCACAGACTTCAATCTGTGCGCCTTTTGCTCAACGCAGCGCAAAACCAAAACCGCACAGGCTGAAGTCGAAGATCCCGGCCTTGTCGGGGCCTGTGCTACTGGAGCTGTTACAAAATTCTTGTGAGAACTGCGGGCTAAAACTGAAGAAGCGGCCTGGGAAGGCCGCTTCTTCAACACTTTAGAGGGGTTGTCCCCGGGGATACAGCTAAGGCTTAGCCGGGGCTTCCATCTTCTTCTGCTTGATTTCTTTTGCCTTGTCCACCAGCTCGTCGGCCTGCTTCAACAGGGAAGCGCGCTCGTCGGGAGCGGCCGCTTCGTCCGCCTTACGGCGGAGAAGGAGGTTGAGGTAGGCCATGGCATCATCATAGTCAGGGCGAAGATCCAGAGCCCTGCGGAGCTTCTCGATGCCCTCGTCAATCATCTGGCCGTTCTCTTTGATGTAATCGTCGCGAACATCGGGCGGCATCGGATCGTCGTCCTTAAGCGTCTTAGCAGTTAGGTGCGCCAGACGCCACTTGCCGCGCATTTCCAGGTTCGCGCGATACGTCAGCGTCCAGTCAATGACGCCGATCCAGTAGTAAGGCTCCGGGTCTTCCGGCTTTAAGGCGATGTGCTTCATGTGATAGGTCTTCGATTCTTCAAACTTGGCCCGCGTGTACGGCGTCCCGGCCATGTTGTAGAGAATCGACCCGATCCCATCAACCGCGGAAATGTTGTTCGGATCCGCCGTCAGAACATCCTGAAATTCCTTAATAGCCTGTTCGCCCATGCGGATGTTCTCTTCCGACGGCGCGCCTGGAATGTACTGCGTGGCGTACGCCGTGGCGAGATAGAGGCGCGCGTTGGTCAGAGTGGGATCGAGATCCTTGGCCTGCTTGAAGTCCTCGATGGACTGATCGAATTTTCCATCGCGATAGGCGGCGACGCCCTTATTGAGCAGGTCGCGGGCCTTGAGCTTGTCGCAGCCAGTGGCGCCGAAAGCGACGATAAATGTGGTGGCGATCAGGACCGCCACGGAAGTGATTTTTTTGGAGTGCCGGATATGCGCAAAAGAATTCATGGCAAGAAGTCCATCCCCGCGATTATTTTGTATTCCCCCGAGAGGGCAGTGAACTTTCTGATCACTGAGCTGGCAAACAGTTCCTTTACAAGCCAGCCTTCCCGACGCCCGCGCTACCCACAGACCCAATTGCGCGGGCCACAGCCGCACACTCTACACCACCATGGCCCCGGAGCAAAGCAACATTATCTATCTTCCAATGAGGGCAGAGAAAAAGCGGTGTCACTTTGCTTTGCTACCCGCCCAACCGCTAAGCCGAACGGGTTACTTACCCGCTTCGAGATTGGCCGTGATCAACCCAACCTTATCAATGCCGGAGCGCCGCATGATGTCGATGGCCCGCGCCACATCGGCAAAACGCACCGCGTCGTCTCCCTTGACGAAGGCGACCTTCTCGGCGCGCTCCTTGAAGACATCGGATAGCCGCGGACCAAGCGAGTCCCACGTAGCATCTTCTTCGTTGATCTTTATCTTCCCGGTGTCCAGGATCTGCACGACAATCGTCTTCTGCATTGTCGCCGGCGGCTGTGGCTGGTTTGGAGGCGCGGGTTGCGGAACGAGCGCTTCCAGACCTTTTGGCGTCAACGGCGTGATCACCATGAAAATGATGATCAGCACCAACAAAATATCAATCAGCGGCACGACGTTCATTGTCGCCATCTCGCCGCCGGTCTTTCCTCCAACGTCCATTCCCATTGTCGTCGCTCCGTTATTCGAAGTTCCGCCCCGCGAACAGAATCACCGCGGGGGAAGCACTGTAACTCGGTCACCGGGAAGTCCGGACTTTTTTCTGGCGGGCTCCAAGTAGAGCCCGCTCCCGTTTCTGGCGGGCTCCACGTCCCGATCCGATCGGGGCGTTCAGCGTAAAAGTAGAGCCCGGACCCGTCCGGCCATGTTTCCCGGTGAAAGCTTAATCCGCCGGTGGCGGCGGTGGAGCGGCCCTGCGGCTTTGTTCGGATTTGTCGGTCAACAAGCCGACGTTATCCACGCCCGCAGAACGGATTTCATCCACCACTTTGACCACCACACCATACTTGGCCCGGCCGTCGCTCTTCACAAATACGGTCTTGTCTAATTTGTTGGAGATGCGGTCACGAACCTGGTCGGCGATTGTCGTGATATCGGTTTTCGTGGTGCCCAGGTAGAGGTCCCCGGCCGCCGAGATGCCGACGATGACGGCATCATCTTTGTCGGCATTGGGCATGTCACTGGGGCTGGTGACTTTCGCCAGGTCCACAGGAAAGCCCTTGGTGAGCATCGGCGTGACCACCATGAAGATAATCAGCAACACCAGCATGATGTCGGCCATCGGAATGACATTGGGAGCCGACATCGTTGCCCCGACTTTTGGCTTATATGACATTGGTTACTTCTTTCCGCCTGCCCGGCGCGTGATGAAGTAATTGACCAACTCCATCGAAGAGTTGTCCATTTCCACGTCAAACGCTTCGACCTTGTTGGTGAAGTAGTTGTAGGCCCACACGGCGGGCACAGCTACCAGCAACCCAAGTGCGGTCGTGACCAGCGCTTCGGAAATACCGCCGGCGACGGCCGACAAGCCAGTGGCCTTGGTGCTCTCAATGCCCTTGAACGCGTTGATGATGCCGACCACGGTGCCGAACAGTCCGACGAAAGGAGCAGTGGACCCGATGGTGGCCAGCCCGGAAAGGCCGCGCTTCATTTCCGCGTGCACGATGGCGACCGAGCGATCGAGACCGCGCTTGGCGGCTTCAATCACTTCCATGTCGGCCACCTGCGAGGAGGCGGACTGGAATTCGGACAAGCCTGTGGCCACAACCTTGGCGATATGGCTCTTCTTGTTGCGCTCGGCGATGGAGATCGCTTCGTCGAGTTTGCCTTCGCGCAGCGCGCCAGCAACCTGCTGGACGAAAACACGGGACTGCTTGCGAGCCGCGCTGTACATCAGCACGCGGTCGATCATGACGCCGAGCGACCACGCGGAAAGAAGAAACAGGATCCCCACTACGAGTTTCGCGATAATACTCATGTTGCCCCACATTGTCCTCAGGTCCCACTGGCCCTGCAGAACAATCAGGTTCATTGCCGCAACCGATAGATTCCCAAGCATGTGATTCGCTCCTTTTTATTTCGTTCGAAATTTTCAGCCGGGACCAACGTTTTGCTGTCCCCGGCCGGCTCCCTGCCTTACCCACCCATAGTGAATGTTACGGTAATGGTTGTATCCACTTCGACCGGATCGCCGTTCAGCAGTGTGGGCTTATAGCGCCACTGCTTAACCGCGTCCAGCGCCGATTGCACCAGCAGCGGGTGCCCCGAGATGACTTGCAACTCCGCCACTTTGCCTTCCTTATCAATAATCGCATGGAGGACGACGTTCCCCTGAATACGGGCCTGGCGTGCCAGCGCAGGATAAAGAGGCCGTGTCTGCGTGACGATAGCCGCCGCCGTCACGTTGCCGCCCTGCTTGATGCGAGCCGGCGCCGCCGCCTTCGGCGGGGGAGGAAGCGAAGCGCCACCGATGATGCCCTGTCCGGGGATTCCGCCGAACACGCCGCCCTGCTGGCCGGTGTTGCTCATCACGTCCGGTGGAAGCTCGGCTTCCTTAAACACGGCCACTTCCTTGGGGATGGCTCGCGGTTGCACCAGTTTTCCGGACTGGATCAAGCGGGCGACCGGCTTGACGGTCACGACCTTCACAGGTTGCGGCGGAGGCGGAGGTGGCGGAGGCGGAGGCGGTGCAATGAGCAACGTCGACAGCATCGCCTTCGGAAGCGCCTCGGTGTAAATCAACGGGATCAAGACCAGGATCCCCAAGATGAATGTCTGCACCAGGCCGGAAAGAATTACTGCCCAGCCTTTGTTGGTCTTCTTCTTGACCGCTGTGGATTCCACTAAATCATCAAACATTACACTTTCCTCCTGCCGAAAGCGCCAGGGACGCGCCCTTAGCTCTTCCGGATTTTATTGCCGGTTGCGGTTCCGGATACGATTACAGCCGCGTCCCGACCTCTCCACTGGTTCCAGGCCACAACGAGAGGCGCGGCAATCCCAAAACTGGAGTACGTTCCTACCATAATCCCGACCACCAAAGCAAAGGAGAAAGCGCGCAGAACCTGTCCGCCCATCAGGAACAAAACAAGAACGGTCAGGAACGTAAGCCCGCTGGTCAGGATCGTACGAGAAAGCGTCTGGTTAATCGAGCGATTCACGATCACATGAAAGGGCTCGCGGCGCATCAGCCGCATATTCTCGCGGATGCGGTCGAAGATCACGATCGTGTCATTCATCGAATAACCCACCAAAGTCAATAGCGCCGCAATGACCGTCAGCGAAATCTCGAAGTGAAAAATCGAAAACAAACCCAAGGTAATTAGCACGTCGTGAAACACCGCTAACACGGCGGCAGCACCGTACACCCACTCGAAGCGAAATGCAATATAAACTAACATCCCCCCCAGAGCATAAAGGGTGACATAGACGGCCTGGCTCCGCAGCTCGCTGCCGACCTTCGGCCCCACGATCTCCACATTGACGATCGCAAAATTACTCGTATAGAAGGCATCGCGAAGCGCGGCAATGACAGCGGCGCTTGCGCCCGTGGCGGAAAGATCGTTGAGGTTGGTCACAACACCCCGGCGGTCCTTGTCGCGAAACGTGACGATCTGGCGCGCCAGTTGGGCATAGCGGTCCCCGGCGGCGACGCCCAGGCTGAGCGGGTCCTTCCGCGTCAGCACGTCCGAGATGGCCCCTGGACCGACCGCGTTGAAATCCTGCTTCCCAGCTTCGCCGGAGCCTAAGGTGGCGTGAAGGGCGCTCAGAATCGCCGTCTTCCCGGCATCCAAGGCCTCTGAACCTTGCCCCTTCTGTTCCAGCCCAATCATAACTTCGTTCGAATTCGGATTGGAAATGTCACTGATTGGCTGGATGACGCTTTGGCCCAGGCCTTGGCTTACCAGACCCGAGCGCAGCTGCTCCACCGGAGGAGGGCCGGCGAAGCGCACGTCAACCATCGTACCTCCTTTAAAATCAATGCCGTAGTAGAGGCCCTTCTTGGCCACCCAGGAGGCGGCCCCGATCAGCAACAGCGTCAGAGACAGGGCAAAAAAGTATTTCGCCTTGCCCATCCAGTCCAGATCCACCTGTTTGAAGAATTCCATGATCACTCTGACCCGTTAAAGTTTGACACCAACCTGGGACAATTTGTTCCCGAAATCGAACCATTCTTATTCCGGCGGGCTCCCCTTCGGAACTCAGGATAAACAAGTGGAGCCCGCACCCGTTCCGGCGGGCTCCAAATTCTGGCGGGCTTCAAGTAAAGCCCGCACCCGGTGGAGCCCGCACCCGAGCTAAATACTCAGAGCCGCCTCGCGAGGCATCTTGGCCAGATGCCAGTCAAAAATGACACGCGAGACATAGACCGACGTGAACAGGTTTGCCAGTAGACCGATGACCAGGGTGATGGCAAAACCCCGCACCGGACCTGTCCCGAACAAGCCCAAAAACAAGGCCGAAACCACCGTCGTCACGTGCGTGTCAATGATCGTCAAAAAGGCCCGCTTGAACCCCATGTCCACGGCGGAGACCGGCGCCTTCGACGCGCGCAACTCTTCCCGCACGCGCTCGAAAATCAGGACGTTGGAATCCACGCCCATGCCGATCGTCAGGATGACTCCGGCGATGCCGGGCAGGGTCAGCACCGCGCCAAAATAGGCCAGCGCGGCAAGCAAAATGACCAGGTTCAAGACCAGCGCGACGATGGCGTTTACGCCTGACAGCCGGTAGTAAAACACCATGAAGATCATCACCACCAGCAAGCTGACGATCGAGGCCTGCACGCCATGACGGATCGAGTCCGCTCCCAGCGAAGGACCGACCGTGCGTTCTTCGAGATATTTGATGGACGCCGGAAGTGCTCCGGAACGCAACACCAGGCCGAGATCGTTGGCTTCCTGCTCGCCGAACTGCCCTTCGATCACGCCGGTGTCATCAATGCGGCCATTGATGACGGGGGCGGTTTGCATGCGATGCTCCAGGACGATGCCCAACTGCTTCCCGATATTCTGTTCCGTGAAGGGGCCAAAGCGCCGGCCGGCCTCGGTGGATAGAGTGAAATCCACGTCGTAGAAACCGATATTCTTGGTGCTGCGCACGGCGGTGGCGCTGCGAAGATCACGCCCGGTCACCACGGGAACGCGGTCGATCACGTACCAGCTCTCCACGGACGGCTGGCCCGCCGCGGCAGCCGAACTCTTGCCCGGCACCAATATGGAATTGGGCGGCATCACGCCCCCGTGCGCAGCCATGGCGGACACTTCGGAAGAGTATGGAGTGGCATCCAGCACGAGGTGCAGTTCCAATTGCCCGCCGGCCTGAATCACGCTTTTGGCGCGGTTCGGATCGCCTTCGCCGGGCAGCTCGACGATAATTTCATTGTCTCCCTGGCCGTAGGGAGCTACCAGAGGTTCTGTCAATCCCAGCGCGTCAATGCGGCGCCGGATCGTTTCTTCGGCCTGGTCCATGGTTTGCTGCTGCTTGTTGGAAATTTGCGTCTGGCTCATCGCCAGAAGGTAGCCGGAGGGTTCGCCCGGCGCCGGAGAAATCACCCACTCGGGAAACTGGTCAGCAATGAGGTTGCGCGTGGTGCCCGCTTGTTCGGGGGCAATGTTGTGCACCAAAATCTGGGTATCGCTCAGTTTTCGAATTTCATCGTACCGGACGGTCTTATCACGAAGCAGCGTCTTGATACGATCGAGGGTCTGGTCGGTCTCCTCGCTCACCGCTTCCTGCACTTGCACCTGCAGGATCAGGTGCGTTCCGCCCTGCAAATCCAACCCGAGCTTGATGCGGTCGGCAAAATTCGACTTCATGGCGGAGAAAGACTTGGGAAGCGTGGGAATTCCGACCAAGCCGACAACACAAATAAGAATGACGGCTACGATGAAGACTAGTTTCCATTTGAGATTTGAGTTCATGGCTTGGACTGGCTCAGGACTCCACGGGTGCGGGCTGTACTTGCAGCCCGCTAGAATAAATGGAATGCATCGTTTCTCCGGCGGGCTCCAAGTAGAGCCCGCTCCCGAAACCCGGCCGTGCTACTCCTCCTTGCCTTCTGGCTGGAGAGCGGCCACGGCGGAACGCAATACTTTCACCTTCACCTGATCGGCAATGCGAAGCTGAATGGAATCACTTTCGATGCCCACGATCGTGCCGAATAGCCCGCCCGACGTGACCACCTTGTCTCCATTCTTGAGGGCGCTCAGCATTTGCGAGGTCTTCTTTTGCCGCCGCTGCGCGGGAAGAATGAGCAGCACATAGAAAATGACCATGATGATCAGCAGCGGTGCGAAGGCCATCAGGCCGCCCGGACCCGTGGCCTGGGCCATTAAAGAGAGACTTGCTTGTGAAAATATGCCGGACATTGCTGCGACCCATCCTCTCGTTGCAACCGCTAGTACGGACAAAAATAGGTCCCGCCACACTCGATAAAGCAGAAAGGCAGGACCACAGGATTCGTTCCAGAACTTACTTCCTCACCCGCCTGCGAAGCGCAGCATGGCACACCCAACGCCTCGCCCGCTTCAGGGTTGACCCGTTTCGATGCGCGCTTGCAGCTCTGAGGAGAATTCCGCTAGTTCTCCAAACGCAATAGCCTGTCGAATCTTGCTCATAATGTCAAGGAAAAACGCAACGTTGTGGTGGGAGTTCAGGATCGAGGCGAGGATTTCATTGGCCATAAACAAATGCCGCAAGTACGCGCGCGAGTAGGTGCGGCAGACCATGCAGGAGCAGCGCTCGTCGAGAGGGCGCGAATCTTCAGCATAGGTTGCGTTCTTGATGTTGATCCTGCCGGCGCTAGTGAACAAACAGCCGTTGCGCGCGTTCCGCGTGGGCAGAACGCAGTCCATCATGTCAATGCCGCGTGCCACGTAATCGCCGAGTTGCTCGGGCAGGCCCACTCCCATGAGATAGCGGGGACGATCCGCGGGGAGCTCGGCGGTGGCCGCGGACGTCATCTCGCACGTGAGCGCATGAGGTTCGCCCACGGCGAGTCCCCCAACCGCGTAACCCGGGAAATCGAGGTCCACGAGCTGGCGCGCGCTCTCTCGCCGCAAATCGGCATGCGTGCCGCCCTGCACGATCGCGAACAAAACTTGTCCCGGCGTCGTCGAAGCATCGGCATTCTCGCGAGCATAATCCCGGCAGCGGCGCGCCCACTCCGCTGTCCGCTTCACGGCAGCCGCGGCGCGCTCGCGATCGGCGGGGTACTCGATGCACTCGTCGAGAACCATGGCGATGTCCGAACCGAGCGCCTGCTGAATCTCGATGGATTTTTCCGGCGTGAGCGAATGCTCGGAACCATCGAGGTGCGAACGAAATATCACGCCGTCATCGGTGACCTTGCGGAGATCGGCAAGGCTGAAGACCTGGAAGCCGCCGGAATCGGTAAGGATCGCGCCCGGCCAGGCCATGAAACGATGCAACCCGCCCAGCCGGCGAATGCGTTCGTGGCCGGGACGTAGATAGAGATGATACGTGTTGGCGAGCAGCATCTGAACGCCCAACTCGCCGAGCGCCTGCTGCGTCAGGCCCTTCACAGTGCCCGCCGTGCCCACAGGCATAAACGCGGGCGTGTCGATAACGCCGTGCGGAGTCGTCAGACGCCCCAGCCTCGCGCCGGTCGGATCGGTCTTGAGAACTTCGAAGCGAAAATCCATCGGTGTGAGTTTAGCAGGCCATTGCCGCGCCTTGTAGGGGCACGGCAATGCCGTGCCCCTACAACGATGCATCATTCAGTATTGGGCCGGCAGAACCGGAATCGCGGCGATCAGAGATTGTGTGTAGGGATGAGAAGGCGCACCGAGGATCTGCGCAGCGGGGCCTGTTTCCACGATGCGGCCGCCCTGCATGACAGCGATGCGCGTAGCGAGCTGCGCGACGACGGGCAGGCTGTGCGAAATCAGCAGGTAGGTGAGGGCAAAATCGCGCTGCAAATTCTGCAGCAGCTCCAGAATCTGCGCGCCGACCGAAACGTCGAGTGCGGAGACCGGTTCATCGGCGACGACCAGGCGCGGGCGCAGGACCAGGGCGCGCGCGATGCCGATGCGCTGCCGCTGGCCGCCGGAAAATTCGTGCGGGTAGCGCGCGAGCGCGTCCTCGCCCATCCCCACGGCGCGCAGCGCTTCGGCCACGCGTTCGCGGCGCTCCGCGCGGGCGAGCCGCGGCTCGTGAATTTCGAGCGGCTCGCCGACGATCGCGCCGACGCGCATTCTGGGGTCGAGTGAAGCGTACGGATCTTGAAACACCATCTGCATCTCGCGCCGGAGCGCGCGCAGCGCAGCGCCACGCGCAGCCAGGAAGTCTCGGCCATTGACGCGCAGCTCGCCCGAGTCCGGCTCGATGAGCCGCAGTATCATCCGCGCGAGGGTCGTCTTTCCGCTGCCGGATTCGCCGACAATGGCAAGCGTCTCGCCCGCGGCCAGCCCGAGACTCACGCCGTCGACCGCCGCGACGCGGCCGCGCGCGCCAATGGAATCGGGGCGCCCCGATGAAATCAAGGCGCCGGCCGAAACGCCAAACGTCTTCCGCAGATTTCTTGCTTCCAAAAGCATCGGCATCAGCGTTCGTTATCGCCAGGGACGCGGGAGAAGTTCATTCCCATGCGGGACCCGGTTCCAGGCGATTCGATTCTCCCCAGGCGTGATAAAGCGCGCGCCATTCAGCGCCCCTCAGGCGCGATCGCATAAGCATTGTAGTCTGTCCCCGGTATGCGCGCCCAACCCTGCGTCGAACTTGTTGCGGGAGGGAGAGGGCAACCACGCTCCGGGCGCCGGCTTCCGCGAATCATGAAGACCGCTCTTCCATCGCGCCTTCGATCAGGATGCAACGTGCGCGGTGCCGCGGGCCGACGGGGAGCAGCTCCGGCATGGCGACGGCGCATTCGGGGCGGCGCAGCGCGCAGCGCGGCTCAAACGCGCAGCCGGACGGCAGCGCGGTGAGCGCCGGCACAGCGCCGGGAATCGGCTCGAGTTTCTGGCGCACAAGTTGCGGCGACGCGCGCAGCAGTCCGGCCGTGTAGGGATGCCGCGGGCGCTCGAGCACTTCGCGCGCGGGGCCTTCCTCGACGATGCATCCGGCATATGTGACGGCGATGCGGTCCGCCACCTGCGCGACCACGCCCAGATCGTGCGTGATAAACAGCAGCGCAAGGCCGAGGTCGCGCCGCAGACGCGCCAGCAGCTCGAGAATTTGTTTCTGTATGGTGACGTCAAGGGCCGTGGTAGGTTCGTCCGCGATGAGCAGGCGCGGCGCGCCGTGAGCGCTCGCCGCGAGCTGCGCGGTGCGCCCTCGATCGCCGCCCGCGGCCAGCGCCATGGCGATCATCGCGCGCTGCCGCAAACCGCCGGATAGTTGGTGCGGATATTGCCGCGCGCGCAGCGCCGGGTCCGGCACGGCGGCGCGTTCGAGCGCCGCAAGCACCCGGCCGTCAATTTCCGCGCGCGTGAGGCCTCGCTGGTGCGCGCGAATCGCCTCCGCGATTTGCGCGCCGACGCGCATGACGGGATTGAGCGCGGTCATCGGCTCCTGAAAAATCATGGCGATGTCCCGGCCGCGCATGCGGATCTTGTCGCGCTCGGAGAGCGCCAGCAGATTCACGCGCGAACCGGAAGCGCCGTTTGCTCCCGCGAGCCACGCTTCGCCGCGAACTTTTGCGCCCGCCGGCAACAATCCCATCAGCGCGAGCGCGAGCATGGATTTTCCGCTGCCCGATTCGCCGACCAGACCCAGCGACTCGCCGGTTTCAAGCGTGAACGAAACGTCGTCCACCGGACGAATCCAGCCCGAGGGCGTGGGAAGCTCGACGGTAAGGCCGCGCAGCTCGATGAGTGCCGCCATCGCTACATCATAAGACGGATTTTGCGCGGCGGGGCAGAAACCATCTGCGAACCAATTTGAATTCCTCTGTTCTATGGACTATATACGTATCGCCATGCCGTCCCCCGAATGTCCGCAATGCCACATGCCTATGGCGAATGCCATGGGCAAGATTTATTGCCCGCAGTGCGGGTGGAACCGTGAGGCGGCGGAAAAACAGACACGCCTGTTTTTGCGCCTGCTGCCGGTGCTGGTAATGGTCTTCGACGCGCCGCTGATTATCTGGATCTTCATCGGACACGCCGAGATTCCCATCCTTGGGGCGTTTGCGGCGCTGGCAATCGTTCCGGCAATTCTGGTCGTGCTGGTCGTAAAGGGAAAAGTTCGCATCGGCGCTCTCGGAGCGCCATCCGCGCAGCCTGCGGGGGCGACGCCGCAGGCTGGCGCAGCCTCGATCACCGCGCCAAACGAAGCGGTGGCCGAACAATACACAGTGCTCGCCGAGTTGCCGCGCCCAAGACAAGTCCGAATGAGCCGCCAGGGGAAAATGAACGTGACGATGATCTGGGTTGCGCTGCTGTTGTTCGCGTGCGCGCTGATCGCCATGGCGGTGATGCAGCCCGCCGCCACGCCCGGAAATATCACGCCCCCGCGCAGGCCGCTGGTGTATGTGCTGCCACTCGGCCTGGTGGCGGCAATCATGTTCGTGATGCAACGCGCGCTCGACCGGCAACGGCAGTTGCTCGCCGACGGGGAACTCGTCATGGCGCGCGTGACCAAGCAATGGATCGCGCGCAACGGCAACGGCATCCGCTACGAGTTCACGACGCTCGCGGGCGAAACCCTCTCCCGCATGACGACCGACAACGCGCGGCAGTTGCTGGTTGGAATGACCGTTCCGGTTTTTTACGATGCGCTGAAACCGAAAAAACAGGTGGCGCTTTGCGCCGCGTTCTACGAAATTGTGCTGCCCGGGCAAGAGTAAGACGGCTGGCCGCCATGGTTCCGCCGCTTCAGCCGAGCTTCTATTTTGTTACAATGCCGCCCGGTATTCTTCCGCACTTCATGAAATTCTGTAAGCGTTCTTGAAAGGAGCGATGAAATGAAGGCAATTCTCGTGCACGAGTTCGGCGCGCCGGAAGTGATGAAACTCACGGAAGTCCCGGCGCTGAAGCCCGGCGCAGGGCAAGTTGTGGTGAGGGTAATAGCAGCCGGCGTCAATCCGGCGGATACCTACATGCGGAGTGGAGCGTACGCGATCAAGCCATCCCTGCCGTACACGCCGGGCTCGGACGGCGCCGGAGTGGTCGAAACGGTTGGCGAAGGCGTTGCCAGGGTGAAGCCGGGCGATCGCGTGTACCTGGCTCGGTCGGTCAGCGGCACCTACGCCGAATACGCGCTCGCGCTCGAGGCGCAGGTCCAGCCATTGCCAAATCGCATATCGTTTGCGCAGGGCGCGGGAGTGTTCGTGCCTTACGGAACGGCCTACCGCGCCTTGCATCAAGTTGCGCATGCGCGCGGCGGCGAAACATTGCTGGTGCATGGCGCGAGCGGCGGCGTGGGAATCGCGTCGGTACAAATGGCGCGAGCGATGGGGATGACCGTGATCGGGACAGCGGGAACGGAAAAAGGGCTGGAGCTCGTCAAGCGTGAAGGCGCGCACCACGCGCTCAATCATCGTGACGCCGGGTATCACGAGGAACTGCTCAAGGTGACTGGCGGGCGCGGCGTAAATCTGATTCTCGAGATGCTCGCAAATGTGAATCTGGGCGCGGACCTCAAGATGCTAGCGCAGCGCGGGCGTGTCGTAGTGATCGGCAGCCGCGGCGACGTGACCATCACGCCCCGGGACATCATGATGCGGGAAGCGAGTGTTCACGGGATGATACTGTGGGCTATATCGAATGACGAGGCGGCGGAAATCCACGGCGGGATCATCGCGGGACTTGAGAATGGCACGCTGCGTCCTGTGGTTGGAAAAGAGATGCCGCTGGCCGAAGCACCGCGCGCGCACAAAGAGGTCATGGAGGCGGGCGCGTTCGGGAAGATCGTGTTGCTTCCGTGAAGTGATCGCCGGGATCGCTCTATGAAGAACAGGAAACGCAAAGAGAAAAAAACGGCGGACGCGCCGCCATTTAAGGTGGCGGTCGTGCAGGCGGCTTCGGTCGCGTTCGACCGCAAGCGCACTCTGGACAAAGTGCATGCGCTTGCGCACGATGCCGCCCGCCAAGGCGCGCGGCTTGTGCTTTTCCCCGAAGCGTTTGTCTCCGCGTATCCGCGGGGCCTGGATTTCGGCGCCGTCATCGGCTCGCGCACCAGCGAAGGCCGCGAAGAATTTCGCCGTTACTGGGAGAGCAGCGTGGATGTTCCTGGTCCCGCGGTGGACGCGCTCGGCCGCACGGCACGCGGCAATCGCATCTACCTCGTCATCGGAGTCATTGAACGGGACCGCGGCACCCTCTACTGCACCATATTGTTTTTCGGGCCGGATGGCGCTTACCTCGGCAAGCACCGGAAAGTTATGCCGACGGCTTCCGAACGCCTCGTGTGGGGCTTTGGCGACGGCTCGACGATGCCCGTGTTCGATACGCCGTTCGGAAAACTGGGAGCGGTCATCTGCTGGGAAAATTATCTGCCCTTGATGCGGGCGGCGATGTACGCGAAGGGGATAGAAATTTATTGCGCGCCCACCGCCGATGCGCGTGATTCGTGGATCGCCTCGATGCGCCACATCGCCGTCGAAGGACGATGCTTCGTGCTTTCCGCCAATCAATTCAACCGGCAGCGCGACTTCCCGGCCGATTATCGCCCCGCCATCGGCAAAGATCCGGACGACATCGTGAATCGCGGCGGAAGCTGCATCGTGGATCCGTTCGGCAACTTTCTTGCCGGACCTAACCTGGAGGGCGAAGCGATTCTTGTCGCCGAAATCGATCGCGCGCAAATCGTCCGCGGAAAATTCGATCTGGACGTGGTCGGCCACTATGCCCGGCCGGACATCTTCGAGCTCCATGTGGACGAAAGACCGAAGCACCCGGTGACCATTCACAGCGCCGATGCAGTTGGGAAGAAAAAGAAAAGCTGACACACGGCCTGGAATCATTCGGCATTGAACCTGCCGTGCCATTACCATTACACTGATCCTCGAAAGCCCGGCAAACGGTCGCTCAATTCTGAAATGGCCTCAGACCCTCATTCCACACTGAACTGGAAAGCGCTGTTCCGCGTTCCGGGATTCCCATTCTTTTTTTTCGCGATGTTCGTGTCGCTGTTCGGCACGGGAATGAATTTTGCGGGCGTTACCTGGTACGTGCTCGGCGTGACGCACTCGACGGTAAAGGTCAGCCTGATCGTGATGCTGGTGACACTGCCGGGGTTGGTGGTGCCCCCGTTCGGCGGCGTGCTGATCGACCGTGTGGACAGGAGGTACCTAGGGATCGCGCTGGACGCGGCGCGGGCCGTGATCGTGCTGGGCACGGCAGCGCTGGCGTATACGCGTCATCTGGCTCTGTGGGAACTGTATTCGATGGTCCTGCTGCTGGGTGTGGGGTTCGCGATGTACTGGTCCACGACGAATGCTCTGGTGCAAGAGCTCGTCCCGCGGGAACAGCTATTAAGCGCGAACGCCACCGTGCTCATCGCGGTGCAGGGCGGGATGGCCGCGGCGGGCGCGCTGGTGGGATTCATCTTCGAGCGCGCGGGGCTTGCGGGAGTCCTGGGAATCGACGGCACCACGTATCTGATTTCGGCCATCTGCCTGCTGCTGTTGCGGCACGGGTATTACACGCCCCGAGGCGCCTATAACACGCGGCTCGTCTCCGCTTCCCCCACGATTGAAGCGCCTCCGGAAATGTCCGAGCCATCGCTGCTGCGTACCGACGAGGAGGCGCCTGCCACATCGGGTGTTTTCGCCGACATCGCGGAAGGGCTCGCGTACTTGCGGCAGCAACCCCGCGTGATGGCGCTCGGGATCACGTACTCGTGCATGATGGCCGGGGTGATCAGCGCGAACGTGCTCGTCGTGGCTCTGGCGAAGGATTTGCTCAACGCGGGCGCGCGAGGATACGGATACATCGAGGCCGGGTGGGCCATCGGCGCGGTGGCGGGAGGACTGGCCGCCGGCACGCTGGCGCGAAAGAGGCAGCACAGCGTGCTGGTCCTGGCGCTGGCCACGCTGGCCGTGGGCCATACACTATTTCCCTACGCGCGTCTGCTCGCCGCAGTGGTAGCGATGAATGCGCTGTTCGGCCTGTGCCGCGCGCTGGGCGGCATCCTGACGCAATCCTCGATCATGACAACGGTGCCGCAGCGGCTCATGGGCCGGACGCAATCCGCATTTTCGGTCATTGCGACGATTCTGCAGCTGATCATGAGTTTCACGCTCGGATGGTTCGCCCAACACGTCACGCTGTCGATCGCTTTTCTGCTGCTCGGCGCGGTCTATGGCGGCGCGGTCGCGGCGGCGCTGCGGGCGAGGGCGCTCCCGATGAGCGCGCAGGAGACGCCGCCAGCGAGCTGAGGCGCGCAGGAGTGATCCCATGAGAGTTTTTATCGCGGGCGCATCCGGAGTGCTGGGCCGGCGGCTGATCCAGCAATTCACCGCGCGAGGGCACTTGGTCGTCGGGCAGGTCCGCGGCGCGAAGGCGGAAAGCGTTGTGCGGGCAATGGGCGGCGAGCCGCGCCACGCGGATTTGTTTGACGCGGAGTCGCTGGCGCAGGCGGCCGACGGCTGCGATACCGTGATTCACGCGGCCACGGCCATACCTGTAAAGCGCAAGACGACTCCGGCGGACTGGGCCATGAACGATCACATCCGCCGCAAAGGCACGCGATGCCTCACCGAAGCGGCCGCCAAAATTGGCGCGAAAACTTATCTGCAGCAGAGCGTGGTGTGGGTGGCGCGTCCCAGAGACGAATCCGCCTTCGATGAAGATTCACCGGCTGTGCCCGATCCCCTCCTGCAATCGGCGATTGACGCGGAAGCGATTGCGCGCGAGGCCGGCTCGGTCGAAGGATTTGTCACCGGCGTGTTGCGTGGCGGCGCGTTCTACGATCCTGACTCCGCGCACTTTCGGATGCTTGCCGACGCCCTGCGCAAGCGTGAAATGCCCATCCTCGGGCGCGGCGACGCCGTCAGGGCGATGATCCACACAGATGACGCCGCGAGCGCTTTCGCGTGCGCCGCGGAGCAGCCGAAGAACGGGACCTGGCACGTGGTGGACGACGAACTCGTGTCCGTGCGCGCGTTGCTCGAAGGTCTCGCATCGCGCCTCGGCGCGCCGCCTCCACGGCGCGTTCCTTACTGGCTCGCCAGATGGATTGCGGGCGAACAGGCATTCTCCTACTTCACAAAATCCACGAGGACGACCAACGCGCGTTTCCGCCGCGACTTCAACTGGACGCCGCGCTATCCCACGTACCGCGAAGGTCTCGACCAAATTGTCGCCGCGTGGAATGCCGAATCCTCACGCAATGCCGCCGCATGAACCGCCGGCGAATGAAAGGGTAATGATGTCCACTTGCGCGGGGCCAACTCCCCCGGAACAGCGGAAACAGAAAATCTGCGAAGCCTGCGGCCAGGAATTTTCCTGCGGAGCGATGGCTGCGGGATGCTGGTGCGAGGAACTCCGTCTGACGGCCGCGGCGCGCGAAGAAATTGCACGCCGCTACCGCGCTTGCCTGTGTCGCAATTGCCTCGCACACTTCACCGTCAATGAACAAATAGAAAACCCAGAGGGAACGCAATAGCATAAATAAAATAGGAAGCCTCTATGCTTGTAAAAATCGAGGTTTACAACGACAGCGACATTTGGTGCGCTCGCGGCATCGGCGAGGACATCTTCACGCAAGCGCAAATCGTGGATGATCTCTACGCCAACATCAAGGAAGCCGTGGCTCTACACTTCGAGAACGAATCACCATTTGCAATCCCAAAATAGCCCGAGCCCGTCAACCCTCGTTTCTCACGACGATCCCACAGGTGAAACGTAACCCACGGAACTCACCAAGGGATGCAGGTTTTTCGTGGCGCCGGCGTCTCGCCGGCGTTCTTTTGCTGTGCGGAAATCGGAGAAATCGCCGGCGGGACGCCGGCGCCACAAACACAGTGCACAGCGCACAAATTTCATTGTGTGGCTGCCGGATTCTAAATCTTCACTGAGAAATTTCGGGCAGGCGCGGCAGTGAAATCTCAGAGATAATCGCGCGAAGCGCCTTCGAGGAAGGCGCGGAGCTTGCGCGAGCGCGACGGGTGGCGCAGCTTGCGCAGCGCCTTGGCCTCGATCTGGCGGATGCGCTCGCGCGTGACGGCGAACGACTGGCCGACTTCCTCGAGCGTGTGCTCGGAGCCGTCGTCGAGGCCGAAACGCATCTTGATGACTTTTTCCTCGCGCGGCGTGAGCGATTTCAAGACCGACGATGTCTGTTCCTTCAGATTGAGGTTGATGACCGCATCGGACGGCGAAACGACTGCCTTGTCCTCGATGAAATCGCCCAGGTGCGAATCTTCCTCTTCGCCGATGGGCGTCTCGAGAGAGATGGGCTCCTGCGCGATTTTCAGGATCTTGCGCACCTTCGCCACGGGAATTTCCATGCGCTTGGAGATTTCTTCGGAGGTGGGCTCGCGGCCGAGTTCCTGCACGAGCTGGCGGCTGGTGCGAATAAGCTTGTTGATCGTCTCGATCATGTGCACCGGAATGCGGATGGTGCGCGCCTGATCGGCGATGGCGCGGGTGATGGCCTGGCGAATCCACCAGGTCGCATACGTCGAAAACTTGTAGCCGCGGCGCCACTCGAACTTGTCCACGGCCTTCATCAGGCCGATATTGCCTTCCTGAATCAGATCCAGAAACTGCAATCCGCGGTTCGTGTATTTCTTGGCGATGGAAACCACGAGGCGGAGGTTGGCCTCGATCAGCTCTTTTTTGGCTTGTTCGGCATCGGCTTCTCCCCGAAGGATCACCTGGAGCATGCGCTTCAGGTCGGTGAGCCCCGTCTCGCTGGAAACTTCGATTTCGCGCAGCTCGGTGCGGCGCGAGCGAAGCTCCTTGCGCGCCTCCACGGCGTGATCGCCCTTCGAGGCGTCGGCACGGCGCTCGAGCTTGCCCGCTTCGCGCTCGAGCGACTGCAAGCGCTCGACGGTGCTGCGGATCTTTTCGATCAGGCGCTTCTTCTCGAGCAGGTGGTACTCGAGCGAGCGCGCCAGTTGCGACATCTCGATGCGCAGCCGCGACACGGAATACTTCAAACGGATGTACGGACGCTTCTTGGACTTCGTCATCCGATCGAGTTTCGCGGCCTGCTTCAAACATTCCAGGTAAAGGTTCGCAATCTTGTCGAGAACCTTAAGTGTTTTCCTGGTTTTGTTCTCGATCTTCTCTTCGGTGAGCTCCTCGTCATCGAACTGGACGATTTCCTTGATCGACCGGGTGCCGTTGCGGAGGTCCTCCCCGATCGTCAGCAGTTCCTTGAGGATGATGGGGGAGCGCGTGATCGTCTTGAGCACAAGCAACTGGCCGCGCTCGATGCGCTTGGCGATGGCCACTTCGCCCTCGCGCGTCAGCAGCGGTACGGTGCCCATCTCGCGCAGGTACATGCGCACCGGGTCGTTCGTCTTTTCGAGCATCCCCGGCGTGAGGTCGAGTTCGCTCTCCTCAGCGACAGGAAGTTCGTCCTTGGATTCGACTTCGGGGGCTTCGGATACGGTCGTATCGGCGGTGGCGCGGGCTGCTTTTGCCGCGGCGAGGTCTTCGTAGATATCGATTCCGTGACGCTCGAAGGTGGAGAGCAGATCGTCAATCTCCTCCGACGAGTGCACTTCGGCGGGCAGGGTGTCGTTTACTTCGTCATAGAGCAGGTAGCCGCGTTCCTTGCCCAGGGCAATGAGCTGGCGCACCTGATCATATTTTTCTTCAATGGCCAACGCCAAGAGACCCTCCGCAAATCAAACGCGAGCTTGACTGCCCGCGGGTGCGCGAAGCTGACGCATTCCCCAAATCACTTGCCGACAATACCTGAAGACACCAAGACGCGAGTTTCCTGATTCACATGGAGATGGAAGATAAAAGCCCACTGGTGAGATAACTCTATGCCTCGCGCGTTCGACACCTTTGCCCCCGCCTGCCCTTGCATTCCCCAAGGCTTGCGCCGTACAGGACGTTGGATGCACGTCGCCTTTCATTCGTTACAGTGTCTACGTGGTGAAACCTAGTCAAGTTACACAGGCCTGGTCAAACGCGTCAACTGCTTTGTTTTCAAAAAAGGAGAAAAGATACACAGCAATCACATTGGCCGCGCTGGGCTTATTCCTTGCCCGCCCAGCCGCCTTCGCAGCTCCTGCTTGCGCTCCAGCAGGCGGCGCATCTCCCCACTCGACCCCGCCACCGCGGCTTGTGTCTCGATCTGCCTCTGAACGACGGCCAGTTCCTCCTCGGCGCGCCGGCGGCGCAGAACCGCCAGGCAGCTTTCGGCTTCTTCCCAGGTCGGGGCGGCGGCGGCTTCGAACGCGATTTCGAACAGCAGGCGGCGGTCGCGGTCTTCGAGCGCCAGGGCCAGCGTCGCCGCGTCGGGCCGCTCGCCCGACTCGCAGGCGGCGACCAGCGCCGCAAGAATGCGCTCGGTTTCCAGCCCTTGGTGCAGCTGCTCGGCGCGAATTTCTTGTGCCAGCTGCGCGCGGAACTCTTCGGCTTCGATCAACATCTGCACGAGGCGCCGCTCGGCGGGCTTAGCGGCCCGGCCCACCAGCTCCGGCCGGGCCTTTACTTCGCTGCGGCGTTCATTCGCCGCCTTGCGCATCGATTCACGCAGCACGGGCTCCTCGATGCGAAGCTGCTGCGCGATGCGTGTGGCCCATTCCGAGCGCAGGATGCGGTCGGGGATGCGCTGGACGTAGGGCATCAGGAAATTCACCGCGCGGAGCTTCCCTTCGGCCGAGGTCAGGTCCATCTTGCGGGCGCGCCCGATCAGGTAGTCCACGTACGGCGGCGCTTCGTTCAACAATTTCGTGTACGCCACGGCGCCTTCGGCGCGGATGTAACTGTCCGGGTCCTTGCCGCCGGGCAAAGCAAGGACGCGCACCTCGGCGCCCTGTTCGAGCAGGATCGAAAGCGAGCGCTCCGTGGCGGCTTGCCCCGCCGTGTCCGGGTCGTAGTTGACGACGATGCGCCGCGTGAAACGATTCAAGAGCTTCACTTGCGGTTCCGTGAGACTCGTGCCGCAACTGGCGACGACATTCGAAACTCCGGCAAGCGCCACGGAAATCGCGTCCATGTAGCCTTCCACCAGCACGGCGAAGTCGCGTTGGCGCAACGCTTCCTTCGCGCGGTCCAGATGATAGAGGATGTTGCTCTTCGAATAGATCGGCGTTTCGGGCGAGTTGAGATATTTCGGCAGGTCGTCGCCCAGCGCGCGCCCGCCGAACGCGACAATTTTCCCCGATTCGTTGGCGATGGGAAACATCACTCGACGGCGGAACCGGTCGTAGAGCCGCCCGCTCTGGTCGCGGCTGAACAGGCCGGAAACCTCAAGCACTTTCTCCGGATACTTCTGCTTCATCGCGCGCAGCAGCGCTTCGCCGCCCGACGGCGCGAAACCAACGCCGAACCGCGCTATGGCTTCGGAGTCGAGTCCGCGGTCGAGCAAATAGGCCTTCGCCGCCCTGCCCTCGGGCGTGCCGTTCAATTGCTGTGCAAAAAACGCCGCGGCTTCGCGGTGCATTTCCACCAGCGACGTCCGCTGTTGGTTTTCGCGGCGCTCCTCGGGCGTGCGCTCCCGCGCTTGCGGCACGGCGATGCCGCACTTTTCGGCCACCGCCCGTATCGCTTCCGGAAACGAAATCTTCTCCATCTCCATCACGAACTTGAAGACGTCCCCGCCCACGCCGCATCCAAAGCAGTGATAAATCTGCTTCACCGGATGCACGGCAAACGACGGCGTCTTTTCAGAATGGAATGGACACAGCCCCGAGAAATTCTGCCCGGACTTTTTCAGGCGGACGTATTCCCCCACCACGCGGACAATGTCCGCCTGCTGCTTCACGCGATCCGCAAATGAGCCCGCTTCAGCCATCTATTCGTCTATATTCTTCGTCTTAATCTTTCTAAGCTTCTCAGTATATGCTGCAGGCAGTCCGAAGTACTCCGCTCCTAGAATGTACAATTCGATGTAGTCTTTATGTGGAGTGTAATCTTTTGGAGGAGTATCTGCAGGTACTGCGGTATAAGTCCATACTTTGTGGGGGCTGCCGTCTTGTGCCGTCACTTCAATCCGATCGCGCTCATAGGAATTTGGAACTCCCTCAAAGCGATTTAGTCTTTCCAAATCGCGCACGCTCACAGAGAAAATAACGCCCCAAACCACATCCCCTTCACTGCTCCTTAGGCTGCCGACACCGCCTTTTCGTCTGGTGCTCTTGCGAGGGAACCATAATGCTCTGTCCTGGACCTGTGCTATGAACCAAGCGAGGTCCGATTCCGGACAGCGCTCACGCATTTGAGAGGGCTCCATGTTCGATCCGTAAACAAAAACTAGTTCGCTTTGCAGCATGTAAAACTCCTACCCGATTCTACTCTTTAAGCTCAACTATGGTGATCGCGGCACCGCCGCGATCTTCGGCTTCGGCGTGAATGGCTTCAACCAGCGGATGCGTTTTCAGAAATTCCGCGAGGCCGCGGCGCAGTGCGCCTGTGCCGTGGCCGTGAATCAGGCGCACCTGCGACAAACCGGCGAGCGCTGCTTGGTCGAGAAATTTGTCCACGCGGCGCGTGGCTTCCTCGACCGTGCAGCCGATGAGGTTGATTTCTTCGCTGGCGGGTTCAGCCGAAGGCTGCGCGCGCACCGTCACTCCACGCGGCAGCGAGGGTTTTGCGGGCGCCTCGTTGCCGACGATCGCCGTGATGTCGGCGAGCGCGACCTTCATGCGCAGCGGTCCGGCTTCGATCTCGGCGGTCGTGCCGTCGCGGCGGCGCAGCGTCACCGGAGTGGGCAGGCCGCGCACGCGGACGCGCGCGCCCGGAACCAGATCGCTTTGCGCGACGGGCTTGAGTGCTTGCGCGGCAGCCGTGCCCAGATCGGCCTGCGAATCCGCCAGGTGCGCGACAGTCGCGGCATCGGCTTCCTCGCGCGCCTCGCCGCGCGCTTTCGCGAGTTTGCGATGTGTTTGCTTTTCGAACTGCGCGCGCAGTTCGCGTTCTTTCACGGCCTCGATCGCGCGCGCTACTTCTTTTTCGTGTTTTTCGAGCGCCTGCGCAAACTGCTGTTCCAGCTCCTTCAGGCGTTTTCGCTGACGCTCGGTCCACTCGGTCTGCAACTGCTTCTTTTCCTCGGCCAGTTCCTGCGCCGCACGCGTGGCCTCGCGCTTCAGGGTTTCGAGTTCGTCGCGGCTGCGGTGCAGATAAGCGATCAGCGCCGCGGCCTCATGCGCTGCGGGCGAAAGCTGCGCGCGCGCCCGGTCAATGACGTGCGTGGGCAGTCCCAGCCGCCGCGCGATGTCAATGCCGCTGGAGCCTCCCGGCACGCCGACCAGCAGGCGATACGTGGGCCGCAGGTTCACCTCGTCAAATTCAACAGCGGCGTTGAGCACGCCCGGCGTGGTCGAAGCGTAAGTCTTCAGGCGGTCGTGATGCGTGGTCGCAAGCGTCAGGCAGCCGCGCGCGCGGAATTCGTCCAGCAGGGCGACGGCGAGCGCCGCGCCTTCGTCCGGCGCCGTGCCCGTGCCCAGCTCGTCAACCAGCACGAGCGAGCGGGACGTGGCCGCTTCCAGCATCCCGCGCACATTGAGCATGTGCGCGGAAAACGTCGAAAGGTCCGCGGCGATGGATTGCTCGTCGCCAATGTCCACGAGCACGCGATCCACTAGAGGCATCCGCGCTGTCTCCGCGGCAACGGGAATGCCGGACTGCGCTGCCAGCGCGGCCAGGCCCACGGTCTTGAGCGTGACGGTCTTGCCGCCGGTGTTGGGACCGCTGATGACGAGCACGGTCTCCGCATTTATCCCGGCCATAGTCGGGGGACCGCCAAGCGCTAGCGTAATGGGCACAACGCTGCGGCCGTGCGCGCGCAGCATGTCGGCCAGGACGGGATGACGCGCGGCCTTCAGCTCCAGCGCGGCGTCGCCGGTGAATTGCGGCAGCGCGCATTCGAATTCGCGGGCAAAGCGGGCGCGGGCGAACACCGAGTCGAGTTCCGCAATCGTCTCAATCGCAAAACGCAGCGGTCCGAGATTTCCGCGCAAACGCTCGGTCAGCTCTACGAGGATGCGTGCGATTTCGGCCGCTTCATCCTCGGCAAGCTGGACGAGTCTGTTGTTGAACTCGATCGTTTCGAACGGTTCGACGAAAACCGTTTGTCCGGTCGCGCTTGCGGCGTGGACGACGCCCTGCACCTGGCGCCGTTCCGCTGCCCGCACGGGGATGACGAAGCGGTCGTTGCGCAACGTGACGTAGTCTTCGCCTGGCTCGCCGCCGCGAGAGCGCAAGATACGCTCGAGCGTTTTCTGGACCGTTTCGCGTGTGCGGCCCATGCTACCGCGGACACGCTTCAGCTCGGGCGAGGCATCGTCGCTGATTTCACCGTTTGGCAGCACGGCCCGGCGGATGGCCGCCGCGAGGGGGCGAAGATCGGCAACAGCGCCCGCGCGCGCGGTGAGGAGCGGAAGTTTTCCGGCTGGTTTGCGGGAACTGTCGTGGGAACTGTCGCGGAAGCTCTCGCGCAGCGTCGCAACCGTGTCTCCAAGAGACGCCGCCGCGAGCAGCATCGGAGGCGTGAGCACAGCGGCCGGCGATTCGAGTTCCGCAAGCCACGGCTCCGGGTCGGCAAGCGAACCGAAGCCCATCTCGCTGCCATCCTGCCGGTAGGCGATGGCTTCGGCGATCAGGGCAAACGCGGCGTCGAGCGCGGCGCGGTCGGTCGAAAATGCGAGCGCATCAATAGCGCGCCGTCCGGGCGCGCACGTCGTCTGGCGGCGCAGCAACTCGCGCAGCCGGTCAAATTCCAGGATGTCTTCCGCGGTTCGCGACATTTTAGTGGCAGGCTCCAAGTAGAGCCCGCACCCTTCTCCCTCAGCTCGCCTCAACGCCGGTGCGCGTCTGCCAATCGCGCGGCGAGAAACTGCGCGGCGCCGGCAGGGTTCGGCGCCTGGTGCACGAGCGGATCGTTCGACTCGCCCCACCTGGATACGTGCCCGCGCTCGACTTCGCGCACGCGCTCCAGAATTGGCTGCCAGAAATCGCCCAGCACGACGAACGGGCGGTGCTCCATCGCTTTCTTGTTCAGCATTTCCCAGACCACAGCAAGCTCGACCAGTGTGCCCGTTCCACCTTTGCATGCGACGTAGCCGTCGCCGAGACGCACCAGCTCGAACAGCCGCTCCTGCCACGTGGCCATGCGCGTTTCCTCATCCACCCAGCGGTTGGCGCGCGACCGGAAAAAAGTGGACGTCACGGCCAGCACGCGCCCGCCCGCTTCGCGCGCGCCGCGCAACACGCCTTCCATCACTCCACCGTATCCGCCCGTGCACACAGCAAAGCCCGCCGCGGCCAGCGCGCGGCCCAGATCCACCGCCTCCACATAATCCGCGTGGCCCTCTTCGGGGCGCGAGCTTCCAAAAACGGTAATGGTTTTCATTTTGTCAGTCATGCATTGACCGGGACTTCAGGGGCTAAAGCCCCAAAATATAAATTCGCAAATGTCGCGGTTGAAACCGCGACCCACAATGACAACCCATCGGATGGTTCTCCGATCCTCAACATCCTGCACTTCCCATACTTCCTTTACTTCCTTTTCTTTGTCACCGGCGCCGGTCCCAGCTCCTCAATCATCGCCACGGCAATGGCATCGAGCACCATGTCTGCTTCTTGCGCGTGGAGATTATTGTTGTTTCCGAGGATCGAGAAGATCAGGCGCGCGCCGCGAGCGGTCGTCGCGTAACCTGAAAGTGAAACCACGTGCTCGATCGTCCCGGTCTTCGCGAAGATGCGGCCCGCCGCCGAAGTGTTCTTCATGCGGTCGGAGAGCGTGCCGTCTTCGCCCACCACGGGCAGCGACGAGCGGTAGAGCTCGCCCCAGGGCTGCGCGGCGGCGTAATGCAGCATTTGCACGATCGCGCGCGGCGTGACCAAATCGCGCCGCGAAAGTCCCGACCCGTCGGTCAATACGACGTCCCCTTCGGCGATGCCCGCGGCCTTGAAAAACTCGGCGGCGAATTTCACCGCCTCTTTGTATGTCGTGGCGCCGGTTTTTTCGTGCGCGGCGAGCAGCAACAGCGGCTCCGCGTGCAGGTTCAAGCTGTTCTTGTTCATCTGGCGGATATCTTCGGCAAGCGGCGCGGACGTGTGTTCCGCAAGAATGGTTTCCGCCGGACGGTTTGCGCGCGAAAGCTCCGGATCTCCGGCGTGGCGCCCGCGCGCGCCGCCATGAATCTTTATACCGCGCGCTTCGAGCAGCCGCGCCAGCAGCGCCGCAGCATATTCGGCAGGCTCTTCAACCGCGAAGACCAGCTTGCGGGGCGGCGCTCCCGCCGGGATCGTGCCGCTCAAACGAATCGTGCGAGACCCGGGCTCTCGCGCGGCGGTCAGTTTTTCCTCGCTGCCGCGCGCGCTGGTACGGAGCGTGTTCTCCACGGTGTAGAAATCGCTCGCGGGATCGACGGTGAACGCAACGCCATCGCCTTCCCGCTCGCCCGGCCGCACCTCGATCGTGAACGTATTGTCGTCAACGGCAATGGCCGAAACCGCCGCGCCGTAGGACCACAGCATGTCGTCGATCGTCCAGCCGCTCGGAAATCGCTCCAGATGGAAAAGGCTGTCGTCGGCAACCACGCCGCCGTCAATCTCTTTCACGCCGCGCGCCACAACGCTATCCGCCAGCGCGGCAAGCGCTCTTTCGGGTGGGCCGTCGCGTTCGACCTTTTTTTCGTAGGGAAACTTCCGGTTCGAGAGGTTCGCGTCACCCCGGCCCGTCAGCACCAGGTCGCTGCTCAGTCGCCCATCCGCATCGAGCGCGCCGCTCGCCGATACTGTCGTCCGAATGCGGTAATCCGGCCCCAGCGTTGCCAGCGCGAGAGCCGTCGTAAACAATTTCGCATCCGAGGCCGGCGCAAAATAGTTGCCGGCGTTGCGCGCGTACAAAACTTCTCCCGTGGCGGCATCGGTGACCAGCACGCCCCAGAACCCCTTGTCCGGGCCGGAAACCGAGAGCGCCGCTTCCGCGCGCTGGCGGAACCGGGCGACGTCGGCGCGCTCGGCGAGCTTCACGTTCACCGCGCCGGCGCGCGAGTGCGGCGATTTCGAAGGCCGCGACTGCGCAGCCATGTTCCCGGCGCACGCGAAGACAACCATGCAGAGCGTGACGCATACAAATAAATGTGCGCGCAATTTTCGGGTCACAGCGATCGAATCACTCCCGTAGAGAATCTGGAACGAAGACCTGATTATAGTCCAGCCGCTCCCGGGAACCCGGACCGAATGTGAATTCCCACCTCCCGCGGGCGATTTCGTCCTCTGCGCGCGGCGCGGGAGCCGCAAGCCCGCGTTGCGCTAAGACACACGAAGTCCTATGATGGGAGCGTCTCCAGCCCGGGACACAACATGCCCCACTTTGAGGAGGAATGAATTCATGCGAAAGATCATTTCCATGCTGATGGCTTTTGGTCTTACTGCTCTTCCCGCGTTGGCCGCGCAAGATTCGAAGGAAACGGGCAGGCTGGAAAATGCGGGCACCGTGCTGGAAGAGATTCTGAATATCCCCGACAACATCCCGCAGGACCTGCTGGACAAGGCGGAATGTGTCGTCATTTTCCCGTCTGTGCTGAAATTTGCGATCGGCCTCGGCGGAAGCTATGGCCGCGGCGCGATGGTCTGCCGCAGCGGCGAACACTTCACCGGACCGTGGGGCGCGCCTACGATGACAGCTCTCGAGGGCGGGAGCTTGGGGTTTCAACTGGGCGGCCAGGCGACCGATTTCGTGCTGCTGATCATGAACCCGCGCGGCGCCAAGGCGATTCTAAGCAGCAAAGTGAAGCTGGGCGCGGATGCGGCGGCTGCGGCAGGACCAAAGGGACGCGACGCTGCGGCCAGCACCGATGTCACGATGCGCGCTGAAATTTTGTCGTATTCCCGCTCGCGCGGATTGTTTGCCGGCATTTCGCTCGAAGGTTCGACGCTGCGGCCGGACAACAATGCGAATGAGAAAATTTACGGGAAGAAACTGACGGCCACACAGATCGTACGGCAGGGAGCCGCGCCGGTGCCGTCGTCGGCACAAAAGATGGTCGCCCTGCTCAATAAGAAGTCACCCAAAAACCACTCCGACCCCGATTCATTGAAGTAAACCTGCGTCCGCTCCGGGAACGCTGCGCGTTGTCAAAGCCGCCGCGCCGGCGCGGGCGCGCGTGTGCGCGGAAATAATCTGGAATGGCATGACGCCTTGCGCACAACAGATGCTTCGAATACGCTGGATGCCTCGACCCGGCGCGCTGTAGCGTGCCTGGGGATCCGCAGGCGCCCCTTCGAGGGATTTTCCGGAGCAAACACTGGTGGCTGAAAAAGCGATCTGTCCGATCTGCAACAAGCGGCGCGCCGAGCGGTATTGCCCGGCCAAGGGCGAAAAAATCTGCGCGGTCGACTGCGGCATCGAACGCGAAATGACCATCGATTGCCCGAGCGATTGCTCCTACCTGCTGGCGGCGCACCGCTGGGAGGAGTCCCACCCCAAACCGCTGCCCGAACAGGAAATGCCGTTTCCGGACGTGCCGGTCCCGGCCGAACTGATTCACACGCGGCAGGCGGCGCTGTCGGGCCTCGGATATGCAGTGGTCAACTATGCCGCGGAACAGCGATCCCTCACCGATGCCGACGTCTTTGCAGCCGCGCAGGCCATGGCGGAAACCTACCGCACGCTCATCTCCGGGATCTACTACGAAAAGCCGCCCGCCGGCGCCGTCGCCGCGGGGCTCTACGCAGGCATCGCGAAGTTCATCGAGGACGAAAAGAAGCGCGAAGCGGAACTCCCGGGATTGTCCGCCCTTAAGAATTCGGAAATTTTCCACTTGTTGGTGTTTTTTCTGCGGTTCGGCAGGGTGCGGTCCAACGGGCGCACGCGCACGCGCGCATTCATCGAATTTCTGCGCGCGCAATTCCCCCGCGAACCCGGCCTCACGAAGGAAGAGCCGCGCATCATCCTGCCGTAAGAGGATTGTCCACAATCTCTGCTAGCGCCGGTCCCACTTTGCGCGCCTGACGATTTGCTTCGGAACGTTCTTTCCGGTATCAGCTAAGACCTCAGGATCGACCGCACGGGCAGAAGAAAATACACTATGCCGCGTTTGGCGCCGGAGCGCGGGGAGGAGAAGGCGAGGCGGGCGATGCCGACGCGTTCGGGCCGAGACCCTGGTGGTAGCAGGGCCTTCGGCCCGCTGTCCCGGTGGTCCGGGACGTCGGGGAATAAGGTGGGAGTGGGATCTTTCCTGCAGCCGCGAAGAACCCCTTGTTGCAGGGGTTCTGAGAGGCCGTAGGAAAAGTGGTTGCAGTCGCCATCACCCGTCTCGCGAAGCACGGGGGAGTATTTCGCCTTTTGTTCGCTCTGTCAAGAACTATTTCGCTTTGTATTCGCCTTAAGTACTCGCCGGGCAAACCGTTCCTGGCGCCCGCGAGCCGTACCATTGACGTTTGGGACAGCCAAAGGCAGTCTGCCGCGCTAGCGCGCAGAATCGAGGGCTATACTCGAAGGGTATAGGGAGCATGCTTTGGCAACAAGGATTGGGATTCTCATCATCGACAGCGACGAGGCGAGCCAGTCGGCTCTTCGGCAGGTGCTGGATTCGGAAGGCTGGAAAGTCCACATCGTGTCGCACCTCAGCGAGGCGCTTCCGGAGTTGTCTAGCGGCGAATGGTCGCTGGTGATCGCCAACATCTCGATGACGGGCCTGTCAGGCCCAGTGTACATGACCCTCAAGGAGTTGGCGCTGGCGCCCGCGATTGAGAAGGGAATGGTCCGCGCGCGTGTCCTCTTCGTGGTGCCGGAGTTGGCGGACGCCACAGCCCGGACGGTCCTCGAAAAAGAGCGTTTGCCCTACGTGGTCCGGCCCTTTCAATTCAATGATTTTCTCGAAAAGGTAAGCGATCTGCTGATGGATGCGGATGCGCTGACCGCACCCATTCGCCGAGTTCGCCACGACACGAGTGTGACCGAACGGAAACGCGACGAAACCCGCGCTGGCCATGAACTCGCCACTCGTCAAGGCCGCCGCGATACGGGGATGTTCTCCAACCGCGAAGAGTACGTCATGACCGAAGAAGAAATCGCGGAATACGAAAAAACGGAAAAGGAAGAACGCGAAAAAGGGAAAAAGAAGGACGAGCCTCCGGACTGGTAATCCCGCGCGCCGCTTGGCATCCCTCCATTTCTATTTAGAATGAGCATCATTCCCCCGCGGCTGCCAGAGGCGGACGGCGCTGTTGTCCTGCGCGGCGGCGAGCAGTTCGGCGATGGTTGAGCGGAGAACCGGATGACGCAGCCCGGGCGCGAGTTCGGCCAGCGGAACCAGCACGAAGCGGCGCTGGGCCATGCGAGGATGAGGGATTTCCATTTCCTCTGTGCGAATCACGCTCGATGCGTAAAGAAGAATGTCGAGATCAATGACGCGAGGACCGCGCGGGACCCGCTTGCCGGCCCCAAACGCGCGCTCGATTCCCTGCAGCGCGTGCAGCAATTGCCGCGGCATCAGAAAAGCTTCCGCCTCCACGACGAAGTTCAAGAACCAGGGCTGCGCGAGAAAATCAACCGGTTCGGTTTCATAGAGCGAAGAGCGGCGAAGCGCTCGTACACCTGCTTCCGGAAGAGCGGCGAAGGCGCGTTCGAGGTTCGCAGCGCGGTCGCCGAGGTTCGATCCGAGTGAGAGGTAGATGAGCTTGCCTTCAGGCATACCTGAGAATGAAACCACAGATGCGCACGGATGCACACTGATAAAGAAAGATCAAACACGGAGAGCACCGAGGGCACTGAGAACGCAGAGACGGCTGGGAAGAAACTAGGCTGAAGCTTCGTCGGCGCCTTTCATTCCTTTTGGAATTTCATTCCAGCCCTCAGTTTTTATCCGCGTTCATCTGTGTGCATCTGTGGTTTCACTTCTGCTATTTCACTTCAAAACAAACCATGTTGCTGCCGGGGCGGTTCTAGGCCGAAGTGTTTATAGGCGAGAGCGGTGGCCACGCGGCCGCGCTGTGTGCGGTCGAGCAGGCCGAGTTGCATCAGGTAGGGCTCGTAGATTTCTTCGATGGCGTCTTCTTCTTCGCTGAGCGAAGCGGCAATCGTGTTGAGTCCGACCGGTCCGCCGGAATATTTCTGCAGGATGGTGAGCATGAGGTTGCGGTCCACTTCGTCGAGGCCGTGCTCATCGACGCCGAGCATATGTAGCGCCTCGTTAGCGACGGCGAGAGTGATGTGGCCCTGCGCGCGCACCTGCGCGAAATCGCGCGCGCGGCGCAGCAGGCGGTTGGCGACGCGCGGCGTGCCGCGGCTGCGGCGCGCAATCTCGAATGCGCCGTCATCGTCTACCGCGATTCCCAGGATCGACGCGGAGCGGCGCACGATCACGACCAGTTCTTCCGGTGTGTAGAACTCCAGCCGATGAACGATGCCGAAACGCGACCTCAGCGGCGCGGTCACCAGACCCGCGCGCGTCGTGGCGCCGATCAGCGTGAAACGGTTCAGCAGGAACGGATGAATCCGCGCCCCCGCGCCCTGCCCGATCACCAAGTCGATCCGGTAATCCTCCATTGCGGGGTACAGGACTTCTTCGATCGCGGGAGCCAGGCGGTGGATTTCGTCGAGAAAGAAAACTTCGCGCGGCTCGAGCGACGTCAGGATTGCGGTCAGGTCGCCCTTGCGCTCCAGCAACGGGCCGGAACTGGTCTTGATCACGACGCCCAGCTCGCTGGCGATGATCTGCGCGAGCGTCGTCTTGCCGAGGCCCGGCGGGCCGTACAGCAGTACGTGGTCCAGCGCTTCGCCGCGGCTGCGCGCCGCCTGGATGGCGATTTCGATGTTTTCTTTCACGCGCGACTGGCCAATATAATCGACGAGCCGCTTCGGGCGAACGCTTGCGTCAATACGCGCGTCTTCATCAAGCTGCGCGCCGGTCACGATGCGTTGTGAAGGTTTCTCCATCCGCGGCTCGCTTCCCGTACCGGAACTCACCCTAGCACCTCAAAAGCTCCCGCAGCGATCATTTTCCGGCGGACTCCAAGCAGAGCCCGCACCCGCGAGTGCTCCATACCCATTCATCGCGCGGCGCGCGCGCCCTTTTGCGCCGGCGCGCTCAACTGCTGCAACGTGGCGCGCAGCAACGCCTCAAACGTTTCGGGCGTGCCATCCTTGCCGGCGCGCTCGACGGCTTGCTCGGCGGTGTGTTGGTCGTAGCCGAGATTGAGCAGCGCGGAGACTACGTCCGCGGCAGTGCCCGTAGTGGTGACGGGCTGCCGCGCTGTTTCCGGAGTTTCCATGGCGGCCAGCTTGTCGCGCAGCTCGACGACCATGCGCTCGGCCGTCTTGCGGCCCACGCCGGGAATGCGCGTCAGGCGCGCCAGATCCCCCGAGCGCACCGCCGGCACCAGGTCGTCCACGCTCATGCCCGAGAGAATCTTCAGGGCCAGCACCGGCCCCACGCCCGAAGCGGAGATCAGCAGTTCGAACAAATGTTTCTCCCGCGAGCTGAGGAAGCCGTAGAGCGAGATGGCGTCCTCACGCACCTGCGTGTGAATCAACAGCGTCACGTTCGAATGCAGGTCGCCCAGCGCGTAGAACGTCGAAAGCGGAATGTGCACGAGGTAACCGACCCCGCCCACATCCACTAGAATTTGGTTGGGACGCTTGTCGGCGAGAGTTCCGCGAAGCTGTGCGATCATCTTTTGGCTAACCCGCTGGCGATTATGGCGGCGCGTGGGCGGAGTGTCAACGCAACCGCGTGGACACTCCGTTGCGGGCGCTCAGCGTTGCGCCCGGTCCTTTCGCACCGCCTCTTCGATCAATGCTTCCAGCTCTTCGCGCGTTACCGAAATGCGTTCGTCGGGGCCGCCCGACATTTGATCGCTCGTCACAGGGCCGTTGGGGCTGACCGGAGCCGCGGTCGTCGTGCCGTAGCGGACGCGCGCCGCAAGCAATTTCTCCACATCGCGATCAGAAAGCAGGACTTGCTTGCCGATCATCTCGGTCGCCAGCGAAACCTGCGCGAAATGTTCAACGGTTTCCATGCGGAAAAAAGCAGTGAGCAGATCGGCGCCGCTGGTCACCACGCCGTGATTGGCCATCAGAATGGCGTCGTAATTCTGCACGAGCGGCTCCAGAGAATCCGCAAGCTCCGGCGTGCCGGGCGTGCCGTACCGCGCCACGGGAATACAGCCGAGCGCGAGAACGATTTCGCTCAGCAACGCTTTATTGAGCGGGAGCCCCGCGGCTGCATAAGCGGTGGCGATCGGCGGGTGCGCGTGACATACGGCGTTGATGTCGGGCCGCCGGGTATAAATCAACAGATGCATGGCCAGTTCCGAGGATGGCTCCCGGCGGCCGGCGAGTTTCCGACCCTGAAAATCCGTGATGACCATATCGTCCGGAGACATCATGCCTTTGCTGATGCCTGTGGGTGAGGTCAGGATGCGCTCTGAATCGAGGCGCACGGAGATGTTCCCGTCAGTCGAGGCCACGAAGCCGCGGCCGTGAATCCAGCGGCCAGCCGTGCAAATTTCGCGGCGGTGTTGGTCCTCCGTCTTAACGGCTCCGGGAGATATGGAATCGGCAAGCACCGGTCAGGACCGCCCCATCGTAGCGGTTCCGAATCGATCGCCGCGGAGTACGGCGCGGTCCTTCAGATCAATTTTTGTGGGTTGCAGGGCTTTCTCCTGTCAGGCATAAATTCCGCGCTCTTTCAGGGCAAACGCCACGCGGTTGATTGCAAGCATATACGCGGCGACCCGGTTATTCACCTTGTGAGTTTCCGCGTACCGCACTACTTCCTCGAAGCTTTGCTCGATGACGTCCTTCAGCCGGTCGTTGACTACCCTTTCGCTCCAGAAGAATCCCTGGCGGTCCTGGACCCATTCGAAGTAGCTCACCGTCACACCGCCGGCATTGGCGAGGATATCCGGGATGACGAAGATGCCTTTGCCATCGACGATCTCGTCAGCCATCGCCGTGCAAGGACCGTTTGCGCCTTCACAGAGGATGCGCGTTTGCAGGCGGTGCGCATTTTCAGAAGTAATCTGGTTTTCCACGGCGGCAGGGATAACAATCTCCGCCGGCTGGAAAAGAATTTCGCTCGCGGTCATTTTCGTCCCGCCGCCGGGAAATTCCGGCAGCGGTTTGTGCTGGCCGTAGACCCAGTCCAGCAATTTCGGAATATCGAAACCGTTTTCGTTGTAGAGCCCGCCGTGGATGTCGGCAACGCCGACAATTTTGTAGCCTGCCTGGTGCATGAGCTTCGCCGCCATCGAACCGACGTTGCCAAATCCCTGGATAATCACGCGCGTGTTCAAGTGCTGCATGCGGAACTTGGCGAGCGCGCGGTCACAATTGATCAGGAGGCCGCGTCCGGTGGCTTCCGGGCGGCCGCGGGAACCGCCGAGATCAATGGGCTTCCCAGTCACGACCGCCGTGGTGGTGTGCCGCACGTGCATCGAGTAGGTGTCCATGATCCAAGCCATTGTCTGCTCGTTGGTGCCGAGGTCTGGCGCAGGCACGTCCCGCTCGGGACCAAACCATTCGATCAACTCAGCCGTGTAACGCCGCGTGATGCGCTCCAACTCGCCGGTCGAAAGCTTCGTGGGGTCGCAAATCACTCCGCCCTTCGCGCCGCCGAACGGTATGTTTACAACCGCGCATTTCCACGTCATCCAGCTCGCCAGTGCGCGGACTTCATCGAGCGTCACGTCCGCGGCGAAGCGGATACCTCCCTTGCCCGGCCCGCGCACGATCGAATGATGAACGCGATAACCGATGAATACCTCCAGGTGGCCGCTATCGAGCATCACCGGAATGTACACGGTGATTTCCTTGTTCGGATATTTCAGAAAGCGGTAGAGACCCTCTTCCAGGCCCAGCTTCCGCGCGGCGGCTTCAAACCGGGCTTCGGCCGATTCATAAACGTTGAATTCATTTTTCGAAACCAGCGTGCCCATGGCGAACTCTCCTGGGACATCTGGAAGGCGCTTCCCGCGCCCGGCCAGGCGAACCCACGCGCTCGAACCGGCCTCCCATCAATGACCAAGCCGGAAAGGGTGAGTATACGAATCAACACTACATGGCGCAAGGAAATGAAAGAGACTCCGGCGGGGGGCTGCGGAAAGGGCTCGCGCCGGCTCAGCCGCGCGCCGGTTTGCGCTCCACAAATTCTTCGATTAGAAGCTGCGACAAACGCAGAGTGTCATGCCGGACGACGCCATCTTCTCCCAGAAAATTATCAAGCAAACAGCGCACCCCGACACGCCGCAATGCTTCGATATCCACGCGCACCGGTTCTGCGCCGCGTGCGGCGTACCGGCGCGCAACTTCCGGCGAGACGCGCTGATTGCTGGCGACGACCCAGTGGAACAGCTTGCGGCGCGTGTGCCGATAAATCGCGCGCACATGATCGGAAAGAGAATATCCATCGGTTTCGCCAGGCTGCGTCATCAAATTAGCGATGTAGACTGTTGTGGCGGAGGACGACTCAATCGCCTCGGCAACACCGGAGACAAGAAGATTCGGCAGGATGCTCGTGTAGAGCGAGCCGGGGCCAATCAAAATCAAATTGGCCTGGGCGATTGCGGTGAGCACTTCAGGGAGAGGGCGAACACGGCGCGGCCGCAGATACAACCTGCGTATTTTTTTGCCGCTTTTCGCGATGCGTGTTTCACCGGAGACGATTTTGCCGTCCGCCATCACGGCTTCGAGCGTTACATTTTCGACGGTGGCGGGAAAAATCCTTCCCCGAATTGCTAGCACTTCCCCGCTAACCCTTACCGCTTCGGCGAAATCGCCGGTGACGTGGCTCAAGGCGGTCAGAAACAGGTTCCCAAAACTGTGCCCCCGCAATCCGCGGCCCGCATGAAAACGGTATTGAAACAGACGTCCCAGCAGCGCCTCGTCCTGTGACAGAGCGACCATGCAATTGCGGATGTCGCCAGGCGGGAGCGCGCGGTAGTCGCGCCTCAGACGCCCGGAACTTCCGCCGTCGTCCGTGACGGTGACGATGGCGGCGAGGTCGCCGATCGGGTGGCGGTCCGATTCCTGGCGGCGCCGCGCCACGTAGTGTTTCAGGCCGCGCAGCAACATCGAAAGCCCCGTGCCGCCGCCGATGGCGACCACGCGCACGCCCGGAGCGTGTTGTGGCATGCCGTTCTTCATTTCATTGGGATCGCATCGGTGCGTTGAGGAACCAACTGGCGCGCGGAACTATCCGCTGGAGGCTTCGCGCTCAGGATAAAGTAATTCCGTGAAGCGTGGATCTTCCTGCAAAAACGAAAAATCTTCATCGTTGCGCGCGTGGTAGCGATTCTCCGGACGCAAGTGGATGGCGGTCTTGAGATTCTCCATGGCGGATTCGGCTTCCCCGGTCAGGCAATCGAGCGCCGCCATCGCATAGAAAACGAAATCGGCCTTGGGAGCCAGTTTGCGCGCGCGCAGCAAAAAGTCGCGTGCCTCGTCCCAGCGCCCCAGATTCATCATCGCCACACCGGCCTGGTAGTGATCTTCCACGGTGCGCAACGCCGGCGTGGCCTGCTTGGCCATGCGCTGCTCGGTGATCCGCAGATGGACTTGGGCGCGGTCGGCAAGCTCTTTGCTCGGCCCTGCCATTGCTTTTTCGAGCCACTCTTTCGCCTTCGCAAACTTTTGCTGGTGAAAGTGCTGGACAGCCTGCTCGTAGAACTTCAGTTGCTGTTCAAAATCCGGATCCACCATTTGCCGCACCGCTTCGGCATGCGCCGCGGTTGGGCTAACGCTCTTATTTTTCAATGCTTTACGTTTAGGGGAGGGGCGGCTTGCTTTCCGTCCTTGAGTGCGTTTTGTCGGCTTGCCCATGCGTGCCATTTTGGGCAGTCTAACAGAGCTTAGCAAACTCGTCAACATGATCTCGGCACAGGAGTGCACGACGTAAAAGTGAAAATCAGCATGATCTTTGGAGGGCACGGCTTCAGCCGTGCCATAAACGTCACGGAATCAGTGCGGCTTTAGCCTCTGAAGTGACGCAAGCGAGATTTCTCACTTTCTTGTCGTGCGCCCTCGGCACAGCGGCAAGAGGCCTCCATCACCAGTAGGTCAGAGAGAAGCTTGCATTGCCGCTTCTCCCCGGCCTACAGGTCACTTTACTTTTGTTTTGATGCGGGAGCCTTTGCCGCCGCGGGTGCTGGTGTCATGTCCATCGGCGGTGGCTCAGGAGCTAGCACTTTCTTGACAGAATCGGGAAGCTTGTCGGTGTGGGCGACGAATTGGGCCACTTGCCAAAGCTGCGTATCGGTCAGCGCGCCTTTGAAGCTGGGCATCCCCGACAGCCGGATTCCGTTAGCGGCCTTCCAATAACTCTCCGTTGGCGGGTCATCGGAAACGCCCTTGTCCTTGAACATCAAGGTCGCATGGGGAAACATGCTGTCTGCGATTGCTGGCGGTTTTTGGTCCGGCAAGCCATGGCACACCGCGCACTGTTCCTTATAGACCTTCGCGCCGGCAAGAAGATTCGGCTCGTCGGCGGCCACGGGAGATGCTGAAATGGTCTGTTTGTCGATGTGCGCATTCAGAGCCTTGCTCGCCATCTTCTTCTCAAACGGCATCGGCGGATCAGCCGTGGCCACCGGCGCCATTCCTGAAGCGAAGTAGTAATAGACCCCGCCCGCTAGAAGCAGCACACCCACCAACAACCCCGCCACGAAACCTTTGAGCACGTATTCCCTCCCAGTCGAAAGATGCGGCCCGAAGTATAAAACAGACGGGCGGTGTCATGGCAAGGCCTAAATTCTAAATAGAGAGTTAACAAATGCTCGGGCAAATCAAGCACACATTGCGGTGCCCTGTGATTTAGACCGAGCGGCTTGCTGCGGGGGAGTATGGGACAGTCACGAGAATCGCACCCTTGAAAAACACAAAGGATGCGGCACCCGAAACTTCAAATTCGTTCAAAGCTTGGCCCACCCGCCACAGACTAGCCCGTCAGAACCAGCGCCCGTTCACGATATGCTCACAACCTACCGCATTTATGCGATCATGTGCGTGCCGGTGATGGTGTTGTTGGTCAGCGTGGCAGGAATGGCGTCGCGCGACCGGCTCGACAGGGGCAAATCTCAATCATGAAACCGGTTCCGTATTACGTGTTGGCCTTGGCAATGGCCATCCCGGCTCTACTGGTTGGTGTCGAAATTCCCTCCTGGCTTTTCCTTGGATCGCAGACCATCGCTTTGCAGTCCGATCTTCGGGTGTTTTATACGCCTGGATATATGCTGCGAACTGGCCAGGCAAAGAACATTTACGATTTTCCAACCATCCGCCGCAATCAGGATGAGAAGATCGCTCACGATAACGGCGCCGTACCCTTCCTGCATCCCGCCTACGAGGCCGTCTTTTTCATCCCGCTTTCATTTCTTCCCTATCGCGCAGCATACGTTGTCTGGGCGGGAGTGAATTTCGCGATTCTCGGATTGATCTATTTCCTGCTTCGGCCGTGCCTTCCCGATCTATCCGCGGTAGGCCCTGCGTGGATACTTCCCGCCTTGATCCTGGGATTTATGCCGGTCGCGTTTACCATCCTGGCGGGTCAGGACTCGTTGTTCCTCCTGCTGATCCTGGTCCTGGCCTATCGCCGTATAGAGTCAAACGAACTGCAGGCGGGGATCCTGCTTGGTTTGGGCATGTTCCGTTTTCAGGTCCTGCTGCCAATCGTTGCCCTTTTTCTGCTGTGGCGCGGCCTGAAATTTGTTGCCGGCTGGGTCGTCGGTTCCGCGGCGGTATTGGGAGTCTCAGCCGTCATCACGGGAGTTGATGCCCAGGTACAATACGCAAGCTTGCTGCGTCAGATGGGCAGCGTCTCCTTCTGGCTGCTGCTACGCCGCATGCCGAATTTGCGCGGACTGTTTGCGGCTTGCGATATTGGGATGGTTCCGCTGGCGCTGGTATCGCTTTCCGTTTTTCTTTTGGCGGCGGTGATTGGCGCCCGGCAAAACGCACAACAAAGACTCCTTCTCGCAGTCTCCGTAAGCGCCCTAGTGACCTACTACCTGTTCTTGCATGATCTAAGCGTGCTGGCGCTGCCGGTACTCTTGGCAATCAACGAGGCGATCGGCCGGAGAGACTGGCTGCGTGCCGCTCTGGCTTCCGCCACGCTGTCAGGGTTCGCGATGTTCTGGTTTGCCCGGGATAGATTCTATCTGGGCGCACTACTCACATTGTTCTTCTTATTTACTTCCCGCCGCAAATATAGAGCCTCTTCGCCGGCATTTATCGGATTTTAGTGGGAGATGCGAGGCAACGACTCGCGCACGAAATATGTTGTGCAAGCCCTGAGCAGGATTCGTGAGCGGTACGGGTTCCTGCTGGTTGGTTACGTCGTGATGCCGGAGCATGTTTATCTTCTGATCGGCGAGTCCCTCCTGCCCTGCCTGCTGCATGGCTAGCAACAGCGTCAGGTTTGCCGATTGGACGGAGTTCGGGGCTATGCTATAAATAAAGGTCCGGCCTGCCCGGACCATTGTGCCCTTTATCAATTTTCCTGCTCGCGAAATTAACTGCAAGCTCGTGTACTACGGTCCAGGTCTGGGCGGAAAAACCGCCAACCTGCAGTGGATCTACGACCACACAGGAACCGCCCAGAAGGGCAAGATGATCTCTCTGGCGACGGAGACCGACCGCACTTTATTCTTCGATTTTCTTCCCATTGATCTCGGCAGCGTGCGCGGATTCAAGACGAGAATCCATCTCTATACCGTGCCGGGGCAGGTCTTTTATGAAGCCAGCCGCAAGCTGATCTTGAAAGGCGCCGATGGCGTCGTTTTCGTGGCGGACTCGCAGGAAGAGCGGCTGGACGCAAATCTGGAAACTTTGGATAACCTGCGCGAACACCTGAAGGAACACAAGCTCGACTTCGCCACCATCCCCTACGTGCTGCAGCTCAACAAGCGCGATGTCCCGGGGGTCCTTTCCGTAGAAGCGCTGGCCAAGGAGCTTCAGGTGAAAGGCGAGCCCATCATCGAAGCCGTGGCCATCACCGGTCAGGGCGTGTTCGAAACGCTGCGCGAAGTCGCCAAACTGGTCCTCGCTGAATTGAAAAAGGGCGCATAAAGCTTCCCTCTCCAGCGGCAGCTCCGAACAGCCCAAACACCTAAAACAAAACTGAGTGTGCGAAGGAACGGCTCAATCCTGTCCTAAAGCACAGTGTCATACTTCGCTACGCGGACAAATCTTTCCCGAATGCGGCGCCGCGGCCAATTTATAATTGCTTAACGGGTGCCCCATTGCGCCCGCCATTCAGGATCAACCATGACTTCATTGCCTCCGGCGGCATTCGCGCAACCGATAGATCCATCGGCGGAAAAACGTCTTGCCGAGCTCCAGGAACAACTTCGCAAGCTGGAACGGCGCGACTGGTGGCTGTGGAGTATGGCGGTCATCGTCATGTTGTTGCTCACGTTCGCCGTCTTCGCGATGAGCTTTCCGAACCTGGTCAAACTTGACGACCCATTCTTCCAATACAGCCTGAATCAGTCCGTGCGGGGGCTGATCGGACTGGTCCTGATATTCAACGCGTACACCATCTACCAGCAAGTCGGAGTCAAGCGATTGCGGAGGCAATTCTCCAAGCAGATCGAAGAAATGCGGCTATTGCAGGTTCGCGCGGAAGAATTCCACCGGCTGGCGATCGTGGACCCGCTTACGGGGCTGCACAACCGCCGTTTCGCGGAAGAGCGGCTCGCGGCGGAGGCCTCCCGGTCGCAACGCTACGGCCATCCACTGACTGTGGTTTGTCTCGACCTGGATAAGTTCAAGCAGATCAACGATACATACGGCCACCTGGCCGGGGATCAGGTCCTGAAGGAATTTGCCAGGCGGATCAGCTTAGCGATCCGCGTCTCGGACATTGCCTCGCGCATGGGCGGCGATGAATTTCTCGTTATATTGCCCGAATGTCCAGTCAACCAGGTGGAATCTCTCCTGGCGAGGTTGCGGCCCCTGGAGGTCGATTTCGAAGAGCGGAAAATACCCATCGGCTTCTCCGCCGGATGGGTCGGATATGAGCAGGGCGAAACCACGGAACAATTCCTCGACCGCGCAGACCGTACCCTCTATGCGGACAAGCGCGCGAGGAAAGGGCGCGTCAAAGAGTCCTCCCCTATAGTCTGAAGCTATTCGGAGTCTTTCGTCGCATACTTGGGGTCTCTGCCCCAAGCCACTTTCCTTCTTTCACCAATCCAACCGGGACCGGCGTGGTTCCGGCGTGGCATATTCCAGCTCTTCCCATTGCATTCCTGCAATATGCCACGTCCCCAGAGTTCGACAAACCTAAACGACCAGTTCAGGAATCTCCATCTGGCCGCTGCCAAATGCAATAGAAAAGGCGTGAACAGCATTGGGGTCGAATTCCGTGCCTTTGCCTTTGAGGATGACTTCTTTGGCTTCGAAAGGTGACATGGCTTTGCGATACGGGCGATCGCTCGTCAATGCGTCATAGACGTCGGCAATGGTAATGATGCGCGCCTCGATCGGAATTTCTTCGCCACGCGCCGGGTTATCACCCGAACCATCGAACTTGTCGTGATGCGCCAGGATGATGGGAATAATCCGGCTGAGCGCCCCCCCCACGGGCTGTAAAATCTCCCCTCCCATCGCAACGTGCTTCTTCACCTCATTGGTCTCCTCAATGGTCAGGCGCGCTGCCTTGTACAGCAGATCCCTGCTGATATCGAGCTTGCCGATATCGTGAAGCAATGACGCGGCGCGAATGTCCTCGATGCGCTCAGCATCTAACCCCATTTCCAGGGCAATCTTCACCGCGTAGATCGAGACCCGATAAGAATGATTCTGCGTGTACTTGTCCTTCGAGATGAACTGGCGAAGGATCATCAGCAGGCCGTGATACGTTTGGCGCAACTCGCGGACCTTTTCTTCCTTGTGATCGTAGAGAGTGCCCATCGCATAAGCCATCACCATTAGCGTTCCGCCCCAGACGCTAATATCGAACCACTTGCTGTCCGCCAGCGATGACTCCGGGCGGTTGACGAACATTTCGGGATTGAAATATGTCACCAGGATAACAACGAGGAGGCTTGCCATGGCCGTCAACGTGGCATGCCGCCGGCCATAAAAGAACGCGGAAAATATGGTCGGGAGAACGTAGAACCCGAGAATCACGCGGTGCATGCTCGTCGCGTAATTGAGCAACATCGCGATGAGGAACAGAGAAAGCAGCAGCCAGAGCTCCCCGTTGACTTTCTTTAAGCTCTGCATCCAAGCGGGCTTCATATGCGGCTCTCCTGCTGGAAAAGATTCTGAATTAGCGGTCCCGGCATCGGTTCCTTGGCGCTAACACAGTGGGCAAATGGGTCAAAAACTAAACGGGACGCGGGCCGTGTCTTTCGCCTCAGAAACCCGACAGCCGAAATCGCTGCATCATGAGGATCCAACGGAAGAGGGCTTGAAGGCAACCATTCTCGATATGGGATTTGTCCTAGGTGCAAATATAGTACTTTAGTACCAGAAATAAAAAGGGAGGTGAAAACCTGACGGTCTTCACCTCCCGGGGTGGGGTGGGGTGTTGCTGGGTAAAACCGTCAATAAGACCGGGCGATTATAAGCGCTTCCTTTTGGGCGCGGGTCCCGTCTCTAAAACCTTCGAGACACCCGCCGCCTGGAACAACTTTATAAGCACCAAATATCACACGCCCTAGTCCATGTCAACAGCGAAATTTTCATCCGCGGAATGAACCGCCGTGGATCGATGTGGATCAGGTCCGTACTCAGGGCAAGCAAATCACCAGTCACTCGTGAAGAGTCGAGAGTTGACAGTTCACAGTCAAGAGTTCGAACAGGGAAGAATCACCCGCCAGGGTAAATCTTGACTCTCAACTCTCGACTGTGAACTCTCAACTTCCCGCAGTTTCCGGAAGATGCCGCCAGACACGAGTCACTAGTCACCGCTTTTTCAGTGCGTCATGGCGTAAATGACGTAATTCACGCCGATACGCATTCCCAGGTCGGAAAACTTCTGTGGATAGCGCGGATCGTTTGCCCATTCCCAGGAATCGCCGATATCGGAATTGAAGGAAATCGCCACCATGACACGGCCCTTGTCGTCGTAAATTCCGCGCCAGTGCGCGTCCTTGCCGTCGGCCTTGTAGCCCACGCGCAGGTGTTCCGCGCCCGTAATCCGGTACCGGTCGTCCAGATCGAACATCGTATGGAAGATCGGATCGCTGTTGGGAATTTCCACGATGGGGCGGTCCGGGAAAACCTTCTTGATGTTCTCTTCGAACACCTGCCACTCTAGGGTCCCGTGGAAATCATCAGCCATGAAAAAACCGCCGCGCAGCAGGTAGTCGCGAAGTTTTTTGCCCTGAAAATCGGTCAATCCCCATTCGCCTACCTGGACAGCATAAAGGAAGGGCCAGTTGTATACCTCGTCGCCGTCTTCCAGGTTCACAGGCTGCTCGACCGAACGCGTGTGAATGCGCGTCAAACGCCGGACCGCCCTGGCGAAATCCCGATCCGCCCGGGGATAATCCTGCGTCCAAAGCGAAAGCCCCTTCCTCCAGTCTCCGTCGAATCGGCCGCGATAGCCGTCATTCCAGCCCGGTGGATACATCAAGCGCGCGAAGGCAAATTCCGTTTTTTCCTGCCAGTCTGGAGGGAGCGGCTGGATGCCATATTCTACGGAGGGATATTCCCGGAACGGACCCTGATACGCATACGAGACGCCGACGAGAACTAACGCGCACACAATCAGCCACAGAGCCTTCATGACACTCATCCTGACTGCCTGCCCCGAGGATATCATGGCGCGCGCCAGCGCCACTATCGGCCCCGATACGATGCGTTCCGATGCGCGTGCTTGAAACAGTATCCAGGCGGGCTCCAAGCGGAGCCCGCACCCGTTTGTAGCGCCACCCTTCAGGGTGGCACTCCGGATACAACCACTGTAATAGTTTTGTAATGTGCCCGAGATCACTGCGAAAAACTTTGCTGAGGAGTATGTTTTTGATGAATCCTATGGAAACTCACCCAAAGGGAAATCACGCTCGCATCCTGCTGAGTTCGGTCTTCGGGCCTTATGCGCAAGACGATGAATTCGGCAGCCGCTCCATCAATCCCATGGAGCTGTATCACAACCAGGTCACGCGCGCGCAAGGCAGTTTCTCGCTGCGCATGTTCCATCGCTCCTGGGGCATCATGATGATTCAGGAAAATATTTCGGCGCCGTGCACGGTGCTGGATTTTCCCACGCGGGAAGGCTTTGCACGCGAATTGACCACGCACCACTACGACATCGTGGGTATCTCCGGGATTATTGTGAACGTAGGCAAGGTCCGGGAGATGTGCCGAATGGTGCGAGAACTCTCCCCGGGATCGGTGATCGTGGTGGGCGGACACGTCGCCGCCATTCCCGGCCTGGAAACGATGATTGACGCCGACCACATCGTGCGCGGAGAAGGCATCTCCTGGATGCGCCGGTACCTGGGAGAAGACGAGCACGCGCCAATCCGTCATCCCGCCATTGTTTCCGGTCTACAGGCGCGCATCCTGGGAGTGCTCCTCCCGGAGCGGAAGGGCGCGACGGCGGCAACCATCATCCCGTCGGTGGGCTGCCCGCTGGGGTGCAACTTCTGCACCACGTCCGCTTTTTTTGGCGGCAAAGGAAAGTTTGTCAACTTTTACGAAACCGGCGATGAACTGTTTGATGTGATGTGCCGGATCGAATCCGAGCTCAAAGTGCATTCCTTCTTTGTGATGGACGAGAACTTCCTGCTTCACCGTGCGCGCGCCATGCGCTTGCTGGACCGCATGAAGCAGGCGGGCAAGAGCTGGGAGCTTTCCGTTTTTGCTTCCGCCAATGCGATTCGAAAATACACAATGCGGGAACTGGTCGAACTCGGCATTTCGTGGGTCTGGATGGGTCTGGAATCTCCCAAGTCCAGCTACAGCAAGCTGCACGGGACGGACATTGGGCAACTCACGCGCGAGCTTCGCGAACACGGCATCCGCGTGCAGGGCTCGACGATTATCGGATTGGAACACCACACGCCGGACAACATCTTCGAGGAAATCGAATCGGCGGTTGGCTACCAGACCGACTTCCACCAGTTCATGCTCTACACGCCGGTTCCCGGCACGCCGCTTTACAAGGAGATGGCCGATCAGGGCCGTCTGCTGACGGACATTGACCTCGCCGATATCCACGGGCAGGATAAATTCAACTTCCGTCACGCCGCCATCTCCCGCGAGGATTCCAAGAAGTTTCTGGATTTTGCGTTTTGGCGCGATTTCGAGCGGAATGGGCCGAGCCTTTATCGCATGTGCCAGACCATGCTCCAGGGCTGGCAGCGCTACAAAGACTGCTCGGATCCGCGCGTCCGTGAGCGGTTTGCGCGGCAAATCAAGAAGCTCAGCGGCGCTTACAATGCGGCGCTTTGGGTGATGGAGCGGGAATTCAAGAAAGTCAATGGAAGCGTGAGCGAGCAGATTCACAAGCTGCGCCGCGAAGTCCAGAAGGAATTTCCGGTCATCGCCCGCCTCACAGCCGCATCGCTGGGCCCTATCTTGTTGTGGACCACACGCCGCGAGGAACATCGGCTGGCGTCAGGACGTACCTACGAACCCCCCACGTTTGTCGAGCGCCGCAATTGGATTTCAGTTTTGTAACCTCCCGCATCGTGGCCGGTTTTGTAGCGCCGGCGTCTCGCCGGCGGTTTTTCTGGCCTCAAGCACACTGCAAAAACGCCCCGACGTGTCGGGGCGCCACCAAGAGCATGCGTTCCACAGCAAGATAGGCAGTTCCCGTTCTACCCACCTCATTTGTAGTGAGAAATGCGAGCTAAACCTGAATTCCGAAGTGGATTTGGGAACTTGGGGTTGCAATCCGGGTAAGCCAATCTCCAGATTGGCGGTTTGCATCACGCCATTCTGGAGATTGGCGTTCCCGGGATCGCCGCCAAGCAGAGCTAAACCAAAATACACGATTTGAAATTCATGAACGGAGGAAGTGGCAAAACGTCCCTGGCGATTCAGGCGTTGGCGGCCTGCGCGGAGGACAGGTAGCGGATCAGGAACAGCGTAATGTCATCGGCCTGGCTGGCGCCGCGGGCGAAGTTCTCGACCGCATCGAGCACGCCTTTTTGCAATTGTTCGAGTGGCGCATCGCTCCGATCACGAAGAGCATCGCGCAGTCTGGAAAGACCAAACAACTGTTCCTCCGGATCCATCGCTTCCGTGACGCCGTCGCTGAACAGGATCAGCGTGTCGCCAGGTTGCAGCTTCACGTGGCTGGCGGCATAGTTTGCCTCAGGGATAAGCCCGACAGGAAACGAGCTGTCCGTGAAGGGCTCGGCGATCTCGCCTTGCCGCACGATGAGCGGCGAAGGATGGCCGGCGTTAATGAATTCCAGATTGCCGTTGCTGTCGAGAATTCCAAAAAACAGCGTGGCGTAGCGTTCGACATCGGTGTGCCTGCACAGAAACCGGTTGATCTGATTGAATATTTGCGATGGGTCGACTCCCGCCACCATTCCGGAGAACGCTCCTTGCAACATCGTCGTCAGAAGCGCGGCCCCCAGTCCTTTGCCCGATACATCGGCGATCAGGAAAACTGTACGGTCATCGCTAATCGGGAAAATGTCGAAGTAGTCGCCGCCGACGGCGAGGCAGGATAAATTGATTCCGGCGACGGCGAGATGAGGAAAATCCTGGAAGCCTCCGGGCAGAAGGGCCTGCTGGATCTGGCGCGCGATGTTCAATTCCTGTTCCAAGCGCTGCCGCTCCCGCTCGTGCTCGACCAGGCGCGCGTTGTCCAGGATGCTGGCGGCCTCTACCGCCAGCGCATCCAGAATCTGGCGCTCGAGTTTGGAAAAAGCGGCGGTCCGCTGGGAATCGAGATACACGATGCCCAGAAAAGTTCCCCGCTTGAGATGAGCCGCGGATTCGGTCGGAGCCGCATGGGGCATTGAATACAGCGGAATCGCAACGACGGCCCGCAGGCGCTGCGCGACGATGCTCTGCGCGCCTTGCAGTTCCACATGGCCCTGCGCAAGGTCTTCGGTGATCACGCTGGAGTGTTGTTCCATGGCCAGGCGCAAGGCTGTCTGGCTGGGAGCGGCTCCTTCTGTGGATGCCCGCAGACCTCCCTTGCGGCGAGCCAGCCGGACGCGAAGCACGCCGGAGGAATCCGGCTCGAGCAACAGCCCTCGGTCCGCATCCGTGATCGAAATCGCGTGGTCGAGCATCGTGCCGAGCACGGAGTCCAGAGGAAGCTGAGAATGCAACAGCATCGTCGCTTCGAGCAGAAGATTGAGTTTTTGCAGGCCGCCGGGAGCGGAGTCGGCGCCGGAGATGCCCTGGAAGCGGCTCAGAATATCCAGAATGGAAGTGTCGGCCGAGGAGGATCGAAAGATGACTTCGTAAGAGCCATCGAGGCCGAAACTAATCACGTCGCCATCCCGCAAAACGCGGTTCGTGATTTTTTCGCCGTTGACAAAAATGCCCCAGCGCTGCCCTTTATTCTCGATCATGTAACGTCCGTCGGCGGAATGAATGACGGCGCACTGCCGGGAGATGCGGCGGTCGTCCAGCTGGAGGTGATTTCCGGATTCGCCACCGCGCCCAATGAGAAATGGCGACTCGCTGACAGGCACGACGCTGCGCGAGCCGTCGGGCGCAACGACCTCGAGAATAGTACGTCCGGCAGATGGCGATTCAGGCATTGGGATGGCTCAGTGCGGGGATTGTAGCACGAGAACGGGCGCAGTTTAGTGGCACAGGCCCCGACAGGGTCGGGGCCTGTGCCAATCAAGACCTCCATGCACCGCAGCGCCATTCGACGCGGCAAGCTGACATCGCAGAGCAGATCCATCCCGTACTCGGGAGATATCCGGGCTAATCTTATTTTTTGAGCGCTGGATTCACATACCCGTGCTGGAGGACCTTTTTCAGATCCGGCCGTATGCTCAGGTAGGTGACGTGATCGGGAATGGCCGAAAATCCATGCGGCACGCCCTCCGCGATGATGATGATGTCGCCCGTCTTTATCTCACGGCTCGTGTATCCCACCATTGTGCCGCTGCAGGACGGGCCGTTCAGGATGGTGGTCACTTCGCTGTCGGACGCGGAACGATTCCCGTTGACGATGGCGCCCCCAGTGATCAGGGTCGCGCTGCCCGATATGACGACGTAACTCTCGGCCGTATCGGTGTGGAGGATGCCGTTGGGGCCTGTCGCAGCGGGGCGCTGCTCGCCGCATGCCGGGGAGGGGTTCGCCGCTGGCGCGGCGCTTCCCGCAGCGCCAGCGCCACCACGCATCGCTCCGCGGTGAACGACGGCGACGCCGAGCTGATAATTACCCATATCAATTACTCTGAGCGTGTTATCCGGAATCGCGCGCTTTGTATCAACCGCGTACTTCAACGCGGCCTTGACGTCCTCGTCGCTGATGTAGACGCCATCCTTTGGCGCTTGCGCCAACCCGGCTACCGGACTCACCGCCAACACGATAGCCAGAACTTGCAGGATTTTCTTTCGCATGACTGCCTCCTCAATTCGCCCAAGATAGGAGCGCGAAGTGCGGCCAAGCCCCATTCTGCCTGCAAAAGCGTGAGGCGTCCTCACTTGTCGCGCTTCATCGCTGAGTAACGTACAAAAAGACGCCCCTATTTACAATAGCAAGTAACTTGCTACTCGCTTCTCTGGGGAATTCCGCTGTTCGAGCATTACGATCGGGAGGAGCTGAGTGAAACTGCATATCGCCTGCATCGCTGGCAGTTCATGGTGACTACAACGCTTCGCAGACCTGCCGCGCCGCATGAATTTGCGGACCTAACCAAGAATGCGGCGAGGGGCCCGCGTCCGCCCCTTCGCCCGCCGAGGCGGGGATTTCTCTCCACATTCGGGAGGCTTATTTCGAAAAGCTGCGCAATGCGTCCGCCTCGGAGTTGGAGACTTCGAAGACGGTTACCAGCCTGGTCATCTGCAGCAGTTCGTTCGTCCGCGTTCCCAGGTTGCAGAGGCGCAGCGACGCTCCGCCCGACTTCGCGCTGGAATGCGCGGCCACAAGCGCGCCGAGGCCGGAACTGTCAATCATCGAGACGCCTTTCAAGTCCAGCACGAGCTTCTTCTTGCCCGCGCCCAGCAAACCCTTCACTTTTTCGCGCAGCGCCGTGGTCGCTTCTCCGAGCACAATGCGCCCGTCCAACGTCACTACAGATACCCCGTCTACTTCACGGTCCGTAATTTTCAGAGCCATGTTTGTTCTCCTCTTGCCGGAAGGCAATCCAACAAGCAACCCCGCCCAGAGCCTCCCAGAATCTTATTCGAAAACTTCGCTTTATAGTGCTATGGGGCCGGAGTATACACCTCGGATGTCAGTTGTCCTTCGATTTTGTGCGCCTTGCCGCCCAGCGACCATTCATTTGGTTCCGGCGGCCAACACTACCGAATCTCCGGAGTGTTCACTCGAATTTTATAGACGCTCGTGCGCGTCAGAATGTACACGGCGTGCGCAGAGGTGGCAAGCGGATCGTGAGGCGCATCATCTGAGTGCCTGTGCTACCGCGAGTTTCCGTATGGTTTGATGGATCATTTATGAGAAGCTCTCACGGCAGCGTCTAAGTTGTCATCGGAAGAGATACGGCAGGCATGGGGCCAATTCTGGAGCAGATTCATGATTGACGTACGCCAGGAAATCGCGAACGCCCCGATCGGGAGATACCATGGCCTCATCGCCGTTCTCATCGGGATAGCCGTGTTTTTCGATGGCTATGACACGTTCAATCCAGCCTACGTCATTCATTACGTGACCAAGCCGTGGCACCTGCTGCCGGGCCAGGCCGGATTTCTGGTTTCCAGCGGACTCATCGGTTTCATGGTTGGCGCACTGGCGCAGGGCAAGTTTTCCGACCGCTACGGACGGCGCGGAACGCTGCTGGTGGCGCTCTGGATCGCGACGATTTTCAGTTTCGCGACGGCCACCCTGGCCAATTCCTTTTGGTCGTTTTGTGGATTCCGGCTACTCACCGGGATAGGACTCGGCGCGTTGTTGCCGATCGGCGTCACCTACGTGAACGAATATGCTCCGCGGCGCTTCGCGAATACATTCTCCACCTGGGGATGGGCATTCGGTTGGGCCGCGGGAGGCGTGGTCGCGTCCGCGATCGGGATTTTTCTCACTCCGGCGCTTGGCTGGCAGGCGCTGTATTACGCCGCCTCGCTTTCCATCGTGCTGGTGGTCGTGTGCCATGCCCTGCTCCCGGAGTCGCTCCAGTTCGCGGCCATGCGCGGCCAAACGCATGACATTGCGGCCATCCTCAGCCGGCTGAATCCATCTCAGGCATCGCGCTATACGGCGCACGGCGCCGAGTTCCTATTCCCGGAGCCGCGCGATCGTGTGGCCTCGGTATCGTTGCTGCTGAGCGCGCGCTACCGAAAAACGACGCTGGCGGTCTGGACCGCGGCCTTCTGCATCTTGTTCGGAATTTTAGGCCTGACCGCCTGGGTCCCGACGGCCATGATGCAGCGCGGCGAAACCTTCGCCACCAGCTTTGCCTTTGGCGCGTTGATCCAGGTGATGGGATTCGTGGGTTCCTTGCTTTGTGGTTTCATTGCCGAGCGCCACGGCGGAGACCGCGGGGCCATGTTCATCTGGTGGCTCGGAGGAACGCTGTCGGTCTGGACTCTTGCTCTCGTGAACAATCACGCACTGAATTTTATATTCGTCGGCGCCGCTGGGTTCTGCATCCTGGGCGGCCAGAACGTGCTCAACAATTTCACGGCGGCATCTTACGACACAGAGGTGCGAGGCACCGCGGTCGGCATGATGCTCGGCGTGGGACGCCTCGGCGCCGTTCTCGGACCCTACAGCATCGGCTTGCTGCAGCAACTCCACCCCGGATCATTTGGACTCTTCGTTGCCATCGGCGTGGCTGTGGCTCTCGGCGCGTGCGCGGTGTTATTGGCGCGTCCCCGGCCAACGTACGACCTTCGTGACGCCGAAACTCCCGCTGTCGCGGCGCACTGATCCGCGCGCGGTTATCTTTGCGGGGAGGTGACTTCCGGAGGCGGCTGCGGACGCATCATTCCTTGCGCCGCAACCAATTCGCGCGCCGGCGCGCGCATGGAAGGCCACTTGCGCGCAAAAACCACGCCGCCGGCCAGGCTGGCAAGGCCTCCCAGGACGACGGTCAGCGGGGCGCCGGCGCGATTCGCCATCGCTCCGGCAAGCAGCGAGCCCAGCGGGGACATGCCCAGAAACATCATCGAGTAAAGCGACATCACGCGCCCGCGCAGTTGGTCCGGCACCATGGCCTGAATCAGCGTGTTGGTGGACGCAAACTGCATCATCATGGCGAAGCCGGCGAGCGTCAGCGACACGAGCGATAACCAATACCATCGAGACGCGCCGAAAAGACTCAGGGAAGCGCCCAATCCGATGGCCGTGTAGGCCACCACATTCCCCAGGCCGCGCAATTCCTGCCGCATCGCCAGCGCCAACGCGCCGAACATCGCTCCCACTCCCACTGCGCCCATCAGATTGCCGTAGGCCGAGGCCCCGCCGTGCAGGATCCGGTCGGCGAAGATCGGCATGAGCACAGCGAAGGGCAGCGCCGTGAAGCTCACCAGTCCCAGCAGAAGCAGCAGCGCGCGAATCGGCTTGGTGTGACGAACGAAACGGAATCCCTCTCGCAGCTTCTCGATCGGCGAGGTGCCGTCGTGAACGACCTGCGATTTGCCAATGCGCATCATCCACAGGCCGGCGAGCACCGCGAAATAGCTCACCCCGTTCACCAAGAAGCACCAGCCCTCGCCAATCCACGCCACCAGCAGCCCGGCGATCGCCGGGCCGGCCACTCGCGCCCCGTTGAACATCGAAGCGTTGAGCGCAATCGCGTTCAGCAAATCCTCGCGCCCCACCATCTCGATCAGGAACGATTGCCGCGACGGCACGTCAAACGCGTTCACCACTCCCAGCAGCGTTGCCAGTACGATGATTTCCCAGACGCGGATGCGTCCCGTGAGAGTGAGCGCCGCCAGAGTGAACGCCAGGCTCATGGAAGATATTTGCGTCGTGATCACCACGCGCCGGCGGGGCCACCGGTCGGCCGCTAACCCGCCGATCGGGGACAGCAGGAAGATCGGTATCTGGCTCACAAAACCAAGCAGTCCCAGCAGCACCGAGGATCCGGTCAGCCGGTAAATCAGCCACGCTTCCGCAATGGTCTGCATCCACGTGCCGACCAGGGAGATGATCTGGCCCCCCATGAAGAGCCGAAAATTGCGGTGCTTCAACGATCGGAAAACAACGCCCGCCCGGCTCTGCCCGAAAGGACCGGGCGCTGTGCCACCTGTGGGTTGAAGTTCGGCCGCCGCTGGAATCGAATCCGCCATATTTTACTGAACCATCTTTATATTGTAGCGCAGCCGCGATCCGGTCCAGTAGCACAGTCCCGCCAGGGCGGGACTGTGTGATTTTGGTTTGCGCTGCGTTCAGCAAAAGGCGCACAGACTGAACTGTGCCACTAAACACCGCCATGCACCGCAGCGTTCGCAGAAAAAGGGTGCGCAACTGGCAGAGACGGGTTTCCCATCTGAAGGAGTGACCCTGATGCTACTTCTCATTCCATCCGAAGAAGGGATCAGGTCTCGTCCCAATCAATTTGGTCAACTGAGGATGAAAAAACCAAGAAGGAACTGAAAAAACACGATGGAAGAGCGCAGGAGTGGAGCCCCGGCAAATCTCCCACCTAAAGGCTGATCCACGGGGCCGGTTGCGGCCCGCAAACGATCGGGGCAACCTGTGGGGCGTCCCAGGCGCTACTTCGGGGGAGAAACAGTGATACTCCCCCGAAGCTTTTCCCGAACGCCCCCAAGACTTACCAGATAAATTTCAACGCCAACTGCATCTGCCGCGAGGTGGTCGCCGTAAAATCACCGGCTCCGACCGCCCCCGTTGAGATTACTTCCGAGCCGGGCGTGCTTGGATTGTAGGCAAACGGATTCAATATCACGTTATTGCCGCTGGCGGCGCCCATCGGGTTGAAATTCGCGTGGTTAAACACGTTGAAGGCCTCCGCCCGGAACTGCACGTTAAAGGTCTCCGAGATTTTGGGAACGTAAGTATTTTTTACGACAGAAAAATCGAAGTCCTGAAGTCCTGAAGTCCGGGTCCGGTGACGCCATTGCGCCCGGAGGTGCCAAGACGAATCCAATTCTTGCCTTGATACTGGACGATTGGTGGAAGAGCGAAACATTCAACCTTGAGATAGTGATTCGGATTGCCCGGATTGGTAAGAGACTGGCAGCCAGGGGTCCCCTTGAGAACATCCGGATAGGCAAACGCGTCGGTGTTTTGAAGACCCAACGCATCGCCGCTCAGGAGAGGGGTAAATGGCGCACCATCGGACATCGAAAAGAGACCTCCCAACTGCCATCCGGCAAGGGCCGTTCGCGCAAAACCGGTGAAGGACTTCGGCGTTGGTATCGCCCAGAGGTAACTGATGTTCATGACTCGGCCCACGTTGAATTCGGAAGGGGCGCGCGTCAGCTTGGGATCGAAGACGAACAATGAGGAAATTCCAGTCGTAAACTGATCCCCGACCGCCGATGCGGAAGCCGTGTCAAGGCTCTTGGACCACGTGAATGAGCCTTGAATCTGGAAGCCATGACTCATATTCTTGGTCAGTTGCACTTCCAAGCCGTCGTACCTGGATGAATTCCTGAAGAATACCCCATTTTCGCGATGCACATGTTGATTGAACTCCTTGAACGGGCTGGCAGCTGGCCCCCCCTGGTTAAAACATGCGTTAATGTTGCCGTGGGTTGCATCGGGCGTATAGGGTAAAGGATTGACCCCATCATTCTCGGCGGCCGTTGCTTCACAGGGCCAGAGATAGCCTAGTGGTGAAGTAGTTGGAGGCACCATGTTGAAATCATCGTCCGCGGTGTTGCCGTGTACTCCGTGAGAGCCGACGTATCCGATCAGGGCAGTGAAATTGGGTGTGATTGCGCGTTGAACGCTAAGGTTCCACTGCATTACATAAGCACGTTTTGGGGCGCGTTCGATGATGCCGGCGCGCTTGCTGTCCGTACCAGACTGCGTTATCTGACAGAACGCAGCCACTGGAAATGACCCGTCATACGGCCCTGGGGGGCAAGTGGTCGCAGACCCGAATGAAGGAAACCCTCCAAACGATCCAGGAAGCAGACTGCCGGCATTGCCTCCCGGATTGAACGGGAAATTTCCTGCAATCTGGCTTCGCACGTGAGTGATCAACGTTAGCTGATCGTACATGCCGAAGCCCCCACGGATCGAGGTTTTACCAGTCTTGAATGGATCCCAGGCAAATCCGACGCGCGGATCAAAATCGTGCAGCATATTGTTCTTGAAATAGGATCCCTTCAAGACCGGGCACGCCGAGCAATCGACTAGTGGACTGACTTGAGCAGGGTTGGCAATAGCAGGGAAAGCGTCCAATGGTGTGAGCAGGCTGCCCATCCGGCCATGAATCTCCACCGGGACGGTTGCGGGTTCGTATCGCAGGCCCAAATTCAAGGTGAGGTTGGGGCGCAAGCGCCAGTCATCCTGAAAGTACACGCCGAAGATCGTTTGCCGATAGTCCCGGGTTATCGGAACTAGGCTGAGATCCGAGGTGATCGAGACAGCTCCATACGTAGAAACCCCATTGGTCAGGAATGAGGCTAAATTAGGAAAAACAAATTGTCCGCCGGGACGCGGAGCCGCGATCATATTCGCCCGCATTCGCTCCACGTTAACGCCGAATTTCAAGGTATGTTTCCCCTTGAGCACAGAAGCGTCGTCATAACCCTGAATGGAGGTCCAGGCGTTGGTTTGGGGGGCTGATCCGGTCAGTCCTCCAAAAAAAGTCTGCAGGGGTCCCGGATAAATCAGGCCGGCGGACCAACCGGGAGCGAAACCGAGAGCAGTGTCCGCCGCAGCCGGATTGATCGCGATGGAGCTGGAGGGGCCCCCAAGGAAGGTCCTGTTGATGCCGCCGCGAACAGAATTGACAAAGTTCGAGCCGAAAGTGTGGGTCTCTTCAATCGTGCCGAATTGGCGATTAACCACATTCAGCTGGGATCTGTTGTTCATTTCATCGGGCTGGGTCTGGTGGTTATAGTCATAAAAGTACGTCCCATGGATACCGTCCCGGTCCGAGAATTTGTGATCCGCGCGGATAGTAAAGTAATTTTCGATCGTAACTACATTGCGTCCAAAGGCAAAGATATTTGTATCCCCATTCGCGTCGTTCGGGTTGGCCACAGATGACTTAGGCCAAAAAGCATTCAGATAGGGGAGAACCTTCAAGTCAATGCCGTTCGCGTCCGTCTTCCCTGCCACGAACGGGAGTTGAACGGACGTGGCGCACAGCGAGCAAAGAAGGCCGGAAAGGGCCGCGGCTGAAGGAACGATGCTGGCCTGAGTTTCTCCTAGAAATTGACGCAGTCCCTCGTAGTCGCCAAATATGAACGTCTTGTCTTTCTGGATGGGCCCTCCCGCCGAGGCGCCGAACTGATTCCGTCTAAAAGGCGGTTTTTTAAGACTATTGGCATTGTCAAAGAAATTTGCCGCGTCCAGGGCGCTGTTGCGCAGAAATTCGTAAGCGTTTCCATGGAACCGGTTCGTGCCAGACTTGGTGGTGGCGTTGATGATCCCGCCCGACGCCCGGCCATATTCCGTCGAATAATTCGTCGTCAAGACCGAGAATTCGGAGATCGCATCCACACCCATATTTCCACCCAGCAAGCTGCCAGGCCCGCCGTTGGTGGGATCGTTGACGCTGACGCCATCCACGCGATAATTATTTTGCTGGGGGCGCGCGCCAGAAATGGAGAGCTGGGCTCCAAAGCCGCGGCTCCACAGATCCCTGGCCTGGGTCAACTGGGTATGCACCGCGTATACACCAGGCGAAAGAGTTGCCAAGTCACTCCAGGAGCGGCCGTTGAGGGGCAGATCCTTGACAGCGTTTTCCGCGATATTCGAGCCGATGGCGGCGTTCTCCAGATTCATAGCAGGAGCTTCTGCGGCGACTTCCACAGTTTGGCTTGCTTGCCCGACCTGCATGGTCAGATTTAAAGTTTGCTGCGCTCCCACCATCAGCGTAAGGCCAGACTGCACCGCCTTGGAAAATCCCGGCGCCGAGACAGCAATATCATAGTTGCCCGGCTGCAGGTTGGCCGCCGAGTAGATTCCATCCGCGTTCGATGAAACGGTCCGCGTATTGCCGGTCGCGTTGTTCTTAATGGAAACTTCCGCTTTGGGAACTACGCCGCCGGATTGGTCCGTGATCGTGCCGGAAAGCGTCGCGCCCACCACCTGCGCGTCGAGCCGCGCGAATTGGCCCATGCCCACTAGCAGGGCGATAGCGACTGCAATGTGGACAAATATTTTCTTCATGTTCGTCAGATTACTCATCATTGGAGTTCCTTTCCTCGAAGACAAATTTGACGTCCGGGCACACAGCGTGCCGTGCAAATATGTAAAGAGGCAAAACGCGCGGGTAAGCCATGAACCCCTGCAAAGACACACCCCATCGCCCACGGACTCTCCTGAAGAATCCGGGTCGCCCCCGTCACTTTAAATTCAGCCAACACGAATAGAGAAGTACAACACGGCACTTGGGGGCGTTTGTAGTTCTATTTAACAGGGTTGTCAATATAATTCTTAGGAATTCAAGAGAAAGGGGACCTCGGCAGCCACCAGCCCGAGGACGCGCTGTGAGCGAGCCCGGCAGCTTCGCGTCTTTTACTCAGTGAAGACGATGCCGACGGCGGTGCGGTCTTTTTCGGTTTCGATACGGACGACGTAGCCGCGCAGGCGGAGAGGGCCGTCCGATGATTCCGCGATTCCGGGATTATCGAGCTGGACTTGCAGTTCGGACTGCAGCTTCGGGCAATGATCCAGGTAAATCAGGGCGCCGTGCAGGCTCATATCGCGAATGACTGTCTCCTCTTCGAACGTCTGGCCCGAATCGGTGAGGCCGGTTACCGTGGCTTTGAAGTGCGTGTCGCGCCGCAGTCCCTCACGCACGCCGGGAATCACCACATCAATCTTCTTTTCGCCTAAAGTCAGCACCATGCCTTCGGCTGCGGCCCACACGTTCGAAAATTGTCCGCGGGCCTCGCGCAGGATGCCGTCTACCGCCTTGTCGGTCGTATCCGGGTCATGATGAAACAGGATCAGGTTCTTCACGCCTGCTTCTTTGGCGATTTTCACACCTTCCAGCCAGGAGGAATGTCCCCACCCCTTGCGCGTGGTGGCCAGTTGTTCGGGCGTAAATTGCGCATCGTTGATGAAAATGTCCGCGCCGGCCGCGAGTTCCCGCAAGCTCTGATCGAGCTTCGGATCGCCCGGTTCGTTGTCGGTGGCGTAGACGATGGATCCGGCGGAGGTCTCAAAACGAAAGCCGAGGCAACCCTGCGGGTGGTGCAGCCAGCTCGTCTTTACGCGCGCTCCCGGCACATCAAACTGATCTCCTCCGCTGACTTCGGTAAAGTTCCGGTGCGCGGACATCGCGGTGATATTCACGGGAAAATACGGGTGCGCCATCTGGGCTTCAAACACGCGCTTCAGACTGTCGCGCCCGAGATACTCCGAACGGAAACTGTAGAAATGGAAGGAGTTTTGTTCCGTGTACAACGGCGAAAAAAACGGGATGCCTTGAATGTGGTCCCAGTGATAGTGCGTCACAAAAACGTGCGCCTCGATCCGTTTTGTTTCCGGCGCTGCTTCCAGGTGCCGTCCGAGCATGCGAAGCCCGGTCCCGCAATCCAGAATCATGCGCGCCCCGGCGGGTGTGGTGAGTTCCAGGCATGCCGTGTTTCCGCCGTGCCGCCAGGTCGCCCTGTCCACAGTCGGCGTGGAGCCGCGAACTCCCCAAAACCGCAGCGTCGCCCCGGGTTCGGAGATAGATTTGCGCGATGGTCTGGCCATCGGCTCGGCCGCGATGGATTTGGTGGGTGGCAAGGGAACCTGAATAAATGACAGATTTTCATAGTAAGGACCGCACGGAACTAAGTCAATTATCTTCCCGAATCCATGTGCGCGAATCGTATGCCCCACCGATAGTTGGGGATGGGGGTTCCCCGGTGCATCCCGGGGTATCTGCCTGTACAATACGAAAATGCACGCACACGCGCATGGCCACGGTCACCCGGCTGGCCACTCGCACGCGCACATGGAAATGGCCAGTGGAGTGCTCGCCGCAGCTGTGGCGGCCACGCTCCTGCTGGTTGCCGCGGAGCTGCTGGGCGGTTACCTGGGGCACTCCATTTCCCTGGTTAGCGACGCGCTGCACAATCTATCCGACATTCCCACGATGTTGATCTCGTGGTTTGCGCTGCGCTGGGCCGCGCGTCCCGCCGATCATGAGCGCACCTTCGGCTACCAGCGCGCGGGCATTCTGGCCGCGTTCACCAACGCGATCTTGCTGATCCTGGTGGCGCTGGTTCTGTTCTGGGAGGCGTTCGAACGATTCCGGCGCCCGGTCGCCGTCCATGAGAGCTGGATGATCGGCGTCTCGCTGCTGGCGCTGGCCGTTAACGGCGGGATCACGCTCGCCCTGGTCCGCAGCAGGAGCGACCTCAACCTCCGCGCTTTGCTTCTCCATAATTTCGGCGATGCAATTTCGAACCTGGGTATTCTTGCGGGAGCCGTGGCTATTCGAATGACGGGCGCGCAGTGGCTGGATCCGGCCATCGGTGTGGCCATTGCCGCGCTCGTACTTTGGTCCACGAATGGTCTTCTGCGCGAAGCAGGCAACATTCTCCTGGAAGGGCTGCCGAAAGGCATTCATCTGGAGGCCGTAGCGCGTTCGATCCTGAGCATCAAGGGCGTTCAGGAAGTCCACGACATCCACATCTGGACGATTGGCGCCGGCCTCCACGCCCTCTCCTGCCACGTCCGCATCCCTGATATGCACATGGAAGAGAGCGAAAGAATTCTGAAGAGCATCCTGGAGCGGCTGGACGCCGACTTTCACATCACGCATACGACGATTCAATTCGAACGAGCGGGTTTGCCGCAAGACGCCGGCTACTACATGCCCAAGCCCTTGCAGCCTTCGAAATGAGTTGGCAAAAAATGCGAAAGGCCGGCTCCTGGGAACTTGGGGTTGAAATCCGGGAACGCCGCCAAACAGAGGGAATTATTCCGCGGCCATGACAGCCTGGATTCCCTTCTCATCGCGGCTGGAATTTCAGTTGGGAAACCGCCATGAGCTGCCGCGAGCTTCGTTCCTATCCTGGGTTGCGGCGGCATCCAGGCCGGCGAACGCCAAAATGATTCCCCGCACTTCCCACGTTTCGCAGGTTATGTTATAAACATCGGGCGTGGAAAGCCCTGTGAACGCGCGCCCTGCTTCGAATCGTTCGGATGCTGACCAACGGCGATTGGACCAAGAGCATCCCATTAGTTTCTGTCCGGTTTGCTCACACAGGCTGGAGTCAAAACGCTGCAAGCTGGTTTGTGCGGTGTGCGGTTATTACCTGTCCTGCTCGGATTATTATTGAGGCGGCTCGCCGTATGCGAGGGCGATAACGAAAGTTCGCAGGGAAGCTTGCTAGTTTAGGAGGACGGACTGTGGCACTGAAAATTACGGACCGCATGGTGGATGGTGTGGTGGTGGAAGCCCTCGAAGGGCGTATCGTACTCGGCGAAGAGAGCAACGCGCTACGAGAGAAACTAAAGTCCCTGCTGGCGGCCGGTCAGAAAAAGATTGTCCTGAACATGGATAATGTCACCTACATCGACAGCTCGGGACTCGGCACGCTGGTCGCGTCGCATACGGGCGCGCGTTCGCAAGGGGCGTCCCTGAAGCTCTCCAACCTGGGCTCGAAGTTCCAGGAGATTTTGCAGGTAACCAAGCTGGTCACTGTGTTCGAAGTTTACGATTCTGAAGCGGCCGCCATTAGTAGCTTCAAAAGTTAGCTTCGCCCACCATTCTTTTTCTGTGGCGCCTCCGATTTTTGCTGGCGGCGCCACTTTCCGCTTTTGCGTGTTTCCCTGCCCGCGCTTACTCCTCCAGCCGCTGCATCGCTATCCCGCTCATCAGTTTCGGGAAGAAGTCTGTGGACTTCTGCGGCAGTACTTCGCCGGCCATGGCCATCGCCGCCACGGTTTCCACACTGACGGCATTCAGCAGAAAGCAGATTTGCGCGCGGCCCTGGTCTACTTCCGCAATAGCCGTGTCCATTTCGCGCTCGTAGGTGAGGTTTTTCTCGGTTTTCACGGCATCCAGAGTAATTCCCAAGCCGCGCTCGAGGATCAGCCGGTGCAGCAGGACGATGTCCAGCCCCCGCTGCGCTGCCGACACTCCCGGCAGAAGCGCTTCCAGGTCCGCTTCCTTCTTGAGCAGGCAGAGGTGATACGCCCCGCCGCCCGCATACACGCCAACCGCCCTTTGCTCCCGCCCCCGCCCCGTTAAATCGCGCCGGAGTTGTTCGTACGCTGCGGGGCGATCCGCGGCTCCCGCAAACGCATACGGGCGCCATTCGAATACGTCGGCCAGCGCCGCGCGGAAGCGTTCGAACGAAAAGCCCTTCACGTTGGCCACCACGCGGTGCGTCGGCAAGATGGTCAATCCCTTCGCGGCTGTATTGAACAGCGTCATCATCACTTTTTCGTAGGGAGCGTTCCGGTCCGCGCGCGCCGCGCGTGCCCGGCATTCGTCCCGGTACGCCATGGCTGTTTCGTAGCGGTGATGCCCATCGGCAATCACGAGTTTCTTGTCGGCCATCTCGCGCTGGATGGCCTCGATCGTCTGCGCATCCGTCACGGGCCACAGCCGGTGCACGACGTCATACTCGTCGCGGACCTCCACATCCGGCTGCGCGCGCGCCGCGGCATCGAGCAGGGCGTCCACGCGCCCCGCTGTGTCACTGTAGAGCATGAACAATTGCCCGGTGTGCGTTCGTGTGTGCCGCAGTAATTCCAGCCGGTCCGCTTTCGGCCCCGAAAGTGTTTGTTCGTGGCGAAACACGACCCCCGAGGAATAATCCTCCACGCGCCCGAGCGCGATGAACCCTTTGCGGACTTGCCGGTCATTCGTTCCCGGCGCCGTGTACTCTTGAAAATAGGCGTAGAGAGAAGGCGTGACATCGCGCGCGATCGCTCCAGCCCGAATCCAGTCCTCGAGCGCCTGAGCTGCGCGCGTGTACACGTTATTTCCCGGAGCATCGCCCGGCAGCGATTTCCCTTTCTCGACTGGAATTAAATTGTAGGGGCTCGCCGCCGCATACTTCTCCGCCATGGCCGGCGTAATTTTGTCGTACGGCTGTGTCAGGACCTTCGCCGGGTCGACGCGCGCTGCGTTGTACCGATACGCTCGAAATGGAAAAATCTCCGCCATCCGCACTTCCTCCTGTTTTGGAAACCTGTGGCTTAGGTCCACCGCTTTAGAGTCAACCCTTCAGAAACTTACTCTGAAGCAAAAACAACCCACTATATTACAATTAAAAATGGACGGAGGCCCGCGGAAGATTCCATGGGAGAACAGACACCCCGCTATTCCGAAGTGCGCGCGCTGATCTTTGATCTGGACGGCACACTGGTGGATTCGAAGCTCGATCTGGCCCTGGCGGTCAATGCGGCCCTGGAGGAAATGGGCCGCAGCCCGCTGCCGCACGAGCAGATTCTCGGCTACATCGGGCAAGGTGCTCCGAGCCTGATCGCGCGCGCCCTGGGCCACGGCACGTCCGAAGAGGAGTGCCGCCGAGGTCTCGAATTCTTCATCGAGTACTATTCCGTCCACAAACTCGACAATACCGTCCCGTATCCCGGCGTCCGCGAGACCCTGGACGCTCTTTCCGGCATGCCTATGGCCGTGCTCAGCAACAAGCCCGTCGGCGCAAGCCGCAGCATTCTGCAAGGTCTTGGCCTGGCCGATCATTTTCGAATCATCTATGGCGGCAACAGCTTTGAGCGCAAGAAGCCTGACCCCATGGGCATTGAAATCATTCTGCGGGAATTCGGCGCCGCGCCTTCGCAGGTGATGGTCGTGGGGGACTCCGAAATTGACGTGCAGACCGCGCGCAATGCCGGCGCCTGGATCTGCGGCGTGACGTACGGTTTCGGCAGTCACCGCCTGGCCGAATTCCCTCCCGATCTCCTCGTTAACAATCTCACAGAACTTCTGCCGCACCTTTCAAACGCTCCTGTCCGGGAGCGTCGCTAGCGCGGATTTCTCACAACGGATGTAGCATGAACTCCGCTCTCGTCTTATCTTGTGCAGGAAGCGCGGGTTGGTGGCGCCGGCGTCTCGTCGGCGGTTTTCTTAGGCAGCCAGCGCAACGCAACAACGCCGGCGAGACGCCGGCGCCACAAAATCGCGCGGGAAGCTCTCATTCAGGCGGATTGCCGTGAAATGGCGAATCCTTCGTGAGAAAATGCGGGTCAATCAGGTCGGACCCTTCCTTTGTCAGGGCAAGCGGGATGGGGGAAGTCTACTGCGCGCGCCATCATGGGCGGCTGGGCGCATTCCGTGTCGTGCAAAACCAGTCCCAGGTGTGTTTCAAACCTTCTTCGAATCCGATGCGCGGGTTGTAGCCCAGCGCATCTTTCGCCCGGGTGATGTCCGCCTGCGAATCGCGGATGTCTCCTGTGCGCGGCGGGACGTATTTCGCCTTTGCGGGCCGGCCGGTAATCTTCTCGAGCAGTGACAGCGTCTGGTTCAGCGTGTAGCGGTTCCCCGTGCCGATATTGATGGCGAGTCCGGCGGCAAGTTTCGATTCGCAGGCCAGCAGATTGGCCTGGACCACATTTCCGACGTAGGTGAAGTCACGCGATTGTTCTCCATCTCCGTAGATGCTGGGCTGTGTTCCATTCAAGACGGCCGCATTGAACAGCGACAACACGCCGGAATATGGCGAGCCGGGGTCCTGCCTCGGCCCAAACACATTGAAGTAGCGGAGCGACACAAATTCGAGGCCATAGGCTCGCTGAAATACCTGGCCATAGATTTCACCCGCCAATTTCGACATTCCATAGGGAGAAATCGGAGCGGGGGGCATGTCTTCGCGTTTTGGCAACGTGGGAGTTTCTCCATACACAGAGGAAGAGCCGGCGAACACCACGCGTTTCACTTTTGCGTCTCTCGCCGCCACCAGAACGTTCAGTGTCCCGTCCACATTGACGCGGTTCGTTTCGAGGGGATCCAGCACCGACCGGGGCACGGACGTCCGCGCCGCCAGGTGCAATACATAGTCCGCTCCGCGGCACGCCTCGTGCACCCTGTCCAAATCCGTGATGCTGTGCTGTAGAAATTCAATCTTCCCCTGGACGCCGGCGAGGTTCTCCGCCTTCCCGCTCGACAGATCGTCCAGCACCACCACGCTGTGGCCGCGACGCACCAGTTCGTCCACCGTGTTCGAACCGATAAATCCCGCCCCCCCCGTCACCAGGTAACGCATCTATTGGCTCCTTTCCCCAAAAATGCCGGCCCTGCGCGGAAGCTCATCGTCCGGAATTCAGCGCCTGTCATTTGCGGTGATCTCGCCCGATCCGCAACTCGGGGCGCGACTGGACTGGTTTCCGCGCCGTTTTTTCTGTACCCTTGAATATAGCGTGCCATCTGGGCGATGTCATGCTTTCAAGGCCCGCATGCCCGAAGGGACGACGCCCTCCCGATCTCGCGGCTCCACCAGGATCGATCGGGTGCGGGCTCTACTTGGAGCCCGCCGGAATAATGCTTCACGCAAGCACAAAACAGCTACGATTGACCTGGGGCGCCGCGGTACTGGCGGCCATGCTGGCCTGCGGCTCCGCGATCCTTGCGCAGCAGTCCAAACGCTCCAAGCCGCGCGGCAAAGCCCCTGCTTTGCCGGCGGCAGCCGCGCCCGCCGTGGTCCCCGTGCCTTTCCGTTCGGGCGAAACTCTCGAATACCGCGTATTGTTCTCGAAGTACGCCGTCAACGCCGCAAAAATTGAGACCTCGGTCGTCGAGCAGCGGAGTTTCTTCGGGCACCTGGCGTGGCATTTTCGCGCCGCCGCGCACACCCTGGATACGACACGCCTGCTCTTCGCGCTCGACGACCAGTTCGATTCCTACACCTCCGCCGCCAGCCTGTTTTCGCTGCAATATGAGATGTATCTCCACGAGCAAGGGAAGGAACAAACGTTGCATTATCGCATGACGACCGATGCCGACCCGGCTCCCGCGGACGCCACAGCGTTGCGCGTTGTCCCGGGCACGCGAGACGCCATCAGTTTTCTCTACGCTCTCCGCGCTGCGGATTGGCAGCGCATTCCGGAACTCAAGGCGCCTGTTTTTGACGGGAGACGCCTCTACGATGCGGTTGCGCGAATTGACACGCCGCAAGGCAGCGTGAGCGTCCCGGCAGGGAATTTTCCCGCGTTCCGCATCGCCATCCGGTTGTTCGAACACGGCAAGGAACTCGCCGATACGCACTTGTGGCTCTGGATCGCCAGGGATGCGGCTCGCACGCCCGTGCTCATCGAAGCGGATGTACCATTCGGCACGGCCCGGATTGAACTCCTGCCTGCGCCCTGACCGCGCACGCGGCACTGCCCCGCCGCTCCCTGCATTCCCTCCGTGTGAGATTGTCCATCCGTGGGGGCGAAATTTACGCGGGGATTAGAGTTACTTGGTCTTGCGAGGGGCGGGTTCTGGAGCGGGCGCGGCGAAATCTTCCGGTGGAAATACGATGTGCCAGAAATCCGGGACGCGGGCCGTGAATTCAACACCAACTTGAGCCTTGCCGCCTGATACCGGGCCGAGATACACCACCTTGCAGGGTTGCTCTTCCTGCGTGGCGCGATTCTTCAGCCGCAACATTTGCCCTTTTGCAACCTTGGCAGCAAGCGCGACCATGGCCCCATGCACATTCACAATCAGGGTTTGCGTATCTTCCTGGAATGTCGCGTCCTTGCTTGCGCCCTCACTCGAGATCGTGACAGAAACGGCGACGATCACGCGCTGGCTGCGCCGGCGGTTTGCTTCAGATCCACCCTTAACGGGGTCCCAAGTCGACATGTACACTACGCTAAACCAGCAGGCGCATTCTGGCAAGGTGGCGATTGTCCGAGAAACTCAATCAGTAAACTGCTCGGAAAGCTCAGGCGAGGGGTTGCGCGGCCTGCTATCTTCCGGCAATGATGCCGGGCCGCGCCAGCGGTGGCCGCTCAGGGTTTCTTTCCGAAGCGAATCTCTTCGATCAACAAACAGACAATGTGCCCGATCGTGATGTGAGCTTCCTGGATGCGCTGCGCGTCACGCGAAGGCACGTTCAGCAACAAATCGGCCTTACCGGCAAGCGCGCCGCCTGTCTCGCCGGTCAGCGCCACCCGGAAGGCGCCGCGGCGCTCTCCGGCTTCCACGCCACGCACGACGTTCGGACTCGCGCCACTGGTGGAGATGGCCACCAGGATATCCCCGGGTTCCGCCAACGATTCAATCTGCCGTGAAAATATTTGTTCGAAGCCATAGTCGTTCGCAGCGGCGGTCAGAACCGAAGTGTTCGCTGTCAGCGCCAGGGCGGGCAGACCCGGACGGTCCGCCTGCAGGCGCACCACAAGCTCGGCGGCCAGATGCTGCGCATCGGCCGCGCTTCCGCCATTGCCGAAGAAAATCAGCTTGCGTCCCGCGGCAAGCGCTTGGGCCGCGCGCACGGCAAACGTCTCGATACGGGCGAGCAACTCATCGGAGAAACTCTGTTTTACCCGGCAGCTTTCGTGAAGTTGAGCGCGAATTTGTGCAATGTGCGCGACCATGATGCCCTACACGAGGACGATCTTGTTGCGGTGCCGGGCGATACGGCGGGTGGCGTTGCGGGTATCGATGACGAGTTGGGCGGATTCGACGATCATGGGGTAATCGTAGCTGGTGTGGTCGGTGGCGATCAAGACACAGTCGTAGCTTGCCAGCATCTTGGGATCGAGCCGCACCGATTTCATGCCTGTGAAGTTGTAGTGTCGCATCTTATGCATTTCGGGAAAATAGGGATCACTGTAGTCGATCTGGGCGCCGCGCGCGGTGAGCAGATCGATGATCTTCAACGACGGCGACTCGCGCAGGTCATCCACGTCTTTCTTGTACGCCACGCCCAGCACAAGTACGCGCGAGCCTTTCAGCGGTTTCTGCCGGTCATTGAGCGCCGAGGCCACCGATTCCACCACGTGATACGGCATCGCCGTGTTCACTTCGCCGGCCAGCTCGATGAATCGCGCGGCGAAGTCAAACTCCCGCGCCTTCCAGGACAAATAATATGGATCGACCGGGATGCAGTGCCCGCCCAGTCCCGGCCCCGGATAAAACGGCATGAACCCAAACGGCTTGGTCGCCGCCGCATCGATCACTTCCCAGATGTCGATGCCCATGCGCGTACTCAACAGCTTCAACTCGTTGACCAGCGCGATGTTCACACACCGGAAAATGTTTTCGAGCAACTTGGTCATCTCCGCGGCGCGCGTCGAGCTGACCGGCACGACGCGGGCAACAATCTGCGCGTATAACGACACCGCCGCGCGCCCTGACGGAGGATTCACTCCGCCAACCACTTTCGGAATCTGCGCCAGGCCGTATTGCTTGTTGCCCGGGTCTTCGCGCTCGGGCGAAAACGCCAGGAAGAAATCCGTCCCGATCTGCTCGTTCTCCGGCCCGTTCGCGATGGGGCACTTCATCCCCGTCTGTTCCAGGATCGGCAGCACCAATTCTTCGGTCGTGCCGGGATACGTCGTCGATTCCAGCACCACCAACTGACCCCGCTGCAGGTGCGGCTGGATCGACTGCGTCGTCTGCTCGACGTACGACAGGTCCGGCTCGCGCCGCTGATCGAGCGGCGTGGGCACGCAGATCAGGATCGCATCCATTTCGGCCAGCCGCGAAAAGTCCGTCGTGGCGCCGAAGTGCCGGGACTGCACGAACTGCTGGATTTTGTTTTGCGGGATGTGCTGGATGTAGCTCTGGCCGAGGTTCAGCTTCTCGACCTTGTTCGGATCGGTGTCAAACCCGGTGACGCGGTGCCCGGCTTCGGCAAAACGCAGCCCCAGCGGCAGCCCCACGTATCCGCACCCGATAATCCCGACGCGGAGTTGCGCGCCTTTGAAATATTCCGGTCTGCGATCGGCGGACATCGATACTGTCGGCGCTCCTGTGGAATTTCTCTCCCTGCGTGAGAGCGCTGACTATAACAACTTTCCTCGCTCCGCGAAAGCCACACCTCACCCCGCGTGTGCCCAGTCGCTAATTTCGGTGGCTGAATGGGACCGCGGATCTCGGCCACGCAACGCGGCCGTTACGGGGCAGCGCTGCGCTTTTGGTAACACAGTAGGATGAGATCGGCCCGGCGGCGGACCCCAAACTTGCCGAGCAAGTTTGAAACGTGGAATTTTACAGTGCGTTCGGAGATGTTCAGCTTGTTCCCGATCTCTTTGTTGGCAAGATTTTCAAGCAGCGAAAGCAGGACTTCCTGCTCACGGCGGCTCAAGTCGGCTGAGGTATCGGCCTTCAGGCGCCGGCCGTGGGACCCGCCCAGGATCGAGTCCACGAAGCCGGAAAGCACGGCGCGCGGCACCCAGAATCCTCCCTCGGCCACCAGCGGCAATGCGCGCGGCAACTGCTCTCGCGCTTCCTCATAAGTGAGCAGCCCTTTGGCCCCCATTTGAAGCAGGGAATAGGTCTCGGCGGGGTCGAATTTTTCCGCCACGACGATGATGCGCGCCTCAGGATGGTGGTCGAGAATATTGGAGAGCAGCGCGCCGGCCGCGGGCCGCGCGACGTGAGCGTCCACCACATAGATACTCGCGTGCGGAACCTCCAGTTGGCGCAGATCCGGTCCCAGCGTCGATTCGAGACGCCGCGGGATCAGCTTGAAACCAGGATTGGTGAGCACACGCTCGAATTCGCTCAGCACCAAAGGGTGCGGCGATAGAAGGCAGACTTGAAGCGGCGCTTTGCGGGCAGCTCTCTTCACAGTTATCGAGATTATCTGAACCGTGAACTCGTAGCAAGGCTCGACCTTGGCGGAGTTGCGTAGACCACAACGGCGTTTGACGCCCGGCTAACGGCCACAAGACATTGCGTATAAGCACCCTTCGCGCCCGTCACTTCAAAATCGCTCAAACCCTGGCGGGTGGCCCACCCTTTCGCGTTTTTTCTGTTGACGATCGCACACGGTTGGATGATACCACTCCAGTACGTCAACGCCGAGGGACTGGTTTCGCTTTTCCGGGTGGCCGACCCTTTCGGGTTTAAAGGGTCGGGGTTTTGACTTCTCTTGCGTTCCATGACCAACAAACTCATTCGCCACTACGGACGCGGCCATCTGCATTTCATTGCGTTCAATAGTTATCGACGCCTGCCCCTTCTGCGCTCGGTTCGCGCCAGAAATGTTTTCGTTGAGATTCTGGACGAGGTGCGCGATCGCTGTGGTTTTTCCCTGCGCCGCCTGCCTACGTGCGTTTGATTCGCAGCGTCAATACCAGTGCGGCGGAAAAAAACAGCGCCACGATCATGAAGAGCATGCTGAAGGTAAACGAACCCGTGAGAGTGCGCAGGTAGCCCACAACATAGGGGCCGACAAATCCGCCCAGACCACCAACGGAGTTGATGAACCCGATGGACGCCGCCGCCGCCGATTCGCTCAACATGGCCGTCGGCAGTTGCCAGAAGCTCGGCATGAACGCCGTCGTGCATGCGCCTGACAGGATCAGCAGCGCGAGACCCAGCCACAGGTTGGCCTGGAAACCAACGCCCAGAGCCATGAACGCTCCGCAAAAAAACAAGATTAAGCTAGTGTGCCAGCGCCGTTCACCCGTCCGGTCCGAGTGCCAGCCATTCCACAGCATCGCCGCGACGCCCAATAGATAAGGCAATGCCGCGATCAAGGTCACCGTCAGATTTGGCAGGCCCGTGGCGCGCTTGAGGATCGTCGGGAACCAGAAATTGAAGCCGTAGAGTCCGATCAGCGCCAAAAAATAGACGGCCGCCAGCAGAATCACTCTGGGATTGCCGAGCGCCTGTCTTACCGTCCAGGCGCCGGCGGCAGCCTTGGCTTCCTTTTCGCGCCGCAGCTCGCCCATGATCCATTCCTGCTCGTTGGCGGGCAGCCAGCCAGCCTGGTGCGGCCAGTCCGTCAGGTAAAACAGCGTCGCCATTCCCAGCAACACCGCGGGAATTCCCTCCAAAATAAATAGCCATCTCCAGCCGGGAATGCCGAACCAGTGCACTCCCAGCAGCCATCCGGCCAGCGGCGAACCCATGACGTTGGCGACAGGAATCGCCGCCATGAACAACGCGCCGGCCCTGGCCCGGTCCTCGTGCCGGAACCAATGCGTCAGGTAAACGACGATGCCGGGGAAAAAACCCGCTTCCGCAAGACCCAAAAGAAAACGCGCGCCATAAAACTGCTTCGGCGTGTGGATCATCGAAACCAGTATGGTGACAAACCCCCAGGTAATCAGGATGCGCGCAATCCAGCGCCGGGCGCTCCAGCGCTCCACGATCAGCGCTCCCGGAATCTCAAACAGGAAGTAGCCGGCAAAAAAAATGCCCGCGCCCAGACCGAATACACGGTCCGTAAAACCCAGGTTGTGGGACATCTCGAGACCGGCAAAACCCACATTGACCCGGTCCAGATACGCGATGAAATAAAGAATGAACAGAAAAGGCAGCAGCCGCGCCGCAATGCGGCGCCGGGCGCGCTGTCCAACATCCGATAAGGTCAATTCAGAAGCCATTCCGCCCGTCGCTTGTACCACAATCCGAGCGGAGCTTACACCAGGAGAAGAGATATGCGGTTCCAGGGAAGCAGTAAGAACCCCGCGCGCCGCATCCTGGCGCGCGGGGAACGGCGTCAATTCAGTTGCAGGTGCCGTTGGAGACGAATGTCTAGCGCAAGCTTGAACCAACTGCCCCACGTTTCAACTGCGGAAATGCAAGCCACCAGAAAAACCGCGAAGGCCGCGCCACCACCAGGAATGCCCGTCCCTCGCTTTCTAACGCAGCTTGGCGCTATTAGACAACGGCGATGTACTTACTGCTTATCGTAGACCAGCGAAGTGTTAAAGGTCTGGCCGCTCGTATTAGTCCCCTTGGACGTGATCGTCATGATTTTTCCGTCCTTGGAAACCACGACTCTCGATGTGTAAAGCACCTTACCGCCCTTCTTCAAAGTCGACTCGATATGGTTGGCATCGATGAGTTTAACAGCGAGGGTATCTGCCCCGGAGGGATCCCCAGTTATGGGATAATCTTTTCCGTCATACTTTACACTGAACCCTTCCGGGTGAGTGCTGCCATCGGCGGCGACGCGCTCTCCGCTGAATTTGTAACCATCGCCAGTCGATTCGTAGGTTCGTGTTTCGCTCTTGATTTCCTGGCCGGGGGCAAACTTGGATTTTGCGACGTTCAGTTTCCAAGTTCCCATGTGCGCGTCAGTTTCAGCCAAAACCGCTCCCGAGGCAGCTAGAGCCAGAACGACAACGCTGACAACAATGAAAAGTCGCTTCATTAGAGTCTCTCCTTAAACTTCACCTGAGATGCTTCACGAGCACTGTGGAATTATGGATGGGCCTTGGGCCGGGTAAAGATGGCGGGATACTAGAACGCGCAAAAATACATGTCAATGAAAGAATACAATGCATTCAGCTTTGTTCTCTGCCTTCTTCAGACCGCGGTCCATAACACATCCAGCAGAACGTTGTTCTTACGACAATTCGCGTTAATCCTGGTTTTTGAGGATACAAGCGAGCAGGTTAGGCTGTTAGTAAGCAAACCGATTATGCTCAGTGCACAAAAAACTCGGCGTTACACGCGCGTGGGGCTGCCGAAAGGGATGATTGTTGCCTGGGAGCACTCTGGGAATCGCGAGTTATCCCGGGTAAGCGTATTAGCCCTTGGCGGCATCTTCATTGCAACCCGGAACCCTCCGCCGGTGGGTGACATGATCCGGTTGTTTTTCGAAGTGCCGGGTGGCGAAGTTCGCGGGCGGGCGGTGGTTCGCGATTCTCAGCATGGCAAGGGCATGGGAGTCGAATTTACGGCCATGGGTCAGGATGCGCGAGCACGCTTGAACCAATTGATGAAAGTTCTGGCCAGAGTATGAGGTTGCGGCTTGTCCCGCCTCGCAAGCTCTACTTTCATCTTTGTGAGAACAGAAACGCCTCAAACCTCTCCGCGCGATCCTTGTGATCCGCAGCGATGACTTGCAGAAGATCCGCGCACAAATTATCCCAGGAAAGCGTCCCGGCTCATCCACAACCAGCGGGTGAAAATCGCCGCGCTTTTTCATCCGGCGCAGGCATTCATCCAGTGGCATTCCTGGCTGGACCAAGCCGGCCTTGCTAAGAGACCCGATTTGGGATTTGGAGACAACAAGGTAGACTAATGCCAGGCTGATATTTTTCTGCGCATGGAATCCGTCGCGCGCATGGTTTTGGCAGCGCGAGGATGCTACGAAAGGGAATCTTTCGATGAACATGGTCCGGGTGAAGAGACTAGCTCTCGCCTTAGTGGTTGTGTTTTTTCTTGCCCAATTGGTGCAACCGAAGCGGACGAATCCACCCGTCGTTGCATCAAGGTCGCTGGAGGCGCATGTCCAGGTGCCTGCGAACGTGTCGCCCATTCTGAAGCGGGCGTGCGGCGATTGCCATTCGAGCGAGACCATGTGGCCGTGGTACAGCCACGTCGCGCCGGCTTCCTGGCTGGTCATTGATGATGTAAACAGCGGGCGGCGTCATATCAACTTTCAGGATTGGGAGGCACAGGAGAACCCAAAGGAGGCCACCGAGCACCTCGCCCTGATTTGCAAAGAAGTTCAGGAAAAGGGGATGCCACCCTTCCTCTACCGGATCATGCACAAAGATTCGCGTCTTTCAGTAGAGGACGTAACCGCTCTATGTTCCTGGTCGCAAAGCTTCGGCACGCCCTCAGATGCAGCAGGTGAGCACCATCATTGAAGCGCAGCAATAGAACTCCGCTCCTGGAAGTATAGTACGCAAAAGAGAAATTGTTTTCCCGCAATCCGCGATTTCCTCAGTTATAGCCGGAATGGTACTCCACGAGCTTAAATATTCCCAATCTTTTGATTATAAGCTGGTTACATTCATTTTGCGGCGCCAGCGCCTGCCCTGTTGACTGTTAAAAACCAAGAAAAAGTTTGGCTTACGTTGTGCAATTGATTAATGACGGGATTTCTGTTGTATCGGTAGGGCAGTCTACGATGGCCACAGCCAGCTCCAAATTGAGTTCGACGGCTCGGATGAGAATTCTCCCTCCGGCCACAATCATTTTCGGTTCGTCGCCCGCCATGCAGGCGATCCGGCGAAAACTGGAGAAGTTCTCGTTTTCGGGCGTGCCGATTCTGATTCAGGGTGGCAATGGCACGGGGAAGGGAGTGCTGGCCCAGTTCATTCACAATCTGTCGGTGACGCCTGATAGGGCTTTCGTGAAAGTGAATTGCGCGGCCATTCCGGGAACATTGCTCGAGAGCGAATTATTTGGTTATGAGAAGGGCGCGTTCACAGGCGCGTTTGCGTGCAAGGCTGGGCGTGTCGAGCTCGCCCACGGAGGCACGCTATTTCTTGATGGCATTGATGAAATCGACATGTCTCTCCAGGCCAAGCTGCTGCAGTTGTTGCAGGATGGACAGTTCTGCAGAATCGGCGGCCAGGAAGAGATGCATGTGCAGTTGCGCGTGATCTGCGCAACAAATCGCCAGTTAGAGCAGGAAATCAGAATCGGGCGCTTCCGTCAGGATCTTTTTTACCGCATCAATGTTCTGCACGTAAAGCTCCCTCCGCTACGTGAGCGGATCGAAGACCTCAGCAATCTGGTCGCGTATTTTCTTGAGGTACATGGAATCCGGCACAACATGCAGGTACGGCCGCTCTCGCAAGCGGCAATGAATCTCCTGAAAAAGCACACGTGGCCGGGAAATATCCGCGAGTTGGAAAACCTGATCGAGCGGTACGTGATCCTGGATTCCGAAGACGCTGTGTTGAGTGAGTTGCTGGCCAGGGATCAAACCCGCACGGCCTCGGGAATTCCAATGGATGGCCAAATCCAATTGAAGAAAGTGACCCGGGAAGCTGTTCATGAGCTGGAGCGCAAGATTATCCTGGATGCGCTGGAGGCCAACCATTTGAACCGCAAGCTTACGGCCCGCGCCCTGAAAATCAGTTACCGCACGTTGCTTTATAAAATCCGCCGAGCGGGATTGCCGTCAAGACGCACGCTGTCTAAAAAACCGGCAGAAACGACAAGACCTGCTTTTTCTGCGGATTAACGCCATTTCCTGAACTTCATTTTCCTAAATCCGCCATTCCCAGGCCGGGCTACTGTTCGAATCCCTTTCGAATATGGTTTGAGGGATATCTATGGGAATCGTCGTTCTTATCTTGGGGAATCGTCGTTCTTATCTTGAAACCTGGCGCCAATGATTGGTTCAGATCACTCCAAATCTCTGTTGGCCTGAACGAATGGTCCATGGCAGAGGACTGCCAGGCCATAGATCCTTCGCCGATTCGAGGAAAATAATTACCACAATGCGGTAGGCGGGGACATAGATTATTGAAAACGCCTGGAAGCGCCAGATCACTCCCAAGTTCACATTATCACTTGTATAATCAGATAGATAGAAGACTTTTGACCCTCCAATTGCTGTGCGCCCCGACATGGCCCATGCGTTGCTCTTTCATCTAGGCTGATGGTGTGGCAACAGAATTTAGGGTTTTGACCCCTTTCGGGGCAAAGGCTAAGAGGCGGAATGGATACTCGATCGGATGGAAATGTAATGTTGGTTGAGGGGGCGCCAAGGGTTCGTCCCGTCGCCAACCCATATTTTGTGCGCGGCGTGAGTCCTGCCATGCGCACCTTGGAACGAGCGATTGCCGATATCGCCCCCACGGATATTCCTGTTTTGTTGGTTGGGGAAAGTGGCGCCGGAAAAGATGCGGCAGCGCTGGAGATTCATCGCCTTTCAAGCCGGCGGAACGAGCCGTTTATGAAGTGTGGATGCGCCGGCCTGACTGCGGAATCCCTCGCCGGGCGGTTGCATTGCGGACAGACTGGCGCAGAGGATGGGATCGCGCACAGTGGCTCACTGTTCCTGGACGAAATCAGTCATCTCGACTTGGCAAGCCAGGCGCGGCTTCTCGATCTGCTGCCCGACGGAGGTGGCGCCGCGCCGGAGAACTGCCTCAGCGCGCGGATCATTTCCTCGACAACGCGGAATATCGAGGAGGAAATGCGCAAGGGACGCTTCCGGGAGGAGCTTTATTACCGGATTAACGGCGTGATTTTGCGATTACCCCCGCTCCGTCAGCGCAGGGAGGACATTCCGGGATTGCTCGAATTTTTTCTCAAGAAGTACGCTTCGTTGTTCGGGCGGCCGAAACCGCAAACGCGTCCGGCGGCGATGGACCTGCTGCTGGGGCACTCCTGGCCAGGAAACATTCGCGAACTGGAAAACGTGGCGCGAAAAATCGTGGTACTGGGAAATGATGAGCTTGCCATCGCCAATCTATCAATTGAAGATGTCCCGAGGATGGCTGCATCCGCGGTAGCTTCGCCCGCCGGAAACGGCCAGGCCCCGGGCCAATCCCTGAAAGCAGTGTCCCGCGAGGCATCACGGCACGCCGAACGGGAGATGATCCTGAAGCAGCTCGAGCGGACGCACTGGAACCGTAAGAAAACGGCGCGCGATCTGCAAATCAGCTACAAAGCTTTGCTCTACAAGCTGAAGCAAATGGGCCTCACTCAGTCCGATAATTCGAATGGGCAATGAAGAGAATGACGATGAGCAAAAAACGGATTGATGTTGCCGCGATTGGCCTTGCCGGCACAGCCACGGCAAAGGCGGCGCAGCAAATGGCCGGTGCCGCGGTAAGCTGGAATTTGCAGCCGCGGGCGGGGAGATCCCCAAATGTATAAGAAGTTCTTTGGACTCCAAGAGAATCCGTTCAACGTCAACCCGGACCCGCGCTATCTGTTTTCGACGCCGCACACACAGGAAGCGCTGGCTTGCTTGACGTACGGGATTGAGACGCGCAAGGGCTTCATTTTGCTGACCGGCGAGGTAGGCACCGGAAAAACCACGCTGCTCAACAAACTGCTAGAGTGGCTGCACACGCAGCGCGTTTCGACCGCATTTGTCTTTAACCCCCGGCTCAGCGTCTTGCAGTTCTTCGAATTCATGATGGCCGACTTCGGCATCCCCTGCGAGTCGCGGCAAAAGGGCCAGGTCCTGCTCAAGCTGAACCAGTGGCTGCTGGATCGGTATCAGGCCGGGGAACGCGCCGTGCTGATTGTGGACGAGGCACAGAACCTCTCGCCGCAGATGCTGGAAGAAATCCGCTTGCTGACGAACCTGGAAACTTCCACTGAAAAACTGCTGCAGATCGTGCTTTCGGGGCAGCCGGAGCTGGAACAGAAACTGAACCAGCCGGAGCTGCGGCAGCTCCGGCAGCGCATTACCTTGCGCGCGAAGACGCGTCAACTCACCATCGAGGAGACGCAGGGGTACATTCAGGAACGCCTGCGGATTGCGGGCGCGGAAAATACCGACATTTTCAGCCCGGAAGCGGTGGCGACCGTGCACCAGTACGCCCGCGGAATCCCCAGGGTGATCAATCTGTTGTGCGAACATGCTCTGGTCAGTTCGTTCGTGGACCAGCGCAATCCGGTGCCTGCTGAAATCGTAGAGGAAGTGGCCCGCGACTTCGATCTGCACATTGTCGATCCCATCGCGCAGGCGCCCGCCCAGCCTTACCCCCAGCCTGGCAACGGCGATCAGCCTCCCTTGGTTCACTCGCTGCTGCAGGCTCTGAATACCCTGGTGGACCGGCTGAACCAGGCCGAAGCCGCCCTCGCGAAACCCGATCACGAAAGAAAGACCTGAACGACGCATTTTTGATGTTCTTCGAAGGGGTGCTCCCGCCATTTTTCGTCGCGGCAGGAACTGCAGCCCGCCATTCGGCAATTCCGTCAGAGATCAGTCAAACAAGTTGTAACGGAGGATGCACCAGAGGGTGGCGAAGCCGTCGCGCCAGGTGATTTTCTTGCCCTCGGCGTACGTGCGGCCGGCATAGGAGATGGGAACTTCATAGATACGCCAGGTGCCCTTGGAGATTTTGGCGGTGATTTCCGGTTCGAAGCCGAAGCGATTGGATTCGAGTTTGATATTTTGCAGAACTTCGCGGCGGAAAACCTTGTAACAAGTCTCCATATCGCTGATTTTCAGATTGGTGAAAATGTCGGAGAGCAGCGTGAGGAACTTGTTGCCCACGTAATGCCAAAAATAGTGGACGCGCTGCGGGCCGCCCAGGAATCGTGAGCCGTACACCACATCCGCGCGGCCGTCCAAGATGGGTTCGAGGAGCTTTTCGTAATCCCTGGGGTCGTACTCCAGGTCCGCATCCTGGACCAGAACGACGTCGCCGGTAGCCGCCTCGAAACCGCGGCGCAAAGCGGCGCCTTTGCCGCAGTTTTGAGGCTGGAAGAGGAAGCGGATATTTTCGAGAGAGAGGCGCGACTTGCCATTCTGCACGAGCACTTCGCGTTTGCCCTCCGACTGGGCCTGGTCGAATTCCTCGAGCAGGGGACGCGTGCCGTCGGAAGAGCGGTCGTCGACGACGACAATTTCCTTGTCGATGGGCGTAGCCTGCACGCGCAACAACACCTCCTCGATATACGCGCGTTCGTTATAGACCGGAATGACGATGGAAACCTTCATTTTGATTCAGACTTCTCCATGAATCGCCAGGGAACCGGGCGCGAAGATCGCGGCCAAACTGACGAAACCGATCCGTCCATCATTGCCAAACGCGCGCCTGCGAAACGCAAACCATTTGGCCGCGGCGTTTCTGTTCAGGCGCCGTTGCGATGGTTCCGAATCGCGCGTGATTTTCAGCCTCGCGGATAGCGTCCCCGCAGAGCATCCCAACGGATCACCAGCAACTCGAGGAACATCCGTACCCCGTCCGCCAGGACATTCACCTTGGTCCCCGCGTCGTGCGCCCAGCGCACGGGAATCTCCGCCACGCGCAATCCGTGCCGCTTTGCCAGGAACAGAATCTCGGGATCAAAGCCGAAGCCCTCGATCCGCTGCTGTTCAAAAATAATCCGCGCGCGTTCCCGGCGAAAGGCCTTGAAGCCACACTGCGTGTCGGAAAACTCGATTCCTGCGATCCAGCGGACCAGGACGTTAAACAATTTACCCGCCTGCTCCCGAAATGCGGATTGGCGAACTTGGATTAGACTGCGGTCCAAGGCGCGCGATCCGATCGCCGCATCGTAGCCTTTTTCGCGCAGCGCCCGAAGCAACTTATCCGCTTCTTCGATCGGCGTGGATAGATCCGCATCGCTAAACAGCACAATTTCACCGCGGGCTTCCAGTACGCCGTGACGCACGCTGAATCCCTTTCCGCGGTTGCGGCTGTTGGAAACCAGGCGCAGCCCGGGAACTTTCTCACGGTAACCCTCCACCAATTTGGCCGTCGCGTCGGTGGAGCCGTCATCCACGACAATTATTTCGGTGCGCAATGCAAGCGTATTCAGGTAGGCGCCAATCTGCTCGAGCGTCTTGGGCAGGCGCCGTTCCTCATTAAAGGCAGGGATGACGATGGAAAGGTCCAGCGATGATGAATTCATCTGCGGTTGCGGCGCGGAAAAGTTTGCGGCAAATGGTTCGTACCTCTGGAGGCGGGATTATATAGTCCGATGAAAGTTTTGTCTATGCGGCGAAACGGGGGCCGGGAAGAACCGGAAGAGTTCTCTTCCCGCCCCCCTGACGGGTCACTATCTCACGAACGCCTCAAGACACGATGCGGAATGTCAAACACTGAATTTGGGACGCAAGCGTTGTTGGATGCGAAAGGCTAATGGCTCTTGTGACGGTCTCGTTCTTACTCTCAAGAGATAGCCGGTTCGTGACGAATAATTTCATAGCGCTCGATGACGGCGGCAACACCCACGCGAGACGAGCCATTCTCACGTTTGTTCTCTACGCGCACCACCTTGCCCATGGCGCGAATAAACACCTCCGAGCCGCGTGTGACTTCGGAAGGCAGCGTGAGCGTAATATCCAGTTCGGCGCCGGCGCTCAGGTCCTGGTCGATTGTGAAAAACAGGCCCCGGGTGGAAATGTCGCGTGTCTTCCCGTTTCTCGAAGATTCTGTTTCCACTGGTGCTCGAATAATGACCGGCAGAGACAGATCATATCGGCGTGCTGTTCGTCGTTCGGTCATCTTCCCCTGGACCCCCGTGGTCGGCTCATGTACACAATCCCTGAAGTCTATAAGGGTGCAATCCGCCTTCCAAAACGGGGATTATCACATTGGCCAGACCCGATTCCTACTGCGCCGGATCGTCACTCTTCACGCCAAATCACGATGGCCGGAATTGTCCCCTAAAGCCTCTTATAACAACACTCAAAGAACTCGGCAACGGCCCGGAAAAGCAGCACAGCAAGACCCGTCAGAACTCAGCCGGCCCGCTCCCCCCTACCACATGCTAACCATAACCAAAGTTAGGCATTTTCTGAGCAACTCCTACGATCTTTGTGTCCCGAATGCGCAACTAATTGCAGTCGGGTGTCCACTCAGCTATTTCGGCCGGCAGGCGCGAGAGACCGGTCCGGGTCGGAAATGACGTTTTCTTTCACTTTCGCGGGCGCTTTGACTTTGGCACTTCCGCGGCTGGCACGGTCTGAATCGAGCCCAAACTGACGAATCTTGTAGAGAAGCGCCTTGTAGCTGATGCCCAGCATCTTAGCGGCATCCTTGCGGCACCAATGAGTTCTTCCCAGGGCGTCAGCAATCGCTTCCATCTCGGCTTCATCTTTCAGGCCGCGCACCAGGGCTTTCAGACCCTGTTCGCGGGCCGGGGCGGCTTCTTCCCTGGGGGAAGTGCGCTGGCGTGTCGCCGTCATTTCGAGCAGTTCGCGCAAACTGCCTTCCTCGTCTTCCAATATGACGTAGCGCTTGACGAAATTTTCAAGCTCGCGCAGGTTGCCGGGCCAGGGATAACGCACGGCTGCTTCCAGCAAATGCTGGGAAGGAATCACGGTTTCCTTGTTGAATTTTGCGGTGTATTTCTGCAGGAAGTGACGGAAAAGCAGAGGGATTTCCGTGGTGCGTTCGCGCAGCGGAGGCACGTTAATCGAGAGGACGTTCAAACGATAGTACAGGTCCTCGCGGAGGCGGCCTGTTTTCATCGCTTCTTGGATCTCCACGTTGGTCGCGGCCAGCACACGCACATCCACGTCGATCAAATTGCGGCCGCCCAGCCGTGAGTACTGGTGGTCCTGGAGGACATGGAGCAGTTTGGCCTGCAAGTGCGGGCTCATCTCCGCAATTTCATCGAGGAAGATCGTGCCCTTGTTGGCGAGCTCAAATTTTCCTGGTTTCGAACGCACGGCGCCGGTGAAAGCACCTTGTTCGAATCCAAACAACTCGGATTCGAGCAGTTCGCCCGGGAGCGCGGCGCAATTGACCTTGATGAAGGCCTGGGTGCGGCGTGTCGAGCGCATGTGAATCATGCGCGCGACCACTTCCTTGCCCACACCGCTTTCCCCATAAATGAATACAGGCACGTCCACCGGCGCGATTTGCAGGATCTGCTGGCGGATGCGCACCATCTGCGGGCTGGCGGCAAGAAAGCAGATGTCTTCCGTGATCGTGTCGCAATATTCCCGCAAGGACTTGTTTTCCGCGCGCAGCAGTTGCTTCTGCCGGCACTTCAGCAGGGCCACATCGAGTTCGGCCTTTTCGAAAGGCTTGGTCAGGTAATCTTGCGCGCCCAGGCGGATCGCTTCCACGACCGTGCCCACTTCGTTCGAACAGGAAAGCATCACGATGTTGAGTGACCGGTCGATCTGCATCAACTGCTTCAGGGTTTCCAGACCATCCAGCTCCGGCATCAACACGTCCAGAATGATGAAATCCGGACGGTCGCCACCCTCGATCTTCTCGATCGCTTCCTGCCCCGAGGCCACGCTGTCAACCTGGTAGCCATCCACCTCCAGAAGGGTCCCCAGATACTTCCGAATGCTGGGTTCGTCGTCGACGACAAGGATTCTTTCTTTTTCCGCCATTTGCGCCACCTCTGGTAAAAGAATGCTCGAAATTGCCTACGATGCGTCCGTCGGCAGCAGGAACGTAAAAGTGCAGCCCCGCCGCGGTTCGCTATCCACCCAGATCTTGCCGCGATGCGCCTGCACCAGGCGCTTGGCAATCGCCAGGCCCAGGCCCATCCCGGAAGCTGTCCGGTCGACTCGAACGAAATCCTCGAAAATCTCCTGATGATGCTCGGGGGCAATGCCGGGTCCGGTATCCGAGACGACAATCTTGATGGCGTTGGGATGCTGCGCGCGCTGACGGCGGCGCTCCACTGGCTGCACATCCTGGGTTGACCGTCTTTCCCAGAAGTAAAGTTCCGCTCGCAGCGACACCTGGCCGCCCGCTGGCGTATGTTTTAGAGCGTTATCCAACAAGTTGGCCACCGTCTGCTGAACTTTCTGGTAGTCGAACTTGAAAATCGGCAGGTTGCCATCCAGGAGCGTGTCCAGCTTCACATGCTTCCGCACGAAGGTTTCCCGCCACCGCGTGGCTAGCTCGCTCAGGCAATCCCGCAGGTCGTTTTCCCGCGAGTGCATGACGAGTTTGCCGCTTTCCAGCGCGGAATAGTTCAGGAACATGGAAACCAGACGAACCAGCCGCTCGCTGCTGTCTTTCGACTCCTGCAGAATGTCGCGTTGCTTGTCCGTCAGCTTGCCGAGCGATCCGGAGAGCAAGAGGTCATAGTAGCCTTTGATGACCGCCAGCGGAGTTTTCAATTCATGAGCTGCCGAGGCCAGGAAAACAGTTTTCTGACGGTTTACTTCCTGCAAGCGCAGATAGGCAGCGAGCAGGTTGCGATACGTGATCTCCCGCTCCTGGAGCAGTTCCTGCACGGTGTGTTGGGTAGCGGGCGCCGGATCGGTAACCGGATCGGTAGACTTGCCGTCCTCCGCATCTTCCATCCGAACCAGCAGCCAGTCCGATTCGGGGAGCCACTGGATTCGCGCGGGAATCCTTCCCGAGGAGCCTTGGAACTCCAAATCCACCTGGTGCTCGCCGCCTTCGATTTGATCCACAATGATTTTCTGGTCCAGGCGAAGCAGGTCGGAAAACAAGTTCAGGTTGGCGTCGCATGTGAACCCGTGAAACTCCAACCGCCGCTTCCCGAGCCGATTGGCCAGCAGAATCCGTCCGGTTCGGTCGGAAACCAAAATGGGCTGCTCCAGCAAATCCAGCAGGTTCGCCAGCGTGCTCATGGGAAGCATTTCGTTTTCAGGAGATTCAACTATGGAACTGCGTCTCAACTTGCTCTCCCTGGACACCTTATGCGTTTTCGACGAGGCAGGAAACCCCCTCGAATTCACTGCGATGAACGAGTTGGTGACCAGTGGCGATACTGTCAAACCGCAGCGGCAGTGTCAATGGTAAATGGGTTCTATTTTGCACATATAAAGAAAACTGTTAGCCCATCCTGGCCGCGCGCCTTGTGGAAAGCAAATTCCTCCGCCATTGTCGTGATGTAAGCCTTGTATTTACAGCATAATACAGATAGGCCATCTTTCAGTAGATGATGGCACTCAATTTGCTTCCTATTCTGGAGTACTAGGCCAAAAGTACTAGGTTAAGCTATAGGGAAATTGTTTTCCTAGACCATTTTAATGAACATTGCAGAAGAGAGAGCGAAAAAAAGTATGCGCTTAACCCCCGCTGAGCGCCGGCGTTCTCCACGAATTCACGTGCAGATTCCGATGTTTGTTCGAGGCGTAGATGCTGCTGGCACCGACTTTCTCGACCTCACGAAGACACTTGATATCAGCGCTACGGGAGCATACTTGGCGAGCCCGCGGCTGTTGCGCTCTGATCAACTCTTGAACCTAACGATTCCGGCGCCACCTTCGCCATCAGCCATGCTGGCCTCGGAGACTCCGCCGATCCCAGCGCGAGTTCGCCGCCACCGAATGGCGGGCGGCATACATCTGCTCGGGGTGGAGTTTATCAAGGCGCTGGACTGAAATTCCCCGAAGGCTGTCGAGGAAAGTATGGTCCTATAATGGCCGGAAAGAGTGTGCAATAGTTTACCTTCCCTTGCTTATTTCTCCTTTTTATTTTTTCCCGAATTACTCCCGGGCCTATGCTAGTCATTTAATATCAGCACGTTAGAATATATTTGAGCAGATATTTTTGCTCGGTGGGATTGATGGCACCCCTCGTGCATAGTTATGCTTGTATACTATTGAATTGCCTGTTCCCCGTTTGGGAAATATGAAATTTCCACGTGACCCTTAATGACGCAACCCGGTGACCCCAACCCGCCCCGTCTGTCGACCGAGGATGCCTTTCTCGAGTTGCTGACCGACACGCTCGATACAATGGAGCCGCCGGCCCGCGGACAATTTCTCGAACGGTTTTTAAAATCCATTGCACATGTGGATATCAGTGAAGCGCAGAGTCTCGACATTTGGGAGCGGGCTCTGGCGCGGAAGCGTGAACTTTCAGAAAACACCGGCAAGAGAGTAGCGTTGCAGGCGGCCCTGGTGGATGTACTGGCCTCCGCAAATCTTCTGCGGTTGCCGATTTTGATGGAGTATGAGGAGCTTCGCAAGCTCCAGATCAACGCGACGACCGATTCGTTGACGAGCCTGTATAACCGGCGCTTTTTTGACGATTACTTCGGGAAGGAACTCAACCGATCCATTCGCTATTCGCACCGGCTGGCGCTGGTCGTCTTCGACCTGCATCGCTTCAAGGATGTCAACGACCGCTATGGACATCCGCAAGGGGATCTGCTGCTTCAAATGGCGGCGACCACGTTGCAAAAGTCCTTGCGTACTTCAGACTACGCGTTCCGGATTGGTGGCGACGAATTCGCGCTCTTGCTGCCTCAAACGGACACGGAACAGGCCGCTGCCCTGAGCCGCCGCTTGCGAGCGGCCTATGCGACGGCCATTGAACCCCTGCATATGGATGTTCCTCTCGCGCTTGATTACGGCCTGGCCGTCTATCCGCACGATGGTGAGGAGCAGGAGATCCTGATTAGCGTCGCCGACGAGCGGCTCTACCAGTTGAAAAACGCGACGCGGTCTGCAAGTCGCGCAGCGGCAGTTTCGGCGACAACGCGCCCTGCACCGGCGGTGGTAAAGGAAGTTCCTCCCCCTATCGAACCGGCCCCAAAACCATTACAGATTTCTGATGCTAGAATTCCAGGTTCGGAGCGCCGGCGCTGGGAGCGTGTTTCCCTGACCGGCACGCGCGCGTATGCCCTGATCGGTGAGGGAGTCGAGCGCACGGCTCGCGTGGTGGACTTGGGCTACGGTGGAGTGGCTCTGGAAACGCCACATCCGGAAGAGATTGAGGAGGAATTCCACGCGGTACTCCACGTGCCGATTCTGCCGCCGGTTCGTGTCAACTTGCACCGTGTTTATCGGGGACAGGATGGGACGGGTTCCTCGCGCATTGGTTGTTCGTTTATCACCTGACGGGAGAGGCGGCGCAGCCTCACATCGAGTTTCACTCGCCGAATTGCTGGCGCAGCGCGCGAGCCCTGAACAGGAGGGCCTGTTGCATGCGCGCCAATCCCAATCCCCACCGCATCTCCGCTTGTTCGACCGATGCTCCGCGGGCCACCAGGCGAATATGCAGACAGTAGCCACGGCGGTTCTGGGCCGGGAAATCACACGGCGAAATCCGCAACACGCCTCGCAGCGCGTCTCCCATGTCGCGCTCCAACAACTCCTTCACGCTTGCTGCGAGGTCCGAGTAGCGCTCTCGCTCGAAGTTGAAGGAGGATTCCGCGAAGACGAGACTTGTTTGTGAGGCAAACTCGCAGGTGTTTTCGGCGGAAACGGCGCGGGGTGAATCGGTTTGCGTGCCGGCGGATGCGCTGGTGAACAAGGAATCTGCCGCGTTCACCGCGGTGAGGAAACTGCGAAGCGGTAAGTGGTGTCTGGCCGGCGCGATTCGTTCTACCGCATGGGGATTTTCACGGAGGTCCACGTAATTTTCACCGGGCGGAAAAACCATCGCCGGCCCGCGGCCTTCCGTATCGTCAATAATCTCGACGCGCATCAGTAGAACGCTATCATCGGGTGGCACAGGCCCCGACAGGGTCGGGATCTTCGACTTCAGCCTGTGCTACTCGGCCGCATCGACATTTTGCGGCGTGCCGCATAAGACGAGCACAAGGAAAATCCTGCGCTATTCGATGGACTGGTGCAGCCGCTCGTCGTAGGGGCTTCCCAGCATCGGCGATATTTGCTCGCGGAACTGCTTGGTGTGGGCGGCGCCTTCGTGCGCGTCCAGCGCCTCCCGGTTCTGCCAAACCTCAACTAGGGTGAAGTGGTTGAGCCGCGAGGACTGCACCAGGGCTTCCACGCGCACGGCCCCTTTTTCCTTGCGAGTCTCGGCCGCGTACTGGAGCAGCACTTTTGTGCCCGCCGCGAGGTTGGGCGGTGTGAAGTCCACATGAGCCACGACGTAAACCCGTTCGCGTGCTCCAGGCTCCTGCGCATGAGCCCATCCCGCAAGACCTAGCGCGGCCAGAAACAGGACCGCGTATACCCGGAACCGGCGACGGACAGAAAATACATCTGCATTCACGGACATTTTCTTCCTCCTCGCATCGTTATATTGGCGGGCTTCAAGTAAAGCCCGCACCCGATATTGGCGGGCTTCAAGTAAAGCCTCCACCCGAGCCGCGGAAAGCGCCGCCCGCCTTCCCTGAGGACGGTTTTCTCGAAGCGTAACGGCGCGCTGGCAAGAATGCCCGGAATCGCGTATGATTGCAAATTGTCCGCTGACCAAGCGACGCGGCTATAGTCCCGGCATCTTGCCGGGGCCGCGCAGACCGGCCAGACGGCAGGAGAGCTCTTATGAAACCCAACATTCACCCGGACTACCATCCCGTAACCGTGCATTGCGCCTGCGGGCACACGTTCCCGACGCGCTCCACGATCAAGAGCGCTTTGCTGAAAGTCGAAATTTGTTCGAATTGCCACCCTTTCTTCACCGGCAAGCAGAAGCTGCTGGATACGGCGGGCCGCGTCGAGCGCTTCACGAAGAAATACGAGAAGGCCGCCGAAGCGCAGCAAGCCATCAAAGACGCAAAAAAGAAGACGTTCTAAATCTCCCGGCGTTCGGAACTCCTACGCAGTTCTCGCGCGGCGGTGTAAAATGCCGCGCGAGATATGGCTTCTCATCCCATGACTTCTCCGCAGCCGGACAGCGTGCAGTTCGAAGCCGCCGCTCCGCGGGTCACGCTGCGAAATCACTTCGCGCATCCATACGATTCGGCGATCGCGGCGGCGCGCACGTGTTACGCGCCGCGGATCATCGGCCCGGAAGAAATCACCGACAAGCAGCGGCTGCAAATCGGTGCGGGCACGTTTTATGCGGGCCACCACACCGTCTACCAGCACGCGCATTTTGAATTTGGCCTCGAAAACGTCAGCCGGCAATTGGTCTGGTCGTTTCTGCACGCGCACCCGTTCTACAACTCCGAGCAGCAGAGCCAGCGCTACGTGCGTCTGGACTACGCGCTGGCCTACTTGCCGCCCGAAACGCCCGGATTCGGCGCGGCCGAGCGCGAGATTTACGAACGCGGCGTTGCGCGCGCCTGGGGATACTACCGCGAGCTGACCGCGTTGCTGCAGGATGATGCGCGGACCATTCTGGGCGACATCTGGCACATCAGTCCGATCTCGCATCCCAAGCGCATACAGAAAGTGGACCGGCAAGCGGAGAAGCGCGCGATTGAAGTCGCGCGTTACGTCCTGCCCGTCGCCGCCGCGACCACGATGGTGCACACGCTTTCCGGCATCGTGCTGCACCGGCTGTGGCGCATGGCTGCGGCGTCGGATACGCCGGGCGAGGCGCGAGCTGTCATCGGAGAGATGGTCGCTCGCGTGCGCGAAATCGATTCGCAATTCTTCGACCGCTTCGACAACGCGCCGATGGAGCGGGAAGAAATGCCGGAATGGCCGCGTGCCGCGATGGAATCGCGGCACGCGGCTGAGTCTGCGGGGCTTCCGCCCGGGAACGCCATTCTCCCGAATGGCGTCCTGCAAACCGCCAATCCGGAGATTGGCGTTCCCGGATCGGAAGCATTCGCGCGAGAATTCGACGCGCGCCTCGCCGGGCGTGTCTCGCTGCTGACCGACTATTCGCCGCAGGCGCCGCGCGTTGTCGCCGATGCCTATCGCGCCGTCCTGGGCCTCACCGAAAGCGCATGCTCGGATGCGGAGGCGATCGACCGCCTGCTCAATCCCGCGCGCAATCCATACCGCCTGGAGACGCTCAACGTCGGCGTCCATGCTCCGATCATGCGCGCGCTGCAGCATGCGAATTTCACCTTCGCGAAAAAAATCAGCCATACGGCCGATAGTCAGGACCAGCGGCACCGCATGGTGCCCGGCTCGCGCCCGCTGCTTGTCCTGACGGACACACGCGCCCCCGATTTCGTCACGCCCATGCTCATTGCCGGAAACGCGCGCGCGCGAGAGATCTACGAGCGCGCGATGGCCGACGCCTGGGCGGCGAAAAATGAGCTGCTCGATCGCGGCGCGCCGCCCGAGATCGCGCTTTACCTGCTGCCGAACGCGAAGGCCATTCGCCTGGTCGAGTCCGGCTCGCTGCTTCACCTGATGCACAAATGGACGATGCGCACGTGCTTCAACGCGCAGGAAGAGATTTACCAGGCCTCGATGGAAGAGGTCGCGCAGGTCCGCGCCGCGCTCCCCTCGCTCGGGCGCTACCTCGGCCCGCCGTGCTACATCCGCGCCGGCGTCGCCTCTCCCATTTGCACGGAAGGCTCGCACTTCTGCGGCATCAAAGTCTGGGAGGAATTCCCGCAGATCGAACGCCGCATCTGAACCAACCATGACGCGCCATGGGAGTCTCGCCTACTATCTCGCCGCCTGGATTTGCGGCTGTTTCTTCATGGCGTTTGGCTTCTGGGTGAACGTACATCGGCTGCGAGGCGGGTCGTCACAGGAAGTGTCTCCTGACGGTGGGCTTCTGGCTCTGTGTTTCTTGGCGTTCATTACAGGCGCCGTTCCATCCTTGCTGTTTGCGTGGCTGCTGCGGCGGCTGATGGGAGCCTTCCGCATCGAACAATTTTGGCTCTGGATTACGGCGGGCGCTGTGCTGGCCCTGGTGCTCCTGAAGGTTTTGAGCAGTCTCGGACACTTGGCGCGGGATCCTTGGTTTCTTCCTTACCCGATTTTGCCCATCTGGCTGTTGTTGCTGATCGGACCGATGACTGTACTCGATGCGGGGATATGGGCCACGCTTCCAGTGGGCGCGGCAACCGCGGGAGTGCTGTTCGCCGTGCATCGCGCGTTTGCGGCGGCATCTGAACCGCAGCACCGCGGCGGAATCGTGTAATAGAGATCGCCAGTTCCGCCGCTGACCGCTGGCTCTTTGTGGCGCCGCCGTCCCGGCGGCGATCTTGCAATGAAAAACCGCCGGCTGGAAGCCGGCGCCACCACATTCAAATCCTCTCGAACGAATCCTTTTTCTTCACACGAATACGCTAACTGCGCCAGCGGAGTGTGACCGGCCCATCGAGAGGATGCGCCATGGGCGCGCCGCTTTGTTGCGATGCGAGGTACGCCGCCTTCAACTGAAAATACCAGCGCGCTTGCCGGTCGGCGTCGTCAATCAGAATCATGCGCGGCTGCACCTTCAGGCCCGACTGCTGCCGCTCGATGACATCCTGATCCTGCGCGATGAAGCGCTTGCCGAAAGCCCGCAGAAACGGCGTCACCGGAAACCAGCGAAACAGATTCCACGCCGCGACGAAATCCAGGCGGCAGAGATCGCGCCGGATCGGCGTGACCGTGGTGCGATTGGTGAACCAGTACGGCCCGCAGCGGATCTGCTCGGTGCGCACGTTCGGCAGTTCAAAATCAATCTGCGTGGTGACCTCGTTGCCGTAAAAACGCAGCAGCTTGTACGGGCCGCTGTTGGCCGAAGGCGTGTGCGAGCTCATGCGGAAGCCGTTGGGAATCGGCTCAAACGTTTTCCGCTTTTCGCGGATGCTGCGACGGCTGCGCCACCACCACGATTGGTGCACGAAGGGGCCATGCGCCGGGTCCATGAGGCCGACGATTCCCGTGTCCATGCCGCAGGCGAGGTCGGCGGTGAGATGCGCGATGCGGTAACGCTCGCTGAATTTCGGCAGCTCCGGGACCGGCGCGATCGTGGCGCGATCCACCGCGCGGCCTTCCGCGTTCGCGAAATACACCCAGACGTAGCCGTCGCGCTCTTCGCAGGGGAAGCTGCCCGCGTAGATGCGCTCGCACTGGAGCTTGGAATCCGCCGTGATCGAGGGAATCTCGCGGCACTGTCCTGTGTGCGCGTCGAATCGCCAGCCGTGGTACGTGCACTCGACTGTCCGCCCATCGCACTGGCCCGCCGAAAGTGGAAACGCGCGGTGCGGGCAGATGTCGCGCAGCGCGAAGGCTTTGCCCGCGGCGTCGCGCCCAATCACGAGCGGGACATCAAGCCGCGTCGAGGTCGCCAGCGCGCGCCCGCGAATCTCGTCGCTGCGCAGCGCCGGATACCAGAAGCCCCACAGCAGTTCGCCGTCAACGCTCGACGAGGTTACACCCGGGATTGCTAGAGGTTGGTTCATAGTCATCCGCAACAGCACGCCTATGATATACCGATCGCCCTTCCTGGCAACGTCGCGCGGGCATGATTGCTTTTGCGGCGATTTGGGGCTATTCTGATAACAGAAATGAAAATGTTCGCCTCATTCTATTAGCCGAAACCTCTCCTGGATCCCGCCGCGCGGGGTCGCCTCATGATTCTGTTCTCTCGAAACGCAGATTTGATTCCCATTGGAATTCTATTTGACAGGTGCAAGCCATGGCAGAGTTAACGCTTTACGAAAAGCTCGATCAGATTGAAAACCGCTACGTGGAAATGACCGCGGAGCTTTCATCGCCCGAAATTCTGGGCGATTCGGCGAATTACCAGAAGCTCGCGCGCAGGCATGCGGAGCTTTCCGAGATGGTCGAAAAATACCGCGAGTGGAAACAGGTTGATAAGGGCCTCACCGAGACCAGGAAAATGGTCCTCGAAGCCGAAGACCCGGAGATGAAGCAGCTTGCGGAAGAGGAAGAGCGGCAACTCGCCGCGCGCAAGGAAAAGGTCGAGCTGGAGTTGAAGTTCCTATTGCTGCCGAAGGACCCGAACGACGAGAAAAACGTGATCGTCGAAATCCGCGCGGGCACGGGCGGCGATGAAGCCGCGCTGTTTGCGGGCGAGCTGTTCCGCATGTATTCGCGCTATGCGGAGTCGCAGCGGTGGAAAGTCGAAATCCTGGAGAGTTCGCCAAGCTCGCTCGGCGGCCTGAAGGAAGTCGTCGCGTCGATTCAGGGCCAGAAAGTGTATTCGAAGCTGAAGTATGAGAGCGGCGTACACCGCGTGCAGCGCGTGCCGGCCACCGAGCAGCAGGGCCGCATCCACACTTCGGCGGCGACGGTCGCGGTGCTGCCCGAGGCCGACGACATTGACATCAAGATCGAAGCGAAGGACCTGCGCATCGATACGTTCTGTTCATCGGGGCCGGGCGGACAGTCGGTGAACACGACGTATTCGGCCGTGCGCATCACGCACATTCCCTCGGGCCTGGTCGTCTCGCAGCAGGATGAAAAATCGCAGATCAAAAATCGCGCGAAGGCCATGCGCGTCTTGCGCGCGCGCCTCTACGAGATGGAGCAGTCGAAGCAGCACGAAGCGATTGCCGCCGAGCGCCGCGGACAGATCAAAACGGGCGACCGCTCGGAGAAAATCCGCACGTACAATTTCCAGCAGAACCGCGTCACCGACCATCGCATCGGCCTGACGCTGCACCAGCTCACCGAAGTGATGGACGGCAAACTCGGACCGTTCGTCGACGCCCTGGTAACGCATTTCGAGGCCGAACGCCTGAAGCAGGAACTTGTCGTAGCGTAGAACTTGTAGGGCAACCACGTTCCTCGGACGTCAACGGCTAAACAGGCTGCGGAAAAACCCTCTGCGATGTCCTCAGGGATTAAAACCCCTGAAGGAAATGCAGGCTTTATGTCGCGGCTGAAGCCGCGACCCACAAGGCTTCGACCGTTTTTCCGCAAGCTGTAAAGCCGCCTGATTTTGGAGTTCGTAGCGGCGCGGCTGAAGTCGAAGATCCCGACCTTGTCGGGGCCGCGCCCTACAAAGCTAAACGTTGCCGGACAAATTCAGAAGCCTGACGGATAGCGGATTCGCGTCATGGATCACCAGTCACCAATCACCAGTCACCAGTCACCCTCCGCTTCCGGCGAGGGCAAGCGAGTCACGGACATCCGCTCCGCGCTTCGCGACGCCATCGCGCAACTCGAACGCGAACACGTGCCCTCCGCGCCTCTGGCCGCCGAACTGCTCCTGATGCACACGCTCGGGCGCGACCGCGCGTGGCTCTACGCGCATCCGGAGCAGGAACTGGACGCGGCGGCGCGCGAGCGATACTTTTCTCTGATTGCGCAACGCGCAAACGGCGTTCCGGTGCAGCATCTTACAGGCCATCAGGAATTCTGGGGCCTGGACTTCGAAGTCACTCCCGACGTGCTGATCCCGCGGCCCGAGACCGAACACGTGATTGAAGTTTCGCTCGAACGCCTCGGAGTCGTGGCCGGCAACGCCGCAACGCAACGCAACGCCGCGCTGCGCATCGCCGACGTGGGCACCGGCTCGGGCTGCATTGGCGTCGCGCTGGCGCACGAGTTGCCCGGCGCGCGCATCATCGCCACAGACATTTCCGCCGCCGCGCTCGAAGTAGCGCGCCGCAATGCCGCACGCCACAACGTTTCCGAGCGCATCGAATTCATCGAATGCAATCTGCTGGACGCGCTCCTCCACGAATCACGCGCTCTCGATCTCATCGCCAGCAATCCTCCCTACATCGGCCGCCAGGAAGCCGCAACGCTGCCGCGCGAAGTCCGCGAGCACGAACCGGAAGCGGCGCTCTTTGGGGGTGAAACGGGCGTGGAAATTTACGCGCCGCTGATCGCGCAAGCGGCAATGTTGCTCAAGCCTAATGGGATTTTGGCGCTCGAACTCGGCTACAACTCGGCGGAACACGTCTCGCGGCTGCTCGATGCGCCAGAATGGACCGGCGTCGCGCTGACGAACGATCTTGCCGGAATCGCACGCGTCATCTCGGCGCGACGCACTTCCACCTGAATTCCGAAGTTGATTTGGGAACTTGGGGTTGAAATCCGGGTACGCCAATCTCCAGATTGGCGGTTTGCCTCACGCCATTCTGGAGAATGGCGTTCCCGGGATCGCCGCCAAGCAGAGCTAAAAGTCCGCGCCCTGTGAGAACACGAGAGAAAGGGATTTCAAGCCCCTGCGGCGGGTTGTCTTCGGGTTGGATGTTTGCGGTTGACTATTTTGTTTTTGGATGCCCCGCACCCGTATGGATTGCAGGCGCTTCCTGAGGTAGCCCGGGTCCATCCCCGCGGACGAACATACAGCCTGAAAATCTCGATCGTCGCTAAATAGAAATTGTTCCGCCAAGCGGCTATAGCGCAGTGGCCCGCGCACCCACTCTTCCATAGTTTTCGCGATGACGGCTTGCCACAGGCGTGTCTCGGGAGTTGTGCGATCCCCAGTATGAGTTACGGCGTTCTCAAACATGCTAAGAGCCTCCCTACAAGATTTTGCCTCTCACTGGGTGTTCTGACACGAGCAAGCTGAGGACCACAGACGCGCCGAGATCCACGAAAAGAGAGACCATTTGCAAAATGCGGGAGAATGAAATCATCTCTGTTCGAATTAAAGAGTTTGGAGGGAGTTATGCCTTACTTCTTTGGTCACATCCGTTTTTCTTTAACGCTCTTGATGCCTGGCACGGCCCGGCGCACGGGCGGACAAGGCGGAGAAACATGTAAATTTTTGCGTCTCCGATATAGAAATTACAACGCCATGGAATTACCCGGCCGCGATGGCAGCGGAGCATTGCTGCCATCACCAACGGCGGGGCGGAATTCCCGGTGGTTGAAAACCACCAGCTCCGCTTGAAAAGCACCATCGGTTTGTAATACGCGAGCATCATCACCAAATATCCCGTGTCGCATCATAATGAAAATAAATCACTTCGGAAATTCATGGCTTGAACGTGCGGATTGGCAATGCCTTTGCATCCTATGAAAGTGCAGATTGAGATCTGGTTGATTGCGGATCTCAGGAGGGCCAAAAATGCGTTATCTAAAGCTTCTTCCCTTACTTGGCATTTGCTTGTTTGCAGCACCTTACGCGAATGCACAAAGAGTCGTGGTCGGTTTCGGAGTCGGTCCAGCCTACGTTGGTCCACCTCCAGTGTGCGACTACGGCTACTATGATTATTATCCGTATGCGTGCGCGCCGTACGGCTACTACGGTCCCGATTGGTTCTACAGCGGTGTCTTTATTGGCGCCGGCCCGTGGTTCCACGGCTATTATGGCCATCCTGGCTTCTACGGTCGACCCGGTTTCGGACTTGGCTTCGGTGGTCGCGGACACTTTGGTGGTGGCTTCCGCGGTGGTGAAGGGTTCCGTGGCGGAGGCGGCTTCCATGGTGGGAGGGGGTTCCAAGGCGGAGGCGGCTTCCGTGGTGGGGGCGGTTCCCATGGCGGAGGCGGGTTCCATGGCGGAGGCGGCTTCCGTGGTGGGGGCGGTTCCCATGGTGGAGGCGGGTTCCAAGGCGGAGGCGGCTTCCGTGGTGGGGGCGGTTCCCATGGTGGGGGCGGTTCCCATGGTGGCGGACGCAGGTAAGCCCCATCGGTAACTGAAAAACTGGAATGGCCGGCAGCGCGTGTTGCCGGCCGTTTCCTTTTCTTCGCTCTTTATTCGCCCTGGTGTATACTAGGGTCAAATTCCCATGCCGAAGCTGGCCAGTTTTCGAGCCAAGCACGATTCCGCCGCGGCGGAATCCTCATCCTCAAATTCCTCTACGTCCTTTGCTTCCTTAACCTCCTCCATCCTCCACGTGGACATGGACGCGTTTTTCGTTTCGGTGGAACTGCTGGACCAGCCGGAGCTGCGCGGCAAGCCTGTGGTTGTCGGCGGGCAGCCTGACCAGCGGGGCGTGGTTTCCGCGGCAAGCTACGAGGCGCGAAAATACGGCATTCAGTCGGCGATGCCGTTGCGCACTGCCGCGCGATTGTGTCCGCACGCGGTATTTCTCGAGGCGCGGCATCATCTCTATTCCGAATGGAGCGATCGCGTCGCGGCCATCCTTTCAAAATACTCGCCGATCGTCGAAATGGCCTCGGTGGACGAGGCCTATCTGGACCTTGCCGGGACGGAGCGTCTGCACGGGCCGCCGCTGGCCGCGGCGCACTCCCTGCTCCGCGAAATCACCACAACAACCGGGCTGCCGTGTTCGGCGGGACTCGCGCGAACGCGTTTGGCCGCGAAAGTGGCGAGCGATCAGGCCAAGCCGCGAGGACTGCTGTGGGTGCCCGCGGGAAGCGAAGAAACGTTTCTCGCGCCGCTGGGCGTGCGGCGCATCCCCGGAATCGGAAAAGTCACCGAGGCGGCGCTGCACGCGCTCGGTATTGAGACCGTCGCGCAGCTCGCTGCCGCCACACAGGAAAAGCTCGAGCGGAATTTCGGCCAGTGGGGCGCGGCGCTGCACCGCAAGGCGCGCGGCGGCGACACGTATGAATTCGTAGAGGATGCCGAACCGAAATCCATCTCCCACAATCACACGTTCCCGTTCGACACCGATGAGCGGGCCGCGCTCGATGCAACGCTCAGCCTGCTTTGCCAGAAAGCGATGAAGCGGTTGCGCGACGCCGGCTTGAGCGCTTCGACGGTCACGCTCACGATTCGTTACGCAGGATTTGAAACCATCACGCGCGCGCATACCCTTCGCGAGGCCACGCACCTGGACCCCGTCGTGTTCGAAAGCGTGCGGCAACTGTTCGAACGCCACTGGGACCGCACGCGGAAGGTCCGGCTGCTGGGCGTGGCGCTCTCCTCGCTCACCCACGGCGGCGAACAATTGGACCTGCTGGATGCAGGGCACCGCGAAAAGCTCGAACGCCTGGCGCAGGCCACCGACCGGCTTCGGGACCGCTTCGGATTCTCGAAGGTGCAGTTCGGCGGCTCGCTGGTGCGGGGGAAAGAAGAAGTTGATAGTTGAGAGTCGAGAGTTTTCCCATGAGTAGCGCCGCCGTCCCGGCGGCAGCTCTTGAGTAGGCCAAGTCGTGCCGGCAGGATGCCGGCGCTACCAAGCAATCGCCTGCCATCAGCGAATCGCACGCCTGTCTTTGCGCCTCTAGCAAAAAAGAGCATACTTTGTTCATGAAGCCGCGCGAACTGGCCGATCAGATCTGCGCGACGTTGCGAAGCCGCGGGCGGCAAGCCTACCTGGTCGGCGGGTGTGTGCGCGATCTCGTGCTGGGCCGCGAGCCTGCGGATTACGATATTTGCACGGACGCGCGCCCGGAGAGCGTGCAGGAGCTTTTCCCGCGCAGCCTGGCGGTGGGCGCGAAATTCGGCGTGATTCTCGTCGTCGAGGATGGCGCGGAAGTGGAAGTGGCGACGTTCCGGTCCGACATCGGTTACAGCGATGGCCGCCACCCGGACCGCGTCATCTATTCGGATTCCCCGAAAGAAGATGTCCGGCGGCGCGATTTCACCATCAACGGTTTGTTGATGGACGCGGCCACGCGCGAGGTGCTCGACTTTGTGGATGGCCGCACGGATCTGCGCGCCGGGATTGTGCGCGCCATCGGCGACCCGCGCGTGCGTTTCGCGGAGGACAAATTACGCATGATGCGCGCCGTCCGGTTTGCCGCCCGGTTCGGTTTCCAGATCGAGCCGGAGACGCTGGCGGCGGCCCAGGTGTTGGCGGCGCAAATTCCGCAGGTTTCTCCCGAACGCATACGCGAAGAGCTGACAAAATTGCTGACCGAAGGCGCCGCGCGGCGTGGATTCGAACTGCTCGACGAGACGGGTCTGCTGGCGATTGTTCTGCCCGATGTGGCGCGCATGAAAGGCGTGGAACAGCCTCCCCAGTTCCACCCTGAGGGGGACGTCTGGATTCACACGCGCATGATGCTGGAGAATCTCTTGCCGAATTGCTCCCTGACGCTGGCCTGGGGCGTGCTCCTGCACGATGTGGGCAAGCCGCCGACCTTTGCGCCGGCTAAAGGACCGGGCAGCCGCATCCGGTTCGACGGTCACGTCGAAGTGGGCGCGCGCATGGCAGAGGACATCTGCCGGGCGCTGCGCTTCTCCAACGACGACACGGAACAGATCGAAGTGCTGGTTGCAAACCATCTGCGCTTCAAGGACGTCCGGCAAATGCGGCCAGCGACACTCAAGCGGTTTGTGCGCTTGCCCCGGTTTGAAGAACACCTGGAACTGCATCGCCTGGATTGCCTGTCAAGTCACGGCAGCCTTGAGGCTTACGACTTCGTTCAGCAGTTCCTGGCCAGGACGCCGCCCGAACAGGTGCGGCCCCCCAGGCTGGTAACCGGCAATGACCTGAAGGACATGGGGATGCGCCCAGGCCCGCGCTTTAAGGAAATCCTGCTGGCGGTGGAGGAGGCGCAACTGGACGGGCGATTCTCTGACCGGGAAAGCGCGCTCCAATTCGCGCGCTCGCTCCGCCAATCTTAAAGGTATACCCCTTAGTGTAGGCTGGCGCGCGGTCTGTCCCGGCCTTTCAATTTCCTTAGAACCCCTCCAGCGGAAGGCTCATGCCCGGAGCTAAACCAGCCGATAGAGGCTTAAAGGGCAGCGGGCGATCAATGGGGACTAGGGCTACATTTCTTGGATTTCTTAAGAAAATGATTCTTCTATTGTTAATGCAAGTTCTTTCTCAACTTAGGGTTGCGTTACTGTTTAGTGGCACATGCTAAACGTTCTTGCTAATTGCGCTATCTTTTCGTGATACTTTTCCCTGCGGTCCTGCATCCAAATAGTTGGACATGAACAGTGCGTGAAAGCTGTTTTCTAGTGCGAAGGGGGACCCATGACTGACAAACCCATACCTATCCCGAATGAACTGCCGATCCTGCCGGTTCGCGAGATTGTGTTGTTTCCTGGCGGCGTACAACCGCTCACGGTCGGGCGCGAGGGCTCGCTTGCTCTGCTCAACTCGCTGCACGGGGATGAAAAACTTCTCGGAATCGTGGCGCAACACGACCCGCGCGTCGAGGAACCGGCGGCGGCGGACCTGCACACCGTGGGGACCGCGGCGAAAATCCACAAGTTAGTGAAGATGCCCAATGGCAATGTGGTTGTGTTTTTGGAGGGTTTGCAGCGGATTCGCGTGGCCGAGATTTTAAGCTTCCGGCCGTTTCTCCGGGCGCGTGTCGAGGTTCAGCCGGACGTGGTCGGACCGCACGATGCCGAGTTGATGGCGCTGGAACGCAATTCTCGAGATCTGTTTCGCGACGTCGTAGCGCGTTCGCCGCAACTTTCCGACGATTTGCAGACCGCGGCGCTCAACATTGACGATCCGGTGCGCCTGGCTGATTTTATCGCGGCCAATTTGCCGTCGCTTCCCACACTGCTGCGGCAGGAGTTGCTGGAGACGGCCGACGTGCGGCGCAGGCTGGAGATGCTGATCCGCGAACTCTCGAAGGAACTCGAAGTCCTCGAACTGCGCAACAAGATCCAGGAGCAGGTGCAGGAACAAGTCAGCCAGAGCCAGCGTGAGTACCTATTGCGCGAACAACTCAAGGCGATCCACAAGGAGCTGGGCGAATCCGATGACGGCCAGGCGGAAATCGACGAGCTTCGCGAGAAACTCGAAAAATCCGGAATGTCCGCGGAAGGTCTCAAGGAGTGCGAGCGCGAGCTGAAGCGGCTGGCGAAGATGACTCCGGCTTCGGCCGAATACATGGTCGCGCGCACTTATCTGGAATGGATGATTTCGCTTCCGTGGTCCAAGTCCTCGGGCACGGAGGAGATTGACATTGCGAAAGGGCAGGCCATTCTGGATGAGGACCACTACGACCTCGAAAAGGTCAAGGAGCGCATTCTCGATTACCTGGCGGTGAAGAAACTCCAGCCGGGCATGAAGGGGCCGATCCTGTGCTTCCTTGGGCCGCCAGGGGTGGGAAAGACTTCGCTCGGGAAATCGATTGCGCGGGCGCTCGGCCGCAAGTTTGTGCGCATCTCGATGGGCGGGATGCACGACGAGGCTGAAATCAGCGGCCACCGGCGCACGTACATCGGCGCCTTGCCCGGACAGATCATGCAGGGCATTCGCCGGGCCGAAACCAACGACCCCGTGTTCATGCTGGACGAAGTGGACAAGCTCGGGCGCGACTTCCGCGGCGACCCTTCGGCGGCGCTGATGGAAGTGCTCGACCCGGAGCAGAACGCATCGTTCCGCGACCACTACCTCGACGTGCCGTTCGATTTATCGAAGGTGTTGTTCATCGCCACGGCCAACATGATCGATCCGGTTCCGGAGCCGTTGCGCGACCGGATGGAGATCATCGAGCTGGCCGGGTACACGGAAATCGAGAAGATTCATATCGCCAACAAATACCTGGTGCCAAAACAGGCAACCGAACACGGGTTGAAGATGGGCGAGCAAGTGGAGTTCACTGACGACGGCTTGCGCGAGATCATCCATAGCTACACGCGTGAGGCCGGTGTCCGGAATCTCGAACGCGAAGTCGCCACGATGATCCGGAAGCAGGCGCGGCGCATCGCCGAGGGCAAGACGGAAAAGCTGGTCGTCACACCCGCGATGGTGCACGAGGCGCTCGGCGTGCCGAAGTACCGCGCCGAACGGGAAGTCGAAGAACGCGTCAAGAAGCCGGGTGTATCGATTGGACTGGTCTGGACGCCCGTGGGCGGCGACATCGTCTTTATTGAGGCGAGCCGCATGCGGGGAGGCAAGCAGTTCACGATGACAGGACACCTGGGCGAGGTCATGCAGGAGTCGATGACGGCTGCGCTGACGTGGGTGCGAGCCAATGCGGAGCGCTACGACATTGATCCCGACTTTTTCCGGAAGCAAGACATCCACATCCACGTGCCGTCAGGCGCGGTGCCGAAGGATGGTCCTTCGGCGGGCGTGGCGATGGTTACGGCGCTCGTGAGCCTGCTCTCGGGCCGGCCGATCCGCCCGCGCGTCGCCATGACTGGGGAACTATCCCTTACAGGCGTGGTGCTGCCAGTCGGCGGGATCAAAGAAAAGGTCCTGGGCGCAAAGCGCGCCGGAATCCGCGAGGTGATCTTGCCTGCGGAGAATGAACCGAACGTCATCGAGGACCTGCAGCCGCACGTGCTCGAGGGTGTTGAGATCCACTTTGTCAGCACGGTGGATCAGGCGCTCGAGTTCGCGCTCTCTAAGCCCTCGCCATCCGCGGTGGGTCTGAAGAAGGAACAATTGCCGCCGGTTGCGCCCGTGCCACCGGGCCCGCCGGTGCACTGATCGCGGCATCTTGGCAACTGGTTGAACAAAGGCCTGGTTTGTCTGACACAAGAGGCAACCCAGGCCTTTCTCTTTTCGAGGGGTCGCACAGAAACTCATTTCCCGCATTTGAGGGCAACTAGAACAACGAGGCCTCCAATTACTATTGAGAACGGCGCAAAGGCTAGACCGCCTCGATAGTTCGTGTAGTCGAAGGTTCCCAGCAGTATGTTCAAGACACCTCCAAACACGATCATCAATCCCACAATTCCTAAAACATAGCGATATACGGGCCTCAGTTTTTTCGATTCTATTTGCGATCTTCTCATGGCGGTCTTAAAGTACACCAATTGGGCGTTTCAGTAACCCAACTCTCGCAGATTTGCATTGCGCAGTGGCGCCTGCTCGCGTACTGATAAAATACTCCGATGGCACGCACGCGCAAACTATTCCCGACGTACGGAAGCGCTCTGGCGAACAGCATGCTCTCCACGCTGAAGCGCGGGGGCGTGGTCGATGGTTTCGTCGCCGCCTATGTTGCGGAATACGATCGCCGCGGAATTCTGGGCGGGCCGTCGCGGGACCGCGAGCTGGCGGAAACGATTGGCCGGGAAGCCGTGCTGGCGATGATTCACGAGGTATGGCTGCTTCTGCCGCGTTTTTTCGGTAAGAGACAGGGCGCCGCTCTCACGGAGGAAGAAAAGGAAGCGACGGACGCTTTTTTCCTGGAGCTGTTTGCGGCGCTCGGGCGTGCGTGGAGTTGGAAGGCGGAAGACCGGCGTCAGTTCGGGCGCGACCTCGAGCTGTATGCGGAAGTTGCGGTCCGGCCGGCCAGGGTGATGAACCCGCGCAAGCGGGGAAAGGTGCAGGAAGAAGAGTCGCCATTTGTCGGGCGCGTCGCGCTGCTTCTCGATCCCTCCATGCTGGACCAGGCGCGTCGCGCGGCGCGGAAATTCCATGGCGACATCCGGCGCCTTGCGCAAAAGCTTCTCCGGCAAACGCTGCGTCCGAGCAGATAACCCTTTACTCGTCGGCGATTGTTGTAGTTGTAGGGGCACGACATGTCGTGCCCCTACACGAAGCGAGCTTGGCGGCGATAAGATGCTATGAAATTCGCTCGACCACGACCGCGGTGCCGTAGGCCAGCACTTCGGTGACGCCCTGCATGATTTCGGTGGCGTCATAGCGCATGGCGACAATGGCGTTGGCGCCATGCTCGGCGGCGTGCTGTAACATCAGCTCGTAGGCATCTTCGCGCGTTTTTTCGCAAAGCTCGGTCAGCAGCGTGATATTCCCGCCGATGATCGTTTGCAGTCCCGCCCCAATCAAACCCAATATGCTCCGCGAGCGGACAATGATGCCGCGCACAATGCCGAAATTGCGCACGATGCGATAGCCGGGCAATTCTGTGGACGTCGTCACCATCATGGGTTCTACGCGGACGGGCATGGCGGGTTCTCCTCGCGTACGGGTTGTGTTTGTAAGGGCACGGCATGCCGTGCCCCTACAACACGAGTGCGGGCTCCGCTTTTACGCTGAACGTTTTCAGCGAAGCGTGGAGCCCGCCGGAACCGAGTGCGGGCTCCACTTGGAACCCGCCGGAACCGGGTGCGGGCTCCGCTTGGAGCCGGCTGGAACATAGATTCCTCATCAATTCTAACGGCAACATCGGGGCGCCGCGTGGTGAAAAGTTTCTATTATGCTTCGGCCTGCAAATTGGGGTAAAAGACCTGTCATGCTCACGCTCTTCTATCTCCTGGTCATTGAACAAGTCCTGCAAGGATTGCACAGCCTCTGGGACGGGCTGCGCTGGCTTCGTATGGCGCAGCGGAGGATGGGGAGCCATTCCGGGTTTTACGCTCCGCGCGTCGCCCTGATCTGTCCGGTCAAGGGCCTCGAGCCGGGACTCGAGCAAAATCTCGCAGCCCTCACATCCTTCGATTATCCGGATTACGAGATTTTCTTTCCTATGGCGAGCGGCGAAGATCCTGCGCGTAAAATTCTCGACAAGCTCGCGGCTTCGAGCAAGCGCCGGATGCACATCGTCATCGCCGGGCGTCCTGAGGGATGCGGCGAGAAAGTGAATAATCTGCGCGCGGCCGTGCGGCAGGCGGCCGAGGGATTCGACGTGTTTGCGTTTGCCGATTCGGATGGGCGGCCGGGACGACAGTGGCTGGCGCGCCTGGTAGGCCCCCTGGCCGATGCAAATGTCGGCGCGGTCACGACGTTTCGTTGGTATTTCCGTCAGGGCCACGGATTCTGGAGCGCGCTGGCTTCCGCCTGGAATGCGCCCGCCGCAACTTACCTGGGCGAGCACCACAACAACTTCTGCTGGGGCGGCGGCACTGCCATCCGCCGCGAACGCTTCGAGAAAATCGGCGTTTACGAATGCTGGAACGGCTCGGTCAGCGACGATCTGTCGCTTACGGAGGCGTTGCGCCGCGCGGGTGCTCCCATTCTGTTTGCTCCGGAGTGTCTGGTCCCCACCGTACTGGACTGCGATGCCGCGGGGATGCTCGAATTCACAAACCGGCAGATCCTCATCGCGCGCGTTTACGAACGAAGACTTTGGGCTTTGGGCGGTCTGGCGCACCTGTTGTACTGCGGCGCCGTTTTTAGCGGCCTCGGACTGTACTTGGCCAAATTGATTGCGGGCGGGCCTGCGATCCACATCCTGATGCTCGCGGTGGTCCCGCCGGTGTTTTCCATGACGCGCGGAGTCCTGCGTCTCACGGCTGTGATGGAGGTACTGCCTGACTGGAAGTCGAAACTTCTGGCCGACGGGTGGATCTGGACGCTTCTGGCCGCGGCTGTGCCTTTCCTGGCGTTGTGGAATACGCTGGCCGCGTTGTTCACGCGGCAAATCCGGTGGCGCGGCATGCGATACGAACTTGTGTCTCCCGGCGAGACACGCATTCTCACCCGGTGACGAGAACCAAGAGTTTTTTGGGCCCTCCGTGTCCTCTGTGTTTAATCTTTCCCCGGCAAAAGCGTTCAACACAGAGAACACAGAGGACACGGAGAATGCACAGAGCACGAATGACGGGTTGGGGATGCTGGCCGCGCTTTATCCGCCCGACAAGAACGGAAAGTGCGCTGCCGCAGCCATGAAAAAAATCATGGGGAAGCTGAGCAAGAAATTGATTTGCATGGTGAGCGTGGCCATCTTCCCTAGTTTCACTGCTTCGGGCGGCATGGGAGTGCCCTGTTCGGCGGAGGCGCGGGTCCATGCGATCAGCCGCTTCTGGCATCGCCAGGCGATGCCCCAGATGTTGAAGAATAGGATGGTCCCCAGCCCGCCGCCAATGGCAATCGAAAGCGTGCGGTTGCCCACACCCGGCTGTGCCAATAGCGACACGACCAGCCAGGAAGTCGCCGTCATCACAAACAGGACCAACGCTCCCACTACGAGCTTGTTGCCCAGCACACCGTCTCCGGCGCGAATCAATACCATCTCAATCGCAAAGGCGGCCAGCCAGCAGCCGAACCAGATCGCTATCCATCCGCCCCACGCATGGGGCCGGCCCGCGTTGACCGCATCGGACTTTGCCAGGATCATGAAGTAGCGAAAACCGGCCAGCCAGCTCACCAGAGCGCTCCAGCGGAGCCACCACAGCCCCCGCGACGCCAATTCGGGAAAAACCTTCGCGCGGATTGCCGGATCGAGCGATTTCAGCATGGGCCCGCCGGCAAGGATGAAGAAACTCAGGAAACCCATCCAAAAAATTCCCGCCACAAGGTGGACCCAGCGCAAAACGATCTGTTCGATACTTCCGGCGCCCCCGGCAAACGACACATCCAGCTTCCCTAAGGCGATGCAGAGCGACCTGGCTAACAATCCGATGGATGAGAGCATTGGCAAACCTCCCGCTTTCCTGACGAATATCCCCCAGGGCATTCTATGCCATTAGGGTGAGAATCCGGGGATTTCATACGCTCGTGCCATGAAAAATTTGCTGGCACATGGGAATCTCTACCAACCCTCAAGTAAAGATGGCATGCGAGAGTCTGCCAACTCCTTCCGATTGTGTGCAAAACATTTCCTGCGAGATGGTATGCGGCTTGCACAGTGCTACTGGTACTTCTAATTTAGCGCTGGAGGGTAAGCGGGTCGAAAAACGTAGTTGGCCTGTTTCCGAGACGAAGCCAGGAACAAAATCTCATCCTCAGTGGCAATCACCGTCCTGCCCCTGGCTGTCTATCTCGGATTGTGAGGGGATATTCTGGAAGTTTCTCTACCGAACAACTTTGTCATCTTCAAAAAAATAGGTCCGCAATCCCGGCCAGGACTGAAAACGGTGAGGCTAATCTGATACGCAGACGAAAACAGTCCATAGCTGTACAGGGTCAACAAACACCGTTCCTTCCGGAAAGTTATGTCTTATGCGAGCGCTCCTCAGGCGCAGTGCGATTCCGAGTGGAGGCTGATTCCGACGGCAGCCTGCCTGTCGACAAGGTGGCTGGCTTGCTCGCGGTGCACTGCCTGGTGCGGGGCCAGGCGCCGGAGGACTATGAGGTGATGGTGATTACTCGGGATTCTCTTTTTCATCCGGTTGCCGAGCGTGCCCAACAGCTTCTTGCCGCGGGGCGCGCTCTCGGATCTGGTGTGAAGGTCAGCCGGCGCGAGCAGGAAGTGTTGGCCGGCGTTCTGCAGCACCTTGCGAACAAGGAAATCGCCGCAAAACTCAACGTGTCGGAACGCACGGTCAAGTTTCACGTATCTTCCTTGCTGGCAAAGTTTGGTGTGAGCGACCGCATGGCGCTGAGCCGCGAAGTGACTCTCGGCCGCATGCCGGAGAGTGTCTGGACGGGGCAGGCGCCGCCCCAAACTTTGTTTGGCTATCCGGTTCGAAGCCGGGAAGGCGAGGGCCGGAAAATCCCCACAGCCAATCCGTCTCCGGCTGTCGCCGAAGTTCCACGGAGGCGTGCGGGTGTTTTGCCGATGCTTTCAAAAGCGCGATTCGCCATGTGAAATCGGCCAGTCGGCCGCGGAATGAAAACGGCCCCTCCAGAAATGTGATCTGGAGAGGCCGTCGTGTTTTCTAGTGACCCCGTAGGGGCACGGCATTGCCGTGCCCCTACAACGTCAAAGCGGCGCAAGAAAACAATGGTGTGCGTTTACTTCTTGGCTGCGGCGTAATTCCCCGCGATTTCTTCCCAGTTGACGACGTTCCACCAGGCCTCGATGTAGTCCGGCCGGCGGTTCTGATATTTCAGATAGTACGCGTGCTCCCACACGTCCAGGCCCATGACGGCCTTTCCGCCCGCCATCAACGGATTGTCCTGGTTGGGTGTGGATTCAATCGCCAGCTTGCCGTCTTTCAGGATGAGCCAGGCCCAGCCCGAACCGAATCGGCCCACGCCTGCCGCTGCGAATTTCGTCTTGAAGTCGGCAAAGGAGCCGAACGCCGACCGGATCGCATCGCCAAGCGCGCCGGTGGGTTCGCCGCCTCCGCCCTTCTTCATGAGTTTCCAGAACATCGAGTGGTTCCAGTGGCCGCCGCCGTTGTTCCGCACGGCCGTGCGAATATTTTCCGGGACGCGGTCGAGGCTCGCAAGTAATTGATCAATCGATAGAGCCTGAAGATCGGCCTGGCCTTCAAGCGCCTTGTTCAGGTTGGTGACGTACGCGTTGTGGTGTTTGCCGTGGTGAATTTCCATGGTCATCTTGTCGATATAGGGCTCCAGCGCATCGGTTGCGTACGGGAGCGGGGGAAGAACGTGGGCCAAGGGACCCTCCTTTTGTGGTGTTGCAGCCTGTTGTGACATCGATACCTCCTTCGTCTAGATAGGGTGATAGCGCAGAGCGTCGCCAGGCTTGTGTCATTCTATCGCTGCTCGCCGGGCGGCACAACCTGTGACGCCGGAGCGTGGGGGAGCTTCGAGGCGCCCCCCAGCCGATCGAGCGCCCAGCGCGCGTGTTCCGCGATGAGGGCGTCGCCCGCGGAGGCCAGCTGTGCGAGCCGGGCGCGGATTTCTACGTAGCGCGGCTCTCCGGCGCGCAGTCCTGAGTTCCCGAGCGCGACGCACGCGTTTCGGACAAGCCCCCGCCACTTCGTTCGCTTTACCGGACTGCCGCGAAACACTTCGCGAAATTCTTCTTCGGTGAGCGAGATCAGCCACTCGAGGTCCGGCGAAAAAAGAGAGTTCTGCGCCAGGCGGCGGGGCTCGAAATTGGCAGGAGCGGTCACCGGCGCGCGGCGATTCCAGGGACAGACGTCCTGGCAGATGTCGCACCCGAAGACGTGCCTCCCCATCGGCTCGCGAAACTCGGCCGGAATCGCGCTCCGCAGCTCGATCGTCAGATACGAGATGCAGCGCCGCGCATCGAGCACGTAGGGCTCGACGATGGCGCACGTCGGACACGCTTCAATGCACAGACGGCAATTCCCGCACAGATCGGCGGCCGGGAGTTCGGCCGGACCCAGCGACGGTGCGAGATCGAGCGTCGTTACGATCACGCCGAGGAAGAGCCACGAGCCTAGTTCTTCGTGGATGAGACACGTGTTCTTTGCGAGCCAGCCGAGCCCGGCATATTTTGCGGCCACGCGCTCGACGACAGGCCCCGTATCCACATAGGCCCGCGCTTCAAATGGCTCGGGGAATTCTTTACGCAGCGCTTCGAGCAGCGTCTCGAGCTTTTCGCCAAGCACGGTGTGATAGTCGTCGCCCCAGGCATACCGCGCGATCCAGCCTCGCGGGCCGGTTTGGGAGGCGATCTCTTCCGGCAACTCGGTGGAGCACGGGAACGACGTGTTGTAATTGAGCGCGCAGACAATGACGCTGCGCGCGCCTGGCACGACGCGCCCAGGTGAATGGCGCCGCGCATCGTGCAGATAGCGCATGTCTCCCGCATAGCCGTGCGCGAGCCATTCCTCGAGATGCGCCAGTTCGGGAAATTCCTCCGCCGGCGCAACGCCGCAGAGATCAAACTCTAAAGCGCGTGAGATTTCGACAATCCGTCCCGTGCGGCCGGCGCTGCTCATCGTCCGATTTTGCCGCACCCGCGCGCAGAACGCGAGCGCGGAGGGCGAAACCCGGCAGGCGGCGAATCGAGACACCCTCTTAGCTTTTCTGCGCGTATTGCTGGCCCCGCGTGCGTGCGGCTGATACAATGTCGGGCAGTGAGCGATTGGCGACAGATACAGGCGCGCATCCGCAAAGCGCGGACCAGCGCGGATCCCCCAGGTCAACTCGCGGCGTTGTACGAACGCACGCGCGATGCCATGGTCGCGTTCGAACTTGCGCAGATCCATGAGAAATCCGGCGAGAACTCGGAAGCGGTCCGCTGGTACACCGCTGCCGCCGAGCGTTTTCGCCGGGCGCAGTGGAAACAAAAAGCGGAAGAAGCGCTCACCCGCCTCGGCGCGCCGATCCCTGTTGCGCCCATTGCTGTCTCCGCAAGCGAACCCAGCGCGGAGCCGCCAGCTCGATTGGAGCTTATCATTACCGACTTTTCTGAAGGACAAGTTTCCGAAACCACTGGCGAGCCCAACGGCGGCCAGATGGAAGCAGTTTTCGAACAACCCGCCGGGACGTCATCTCCGATGCCAGCCACCGAGGTGCCCCCAGGCCAACGCCGCAAACGCCGCGGGCGCCGAGGAGGACGCGGCCGGCACAAAGGCCCGCGCGCCGGCGCTCTCGTCGCCGGAACGCCCGGCCCCGTTTCCGTCGCGCCGCCGTCGTTCGAACGCGCAGCGGAACCGCAGCCAGCCCCCATTGTTCGTCCGTTTGTTTCCGAAGAATTTGCGGAGCGCCGGACGCGCGAACCGGAGCCGGTCAGCAGTTTCGAATCCGCCGCGGCGGGTTCGCCGCTGCAGACGCGCGGTCGCGCGGGCGATCCTGCGCTTTCTTCGCGCATGGCGCAGCTCGAATCGCAGCTTCGCCGCCTGCTGGCCTGTTCGTTGCATTCCGTGGACCAGGCCGAGGACGCGCCTGCCGGCCCTGGCGTTTTCCTGATTACCGATTCCGACCAGACCTGCTACTACTACATCGAAGCCTGCCAGACGCTGCGCGTCGGCATCGGCAATCTGCTGCGAAGCGGGCGCAGCAGCCGCGAAAGCGCGGACCTCAAGGAAAAGCTCGCCGATCATCTGGGCATCAACGAAGCGCGCGTGGGGAAGTATCTGAAAGACCACTGCGTCGTGCGTTGGCTGCAGCTCGATGAAGGCGCGCCGCTGCTCGCGCACTTTGCCGTTGCCGTTCTCCGCCCCATCGCAAACGCGTAGGGCTCACAGTCCTCCCATTCCAATCGCACTTTGGCGAAGCGCCAGTGGGTGTTGCCCTAATTTGGAAGCTATCGCAACGATTCTAGTATTCAGGAGGTCGGGGCTTCAGCCCCGACATTCGGGTTCGCACGACCTAGGGCTTTAGCCCCTGAAGCTTCAGGGCTTAAAAGCCCTTTCCCGACCATCCTGATGTCGGACCTAAAGGTCCGACCTCCAAAATGCGAAGCCCCGGCTGCTTTTGCAAGGCTTCTCCAAATTAGGACACTACCCGCCAGCGCTTGTCATGGACAAGCGCCGCTTTGTGCGTCTACACTTTGGGTGATTTTTGGGTTTCCAAAAGCAACCGAGAGGCGAACCCTTGCGCACACAGGTTGGAATTGTCGGAGCGGGCCCGGCAGGACTGCTGCTCTCGCATCTTCTCCACTTGCGGGGAATCGAATCCGTCATCGTCGAAGCTCGCAGCAGGAAATACATCGAAGAGCGCATCCGGGCAGGCGTGCTGGAGCAGGGCACCGTGGATATGCTCGTCGAATCGGGCGTGGGAGAGCGCCTGCGGCGAGAAGCGCTCGTCCATCACGGGCTCGAGCTGCGATTCAACCGGCGCGGCCATCGCATCAATCTGTTCGAACTGACGGGCGGCAAGGCGATCACGATCTACGCCCAGCATGAGGTCGTCAAGGATTTGGTCAGCGCCAGGGTCGCGGCCGGCGGCCGGATCGTTTTCGAAGCCGAAAATGTGAGCGTACACGGATTCGACGGCGCGACACCCACGATCCGCTTCCAGTCGGATGGCAAGAGCCAGGAACTGGCCTGCGACTTCATCGCCGGGTGCGATGGCTTCCACGGAGTGTGCCGCCCGAGCATCCCCGCGGGCGTGCTCACCGAGTTCGACCGGACGTATCCATTCGCCTGGCTCGGCATACTCGCTCAGGCGCCGCCATCTTCAAAAGAATTGATCTATTCCTATCACGAGCGCGGCTTCGCTTTGCTCAGCATGCGAACTCCCGAAATCGGCCGCCTGTACATCCAGGTCGCTCCCGATGAAGACATCAACAATTGGCCCGATGACAGAATCTGGCATGAACTCCAGACGAGGCTTGAGGCCGAGCGTGACTGGAAACTCACCGAAGGGCCGGTCCTGCAGAAGGGGATAACGCCCATGCGGAGTTTCGTCGTGGAGCCCATGCAATTCGGAAAACTTTATCTTGCCGGCGACGCGGCGCACATCGTTCCGGCGACCGGAGCCAAGGGGCTAAACCTCGCCGCAGCGGACGTGCGCATCCTGTCGCAGGCGCTCGCTGAATTTTATTCCTCGGGCAGGACCCGCCTGCTCGAGCAGTATTCGCAAACGTGCCTGCGGCGCGTCTGGAAGGCGCAGCGCTTTTCCTGGTGGATGACGACGATGCTTCACCGGTTCGCTACCGACAGCCCCTTCGACCAGCGCCGCCAGATTGCGGAACTCGATTACTTGACAGGCTCACGCGCCGCGATGACATCGCTCGCCGAGAACTACGTCGGCCTGCCCTGGGATTGAGTAGGGGCACGGCATGCCGTGCCCCTACTGGTGAGAAAGCCGGGTTAGGCGATCCGCATATTGATGAGCTTTTCCGCGTTGTGGTGAAGGACCGCTTCAAGTTGCGTCTTTTCCAAGTTGAGATGCGCGACGCCCTCGCGTGTGGAGGCGACTGGCCCGAACGGCGCGTCGGTGGCGAAGACGACGTTGCCCGCGCCAAAGAAGTCGAGGCCGCACGATAGCCCGCGCGATGCGCCGAACAGCGCTGTATCGGCGTAGAACATGTGGAAGTAATCGATCAGTGGACGCTTCAGCGAAGGCAAGATGCCGGAATAATCTTCGGTCTGCGTGCGCGTGCCCAGCAGGGCCATGCCGTCCTCAATCCGCTTATCGAAGTACGGAATCATTCCGCCCAGATGGTGCGTGATGATCTTGAGCTTCGGATGGCGGTCGAATACTCCGGAAAGCGCCAGGCGCGACATCGCCACCGACGTCTCGTACGGCCAGCCAAAACACCACCACATTTCCAGTCTCGATTGCTGCTCGGAGGAGTAATCCGTCATGGACGCGTTGCGGGCGGGATGCAGCCAGATCGGAAGATCGTATTGTTCCATGGCCGCGAAAAGCGGCTTGAATTGCGGCTCGTCGAGAGGGTGGCCATTCACATTGGTGAAGATCTGAATTCCCCGCGCGCCCAGAGTCTCGATGGCGCGCTTCAGTTCCTCCATCGCCGAATCCATATCGTGAAACGGCAAAGACGCGATGAAGGCAGCGAACCGGTCCGGATGGCGGCGCACCATGTCGGCCATTGCATCGTTCGCGATGCGCGCCAGATCGCGCCCCTGAGCGGGCGTGGTAACCGTCTCCAGCGGCGGATTGGGGATCGAGAAGATTTGCCGGTAATCGCCGTATGCGTCCATCGCGCGAAACCGCGCATCGAGGTCGTACAATTCGGGAATGGCCGCCATGCGCTTCACCAGGCCGGAGCGGCTCCCCAGGCTCTCCATGGATTTCAAATACTGCGGGGGCATAATGTGCGTGTAAATGTCGACGATCATACGAAAAAGCTCCTGCGTTGAATTGTACGGTAAATTCCGCAGATGTTGAACAGTATCAAGCCAACGGCGACAGGTCCAGAGCGCGAGTGGTTTGCCAGTTTCCGGTAAGACGGCTTGAGATCTGGCCACGTTTATCACAACGTTTCGCGGCGCGCATGAAATGGCGCCTTGACATTATGCCGAGGACGGCCGAGGATTTCGCAAATGAACACTGTGGGCCGCTTTTGTCTGGCTATCGCCATGCTTGTGGCTTTGGTCTTAATTGGGACGTCCGGGTTTCATTACATCGAAGGCTGGGCGTGGTTCGATGGCTTCTACATGACGCTGACCACAATGGCCACCGTTGGATACGGTGAAATTCATCCCTTGTCACACACCGGCCGGATCTTCAATTCCTTTTTGATTGTGGCTTCAGTCATTGGGGCTGGATTCACAATTGCGACATTTTCACAGGCCTTGATAGAATTCGAGTTCGGAAAGGTCTTCGGCAGGCGCCGTATGGAAAACGAACTCGCCAGACTTTCAGATCATTACATCATTTGCGGCGCGGGCCGCGTGGGGCGAACGGTGGCGCGCGAACTGCGCGAGCGTGGACAGAAATGCGTCATCATAGAAATAGATTCAGTTCGCGCCCGCTGGGCCGAGGATGAAAAGATTTCGGTGATCATCGGAAATGCTTCCAGCGAAGATATCCTCTTGAAGGCGAAGATCGACCGAGCCAGCGGATTCGTTGCCGCTGTCAACTCCGACGCCGAAAACCTTTACATTGTTTTGACGGCTCGTGGTTTTCGGCCAGACCTGCGGATCATTGCCCGCGCCAGCGAGGAAGAGGCGACCTCGAAGCTTTTGAGAGCCGGCGCCACTCAGGTAATTTCCCCTTATTTCTTTGTCGGCCGCCGCATCGCGCAGTTATTTCTTCGACCGAATGTTCTCGATTTCATCGACACCGCTTTCGGAACAGAACGCCTGGACATCGAAATAGGCGAAGTCAAGATTCCGGAGCAATCCATGCTTGTCGGCAAGAAACTGGCCGATTCGATGATTCGTCAGCAGGCGGGTGTGATTGTATTAGCGGTAAAAAATGCGGAAGGTAAATTGGCTTTTAATCCCGCGGAAGATTCTGTTATTCGCGCCGGCGACTGCCTAATTGTGATCGGCGGAGATGATCGGCTGAAAAAGCTCGAGGCGCTGGCGAACGCCCCCACCGCAGCGTCCTAGACAACCTCCTATCTTGTTCCCACAAGGCTACGGCAACTGAAAATCGCCCACGGGAGGCTCAGGCGGATTGCTCTTCCAATAATCAATCCAGGTGAGCAGTTGCGCGTTGAACTCCTCGGGATGTTCGCGGTACATGAAATGGCCGGCGTTGTTGAAGACGAACATCTGCGCCCTGGTGTTCTTCGCGGCGATGATGTCGAATAGAGCCAACTCGCCCTTGAGTTGCGCGGTAGCGTCGGTCTCGCCCCACTCGAGCACGTCGTTCTTGCCCGCCACCATCAGCACCGGCATCCGCAGCATGCCTTCGGTCTTGATGCGCTCGAGCATCTTGTCGCGGTACGCCGCGGAGGCCTGGAGCGATTCGCCGGATCCGGCGCGGAGTTTGTCGCGCGCTTCCTTGGATTTCGGCAGGCCGGCCATGTACTCGTCGGCCTTCCAGTACTCGTCGTCGAAGGTGGTCGGCAGCCAGGCCAGTTCGTAGACGCGGCACTTCAGCCCCGCGTACTGCGATTGGTCGGGGCACTTCTTCAGCATGTTCGTAAGCTTGGTCTGCGGCTGGGGCGGATTTTCCGGCCCCACCGCCAGGATCGTCAGGGTGCGCGCGATGTCCGGATGCTCGATAGCGAGATAGAGGACGATCGCGCCGCCGGCGGAGTGGCCGAGCAAATGAACCTTGCCGAGCTTGAGCGTCTGGATGAAGTTGTAGACGAAGTCGGCGTCGCCCTGGTAGCTGTACTGCTTGTCGTCGGTGGGGTTGCCGGTCATGCCGCTGGCGAGGCGATCAACGGCATAAATGTGGAAATGCTTGGCGAGGCCGGGAATATTGCGCGAGAAAACGTTGGCCGTGGACGATCCGGCGGTAAACCCGCCGTGCACCATCACCATCGGCTCACCCTGGCCCGCTTCGTAGTAGCGCGCCTTCACGCCTTTCACATCCACGAATTTCGATTTCAAGCCGCCGATCTCGGATTTAGGGTCGGGCTTGTCCTGCGCGAAGGCGGGCGATGCGCCCCAGGCGAGCAGCGTGGCGAAACACGCGGCGGCGAGCGTTGTTGTGCGGATTGTCATCCAACTGGCGCGGCTACTGCGCGCGCACGCTACGGGAGTTAACGCGGTGACGGACATGAATTATTCCTCCTCGATAGATGAATGCATTCATTCGAAATTTCCGATGCGGGCCTCTATCGCGCGCATCTTACAGTTCTTCCGCCCTCGACACAACGAATTTGCCTCCAGAGCAGGCCCCAACCGGAACGCGAGGCCCGGGAACGCCATTCTCCAGAATGGCGTGATGCAAACCGCCAATCTGGAGATTGGCGTACCCGGATTGCAACCCCAAGTTCTCCAATCAACTTCGGAATTCAGGTTTAACGCGAACAGTCCGAAGGGCATTATTTTAATGTTCGCTATTTGTTCGCTCTCGTGTATATTGGACCCGTAATCGCGAACATAGCCACTTGTCCGCATGTTCCCTGGCTATCGGCCTCGCGCAGGAGTGGATTTTGAAAAGTCCAAGTCATTGGTTTCAAAAAATTCTCCTCACCGTCTACGTCCTGGCCATTATTTGGACGTCTTTTACTCCCGCGGCCGAATACGGAGGCACAGGAGGCGCGGCTCTTTCCTTTGCGGCTCCGCTAAAGGCGGCTTCCACTCCGCACCGGCGATTGAACGTGCGGGAGTATGTTCAGAGCGCCTCCAAAGCCGCGGGCGTGAATCCTCGTATCACAGAATGGATTGTCTCGCACGAGTCCCGGCACCATCCCGAAGCTACCGGCGACGGAGGAGAAAGCCGGGGGCTCTGGCAAATCAATAAGGCTTGGCACCCGGAGGTCTCCGATGCCTGCGCCTATGACGTTACTTGCAGCACAGACTGGTCTCTGGAACGCATTCGCGCCGGCTACGTAGATGAGTGGAGCACGTGGAAATACTGCAAGTCGCGGTTTGAAGACTGTCCCTTCTAACTTAGAGCAAATTGATTCCTAGACGAGGGCATTCGAGGAGAGCCGCGGCACGTGTCTTGAAGCAGGTTGATTTGTGTCATTGCACCCCTGGATGTTTGACGGTGTCGTGGACCGTGAAGGCTCACAGCCTATGGTGATGTGGATCACGGAATCCAGTTCAAGCCTTTAGCAGAATTGTTGCGGGTAGGAGGATGATCATGAGACACAAGTTTCTCACCGCTTCCATACTTGCGGTAACTGTTTTGGCTTTAGTGATTAGCAGCGCCGCTCAAAAGTCACAGCAGAATCCCCAGGGCGAGACGATCCAAGACGAGTCCAAACCCGGAATGATGAGCCGGGGCGGCATGATGGGGCAGGGTCAAGGAATGATGGGCGACATGATGGGGCAAATGAGGATTCACCACCAGCAGATGTCCGAGCTGATGAACAAGCTGATGCAAAGTATGACGGCAATTCGAAACGAGAAGGACCCGGCTGCACTAAAGTCCAAGCTTGCAGAACACGCAGCGCTGCTCAAAGAAATGCACGACAAGATGATGCAGCAAGGCAACATGATGGGAAGAATGTCAGGTCAAAGGAAGACTGGTTGTCCGATGGCGGGTGATGTCAGCAAGCCTCCCTCCGAGTAAAAGAAGATCACCAGGAGCCAGAGTGACGTGCCCGGATATTTGGGCCCGCGCAACAGGAGAAATGAACAACATGCACGCACACCTGCATGGCGTAGAACTACTCAACAATCAGATCCTGAATAAAGGCACGGCCTTCACCGTCCAGGAACGAACCGAGTTCGGCCTGCACGGGCTGTTACCGCCTTACGTCGAAACGCTCGAAGAACAAGTCGTCCGCGCCTACGGTGCGTTCAAACGAAAAGAGGACCCTCTCGAGCGCCACATCTACCTGCGCGCGCTTCAAGATACCAACGAGGTTCTCTTTTACAGACTGCTGCTCGAGCACATCGAGGAAATGACGCCGATCGTGTACACGCCGGACGTGGCGCTCGGATGCCAGCAATTCAGCCGCATCTACAGGCGGCCTCGCGGCCTTTTCGTCTCCTATCCGTTCCGTGATTCGATTCCCGCGCTTTTGAACAACCGCCCGAACCGCGAGATTGATGTCATTGTCGTGACCGATGGCGAACGGATTCTGGGTATCGGCGATCAGGGCGTGGGCGGCATGGGAATTCCTATCGGCAAGCTGTCACTTTACACGCTGATCGGTGGCATCCATCCCGCTCGCACGCTGCCCATTGTGCTCGATGTCGGGACAAACAATTCAGAACTCCTGAGCGATCCTCAATACCTCGGCTGGCGGCACGAGCGAATTACCGGCCAGCCGTACTTCGACTTCATCGACCAGTTCGTCGCAGCCGTCCGGAAAGAACTGCCGGGATCTTGTTTGCAATGGGAGGACTTCGCGAAGAGTCACGCCAGGCCGATTCTGGACCGCTACCGCGGCCAGCTTCTCACGTTCAACGACGACATTCAGGGAACCGCGGCCGTGGCGCTTGGCACCATTCTCAGCGCGGTGAAAGCGACTGGGAAGAACGTCAAGGACTTGCAAATTGTATTGTTCGGCGCTGGCTCCGCATCCATCGGCGTTGCGGATTATCTTCGCAACACCCTCGTCTCCGAAGGTCTTTCGGAGCAAGAAGCTCGCCGCCATTTTTGGGTCTTGAACAGTGGCGGACTGTTGCATACGGGCCGTCAGAATCTCACCGGCGAACAACTCGTGTACGCGCAGCCTGCGGATCGCGTTAGCGCCTGGAAAAACTCTTCGTCGGGCCTCATTGGTCTGGCCGATGTAATCGCAAGAATCGATGCATCTGTCTTGATTGGCCTCTCCGCCGTTCCGAGTTCCTTTACAGAACCGATCATCCGGGAAATGACGCGCAAAACCCATCGCCCCATAATCCTTCCGCTATCAAATCCCACGGAGAAATCCGAAGCCAGGCCGGAGGATTTGATTTGCTGGTCCGATGGCCGCGCGCTCGTGGCGACCGGTTCGCCTTTCGCCCCGGTTCGTCATGAGGGCCAGAGCATCGCTATCGCCCAGTGCAACAACATTTACATTTTCCCGGCGGTTGGCCTCGGCGCTGTCGCTTCTCGGGCCATTCGCATCACGGATGGCATGATGCAGGTTGCAGCTCGAACACTCGCCGAGCATTCGCCCGCCCTTGCAGATCCCCGTGCGCCGTTGCTCCCGCCAATATCCGATGTTCGCCGTTCGTCGCTGGCGATCGCGATTGCCGTTGGCGCGGAAGCGCAGCGCAACGGTGTGGCTCCGGCTACAAGCGAAGAGGAATTGGTCCGCCGGGTCCACGAAACGCAGTGGACACCTCAATATGCCTCGGCCCCGGAGTCCTAACTCGCAAGCACTTTGAGGCAACCGGAAGCTGGGTTTCAGCTCAAGCCGCGGCCGCCATCCACGGCAATAATGCTGCCGGTGGTGAACGTGATGTGCTTGATCACGGCCACGACCGCGGCGGCGATTTCGTCGGGAGAGGCGAGGCGGTTGAGCGGCGTGCGGCGCAACTGCTCGTCGCGCCAGGCTTGGTCCATGGACTTGACGAAATCGGTGTTGACCAGGCCTGGCGAAACCGACACGACGCGAATTCGCGGCGCCAGCGCGCGCGCCAGCGACTTGGTCATATTGTCGAGGGCGGCCTTGGAGGCGCAATACATCACGTTGCTTCCCATGGCGATCACAGCGGCAAGAGAAGAAATATTGACGACCACCGCGCCTCCCGGCAGCGTGCTTTTTTCCAGCAGCGGACGCAACACGCGCAGCGCGGCAAACGGGCCGCGCACGTTGGTGGCGAGGATGAGATCAATCAAGGCGTCGTCGAGGCCGTCCAGATCGCCGTGCGGCACGAAGCGTGTGGTGCCCGCGCAGTTGACTAATACATCGCAGCGCGCGTAGCGCGCGCCGACCTCCGCGGCCATGGCAGCCAGGGCGGCGCTGTCGGTGACCGGTGCCGCCATTGCGGCATGGCCCTCTCCCGGCAGACTCGCGGCGAGCGCGCGCGCCGCATCGGCGGACCGGTTGTAGCCGACGACCACGCGCATGCCTTCGCGAGCCAGCGCGCCGCAGATGCTCTTGCCAATCCCTCCCGCGCCTCCTGTGACGACTCCCACGGGTTTTTCTTGCGTCGCTTCCATCGGCTAGGCCACCTTTCTTCCGTAGCGGCGGACGCGCAGGTCCGCCTGTTCCTTGTGTGCGGCAAAACCTTCGAGCGCGCACAGGCGCGAGCAATATTCTCCGACCATCACAGAGGCTTCATCGGTCAGGACGCGCTGGTACGTGCAGGTCTTGATGAATTTGCCGACCCACAGGCCGCCTGTATAGCGCGCCGCCTTCATCGTCGGCAGCGTATGGTTCGTGCCGATCACTTTGTCTCCGTAGGCCACATTCGTGCGATGGCCCAGGAACAACGAGCCGAAGTTGGTCAGGCGTTGCAAAAAGTAATCCGGATCTCGGGTGAGCACCTGGACGTGTTCGGAGGCGATGCGATCGGCCTCCTGAACCATCTCGTCGAGCGTATCGCACAGGATAATCTCGCCGCAATTCCGCCAGGCTTGGCGCGCAATTTCCGCCGTCGGGAGCCAGGACAGAAGCTTCTCGATCGCCGCGGGCGTTTCCCCGGCGAGCTTTGCGGAGTTCGTGAGCAGGATGGCGGGACTGCCCGGGCCGTGCTCGGCCTGGCCGATCAAATCCACGGCGGCCATCTCGGCATCGCAAGAGTCGTCCGCGAGGATGAGCGTTTCGGTGGGACCGGCGAGCAAGTCAATCCCCACGCGGCCGAACAACTGGCGCTTGGCTTCGGCGACGTAGGCATTGCCGGGTCCCACGAGCATGTCAATAGGCGCGATGTTTTCCGTGCCCAGAGCCATGGCGGCGATCGCCTGCACGCCGCCGAACGCGTAGATTTCATCAGCGCCGCCGAAATGCATGGCCGCGACAATCGCCGGATGAGGCTTGCCACCGAAGGGCGGCGCGCTCGCGATAATGCGCTTGACGCCGGCCGCCTTGGCCGTGACCACGCTCATGTGCGCGGAGGCCACCATGGGATACCGGCCACCCGGCACGTAGCAGCCAACGCTGTTAACGGGAATGTTCTTGTGGCCGAGCACCACGCCGGGAAGCGTTTGCACCTCCACGTCCCGTAGGGCGGCGCGTTGCGTCAATGCGAAATTGCGGATCTGCGTCTGCGCAAACTTGATGTCGTCAATCACGCCTTGCGGCAAAGCGTGTATGCACTCGGCGATTTCGCTCTCGGAGAGCCGGAAGGATGGCGGAGACCACTTGTCGAACTTCTCCGAGTATTCGCGCACGGCCGCTTCGCCGCGAGCCGCGATGCCGGAAAGAATCGCTTCCACGGTGCTGCGAACCTGCGCGCTGTTTTCGGCCTTCGCCTCAGCGGATTGGCCGGTCTTGAGATGGCGAATCATGTCATGCTCCCTGAATCAGTTCATAATGTTCAACCGTAGGCGGTGGATCGAAAAAAGGATGGAGCAGCTTGCGCCATTCCTGGTACTGCGGCGACTGGCGAAAGCCCACGGTGTGGTTCTCCTTCGTCTGCCAGTTTACCAGCAAGACGTAGCGGTTCTGGGTATCGACCGAACGCTGCAGCTGGTGCGAGATATAACCCTCGACTGACGAGAGAATCCGGGCCGCCGCCGGGAATGCCGCCTCAAAGGCTAGCCGGCCATCGGGGCGTATGTTCAGCGTTGCAACTTCAAGAATCACGGAGTGATACCTCGAATCGGGTGCGGGCTCTACTTGTTTACCCTGAGTTCCGAAGGGGAGCCCGTCAGAATAAAGTCCGGGTTCTACCGGGCGCGGGCTTTACTTGTTTACCCTGTAAGGGAAGCCCGCCATGATTTAGAGCCCGCCAGAATAGACGTTCTTCCTACGCAAAAGACTTTACCGATCGATCGCGCAGAAGACAAGCGAACTGCGATTTTTATCTTGTCATCCCGGCAAGCCCCTGGACGTGCAGGGCGCACCCGTATTCAATCGGCTGGATGCCGGTCTCGTGGTTCTGTCAAGAATGTATTTCAGGGACGGCCACCCACGCGGTGAGGACAGCAGGTGCTCGACGGTGGCCTGACGAGGTCACATTGGCGTATTCGAGTCTGTTCTCTCATTCCCCGCGACATTGAGGGAGCCTGGGTCGATCAGGTAGGAGTCCAGTGCCGCTGGCTGTGTATTAAAGGAGGGCAAGGGATAGAGGACCACCGAAGTTAGCCCATTATGAACGTAGCCTAAATGCTCCGCCGCTGCCTCGGACAGGTCGATGATGCGGTGCAGGCGGTGGTTCGGGCCGCGATCAGTAATCGTCAAGACCACAGACTCACCGCTTTCCAGGTTGACCACCCGAATGACCGTCCCAAGCGGGAAATACCAGCTAGCAGCGGTCAATTTGCGACGATCAAAACGCTTGCCGTTGGCCATTTTTCGTCCTTGGTGCTGCTTTCCATACCAGGACGCAGTTCCTATGTAATGTATTTTCAATTTATTAGATGGCTTTTGGGCCATTGTTTCTTCGATTGCCGCGGACATTGGAGAAGTCCACAGCAGGCTGGCTACGACCAGTAAACCTAAGATTCGTAGTTTTGTTTGCATCAGTATATCTCCTTGTACTTCAGTTACTTAGAGCGATTACTGTTCATCTTTTCGCCAGTTTCACCTCCCTACACCACCAACGATTCATTATCTGTCTAGCTAGAACAAATTCATTTTCTTGGGTGAATACATTCTGGACGAACGCCCTACCGATAACCATAGCCGGAAAGCTTCATTTTTGAGAGTACCCGGGTACCGGGAAGTTTCTACCCATTTTCGAAAAGAAACTCTTGCGAGCGGAATCGTAAATCCCAGTCCAATTAAATTTCTCAAGTCCCACAATCTATGGATGTTAGATGGCCTTCCAGGCCGCTTTTGCTGTTAGGCAGGGGTACCCCCAGCCATCCCGTAAACTATAGTACCGGTCTTGAAATTAGCGCTTGGACAACGGACGGGTAAAGATAAAGGCGATAGCGAGATTTGAGGTTGTGGGCCGCCCTTTAAGGGTTGCGGCTTGAAACTGCCATTTGTTTGCAGCACTTAGAGCGACCTGGGCAAAGGGGGGCAGGTCACGCACGACCTTCAAATGTTCAATCGTGCTGGACTTGTTGACTGTGACCTGGAGGACCACCGTGCCCGGGGTGGCAGCGTTAATCGGGTATTGCGGGTAGGTGACGGAGCCAATGCCCGGAGGAGTGTATGCCTGGCTACCGATTTCATCCGAATCTCCACCGGATAGAGTCGATGAAAAACTAGGGCCTGCCGCAAAATAGACCGGTGGCCTGAAAACGATCGCGACCCTCATCGTGGATGACACGGGCGTCCCATGGCGTGAGGCAGGAGTGAACTTCCAGGATGGAATCGAAGCGGTGGCTACCGAAGTCAAGGACGGGATGTCCCGCACGACAGTGATTGCTGTAACTCCACCTTTGTCATCGAGAGAGACATCGAGAACGACAACGCCATCTGCAATGCTGCGGATCGGATATTGGATATCGGGGGCGGATGTGACTTCGGCTGGTTTGAAAGGAGTCTGTGCCAAACTCGGAACGGTGCAGGAGACCAACAAGGCCGTAGCAGCTAACGCGCTGATCGAGAGCCTCTGCATAGCAACTTACAATTATAACACCTTGCGGACACCTCACAGATTGCCTTTGGAGTGGACAAGCATGGCACTTCTTTGTGCCATTTCCACAGGGAGTCGCGCACATTCACAAGCTTCTACCGGCAGGCTCCCCTTCGGAACTCAGGGTAAACAAGTAGAGCCCGCACCCTTTTCCGGCGGGCTCCAAGTAGAGCCCGCACCCTGAAAACAGGCTCCAGGAGGCAAGAATGGAGGCCCTCCCGTTGGCTGCCTAAAAACGCCGTTCAGCCCCCTAAAAACCCCTTTGGGCGCAACCCTGTGGACCTCCCTGTTAGTAACGGGCAAACTACACTCTAGGAAAGCTTTAGGTGGACGCCAAGGGGCGTCGTTGGTAGGCTAGTTGGGCATCAGGGGCCGTTGCCATTACTGAGGGCTCCCGTTCGTTTTCGAGTAGTGGTTTTTTGTTCGAATTGCAATGCGGAGGACTGTGAAAATGGCTCAAACTCTTGGGACGCGTACATGGAAAGCATTGGACTATGTCATGTGCAAGACGGCGGGTGTCGCCTTCGATGCGATCCAATTTTTTAACAAGTACAATCCGAGCCCGTCATTCACTCCAAAATGGTCCGACAAGCCGCTGCTGAAGTCGTGGGAGAAGTCGAAGCCCACACTCGGCTGGCCGCGGCAGACCGATTCGTTGTGCCCGGGCTGCGTCAAGGAAGCGCGCGACGCAATCTTCGACGGAAAGAAGGACTGGCGCGACTTGATGCACGAGAAGGTGGGCGAGATCAAGGCGCAGATCATCGAGCGGGACGGCGAAATCTGGATGGTCAAGGAATGCCCGATCCACGGCAAGTATGAAGACATGATGGCCGTGGATGCGAAGTTCCTCAACTGGATCGAGCAGAATTTCCCGGGCCGCGACATCCCGGCGCACAACGACGAAGACCTGCACAGGCACGGATCGAGCACGGTGCGGTACGGCCGCGGCTCCGTCCTCACCGTGGACCTCACCAATCGCTGCAACATGATGTGCGATCCCTGCTTCATGGATGCGAACCAGGTGGGCTACGTGCACGAGCTTTCCTGGGAGGAGATCCAGGAAATTCTGGACAACGCCCTGAAAATCAAGCCGCGGCGGCAGATGTCGGTGCAGTTTTCCGGCGGCGAGCCGACCATGCACCCGCACTTCTTCGATGCTATCCGCCATGCGCGCAAGATCGGCTACAACAGCGTACAGGCGGCCACCAACGGCATCGAATTCGCCAAGAGCAAGGAGTACTGCAAGGAGGCGTTCGAGGCGGGCCTGCGCTACGCCTACCTGCAATTCGACGGCATCGGCAACGACGCGAACAGCCATCGTCAGGTGGGTAATCTGTTCGACGTGAAGCTCCGCGCCATCGAGAACATGCACGCGGCGGGCATCGAGATCATTCTGGTGACGACGATCGTCAACGGCCTGAACAACGACCAGGTGGGCGCCATCGTCAAGTTCGCGATGGAAAACCCCAAGAAAATCTCATTCGTCGCCTTCCAACCCGTGTCGTTTACGGGGCGCGACGAGGAAATCACGCCCGAGCGCCGCATGAAGCAGCGCTACACGCTTTCGCACCTGGCCAGGGACGTCAGCGCGCAGGTGGGCAAAGTCGAGCCGACGCGCGACTGGTTCCCCATCTCCATGATCAGCACTTTCGCGGCGTTTGCGGATCTTTCGCACGGGCCCGAAGCGCCATGGGGCTCGGTAAGCTGCGGCTGCCACCCGAATTGCGGCGTGGGCACGGGCGTCATGATCAACAAGGAAACCAAGGAATGGGCGCCGGTGCCGAAATTCCTCAACGTGCCGCAACTGGTCGAGGACACCAAGAAGGTCACCGACGCGAATCGCAGCAAGAATTTTTCGAACCTGATGATGGGGCTGGCGCTGCTCAAGAACTACAGCCCGTACCAGGCGCCCTCAACCTTCCGCCTGCTGGATTTGTGGAGGAAGTTCGATAAATCCTGGGGCCTGACCAAGAACCAGCGCGAGAAGTACGGCACGGCCGGCCCTGAACGTACGTTTGAGGACACGAAGAAACGCCGCAGCGATCCGTGGAACTTCCTGTTCATCGCCGGGATGTGGTTCCAGGACCTGTTCAACTACGACTTCCGCCGCACCGAGATGTGCATCATTCCGTACGCGACACAGCAAGGTGAAATTTCCTTCTGCGCGTACAACACGGGCATCGGCTGGCGGAAAATCATCGAGAACATGTACAAGAACGCGACTGTCGCGCAATGGTACAAGGAGCACGGCAAACACGAAATCTACGCCAAGGGCAGGGCCGTGGGCCTCGATACCTACGAGCATTCGCTCGTGATTGACGCCGAGGACGCGGCCCGCGTTCGCAGCGTGGATCACGACGTACCTGTCACCGCGGCCGAAGAAAACCGCGCCCGCCGTCGCGCCGAGTTCCTGAAGGAAGAAGCCCGGGTCCGCAAGATCTACGAGGAACTGGTGCTGAAGCAGGCGCCGCCGGAAGTCATACAGATCGGCTCGCTCACCGACATCAAGAGGGCCACGCCCAGCACCGCTCCCGTAACCATTAGCAATGCGAATGGAAACGGCAACGGCGCGGCAAAGCCTCAAGTGGCCGAGCAGGCTCGCCGTGAGGTTGCGGAACCGGTTGCCGGCGACTAGCCCGCATCCAGGTTCCTAACACTCTCCAATTGCCCCCGGTTCGCCGGGGGCAATTGTTTTTGTGCGTGAGTACATGAAGCATTGCACCCAAAAACCTCTTCAGGCGCGAGTCGTGCAAATCCATCAGTAAAAATGAACATGTGAACAGAACAAGCTCATCTTTGGCCGTCCGCCCAGCCTGGTGCGCGAGCATTGACCCTGCTGGAGGGGGCACGTATAATCCCGCACCAACAGCCTATAGGAACGCGCCCGTCAGGCGTTCTTGCGCGCTTCGCGTTGGCCCTGGCAGCGTGCGCGGCTGCATCGCCGATTCGAGCGACGCCCACTCTCACCGATCGGGGCGGGAGAGATGAACCAGTCCCGCGATTTGATCGCGGTGGATGTACTGGTCAAAGTCTTCAGAAGGAAACTGTCCGCAGGGAGCCGTTCCCGGTCGCACAATTTACAGAGGCTTACAGTGCGGGAACGTCAATCGAGGAATCATGGCAGCCATGAGCCGCTGGAAGATTGTCGTTGCAAGTGTGGTGATGCAGATGGCGCTGGGCGCCTTCTACACCTGGAGCGTGTTTCGTATTCCGCTCGCCAAGCAGTTCGGCTGGACGATTTCGCAAATCACGTTCGCATTCACGCTGAGCGTCTTAGGGCTGGGGTTTGGGTGCTTCTGGGGCGGGCTGTTGATGAATCGCACGGGGCCGCGAGTCGTGGCGTGCCTGGGCGGTTTTCTCTGGGGAACGGGAGTATTTCTGGCAAGCTTCTCCGACCACAAATTATGGTGGTTGTATCTCAGCTACGGGGTTATCGGCGGCAGCGGACTGGGCAGCGGTTATATCGTTCCCATATCGGTTTTGGTGAAATGGTTTCCAGAGCGCAGAGGCCTCATGACGGGTCTCGCTGTAGGCGGCTTCGGCGCGGGGACACTTGTAGTGGCGCCTATCGCTACGCGGTTGATCCAGCATGTGGGGCCCTTGCCCACGTTTGCGTATCTCGGGATTGGGTATCTGATTGTCACGCTTAGCGCCGGCTCGTTTATGAAAAACCCGCCCGCCGGTTGGAAGCCGGAAGGCTGGACTCCGACGGCCACGCAGATATCCCAGCGAGCGGCGAAGGACTACACGCTCGCCGAAGCGCTGAGAACCTGGCAATTCTGGGCGCTCTGCGCGCTTCTGTCCCTTAATAGCATGGCGGGCATCTCCCTGGCTTCACAGGCAGCGCCGATATTTCAGGAAATGGGGAAAGTGAGCGCTGTGTTGGCAGCCACCATGGTGGGTATCGTAAGTATCGCGAACGGCGGCGGCCGTATCTTCTGGGCGTGGGTGTCGGACCTGACCACGCGGAAAACAGCTTTATTTGTGATGTTTCTGGTCCAGGCGATTCTTTTCTGGGTATTCGCAAGCCTCCATTCCGCGATTCTGCTGGGCATTGTCGGCTCTATTATCTTGTCGTGCTATGGCGGGGGCTACGGGGTGATGCCGGCGTTTGCCGCGGACTATTTTGGTTCCCGGAACGTGTCCTCGATTTTCGGCTTGATCATGATCCCGTGGGCGTTTGCCGCGGCGTTTGGGCCGCTCCTGTTTGGGTACCTGCGGCAAATCAGCGGTGGCTACGGCGGCGCGCTGCACCTGTTGGCGGGTGTGATGGCCGTCTCGATGATCCTACCCCTGGTGGTATCTCCGCCGCGGTAATTCCGGTATAGCTTCTGCCTGACCGAACTGGATGGCCTGCGTTGCTTTGCAGCCCTGGCGTCTTGCTTGTCCTGACGTAGGAAGGGCCGGCGGGTTTTCCCGCCTTCAGCGCCGCGCAAAACCGCCGGCGAGACGCCGGCGCCACCAAAAAACCAGCACTTCTATAACTCATCTTCCTCGTCAGAAGCTTTCTTCCGCGTTACTTTCAGCGTCAGGCGAACGCCTCGCGAGCGCAAATCTTTCAGGATGGCCTGGCGGTTTTCCAGCGGGAGCGCGCCCGGCGGGAAAACGCCGGCGGATTCGCGCGGAAAATGCTTGATGAACAGCGCGGCCATTTGCGCCGTGGCATAGGAGATGGGCGACAGCGCCAATCCGCGCTGTCGAATCTGATAGAGCGACGGGAAGAGCGCGTCGCATCGGACTTCGATGGGACGATCCTTCTTCACGCCCCGCACCACGACGGCGACCGCGAACCTGGCATTTTGCAGGATGCCTTTGCGGATCAATCGCGCCACCTGCCTCGGCGCCGGCGTTTTGGGGAATTGCGAGGCGATCAGCCCCCGGGACCGCGTGAGTTTCCCTTGCCGGTACCAGCGCCGCAAGCGGTCGATTTCGTTTCCGCCGATTTTCACGTCCATCTCTTTCAAGCGGAGAAAATGCGGAACTGTCCCGACTTCATCCTGCGCGGCCAGCACGACGCTCGCTTCCCCAATCGGCGGCGGGAAACGAAATTTTTCACGTTCGCCAAAACGCTTGCCGAAGCGGAACCGGCCGCCGCGCACGATGCGGGGGTGCGATACGGCTTCGTCGAAGGAAACCTCGTGGGACCATTGCGAAACAGGGTCGTCGCTCTCGGTGCTTTCGTATAGGCGAATGTAAACGCCGTCCACTGCGTCCATCATGGCTGCCGCCCGGGCTACCAGCAGATTCGTCAGCCCAGGAGCGCCGCCGGCGGTGATCACGGCGGCACGATTTTTCGTCTGGAAGCGGCCATCATAGCGAAGTTGCTCGGCCTTGAACGGGTTGCGCGTGAGATGCGCGCCAAGGTCCAGGTAATGAGCGCGAAGGCGCAAGGCCGCGCGCAGGACGATCTCGTTAAAGACCGCCGCGGATGCGTTGACGAGCAATTGGGAGCGCCGCGCCGCGCGCACTACCCCCCAGAGATTCCGCGCGTTCACCTGCACGACCGGAATCTTGCTTTTCTTGCCGAGAAAGCGGTGCGCGCGCTCGAGGTCCCGGTCACCACACGTGACCTGATGCCCCTGGCGGACCAGCAGGTGTGCGAGGTAAGAGCCCGTCGCTCCGGTTCCCAGGACGAAGATGCGCATTGGGGGAAAACTGTATCATATCCGATTGGAGTGTGGAGACAGCGCGAGTGAAGGCCGGAGAAACCGCCGGCGAGACGCCGGCGCCACGAAAACACAGCGTTCCACAACAAGCTAGGTGGTTCACGCACACCCGCCCGTTTGTTGTGCGAAATGCGGATTAGACCAGGCCAGGCCTCTTGGCGCCGCCCGCCGATTGAACCTGAGACTTCTTAGCTTGTTTGAAATGGTAACTGAACCACTCCGCGGCAACTCGCGCCACTTCTTCCAATGTTCCCGGCTCCTCAAACAGATGCGTCGCGCCGGGAACAATCACCAGCTTCTTGTCGGGACACTTGAGCTTCGCCAGGGCTTCTCGGTTCATGCTGATTACAGGCTCATCATCTCCTCCGACGATCAGAAGCGTGGGAGCGCGAACACCGGCGAGAGCGTCCTTGGCAAGATCGGGCCGGCCTCCGCGCGAAACGACTGCGGAGACGACATCGGGAAGCTCGGCCGCCGCCACGAGCGCGGCGCCGGCCCCGGTACTGGCTCCGAAATAACCCACTTTAAGGTCCTTTGTGTCGGGACTGCTCCTCATCCACTGGGTCGCGCCCAGCAAACGCTTCGCGAGGAAAGGGATGTCGAAACGAAGTTCTCCGGAATATTGATCGATGGACTCTTCTCTCCGTGTCAAAAGGTCAAATAATAAAGTGCCGATTCCATGTGACTGGAGCACCTGGGCCACGTAGCGGTTCCGCGGGCTGTGGCGGCTGCTGCCGCTGCCATGCGCAAAAAGGACCAAGCCATTGGCGCCCTTAGGAAGAACTAACGTGCCCTCGAGTGTCGCTCCTTCCAAGTCAATCAAGACCTCGCGCTTTACGCCATCCCCTTGTGCTTGCCGGCCTGCAATTGTGTTCGAGCCGCCTGCTGGATCAGGGGGATCGTCCTGTTCAACATTCTGAAGAGCTGGCTCCGCGGCTCGACGAAGCAGTTCCGTCACTTCCTCATCCGCCGTCTGTGAGAAATCCGTGTAGAACTGGCCGATGGCATAGAAATCTTTCGGCGAGTGAACGCAGATGAGTTCATCCACTTCCTGTCGGAGCCGATTACAAGTGGAAAGAGGAGCTACGGGGACCGCGACGACGATCCGGGCGGGCTTCATTTGCCGGAGGGCCTTGATGGCGGCGCGCATGCTGGATCCTGTGGCGATGCCGTCGTCTACAAGGAGAACGGTTAGCCCTGCTAGTTTCAGAGGGGGCCGGGCGCCCCGATAGAGATTCGCGCGCCGCTCCAGCTCCTTTTTCACTTTCGCGGTGATTTGATCGATTTGCTCTTCGGAAATGCCGATCGCTTCTATGAGCTCCTGGTCAAGCACGCGCGTTTCGCCCGTCGCAATAGCGCCAAATGCGAGTTCCTCTTGTCCCGGAACACCCAGCTTGCGCGAGAGGAATATGTCCAGCGGAGCATGCAAGGCTTTTGCCACTTCAAAGGCAACCGGAACTCCGCCGCGCGGAATTCCGAGCACGATCACATCCTTGCGATTCGCGTAGGCATGCAACTTCTCCGCCAGCCTCCGGCCAGCCTCTTCTCGATTTCGAAAGACCATGTATTCATCCTCGAGAGCCATGTCTACCCTCCCAAAGCCGCTTGCCGAATTCTTTGCCTGGGAACGATGCGGACGGTGCTCGCTTGCGGCCCTTCTTCTCCTCGCTCTTCAACAAACCTGACGGCTGTCCCGACCTTTAAGCGTGGGAAGGCTCCGCTGAGAACGCTGTTTTTGTGAAAATAGATTTCGCGTCCATCGTCCGAAGTCAGAAATCCGCAATTCTTCTGCGGAAGGAGTTTGCTCACGCGAGCCTCGGGAAGCAACGCACGACTCTTTATGTCGCCTCGCTGGCGGCGAGCGTAATCCTGCAATCGCCGGCCTGCCGCTTTGAACGCATCGTTAATGGCAGTTCGAAGCTTCTTATGTGGAATTGTCACTTCCGAATTCTTCTTGATCTCCCGCTCGTCCAATTGCCGAGCCCGAGTGCTAAGGCTTGGCTCTCGCTTCACTACGATCTCTCCGTGCGGCACGGTCAGATCAATGCGGATGTGATACGGGCTCCCTTTCCTGTGGTGACGATGCGGGACTTCCACCGCCACGCGGCATCCCATCAGCCGGCTGTAACGGGTATCGAGCTTAGCTGCTTCGGCGCGGATCCATTCTTCGATCTCCTTGGTTGGCTTCATATTTCGGTATGTAATCTGCAGTTCTGATTTCATAGCGATACCTCCCGGTCGTATTACAGTTCGGAGGATTGCTTCAGTGACGGCCCGCTCCCTCCGTGAACTTGTTGCTGGGCGTTTCTTAATTTTCCCAGAATCCCCATGGGCCGCTCGCGCCACACACCGCCTTCTTCATACTTCAGCGTGTAAATGTGGAGCAAACGCCATCCCGCATCGAGCAGCCGGTTGACTTCCTCGCGGCCCCGGACTTCCAGGTTGTGCCCGGTAAGTTCGACGATATCCAGTTGCCAGAGGGGCAGCCTGTCGAGCACGCCGAGCGGCGCCTCGTCTCCGGCCTTTTCGCTACGCGATTCTTGATTGGCCATCATCATTCAACTCACCGGGCCTGTACGTCTTGTATACGATATCTGCCGCAGGCTCTGTGACCCCAGTCACAGAACCCATCCGGCAAATGAACTACAAAAAAGCTGGCAAGTTGTCCCGCGAACGGCAGCTCCTGAGTTCGTGGATTGGGGGAGGCGATGAAGATATTGCTGGCAGTGGATGGTTCCGAAGTTTCCCAGGCCGCAACGCGGGCCCTGGCTTCGCAGGTGCGCCCGGAGGGCGCCGAGGTGCTCGTATTCGAGGTGGTAGAGCCCCACATATTTTCGACTCCCCCGCAAATGGCGGAGGGATACATGCCCGAGCAAGACGAAATACTTAAGGAAGAGCTCCAGCGCGCACAGGAGTCGGTGAAACAGGCAAGCCAAACGCTCAACGCTGCCGGCTTCCGCGTGAACACCCGCATCGTCGAGGGTGAAACACGATCCGCAATTCTTGATGTTGCCGCGGAATGGCGCGCCGACTTGATCGTGCTCGGCTCGCACGGCCGAAAGGGGCTCGAGCGATTCTTGCTCGGGAGCGTCGCAGAGTTCATTGCACGCCATGCGGATTGCTCCGTGGAAATCGTGCGTGTTCCCCGCAAACGTAAGGAAGTTTGAACGGTCTGCGCGGGATCCAGGCCTTTGCTGCGCAAGATGTCTCGGCACAAAATCCACTGGACGCTCTGCTACTTTCCGCCGCCTCCGAACGAAGCGTCGTCCAAGGGAGCCTTCTTGGCCGAAATCTCGCCCACTTCGGCAAACGAGCAGATTTCCGGCTTCGCGAGACTCACAAAATCCGCATAGCTCATGCGAATGCCATCCGAGAGCGTTCCTGCGCAGAAGGTCACCTCTTGGTCTTCCGCCAGGGAGCGATCCAGGTACACCGGCAAACCGTATATCTCGCCAAACGGCGGAATCGCGCCCGGCTGACAATCGGGGAAGAGATTGTAACATTCCCGCTCGCCCGCGAGTTGCACCGGCGCTCCCACCGCGGCGGAAAGCGTTTTCAGATTGATGTGGTAAGAAGCCGGCAGGACGGCAATCAACATTTTCTCGCCGGCCCGCAAAACCACCGACTTCGCCATTTCTTTTCCGGGAACGTGAAGCAGTGAGGCTGCGTATTGTGAGCTGCGGGCCGGCTGGTGCGCAACAAGGGAGTAATTCGTATGCGATTTTTCAAGATGAGTTATTACGCTGGAAGGTATCGTCATTGCCAGACCTCCGTAGGCCCTCGCCTTGTGAAATACTTTACTGGTCTTAGAAAGATTCTTCAGGGTCCGCAGGCCCTATATTGGCTACAGTATTGACCGCGTCCTCCGTGCCCGCGCTCTCGATGTCCCACACTTCGAGCACCTCTACGATGCCGCCCTGAACTGCACGCGGATTCGCGCCGGGCGCTTTTCGTGCGCGTGCCGTTTTTCTGGCAGCCTTCATCTTATGTGTGGCTCCGCTGGCCCTCTTGGGGGCCACGTGGCGCCGCCGGATTGTTTTGCCAGCCACTTTAGCCGTCTTCTTACGAATCGCCTTGTTTTTCATGGATTTCGCGCCTCACCTTTCCATCGGCATTACAATGATTAGGTTTATTTTGTTGTGCCCAGGCCCCTAAATGACTCTCGGCGACTGCGAGGATTACTTGAAACAGTTGTCGCGTCTAAACTTGTAGAAGATTGCTTGTGCACGGGCAATGACGGAGCGCACACCCCGCTGTGATTGGAATCACATCCAGCAAGACTTCCCGCCTGTTAGCTTGAAATAGAGAGGTGCCGGAAAATGCCAGCAGCCAAACAACTTACCTTCTCCCGAAAGGCAAAACAACTCAGCATTGTTTGCGAGGATCGTCCCGGGATGCTCTCCCGGCTGGCAAAACTGCTAGGTGAGGAGGATGTGAATATTGTAGCCATGAGCTGCGCACCGCTCGGCGTGCAAGGGACCATCCATCTCGTCGTAGACGATGTAGAGCGAGCGAAAAAGGCGCTGGACCGCGAGCATGTTTCCTACTCGGAACAAGATGTGCTCCACGTCGAGCTGGAAAACTTGCCGGGATGTCTTGGGGAGTTTGCCGGAAAGCTGGCCGAACAGGACATCAACATCACGACAGGTTACGGGAGCGCCGTTAAGGGATGCAAGAAGGCCACCGTTGTTTTTAAAGTTTCCGATTTGGAGCGAGCCGCCCGCATTCGCTAGTGAGTGAATCTTGAAGGGCGAGAAAATCATTCCGGCGGGGGCTAAGCTTTGCTATGGGCGGGTACAAAATGGGGCACAGTCCTTCGCCCGTGGGAGAACCTATTCAGCTTGGCGGACCAACTCGCTCAGCCTCATACCCAACGCACCCGCGAGGCCGTTGGCCACTTCGATCCCGACGCTGACCTTGCCTAGTTCAATCGAGCTGATATAGGTTCTGTGTACGTCGGCGCGCTCGGCAAAAGCCTCCTGCGACAATCCCTGCTTCTCGCGCTCGCGGCGGACAGCTCGACCGAAGCTCCTTCGGGAGAATTTTGTTGGCTTCGGCACTCCATATTTCTAATACCCTGTAGACCGTCACTCTACAGACGATCCTCTACAAGGCCCAGTCTCCCATATGCGAAGCTATCCCACACGTGCACGAATGTACTGTTTACAGGAGATATACTGGTAATAAATGTGCACTGTTGATCCGCCTCTGCGTCTTGCTTGCTTCACAATCACAAAGACAAGAAAGAACTTACGGCCACGCGAGCACAATGGCCCTAGGAGTGCTCGAAACTGGCGGGCACTCTCTTGCCCAGGAGGATCATCTGTGCGCAAATTCGCGACTAAGGAGAACTCTATAATGCGGGAAATCGCCTCAGCTCTTCTGTTCCTGCTTCTGCCTGTTACGGCATCGCTGGCTCAAGACAAACCTGTAGCTGAAGTTACCGGCGCCTACCAGTTCAGTCGGTTCTATGGCGTGAACGTGCCGCTCGGTTGGGACGCCAGCGTCAACATTCCAGCCAACGATTGGTTTGGGGTGGTCGGCAACTTCGGTGGTGGGACAAAATCAGAATCTGGTGTCACTGCGACGCTTCTCACTTTTGGGGGTGGCCCGCAGTTTACTCTCCGTACTCACAACGTAGAACCATATTTTCGTCTTGTCTTTGGCGGAGCGCATATCACCGGGTCTGGTTACGGAATCTCAGCCGGGACAACCGCATTTCTTATTGCTCCCGGTGGCGGTGCAGACTTCCGCATTTCAGACCACGTTTGGCTGCGCCTTGGAGCCAGCTACCCGCTTGCGAGAAAGTACGGCGTAACAGCGGACGGCATCCAAACAGTTGTTGGCATCACTTACAAGTTCGGCGGCACGCGCCAAGCCGGTTCGGGAGGCAAAAGTCGGGCAACGAGCGCGCCAACGCAAACAGAACCGGCAAGCGAAGCGGCCTTGCTTGGCGTTTCGGGGTACGCAACCGAGGCTGGGTTCAAGATCACTTCGGTGCGAGCGGGTTCGCCTGCAGCGAAAATATTCCTCAAGCCTGAAGACGTTGTTTCACAAATAGACGGTCGCGAGGTCCATAGCAGCCGCGATATAGAAGCCGCGATTGCCGCGAGCGCAAGCGGGACGATCAAAGTCAGTTGTCTAATTCACACCGCAGTCTTGGGAATGATGCCCTCTGAACGGGAAGTCAAGGTGCGCTGAGATTTCCTAGGCGCGCGCGGCATTCGTGTCTCCGGCCACTATTTATCCGGCAGCGTGAAGACGTAGAGCGCGTTGCCGTTCTGCGGGTAGTGGATATCGGGCAGGATTGTTCGAGGGACATTCCGCGGGCTGCCGCCGCCGAGGCCTGTGGAGACGGCGACGTATTGTTTGCCGCCGATGCTGAACGTCACCGGGAAACCCTGCACGGATGTCCCGAGGCGCATCTGCCAAAGCACCTTGCCGGTGTTCACGTCAATGGCCCGGAAGTAGCGATCGAGATCTCCCACGAACGCGACGCCGCTGGCGGTCGAAAGCACGGCGGTCATAAACGACGGCCTCTGCTGCCAGCTCCAGACTTCTTTCATGGTCTTGACGTCGAAGGCGGCGAGTTTTCCAACGTTGCCATCGGTGCCGGGCATTTCGAAAAAGAGCCGGTCGCCGGCTGTGCCGCCCGATCCCTCCGTGAACTCGACTTTCCGCCCGGACATCTCCATGCAGCTCTGGCTGAGCGGGATGATTAACCGCGTGGTTCCGGGATCGTAGCTCATCGCTTGCCAGTTATGGCCGCCTTCGGTGCTGGGGCAAGACGAAACCCAGCGGCCGGTTTCCTGCTCCATGATGTCGGGCCGGTAAGTGAGCTTGCCGGTTTTCGGATCGATGCTGCTGTAGACGTTCTGGAATAAAGTTTCCTTGGCGTCGATGAATTCTCCGGTTTTGCGGTCAATTTTCCAGAGAATGCCGATCTTGCCGATGGTGAACGCCACCTTGCGCTCAGCGATGTCCACCAGAACACGCTCGTACACCTCGTCGAGATCGAGCGTTTCGCCGGGCACGTGCTGGAAGTACCACGCCAGGGTTCCATCGTTCGGATGGAGAGCCAGCGTCGCACTCGAGTAGAGCGCCGTGCCCTTCGTGCCGCGGCTGGCTTGCATCCACGGCTTGGCCTGGGCCACGCCCCAGTAGGTCAGGTCCAACTCGGGATCGTAGCTGCCGGTGATCCAAGTTTCACCGCCGGCGCGCAGCATGTTGGGGAGGTCGCCCCAGGTGTCGCCGCCCGGCTCTCCGGAGCGCGCAACCGTGTTGAACCGCCAAAGCAGTTTGCCGGTTGCGGGATCGAATGCGCTAATGAAGCAGCCTTGCTCGTTCACCTGCGCCTTGTAGCGGTCGCACCCGCTCAGGCCTTGCAGCACCTTGCCGTCAACCACGATCGGGCCGCTCGTGTTGTGGAAGCCCTTGGAGCTGTCGGCGATAGTGGTTTCCCAGATCGTCTTGCCGGTGCGCGCGTCGAGCGCGGCGATGTGCGCATCGGTCGTCGCAAAGAACAACTTGTCCTGATAGATGGCAATGTTGCGCGTGGCGCCGGTTCCGCCGACTTGCAGGCCCGCCGGCCTGACGCGATTTTCCCAGATCAGATCGCCCGTGCGGCCGTCGAGCGCTTGCACCAGGTTGTCGGTATTGGCCAGGTAGATGATGCCGTTGTGCACCAATGGCGAAGGCTCATTCGCCAAGCCCTCGTTCATCGCCCAGACCCACGCGAGTTTCAGGTCATGCACGTTGTCCCGCGTGATCTGCGTGAGCGCGCTGTGATTCCACGCTTGATAGTTGCCACGGACCATCAGCCAGTCGTTCGGGTCGGGGCGGCGCAACATCTCGTCGGTGACTGGCACGTAATTCTTCACTTCGCCCGCCACAGTGAGGCCGGCAGGCGCTCCGGATGTTCGGACCGGCGCAGCGGGAACTGCTGCCGAGTCTTGCGATGCCCCTCCGCCTCCGACCACGGCCCCGATCGGCACCAACGTCGCGGGTGTGAGCGCCTGCGCGCCCGGCAAGGCGCCATTGGCCTGAAGGATGAATGCGGCGATATTGACGGAGTCCTGCTCGCCGAGCGATCCGGGATTGTTAACCGGCATCGTATTTCGAATGCGATTGAATAGATCGCTGGTCGTGCGGTTGCGCCAGGTGTTTACGAAATTCCCGCCCGCCAGGGGAGGCGCTTCGTTGCTGCCTTTCAGATCGGGCAAGTGGCAGCTTGCGCAGTTGACCTGATACGCGGCCCGGCCGGCATTCGCTTGCTCGGCGGTGTAGGGCGCGGTTCTTGCAGGCTGCTGGGCGGCGATAGCGACGCCAAACACGGCCAGTGCGCCGCAGGCTGCAAACCGATACGTTTTTGGTCCGAGCATCGTCAGCTCCATTTAACGCAAGAGCCAGCCCCACAAGTTGCCGTCGGGGGCGCGCTCGGATTGGATTTGCACGTACAGCCGGCCGTTTCTGAGGTCCGCAACCTGCTCGAGCGTCAGCTCGACCGAGCCGGTGATGGCGCCCTTCGCCGCCTTCGAAACGGTCAAGTCGAAGATCGCGGGCCCGCGCATGGCTTTTGGCCCAAGATGAATGTGCGCCGTCGTCGCGGGCGAGCGCAGCCCTTCGAACGTCCCGGTAATCGTGAGCTGCTTGCCTGCGAGCACCGCCGTGACAGAGCCCGATCCCGCTACGGTGGACATCATCGTCACGTTGATGGGCACTGGAGAAAGCCGCGCCTTGAACGTTTCGCCGGCCGGAGCATTCTGGGCGCCAGCGGTATGCCCGATCCAGAGGATCGCAGCGCAAATCAAGGCCGCCGTGAAACCTCGCCGTTTTGCCGTCGTCATTTTCACTGCGTAAGCCCTGCTCTCGGAAATCGCCGGTGTCCGCTTCCAGGTGGCGCAAATCATACGCGGGCTGTCCGGCGAGTTCAAGCTCCGCATGAAGGGCAATCCCCCCGGAACCGCCAGTTCAAAATCGCCGGTTGCGCGCAGCCCTATCCGCAGTAACATTCCACCAGGCTGCGCAAGCGCGCCAGTTCGGCAGTGCGGACGATGGAGTCGAAGCCATTCATGCAACAAGACATTGTTGAAAAGCTGGAGCAACGCCTCGGCCGAGTGCACGCGAGACAGCGCCTCGGAATGGAGAAGGACCACGAGGACATATTCGGCCACGGGATCAACTTCTTTCACCCCGAAAACTGGTACTCGATCCATGCCGTGATTCGAGCCATGCTGAAGCTGACAGGCCTCTACTGGCGCGGCCACAAGAACACGGAACGCATACAGGTGCGGCACAACGAAATTAAACTGCCGGACCTTCCCACGCTGTTTGATGGGTTCACCATACTGCACATCAGCGACATGCATGTGGACATGAATCCGGGGCCGATGCGGCGCTTGATCGAGCTTCTCGACGAAGTGAAGTACGACATCTGTGTTCTGACCGGCGACTTCCGAGGCAGGACGTTCGGTCCATTTGATACATCTCTCGAGGGTTTGGAGGAGGTGCGCTCGCATCTCCAGGAATTAGTTTATGGCGTGCTGGGCAATCACGATACGATCCGCATGGTTCCTGGAATCGAAGAGATGGGAATCCGCATGTTGCTCAATGAATGCGAGACGATTGAGCGCGGCGGCCAGCGGATCCATTTGGCCGGCATAGATGACGCCCACTACTACAGGGCCGACAATATTGAAAAGGCGGCGTCCGAAATACCGGATGACGAAATTTCCATCCTGCTGTCGCATACGCCGGAGATTTACCGTCAAGCCGCACATGCCGGCTTCAATGTGCTCCTCAGCGGGCATACACACGGAGGCCAGTGCTGCCTGCCCGGCGCGATTCCGATTACGCTCGATTCGGCCCTGCCGAGGCGCATGGGATCCGGGCCATGGAAGTATCATGCGATGGCGGGCTACACTTCGGTTGGCGCCGGATCGAGCATCGTCGCCGTACGCTTTAACTGTCCTCCAGAAATTACACTCCATCACTTGCAGCGCACCTGATCGCCCGCATCGCGCTAGTAGGGGCGATCGCGAATGTGCAGCTTATAGAGCGGGCGAGAAAGAAGAACCTCACCCACAAAAAAGATCACCACGCACACGGCAATGTCCATGACCGTCAGGGAGAGCGCGTTACGGCAGGCGAGCAGCGGAAACAGGGATTCAGGCACCTGATCGAGGCCCGTCGCCCGGCCGCCCGCGGGCAAATGGATGCGGCGTTTCAAGAAGCTGGAGAAAAGATCGCCGGCCATGGCTACGCTTCCCACGACAAAGCCGATTTTCCACTCCAGGCCGGCAACTGGCGCAGCCGCCGAGGTCACGAGGACTGAAAGCAAAATCCCGCGTATCGTTTTCGATGAACCAAACAACGGCCGCCCGTCTATAAATTTGAGATTTCCGTCAATCGGACGCGAAAAGCGCTTGCCCAGGAGCTTCTTCGCTATGACGGGCGCGCCGTTTGCCAGCGCCAACAGAATCAGTAGCCGCAGGACCAACAAGGGCTGCATGCGCGCACTTTATCGCATTTTCCATGGCGCGTCATCGGCTCTTGCTGTGGAACGCTGGCTCTTCGTGGCGCCGGCGTCTCGCCGGCGTTTTTGCACCGTGCTGAAGGCCGGAGAAACCGCCCGCGAGACGCCGGCGCCACAACACCTTGCAGGAAGCGCTTATTCAATGGTGCTGCTGCCAGATACTGGATATTTTGTGAGAAGTGCGGGCCAAACCACACGGCAAACCAAAACCGCACAGGCTGAAGTCGGAGAGTCCGACTCTGTCGGGGCCTGTGCTACTAAGTTCTCGCGAGAAATTGGGAATCTTACAGGAGAGCGCTTCACGCCGCGGGCAAGAACACGCGACCCTCCATCAATTTGCGGGCGGTGCGTCCGACGATCACTTCCGTAAGATGGAAATTTTCTTTTTTGCCGCTCGTAGTGATTCCTACCGGCAGGACTCCGGAAGGGTGAGCGATCCGCACCGTGGAAGAGGACTGGCGGCACAACGCGTGGACGACGGATCCCGGAATCCCGGAGGCCGCCGCTGTGGGAATTGCCGCCGTGATCGCAAAAGCCTTGTGTACGCGGCCCATGGCCATCACCCGGGCCATGAGGTCGCTCGCGTCAGCCGGTATTTGCTCTCCCTGCAGAGTCCGGAAGGCCGCTGGCGCCGACACAAACGCGATTTTAGGGTTCGTTCTGTAACGCTGATATGCTTCCCGCCAGTTGCCGCACAGGCCGAGCCGCTCGCTGATTTTGGCGCGCATTTCTTCCAGGGTTGCAAGAATGTCCGCGCGCGATTCGATCTCCGCCGGCAACTCGTCTCCCCGCAGACCGATTTGCCCGGCGTGAACGAATCCGGCCAGATTGCCCGCGTCAACGATCGACACATCCACGCTCCGCCCGTTCTCCATCGTAATTTTGTCGACAACATTTCCGGTCGGGAGCAATTTTCCCGTGATCGCTCCCCCGGGATCGACGAAATGCAGTTTGATTTCCGCCCCGGCGCCGGGAACGCCATGGACCGCGTACGTTCCTTGCGTGACCACTCTTCCTTCGCGCACCGGAACCTCGGCGACAATCATCTTTTTTGTGTTCGTGTTGAAAATGCGAACCGTAGTCACCGGTTCGACCGCTCGCACAAGACCCTTGTCGATGGCGTAGGGTCCCACGGCGGAAGAGATGTTCCCGCAATTCCCGGCCATGTCCACGAACGGCTCCGTGATGCTGACCTGTCCGAATGTATATTCCACATCCACGCCGGGCAGGTTCGAGGCGCGAATAATGGCGGTTTTGCTGGTGAGCGGATCGGCCCCGCCCATGCCATCTATTTGCCGGACATCGGGACTGCCAAACGCTCGAAGCAAACACTCCGTTCTCTGCCGCGTGTCCGCGGGAAGGTCCGAATCCAGAAAGAAGAGAGCTTTGCTGGTTCCTCCTCTCATGATCGTGCAGGGGATGGAGGATTCTTTCGCTACGGGCATGTTCATCGGCCTCCTCGATGTCGTCGGGTGTAGTAGCTGATTGTATTCTATCGAGGTCCAGAAACAGACGGCCCCTAATCCGCACTTCTCACAAAACATCTACAATCTGTCAGCACTATTGAATGAGCGCTTCCTGCAAGGTGTTGTGGCGCCGGCGTCTCGCCGGCGTTTTTGCACAGTGCTGCAGGCCGGAGAAGCCGCCGGCGAGACGCCGGCGCCACGAAGAGCCAGCATTCCGCAGCAAGATAGGTGGTTCACGCACTACCCACCCTTTCGTCGTGGGAAGTGCGGGCTAATGCCCGACGTGTTGCTGTGGCTGGCGCTGCTCGATTTCATACCGGATCACTGCTAGCGAGCGATATACGAAATGGACAAATTTTCCGTACGGCGCCGTAAGGAACAAAGCGGCGATGAGCGCCAAATGCAGGATGAGCATGCTTCCCATCGCAGCCGTGGCGCGAAAAATAAGAGTCAGCATGCCGGTCAAGGCGGTCAGGCCTAGAGTGACAAGAAACACGTAGTCCATGCCGGATGCGCCGGTTCCTTCCGGCTGTGGATCACTCCGCCATTTAAACCAGATCAATCCTCCGGTCCCGATGATCAGCGCCACACCGCCCAGGCTGCCGAAAATTACGGGCGCGCTGGTGAGCGAATAAGGGGGAAGCCGGTGAAAAAAATCCTGGTAGATGAAAGCCAGCGATGTCGCAGCGAAGTCCGAGAGAAGCCCCCAGAACGTCAGCGAATGATAGACGCGGCGAGCGGATGAAGGGCGCTCCCCCGGATAAAAACATCCGGGACCTCCGCCTTTCAGATATCGCAGGCCCAACGCCGCCGTAAATGCCGAAAACAGCGCCTGGAAGCCGCCCGGCTGGCGCAGCACACCGCGAGTTTCCGACCAGAAACGCGCGCCGCCGCGCACCCAGACGGCGATCGCATAGAAAAACAGGAGCAAGCCGCCGGTCACCATCGCGGAGTAAGGGACTACTTCATAAAACGCCCCTGGGCCAAGATGCGTCGTGAACAGGCGGTCCGAGGAAATCAGCAGGAGCGACAGGGCCGCCACGATCGCGGTCACGGCGATCGCCAGGAAAACCGTGATGCGGCGATCCTGGAAAGCGCGCGCCAGGAAGCCCGGCCAGCTCCAGCGCCGGTATGTCTCGATGCGCGCCTCCGCCAGGATTTTCGGGATATTGATGGCAAACTCGTGCGGCGGCGTGAACATGCAGGCGTAGTAGCAGGCGCGGCAGTCGTGACAAAGGTTGGAGAGATAAAATACGTCGCCCTGCTCGAAATCCCGCCGCGTCTCAATGGCGCGAAAAACAGGGCAGTAGCCTTCGCAATAGCGGCACGCGTTGCAGATGACCAACTGGCGGCTGGCCTCCTGGAACACGTTAAGCCCTGGCATTGGACGCCGCCTCTCTGCCCGCGAGTTCGCCAAACACGGAGCCGATCGTCAATCCGAAGCCGCCGAGGTAGCCCTTCGTGAGGATATTCCCGGACATGATTTCTCCCGCCGCGTACACGTTTTTGAATGCGTGGCCGCTTTGATCGAGCACGCGAGCCCTTTCATCCACTGCGACTCCCATATAGGTGAACGTAATGCCGGGCCGCAGCGGAAGTCCGTAAAACGGAGGACGATCGATGGGCATAGCCCAATTGGTTTTTGGCGGGGTGAGTCCGCGCGTGCAGGCGCCATCCAGAATCTCGATGCGAATTTCGGTGTTTCCAGCCGCCGCGCGATTATATTCCGCGAGTGTTTCCGCAAATACTTTGGGATCAAGCCCGAGGGCCGCGCCCAGCGCCTCGTGTGTATCCGCTTGAAACGGCTTGAACATGGGCGGGAGGAAACGATTGATGGTCCTGGAATCGACAATGGAGAATGCCAACTGCCCCGGCTGCCCGGCGATCAAACCTCCCCAAATGGCGTATCGCTTCGGCCAGATGTTTTCTCCTTCGTCATAAAAACGGCGGCCCAGTTGATTGACGACAATGCCAAAAGGAATGGCGTCGAGCCGCGTTACGATGCCGCCGTCAAATTTCGGCGAGCGAGCGTCCACCGCGATGGCGTGAAATCCTTTGGGATCGCCGATCGCTTTCGCTCCGTTCTTCAGGAGAGCGGCAAGCAACGTTCCGTCGTTGTAAGGCGATCCTCGAATGATGAAATTGTCCGCAGCATCTCCCCAGTACCGTTTGAGCCATGCGATGTTCGCTTCGTACCCCCCGGCGGCCACGACAACGGCGCGGCCACGGATCAACTCCTCGGTCTCGCCGTTGTTGAGCTTCACGGCCTCGAAGCGATTATTTTCGACGACCAGGTCTTCCACCCTGGCGTCGTAGCGGATGCTGATTCCCATGCGGCATGCCGTTTGATAGTACGTATTGAGAAGCGCCTTGCCTCCTCCGAGGAACCAGCGGTTGGTCCGTCCCAAATGAAGAGTGCCGGCAAGAGGCTGCTGCCAGTTCACGCCGTGCGCGCTCATCCATTCGGGAAGCTTGCTTGATTCGCGCACCGCCAGCTTGGCGAGATCGAGATTGGCCGGCCCGCCTGTTACGCCGATGAGGTCCTGAAGATGTTCCTCTTCCGAGTAGGGTCCCGAGAAAAATTGATCGGCGGCGGCGTGCGTGCAACGTATGTTTCGCGTGTGGCGCGTATTCCCGCCGCGCATGTGCTCGGGAGCGCGTTCGAGCACCAGAACACGCGAGACGACGTGACGCGCGGCCAGCGCCGCGCACATAGCCGCATTGCCGCCTCCGACCACAATCACATCATATGGCTCCATCTATCTAGTCCTCTCTCCAGGACGGATTCCTATAAATATAATTGCCGCGCGCAAAGAGGCAGTATACCTCAACGCCTTTATTCATCCGCTGCTTCGTTGCGCCGCTCCGCGGACCATCGAGCGTGGCAATGTGCGCTCGTCAAACTATCGGTGGTGAACTATAATGCGCAAACGATCGGCTGCTTTCATCTCGCGCGAACTGCAACGAGAGCTTTGGTGCGCTGAAGTAAAGAAACGCCCGCGATTACTCACGCATTGTTACGGAGACCTTAGATGTACGAAGATCGTTGGTTTCGCATCCTCCCTTTCGCCACAGCGACGTACGCCATTTCTTTCATCAACCGCGCCAACGTGTCGCAAGCCCTGCCTTCCATGAGCCGGGAACTCCACATGAATTCCGTGCAGGCGGGGATGATTGCCGGCATTTTCTTTTGGGGCTACCTGGTGCTGCAGGTTCCGGGCGGATATTTGGCGAGCCGGTGGAGCACGAAATGGTTCGTGAGTGTTTTGCTCGTCATCTGGGGAGGCGCCGCCGTAGGCTGCGCTTTTGTGCACACCTGGCAGCAGATGTGGGTGATGCGCTTGCTGCTGGGCGTTGCCGAAGGCGGCATGTATCCGGCGACGCTGGTGATGATTTCGCACTGGTTTCCGCGCAAGGAGCGGGCGCGGGCGAATTCCCTGTTTTCGATCGCTATCCCTATTTCGCTGATTATCGCGGCGCCGCTTTCCGGATGGCTGCTGGACCGCTGGAATTGGCGCGTGATGCTGGCCGTGGAAGGGGCGCTGCCGCTGTTGTGGCTGGTTTTCTGGATTTTATTTATCTACGATTACCCGCGCCAGGCCCCGTGGATTTCAGAACGTGAACGGGAACACCTCGAGAGTGAATTCAAGAAGGACGTAGCGGCGCGCGAGCCCGCCGGCCGGGAATTCTTTTTTCGCGCGCTCTTCGCCCCGCAGGCGCTTTTGCTCACTTTGATCAAGCTGTTGATGCTCAGCGGCCAGCTGGGGTACTTGTTCTGGCTTCCGAGCGCCATCGAAAAGGCAAAGACTACAAGCCACTTCATCGCGGGTCTTCTTTACATGATTCCGTTTGTTGTGGGCGCGATATCCATGGTGCTGATTTCGCACAGCTCGGATAAAAGGCATGACAGGCGCGGCCATGTAGCCTTCGCGATGGCCGTTGGAGGCATTGCTCTGTTTGGCGGTGTTCTCACCAGAGAGATTTCGCCGCTGCTTTCGTACACTCTGGTGTGCCTGGCTGCCGTGGGGGCCTTCGCGCCGCTGGGGCCCTTCTGGGCGATTCCGACTGAAGTGTTCTCCCGAAAAATGGCGGGATCCGTCGTGGGATTCATCAACGGCGTCGGAAACCTCGGGGGCTTTTTCGGCCCTCTCCTGGTGGGTTACCTGAACAAGCGCACAGGAAGCTTCTCTTCCGGTTTTGCTATGCTCGGCGCATTCATGTTGATTGGGGCTGCCTTGTCCTATGGAATAACGCACCGGTCACAGGCCGCGAGAGAACCGGCGCTCACAGAACAAATCTGACGGCGTTTCTCACAAAACATCCACGTTCTGGCAGCAGCACCATTGAATGAGAGCTTATTGCAAGGTGTTGTGGCGCCCCGACGCATCGGGGCGTTTTTGCGCCGTGCTGAAGGTCGGAGAACCCGCCGGCGAGACGCCGGCGCCACGAAGAGCCAGCATTCATCAGCAAGATAGGTGGTTCCGGCACTACCCACTCCTTTGTCGTGAGAAATGCAAGCTAAATTCATCCACACAAAAATGGGGAGGATAGCGTTGGACGCTTGTCCTCCCCATAGTTGCAAACGCGATGGCTTCAGCGCCGCGAACTACTTCAGGTCTGGTTGGTTTGGTGTGGCGGTCATGACGGGAGAAGCGAGAATGTAGTTGTGATAGCTCTCCATCATCTGCCACAGGCCGGACTCATTCGGGGCCAGCACGCGGCTGGACCAATACGCCTTGTCGCCGTAGGTCGGCTGGCAGGAGACCATCACGACCGCGTCGCCGAAGTCCCACGTGCGAATCCACAACGCTGGCGCCGCACCCACCTTGGGAGCGTTGGGGTTCGCCGCCTTGCGCTTGTTCATTCCCACGATTCGGTCCGCCTTGGAAGGCGAAGCCCCGCCATACGTGTTGACAACCCGTTGGTCCATGTTGTCGGCAACGTGCTTTTCCCAGTTTTCCTGGCTCGATTCCTGCTCCTGCCATTCGTCCAGGGACGCCTTCTCACCGGCCGATAGCGGCTTGTATGGCACCGCTTTGCAAGGATTGTTGCAGGGAATGTCGTAAGTGGGCTCGACGGTTTGGAAATCCCGCTTGGCCATCGCGGCAATCTCGGTCGTGTGCAGCAGCTTCCATCCCGATGCGCGCTTCACCCAGAATCGCGCGGAGTATTTGTTGCCCTGGCTCCACTGGATCCAGACAACGCTCTTTCCGTATTTGTGTTCGATGACCTTGGTGTCCGCTCCGGCAGGAACCAGCGGCTTGAGTCCGGCGCGGAAAGCATCCGCCTTGGCCCACATGATGCCTTCGGAATCGATCCAACTAAAATCCGGATCGAGCCACTTATTGGCGGCTGCCTTGTCGCCCTTGGCGAGCGCCGCCACCACGGCTTTATCCGCCGTGATCACCGCATCATCGGCAGCGGCGGCCGGCTGGCTGGCTAGCGTGGCCAGCAAACCTATACATGCCATTCCATTAACGAGTACGTTTCTGACTCTGCCATTCATAAAGCCTCCCCAAATTTCGCATCTGCCGGTGCAGATATTAGACCGGCGAGCGCGTCGAAGCAACATCGCAAGCAGATACATCCCGCCCCGCGTGAATCGTAGCGAAATGCCTCGCGCGGCCCAGCCAACCTTGAGCTTTCCCAACTGGGAGTGTGGGCGGGAGAAAATCCCGCAGTTGTGATTCCTACGAGAATGGTGCCGGCGGAGAGACTCGAACTCTCGACCTAGGGATTATGAGACCCTCGCTCTACCCCTGAGCTACACCGGCGTGTAGAAGCTCACCCATGTTAAGGAGCCAGTCCGAGGACTGTCAAGCAAGGAAAGGGAATCGTTTGGCGCTCGTCCTCGTCTGCCGTGGCAAATGCGATCGCTTCCGTCGCTGCGCGCTCCTTCTGTTGAACTTACCGGCCCCCACACCGAAAACATTGTGCTGCAAATTGTCGCTGTTGTGAAACTCGACAGAGGTGCCTTGCACGATCGGGAGCACATAGGGCACGAAGAGTTTGCCGCGCTGGTCCATTTTGACCTGTTCACCGTGAAAACGTTCCCGGAACCTGGTACACGAAAACTACTGCTTGGTTAGGCTTGGGCACCAATCCGAGGGCTGAGGTAAGGAAAGAGTGGTAACCCGAGCGTTGCAGGTGGAACGCAGAGGGGTGCTGGATTTTCCAGATGAGCGGTCATGCCTCTAGTTGCGGCGATCTGGTGTGGTTTCGAACTGATTGAGTGGACAGGGCTTTGGTTTCAAGTACTAGTAGTACTAACGTACCGTTGACCGTGCCATTTCGGGATCCTATTCTGGAACTGGACAATTTGAAAGAAACTGGTCCGGATTGGCCGGAAAGCTCCGTCCATCGGGCTATTGTCCAGGGGTGTTTATCGTTTAGACACAAAGCAGAATTTTGTTCCATTTTGGAACACGACTACATATAATCCCCCCCGAGTAGATAATCCTACTCGGAGGGTATATGTCCAAGTGGCTTGCAGTAGTCGCGTTTGTGATGCTTGTATTAACGGGAGCAGTAGGGCTACGGAATATCGCCTCAGCGAATGCGGGGACGATCACTGTGGCCAACGGCGGGATGCCAAAGCCGCCAAATATTTGGTCCAACGGTGGAATGCCGAAGCCGCCAAGTATTTGGTCCAATGGTGGGATGCCGAAACCGCCAAATGCTCGAGTTCGCTAACTAGGGAATAGCTCTAACTACCTGGCCGGACTCAGCACGAGGCAAAGAGGATTCGTGATGAGTCCAGCCGACTACGGTTTTTGGTTCCTGGTTTCTCTCACAGAAATCACAGGAGTGGTGTGCGCGATCCGCCACCACGCTTTAAGACGATACCTCGCCTTCGTCATCTATCTCTGCGTTGCATTTTCATTGGACGCTGCCAGGTATGTGATTTCGCAAACGAGCGGTATCGAATCACCCCAATACTACTATTTCTATTATTATTCAGACACTTTGTTAACCATCATGCTGTTTTTCGTCCTGATTAACCTGTACGCCCGCGTCTTTGACGATATGGGCGTGGGCAAGTACCTGCGCGGCGGCGCGCTATTACTCCTGGCGGGGACAGCGTGCATTTCATACTATATGGTAAACGCCTCGAGTGAGAGACTTTTTACCCACTTCGCGCTCGAGATTTCGCAAAACCTCTTTTTTGTGGGTGTCCTGCTGACGTACCTGCTTTGGGGCGCGATGGTGAAGATGCACGAGAATCGCAGCCGAGTAACCCAGCTTGTGCTTTCGCTCGGCGTTTACTTCAGCGCTTGTGCTGCCAATTTTGCCGTGCTTAATTTGCACCCGCAGCTTGCCATCTCCAAATACATATTGCAGATCACGGCTCTTTGGCTGCCGGCTTCGTGGGCTTACACGTTCACGAAAGTCCCTGAGGAAGGGCGGATGGCCACAGCAAGGGTGCTTGCTCCCAATCGATGATCGCGCTATTGATTTCCGGCATCTCGGTTTTAGCGCTGCTCCAGTTTTTTGTTTCGTATTGCCACGCGCTCATCGCGGAGTCGCGAAGTTACAAACTTTCCGAGCAGACGCGTGAGATTTGCGGCGTCACAACGCATGCAACGCGCAGCGATGAATTCAAAAGGCTTCTGCAACTGATCGCGGTTTGTCCGGAACCCAATGGCGACCAGAATCAGGTGCGCGCTATTTCCCTATACTTCGGATTATTGAGCCTGATCCGGACGTTGTTGGGATGGATCAAGCCCGCAGTAGGCCAATGGATCGATTCGGAATGCAACGGCTGCGCTCAGGCAGCCATCGTGATGCTGGACCGCCGGATAGCCTACAATCGCCTTCTTATGGCCCGGCAGATGGGCACACAACTCTAACTCGGGGTGTTCGTTCTCTCCCCTATCCTCCGTCGCGTGCGTCTGGATTGTGCCCCGGACGCCGCTGCTGCTACCATGCGTAAGCGCCCCGCCGCGCAGGAATTTGTTCCCGATGCAACGTACTCTTCAAACGCGCGTTCTAGCCACCCTCGAGCGGCATTCGATGATCCGGCCGGGAGACCGCATTGGCATTGGGGTCTCGGGCGGCGCGGACTCCGTGGCGCTGTTGCGCCTGCTCGCCGAATTGCGGGGGCGCCTGTGCGTCCAACTTCTCGTTTTGCATTTTCACCATCAGCTTCGCGGGGCTGAGGCCGATGAAGATGAACTTTTCGTTGCCGGTCTTGCGCGGGAATTGGGGTTCGATTTTGTGCCGGACCGCGCCGATGTGGCGGGCGAGGCGCGCCGCAACGGTTGGAATCTGGAAGATGCAGCGCGGCGCTTGCGTTACCAGTTTTTTGCTTCCGTGGCAGATTCGCACGGCCTGAGTCGCGTGGCTGTCGCGCACACGGCGAATGACCAGGCTGAAACGGTGTTGGCTCATCTATTCCGCGGGACCGGCCCCACGGGACTCGCAGGAATCTATCCTGTCGCGGGCAGGATCATTCGCCCGTTGCTGGATATTGGACACGACGAACTCCGCGAGTACCTGTTGCGCCTGAACCAGCCCTGGCGGGAAGACGCCACCAATGGCGATACTTCCCGGACGCGCGCCCGGATTCGCCACAAACTTCTTCCGCTTCTCCAGCGGGAGTTCGAACCCGCGAGCGTCGCGCATCTGGGGCGCTTGGCCGGCCTTGCTCGCGAGGAAGAACTTTTCTGGCGCGCCCTGGAGGACGAACGATTCGCAGCATTGGTCCTGCGTGAACCCGCGGGCGCGGTCTCGCTGCGTATCGCAGACTTGATGTCCCCGCTTCCGATGCTCGCTCCCGATAACGGCGGCGCGAGACCCCCCGGAGGAATTCCTCTCGCACCCGCGCTGGCGCTGAGCCGGCGCCTGGTCCGGAGAATCTTTCTTGAGTTACGTGGGAGTCGTCAACAACTGACGGCCCGGCACGTCGAGAATGTGCTGCATCTGGCCGCGAAGTCTCAAAGTGGGGCGCGGATCGAGCTTCCCGGGATGCTCGTCGAGCGCCGATTCGACCGGCTCATGTTTTCGCCTGTTTATCCGGGCGTGCGGACGGAAACAATTGCCCGGGGCCATTTGCCTGGCCCGCAATTCGAATACTCGATTGCTCTCCCGAGTTCCTCGGAAGCCTCATGGGTTATCATTCCGGAAATTCGCCGGCGGTTTAATTTGAAAGTCGTTGACTGGCCCTCGGGGTCGCGAGAAACTACTATGGGGCGGGATATACTCGATCTCGACAGACTCCGCTGGCCGCTGATTCTCCGGAACTGGCGTGCGGGTGACTCCTATCGTCCTCACCGGCGGCGGCGTGTTCGCAAACTGAAGAGAATGTTGCTGGAATCTCGTGTTCCTCGAAGCGACCGCACGAGCTGGCCGGTATTAACCAGTGCAGGGGCGCTGGTCTGGGCTCTAGGGTTTTCTGTGGCAGACGAATTTGCTCCGGGAGCTGGAACCCGTACAGGGGTAGTGATTGCCGAGGAGGAGTTCTGAAGGCCAAACTGAAAATCGCGTACCCCGCTTCGCGGCTGGCCAAGCGTGTCGCGGAATTGGGCCGTGTCATCTCTCGGGATTTCGCTGGGCGTACTGTGGATATAGTCATTGTGCTGGGAAGTTCGTTTATTTTTGCGGCGGATCTGGTACGGCGCATTACTCAGCCTGTGGTTTGCCATTTCGTTCGCTCGGACATCCACGAGGTGCGGCAATCCGGATTTGACCGGCGGGAGGTTTTTTTCTCGGCGGCGGGGGGGCTTGAGGGGCGTGATGTTCTCGTGGTGGATGCGGTGTTAGATACAGGAATCACGCAGGACTTCCTGTGTAAGCGTCTGCTGGAATCCGGGGCGCGGTCGCTCCGCCTGGCCGTTTTGGTGGATAAGCCGCAATTCCGGCGCGTGGATTTAAAACCAGATTACTTTGGCTTCGTAGGTGCATCTAATTATTTAGCAGGGTATGGCCTGGCCGGCCGACTCGGCCTGTTCAGTAATCTACCCTATATTGCTGTGCGACCTGTGCAAGGCCGTCGCCGCGTAACTGGTGCCGGCAAGATCCGGCAGGTGAGGTAATCCGTGAACCCAAGTTCGACAGTAAAGACGGTCATGTTTTGGCTGTTTATCATCATGCTGGGCGTGCTGCTCTGGACGCTGGTCTCGAAGAGCAACCCGTCGGCCCGGGAAGAAGAGCCCAGCTATAGCGAGTTCATGGCGCAGGTGGATCGCGGCAACGTCAAGGAAGTCACGTTGTACCTCTCCCCAACGAGCTACGAGGTGGAAGGCGAATGGCGTGAGCCCTCCAAGAAATTCCGCACGACCGTGTTTAAGGAATCCGCCCCGGACCTGACCAAGGTTTTGCGCGACAAGCAGGTCCTGATCAGTGTCAAGGAAGTGAATCGCGCCGATTGGGTCACCTTCCTGTTGAATGCCGCGCCGCTGTTCCTGCTCGTGGCGTTCTGGATATTCATGATGCGCCAGATGCAGGCCGGCGGAAACAAAGCGCTGAGCTTCGGCAAGTCGCGCGCGCGATTGCTCACGGCGCAGCAGAAAAAAGCTACTTTCAAGGACGTCGCCGGCACCGATGAAGCAAAAGAGGAGCTCCAGGAAATCATCGAATTCTTAAAAGACCCGCAGAAATTCCAGAAGCTGGGCGGACGCATACCGAAGGGGGTTCTGCTGGTCGGCCCTCCCGGCACGGGCAAGACTCTGCTGGCGCGCGCGATTGCGGGCGAGGCCAACGTTCCGTTCTTCTCCATCTCCGGGTCCGACTTCGTGGAAATGTTTGTGGGCGTGGGCGCCAGCCGTGTCCGCGACCTGTTCGAACAGGGCAAGAAGAATGCGCCCTGCATCATTTTTATCGACGAAATTGACGCTGTCGGGCGTCACCGCGGCGCAGGCCTGGGCGGCGGCCACGACGAGCGCGAGCAGACGCTCAATGCCCTGCTGGTCGAAATGGACGGTTTCGAATCGAATGAGGGCGTCATCCTGATTGCCGCCACAAATCGCCCCGATGTGCTCGATCCCGCGTTGCTTCGTCCCGGGCGGTTCGACCGCCGCGTGGTTGTGCCGCGCCCGGATATCAAGGGCCGCGAAGAGATTCTGCGCGTGCATACCCGGAAAGTGCCTTTGTCGGAGGACGTGGATTTGTCCGTCATCGCCCGCGGCACGCCCGGTTTTTCCGGGGCCGACCTGGCCAATCTGGTGAACGAGGCCGCGCTCTGGGCCGCGCGCCAGAGCCGCAAATTCGTCTTGATGGTTGATTTCGAAATGTCCAAGGACAAAGTCCTGATGGGCGTCGAACGCAAGTCCATGATTCTTTCGGAAGAAGAAAAGCGCAATACCGCATATCACGAGGCCGGCCACGCGCTGGTTGCCGCGATGACTCCCGGCACAGACCCATTGCACAAGGTCACGATTATCCCACGCGGCATGGCGCTCGGTCTGACCATGCAGCTTCCCATTGACGATAAACACACCTATACCAAGACCTATCTCGAAGGCACGCTCATCGTGCTGATGGGCGGCCGGTCGGCCGAGGAAATCTTCCTCGGGCACATCACCACCGGCGCAGGCAACGACATCGAGCGCGCCACCGAGATCGCGCGCAAGATGGTCTGCGACTGGGGCATGAGCGCGCTCGGGCCTTTGGCCTTCGGCAAGAAGGAAGAAGCGATCTTCCTGGGGCGCGAAATCGCGCAGCACCGCGACTACTCGGAAGATACGGCCATTCACATTGATCAGGAAGTCCGGCGCATTGTGACCGCCGGCTACGAAGCCGCGCGCAACATTCTGGAAAACAACCGCGACACGCTCGAACGCATCGCGCAGGCGCTGCTCGAGCGCGAAGTCCTGGACGCGGCGGAACTCAAGCTGCTCCTGGAAAACAAGCCGCTGCCGGAGAAGGTCAAGCCCGTGCCGCCTTCGCCGCCGCAGCCTCTGCCCGGCACCGAGCCCAAGGCCGCCCCGCGCCCCGAACTTCGCCCCGCTCCAGGCTTCAGCAAGGGCTGAGCGGCGCATTGCAAGTCAACGCCGGAACATCGTGAAACCCGTAGGGGCACGGCAATGCCGTGCCCCTACAACTGTTTTTGGCGGCATTTTGTTGCAAGCGCGAAATGCGGCTACCGCTGGGAGGCCTCGCCGGATGCCACTCTTGCGTTATATTCGGCCGATCTGTGGCGCGGCACGGTCAACGAATTCCAATTCGATCCGGCGAAATGCTTCGCTAGATAGATGATCTGTCCGATGTGATAGACGTAATGCGCAAGCTGCCGGTGGATGGCCTGCAGGACCGAGTGGGCTTCTCCGCGAATATGCACCGTGCGGCCGAGATCCGCTTCCGTTAGTGGCGCCAGGGCGTCAAAAACGAGTTTCCAGTTCGCTTCCCACAGCGCCATCAACTCCGCCCTCGTTTTTGGCGGCGTCTCGAATTCCGTGTCGCGGTTTCTGCCGGGCTTCTCGCCGTCGGTCGTGAGGAAATCTGTCCAGCGCGAGCGCAGGTTGCCCGCAATGTGTTTCATGATGGTGGCGATGGAATTCGATTCCGCGTCCAAAGTGGCGGCGAGAGCTTCGTCCGGCGTTTGCTCGACGGCGCGTTCCGCCAGTTGCTTGTAGAAGCGGAGGAGATCAATCGAATCTTTGAGGTAAGACGTGGTGAATTCGAGAGCCATGCCTCGAATTTTGCGGCGTTGCGCGCGAGAAGGCAAGCGGAGAGTAGCGCAGGCTCGCCGGGATTCTTCGGAAGACCGAGCAAGATAGCAACATAGGGTCATTTCTGGCGTAGAATACCGGCATGGCGAAGAAATCCACACCTCCGATTGAAGTGACCTGCCCGTGCTGCCAGGCGAAACTCACGGTGGACACGGAACTTTCCGTAGTGCTCTCGCATGTGTCCCCGCCCAGGGCCGCGCCGGACGTTGATATCAATGATGCCGCGCGCATCCTGGCGGAACAGGCGCGCAAACGCGAAGACAAGTTCCGCGATTCCTGGGAAGCCGAGAGCAAGAAAGAAGACGTCCTCAACCGCAAGTTCGAAGAGGCCCTCAAGAAGGCCAAAGATCAGCCTGCCCAGAAACCCATGCGTGATTTCGACCTCGAATAGCGCATCTGGCATACTAAGGGCGTGTTGCGAAGCTTTCGATCCGCCGTTCTTGCCGCACTCGCCGGTCTGATGGTTCTCCACACAACTTACGCAAGTCCTGGCGCGCAGCCCGCGCAGTCGTCTCTATCGGCGAAATCTCAGAAACTCCCGCGTCCTCAGCCGCTGGGCCGCGGCGCGGCGCTCGAACGCGACCCCGCATCCGGAGAGTTGCACTCGTCGGCCACAGATTCCGATTCTCCAGCGGGCGCGGGGGCCATTCGAGCACGCGTCACGCTGGTGCAAGTGGCCTGCACAGTCACCGCGCCGGACGGAACGCAGGTGCGCGGCCTTACCGAGGATAATTTTCATCTCTTCGAGGATGGCGCAGCGCAGGAAATCGCGTCGTTCGACGCTTCGGCCACGTCGGCGAGCATTGCGCTGGTGCTCGATGCCAGCCCCAGCATCTTTCACGAATTGGCGGAGATGCGAGGGGCGGCGCGTTCGCTCGCCGCCAATCTATCGCCCGCCGATGAAATTGCGGTGGTGTCCTTCTCGGCGGAGGCGCATCTGCTCCTGCCGTTTTCGACCGGGCGCGCGCTGCTGGATCGCGCCATCGAGTCGAAGAATCTGGCGCGCGTGGAAGATTCCTCGGAGTCGAACATTTATCAATCCGTGTTTCTCACCGCGCGCGAATTGTTTCGCGGCCGCACAGGCCGAAAAGCCATCGTCCTGCTGACCGATGGGCAAGACAGCGGCCTGGGTCTCACCTGGGACGCATCGAGCGCGCAGCCTCAGTCCGGCGCCGCGGCATCGCGGCTCGCGTTTGACGATGTGGCGCGCGAACTCGGCGCGGACGGCATCGCCCTCTTCCTCGTCTCCACCGAGAACCGCCCGCGCGCGATGACTCCGGCATGGCTGGAAACACATCAAGGCGGGATGCTCGTCAGCAAGAATGCGCGGAACGAGGGAATCCCTCACTACACCCTCTATCTGGCCGAGTTGGCCCGCCGCGCCGGCGGCCAGCTTTATTTCCTGCGCGAAATCGGAAATTTGAGCGAGATTTATCGCCGCATCGCCCTCACGATCAGCGCGCAGTACACTCTGGGCTACTATCCTTCGGCCGGAACCGCGCGCCCCGGCTGGCGCTCGCTTCGCGTCGAACTGGCGGCCGGCGCGAAAGTCCCGCCCGGCTCGAAGCTCACGCACCGCGGGTCGTACTACGTTTCCGCGTTTCAGTAGCACAGCCGGGCGCGAAGCATTTTCCGATTCGAATGACTTGGGGAGAAAAAGGATGGCGCCGAAAATTGAAGTCGAAAAAAAGGACAACTTCAAATTTCGTGTCCGCGTAATGGACGCCGGCAGCGAAACTATCCACGACGTCGCACTCAACCCGAGCGACTACGCAAGACTTACCGGCGAAAAAGTAGAGCCGGAAGAACTCGTGCGGCGATCGTTCGAATTCCTGCTGGAACGTGAGTCCAAGGAATCCATTCTCGCCCGCTTCGACTTATCGCTCATCAGCCGCTACTTCCCGGAATACGAGCGCGAGATCAAACGCATCCTGTCATAGAAAAGTGGTTCTTGCGGACCGATTCAGGGTTTGACAGACACGTCGTAAAACACGACGGTGCCGCCGTCGCCGCGAATAGGCTCGATGCGCAGGATTTCGAAGCGGCCGTGGCGCAGGTCCTCGACGTTCTTCTGCACGGTTTCGTGAAGATCGTGCTCGAGTTCGGGCGTGCGGATGGGCGAGGCGAGCAGGCGCGCGTCAACGCGATAGGTGGCGACTTGCCCCGGCGCCACGCCACGCAACTGGACCAGGGCCTGCGACGGGGAAGGCCCCACGGAGGGCTGATCACTGAAGTGAATGATGCGCGGGGAGAAAAGGACAAACAAGACGATCGCGACGACGGCGACGTCGTACTGCCACGTGCCGCGCTCGTAAGACCAAAACACAACCCGCACGATGCCTCGCCAGAGCGTTTTCATGTCAGTCGGCGGGCACGCCGTCGACAATGACGCCGTCGCGCATGTGGACGACACGGTCGGAATAGGCTGCCGCTTCCGGATTGTGCGTAATCATTATGATGGTCTGGCCCAGTTCTTTGTTCAGTTGACGCAACATAGATAGCACAATTTCCGAGTTTTTCGTGTCCAGATTTCCCGTCGGCTCATCCGCCAGGATAATTTTCGGTTCATTAATAATCGCCCGCGCGATGGCCACGCGCTGCTGTTCCCCGCCGGACATCTCCGAGGGGCGGTGCCGCAAGCGGTCGGTGAGACCGAGCATTTTCGTGACGACTGCGAAGCGGTGCGGGTCGAAGCCTTCATCTCCGTAGATATGCTGCGCGATGGCGATGTTTCCCCGGGCGTCGAGCGTGGGCAGGAGATTGAACCGCTGAAAGACAAAACCGATCTTGTGCCGCCGCAGCTTGGTGCGCTCGGCGTCGTTCATGGTCATCAGGTCGTTGCCGTCCACCAGGACGTGTCCTCGCGAGGCCTGCGCCAGCCCCCCGATTACGTAGAGTAGCGACGACTTGCCGCACCCGGACGGGCCCATCACCGTCACGAATTCACCGGTCATCACCTTGAAATTGACGCCGCACAGCGCCGGGACTTCCACCTTCCCCGCGCGGTACAGCTTCCAGAGGTTTTCCGTAACAACTATTGGTTCCACTCTTGATTCCCTTGTGGAAAAACGCACTTCGGTAGGTCAAGGCATTGTAGTCGCGATTGCCATTTCTGACCAGACCTGCCCGGGAACACTCCCAGACTTGATGGATGTATCACACGTTCGGCGGCTTGCGCCACCCAGGCGCAATTTCTCTCGGAATCCACGTCTGCAAAATAGATAGGGATAGCAGAGAAGCGCGTCAGTCGTACGACAAGGCCTCAATCGCATCTTTGCGGCTGGCGAGCCAGGCGGGATAGCTCGCGCCCAGCAGTCCTCCCGCCACAGCGATCGCCGCGGAGCGCAGAATCCAGTCCGCGGTAATCAGAATCGACAGTGTCGGGAAGGCGGAAAGAAACAGCTCGCGCGTGACATAACTCATGGCGATGCCCACGACGATGCCGATCCCGCATATCAAGGCGGCTTCCCCGAGCAGCGCCCGCATGATGTATCCCTTGGACGCGCCAATGGATTTCAGGACGCCAATGTCCCGCGTCCGCTCAATCACGGTCGTATACATGGAAAGCAGGATCACCAGGAAGCCGATCGAAACCGCGAGCGCAATCATGCTTTCGATGAAGACATCGAGCCCGGGAAGGCTGGTAGAACTCATCAGGGAAAGAAAATCCTTGAGCGGGCGGATTTCATAGCGCGGGAAAATCAGCCTCATCTGGTCCATCACGGCCTGTGTGTGGTCGGCTCGCGTGCATTTCAGAAAAAAAATCGACGACTTGTCGCGCGACCCGGAAAGGTCCTGCAATGTTTCGATCGGGACAAAAAGGCGCGCGCCTTTCCCGTGCTCCACGATCCCCGCGACGTGAAAATCATGATCCAGCAGACGGAACGTGCCTCCGACCTTGACTTGTTTGGCTTTGGCCGCCCAATCGTCCATCAAGATATCGTCCGGGCCGGCCATGTCCCGCCCTTCCAGGAAAACGAACCCGCCCGAGACGTCCCGGAAGCTCCGCGGGTCAATCCCATAGATCACGTCCACGCCGCCCGAGGAGCTGAATTGCAGAAGAACGGGGGCGACGGCCTGCACGTATTTCATTTCGCGCAGCTTGTCGCCGATCTTGATGGGCATGGGCGCGCCGCTGAACGCCAGAAAGACCGACGCCGAGGGCGGCTGCAGCATGATGTCCGCGCCGATGCCCTCGATGCGCTTGGCCGTCTCCTCCAGCAGTCCGCTGGTCAGCCCCACGATCAAGATGACGAGCGCCACTTCGACGGCAACCGCAATCACGCTCACAATCGTCCGGATGGGCCGGTGCAGCACGTTGTTTACAATCAGTTGCCGGATCATCGTGGAGTTCCCGCCGGCTCTTCGCCCACGCGCACCAGCGTGGTTCCCGCCGGTTGGGCCAGCTCAAAGCGGTCCGCGGGAATCTCTTCGTTGGCGGCCAGCTTCAGGATGAGAATCTCGAGCTTGTAGTCGTCCTGCGGGCGCCAGATGCGAATGTCGCGCGGGTAGGTTGTCTGTGCCGCCGCGGCGGCGCCCCCGGCGGCGGGCGCCGCCCCAAGGGGCTGCCAGTCCGAATACGCGATGTCGGAATCGAGGCGTCCAGCGGCCCCATAAAGCTGCACGCGCGAGACGCGCAGGTCGGCCCGGTCGAACCAGATTTTTCGCGCGATTTCGAGCTTGCCGCCGTCCGCGCGCCGCAGCAGCGTCAGGATGTAATAGCTATACGGTTCAGCGTCAGACTGTTCGAACAGCCAGTTCTCCCCCGGCGCGATTTCCGGCCAAAGCAACGCCTCCAGCACGTGCTGCGGGCGCAGATTCTCAATCGGCTTTTTCGATGCGCGCGCGAGGGAGGTCGCGCCCACCAGGAACGTGTTTTTCGACGGAATAAAAATCCGGAAGGTTTCCCCGTCGCTCACCATGTCGAAAATATTTTTCGCGACCACCGGGGCCTGCCCGATTACGCGCGCCGTCGCGGGACGCTTGGCCAGGATGAAGCCGGGAACGTCGTGGTATTCCTCGATGACGCCGCTGTAGGTAGAGCCTGTGCTGGGGATCAGGTCCACAGTCGCCTGCAGGCTGCGCACGGCCTGCACCTGCTCGTTGTAGCTGGCGAGGAGCTGGTCTTCGCTCGCCTCCCTCTGCGCGTGAATTTCTTCTTTCCTTACGGGATGCCTGGTCTTGATCGCTATACACCCCGCCGCCAGCATTGGCGCGAGCGCCAGTAGAACACCCCAGATTCGTGGCCGTTTTCGCAGTGTCTTTCACTCCTCCCAGGCAATCATTCAATCTAACAACCACTTTCGGGAGTGTCAATCAAGCTGCCCAGCACGCCCGGGCAGTGGAGTCGTTTAATTTCTTGCCGATATATAGATAGCATGAGCGGGATTAGGACAGAACCGAGAATGGCCCTGTTTGCCCGGGTGGAAGTGTCGTGGGAAGACCAAAATGGAACATCGCATGATGCTTCCGCGAGAATTGAAGACAGGTCTCCCTCCGGGGCATGTATTCGGGTCAAGAAGCCCATCCATGTTGGGTCAAAGGTGAACATTAAGTGGTGCCGGGAGGAGTTCTCAGGCATTGCCAAATACTGTCGCAGCGACGAAGGGGAGTATGTCTTAGGCATTCAGCAACATAAGACTAATGTCCAGACCAGTCCCCTCCGAAGTGACCCAGTACGAGAAAGCGCCTCAAACAACGTTCATCCGCCTTCGACGGCCAAGATTCAAAATATACCCGAACAGCAGGAAAGCAACCTGAATGAGATCGTTAAAGCCGTTCTTCAACCGGAGACTGTGCCAATAGTGCCCAGAGCACTCTCTCCGCCCGCGATGCCTCGGGGGATGGTTGGTCACGGAACAGAGTCCAAGGACTATCCCAGGATTTCGCAGTCCCAAGATCTTGACGCTCCTAAAGGTACTGATATTCAAGCGCAACAGCCTTCACCTGGCAAAGAAAGGACACACATGTCAAGCAAATGGCTCGATATGGCGTTCAGGCGCCAAAAGCAGGAAGCTCCCAACGGAACAACCAACGGCCAGCCCGTGCCGGCCAATCGCGCTCCCGGCGAGGCCGCCGCGGCGGATAAGACTCAAGCGCATGCCGGAGGGAAGGACCTCGCCAAACCGCAAGGCGATCTGCAGGCCATGGCGGATATTTACCGCGCGGCCGGGATCCTGAATCCGCGGATGGGATACAGCATCAGCAAGGTGATCGAGATGCTCAACAGCGAGCACCTGCGCGCGTTGCCCAACGACACGAAGCGGGCCGCCGTGCTGATGGCGCTCGATGCGGCCGGCATTTCGATTGAGGAAGTGCTGCGGGACGCCACGCGGCGCCAGGCCGCCCTCGATGCCTATGAAGCCGACCAGCGGAAACAGTTTGAGGACTACTGGGGGCGGAAGGCCGGTGCAAACGCCCAAATTCAGGCGGAAATGGAGCGGGTAACGGCGCAGTACCTCGACCGCATCAATCGCAACCTAAATGAGGTGGCGCTGGAGAAAGCCGCGCTTGCCAAATGGCAGACAATGAAGCAGCAGGAAGCCGAGCGAATCTCGGAAGCCGCGGGATTGTGTTCGAAACCGTGCCCTTCCGAGCCGCCCAGTGGTTCGCTCCTGGCGCTTCGCGAGATAAGCCCCATTGTCAATCCGTCGTAAGTCAATCGGCGGGCGAAGATGTTTCCAGCCTTTAACGGCTTGACGGAGTGATTCGGTATCCCCTGCCATTCCTGCCAGGGAACCCCAAAAATCTGTGCCGATCAGCAGCCGCCAGCTTCGCAACGGGCTGGCGGTTCTTGGGGATAACAACCCCTTCTCCGGGTACCCCTACCCCATGCGTTCTAAACCTGAATTCCGAAGTTGATGTGGAAACTTGGGATTGAAATCCGGGTACGCCAATCTCCAGATTGGCGGTTTGCAGGACGCCATTCAGGAGAATGGCGTTCCCGGGATCGCCGCCGAGCAGATCTGAAATGATGGATCACTGCGGGCGGGCGACTTCGACGGGCAGGCCGGCGACGGCGGGCTTGACGCGGCGTAGGACCTCGCTCGTCCATAGCTTCTCGGTGAGCAGCGTCAGGAAGCCGTTTTCGAAATCGCAGACCGCGCAGAACAGATAATTGCGAAACGCGGCGTGATAGGCGTCCACGCCATGGCGGGCCAGTTCGCCTTCCATTGTGGCGTCGCCCACAGCGAGCAGCGAACCGGCGCGCGCTCCAAACGTCTCGCTGGAGAAACGTTCGAACAGCCCGGCCAACGGCTCCAGCGAGAGTGCGGGGATGACGAGCGAATGGCCTGATGATTTCTCTTCGAACGCGATCGCATGGAGACCGCAGTATTCACGCACGCGGTCCAGATGGGCAAAAAAATCGAGCGTCCACGGCTCCGCTCCCGCCAGGGCGATAAGCGCGGCGGCCCAAATGCGCGCGGCATCGCTGCCGCCGGCCGGTTCGCGGCTTTCAACCTCCATCAGATCGAGTCCGACCGCTTTTACATCCGCGCCCAGGTCGATCGGCTCGACCTCCATCACATAATGCAGATTCGCCATGGCGTCGTCAGGCATCCGCCGATGCGCTCTTGACGAACCGCCTTTGAAAATCGGGCGATGCCTTGCGCACTTCCAGCCAGTCGAAAAACGCGTCCGGCGTTTCGAGCCACACCTTGAACCACTGCATGATTTCTTCCTTCTGGGCGCGTTTCTCCGGTTCCACTTTATGATTGCGGGCGATCATTTCCGCGCGGCGGCGGCCCAGGCGCGCCACCTCGAGCACGCGCTCGGCGGCAGCGTGTTCCCCATCGTTCCGGAATTTTCGAAGCAGTTCGTCCAGGCGCACGATACACATCTCCGCGTCCTCCAGCGTCGCAAAATGGAGCAGGTCATGGAATTCTTCCTCGTACTGCCCCTCGGTGTCCGCCTTGGTGGACCACACGATGCGCATGCCGGCGGTTTCCAGCACGCCCGCGATGTAATCGGGAGATGTCTTTCCCGCCGCGCCCAGCCGCGCAACCAGTTGGCGGCGAATCTGTTCGACCTCGGCCGGTGTAAACCGCGGCACCGAAAGCTCGCGCGCAATTTCCAGGATCATTTTCTTCTTCGTGGGGTGATCCGCATGTGTCATCGGAGCCTCGTAGGACTGGATTTGCTCACCGATGCCGCGGGGGAAGCGGCGCCGGGCGTTTGGTTCTGCAACTGCCCGAGCAGGCGGCGGTAGCGTGCGACATTCCGATTATGCTCCCGAAGGGTCTTGCTGAAGAAGTGCCCGCCCTCGGTATTGGCGACAAAGTAGAGATCGCCGGTGGGCGGCGGATCGAGCGCGGCCCGAAGGGAGGCTTCCCCAGGATTGGAAATCGGTCCGGGCGGTAGGCCCTTGTTATGGTATGTGTTGTAAGGCGAAGCGAAGCGCAGATCGCGGCCGTCGAGTTTGCCGTTGTACTTTCCAGCGAGCGCGAGCGCATACGCGACAGTGGGATCGCACTGCAGCTGCTGGCCGATGCGCAGCCGGTTGGCAAACACGCCGGCGATGTGCGGACGTTCTTCGGGACGAGGCGTTTCCCGTTCCACCAGCGAAGCGAGCGTCACCACGTCCTGCAAGGAGTGGCGGGCGGCCGGCGCATCGGCGGACGGCAGAGTACCCCACACCTGTCTGAAACGCTTCACCATTGCCGTGGTCATCTCTTTTCCCGCCACATGACGCGGAAATTCGTAGGTCGCGGGGAAAAGGAATCCTTCGAGCGACGGGGCATCGGGCGCGAGATCGAGCACAGGGGAAGGATCGCGCGCCGCGGCGAGAAATTCGTCGCGTGTAAGGAATCCTTCATTGGCCGCGAGATCGGCGATATCGAACATGCTGAATCCCTCGGGCACGACGAGTTCCTTGACAAACACGCGGCCATTCGCAAGAACATCAAACACGTCGAACGATGTGACCGGATGGTCAAAGAAGTATTCACCGGCCTCGAGCGTGCGCCGCTTTCGCGAACGGCACAACGCTTCGAACGCCACGCGGCTGCGCACCACGCCATTTTCGGCGAGCAGGCGGGCAATGGCGCGTCGCGAGGCGCCGTGCGGGATATCCAAATAAACTCCGCCGGCCGGGAATCCCTGATACGGCTGGAACAGAGCCACATACATGTATCCCGCCGCGAGAATCAAAAGAAGGAAGAAGAAAAGTAAGAGGCGGCGCATGTCAGTTTTGCGTTCCACTGTGCGGGCGCGCGCGGTCCAGGTAGTCGCGTAGAATGACGGCTGCGGCGAGTTCGTCGAATGTTGTTCGCCGCTTGCTCCGCGCGTGCTGTTTATGGCCGCGGCGCGATGGCGCCGTAGATTTGTCCGCCCCGAAGACCTGTTTCGCTTCCCAGCTACTGAGCCGCTCATCCATCATTTCGACTGGAACACCCAGGGCCTTTTCGACGCGCGCGGCAAAGGCTTTCGCTTCCTCGGACATTGCGCTCGCCGTGCCATCCAGGTGCAAGGGCAATCCCACAACGATGCGGCGCACCGCGTGCTGCCGCGCCAGCTCGCGCAGGCGGGCGAGATCGCGCCGGCGATTGATCCGCGTCCAGGTCGCAAACGGCCGCGCAATCATGCGGTGCTCGTCCGACAGGGCGAGGCCCAGGCGCTTCTGTCCGTAGTCAATCGCGAGGATTACACCCGTGCATGCGGTGTCCACAACATGCGGCGCAGCGCTGAGGGAAAAGGCCATGCGCCATTATAACGCGGAAGCACGATGCGGCGGAGAAGTGCGTGGAGGCCAGGTGAGGATGTATGGGCGCAGATGAAACATCCTCGGCTGGCGTAACCCGGGAGATGCGGATGGACGAGAAAAAGATACGAGTACAGCGCCGCGTTTTGCCATTGCGGCAATTGCGCTGGGCCATCATACTTCCTTCGGTTTTGCAGGGTTGCGTGTTGGAGTTCTATTCGGTTTGCCAAATCTGGCTCAGGTGTCGCAAACAATCCCAATGGCCCAGCGCGCATGCGCCATGACGCACTGGCGGCTTGCGACTGAGGGGAGATAGATCGCATGTGCGGAATTGCCGGGATCGCGACGCCGGATTCGGCGGAGGCGTTGCGCCCGGCGGCCGAGCGCATGGCCCTGGCCATGTCGCATCGCGGCCCCGATAGCCAGGGAGTGCAATGCCTGGGGCCATGCCTGCTAGTCAACGCGCGTCTTGCCATCATTGACCTCAGCGAGCGCGGCCGTCAGCCCATGTCCAGCGCCGACGGAAACCTCTGGATCACGTACAATGGTGAAAGCTACAACGCCGCCGAGCTCCGCACAGAACTCGAGCATCGCGGCCATCAGTTTCGCTCCACGTCCGATACCGAGGTTGTCCTCCATCTCTACCAGGAATATGGGGAACGCTGTGTCGAGAAGCTCCGTGGCATGTTCGCCTTTGCCATTTGGGACATCCGCGCGCGCAAGCTGTTTCTGGCGCGTGACCGTCTGGGCATCAAGCCTCTTTATTTGTATCGGTCCGCAAATCAGTTGGTCTTCGCGTCAGAGATCAAGACGCTTCTAGCCTCCGGCCTGGCGCCCAGGCAGCTGGATCCGGCCGGCGTGCGGGTATTTCTTCAACTCGGGCACATCCCTCCGCCGTGGACCGCTATCCGCGGAGTCACTCCCCTCGAGCCGGGCCACATCGGAGTGTGGCACGATGGGGAATGGCGCACGGAAGCCTATTGGACGCTCAATCCGCACGCCTCCGCGACGCCTCCACCCGAACAGCTTGCCGCCGGCCTTGCCGATGTTTTGCTCGACGCGATGCGGAACCATCTGGTCTCGGACGTTCCAGTCCTGCTGTTTTTGAGTGGAGGAACAGACTCGGCCTGCCTGGCTGCCGCGGCCCGGAAAGCAGGAGCCTGGAATCTCTCCGCCATGACCGTTGGGTTCGGCGAAACCGAATTCGACGAAAGCGAACTCAGCCGCCGGACCGCCTGCGCGCTCGACATCCCGCATCAAGTCGTCAGTCTGGAGGCGAGCCGCGTGGCCGCCGGTCTCGACCACGCCATCTGGGCCCTCGATCAGCCCAGCGTGGATGGCCTGAATTCTTACTGGATTTCAAAGCTTGCGGCCGAAGCGGGATTCAAGGTCGCTCTGTCCGGGCAAGGCGCCGATGAATTGTTTGGCGGCTACGATTCGCTTCCCTGGTTCAAACGCTTCACGAAGGCCGCTCGCTGGGCGCGCCCGTTGCCCGCCGCATTCTTCGGCCGCCTCCTGGACCAGCCGGCGTTGCCGTTTCGGTGGCGCAAACTCTCCTATTTGATCGGGGCGAACGATCCATTTGTCGCCGCGCAAATGGCGGTCAAGTTCCTCTTCCTGGATAGCGATGTCTCCGCTCTGCTCTCGCCCGCGCTGGGCCAAAACAGCCATGGCGCCGAAGCGAAGCGCCATCTGGCCTACTGGTCAAAACTTGTCGAACACGAAGATCTCCTCGAGCGCCTGGCCTTCATGGACATTCACACGCACCTGGAGCCGCGCTTGCTGCGCGATCTCGACGCCACGAGCATGGCGCACAGCCTGGAAGTCCGCCCCGTCTTTCTCGACCACCGCCTGGTCGAGTTTCTGCTTCCCGTGCCGCCGGAAATTCGTTTCCGGCGGAAACGCCTCCTTCTCGATGCCGCAAAGTGTTTTCTTCCTCGGAATCTCCTGGAAGACTTGGAAACGCGCCGGAAACGGACGTTCACCTTTCCCTTCAAAAGATGGATCACGCGAGATTTGCATGGCGCGATGCGGGAAGCATTCTCACAGCCGAGTCTCCGCAGCCGGCAGGTCCTGGACTTCGAGGCGGTGAACGCTCTCTGGCGCCGCTATGAGCGGTCGGAGGCTTCTGTCGGCTGGTCGCGTGTATGGAGCTTGTTCGTACTGGAGCGCTGGTGCGAGATCATGAACGTCAGCCCCTAAGGAGTTGCCCGAAACATGCCTTCCACACGCGTCGCGGTGGTTTCCCCGTTCATTGATAAACGGCACGGAACCGAGCGGCGCATTGCCGAATGGATTTCCCGGCTCCCGCGTGAGTATGAGATCCACATTTACAGCCAGCGCGTCGAAGACATTGATCTCACGCGGATGCAATGGCATCGCATCCCGCGAATCCCGGGGCCGCATCTCGTCAACTTTCTCTGGTGGCTCGCGGCTAACCATTTGTGGCGCTGGTGGGACGCCCGCTTCCGCGGGCTTCGTCACGACATCGTGTACACGGCAGGCACGAATTGCTGGAATGCCGATCTGATCTCCGTGCACATCGTATTTGCGGAGTTTTTCCGGCAAGTTGCGCCGGAACTCAAGTTGTCCGGCAATCCCCTGCGATTTTGGCCCCGGCTGCTCCATCGCAGGCTCTACTACCGGTTGATCATGTTCCTGGAGCGGCGCATGTACACGAATCCAAAGACTGGCTTGATTCTGATCGCTCGGAAAACGGCGGCCGATCTAAAGCGCTTTTATGGAAGAGAAGGTCCCCTGCCCGTGGTGTACATAGGGCTGGACCAGCGGATTTTCAACAGAGAGTCCAGGCTGCGGAACCGCGCGCAGGCTCGCCAGGAGCTTGGGCTTGGAGACGACAAGTTCGTTCTTCTTTTGGTTGGCAACGACTGGAAAAAGAAGGGGCTGGTGTCCCTGATCGAAGCGCTCGCCCGGCTGAAAGATTTGCCCCTGGTTCTAGTCGTGGCCGGCAAGGATGACCCCGCCCCTTACGAGGCGCGAATCCGGGAACTGAACCTCGAAGGGCTGGTCACATTCTGTCCTTCCCGGGCCGATGTGCAGTGGTATTACGCGGCAGCGGATGCCTACGCCGGGCCATCGTTGGAGGACACGTTCGCGCAACCCCCGGCCGAGGCGATGGCTTGTGGCCTGCCGGTCATCACGTCCGCAACCAATGGCACGGCCGAAATCATGACCGATGGTGTGGATGGCCTGATCCTCGAAGACCCCAACGATGTCGCGGGTCTGGCCGCGAGAATTCGCAGGCTCTACGAGGAGCCCCTTCTGCGTCAACGCCTCGGGGAGCAGGCCGCGCTGACCGCTCAAAAATACACCTGGGAACGCAATGGCGAGGAAATGCGCGCCATCTTTGCGGAAGCCTTGCATCGCAAACGGCGGAGCGGCGTTCGGCCGCTTGTGGAAGACTCCCCCGAACAAGATCGCTTCTCCGGACGAGGTTAGGCAAGAAGAGTTCGGTACGGGCCATCACCTGGGGTGTGGCTTGAAAAATCATCCCTGGGAATCGCTTTATCTTTGGTTGGCGGCGATCCCGGGAACGCCATTCTCCTGAATGGCGTGAGGCAAACCGCCAATCTGGAGATTGGCGATCCCGGATTTCAACCCCAAGTTCCCACATCAATTTCGGAATTCAGGTTTAGCTATTTGGCTCGGCGAGTTTGCTGATCCTTAACTGCCGATGACGTGGAACTTCATGAAGTTCGTGGTGCCGCCGACAAAGAACGGCGTCCCCGCCACGATTCCGACGACGTCGCCGCGCTGGACGAGACGCTCTTCGAGCAGCCTCTTTTCGGCGACGCGGATGAGGTCCTCGATGTTATGCACTTCACCGATGGTTCGCGGCAGCACGCCCCAGTAGAGGGAGAGCCTGCGCCGTGTTCCCTGGACCGGCGAAAACGCAATGATAGGACGGCGCGGGCGATGTTTTGAAATCAAGCGGGCTGTCGAGCCGGTTTCCGTGAACGCGGCGATGACCTTCATGTGCAATTCTTCCGAAGCATGGCAAATTAGTTCCGCGGACGTCTCCGCGATATTGAATTGCGCCGGGCGCGGCCGCAGGACCTGAAAATCGCTGGACTCGGCTTCGCGGATGATGCGGTCCATCATTTGCACCGCTTCAATGGGGTACGCTCCCGAGGCAGTTTCGGCGGAGAGCATCAGCGCGTCGCTGCCGTCGAAGACGGCGTTGGCAACGTCGGAGGCCTCGGCGCGCGTGGGGCGCGGGTTCTGCGTCATGGACTCGAGCATCTGCGTTGCGGTGATGACCGGCAAGCGCGCTTCGCAGGCCTTCGCGATGATCAACTTCTGGATCACAGGAACTTTTTCAGGGCTCATCTCCACGCCCAGGTCGCCGCGCGCCACCATTACGCCATCGGCCACGCGGAGAATCTCGTCCAGATTCTCGATGGCCTCGGGCTTTTCAAGCTTGGCGATGACAGGGACATTCTTCCGCGCGCGCGCGACCGCGGCCTTTGCCAGTAGCACGTCTTTGGCGCGGCGGACGAAGCTGACCGCAATGAAATCCACGCCGTGGCGCAACGCGAACCTCAGGTCGTGGCGGTCACGCGCGGTGACGGCGGGAATTCGCAATTTGACGCCGGGAAGATTGATGCCCTTGTGTTCGCCGAGTTCTCCGCCATTGACGACCCGGCACACGACCGAGTCCGGCGTCGTCGAGAGCACGCGAAGCTCGATGAGGCCGTCCCCCAGCAGGATGCGGTCACCGCGTGAGACATCGCGCGGCAAGTGTTTGTAGGTGGTGCTCACACCGGCGGTGGCGCCCAGGTGCTTGCGGATCGAGATCGTGAAACGTTGTCCCGTGAGCAACTGGATGGGATGGCCATCCACCAGGGCGCCCGTGCGGATTTTCGGCCCTTGCAGATCGGCAAGAATGCCAATGGGCTTCGAGAGCCGGGCGGATGCCTCGCGCAGCCGCTTGATCGTCCGCGCGTGCTCGGCATGAGTCCCATGCGAGAAATTCAGCCGCGCGACGTCCATCCCGGCGCGCATGAGCCGTTCGATCATTTCCGCGGAATCGCTGGCGGGTCCGAGCGTACATACAATTTTAGCTCTGCGAAAATTCATGGTTTTATCCGAACCTATTCGGCCTGTAGGCGGTATGAGGTTTCTTCTGCCTATTTCGTGGAGGCGAACTCGCTCACCACATGATAAAGGAACGCGACCCCTTTGCGAAAGCTGTCAACCGGAATGCGCTCGTCGTCCCCATGCATCCGCGCTTCATCGCTCTCGGTGAGAGGAAAGGGATTCAAGCCATAGGCCTGAACCTTATGGAGGCGGAGGCTGGCGGAATCGGTCGCCCAGGTGGAAAGAAAAGGCAGCGTGATCGCTCCGGGAAAATCCTGCGGCGCGACGCGCTCGATGGCCTTGTACAGCGGGCTGGTAATGTCGGAAGGCGGCGCGTTTTCGCCAGGATCGGGACCGAGCTTGAAGCGGATCTGAGGGTCGCCGGCGATTTTTTCCAGTTGCCCGATCAGCTCATCAATGGAATGTCCGGGGAGCATGCGCACATTCAGGTTGGCCGTGGCCTCCGAGGGAATTACGTTGCCCCGGAATCCGGCGTGGATGATCGTGGGCGTAATCGAGTCGCGCAGCATCGAGTTCCACATGGGACTCTGTTCGGAGAGATGCTTCACCGCCAGGTCCATACGCTCGGGCTGTTCGAGGGCGCGCATCCACTTGGCGTTCTCGTCCTCCTCGATCCTGGAGAGCTGTTCGAAATAGCGGCGCGTAATTGTGTTGGGCTGCGCCGGCACCTGGTAGGTTCCTAGTTTGGCGATGGCCGCGGCCAGGTGCACCACGGCATTGTCCGGGCGCGGCATGGAAGCGTGCCCCGAGGGCCCCGTGGCGATCACGATGACGTTGTAGGTAACTTTTTCGCTCGCCTGGATGCCGACGTATTGCACTTTGCCGTCTTTCAGCAACATGCGGCCGCCTTCGTTCAGGGCGTAGGCGCAGGCGATCTTGTCCCAGTATTTCTCGAGGAAGAACTTGATGCTGGCCGGGCCGCCTTGTTCTTCATCGTCGGTGGCCAGGAAAATGACGTCCCGCCCCAGCCTCGTCCCCGTGCGCTTCAGCGCGACCATGGTTGCGAGGTTTGCGGCGAGCAGCGACTTGTCGTCGATCGCTCCCCGGCCGTAGAGATAGCCGTCACGGACGATTGCGCCGAACGGGTCCACAGTCCACCTGGCGGGATCGACGCCGACAGTGTCTTGATGCGCGACCAGCAGCAGCGCGTTCGCCGCGTCCGGCAGCGGGCCGGCTTGCAGGCGCCCGATGAGGATGCCCCGGCCCGGCGCAATTTCCACTACCTCATACGAAATGCCTTCCTTCTGGAGTATCCCTGAAATGTATTTGGCGACCGCCATTTCATTGCCGGGAGGATTCGAGGTGTTGATGCGGACCATGTCGGTAAGCCAGCCTTGGGCTTCCTGGGCGAGTTTTGTCAGGTCGGGCTGCGCGGAGGGCGCCTGCGCGCGAGCGTTCCCGCCAGAACAAATGAACCATGCGAAGACGAGGATTATCAGGGACGAACGGCGAAACATTGCGATTCCCTCCCGGGGATGCGTCATCGACTACAATCTCGAATCATTTATCGTACCATGTGTGTGTGGCGCGCAAGCTGCTGCAAACAGATCGATGTGCGCGATCAAAAACTGCATTTGAACATCCCTGCGCTTCGTGGCAGCATCGAACAGTCAGGGTGAAGACTGTTTAGCCAGCTCTGGGGGCTTGGCCTGGAGGCCTCCCCAGCGGGCAGCCAGTCCTGATCCCGAAAGGTTTATCAAGCCATGCGCACCAATCTGTTTCGCGTGTTGGTCCTGGGGACGCTCATTTTCACGCTGCTGTTCCCGGCGGGAGAAATGCGCGCCTGGGCGCAGGCGAAAGACCAACAGCCGCCTCCAGCCCAGCCGCAACAGACGCCGGGGGGCTTTTCCATTTCCGTCACCGTGCCGGTAGTGAGCGTGGATGTTGTGGTCACCGACAACAACGGGAATTTTCTGACGGCACTCAAGAAAGACAATTTCCGCATCACGGAAGACGGCGCGGTGCAGACCATCACGAATTTCGCGCCCAGCGATGCGCCCATTACGATCGTGTTGCTGCTGGAATTCAGCAAGCTGGGCTATCAATTTTTTTCCTACAACGCGAGAAATTGGTCCGCCGCATTCCTGGGCAATCTCAAACCGAATGATTGGGTCGCGCTGGAGACCTTCAATATGCGGCCCCATGTCGAAGTAGACTTCACTCACAGCCGCGACGATGTGATGCGGGGGCTTTACCAGCTCGTGTTTCCGCCCTTCAGCGAATCGAATCTCTTCGACGCGCTCTCGGATGTTCTGGACCGCATGAAGGACGTCAAGGGCAAGAAGTCCGTTTTGGTCCTGGCTTCCGGGATAGACACATTCAGCAGGTTGAATCTCGATCAAGTCATGAAGCGGATTCGAGAAACCGACGCGACCATTTTTACAGTGGGTGTGGGCGAGCAGCTCTATCTGCGCGCGGGCGGGACGGGAAACCTCAGCCCCATCGCAGAGATGACTTATCTCCAGGCGCAGAACCAGCTAAAAACATTTGCGGCGATGACGGGAGGGCGGGCGTGGCTCCCGCGCTTCGACGGCGAAATTCCCGGCATCATGCAGGACGTGGCCGCAAGTTTGCGCAACCAGTACAGCATGGCTTACACGCCTTCCAATTCGGCGCCCGACGGAAAGTACCGCAAGATCAAAGTGGAGCTTGTGGCGCCTGACGGCGGACCCGTGACCGTGCTGGACCAGAAGGGCAAGAAAGTGAAATTCCAGGTGTACGCGCGTCAGGGATACATTGCGCCGAAATCGAATGTCGGAAATTAGCTCGCATTTCTCACGAACATGCGAGCTAATCCGGCCGACTCCAATGCAACTCAGTTCACCGCGGAAGCCGTGACATCGGGGAAATCCAATCACCGATCGCAGCGCCTCAAGTTTTTGCTTCCAGGGTTGCTCCTTTTCGTTCTCCTGGGTTTCGGCATCTCCCGCATCGGCTACGATCTTCGCAGTTATTCCATGTTGATCCATTTTCTGAATCCGCAAGCTTCCAGCGCGCTTTTGCGCTGGGAAACCTACGCAGTGACCACCCGAGAAATCGTGCTTGCTACCGCAAGCGGTCCTGTGCGGGCGCGATTGTACGTTCCGAGCGGCGTTGGGCATCCGCCGGGCATGGTCGTGGTACACGGCATTCACCACCTGGGGATTGACGAGCCGCGGTTGATGAGTTTCTCTCGCGCGGCTGCCGGCAGCGGTTTCGAGGTGCTGACCCCCGAGGTCAGCGCCCTGGCCGATTATCATGTCGATGCGCCGTCGCTCGCGACGATCGGCGAATCTCCCGGATGGTTACAGCAGCGCTTGGGCACGGGACCCGTGACGGTGGTTGGCGTGAGTTTCGCGGGCGGGCTCGCTCTGCTTGCGGCTAGCGATCCGCGGTATGCCCCGCATATTCGGGCGTTGGTCCTGATGGGAGCCTACGACGATCTCGGGCGCGTGTCGCGTTTTCTGGCGGCCAGCCAGGCGGAGCTTCCCGATGGGCGCAGCGTGCCTTACGCCGCGCACGATTACGGCGCGGCCGTTTTTGTGTACTCCCATCTGGAGCAGTTTTTTTCGGCAAGCGACCTGGGCGTCGCGCATGAAGCGCTGCGCGACTGGCTGTGGGAGCGTCCTCAGGATGCACAGGCGTTGCTCTCGCGGCTAAGTCCCGCCGGCCGGGCCACCTTGGAGATGTTGCTGGCGCGCCAAATTGACCGCCTCCGTTCCCGGTTGTTGGACGCCATTCGAGTGGACGAGCCGCAACTCGCGGCGATCTCGCCGCAAGGGAAGCTCGGCGCCCTCCACGTGCCGGTCTATATCCTGCACGGCTCCACCGACGACATCATTCCCTCCACGGAGAGTCTCTGGTTGCAACGGGAAATACCTCCGAAGTATTTGCGCGAGGTCCTGATTACGCCTGCTTTTTCTCACGTCGACCCGGACAAACACGCGGCATGGCGCGAAAATCTACGGCTCGTGGAATTTCTGGCTGACGTCCTCCGCAGTTCGAATTGATGGGTGGATGAAACTCAGAATCTGAAATTTGAAATTTCAAATCTGAAATCTGAGATGGCGTAGCAGGTTCCAACCTAATTCCGGCGGGCTCCAAGTAAAGCCCGCACCCTATTCCGGCAAGCTCCATGCCCCGATCCGATCGGAGCGTTCAGCGTAAAAGCGGACCCCGCACCCGTAGGATTTACACGAATCACGAGTCACCAGTCACCAGTCACTTCTTCTGCCGCAGATCGTGGCCGGACATTTCCTCGGGCACGGGAAGGCCGAGCACGCCGAGCAGTGTCGGCGCGATGTCGCGCAGGGAACCGCCGGACGCGAGCGGCGCGTTGCCGTCTTCTGTGGCGATGATCAAAGGAACAGGATTCGTCGTGTGATAGGTGTGCGGCTCTCCCGTCACGGGATCGATCATCGTCTCGGCGTTGCCGTGATCGGCGGTAATGATCCACGCCCCGCCGCGGGGTTGCAGGGCCTGGCGGATGCGGCCAAGGCACTCGTCCACGGTTTCGACGGCCTTGATCGCGGCTTCGAGCTTGCCCGAGTGGCCAACCATATCGGCGTTGGCGAAATTCATGACGATGGCGTCGAAGTCGCCCTTCTCGACGGCCTTCACGATGTTGTCAGTGATGCCCGCGGCGCTCATCTCGGGTTTTAGATCGTACGTGGGCACTTTCGGCGATGGCACGAGGATGCGCTCCTCGCCGCCGAACGGTTTTTCGATGCCGCCGTTGAAGAAATATGTGACGTGGGCGTACTTCTCGGTTTCGGCGCAGCGGAGATTCTTCAGGTTCTGCTCGGCGAACACCTGCGCGAGGATGTGCGCGATCTTTTCCGGAGCAATCACGTAGCGCAGCCAGGGCCATGTTTTTTCATACTGCGTCATGGCGATGTAGCAGAGATTGTTCGGCCGCGTTGCGTCGGCGAATTCGGCGAATCCCGGCTCGGCGATGGCGCGCGTCATCTGGCGGGCGCGGTCTGCGCGGAAATTGAAGAAGATCACGGCGTCGTCATCGCGAATCGGCCCCACAGGCGCGGACGATGGCGCGGCGCTCCCCGTGATTACGATGGGGTCGATAAATTCATCGGTGACGTCGCGTTCGTAGCTGCGGCGGACGGCTTCGGCCGGATCGCTGGATTTCACCGGGGAATCGCCGTGAACGACGGCGCGATAGGCGCGCTCGACGCGTTCCCAGCGGTTGTCGCGGTCCATGGCATAGTAGCGGCCGGTGAGCGAGGCGATGCGCCCGCAGCCGGTCTCGCGAATTTTCCGCTGCAATTGCTGGATGTATTCGACGCCGCTGTGCGGCGGGGTGTCGCGGCCGTCCATGAAGCAGTGGAGGAAGATGCGCTCGACCTGCCGCTCGCGCGCCATGCGCAGCAGCGCGTAGACGTGCTGGAGGTGCGAGTGCACGCCGCCGTCGCTCAACAGGCCCAGCAGGTGCAGGTTGCGCGCGCGGCCGCGCTCCATCGCCTCGACCAGCAGCGGCTGCTTGAAAAATTCTCCGCTCGCGATCATCTGGTCAATGCGCGTGATGTCCATGCGGATGATGCGGCCCGCGCCCATGTTCATGTGGCCCACTTCGCTGTTGCCCATCTGCCCTTCCGGCAGGCCGACGTACGGGCCCGACGTGTGGATCAGCGTGTTGGGAAAATCCTTCAGGAGGCGGTCGTAATTCGGTTTCCGCGCGAGAGCAATCGCGTTACCTTTGGTCTCGGCGCGATAGCCCCAGCCATCGAGCACAGTCAGTACAATCGGCTTCGGTCGTTTTGGCATAGGTCGTTAGAATACACGCGCTGCATTGAATTTCGACGCGGGATCATTGGACGCGGCGAAATGTCATGCGCGGGCCAACGTGGCACGCCCAGAAAATCGCGCGGCGGCGCCCAATTCTTCCTCGATGCGCAGGAGCTGGTTGTACTTGGCGACGCGGTCGGTGCGGGACGCCGAGCCGGTCTTGATCTGCCCCGTGCCCATGGCGACGACGAAATCGGCGATGAACGTGTCTTCGGTTTCGCCGGAGCGGTGCGAGACAATCGAGGCGTAACCCGCCTGGCGCGCCATCTCGATGGCCTCGATGGTTTCCGTCACCGTGCCGATCTGATTGAGCTTGATCAAAATCGCGTTGCCGGTTTTTTCGGAGATGCCGCGTTGCAACCGGACCGTGTTCGTCACGAATAAATCATCGCCGACCAGTTGAATCTTGCCGCCAAGCTCGGCCGTGAGATGCTTCCATCCGGCCCAGTCGTCCTCGGCGAGGCCGTCTTCGATCGAGACGATGGGGAACTGCCGCACCCAATCGGCCCAGAATTGTGTCATCTGTTCCGAGGTGCGCGCGGACTTGTCGGATTTTTTGAAGATGTATTTGCCGCTCGCCTTGTCGAAAAACTCGCTCGACGCGGGGTCGAGAGCAATGGCGACGTGCTCGCCGGGCTTGTAGCCCGCCGCCGTGATGGCTTCGAGGACGACCTCGATGGCTTCTTCGTTCGATTCCAGGTTGGGGGCAAAGCCGCCTTCGTCGCCGACCGCCGTGGAATAGCCGCGTTTGTGCAGCACGGCCTTCAGGCGGTGGAAGACTTCGACGCCCATACGCAGGGCTTCGTCGAACGTCTTTGCGCCGACCGGCATGGCCATGAATTCCTGCAGGTCCACGGAATTGTCGGCGTGCGCCCCTCCGTTGAGAATGTTCATCATCGGCACGGGGAGCGTGTTGCCGGAAGGGTCGCTCGAGTAGCGCGCAAGATATTTGTAGAGCGGCAGCCGCGACGCCGCAGCCGCCGCGCGGGCCGCGGCCATGGAGACGGCGAGGATGGCGTTTGCGCCGAGATTCGCTTTGTTCGGCGAGCCGTCGGTATCGATCATGCGGCGGTCGAGCGCGCGCTGGTCGGCGGCATCGAGCCCGGCAACCGCGCGGGCAAGCGGGCCGCTCACATTGGCAACGGCTTTGAGCACGCCCTTGCCGAGGTAGCGCGCTTTGTCACCATCGCGCAGCTCGATGGCTTCATGCTCGCCCGTGGATGCGCCCGAGGGCACCGCGGCACGGCCAAGCGCGCCGCCTTCCAGGATGACATCCGCCTCCACCGTGGGATTGCCGCGCGAATCAATGATCTGTCTCCCATGCACGCGCGCGATCTTCGTTGACATGCCGCCTCCCGGAAAATCGAATCACATCTCGAACTTGTTTGAAACCACGGATGAACACAGATGCACACGGATAAGGAAGCCGGACATTAAGAGTTGAGAGTTGACAGTCGAGAGTTAACAGTCACGAAGAAACCGCATGATTCAGAGAACTCTCAACTGTCAACTCTCGACTCTCAACTGCTTTTCTCATTCCGGCTCCTCGATCATGGACTCTTCCCGCACGACCACGGCCACGCCGTCTTCCGTAACGTGATAGCGCTGACGGTCGGCTTCGAGGTCGTAGCCGATTTCGGCCCGCTCGGGAATTGTGACGTGACGGTCGATGATGGCGTTGCGGATGCGGGCGTGGCGTCCGACGCTCACATGGTTGAACAGGATGGAGTTTTCCACCTCGCTGTAGCTGTTGACGCGCACGTCGTAGCCCACCACAGAACGTTTCACGCGGCCGCCCGAAATGATCGAACCGCCCGCCACGATGGAGTCCAGCGCCACTCCCATGCGCTTGGGGTCCGCAAAGACGGTCTTCACCGGGGGATATTGTTGCTGCCAGGTGCGGAGCGGCCAGGACTTATCGTAGAGATTAAAAACGGGGGAAACGGAAACCAGATCCATGTTGGCTTCGTAATAGGCCTGGATGGTGCCGACGTCGCGCCAATATTGCGCGCCAACCTTGTTCTCATCGATGAAGTTGTAAGCGTAGACGCGGTATTTGGCGAAGATGCGCGGCAAAATGTCGCGGCCGAAGTCATGTTTCGAATTGGGGTCCTCGGCGTCGGCCAGCAGCGCCGGGATCAGGAGTTGCGTGTTGAAAATGTAGACCCCCATGGAGGCGTTGACCATGTCCGGGTGGAGGTGCGAGCGCTTGGGCGCGGCGGGCTTTTCCTCGAACCCGTTGATGCGCCAGTTGGCGTCGGTTTCGATGACGCCAAAGCGGCCGGCCGCCTCCTGCGGCGTGATTTCGAACGTGGCGACGGTCGCGTCTCCCCCCGAGTCCACATGCTGCTGGAGCATCTTCTGGTAGTTCATTTTGTAGATGTGGTCGCCGGAGAGCACGATGACGTAGCGCGAGTGTTCGCTGCCGATTGAATAGATGTTTTGATACACGGCATCGGCGGTGCCGAGATACCAGGTCGTCGAAACGCGCATCTGCGGAGGCAGAACTTCGATGAACTCGCCCAGACCCAGCAACAGCGACCAGCCTTGACGGATGTGCCGGTTCAGCGAAAGCGCTTTGTATTGCGTCAGGACGAAAACGCGGCGGAGATCGCTGTTGATGCAGTTGGAAAGCGTGATGTCGATAATTCGATAAACGCCGCCGAAGGGCACGGCGGGCTTGGCGCGGTCACGTGTCAGCGGCCAGAGCCGCTCGCCCTGTCCTCCAGCCAGTAGAACGCCGATCGCGTCGCGCATCAGGGACATGATGAGTCTCGCTGTCTGTGCCCGGTCCCCGCAAACCTGGGGAACTCTTGCACGGACATTCTAGCAGCAACCCCGGCGTGTCCCCTAGCGGACGAAAAGCGCTCCCGGCCCCTGGGAGTGGAAAACAAAGCTTGACTTCGGTTGACGGGTCCGCTAGAAGTAAATACCAACATGCACTCATAAGGTGTGCCCTCTCAGAACACTATGATTTGCAGCAATTTTTGCCACATGCATCGGAAGGATGGTGAAGACTAGGTGGCCGAAGTAAGCATTCAAGAAGGTGAGTCTCTGGAAAATGCGTTGCGGCGTTTCAAACGCAAGGTGCAACAGGAAGACATCATCAAAGAAATCAAGAAGCACAGCTATTACATGAAGCCCGGAGAGAAGCGCCGCACCAAACAGGCGCTTTCCCGCAAGCGGCTGCGCAAAAAGCAGCGGCGGGAGCTGGAGTAAGGCCCCCAGGCGGATGGCGCGACCCAAAGGTTTTCCTGAGCACCCTCGGACGAGTCGGCAGTGGGATCCGCATTCATACCCGGCGTATCCCAGAACAGCCTGACTCGGACGAGGATGTTACGGGCTTTGCCACCAGCGCAGAGTCTCGGAGCAGCGTATGGAATACCACGATAAGGTCCTGAAGTGTTCGGAATGCGGTCAGGAGTTTGTTTTCACCGCCGGCGAACAAATGTTCTTCGCCGACAAGGGCTTTAAGAATGAGCCCAAGCGGTGTAAGGACTGCAAATCCAAACGCGCTCAGAACCCGGGCCAGGGTAACCTCCAGCGGTCGGAGACCAAAACGACCTGCTCGCAGTGCGGAAAGGAAACCACAGTTCCTTTCCGCCCGACGCAGGGGCGTCCCGTGTTCTGCCGTGAGTGTTTCCAACAGCGGCGGTCCATGGCTTCACCGGCATAGCGCAGGGCTGGATTGCCTGCGCTTACCGGAGGGCTATCCAGGCAAGGCAGCGGGGAAGGCTCATCTACTCCGTGATGCGTATCTGTCTGTGCTTGAGCCGAAAGCGGCGGCACGGCTGCTCTCCACCTTATCCATGAACCGGGTTTTCGAACCACGAGCGTTCTAACCGCAACGTATATTTTCGCTTCAAATTCTGCCGGAAAACCTTTTGAGGGCATTTGCAGTCTGGCGAGTCCCCGCATTGAATTTACATCTCGCGATCTTCACGTGTACTTTCGCGAATTTGCATGTAAAATATTTCTTTCGATGCGCAGTTTTGCAGGAAATGAAGTTTGTGGCCGCGATACGCTAGCGTTTTTTGCCGCGGACCCGGAGCGCCCCAGTTCCACCGGCTTTCCGGTCCTTCGCGGGTCCTATTTGTAGCCATGGACTGCCTAGCAGGGCCTTCACGAAGGACATTTTTAATTTTGGGTGAGTTGGACCACCCGTTTAGATCGCCGATGTTCCGCGTGCGCGACGCGGCCTAAGCGTTAAGGGAGGAAGGTTCATGATCGTTGGTGTTCCCCGAGAGAGCTATCCAGGGGAGCGGCGCGTTGCCCTGGTACCCATCGTGATTCCCCTGCTCGCGAAAGCGGGTGTGGAGGTTGTAGTCGAAGCGGGAGCGGGCGTGAAGGCCGGCTTTCCCGATGCCGAGTACGCAGCCAAGGGCGCCAAGATTCTCACGGATCGCGCCGAGGTTTTTCGCGTGGCGGATATTGTGGTCCAGGTGCTGTGTTACGGTTCGAACGATCAGACGGGCAAGGCCGACGTCCCGCTGCTCCGCCGCGGCCAGGTCTTGATGGGGTTTTTGCGGCCCTTGGGCTCCCTGGAAACGATTCGCGAAATCGCGGCGACGGGCGCAACCTCTTTTTCCATCGAATTCATGCCCCGGACTACACGCGCCCAAAGCATGGACGCTCTTTCCTCGATGGGTACGATCTGCGGTTATAAGGCTGTGTTGATTGCCGCCGACACGCTCCCGAGGATGTTCCCGATGCTGACAACCGCGGCCGGAACCATTACGCCCGCGCGCGTACTTGTCATCGGCGCGGGCGTGGCCGGACTCCAGGCCATCGCCACGGCACGCAGACTCGGAGCCGTTGTCTCCGCCTACGATCTGCGGCCGGCCGCCAAGGAACAAGTTCACAGTCTCGGCGCCAGGTTCGTCGAGCTGCCCATCGAAGCGAAGGACGCGCAGGACGCCGGCGGATACGCGAAACCGCAGGATGAGGATTTCTACCGGCGGCAGCGCGAGTTGCTGGGGAAGGTGGTCGCCGAAAGCGATGTTGTGATCACGGCCGCCGTGATTCCCGGCAAGAAGTCTCCTGTGCTGGTGACGCGAGAAATGGTTGCGGGCATGGCGCCCGGTTCGGTCGTTGTCGATCTGGCGGCCGAGCGCGGTGGAAACTGCGAATATACAAAGGCCGGCGAGAAAATCGTCGAGCATGGGGTTACGATCATCGGCTATTTCAATTTTGCCTCCACCATGCCCTACCACGCGAGCCAGATGTACGCGCGGAATATCACCGCGTTTCTCCTGCACATGATCAAGGAAGGAAAACTTCAGCTCAATTTGCAGGATGAAATTATCCAGAGCACCCTCATGACGCAAGGAGGAGAGGTGGTCAACAGCCGTGTGCGGGAGTTTTTCTCGCTGCCGCCTCTGGCAGCCGAGCCGAAGGAGACAAAATAGCGATGCAGTCGAATCTGATTACGAGCCTTTATGTATTCATGCTGGCGGCCTTCATCGGCTTCGAGGTGATCCGCCGCGTATCGCCGCTTCTTCACACGCCGCTGATGTCGCTGACCAACGCGCTCGATGCCATCGCCGTGGTCGGCGCAATTATTCTGGCGGGAGAACACAAGAGCACACTCTCCACTGTGCTCGGTACGATCGCGATTGTCGCCGCCACCAGCAACGCTGTGGGCGGCTTTTTCATCACGGACCGAATGCTCAAAATGTTTAAGGCGAGCCGGAACCCCAAACCATGACCTCATTTCCCGCGGCTCAAACCATTATCGAGATCACGTACCTTGTCGCCACCGCTCTCTTCATCCTTTCTCTCAAATGGATGAGTTCTCCCACGACAGCCCGGCACGGAGTCTGGGCCGGCGAACTGGGCATGCTTCTGGCCGTGGCCGGAACCCTCTTGAATCGCGGAATCGTGGATTACAAGTGGGTGGCGATTGCCCTGGTGCTGGGTTCCATCATTGGCATTCCCCTCGGGAAAGTCCAGATGACGGCGGTCCCGCAGCGAACCGCGCTCAGCCACGCTTTCGGCGCCCTTTGCGTCACCCTGGTCGGCACGGCGGAGTTTTATCTGCGCGCGCCCGGCGTGCCCCGATTCATGATGTCGGTTCTTTCCATGGAAGTGATTCTCGGCTCGCTGACGTTCACCGGCAGTCTGATGGCCGCGGGAAAGCTGCAGGAGATCTTGCCCCAGCGCCCCATCACATATAAGGGGCAGAACATCGTCAATCTCGGAATGTTGGCGGCTTCCATTGGCGTGGCGGCGTACCTGGTGATTCATCCCGATCACATGTATTTGTTTCCCATCATTTTGGTGATTCCGCTTCTGTTCGGCGTGCTGATGATCATTCCCATCGGCGGCGCCGACATGCCCACCGTGATTTCCCTGCTGAACTCGTACGCCGGCCTATCGGCTGCCGCGATGGGGTTCGTGCTCGATAGCAAGCTCCTGATCGTTGCCGGCGCTTTGGACGGCGCCTCCGGGCTCATCCTCTCGGTGAACATGTCGAAGGCCATGAATCGTTCGTTTTCGAATGTTCTTTTCGGGGCTTTCGGGCAGGAGCAGGTCGCCGCCAAGGCCGGACAGGAGGCGCGCCCGGTCCGCAGCGCGACGCCCGAGGAAGCTGCCGGAATTCTTGCGGCGGCGAGCACCGTGGTGATCGTGCCGGGCTACGGCATGGCCGTGGCGCAGGCGCAGCACAAGGTGCGCGAGCTCTATGACATTTTGACCAAGCGCGGCGTGGACGTGAAGTTCGGCATTCACCCTGTAGCGGGACGCATGCCCGGCCACATGAACGTGCTTCTGGCCGAAGCGGACATCCCTTACGACAAGCTCCTCGACATGGATGAAATCAACGGTGAGCTTCCACAGACCGATGTGGCATTGATCATCGGCGCCAATGACGTCACCAACCCCGCCGCGCGCACCGATGCCGGCAGCCCCATCTTCGGCATGCCGATTCTCGATGTTGACAAGGCCCGCACCGTGATGGTGATCAAGCGCAGCATGGCGGCGGGCTTTGCCGGAATCGACAACCCGCTCTACTACCTCGACAAGACTTTGATGCTCTTTGGCGACGCCAAAGGCTTCGTTGGCTCAATCGTCCGCGAGCTTTCCGGCGGCGGCAACCACGGGTAGTTCCCCCCGCTGGACTCAAAACAGTACGGCCCACTTGCCGCTGCGCGACATGTGGGCCGCTCGTGAAACCTGTGCATTCACCCGGCTCTCAGATTCGAACCGAACGAAAACTACGGGCAAGTAGCGGAGATATGCTTCATCGCAGTTACTTTCATATAATGCGGGGCCTTCGGTACCTTACTGTCCGCCTCTGCTTCCTTGGGCGGCACAGCCGTGCCAGTGATCTCGACCTTGTGGCCGACGTGCGGGGCCAGATTGACGGTCGACGACACGATCCCGACCGTCTTTGGTCCCTTCTCGAGGTCGGTGAGCAGATACGTGCCGGCTTCAGTGCCCTTCGCCAAGCATCCGGACATGCTGTGTTCTTTTGGGGCTGCGTCTTGGGCCTGCACGCCCAGCGCCAAGGTAATCGCGCACGAGACGAACAAAGCCATAACGGTCAAATATTTCACACGATCCTCCTGTAAATGGAAATTGCCGAACTCAACTTCTGACCAGAACAATAGGCCCGCGGCCCTCTCGTGTCAAGCTCAGATCACCCTGGCAAAAGCCGTGATGGCATCCGCTCTCGAAACGCGGGTGCCCCGTCCTTGCAGTTTGTGCAAGGGCGGGATTTTCGATCTAAGCAGTCTTGTCGGCTAATTTTAAGCTGGCTTCCAACGGTTCATAAACGAAGATGCAATCGCGACCGGCCTTCTTTGCTCGGTACAATGCATCGTCAGCAGCGCGTATTAACTTTTCTGAATTGTCACCGTGTGCGGGATAAGTGGCAATGCCCGCTGAGACCGTGATCGTGCCGAGCGTCTGGCCGCGATTATGAAGGGAAAGGTGCCTAATTGCTTCGCGAATACTCTCTACGCACTTATAAGTTCTCTCGCTATCCGCTTCAGCGATAATGAGGCAAAATTCTTCTCCGCCATAACGGCAAGCTAGGTCTCCCGCGCGCACCCGGTTTTTAATCACTCCAGCAACTTCTTTTAGCAGTATGTCTCCAACCTGGTGACCGAAGGTATCGTTAAAATGTTTGAAGTGATCCAAATCAAGCATCACCAAGGAAAGGTTGCGGACTGTCCGGTTCGCACGGTGTAATTCCCGGGTTAATGATTCCTCGAGATAACGGCGGTTGTAGAGGCCTGTAAGGGGGTCACGAATCGATTGATTGCGAAGCAATTCCCGGAGTTTGAGGTTTACGAGAGCTAGAGAGACACGCTCTGCAACTGCGATGGACCGGCGCTTAAGAGTGACTTGTTCAAACTGCACCGCTTGTGGCGAGTGCGCCAGCAGGCTCGCCTTGTCTTCGACGTACAGCACACCCAAAGTTTCTCCCTGGGCTACTAAGGGTACGCACAAGTAGTTCGTGGCGCCGGATGCGCGCACATGAGAACAAGGCAAGGGCGAGCCGGGGCCTCCGTAAGGCTTCCCGCGCCGCAGACCCCAGCAATCTTCAGGATGGAACAGAGGCTCGGTGGTCGAGCAGTTGTTCCAAGTGGCGGCGGATTCCACAAGATCGCGCGATGAATTGAGGATGCAAAGGGCGCCGGGCCGGAGGCCAAGAATGCCGGGTAAGGCATTTTCGCTCATCTTGTACGCTTCTTCGACTGTCTGACAAGACTGCAACGAATCACCTAATTCGCTCAACTCCCTTCTTTCTCCGGCGAGCGTCTCTGATTCTTGCAATGCGACCGTTAACTGCTCTCTGGTTTTTTTGCGGTCGGTGATGTCACGTAAAAAGACCACCGCCCCTCGTTTCTCACCCCTGTTGTTGAGCAGGGGTCCTCCAGCAGCGAGCATCCATCGGGGCTCTCCCCCGTTAGGGGAGCGAACGCACATTTCCAATCCATTTGCGGATTCTCCCCTCAATGCGCGACTCAGCGGCAACTCTTCGGTTTTGAACAATGTTTCGCCATCGTTCTTATAAAGGCCTAATAATTGAGGATAGTTCTCGCTTAATTTTTGCGCAGGTGCGCCCGCGTTGTAGCGGACCCCGACGGGGTTCCGTAGGATGATCTTACCGGAGGTGTCCGCGACGATGACTGCGTCGCTGCAGCTGTCCAGAATCGACTGGAGAAGTTCCTTCTGTTCGGCAGCGGAACGTTCTGCTTGCTCACGGCGGGAGAGTTCGCGGTTGAGGAACCCGAGCGCGAGAATCAAGAATAAAAACACGGAAACACCCAGAAATGCATTGATCCATGTTCTTCGTTGGTAGCTCGCTTGTGCTGCGACAGTTTGCTGCCGCAGAAGCCCTCGCTCCGCGCGTTCGAATTCGTCTATCAGCTCTGTGAGTTGCGTAGACAACCTGGCGCTCTGGTCGTTAAAAGCATCCTGCTGTTTGCGGTCGTCGCGAGTTCTCTGATGCAATTCCACGGAATCCTTTAAAATTGATAGCCGTGCCTTCATGAGCGGTTCCATTTGTGCGAGGCTGAGCTGCTGCTCAGTACTATCTGCCGTTAATTTGCGCAGTGTCGCGAAATCCGCCAGCGCTGATTTGTACGCCAGACTGAAAGCATCGATTTCTTTTGAGTCCCCCCAAAGGCTGTACGCTCGACGCGCGGCCGCGGCGTCGTAAACGTGAGAACGGAGTAACTCACTAGCCTCAAGGACATCCCGGCTGTGAGAAACTAAATGGTCCTTTTCTTCCGTGCTGCGGTTTCCTTGGAACGAAAACCAACCTATTATTGCGAGAGCAATCAGACCCACGAAGAACGCAATATTCGTTCTGCTTTTCAAGCTCAAAGACACTCCATTCCATTTTCGTCACGGGCAGGACTTAAGTTAGAACTTATGGACCTATGCCATTGTAAGTCGCTTCGATGGATCGAAGTCCACGAGACAAATTCCGGTGTCCAACTGGACAATGGCGTGGCGTGTGTTCGCAAGGGTGGTGAGTGCGCGATGGCAATGGAGTGCCATGTCGCCTACCTCTAATTGAATCGAGATCGAACACACCGCCCAACGGTCGAATCTCTTTACAACATACCGAGGCCGTGATATTGAAAACCAGGTTTTGTTCGGGCTTCTGTTGCATTGCGGAAGCGAATTCCGGAATTGTCTTTCACGCGGGACCACGCTGGGAGGAAATATGTCCAAGTCAAACAAGCAGGAACCTCCAAAGAAATTGGTGCAAAGGCGGGAATTCCTTGGCGGCGCAGCCACGATGGCGGGCGCCTCGTTTCTCGGGCGCGCGGCCGGATCGCCCTTGCTCGGATTGCCGGCCTCTGCGCCGGCTGATCCAGCGCCGTCCCCCGAGATGCCCGCGGCGACCGAACGCAAAATGAAGCGCTGGCAGGAACAGCGCTGGCTGCTGGACACCGTCGTGCAGACGATCGGGATCGAATGGGATCAGGCTCGCGTCGCATATACGCTGGGGCCGTGCGGGCCGGACGCGATGGCGGACTTCACCGGTGTGCGGGCGCGCACGCGCAAGTTTAACGACATCGCGCGCGAGTACGCTCGCGCCGCCGTGCGCCGCGAAAAGATGGCGCGGCAGTTCGAATCGGAAGGGCGTACGATCTCGGCGCACGAGTGCTACTTCATTGCGGCGCTGCTTTACGGGAGCGCGCAATGGCCCATCTACGAGAACACCCGCGAGAACATCGCCCTCAACGAGAAGAAAGTCTCCTGCTACGCCAAGTACATACAGTCCGCGGACCACGCCATCCGCAGGGTGGAAGTCCCGTTTGGCGGCAGCGGCAAGTCGTTGCCGGGATATCTGCACCTGCCGTCCGCGCGGCCGTCAGGCCGGATGCCAGCGGTATGGTCCATCAGCGGGATGGACAGCTTCAAGGAACTATCCGTCGCGCTCTACGGTGACAAACTGCTCGAGCGGGGCATCGCGGTGCTGGCCCTGGAAGGGCCGGGGCAGGGCGAGTGCTGCGTCCGCGACATCCACCCCACGGCGACGAACTGGATGCAGGCCGGCCCGGCCGTACTGTCGTGGCTTCGCTCTCAAACGGAAATCGATCCGGACCGCATCGCTCTGCAGGGCACAAGCATGGGCTCGTTCTGGGGAACGCAAGTTGCCTCCGTCGATGACCGCCTGAAGGGCTGCGCCGTGCGCTCCGTGTGTCATGAGCCCGGCGGCAACACAATCTTCAATATGGCCTCGCCGACCTTCAAGCTGCGCTTCATGTATATGGCAGGTTTCAGGGACGAAGGGGAATTCGACAAGTTCGCGCAAACTCTTTCACTGAAAGGCGTCGGCGAAAAGGTCAAATGCCCGTACCTGGTCATGGCCGGCGAGGACGACCACCTCAGTCCGATCGAATTCACCTACGATTTGCTGGAGACCGTCTCGGCGCCAAAACAGTTGCTGTTGTACGAAGGCGCCGATCACGGGTTAGGCGGCGCAAGCTCTTCTACGCTCGGGCCGTTCGCACCCACGTTCCTGGCGGACTGGCTCAAGGACCGCCTGGATAGCAAGCCCATGCAAACCAAGCATATGAAGGTGGATGCGACGGGTCAGGTGCACGAGTCTACGTTTGAGGAAGCGCGCAAGGCTCTCTCTGTGCCGATCCTGGCGTAATTTGGAACGCACACGCGACGAGGCGCGTTTTCCAGATGCCCATTCTCTATATCGGCAAGGCGCGCACTTTGCTAGCGATCAAGCGCCGCGCGCTGCAGGATGGGCGCCCTATTCCTGCACTTTGAACCGCACAGGCTTGATGAAAAGTTTATCGCCCACCTGAATGGAAATATTGTAATTTCCTGATTTGACCTCAGGAACTTTTATGATGATCTTTTCCGCGCTCTGTTCCACGACCGTGGCCTTGTAATCGATTTTGTCGTCGGATAAGTATACAGCGGAGACGTTGTTTTTCCCCAAGTCCGCTCCTATCACGCTCACGCTGTCATTCACCTTCCCGGACGACGGGTCCACGCTCGTCACCTGCGGCATGCTCTGGGCAAAAATTAACGGGGATAGCAACACCGCTGCGGCCAGAAACGCCAACTTCCTTCGTGCGTATTTCCTGTGATAGCGATTATCTCTTTTCGTCGAGTTTGGAAGAGAAACGATCTCGGCGGGACCTGAAAGATTGACTGGGGTCCTCTCCATGGTTTCACCTCTCAGACGTAAGCTGAAAACACTCGTTCCAAAGCTATTCCTGAGCTGGACCATACGCCACCCGCCCCGGCGTGTCAATGCGCCGGCCAAACATGCGCCGGCCAAACAGATGAAAAATTCGCTTGCCTGCTCCGCGGGCTTGCGCGAGATGCGGAGTGCCGCTACAGTGCTGAAGGAGCTGAGCGCCGCATGGTGAAGAGCATCTACAACACGGGTCCCCTGAGTCTCGACCACGTCCGCACCTACCCGCTCGCCGGGCGGAAAAGCAAGGTGAGCGTGCGCGAGTTCGCGCGGCCGCACCGCAAGGGCGCGCGCATTACGGAGCTTCTCGATTCGCTTCCGCGCCTCCTCGCCGCCGATGATCTTCGCGGCGTGATTGCCGCCATCGCAAGAGCGCGCGCGCGGCGCCGGCCCGTGCTCTGGGGAATGGGCGGACACGTCATTAAGGTGGGCCTGGGTCCCATCATCGTGGACTTGATTCGCCGCGGTTTTGTGCAAGGCGTAGCGATGAATGGCTCGACCATGGTCCACGATTTCGAAATCGCGCTCGCCGGAAACACATCGGAAGACGTCGACGCGGGACTGGGCCATGGCCAATTCGGCATGGCGGAGGAAACAGGCCTCTACCTCAATGAAATTACGGTGGGCGCGGCGCGCAGCGGCATCGGCCTGGGTGAAGCCGCGGGGAAATTTCTGGCCAGCGGGCATCTTCGCGTGAAATATCCCGAGGCGAGCGTGCTTCTGGCAGCCTACCGCGCGCGCGTGCCCGTGACGGTGCATCTCGCCATCGGCACCGACATCCCGCACATGCATCGTTCCGCCGACGGCGCGGCGATGGGCGCCGCGACGCATCACGATTTTCGCCTCTTTTGCGCGATGGTGAAACAGATGCATCCGGGCGGCGTATACTTGAACTGGGGCTCGGCGATTGTGCTCCCCGAAGTGTTCTTGAAGGCGGTATCGGTCGTGCGCAATCTGGGCGTGGCACTGCAACCGATTACGACGGCGAATTTTGACTTCATCCAGCGATACAGGCCCCTGACCAACGTGGTGAAGCGGCCCACAGCGATGCCCAAGGGGGCGCGCGGCGAACCTTCGCGCGGCTACGCCATCACCGGCCATCACGAAATCATGATGCCGCTGGTCGCGGCCGCGCTCATCGAATCGCGGGGAGCGCGAAAGCGCGGGAAATGATTCACGACGATCCCAATCCGACCGCGGCAACCCCCGCCAAGTATTCTTCCGGCGAGCTTCCGGAGGACGCATCGCCGCCCGCTCCAGATCCCGGCGCGTCAGCGCCGGCAAACCTCCCGGAACTTCCGCTTCCCCCTCGGCTGCAATTCGACCCCTCGGTCCCTGAGGATTTGCGCTCGCCGTGGGGATGGATGGATTTGTTCCTCTTTATTGGATTTGGATTCCTCGGGTTATTGTTCGCAGGCGGGATTGTCGTTGGCGTCGCCATGTTTGGCTTTGGCGTGCAGGTCCGCGACCTCAGCGCGCCGTCCGCTTCCCCTGCAAAATCAATGATCGCGGTGCTCTCGCAGGGGCTGTGGTCCGGTTTCGTATTGCTGTACTTTTTCGCGTTGGTGCGAACGAAAACAGAATCTCCGTTCTGGCGCACGATGGGCTGGCGCGCATTGCACCTGGGCGGGAAAACGACATCCGCATCGGCCCTGCGCTGCCTGGGCGGCGGCGCGATACTTGCCCTGATCGTTTCCTTTGCGGGGAAATTCTTGAACGAGCGGGGCGATCTGCCCATCGAAGAAATGTTCCGTTCGCGGCCGGCCGTGATTCTGTTGATGTTTTTCGGCATATTGGTGGCGCCCTTGGTGGAAGAAACGATGTTCCGGGGCTTCCTGTATCCCATTATTGCGCGCCGCTTCGGCGTCGGCGCGAGCGTGGCCGTGACCGGCGTGTTGTTCGGAGCCATGCATGCGCAACAGCTTTGGGGTGGCTGGGGGCAAATCGGCCTGCTGATTGGGGTTGGTATTCTTCTGACGTGGGTGCGTGCGCGAACCGGAACCGTCGCGGCCAGCTATTTTATGCATCTCGGGTACAACAGCCTTCTCTTCCTCGGCTTTTTTGCCGCCACCGGCGGGTTGCGGCACATTCCCGGCGCTTCGTGAATTGCGGGGCGGAACTTGTGTGAGTACTTCGAATCTTTGTAGGGCGCGGCCCCGGCAGGGCCGGGATCTTCGACTTCAGCCGCGCCGTAAGTCGTCTGAATGGGGAGCGGCCCCGACAAGGTCGGGATCTTCGACTTTAGCCGCTGACTCTTCGATAGAGGAGTTGCCACACGGGCTCTTCGGGGCCCTGCAATACGATCCCAACGGAGCGAACCTCAAACGAATATGAATGTTGCGCAGCCCATTGAATGGACCGGCAAGGGCGTTGTGATGCTCGATCAGAGGCGCCTGCCCAGCGAAGTGATTCGTCACACCTACACCGATTATCGCGACGTGGCCGCGGCGATCAAAGACATGGTGATTCGCGGAGCCCCGGCGATCGGCGTCGCCGCGGCGATGGGGGTCGCGCTCGGCGTCGAGCGTTCGAACGCTCGCACGCTCGATGAACTTCGCGCGGAGTTTCCCGCCATCTGCCAGACCATCGCTCGAACGCGGCCAACGGCCGTGGACCTGTTCTGGGCCGTCGAGCGTATGACTCGCCGCTTCGAACAGCTCGCCGCCGCGAACACCTCCCCGGACGCGCTGCGCCACGCGATGGTCGAGGAAGCGCGCGCCATCCACGCCGAAAAGCGGGCGACGGACGAAGCGATTGGGCGCTTCGGCGCGGAATTGATGCCCGCGGCAGGCCAGGTGATGACACAGTGCAACGCCGGGGCGCTGGCCACGGCCGGAATCGGCACGGCGCTGGGCGTGATTCGCGTGGCGGTCGAGCAGGGCCACAAACTGCGCGTGCTTGTGCCGGAGACGCGGCCCTACCTGCAGGGCGCGCGGTTGACCGCGTGGGAACTGCATGAGGGCGGCGTCCCGCTCACGCTCATCACCGACAACATGGTGGGACATTTCATGAAGATGGGCGAGGTCGGCGCGGTCGTCGTCGGCGCGGACCGCATCGCGGCCAACGGCGACACGGCCAACAAAATCGGAACCTACCAGATGGCTGTGCTTGCGCGCGAGCACGGCGTGCCGTTTTATGTGGCCGCGCCGGTTTCCACTTTTGACCTGACCATTTCCTCGGGCGAGCAGATTCCGATCGAAGAGCGCGCCGCCGAAGAAGTCACGCATCTGCGCGGGGTGCGCATCGCTCCGGATGTCCCCGTGGCGAATCCGGCATTCGACGTTACGCCCGCGCGCCTGGTTTCCGCGATCATCTGCGAGCGAGGCGTCGCGCGCGCGCCCTATGTCGAGTCGCTTCGCCGCCTGGCGGATTCCGTAGCCGCGCCGCCGCGCGCCGGATCGGCCGGCTAGCGGTCGAGCCTCTATGCTCTTTGTGCCATCATTCAGGCGGGCTCCAAGTGGAGCCCGCTCCCGGTGTGTTGAAAGCCTTTCGGACTGAAAAAGAGGCTAAACACAAAGTGCTCAGAGGACACTGAGACGACGGGCCCTGCATTCTGGAACCGGCCGGCTCCATTCATGGCAGCTTTTTCATTGGCGTTCGCCGGTGGAACAGATATATTCTTCGGCGGTTCTCCACCATCGCAAGGTCTAAGGAAAGAAAGAAACATTCGAGGAGGTCACGATGAAACGGTTTGCGCTCGCCCTGGTAATGTTCCTGGTCGCACCGCTGGCTTTGTTGGCCCAGCAGGCGGCTCCTGAAATCCCTTTTGATTCCGTCCCCAATTTGCTGAAGCTTCCGGAGAATATGTATCTTGGCGAAGTTTCCGGCGTGGCGGTCAATTCGAAAGGACACATCTTCGTCTTCTCGCACGGCAATACCACCGGTCCGGCCTATGCTGCCAGCGCGGCACAGCTTCTGGAGTTCGCCCCCGATGGGAAGTTCATTCGCGAGATCGGCCACAACCTGTACGCCTGGTCGTTTGCGCACACGGTGCGGATCGACAAAGAAGACAACATCTGGGTGGCGGACAAAGGCTCGGACATGGTCATCCGGTTCAATCCGCAAGGCCAGGTCACCATGGTGTTCGGCCGCAAGATGGAAGCCTCCGACGAAGGAACCGAACCGCTGAAGCATCCGAAGCCGCCTCTGCCTCCCGTGGACGGGTTGTTCCGCCAGGTGACCGATATGGCGTGGGATGCAGCCGGAGACACCTTCATCAGCGATGGCTACATCAACTCGCGCGTCGCCAAAGTCGACAAAAACGGCAAGTGGCTCAAATCGTTTGGCGAGCCTGGCGATCAGCCCGGTCAGCTCAACACCCCGCACAGCATCGCCACCGACGCGCAGGGAAATGTCTACGTGGCGAACCGTGGCAACGCCCGCATCGAGGTATTCGACAGCGACGGCAAGTACCTCCGGCAGATCAAGATCAGTGAACCATTTGACTATGCCAATGCGGTCCCAGCCCTCGGCAACAAGCCGCGCGCCGATTTGATAGGAACGATGGGTCCCGGCGCGCCCTGGACGGTTTGCATCACGCCCGGGCCGAATCAAGTCCTCTACGCCTCGGATGCCTTCCCCGGCCGGGTCTACAAGATCAGCCTGGACGGAAAAGTCCTGGGCATGCTCGGCGAATCCGGCAAGCAGCTCAAGCAGTTCGGATGGATCCACGAAATCGCGTGCCCGTCCGAAAACGAGATTTACGTCGGAGAATTGCTGAACTGGCGCGTGCAGAAGCTGATTCTGCATCCGAAGAAGTAAGGGCGGGGCTCGGACGCTGGAAGAACCGACATGTCCACGAGGGGGCTGGCTAGTTTCCGCACAGGAGGTCCGGGCTTAAGCCCGGACGAAAGCGGCTAGAATGTCGAGGCCTTCAGGCCCTGAAGTTTTAGGGCCTGAAGGCCCTTTTCAGACGACACTGTTCGTCGAGCTGAAGAATTCATCGGGTAACGTGATTTCCCGTTGCGAATAAAAGGCGAAGGTGGTAGGATAAAGTCGAATGCCGAAGTTGGGCCCCGGTTCTAGTACTGTGTCCAATCCATTACCCACTAGTTGCCGCGGCGGTCGATTTTTCTCTTGCAATTCTTGTTGTTTTTGTTGCCCACCTCGTACACAATTCATGTTGCGTGCATCTAACATACAAGCACAACCCCTGTGCCCAGCCCTGTGCGAACTTAAGTGCAGAGGGATGAAAAATGTATAACCTAAGTTTCGAATTTAGCATAGAGAAGTTGGTGCATGCCATCGCTTACTTCTCCAAGTCTGGCATCCGTGATCTAACCAAGCTCAAAGTTGCAAAACTTCTTTACTTTGCAGACAAAGAACACCTACTCCAATATGGAAGGCCCATCATAGGTGACGTGTATTGGTGCATGGACTACGGGCCGGTACCATCGTTCGCCTTGAACGAGATGTCAGCAGCCATCAGTGGCCCGGAAGTCCCACTTCCGGAATCCAGCGATGCTGGCTTGTTTGCAAAGATTTTGACAGTCAAGAAGCTGTTCGTAAAATACCCCTGCTTTGAAGTCATAAGCGGAGCCTACAATCCTAGTGTTTTTTCAGAAACGGAGTTGGGGGCTCTCCGCTACGCTAGCAATATGTACGGTCGAAAGTCAGCAATGGAGTTGGTTGATTTGACTCACAAGGAGCCTACCTGGACCATTCCCAATCAAAACAGGCTACGGGGAACGCGTGCGCTGATAACGTATGACTTGTTTTTTCAGGGCGCTCCCGAGAGCTGCCAAAGAATTCTTGGAAGATTGGTGGCGGATCAGTTTGGCGTTGCGATCCCGCTTGCAGGCGATGCCGGCTATGTTGCGTTCACCAATGAGCTAGCCTCTTACGATTTCACACCCGAAGAAATCTGTGAATCGGACGTTAAGCCTTTATTCCGTCACAGTAAGATCTAGTTCCCTCTGTGATCACTGCGGAACACTGGTACGAGCCAAACCCAGAACTTAGGAATTACTATCAGGGTGATATCCTTTCGGGAATTCCTTTTCCGACCCTGCCCACGTTTCTACCGGCAGTAAACCAGGATGTGTGGGGGATTCTTCGGCCCCGGCAGAATAGAGGCCGAGTAGAAAATCGTCCGGTGGGAGAGATTCTTCGGAATCTACCGAATGAATTGATAGGCAGGGCAGCCAAAGACGTGGTGGACGCATGGGTCGACCAAGATGGAGAGCATATTATCGCTCATTGTAGAAGAAGATGTGTAATGCTAATCAGTAGAAGCTGCGACATTGACAAACCTTCGAGGAAACATTTTTTGGTGGCTCCTGTGGTTGCTTTTGCTGAACTACAAGTCGCACAAAGGACCGATGAGAAGCTACGTGACCTTAGAGCGAACGATATCTTTCATTGGTTCTACTTACCAGCGAGAGAACCAAATCTGTCCGAAGGATACGCTGATCTTAGTCAGATGCTCCCGCTGCACCGAACTTTTTTCGACGGAAAGGTGTTGCGCACTTGCTTGATTGCACGCCTCTCAGCTCTGGGAACTGCTACCCTTCAAACGGCTCTCTCGAATTTCTATGGAACGCAATTTGGATTCACGAGCAAAGATACTTGCCCTCAAACCGGACGTTACGCGTGTTCCTCTTGCTTTCATTCCGGTCAGTCTCATCCAGAAATACGTGATATAAACGAGGGGGTAATTTTTGGGAACTGCGCTATCTGCGTTGAGGGAGCTATCTGGGTAAAACTCCCCGATCCGGCTCCCTAAATTCCTAGCCGGGATTCAGCTTGACATTTAAGAAACCGGTGGTATAGTTGCTGGGCTAGACGGTAGCCCGCCTGCTGGACAGGGGGAAATGCTCTTTGACAAACTGGGTAAGATGAGATGTGCCAGAACCCGTTCGATTGATTGAGTGAATCGAGCGATAAAAAGTTCGCTTGGAAGACTTTGGTCCGACATCCAGAAATGGGAGTCGGGCTTTTTTCTTTCTAAGCAGCCAGTTTCACATGAGAGTTTGATCCTGGCTCAGAGCGAACGCTGGCGGCGTGCTTAACACATGCAAGTCGAGTGCGCAGCTTTCTG
>JBGOZP010000002.1:0-303840 GCA_041480265.1 Terriglobia bacterium | reverse complement strand
GCCGGGCGACGCGCATACGGAAATGGACTGGGCGCTGTATGTCCCAGGGGTTCGAAACTACATCGTTTTTTATGGGGACGCCTACGCGGATGATGACATCCTGCCCATCAAAAATCCGCCGAAAAATCCGTGGCATCCCGGTATCTACATCACACGATTTCCCAAATTGCCCAAGCTGGATCTGCATGTGGATGCGGTTTCGACAGAGCAGCCGGGCTTCTCTTTTAGCCCTGGGTACGCTGGTGGGCCGGCCAACAGAGGCCAATTCAACTATTTTAACGGCGACTATCCCGATGGATATACGAATGGGGGAAATATCATTGGTAATTCGGTTGGCAGAGACGGGAAAGCGATACAAGGCTGGCTGACTTATTGGCTTTCGCCGCGCAATAGCCTGCAAGTGTTCTACAAAAACAGTTCGGTGGCTGGGGAATTCATGCCGGGAGGCGGGGCCTGGCAAGACTATGCGGTTCGCAACCAGATGCACCTGCGGTCGGGCTTCTACATGAAAACTGAACTGCAGTACGAGCACATTTCGAAATACCCGGTGCTGTTCAATGGACCGCAAAGGAATTTTACGGCCATTGCGGAAATAGGCTTCTTTCCTGGAGAAAGGGGAAGGAAATGATCGGCACCGATGTTGGCGTGCGCGGCGATTATTGGGTGACTTCCAACTTCGGCCTTTCCGCTACAGGTGCAGCGCAAATTCTGTTTGCGCCGCATAAATTGTTCCAGCATTCTGCCGCGAACGCGCCGGGAGCCGCATCGGGGACGGGAGACCGGCCATGAATTACACAGGTAGCGCTCCTATTCGTCAGACTGTGATCGAACCGCGAGAGAAGGACTTCCCTGGCACGCCCGACCCGCCGGAGACGCCGGAAGCAAACAAGAAAACCCTCGCGCACCTCCGACTTCTGTGGGGACATCGCGGACTGCTGCGCCGCGTTACGTTGTACGCGATGCTCGCCAGCGCGTTGCTCGCTTTTCTTATCCCTTCACGTTACGAATCCACGGCGCGTTTGATGCCGCCAGATAATCCGTCCAGTTCCGGTCTCGCCATGGCGGCTGCGGCGATGGGGGGCAGCGCCGGCGGGCTTGGGGGTATTGCCAGTGATTTCCTGGGCCTTAAGAGCACGAGCGACGTCTTTGTGGGCATCCTGACCAGCCGCACGGTCCAGGACAAACTGATCCAGCAGTTTGACCTGAAGAAACTCTATGGGGACGGCCGCATGGAAGACGCCCGGCAGGATTTGGCGGAGCGTACCACCATCTCCGTGGATCGCAAAAGCCAGATCATTGCTGTCACTGTGACGGACAGGAGCCCGCAAAGGGCGGCGGCAATGTCTCAGGCCTACGTGGAAGAACTGAACCGCTTGGTGGCCGAATTGAGCACTTCTTCGGCACGTCGTGAACGCATCTTCCTCGAAGGGCGTTTGCAATCCGTCAGCCAGGATTTGGAAGCGGCGGAACAAGAGTTCAGTCAGTTCGCCAGCAAAAACACGGCAATCGATATCAAGGAGCAAGGCAAGGCCATGTTCGAGGCCGCAGCGGTTATCCAGGGTCAGCTCATTGCCGCTCAATCGCAATATGAAGGACTCAGGCAGATTTACACCGACAATAACGCGGGCGTGAGAACTGTGAAGGCGCGCATCGACGAACTGCAACACCAACTCGAAAAGCTGGGCGGAAAAGGCGAAAGTACGACCACTGTCTCTGCCCAGGCAGGCGAGTCCATGTACCCTTCCATCCGGAAACTGTCGCTGCTCGGCGTCGCGTACGCAGACCTATACCGGCGAACGAAGATTCAGGAAGCGGTTTTCGAATCCTTGACCAAGGAGTATGAGCTGGCAAAGGTCCAGGAGGTCAAAGAGATCCCGGCCGTGAAGGTGCTCGACTCTCCTAACATTCCCGAGAGGAAGTCGTTTCCGCCGCGTTCGCTGATTCTATTCATGGGAATGACATTTGCTTTTGTCGCCGCCACGATTTGGGTGTTCGGCAAAACGGCCTGGGATCAGACGGATTGGCGCGATCCCCGCAAGCTGTTTGCACAGGAAGTATTCGCCGCGGTAAAGACAGCGATCCCGCATTTTTCGCAAAACGGTACGGGGGGAATTGCAGGTGCGGAGAAGTCTCGGCGTTGGTTCCGCCGCCGTGGCCAGGACGCGGCACAGAATTAAGAGTATTTGTCTGGAACTTGTTTAATCGAAATGGGTTAGATCACAAATGCCCTGTAAGTGACGGGGCGAAGCTGCCCCTAATGACGCTGCGAGAGGCAAACAGCATGGCAATCCCGGCTATCAATATAACGGACCATGTCGGCTATCCTGGCATGGCCCACAGCTTTTTCGAGCCGCTCTGGTACGCTGTTTACACCAATGCAAATCACGAGAAACAGGTGGCACAGCAACTGGGACAACGGTCTATCGAGCACTTCCTGCCGCTCTACGACTCCGTGCGGCGTTGGAAAGACCGCCGCGTCCGGCTTCAGATGCCTCTGTTTCCGGGCTATGTCTTTGTGCGCTTCGCGCTCCGTGACCGTTTGCAAGTGTTGCAAATCCCCAGCGTCGTCCACTTGGTCAGCTTCGCCGGCCACCCCGCTCCGCTAAGGGAAGATGACATTCATGCCATACAGAACTGTCTGAGTCACGGCAATCAGGTCGAACCGCATCCTTACTTGCAAGCCGGGCGTCGTGCCCGAGTCAAGAGCGGGCCCTTGCAAGGGCTGGAAGGTATCATCCTGCGCCGAAAGAATAGAACGCGCTTCATCGTTTCGTTCGATCTGATTATGCGGTCGGTGGCGGTAGAGATCGACGATATAGACTTGGTGCTGGCGGGCTAAGTCTGCTGTCGAGTCAAGCTAAACAGTCTGTGTCCGATTAGAACTCTTCGAACGCTTTGAACGCGCATCAACGCCGTGTCTTTGCCGCAGACATTCATGGGAAACGCCCCTCAATTCAAAAGTGGCGAGACTCTCCGCATGCCTCCCGTCGTAACTGGAATCTGGCAGGCGAACGGTTGGCTGCGCTCCGCAGTCTCAACGCTTCCAGCGCCTTCCAGGCTGATGCCGGTTGCGTACAGCTTCGCCGACCAGGCGCTCGCCGTGGGAGCTAATTTCCTGGCCAACGTGATGCTCGCCCGCACGCAAACAAAAGCTGAATACGGGATGTTCGCGCTTTCCTACTCGATCTTCACATTCTTGTCCGGTCTTCACAATTCGGCCATCCTCGAGCCGTACACCATCTACGGCTCTGGAAGGTACCGCAACCGCTTTTCCGAATACTTGCGGCTGATGGTGCGGATGAACGCCTTCGTCGGGCTGCTATTGACGATGATCCTCTTGCTGGTTTGCCTGGTGCTTTACTGGGTCGCGCCGCAACTCGTCTCCCGCGCTATGTTGGGTTTAGGGGTGACAGCAGGGATTCTCTTGTCGGGCATTTTCATGCGCCGCGTCTTTTACCTCCAGCGGCAGCCTGCTTTTGCTGCGCAAGCCTCTCTGATCTGCTTTGTCACAGTTGCGTGCGGACTTTGGCTGGCGGCGAAAATTCAGATCTTGAATGGTTTCTCAGTTTTCGTGATTCTCGCTCTGGGATGGATTGCCGCGGGAGTTGGCCTCGGAAGAAAGCTTGCGGTTGGGAAGCCGCAGCAGTCCTTCCTTGCTCTAGAGCCTGATTACTGGCGCGAACACTGGAAGTATTCGAAATGGGTTCTATCGACCGCATTTGTGTTTCAGTTCACCACCCAGGGGTACTACTGGCTTGTCGCCGGATTTCTCTCCGTCAAGGAAGTCGCTGAGCTTAAGGCCATGTACATGCTCGTCGCGCCGATAGACCAGGTTTTTATTGCTTTGTCCTTCTTGGTTATCCCGGCGCTGGCCGCGCGTTACGCGAGTAATAAGAGGATGGAAGAATTCTTGTCATTCTGGAAGGGCTACAGATGGGCCGTAGTGAGTACGACTGCGCTGTTCGCCCTTGCCGTTCGAATCGGGGGAAGGCCCGTGATGCATTGGCTGTACGCTGGAAAGTTCGATGACCTCGCCCCCATGCTCTACATGCTGGCTCTCTTGCCCCTACTCATGGGGATCGGCAACGCCATGAACGGTGCGCTCAAAGCCGTAGAAAAACCAAAACTCGTCTTCTGGGCTTACGCATGCAGCGGTGCCGCAACTTTCCTGGGAGGAATTCCTCTGGTGATGCGCTTCGGCTTATGGGGCGCCGTCTATGGCATGCTTCTTTCCGGGGCCGCATACACGGGAACTCTCGCTTTGATTTTTTTCTTAGTTGTCTATCGCAAAGCAAATCAATGGGGTCTGCCTTGAGCAATATCGACCGCGAAAATGCTGCGACAAGCCTCGCACCGGCTAGCGCCCGCTCGTCCTGTCGCTCCAGCAGCCCGACGGAACTGGCCCCCATCGCGCTGTTTGTTTACAATCGGCCCGCACACACCCGGAGGACGGTGGAATCGCTCCGTGCCAATCAACTCGCGCCGCAGAGCGACCTATTCGTCTTCTCGGATGCTGCCAGGAATGAGGCCACGGCTACGGCGGTTCAGGAAGTGAGGCAAGTTGTCAGCACCATCAAGGGATTCCGTTCGGTAACGGTCATCGAGCGCGAGCGGAATTTCGGATTGGGAAACTCCATCATCAATGGCGTGACGCACCTCTGCCATGAGTTTGGCCGTGTAATCGCGATGGAAGACGACCTCCTCACGACACCTGACTTCCTGACCTTCATGAACCAGGCGCTCAATTACTATGAGGCCGAACCGCGAATCTTCTCGATCAGCGGGTTCAACTTTGCGCTTCGCGAGCCCGGATGTAACCTCTACGACGCTCTCTTTTTCTATCGCAGCAGCTCACTCGGATGGGGCACCTGGAAGGATCGCTGGGAGAAAGCAGATTGGTTGGTGGCCGACTACGGCAGCTTCTGCAATGACAAAGACCAGCAACGGAGATTCAATCGCGGCGGCGAGGATCTCTCAGGCATGCTCGCCCTGCAGATGGCCGGCAGGATAGATTCCTGGGCCATCCGCTGGGCCTACAGCCATTTTAAACAAGATGCCCTCGCCCTGCTTTCCACTCGGCCGCGGATTTACCACTTTGGTTCTGACGGCTCCGGGACGAACACCCGGAGGGGATCTCTCCGGCAGTCCCCGCTCACCTCTGAACGCAAATCGGAGTTTCACTTTCCCTCTCAAGTGGAGATCGAACCGGATCTGGCTGCTGAACTGCACAGGCTACTTCGCCCATCCATCGCGAGACAGTTTGTGCGATGGCTGCGCCGAATCCGATGGGCGATGAGTCCGCTCCAACCCGTAAGACCTCCGTTGCCGAAGACAGGGCTATCCACGCCTGATGGAAAGAAACTCGAGGATCTGAGTCAATGAAGGAGCAACTGAAGCGGATCTATCAGAGGCTTAAGGCCAATGCACTACCGGACAGTAATAAAACGCTGCTTCTCCTGGCCAAACAAATGGCCTGGCAAGTTGCCGGTTTCCCTCCGAACGCGGACTTTAGGAAGGTGGGGTTTAAGGTCTTTTCCCAGTGGGATGAAGACGGAATCATCCAATACTTGATCGGCAATCTGTCCATAGCGAGCAAGACATTCATCGAATTTGGTGTAGAGGATTATGCGGAGAGCAATACGCGCTTCTTGCTGGTCAACAACCATTGGCAAGGGATGGTTCTGGACGCAAACGCCGCAGACATCCGCTGCATCCGGCGAGACAAGATCTATTGGCAATACGACCTGCAGGCTAAAAACGCATGGATCACGCGAGAGAATATCGACCTGCTGCTTCGTGATTCCGGCTTCCCGGAGGACCTGGGACTTCTCTCTATCGATATTGATGGAAACGATTACTGGATTTGGGAAGCCATCCAATCGGTAAGGCCCAGAATCCTGATCATCGAATACAACAGCCTGTTCGGACTCCAACCGATCGCGGTGCCTTATCAGGAGAATTTTCAGCGCACTTCCGCCCACTATTCGAACTTGTATTACGGCTCTTCATTGGCGGCGCTCCACTGCCTGGCAAAGAAAAAGGGCTATCTTCTGGTGGGGTCAAACATTTGGGGCCACAACGCCTTCTTCCTACGATCGGACATTGCGGGGGAATTTAGGGGCTTGGATCCCGAACAAGCGTATGTCGCCAGCAAATTCAGGGAATCCAGAGATCGGGCCGGACATCTGACCTACACACGAGGGGAAGCCCGCCTGAAACTCATCGACCACCTGCCCGTCGTCAATGTTCTGACGGGGCAAGTGGGCCGCTTGAGCGACTTTCTTTGAGAAGCGCGTGGCGCGTTCCAAAGGGGGTGCGACCGCCCGGCTCCCAGTCCGGCGCCTGCGATCTCCCCGTACGGACCATCGTTTTTCCTTGTATTTTTACTACTTTACTCCACAAGACTGGAATCAAAAATGGTCACTACTACGCAGGCAATCGGAATCGCGCGCATCGTTCAAATTGAACCGTGGATTGACGAGAGTGAGCTTCGCGAGCTTGAGCGAGTTATTCGCTCCACGTTTATGACCGAACACGCACTGACTCGAGAATTTGAGGGTATGACCGCGCAATTGACGGGCTCTAAACACGCCATAGCTGTTTGCAACGGGACCATGGCGCTGTTTGTTTGCCTAAAGGCGCTTGGGATAGGTCCCGGCGACGAAGTGATCGTTCCCAATCTGACTTTTGTTGCAACCGCAAATGCCGTCATCCTGGCCTGCGCAACGCCGGTGCTGTGTGAGGTCCGGGAAGACACCTTTTGCCTGGACGTGTCGCGCGCGGAGAAGCTGGTGACGGAGCGAACCCGGGCTCTCATGCCGGTGCATCTCTATGGACAGAGCGCCAACATGGCCGAGGTCATGGCGCTTGCGCGCCGCCACAGCCTCAAGGTCATCGAGGATGCGGCGGAGGGAATCGGCGTGCGATTCGACGGAAAGCATGTGGGCACCTTCGGAGACATGGGCATTCTCTCCTACTATGGCAACAAGACGATCACCTGCGGAGAAGGGGGAGTGGTTCTCACCAACGATGACCGTTTGGCGAAGGCTGCTTACCGCCTCAAGAATTATGGGCGTGACCGGAAAGGCACCTTCGTCCACGAGTCTATCGGTTTCAATTTCTCTTTCACGGACTTGCAGGCTGCCGTGGGCATCTCTCAAATGAAAAAGCTGCGCGCCATCGTCGCCAAGAAGCGGGAAATTCGCGACCGCTATGTCCGCGATTTGAGCGGCTTGCCGGACTTTCAGCCTGTATATACGGATCCACGCTGCGAGCCGGTATTCTGGTTTACATCATTTCTTTGCCAGGATCCCGAGAAACTCTCCTGCTTCCTGCAGACGCAGAATGTTCAGACCCGAAGATTCTTTTATCCCCTCCACCAGCAGCCTTGCTACGCGGACCGCAAGCACATACGGATTACCGACGCGGATTTTCGGATCAGCGAAAGAATCTACGAGCGAGGGATCTCCTTGCCCTCCGCATACCGTCTGTCGTTTGACGAACAGACTTTCATCATCGAACAGATCCGTCGCTTTTATGCAAATCGGGATTGATTGCCTGAAGATTGAGCCGTCTTTTGCGGGCGGACTGAATACATACACGCTAGGCCTTCTCGGCGGATTCGCGGCCGCGGGGAACGGCCATCGTTTTCACGTGTACGTTACTCGCGCCAATCAACACCTTTTTGCGAAGCAGGGCAGCCAAAGAAACCTCGAACTGACCGTGGTGGACAAACGGTCTCTCCCGCTTCGCAACACCCTGTGCCGCGCGATGTTGCTCTCGCGAAGCCCGAAGCTTTATGAACAGGTCAGCAATGCGGCTTTCCGGAATATCCGGGCGATGATGAATGCGGATTGCGACATCATTTACACGCCTACCGTCGTGCTGCAAAGCTTTAATAGCAGCAGGCCCACGGTGCTCTCCATGCACGACATCCAGCACGTTCATTACCCCGAATTCTTTAGCTGGCCGAGGCGGCTCAGCCGGAAGATCACCTACGACCTAAGCGCGCGCAATGCCAACTATTTTCAGGCGAGCAGCAACTTCATCAAACAGGACATGCTGGCTCACTTTCCAGGAATCTCACCGGAACAGATCGAAGTAATTCCCGAAGGGGTGAACCTGCAGGACTTCTCGAAGCGGCGCGACACCTCCGCCTTGCAATTGCGCTACGGCCTCCCGCGGAAGTTCCTGTTCTATCCGGCGCAGCTTTGGCCGCACAAGAACCATCTGACGGTCCTGCAAGCTCTCAAGCAGATCGAAATGCAGGAAGGCTTGAAGATTCCGCTGGTCCTGACTGGAGCAAGATACGCCGCGGCCCCCGCCATCCGCAAGTTTGTCGCGAGCCAGGCCATGGACTATGTCCGCTACCTGGGGAAGGTGCCGTTTGAGGATCTGGTGGGTCTCTACCAGATGGCGGGGTTTGTCATTTCGGCGTCCCTGTACGAGGCGAGCAGCCTGCCCGTATTGGAAGCTGCGGCCGCCGGCACGGCAATCATCGCGTCCAGGATCCCTTCCAACGAAGAACTTGCCCCCAAGCTGCATTTGAACTGGTTTCATCCGCTGCGTGCGGATGAGCTTGCCGGCCTGATTTTCACGCTCTGGAAGGATGAGCAGACGGCGGCAGCGCAAGCCGCTCACAATCGCGATCACATCGCCGCTTATTCCTGGGAAAACGCGGCCCGGCAATACGTGAAACTCTTTGAGCGGATCGTCAACCGATGAGAATTCTATACTTTGTCCTCTTGCTGGTCCTGCTCGGAACGTTCGGGTTGGCTTTGAACACGGTCAGAAAGCGATTCCATACGCTGACACCCATCCTGGGCTGGATGGTTGGCTTGTCGTACTTTGTCCTCGTTCCCCTGACCATCCTGACGCTCAATGGAGGGTATAAAACGCCACTCATGGACGATGTATCCCCCCTCTGGGGAGAGGTCAATCTTTCCAATCCAGTCTTCTTACGCCCTTACTTTGTGATCTGGCTCTCTATGATTTTGATTTGTGCCGTTATATTTCTGTTTTGCCCGGGCTCTGCTCCGAAGGAAACAAGCGGCCGCATCATCTCGCGCCGCAGGCTCGAACAAGTAATTCTCGTTGCCATGGCGCTCTCTGTTCTGGACTGGATCATGATGATCTGGCTCGCCGGTGGTTTCGCGGACTTCCTGGTTTCGCATTGGTACCTTCGCAACAACGATTTGAGCGAGCGTTTCGGCGCCGCCTTCACGTTGTATGCGCGAGTTTCGCTTTGCATTCAGATTATTTTTACGGGCGCAGCCGCACTGCATACGAGCCTGGCGTTGAAAGACCGCAAGGCCCATTGGAAATTCACCTCGCTCATTTTGTTCTTCTTTGTGATTGAGATGGTCATGCGCGGCAATCGGATCTTCATCGCGATCTACTTGCTGGCGTTGCTAGCGTCCTGCTGGCTATACGGGCGAAAAAAGATCGTTGCCACTGCGCTTGTGGTTTCACCCATCTTCATCCTGGTATTTAGCGTCTGGGCCGAGGTGCGGCACGACGTGAGTAGAATCCCCGAATCCGTGAGTGCCCTCGTCGAAGATGCTGACGAGAGCAACGGGGCGCTTTCCAGCCTGATGCATTCCACCGAGGGCTCCGCTGTGATGCTTCTGATGCACCTGATTAACGACTTTGGGAATAGGTATGACTACTTGTACGGGAGCACCTACAGCAGGCTTTTTACCTTTTTCGTGCCGAGGAGCATTTACCCGAGCCGTCCCGTGGATTTCACGAACCTGGCCGCAAGCCTTTACGAGCCGGGGGAGATAACCAGTCTTAATTCAACGGCGCTTGGGGAGGCCTGGGCAAACTTTGGGCCTTTTGGCATATTTGTTCTGCCGTTCTTCACTTGGTTCGCGCTCCGGTTCTCGGAGCGCCTCACCTCGCCTTGTAAGAGGCACACTCTTCTGTCCGCGGTTTCTTTCGTCGTGTTCATTTGGTTTGCAAGAGCAACATTTGCGGAGAATGCCATGACCTTGATCGGCGCCGCCCTCCTGATCTGGATGCTCAGGCTGGAAAGAGGATTGTCTGTTCGGACGGCGGCCGGCAAGACGCCCGTTTCCGCCGGGCCGCGTCCGGTTTTGACGCTAACGCCGGCAGAACCTTCCGCGTGAGCAAGAACCAAGAAACGGCGTCCCTGGGGGCGATGAACATGCACTGAATTTCGCGGCATCGCAAATGGAATTCAAATCGCGGACGGAAGGACCGGTATGCTAGCTGAAGCGTATTACAAAGCGAAGTCGGTTGTGCGCCCCATCACCCGCCAGAGAAAGCTCTTGGAACGGGCAAAATACCTGGGCACGCGAATTCTATCTCCCCAGGAAGGAAATGATCTTCTGGCTCGTCTTATCCACCAGCCGGCTGCAATCGGGAAGATCGGGGCTTCGGAAATGGGCGCATTACGCCATCATTGGAGGCACGCCGATTCCCGCGGCCATTGCGAGTCCTGGGGCCGGCACGCCATGCTGTTGTACCGCAACGCCGGCGTCTACCCGCCCAGCGCGGTTTTTTTCTCTCGATTTTGCAGAGTATTTGTGGAGGCACTCACGCACTTGGACGGGAGCTTGGTCGCTCCCGCTGGTAGCGCACGCAAAATCCCTGGGCGCGTGTGCCATTCATCTCGGCGGCGCGACACAAATCCTGCTCGGCGTGAAGGGTAAAGCATGGGAAGGGAATGGGCAGATAACAGCCTTCTACAACGAGGCGTGGACCCGGCCGTCGTCGAGCGAGACGCCACAGGGTATCTCGAACATTGAGAATGGTTGTTACTGGTAGATCAGGTGCCGGCACGACGTGGCTCATCCCAATGAGGCGCTTTCTCGAAGAACGACGTTTCCGATGGCGGTTTGTTGGTGAAACTCGCTGGCACATGTGAGTCGAGCAATTCCGCGGACGGTTTGGGGTAACTTTCCTTGCGCGCTCATTCGTAATCTGAGATCCCCTCGGAACGCAATTCACCAACTGGATGTGAGGAGAAGATGAAGAAGGCGTTGATTACCGGGATTACCGGTCAGGATGGAGCCTATCTTGCCGAGTTTCTTCTGGGCAAAGGCTACGAGGTGCATGGGATCAAGCGGCGCGCCTCGTCGTTCAATACCGCCCGCATCGACCACCTCTACCAGGACCCTCATGATCCCGATGTTCGTTTCCGCCTGCACTATGGAGATTTGACCGACGCAAACAGCCTGATCCGCATCATTCAGATCGTGCAGCCCGATGAAATCTACAATCTGGCGGCACAGAGCCACGTTGCCGTTTCGTTTGAAGCGCCGGAATATACGGCAAATGTGGACGCACTTGGCACATTGCGCATACTCGATGCCATCCGGACCCTTGGTATGGCGCGCGACGTCCGGTTCTATCAAGCTTCCTCTTCTGAACTCTACGGCTTGGTCCGCGAGACGCCGCAAACGGAAACGACTCCGTTCTATCCGCGCTCCCCTTACGGGGTCGCGAAACTGTTCGCCTATTGGACCACGGTTAACTACCGCGAAGCCTACGGGATGTACGCTTGCAACGGAATTCTTTTCAATCACGAATCCCCCGTGCGTGGCGAAACCTTCGTCACGCGCAAGATTACGAGGGGTTTGGCGCGCGTCAAGGTCGGTTTGCAGGATTGTGTGTTCCTCGGCAATCTGGACGCGAAACGCGACTGGGGCCACGCGCGTGATTACGTGGAGATGCAATGGCTCATGCTTCAACAGGATGAGCCGGATGATTACGTCATTGCCACGGGACAGCAATTTTCCGTCCGCGACTTCGTGATTGCCGCCGCCGCCGCGCTGGGAATGAAACTGTACTGGCGCGGACAGGGCGCCGACGAGCAGGCCTTCGATGAGCGAGGGCAACGCGTCGTTGCGATCGATCCGCACTATTTTCGTCCTGCGGAAGTGAACACCCTCGTGGGTGACGCGAGCAAGGCGCGAGCCAGGTTGGGTTGGGAACCAAAGGTAAGCTTTCGCGAGCTTGTCGCGGAAATGGTGGCGGCGGATTTGAAACATGCCGAACGCGACCAACTGGTTTCTAACTCAGGTTACCGAATTCATAGCTACTCCGATTAATTTATGAACCGAGACGCAAAGATCTATGTGGCAGGCCATCAGGGACTGGTCGGCTCTGCTCTGGTGCGCCAGCTAAAAAATGCTGGTCATATCAATGTGCTCGTCCGAACGCATGGGGAACTTGATCTAACCAATCAGAGTGAGGTCAAGGAATTCTTCTCACAGCAGCGTCCCGAGCACGTTTTTCTGGCCGCTGCCAAAGTTGGCGGCATTCTCTCCAATTCCACCTATCCAGCCGAGTTTATCTATCAGAATCTGCTCATGCAGACCAACGTGATCCACGAGGCATACCGAACCGGAGTGAAACGGCTTCTCTTCCTAGGGTCGAGCTGTATCTACCCCAAGCACGCGCCCCAGCCGATGAAGGAAGAATTCTTGCTCTCGGGGCCTCTGGAACCGACAAATCGCGCATACGCGTTGGCAAAAATCGCCGGGATTGAAATGTGCTCGTCGTACAATCGCCAACATGGCACGCGCTTCTTGGCGGCGATGCCAACCAACCTCTACGGACCAGGGGATCGCTACGATCTGCAAGATTCGCACGTGATTCCGGCGCTGCTCCTAAAGATGCACGAGGCAAAGGTGAGCGGGGCGGACTATGTAATGGTTTGGGGCACGGGAGCGCCGCGTCGTGAATTTCTCTGCAGCGGCGATGCTGCTGAGGCTTGCGTTTTTCTAATGAATTTGCCTGATCCACAGCTAGACGGGTTGGTGGCAAATCACCATTTTCCTCCAGTTGTGAATATCGGTTGCGGCGAAGACGTGACCGTCCGGGAACTGGCGGAACTTATCGCCGATGTCGTGGGATTCCGAGGCGAGCTTATCTTCGATGCGTCGAAACCCGACGGAACTCCGAGAAAGCTCCTCGACATCGGTCGTTTAACAGCCTTGGGATGGAAACCATCCACTAAATTGCGAGAAGGTCTCCTTATGACTTACAAAGACTTTCTCGAGCGCCCAAAGCTCGCTACTCGCGTGGAATCAGTCTTGCCGAACAGTGATTGATTGAATCGAAGCGGCAAAAAGCCTCGATTTCCTGTGATCATCCAATTCCAGATGCGACATGAGGACGGCTTGCGTCCTCTTCATTCGTGAAGAAGTTTGGGTAAAGGAGAACTCTTGCGTCAATTTGCCGTTAGAGCGAGTTCAGTGCAGCAGGCTGAGCTTAAGCAAGCCATCCGGAGACCAGGCGAGATGGATCCGAAAGAAGATTGTATTCTTTGCGGGTCGGCGCTTGAGCGGATTTTTAGTGGTTTGTCCGATACCCGTTTCGGAACTCCGGGATCATACGAGATTCGCCGGTGTGGTCGTTGCGGCTTCGAACAAACTTCGCCCGTGCCATCCTTGGAAGACCTGAAAAAACTCTACGAAGCGCAGTACAACTTCGGCGGCGAGACGGGCACACGCTACACGAGATTACGAGAGTGGTTCTTGATGTCCTTCCTCTATCGCCTTTGGACCCGTCTTGATGGGGATATCTCATTTCACTCGAGAAGCGGTTCCGGGCGGCTCATCGATATTGGGTGTAATGAAGGGCGGGGCCTTCGGATCTACGCCCGCAACGGATTTCAGGTGGAAGGCCTTGAGCTCAACGCAACTGCCGCCGCTGTTGCTCGAAGTATCGGGTTTGATGTTCACACGTGTTTGCTGGACGAATTTCACCCGGCGGCTGCGTACGATGTCGCGGTCTTGTCGAATGTTTTGGAACATTCACTGAATCCAAGGAAAATGTTGTTGGACGTCAACCGGATTCTTGCCAGTGGCGGCCAAGTGTGGATCAGTTGTCCTAACAGCGAAAGTTGGCTTCGGCGTGTGTTCGGACGGTCCTGGATCAACTGGCATGTGCCATTTCACATTTCGCACTTTTCCGCGGGGACTCTGCGGCGCTTACTAACCGATGCAGGATTCCTGAACGTAGAAACCCGCCAGATCACCCCTGCGCTGTGGATTGCACAGTCTTGTATCGCGTGGCTTTTTGCGAGAGAAGGCAGGAAAAACGGGCAGTTGCGGAACCCATTCTTGACCCTATTCCTAATGGTTTTCGCCAGGTTCGTCTTGTTCCCGGCGCTGTGGCTTGGCAATCGAAGCGGACAGGGAGATTGTCTGCTGGTTGTGGCAACGAAGGCATGATGCGTGCGAATTCTCATACACGGAATTAATTTTTATCCCGAAGCTGCCGGAGTCGGGAAATATACCGGAGAGATGGCCAACTGGCTCGCTGCTGGAGGGCACGAAGTCCATGTTGTGACAGCGCCGCCGCATTTCCCGCAATGGCGTGTCCCGCCGGGGTATCGCGCATGGCGATACGACAGGCAGCCGCTTCGCGTGCCGGCAAGGCTAGGACAAATGCTTGGGGCTCCGCTTCCCTCAGAGGCAAGAAACATGGAAGTCTTCCGATGCCCAACCTGGGTGCCAAAGAGTCCAAACGGACTAAAACGATTGCTTCATCTCGCGAGTTTTGCGTTTAGCAGCCTGCCAGTCATGTTGTTGCAAACGCGATGGCATCCCGACCTGGTGCTATTGGTAGAGCCGACGTTGTTCTGTGCACCCCAAGCATTGCTGGCTGCGCGCTGGTCCGGGGCCAAGGCTTGGCTGCATATACAGGATTTTGAGGTGGATGCGGCATTCGGGTTGGGATATCTGGCGTCATCTCGTGGGCAGGATTTAGCTCTTACCCTGGAGCGATGGCTGATGCGCATGTTTGATCGAGTCTCGGCGATTTCCGGGCAAATGGTTGGTCGTCTCAGAATGAAAGGGGTAGATTCATCCCGTTGCGTACATTTCCCCAATTGGGTGGACACGAGTGTGATCTACCCTCTCCCCCATGTTAGTTCTCTTCGGCAGGAATTCGGGATCCCGGAAAATACCGTTGTTGCACTGTATTCAGGAAGCATGGGGAAAAAACAAGGGCTCGACCTCTTGGTGGATGCTGCTCGTCAGCTGTCGCACCGCTCTGACCTGCGATTTGTCTTTTGCGGCGATGGTCCTTATTCGCACGTACTTACTGAGAAGTCCAAGGCTTTATCGAACGTGTCTATTCTGCCGTTCCAACCATCCGAGCGCTTGAATGATTTGTTGAACCTGGCAGACATCCATCTCCTTCCGCAGCGCGCCGAAGCCGCTGATCTTGTGATGCCGTCGAAGTTGACGGGAATGCTTGCAAGTGGCCGGCCCGTCATTGCGACAGCACATCACGGCACGCAATTGGCGAGCGCGGTACAGAGACTTGGGATAGTTGTCCCACCCGGCGATCCGGATGCCTTTGTATTAGCCATACGTAAGCTCGCAGCGGACAAGGATTTGCGCCTGATGCTAGGACAGGAAGCACGAAGGTACGCTTTGACCCATCTGGATTCTCTGGTGATTCTTGACCAATTCGAACAGTCTCTGCTTGCGGTTTGCGGAATTTGCGGAGGTCGCAACAAGGATGAGCAGGCGCAAGGCGGGGTAGTTGGTTCCGCAAGACAAGTACGATCCGAAGCCCGCGTTCGTTAGAAAAGCCATGTCAAGTGTCAGGATGGTTCCCGAACCCCGGTCCACACCGTTGAACGGAAACAAATGGAGAGGCCAGCCAGCGCGCGCGCGCTTCCTGTCTCGCCAAGTATCTTGCGTCATCATTCTGGTCCTGACGGACTTGTCTGCGATTATTCTCTCTCTAAAACTAGCGATATTCATGCGGGTGCATCTCGCCCCCCATATGGACGCTCGTTTCCGGCCCTCGACATTTCCACTCCAGCACTACTTAGCCTTTGGATGGTTGTGGCTAGTGCCGATCGTATTTCTGGCCGTCGAAGGTCTTTATACACGTCGCCGTTCATTCTGGAATGAAGTAGGTCACCTAATAAAAGCAGTCGGCTTGAGTCTAGTTGCTATGCTGGCAGCCCTCGCCCTGACGGAGATTGCTCCCTTCGTTTCTCGCACAACGATCCTTCTGACGGCAATGAACCTTTTATTTCTATTGCCCCTTGTGCGCTATTGGACGAAGCGTACACTGCGGGCGCTGGGCCCATGGCGAAAGCAGATCTTAATTCTAGGAGTAACCGACATGGCGATGCTTGCCATGCGAGGACTGACGTCTGATCCCTTTTTGGGCTATGAAGTTGCCGGTCTGCTCGATGAGGACCTGACCACAACAGGCCAATGCGTCGGCGTTTGCGAAGGCACGCCCGTCCATGTCTTGGGGAATCTTTCAGAGGCCCAGGAGCAGATGCAAAGAACGAATTCCAGGGACATATTGATCGCTATGCCGAACCTGCCAAAGGGAAAGCTATTGGCTCTCATTTACGATCTCCAGCCACAGTGCGACAGCATCTATGTTGTGCCGCATTTGTGGGGTCTGCCAATGATGAATTTGCAGGTCGATGGCTTTCTCCGTGAACGGGTGATGATGCTCAAGCTGTCAAACGACCTGGCAAAGCCTTGGAATTTCTGCTTGAAGCGTGGCTTCGATCTGTTGCTAGGGACCGCCGTTGCGCTATTGACGCTTCCCGTGTGCGTGGTCCTCGCTATACTAATCAAACTGGATTCTGAGGGGCCAGTGCTATTCGATCAGGAAAGACTCGGATACCGAGGAGGTAGTTTCCGCTGTCTCAAGTTCAGAACGATGCATGTAAATAGCGAAGAAATCTTGGCAAAGTATCTGGAATGCAATCCGCTGGCTGCCTCCGAATGGCAGAAATTCGCCAAATTGAGATATTACGATCCTCGCCTTACTCAAATAGGTCGCTTCCTGCGGCGATGGAGTCTCGACGAACTTCCCCAAATAGTAAACGTTTTGAAAGGCGAAATGAGTCTGGTCGGCCCCCGACCGTATCTCCTTCAGGAACGCGCGCGCATGGGCGTCGACATCCACACTATTGTCTCCGCCCGGCCGGGTATCACGGGATTCTGGCAGGTGAGCGGGAGAAACCACTTGACCCTGGAGGAGCGTGTCCAACTCGAGGCGTGGTATGTACGCAATTGGACCCTTTGCTTGGATTGTATTATCTTAGCGAAGACATTCAGCGCTGTTCTGTTTCCCTTCAATGGATCTGCGGCCGTAGACGTTCCAGTGCCCAACGCCCCGACGTACGATCCAGCAGCTCCACACATGATCCCACCAGCGTTCGGTAAAAGGCAGCATGAGAATCCAAGGTACGGCGATTGACCGTAATAGTGGTTGCACAGCTTCCCAGCAGGCTGCTGAAAACGTTTGGTTCCGACAGATTTTCTCTCGCGCCGTATACGATTCCGTGGGTGGGCCGAAGATGGTGCACGCGGCTTGCTGGTCGCATGCGCGAAGAAAATTCATCGAAGCGGTGAAGCTGCACCCCGGCGATGCGGCGGCGGTGCGCATGGTCACGCACATCGATGCGCTGTTTGCCATCGATGCCGAAACGCGCATGGCGAAACTGGACCACGCCGCGCGACACAGCCTGCGCAGCAAAAAAACTCCCGCGCTACTCGAGCAGATCCAGGCCGCAATGACCGCGGCGCACGCTACAGCATTGCCCGCCAGCGCCCTGGCCAAAGCCTCGCATGACACGCTGGCGCTTTGGCCGAAACTCACGCGCTTCCTGGAATATCCCGAGCTGGAGCTGAGCAACAACCTCGCCGAAAACTCCATGCGCCCTGTGGCCATCGGTCGCAAAAACTGGATCCACATCGGCAGCCAGTAAGCCGGACCCAAAGTCGCCGCCATCCTCTCCGTCGTCGAAACCTGCCGCCGCATCAATTTCCCCGTGCGCGATTACTTGGCCGCTGTCCTCCCCGGCCTCCCCAACACCCCCATCCACCGCCTCCCCCAACTCACCCCTACCGCCGGGGTCCTGCGCAACCTCTAATCTCCACCCTCGCCCACCCTGTCAACCATGTCGTTGCTCTGACGCTTACCCTCTACAGCCGCGGAGTCCGTGTTGGCGAGGCCAGGCAAATCATGTGGCCCCAAGTGGACCTGAACCGGAAAGAGATCCAGATTGCTGGCAGTCAGACCAAGAGCGGCATGCCCCGCATCGCTCCGATCAACCAGGAATTGGTGAGGACGCTTAAGAAGCTGTTCCAAACAGGTGGCCCGGCGTTCGATACAACGAACCTGCGCAAAGAATGGGACAAGACAACTAAAGCCGCGGGATTGCCGGAACTGCTGCTCCATGACCTGCGCCGGTCGGCAGTACGGAACATGCGGAAAACCGGGGTCACAGAGTCGGTCGCCATGAAGATCAGCGGTCACAAAACGGCTAATGTGTTCCGTCGCTATGATATAGTTGACTCGTCAGACGTACACGCTGCCATGGCTGCCGTGGAGCAAATGAACGGCCCAACGAACATCCGATCGAAGAATCTTGAGAACGGGTCAAGTGTGGGCAGAGTTGCACCACGTAAGTCTCGTAAGTCTATGAAGGCCCGTAGCTCAGTTGGTTAGAGCGCTACCTTGACACGGTAGAGGTCTGCGGTTCGAGTCCGCACGGGCCTACCATTTATCCGATGGCCTCTCTATACATTCTGCAAAGCGAAAAGACAGGCCAGTATTATGTGGGGTCTACCAACGATCTAGATCGCCGTTTTTCGGAGCACATTCGCAATCACACCCCTTCGACTCGAGAACGAGGTCCCTGGAAACTGGTTCATCGGGAAGATTTCGTGACGTTATTGGAAGCGCGGCGGCGAGAAGCAGAGATCAAGAGGTGGAAATCATCCCGGCTAATCCGTGCATTAATCGAAAACTCGGCAGGTTAGAGCGGGCCGACTTGGTCGGCCAGGTCTGCGGTTCGAGTCCGCACGGGCCTACCATTTCATTTCGATGGACTTAACCACGTTTTCGCCACCCTGTTTTTAAACATTCCGTACCGCTCTCCGTACCGCTGAAACTTTCGATCTGGTGGTGAATTCCTGGGTGACGGATTGACCTGCCCCCCGTTATTAATCCAGTCATAAGTTAGCACCCCGCGGCATCATTGACGAAAACCACTCTTGCAGTCACACGGGAGGAGGTCTCAAGCGACATCGTCGAGCTTTCGGTCGGGCGGAAGTCACCACTCGATAGGATTGGTCGTTCTCATGCACCAGAGGGGTCGCAGGCATATAAATCTGGAAAGATCGGGTCTCGGACAAATTTAGTCCATTGCATTTAGGTTACTATGGATCTATCGCGAATTCCCGGTTGAGCAATAGTTTCGGGGCGCCCGCTCGCCTGTGAACGCCACGATTTCAGTTAGTAGCCGGTCGCTGTCACCGGTGTGTGGTTTGTTGCGGCGGCGAATATTGGCATTCGTTCGAGTGGCAGGCGCTCCTCGGCATCTGGATGCTCGAAGACTTTGCGGATCTTATATGTCGTTGCACGCTCGGCAGGGATACGTTCGATGGTTCGAATCATGGCGCGGAACTCACCGGGAGAGACATACTCGCCAAAATTCGCTCCCGCCGTCTTCGAGATGCTCTCCTCCATCAACGTACCGCCGAAATCGTTCCCTCCCGCTTCCAGACACGCCAAGGATTGCTCAAAACCAAGTTTGACCCAAGAGACTTGAATGTTGGGGATGTAGCCGTGCAGAAGCACTCGGGCGAGCGCATGAACGATCAAATCCTCGTGGATCGAACGTCCCGCGCGGGCGCCTCCGCTCTGGAAAAGTCTGGTTTGGGTATGGATGAATCCCAGCGGAACAAATTCGGTAAATCCGCGAGTTTCCTTTTGAATGTCGCGGAGCAGAAGCAGATGCCTTACCCAATGTTCGGGAAGCTCGGTGTGGCCGTACATCATCGTGGAGGTCGAGGGAATGCCGAGACTGTGTGCCGTGCGAACCACGTCAATCCACTGCCGAACTTTCAATTTATTAGGACTTAGGGATCTGCGCACATTGTCATCGAGAATTTCCGCGGCCGTTCCCGGCATGCTGTCCAAACCGGCTTCTTTCAACATGAGCAGATACTCGCGCAGGGGCAGGCGTGTCTTTTCAACACCGTAGGTGATCTCCATGGGTGAATACGCATGAACATGCAGTTCAGGCAATCGCGCCTTGATGGCGCGAAGAAGTTCAACGTAGTAGTAGCCATTGAGGTCTTTCGGAAGGCCGCCTTGAATGCACACTTCTGTGGCGCCACGCTTAACCGCCTCGAGCGACTTGGCAACCAGCGCGTCCGTGGAGTGAAAATAAGCATCCGGCGAATCCGGCCCTCGGCTGAACCCGCAAAAAGCGCAGCCGACGATGCAAACGTTGGTGAAATTCAAATTCCTGTTCACCACGTAGGTGACGCGGTCGCCGACTGCGCGCCGCCGAAGCTCGTCCGCGACTTTCAGCAGAGCCAGAAGGTTGTTTCCTTCGACCGTGGCCAGGGTCAGTCCCTCTTCGAGACCCAAATCGTTCCCCGCGAGGACTTTTTCCAGGGCATCGGCAACGTTTGGGCTTGCCGCCGTGAGAGCTCGATCCCAGGGAATTTCTCTCCATTCAGGATTCACTGCTTTCAGCATGGGTCACACTCCCCTCGAGCATAGCCATCTTCGCCCTGGAGCTTTCGAACGTACGGTTGGAGACGCTCGTTTACGAATTCCGGCCGCGAGGAAAATTCCGGATAGATTGCCAACCGTTCGCGCAAGACGAACCCCGCTGAGGCGGTTCTCGCCGCCAGCGAAGAGACCTGCGGCCAGGCGGCTTCCGGGTTGATGAAATCTTTTGTCACCGGAGAAATTCCACCCCAGTCGTTGATGCCAGCCTTCAGCAGATCCGGATAGTCCTCAGAGAGCAGATTGGGCGGGGATTGAATATTCATTTTGCCGCCCAGAATCAAGCGCGCGACTGCAATGGTGCGCAGTAAATCACCGTTGGAGGGCTCCGGCGCCAGAGCCATGCGAATATCCGGCTTAGCGCGAAACGGTTGGACGATCACTTCCTGAACGTGACCATACTTTTCATGGACGGAGCGGATCGCCAGCAGCGCGTCCACGCGTTCCTCCGGAGTCTCACCGATCCCGGTCAAGATGCCCGTCGTGAAGGCCATGGACAATTGCCCCGCATTCTCGATGGTCCGCAGGCGAAGCGAAGGGACTTTGTCCGGTGCTTTCCAGTGCGCCCCCCCGGGGCGCCCCAGCCGAGGACTGGCGCTTTCGAGCATTAGGCCCACGCTGACATTGGTCTCCCGCAGGCGGCGAAGATCTTCCGCTCCCATCAGACCCGGATTGGAATGAGGGAGTAAACCGGTCTTCATAAGCACCAACTCACTCATGGCCGCAAGGTATTCGAGCGTGCTATCGAAGCCCAACGTTTGCAGAAACTCTTTCGCTTCCGGGAACACTCGCTCGGGCTGGTCGCCAAGGCTGAACAAAGCCTCTTTGCATCCCGCACGGCGGCCCGCGTAGGCTACCGCCAACACTTCGTCGGGAGTCATGTACGGCCGTACACCGGATTGGGGATCAGCCCGGAACGTGCAATAGCCGCAATAGTCACGACACAGGTGGGTGAGTGGTATGAAGACCTTTCTGGAATAGCTGACCGAACCGCCTTTGAAGCGGTCCCGGACGGCAGCAGCCGTCTGGAGCAAGGCCGCTAACGGGGCTTCTTCCATCAACGAAAGCGCATCTTCGCGGGAAACACCCCGGCCTTCTAATCCACGCTCAAAAGCGGCATCCACATGGTAAGGAATCACTACATTTGGCATTGGGACGCCTTTGGCAAGGATCTCCCATTAAAACCTAGCTCAGGAGAAAGCATATGCGCCCACCCCTTTAGTGTCAACTTATGCAGGGGGATGACCGTAGACCGATCACGGTCTGCAGCGCCGATTTTGGCTAAGGAACGAACGGTGGGTAGTGTCCTAATTTGGATTCTTTAGCCATGAATTGCGGCATTTAGCGTGCTCCTAATCCATTCTGAGACAGTCTGTTTGCTGGCTTTTGCCGCTGCCTCAATCGCCTTCAAGTCGCCATTTGAGAATCTAACAGGGACGATTCGACCTTTAGCCTCGCCTTTCGGCAATTTCGGGCGTCCGACTTTCTTAGTCTTCTGCTGGCTCAAGGCTTCTAAACTCCTGGTGGTTCAGCACACCCCTGACCGACTCGCACACCAAGCCGCATGATCGTATCCCGGTGAACGTCCGTCATGCGTTCGATCTGCCGGATGCCCGAACCCTCGGCTAGTGCGCTGATGATTGCCACTTGCTTCTCAATGCTCAGGACATTTGCCATATTCGCTCTCCCTATGGCACTTAGTGTATTACAGTAATGTGGCGTTGTCAAGAGTTTTCGTGTTACACTTTGTTGGAATTCAGAATCGAGAGAGTTAACGGCATGATTGATGAGTTTTACAGCCGCGACAAAGGAAGCCGCACTAAAGATAATGGCGGCAAGCCCACAGCGCCATTCTCGGTTAGTGATGCAGCTCTCGCCAACGCCGATACTCACAAACCCAAGGAAGATAAAAATAGCACCTATTCCTACTTCAAACCAACATATCAATGGATTCGATTTACGGTGGGACCGTGGATTATCAAACGCATAGTTCTCAACTCCGGTTTTTGGACTGCTGCCGCGACGGTCGTCATTGCGGTTGCCACTATCGTTTACACCCATTACGCCCGGAAGCAGTGGCAAGAAATGCATGACAGCGGGACCGACACCCACGCACTGGCACAGCAAGCGGTTACACAGGGAACACTGCTGCGCCAGCAAATTGTCGGAACCTACGCTGCGGCGATTCCCAAAAGCACTCCGGCACCTGCGGAACTTAGCAACGACTTGGAATTTCTTAGGTTTCAGGGTATCGATATGAGCTTCACGAACGTAGGTAAAACTAAAGCGACTGGCTTTATTGCTGACGCCACACTGATCCGTAAGACTTTGCCGAATTACACACCTATAGGCATCCCTGAATATAAGCACATTAGCCAAGCTCAGATAAGGCCGAATGACCAAAACGGGCCAAACAGTATTGGCGATACCCCAGTCATTCGATTCAACACCAAAGCGCTTACGGAACGCGACATCGCATCCTTGCAAAATTTGAGAGAAACAATTGAGATAGACGGGCACTTTCAATATGGCAACGGATTCGACGATACGGTCAAAGAGGCGTTCTGTTTTCTGTATGTGGGTCAATTTCCACAGCACATCTTTACCAAAAGCGGTGCTTCTACTGGCGGAGGCGGTGGTGGATGGACCACCTGCGACGATAAAGAATTTATAGAACAAGCCGTGAAATGGAAACAAAAACAACAAACTCCAAATTAGGACACTACCGAACGGTGAGATGAATGTCGCGCGTGCCTACAATATGCGACAATCAAAAGGATGTCCTGCAAAGCGACTTCTGACCAATCTCGTCACCATACGGACCGCTGATGGCTAATGCCCTGACGGCTGTTCGCCTGCTTCTTGTGGTCCCATTTGCGTTCTTCATGACCAGAGGAGGCGTGCGCTTTGCAGTTTTCGCTTTGGTTGCGTGGGTGGCGGCGCTGATTACGGATTTCCTGGACGGGCCCATCGCACGCCGCAGAGGCACCGTAACTGCGTTGAGCGGGACATTCGATCACACCACCGATTTTCTCTTCGTCACCAGCGGCCTATTTGCCGGCGCATTCCGCGGGGTGTTCCCATGGATCCTGCCGGTCTTGATCGTCGCGGCCTTCGCCCAGTACGTCATTGATTCTTACTGGATTCACCGCCAGACCAAGCTCCGCGGGAGCAATCTTGGCCGCCATAACGGCATACTTTATTTCGTCCCGTCCTGCATGGATATTCTCATTCGCCTGGGCGTACGCTTCCTGCAGCCCTTGCTTACCATTTTGGTTTGGATGCTGGTTCTGAGCACGCTGGTATCCATGGGCCAGCGCCTGATGTTCGGGAGACTACCCGAACATCTCCCGACTCGCTCGCCGGAGAAATAGCAGGCCGATTCCGGCGTTGAAGAAGATGAAGAAATTATGCATGACGAACCCGAACGCGGTCATCTGTCCGGGCCTGTCAGGGAAGAGCAGGACCCAGAAAAGGATCGCGACCGAGTGCATCGGTCCGGGCATGGCTGCACCAAAGAAAATCACCGGCAGATATCCCAGCATTTCGCCGAAGCCAACCGAGCCCCCAAAGAGTCTCAAAGCCAGGGTATATACAATCACACCAGCGATCACCGGCGGCGCGCGCATTGCAATCACCGCTCCGTACTGCCAAACTTTAGCCAGCCGGAACGCGCGGAAGATCTGGCGCTCGCGCAAAGCTATCCCCGAGCCGATTTTTCCGCTGAAGAAGAGATGGAAAAACACGAAGAAAACGCCGGAGCACAAGGCAATCCAAGGGATTATGTGAAAGACGTGCTGGAAGCTACTCCACCGCAACAGCACGCCGATGGACGCCCATAGGATTAGGCTGTAATACTCGCAAAACATGAGGAAGAGCATGCTGGAGCCGATCTCCCAGCCGGGCACACCGTCGCGGCGGTTTAGATAGAGAGCGATGGCGCCTTTGCTGACTTGCTCGTTCACTAAAGAGAGAATGTAGGCGCTGGCCCGAATGGGCAGGATATCCGCGTAGCGGATTTTTGCGTTGAACCAGTTAATTACGCTCCAGACAACCAGGCTGTCGATCAGAAGATAAAGGAAACAGTACGGAATCACCAGGGCGAGCCAGCGAAGCCAGCTGACATTCTCAAAGCTTTTTAAGAGATAGGCAAGCAGCCCACTGCCTTCGGCCGCAGCAGCGCTGCTGAGGCGGGTGTAAAGATAGGCGAAGCAGGCTGCCGTAATGAGAAATGGTAAAAGCCGCTGCCATGGCTTGGCTTTTTTGCTGGCTGCGGTGGAGGGTATGCTGGTGGATGGGACGCTCTCGTTCATTTTGTCATCCTTGGCCTAAGCTGTCTTTAATCATTTCGTCGATTCCAGTGAGTTCGATTCCGAGTGCGGACGCGGCTGGCTGCGGATTCAGGCGTGTGTCCGCGGTGATGACCTCGAGAGCGTCTAGCGAAAATCCGGGTCTGCCGATGCGTTGACGGATGGCCAGCACGAATGAAAGCCAGTACTTCGGAATCGAGCCGATCCGGACCTGGCGGCCTAGCAAACGAGCAGCACGCTCGACGAGTTCCCGCTCCGGTAGCGAGACAGGGCCAACGAGATCCAAAATGAGGTTCTTCGCAACCGCTGGCTGTGTGGCAACCACGGCAGCTCGCGCCAGGTCATCCACATAAAGAGGCTGCTGAAGATTGCGACCGCCGCCGATCAGCTTGGCCCGTCTCCGGCTTACGTTGCCCGCGAGTGCTGCCGCGCCTGCGGTGCCGGGACCAAGCAAAAGCGGGGCGCGCAGCACCGTATAACACAATCCCGATGCGCGTACCAGAGCCTCCGCCTGCCCTTTGCTACGGTAGTAGCGGTTGGAAGACTTCTCATCGGCTCCCGTTGCGCTGACCAAAACGAATTTCTGCACCGCACTTCGCTTCGCGGCTTCAACGACGCTGCGGGTCGGGGCAACGTTTGCCTGCTCATACGTCGAATCCGGCCTTTCAACGAGAATTCCAGCGAGGTGGATGACTGCAGAGGCCCCCTGAAATGCCGCGTCGAGACTGCCGGGGTCATCGTAGGAGATTCGGACCACACCGTTAGCATTGGCTAGTTGCGACCGGATCTGTTCGGCTGCACGGGCGGAGCGGACCGCGGCGACAAACGTGTTTGTCGTGGCCTCGTGTTTCGGTCCGCATCGCAGGATGGCCTGACCGACGGCGCTATTGGCGCCGGTGATGACTATCTTCATCCGGGATCCTAATCAGCCGACCACGCCAAGCAAACCAGTATTCCAACGATAATTCTCCCCAGTGTTTTCATGGTTAGCTCTTCAATGTAAGGACGACCCTTCCGCGAACAATGACCCAGCAACAAAGGCCAGGAAACTTTCCATGCGTAACTCACTCGAAAGCAGATTCCTCGGACGCGCTCCTAGTTATCCAGTACGTGATATACCCTCGCTGACGCATTCTCTGCAATCGACGTGTTTATATCTGTTTTCAGTTGCGGGTATTTTTTCACTCTGGCCTGCATCACGGCTGCCTTTTCAGCCGGGTCGGTGACACGGGATAAGGTCCGATCGTACAATTGATTTCCGATCTTCAAACGCACGTGCGGATCACGAGCCACATTGAGGTTCCAGACATGGGGGGCATCAACTCCCAGAGGATTAACGGTGCTCAGATAAAGCTGGCCATTATAGGCAACACAATTAATTCTTACTGAATGTGGAAGCAGATACCACGTTCGGGTCTGAAGCTCGACATTTTTAACCTTGTCGGTGAATGACCAGTCGGCGACCGGCGTGGTAACGAGATCCCCTTTCAACCACAAACCGGGCCTGCGATCCTTAGGATCGAGGCCGGTGACGCGCAGCACCAATAGTACTAAGGCCAGGCAAATCAGTGTGGCTGCAACAATTTTCAATAGCGTTTTCATGGCTGGCTCCTGGAGCGCAGAGAAGATCGTATTATCTCCTCCAATTTTCCCGCTGCGAAGATACGACGATTACTACGATCATTAGCCAGGATTTCCATTTTGACATCCTGAGCGACAGCATCTTACACCCCGCCGGGTCATTCGTAACCGCAACTTTGCACTCCAGATGCCGGCGCACCATCTGGCCGCCAGGTGTGCGCCTTCGGGGTAGAGTCAACCGGCACCTTTACGACGCCCGCCAGCGTCAGTTCATTGATCTCGCGCACAACGTTGCTGTCGCGTAGCGTTCTGATGTGGGTGGCTGCTGGGAGCTTGCTGCATCATAGAAACAAGCTTATACTCTCGCGCATCTTTCAGCTCGGAGGTAGAGATGACGAAGAGATGCTTCATTCTGCCGATTGTATTCGCCGCGGCTCTCGCGCTTGTAAACACCGCACCAACCACCGCCCAGAGCCGTGAAGGCACTCCGGGAGCTGGCGCCTTGGCGCCGCAGTTGCCGCTGCGTCTCGTCGAGAACTTTTTCCATTACCCCGCCACCTACGTGATGGGCGAAGTAATCGGCGTCGCCGTCAATTCCAAGAGTCATGTGTTCCTTCTCAATCGAGGCTATCACCCGTTGCTCGAGTTCAATCCCGACGGCACGTTCGTCCGCTCGATGGGCGAAGGATCGGCGATGTTCGATGGCGCCCACAGCATTCGCTTCGATCCGCAAGACAACATGTGGTACATAGATGCGGCGACGAACATGGTCATCAAATTCGACACGGAGGGCCGCACGCAGGAGGTCCTCGGGATGCGGCCGGAGCCCTGGACGTGGCTGACGCATGTGATCGAGCACGCGGTTCCCAATAAAACTGCGTTCTATCAGCCGACCGACGTGACGTGGGGCGCCGATGGCAGCGTCTTCGTTTCCGACGGCTACGGCAACTCGCGCGTGGCCAAGTTCGACAAAGAAGGCAACTTTGTGAAGGCGTGGGGCGAGCGCGGCACCGGGAAAGGTGATTTCAACACACCGCACAGCATCGTCATCGACAAGAACCAGAACCTGTACGTGGCCGACCGTGGCAACAGCCGCATCCAGGTCTTCGACACCGACGGCAATTTCAAGCAGGTCTGGAACAACCTGCCGGGCCCGCCCTGGTCGTTCTGCATCACCCCCGGGCCGGCTCAGGTGATTTATGTCGGGAGCGTAGGAAAGATCTACAAGCTCGATCTGACCGGCAAAGTTCTCGGCACTTTCGGACACTATGGACGCACGCCTGGGACCATGGACTGGGTGCATGCAGTCGCCTGCCCGGACGAGAAAACCGTGTTCGTCGGGGAAGAACAGGCTTGGCGCCTGGACAAGTTGGTCGCGGAGTAGAGGAAGGCTCAGGGTCCCGAATAGACTACAGAGAGAGCGCTGGGAGGGAACTCCCACTGGAACCGGACAGTAGGTTTGAGCTGGAGTTATGTCGAACGCAAGTGCTCACCTCCGAACGGATGGAAGATCGCTCCAATTGGGGACAGCCTCGGTAACTGCCCGGCCCCAGCAAGAGCTATCCGTAATCGGGATGCGGTCACACAGAGTTTCTCAAGACTGACGAATTGCCGGACACATCATCCCTCATGACATTAGGCGTGAGATTAGGGGCCCAGCCTGGATTTCGTAACGTAGATGTGTCAGCCCGTGAAGCCGCTCGCATCAAGTGTCGAGCTGACTCTGAAGGGCTGAACGCTCCTGGATCTACTTCTTCTTTGACCCTGCGGCGGCCGGGTGTAGGAGCAGCTTCTGCACGCGCCAGTTCAGCAATTCGCCGACGTAGATCTCGTTTTCCGACGGGCACGCGATTTCGTGAATCCAACCAAATTGCTTGAGCTCCTTGCCGGACTCGCCGAGCCAACCCAGGACTTTTCCGTCCAGGCTGAGTTTGTAGACGCGGCCCGGGAAGGCATCCGAGGCGTAGAGCACCTGATTTGGTCCAGGAGTGATGCAGACCGCCCAGGGCGAGCCGGGTCCCAATTGTCGTGCGAATATGTCTGTCCCGCCTAGAATCGGTTTGGGGCCGATCGCCGGGAGAGTATTCGCATAATCAAACGGCACATCGATCTTAATCTGGCGGAGGTACTTGCCCTCGCCGTCGAATACCTCGATGCGGGAATTGCCACGGTTCGCAATATAGACATTTCCCTGCGCATCGGCTGCAATGCTGTGCGGTGTGTCGAGTTGTCCGGGCCCAGCGCCGGGCTCGCCGAATGACTTGAGCCATCGGCCGTGCTTGTCTACCTTTGCCACGCGGGAATTGATGTAGCCGTCGCTGATGAAGGTGTCACCGGCTGCGTTCCAGGTCATATCGGTCACTTGCCGAAACATCCCGTCCACCGGTGGCAGCGGAGGATGGGGATGCTTCAGCGGCTCAGTTCCTTCGTCCGAAGCTTCCTGTTTGCGGCCGAACACCATGATGACCCGGCCTGCCGGATTGAACTTGATAACCATGTCTGAGCCCTTGTCCGCGGCCCAAATGTTGTCATCCTTGTCAACTCTCACTGTGTGTGCGTAAGACCACGCGTACAGGTTGTGGCCGATCTCACGAATGAATGTGCCGTCGGCGCCGAACTCCAGAAGTTGCGCTGCCGTCGCGGCGTAGGCTGGACCGGTGGAATTGCCGCGCGAGAAGACAAAGATGTGTCCCTTGGAATTGACAGCCACGCCGGAGGCCTCGCCGAGATACAGGTCCTTCGGAAGCTTCAGGAGATTGGGCACCGAATCAAATGGTATTTCAGGCGCATCTTGAGCGAAGAGGGGGCCGGCCAATAGCAGAACCGTGACAGCCAAACAAAACTGCAGGCAACGCCTCATGGAAGCCTCCGAAAAAGATTCAAGCTCGCAGAGTTGCGGCGAGAAACCACCGGGTAAGATCGCTGGTATCCTGCATCGCAGACACGACAGAAGCAAAAGAATTCTAAGGTCTGCCTCCGAGCTAGAAGATTTGCTGCGTATGACTATCACGATATTTCCGGCAATGCAAGAAGAGAAGCGACTCTATCTCACGGGCATCTACGCACCTTCGCTCGTGAATTTTTGTCGCCGCACCGAGGAAGTAACGATAAGTTTTTCCAAAAATGGAAGCCACCGACCGGCCTGGATGTGCAAACCAATCGTGCAGCCTCATCTACGGCCACGTCGCGCTTAGCAAAAGAGCGCTCGGGTGCGGTTGATAGCGTCGTCGATAAGAGCAATCACCTGGAATGTCGCCCCGCATCTTTAAAGCCGCAAGTTACAAGACACATAATTCCTGATTTTATAATTGACATCCTCCGGCACAAATGATACCAATGCTCAACCTTGTCAAGACCATTAGGGTATTGACTTATACTTTTAGTTTTATTCGAGTGGTTCGGATTATTGGAGGGGTGAAGTGGGTGTCTCCGGCTCCGCTCGAATCTTGATCGCCGAATGGACCCGAGCAGGCTTCAGTAAGAGCCTCAGGTCAAGTCGCAACGCGCAACGGGCTGAAGACTATTATTCCGATCGGCATATTTCTTGCTATGCAAGGTGTTTTGGTGAGCTATGGGTGTGTTGAGGTTCAGAGAGATCCAAAATGGAGGACCGTCAATGAATTCGAAAATGGCCAAATTGCTTGTTTTGAGCTGTGTTCTCGGGCTTTTGTTCTCCGCAACTCCACTGCGAGCGCAGGTGGCCGGCGCCACGATGTCCGGCACCATCACCGACCCGCAGGGAGGGGCTGTTGTCGGCGCGAAAATCACCACCAAGAATGCCGCCACCGGCGTAACAACGGAAACCACTACCAATAGTTCGGGCGCCTATAGCATCGTGAACCTCCTCCCGGCGAATTACGACGTGTCGGTGGCCGCTCCGGGATTCCGCACCGCCACCAGCAAAGTGACGCTCACGGTCGGCGCCACGCAAACGATGAACGTCGCTTTGACTGTCGGTGAGGTTTCGCAAACCGTTGAAGTCACTGGCGCGGCTCCTGTGATTGAGATGACGAACGCCACCCTCAGCGGCAACATTGAGAGCGCGCAGATCGTGGAGTTGCCCTTGAACGGTCGCGACTGGGCCTCCCTGGCCACGCTGGAACCCGGCGTGGTCTCTGTGCGCGTCCATGAAGCGGTCACGCAGCCCGGCGGCAATTTGCGCGGGCTGGGAAATCAGATGACCATTGACGGAAACCGGCCCACGCAGAACGTCTACAGGCTCAACGGCATTATCGTTAACGACTATTCGAACGCGGGTCCGGGGAACGTGCTCGGCGCAAGCGTGGGTGTGGACGCGATTCAGGAATTCTCGGTCTTGACCAGCAACTACTCGGCCGAATACGGCTTCACCTCGGGCGGAGTCATCAACGCCGTAACCAAATCCGGCACGAACCAGTTCCATGGAAGCGCTTATGAGTTCATTCGCAACAAAGCCTTTGACTCCTCGGATTACCTTTCGGGCGCCAACAAGCCGGCTTTCGTTCGCAATCAGTTCGGAGGGTCGGGGGGGGCGCCAATCCTCAAGAACAAGGTTTTCGTCTTTGGCGATTACGAAGGACTCCGTCAGAGGAAGGGTATACCCGGAAGCGCCAAGGTCCTCACGCAGAACGCGAGGAACGGTATCCTCAACGACAAGAGCGGCAATCCTTTACCCGCACTCGCGGCGGACGCGACATGCCCCTATGCCAACATGACACTGCATACCGGGGGGGCCGTATGCGTTGATAACTTCGTGAATTCCTTCATAAACGCTCTCGATCCGCTGCCGAATTGTGATGTTGCTGCACCTGGTTGCCTAGTCGGGCCTTCCAACAACGTCGGGCACTACACGTTTGCGGGCGCGCAAGCGGTGACCGATAACTACGTCACGTTGCGAGGCGACGTCAAGATCTCGGACAAGGACAGCGTGAATTCCAGTTGGTATCGGGATCACTCCACGTGGACCAAGCCCAGTCCTTTGAACAATTCCAGGAGCGGATACATACTTCCGCACCAAGCTGTCTCCGTCGAAGAAAACCATGTCTTCAGTAGCGCCATGGTCAATAGTTTCCGAGTGGGATATGCCCAATCCATCGTCACGAACCCAGGGATTGAGGCGCTTAATCCGGCACTGCTGGACACTCAGTTTGGGATGACCTCTGCGTTGTCGGCGCCCGGTATCAGTCCGCAAGGCGGCGGTCCGGGACTTGCCGGCATGACCAGCTTCGGGGGGTTCAACAAATCCGGGGGATTCAGCGACTGGGTTCAGAACTTCCAGGTGTTCGACGATATCTCCCGTACGTTCGGACACCACAGTGTGAAGGTCGGCTTTGAGTTCATGAGAAATCACACCGATCTGCTGAACGGAAACGGAAACGGTAGCGCATCCTTCTTTGATCTGTCGAGTTTTCTCCAGAATCTCACCGGCACGGTCAGGATGCCCACCAGCCCACCCTTCACTGCTGGAAACACGAAACACTATAACCGCAATTCCGTTTTCGGCGGATATATCCAGGACGATTGGAAGATGCGTTCCAACCTGTCGGTAAACTTGGGTTTGCGTTACGAAATGTCAACGATTCCGTCCGAACTTCAGAAGAAGTTTAGGATCCTGCCGACTCTCTGGTCCGATCCGGGCAGTTGTGTGGCCGATATCAATGGTCTCCCCATAGATTCTACATGTTCAGCTCTTAACACAGCGGTTTTCCAGAAGAACCCGACACTCAGGAATTTTGAGCCGAGGGTCGGTTTTGCCTGGGACCCATTCCACAGCGGCAAGACCTCCGTGCGCGGGGGGTTCGGGTTGTTTGATGTCCTGCCTATGCCGTACATGTTTGGGCTGAATGCCTTGCAAGCCTCTCCAGCCGGCGCGGAAGTTGATCTGGGCCCCAGCAACTTCGCTACTTTTGGCACAAACCAAGGGTTGTTTACCAAAGGGTATGCCGCCGTAGCTGCTACCGCCTCGCCGAGCGCCACCGGGAGGTTTCAGTATGTCGAACCCGCGCCCCACCGCAATTACGTCATGCAATGGAACACGAACGTCCAGCGGCAAATCACAACGAACACTTCGGTTACGCTTGCCTATGCCGGATCGCGGGGAATCCACAATCCCTTCCAGACCGACACGCTCAACACGGTCTTTCCGACTAAGACTTCGGCTGGCTGGCTGTTTCCTAACCCGGTCGGCAGCGGCGTGGTCAACCTGAACCCCACCGGCATTGTACCCGGGCAACTGATCAATCCGTTCATTCCCAACTTGATTTTGTCGACCATTTTTGAGAGCCAGTCCTGGTACAACTCTTTCCAGGCAAATGTTGTGAAGAAAATGAGCCATGGTCTTCAGGTGGAGGCTTCCTTTACCTGGCAAAAGTCCATGGACACCTCTTCCGGCAGCTTCGCGGGCGACAACTACTCGTCCAACCCAACCGCCGCCACACCGTGGTGGGACTTGAGCATCATCAAAGGGTTGTCGGACTTCAACGTCAGCCGCAATCTGACGGTTAACTGGCTGTACCAGATCCCGACACCGGCCGCCTTCTCCGGGCCTGCTGGATGGGTAGCCAGAGGGTGGAGCGTGGGAGGACTGGTCTCGCTGAGCGACGGCACTCCTATCTGGCCATTGATGGGCCTCGGCTCAGACCCGTTAGGGCAAATCAACCAGGAGCCAATGTCTATTCCGGACTTAGCCGCTGGCTGCACTTCCAAAAATGTGGTTCAGCCGGGTAAGATTCAGTATCTTAGGCCGGAATGCTTTGTCTATCCCCTTGCGCCCAACCAGGCCTTTGCCACTGCCAATTGCGACCAAAATCCCCCCCTCGGGGATAACGGTGCGCCAATCACGCTTGCGGCACTTGGCGTTGACCCTCTCTCCTGTGTCAATCTGCTCGGCCACCTGCCACGCAACTCGATCATTGGGCCGGGATTGTTCAACGTCGATATGTCCTTTATTAAGAACAACCACATCAAGAAGTTCTCGGAAAACTTCAACATCCAGTTCCGTGCTGAGTTCTTCAATCTTCTAAATCACACGAACTTTGCACCTCCAATTAACAATCTCGTTGCCCTTGACCCAGGTCCGGTCGATGGCTTCGGCCAGATTGATACCCCCACGCAGGTGCCGATGAGGGAGATTCAGTTTGCGCTGAAGGTGGTTTGGTAGTCCTGATGCGGCGAGTAGCTGGATAGAAACGAACTAGCGCGGGGTGGCGAATCGGCAAGATTCGCCACCCCGCGGACTTGTCTTTTTTGGAGGCTTCTATGAGGCGTTGTTTACAGTTGTGCTTGATCGTTGCGCTCGTTTCACTACCGGTTCTCCCTGTCTTCGCTCAGGATGTGCCCGAAATCGCCTTCGATTCCGCGCCCAATTTGCTGAAGCTGCCGACCGACGTGTTCCTCGGCGAAGCCGCGGGAGTGGCGCAGAATTCCAAGGGACATATGTTTGTGTTCACCCGCAGCGGTGAGACCCAGCTATTCGAATTTGACCAGGAAGGAAACTTTGTGCGCGAGATCAGTCCGCGCTCGTATGCCTTTGCGTTCGCTCATACCGTGCGGGTCGATTCGCAAGACAACGTCTGGGCCGTGGACGAGGGTTCGAACATGATCGTCAAGTTCAACCCGGCAGGCAAAGCGGTCATGACGCTGGGCCGCAGGCCGGAGTCCGCTGAAGGGGATGTTCCCGGCGGCTTCAACTTTCACCCGCTACTCCCCGGAGACACGCCGCGGCCGGCGCAGCCCTATGCCTTCAGCCGGCAGACCGATGTCGCCTGGGACGCCGCCGGAAACATCTTCGTCTCCGATGGCTATGGCAACTCGAGGGTCGTGAAGTACGACAAGGATGGCCGATTCATCAAGTCTATCGGCAGCAGTGTGAAGGGCAAGGAGCCCGGACAATTCAGTACCCCGCACACCATTGCGACAGACAAGCAGGGAAATGTGTATGTCGGCGATCGAGGAAACAGCCGAATTCAAGTCTTTGACAATGACCTGACGCTCCGCGCCATTTGGACGGGCGTTGGCGCTCCCTGGGCGATCTGCATCACGCCGGGGCCAAAGCAGTATCTTTACAGCTCAGACGCCGTGGGGCCGATCTACAAGCTCGATATGGAAGGGCACGTCCTGGGCAAATTCGGCACTGCCGGGAAGCAGGTGAAGGAATTCGGCTGGATCCATGAAATGAATTGCACCAGCGAAAATGAGCTTCTCGTCGGCGAACTGCTGAATTGGCGCGTGCAAAAACTAACTCTGCACCCTTCTGGGAAGTGATGCGGGCCTTGAGTGAGGAATCAGCGGGGCGAGAGCCTGCAATATTGCAGGGTGTTTTCTCCCCCTTGAAAGAGTCAAATTTGTTATGGAGGCTTTCATGCGACGCTATTCAGAATTGATCCTGGTGGCTGTAATGGCGCTTTTCGCCAGCCCTCTGTTTGCCCAGATCTCCGTTCCGGAAATACCGTTCGACTCCGCGCCCAACCTTTTGAAGATGCCGGACAATATCGTCATGGGCGAGGCGGTCGGCGTGGCCACGAATTCCAAGGGGCACATTTATGTTTACACGAGAGATGGCCTCCTTGCGTACACGGTCGGCAGCTCGCGTCAATTCGGGCGGGGCGCCGCCGCCCGGCTCTACGAGTTCGACCAGAACGGAAACTTTGTGCACGAGCACGGTAAAGGCACCTATGCCCAGGCCTTTGCTCACACCGTGCGGGTCGATCCCCAGGACAACTTCTGGATGGTGGACGAAGGCTCAAACATGATCGTCAAGTTCAGCCCAGAGGGCAAAGTTCTGATGACTCTCGGACGGAGACCGGAAGACTTCGCGGGAACTCCCGGCCCTGTCGCCGAGGGGCAGTCGGCTGGTGGAGTCTCAGGCGGAGCATTGATGCAGCAGCTACTCCTCGCGACGCGTCCCGGGGGAATGGCAGGAGGTACGACTGCAACGCCTGGTCCGGGTGGAGAGGCGTTCAGTACAGGGCCGTTCGCCATGTTCAACCGTGAAACCGACGTCGCCTGGGACCCGGCTGGAAACATCTTCGTCTCCGACGGATACAACAATAAGAGAGTTGTGAAGTTCGACAAGAACGGCAATTTTGTGAAGGCCTTCGGATCCAGAGGCCGCGGCCCCGGACAATTCGAAGACGTGCATACGATACAGGTGGACCATCAGGGCAACGTGTACGTGGGCGATCGCTCCGTCAAGCGAATCCAAGTGTTCGATAACGATGGAAACTTCAAGGCCATGTACATCAACGTCGGCGCTCCCTGGGCCGTCTGCATCACCCCAGGAGCACACCAGTACCTTTACACTTCAAACTCAACCGGCACGACCGATATGAATGACAACGGCGAAATTTACAAGATGGAGCTGGACGGCCGAATTCTGGGAAAATTCGGACGTGGCGGCAAGCTGTTGAAGGAATTCATGGCGGTACACGAAATCGACTGCCGGAATGAAAATGAAATCTACGTGGGTGAGATCTCGAACTGGCGAGTTCAAAAGCTCACGCTTCATCCGTCAGGTGGAAAGTAGGCTCGATATCCTCGAGGCACCCAATTCGCAACGTGTGCCTACCAATAATTCTATTCTCATGGAAATCACTGCTGTTAGAGGTTTCTGCCTATTACTATGTCACCCCATGAAAGCCATGTTTTTCGCCTCGACTCGAGTCTAGCGCTCGTGTCTCAGAAGTTCCCGGTACTACGGGGGAGGATCACTAGTGGCAGCGTCTATAACCTGCCGTCCCATACAAGAATACGCAGCGACTGAATCTCGGCTGAATACAGCCGCAGCCGAATCATTTTGTAGCAATTCCCGTGGACAATTTGGAAAGAGTCCGCCGGCTCGATGTGATTGACGAAAGAATTGGAAGGAGCATGTCTATGAAACCATATACTCTCCGCATTCTGAGCATGGCTTTGGCGGTGTTGGTCGCGGCTTTCGCGCCAACGACAATGCGCGCTGAGGTCGCACGGATTGAAATTTCCAACCGCCAGGATGTGCTCAGCGGAAAACCTTTCGGCGCGGTTGGCGCTTACGAAAAGCTCTCCGGCAAGGTCTATTTCGCCGTCGACCCAAACAACCCGCATAACAAGATTATCGCCGACATCGACAAGGCGCCCCGGAATAGCCAGGGCAAGGTGGAATTCTCGGCCGACCTGTTCATTCTCAGGCCGAAGGATCCCTCGCATGGCAACGGTGTAGTGTTCTTTGACGTGGTGAACCGCGGCAACAAGGGGCTACTGGGCGTGTTCAACCGCGCCAAAGGATCGTCCGATCCGGCGACGGACTCCGAATTCGGCGATGGCCTGCTCATGCGCGAAGGCTACACACTGGTGGCCGTCGGCTGGGAATTCGAAGTGCGCAAGGACAGGGACAAGAATCTTGTCGGATTGCAGGTCCCCATCGCGACCGACAATGGCCGGCCGATCACCGGATGGATCAGCCCGTGGTTCATCCCCGACAAAGCCTCCGCCTCGTTCGAATTCACCAGCGAGTACAACACCTCCGCTTATCCGCCACTCGATCCCAAGAATCCTGCCTACCGGCTAACCGTACGCGAGGGCTGGGTTGCCGCGCCGCATTTCATTCCGCGCGAAGACTGGCAGTTTGGACGCTTGGAAAGCGGCCAGGTGGTTTTCGACCCGAACTGGCTAACGCTGAAGGGCGGCTTCAAAGCCGGGCAGACGTATCAGCTGACCTATGAAAGCAAGGATCCGCCTGTCGCCGGGTTGGGATTTGCAGCTATTCGAGACATGGCCTCGGCCATAAAGAACAATTCCGATGCCATCGTCCATGCCCGGTACGTCTACACGTACGGCGCTTCCCAGGTCGGACGGTATGAGCGTCAGCTCGTCTACGAAGGTTTTACGACCGACGAACAGGGCAGGCAGGCTATCGATGCTCTGTTCATTCATACAGGAGGGACCTCGCTCGGCAGCTTCAACGAGAGGTTTGCCTTGCCGAATGAGCTTGGGTCCTTTACGCAGACGAAATTCCCGATTCGTTACGAAGTGACAACCGATCCCGCAACCGGGAAACGAGATGGACTTGGCGCGCGCGTCCCGGCGGGCCAGGATCCGAAGATTTTCCTGGTAGACACGGCGTCCGAGTATTGGGATCGGGGCCGCGTGGCGGCATTGCGCCACCTATCGTTGGACGGTCTTGAAGATCTACCTGACCCGCCGAATGTGCGGATTTTCACGCTGGCCGGCACCAAGCACGGTCCTGGATCGTGGCCACCGGCCAACACCGACGCCCAGCCGCTCAAAGTCAATCCGAACGATTACCGGTGGGCTCAGCGCGCCCTGCTCGCAGACCTCGATCAGTGGGTGAGACGAGGCGTCGCACCCCCGCCCAGCCGTCATCCGCAACTCTCGGACGGGACGCTGGTCGCTCAGCGGGATATCAAGTACCCCGATGTGCCTGCCGTGCAGTGGCCGTTGCACGTGCCCGGCGGGTTCCGCGCCGACCTGCCTGGCGCGGTTTCGGTGCTGCCGTTCATAGTTCCGCAAGTAGATGGCGATGGAAACGACATCGGAGGCATTCGTCTGCCCGAGCAGGCGGTTCCACTGGGGACTTACACGGGATGGGCCTTCCGTAGCGAGCACATCGGCGCGCCGGACACCCTCATTGCCATGGCGGGGTCGTACATTCCGTTCGCGAAAACACATAGCGACCGGGACAAAAGTCACGATCCGCGCTTGTCAGTCGAGGAACGCTACAGCAGCCGCGCCGACTATGTACGCCGCGTCGAGGAGGCGGCGAATCGGTTGGTGCGGGAGCGGTTCCTGCTTCAGGAAGACGTGCCGGCCATCGTCGACGCGGCCGGACAGCATTGGGACTGGACGATGACGCAAGCAAGCGTGAACTAGAGCCGCAAGTAAGCGCCTCGCAAAGAGGTCCGGGGAATCCGGTTTTAGCTCTCTGGATTATTGCGAGTATCGCTTTTCGGTCTGTAGTGGTCGCCTCCACAGAGCGAATGTCGTCGAGCATGGTTGGCAAGAGGGTATGCGCCAAGAGTCCGAGATACTCGCCAATCCGGATTTCCACCCGGGCACTCAAAAACTTCCACCTTCGTGCTGGATTTCTCAGCTAAATGTGGTTTAGCAGCAGGAGTTCCCTGATCAGGTTCGGCATTCCGTAATTGGTTGAGCTTGTCTCAGACCATAAGCAGGGTTTCGTCGCCAAGAAAAGGCATGTGGAAAGACCCAAAGCGTCGCTTTTCGAGCCCAGTTTACGTTTTAACGAGGGACACGTACAGTCGGCTTACCGGAGATGTGATGCATCTAGGCACCTTGGCAATTGTGCCAGGATCATGGCGCATTCAAAAATAATTCACTCGATGTCCGTAAAACGCACACCTCCAAATAGCTGCTGGGGATAAGGCTTCGCACCGGCTATGTCAAAGTGAAACGGATCAGCGAGGATTATCTTAACGCCAGCCAAACCGCTGTACGTGAATGCAAAACAAGCCCTCAGCCGTTTTGCGACCGAGGGCCTATCCGGTCTCGCTCACTTTAAAACTTTGCCTTGAGCGTCTCTTGGAAGTGCTTGGCGTCAACACCCGCTTTGGCCCGCTGAAACTCTCGCTCTGGTGGCCGGCCGTTTCAGAATCGCGCTGAGCATCTTGCTCCGGAAGCTTAACGCCAATGGATTTCAGGTCCTCACCCACGCGGCAGTTCCAGCTGGAGATGGGGGCTGAGCCTAGGGCAGGCTCTGGTCCCATCATCCGCAATCAGCACTTGAGTTACTTATGTAACAGGTTAACCTGTCCTGCTTCCTGGACGGGTTGGATTTCGAAATGTTCAACGGTCACATCTAGGGGTGACGATTATCACAGACACTGCTTTATTATCAGAGGATGCTTGCGATCAGATACTCCACGCGCAATTGGCCCCGGCCAGAAATATTGCGTTCAGGGGGATGACGTGAACAAACTATTCTCTCCTGCTTCGACCTATGATGTTCTCCTCCAGCATGGCATTGATCGTAGAGACTTCTTGCAGTTTTGCGTTACGACCGCCGCTGCTATGGGGCTCGATGCCGCCATGGTGCCCCAAGTGGTCGCCGCGCTCGAGACCAAGCCCCGCATTCCCGTCCTCTGGCTCCACGGCCTCGAATGTACCTGTTGCAGCGAGTCCTTTATCCGTTCTTCTCATCCCATTGCCCAGGACATCATCCTCAACATGATTTCCCTGGACTACGACGATACCCTCCAGGCCGCCGCAGGCTTCCAGGTGGAAGAGATTCGCAAGAAGATGATCAAGGAGCATCCCGGCGGGTACCTGCTCGCCGTGGAGGGTAACGCTCCCACTGCCGACGGCGGCGTCTATTGCACAGTGGGCGGCGATACTTTCCTCAATGTCCTCACGGAAACGGCTGAGCACGCAAAGGCCATCATCGCATGGGGGTCCTGCGCTTCGAACGGCTGCGTCCAAGCGGCACGCCCGAATCCGACTGGCGCCAAGCCCGTTCACCAGTTGATTACAGGCAAGCCGATCATCAACGTTCCCGGCTGCCCGCCGATCGCCGAAGTCATGACGGGCATCCTGACTTACATACTCACTTTCGACGCCCTGCCGGAACTCGATCGCATCGGCCGGCCCAAGATGTTCTACGGCCAACGCATCCATGACAAGTGCTATCGGCGCGCGTTCTTCGATGCGGGCCAATTCGTCGAGGCTTGGGATGATGAAGGCGCACGCAAGGGCTGGTGCCTATACAAGATGGGGTGCCGCGGCCCTACAACCTATAACTCTTGTTCGACCTTTAAATGGAATAACGGTGTTTCATTCCCCATCGGCTCAGGCCACGGATGCATTGGTTGCAGCGAGGCCAATTTCTGGGACAACGGGCCCTTTTACCAGAGGCTTTCTAACGTCGTCGTGCCGGGAATCGACGCGACGCCTAACAGAATCGGCGAAGTGCTGGGAATAGCTACAGCCATAGGCGTCGGGGCGCACCTTACGGCCACCGTGGCCCGCCGATTGTCACAGAAGCCGCAAGCAGACCAAGACCAGCCGCCCTCCGACAAGGGCGAGTAGAGGTGATCCATGAGCGCTCGAGTCGTTGTCGATCCCGTCACCCGCATCGAAGGGCACCTGCGCATCGAAGCCATCCTGAATGACAGTAACCACATCGGCGATGCCATCTCCTCGGGAACCATGTGGCGCGGGATCGAGGTCATTCTCCGTGGCCGCGATCCTCGCGATGCTTGGGCGTTTTGCGAGCGCATCTGCGGTGTCTGCACTACCGTACACGCCTTGGCATCGGTGCGCTGTGTCGAAAACGCTCTTGACATCCGCGTGCCGCAAAACGCCGACATCATTCGCAACATCATGTTTCTTACCCAGATGGTGCAGGATCATGTGATCCATTTTTATCACTTGCACGCGCTCGATTGGGTCGACATCGTCTCCGCACTCAAAGCCGACCCCGACCACACTGCCGCGCTGGCACAGAAAGTTTCTCCCTCATTTCCGAGAGCCAGTTCCGGTTATTTCCGCGACATTGCCGCCACGTTGAAGAAGTATGTCGACTCCGGCCAACTCGGCATCTTCCAGAACGCCTACTGGGGGCACCCAGCCTACAAGCTCCCGCCGGAAGCCAACCTGATGGCGGTGGCACACTACCTCGAAGCGCTCAAGTGGCAGAAGGAAATCATTAAGATCCACACGATTTTCGGCGGCAAGAACCCGCATCCGAACTATCTTGTCGGTGGCACGGCCGCGGCCATCTCTATGCAAAGTGACAACGCCATCAACATGGAACGCCTGAATTACGTCAAGGATTTGATCGCGGAGGCCACGCAAATCGTCGAGCAGATGTACATCCCGGATCTCCTCGCTGTCGCTTCCTTTTATCCCGAGTGGACCCAGATTGGCGGAGGTTTGGGCAATTACCTGGTCTACGGCGACATCCCGCAAAACGGAATCAACGACATCTCCAAATTCCGTTTTCCGCGAGGCGCCATTCTGAACAAAAATTTGGGCGAGGTGTTGCCGGTTGATCCGGCAGATGCCACCCAGGTGCGCGAAGAAATCGCGCACTCCTGGTACGAGTATTCCGGCGGCAAAGATACTCTCCATCCCTGGGAGGGAGAGACATCCCCCAAATACACCGGCCCCAAGCCGCCTTATAAACAGCTCGATGAAAACGCCAAGTACTCCTGGCTTAAAGCGCCGCGCTGGAAGGGCAATGCCATGGAGGTCGGGCCATTGGCCCGTATGCTGGTCGGCTATGCCGGTGGCCACAGTGACTTCAAGGATGTCGTCAACGAAGCTCTCGGGGCGCTAAAAATTCCCGCCACGGCGCTGTTTTCCACGCTCGGCCGGACCGCCGCGCGCGGCCTTGAAACGCGCCTCGCGGTCCGTTGGTTGATGGAAGAATACAACCATCTCATCGCCAACCTCAAGGCGGGCGACTCTACCACTGCGGACACGTCGAAGTGGGATCCTTCAACCTGGCCCGCGGATGTCAAAGGGTACGGCTTCACGGAAGCTCCACGCGGCGCGTTGTGCCACTGGATCCACATCAAGGACGCGAAGATTGCTAACTACCAGATCGTGGTTCCCTCCACCTGGAACGCTTCTCCAAAGGATGGCAAGGGACAGCGTGGCGCCTACGAGGCTGCTCTGCTTGGCACTCCCATGGCGGATCCTCAGCGGCCCGTCGAAATCCTGCGCACGATTCACTCCTTCGACCCCTGCCTGGCCTGCGCGTCGCACGTTCTGAGCCCGGACGGCCGCAAGTTGTCGGAAGTCGTCATCGTTCCCTAGGAGGCAGCCATGGCGAATGTCGTTCGATTGTTCGATCCGAGAGAACTCCAGGGTCACCCGGAAAAATTCTTTCGCCGTGCCTACGTCTGGGAACTTCCCGTGCGCATTACCCACTGGGTCACTGGCCTGTCCATCATCGTGCTTTTCCTCACCGGCCTTTACATCGGCAGTCCGATCCTCGCACCGGCGGGCGAGCCCGCGAATCACTTTGTCATGGGACGATTCCGGCAAGTACATTTCGCGGCCGCCTTCATTTTCGCAATCAGCTTCATCTTTCGCATCTACTGGTTTTGGGTCGGTAACAACTATGCTCGCTCGGGCTTCCCCTATATTTGGCGCGTCTCCTGGTGGCGCGAAGTCGTCGGGGAAGTCATTGAATATCTGAAGCTCCGGCGTGGCCGCGCCTACCTCGGCCACAACGCGCTGGGGGGCGCTACTTACACCTTTTTCGTCATTTTTCTCGGATGGGTTCAGATTTTTACGGGCATGGCCATGTACTCACAGACTAACCCTGGCGGTTTGCTGGACCATCTGTTCGGCTGGGTGATTCCATTGCTCGGCGGCTCATACAAAACCCACATGTATCACCATCTTGTCGCGTGGGCGTTCCCCATTTTCGCCTTGGTGCACGTCTACGTTGTAATTTACGACTCGACCATGCTCGGCAACGGCCTGATCAGCTCCATCATCTCGGGCCACAAGTTCTACCAGCGGGAAGACGTGCAAGATGACAAGTAACCCCGGCGATTCTCTCCGGAGCCGGGCGCCGTTTCTTGTTCTCGGTTTGGGGAATACTCTGCTCGGCGACGACGGCCTCGGTCCTGCCTTGATCGAACAACTGTTGCAAGAAGCGGAGCGATGGAAGGATCGCATCGAGTTTCTCGATGGCGGTACGCAGGGTTTAGCGTTGCTCGGCCACCTGAGCGGCCGCGAAGCCATTATCGTCGTGGATGCCCTGGCAACGGGCGCGCCTCCGGGAACCACCAGAATTTTGAATGTGTCCGAAGTTTTCCAGATGGGTGCTAACCGCGCGGATACCTCCCACGAATGCAATGCCGGCGAACTTCTCGCTGTCGCCAAAGTTCTTGATGAACTCCCTGATCGCGTGTTTGTCGTTGGGATCGAACCTCAGAACGTTGCGACAGGCTACGGCCTTTCCGAGCCCGTCCGCAGGGCCCTGCCCATTGCCGCCAATCGAGTTACAGACCTCCTCACCGAGCTGACTTGCCCTTCCAAGCAGATGCGATCGCATATCTCATGTGTAGAAAGCTGCGTGAAACCCGCATAAACACTGCCTCGTCTTGTCACTTGGCCTTCTTCGGTGTCATGCCATCTCGGATGAAAGTTGGGTTTGACACGGTAGAGGGCCGCGGTTCCCTTCGGCAGGCTCAGGGCAAGCGAGTCCGCACGGGCCTACCATTCCATTTCGTCCCGCCAGTGGCACAAACTCCTAGCCCATTTGACTCAGTGATCTTCCGAAATAGAAGCTGCGGGCGGTCTGGTCGTCCCACCCGGCATTGCAGTAAGGCACCGACCAGCGCGCTATCTTTGTGGGTTCGGTTATGGGCTTGCCAAGCGCCGGGCACGACAGGCAATAGGTGCCTTCATGCGTTCCAATCCAGATTAGATTGCGGTCCCACTCCACGAACACGTTTTCCGTTGTGCCACGCCACCACGTCGGATACTTGTTGATGTCGCCGTCGCGCGGAGGCACGAACCACGCCACTTCCTTCGGCTGGGTGGGATCGGAGATATCGAAGATACGGACGCCGGCGTTGAAATACGTCATCGCGACGAGGTTGGGTTTCGGCGCGCCGGGCTGTATCCAGCACTGCGTGTTGTGCGAGCCGAAGCGTCCGCGGGCGAAGCAAAAATCCGTGTACGGCGCATCCGCCGGCGCCTGCGGGCGCGGGAAGTAGCCGATGATCCTCGGATTCTTTGGGTCTTTCACGTCCACGACGTAAGGGGTGTGGTAGTTCTCGCGGCAATCTGCCTCGAGCGCCTCGTGAGTGCAGACGAGCAGGTTGGCCAGGCGCGGGTGCGCCGCGTCGGAAGTGATCGGCAAGCAGGTGTGGTAAGGGATGGTGCCGAACGTGTTGAATTCATGCAGCACGTGCCCATAGGGCTTCGGATGTTTGATATCGCTCAAGTCCATGACGTACATCCCGAAGGCGCCAAAGCCGCCATAGCCGATCGTGCCGCCGTCCTCGACACGCTTGGGGACGCTGAGGGCGCCGTGATTTCCGGTCCAGGCGGTGTGATCTCCGGCGAAGACGTATTTCTTGTACTCTTCTTCCTCGCTAAATTTCTGTCCGGGAACCCACCACCGCGAGACTTCCTGGACGTTCGCCGGGTCCGACATATCCACGATCATGAGGGCGTTGCTGAACGGGCGCTGGTGATTCTCCAGGCGCAACTGATCGTCCCAGCCGCAATCGAGGTAAGCGTATTTCCCGCCGTCGTAGAAATTGTGGTGCGTGCCGTTGCCCTTCTCTCCGGTATTGAATTCCTGCAACAGATTCGGCTTGGTGGGATCGCTGACGTCGTAGTTGCGGATTCCTCGGAGCCCTTTGTAGGCGAGCACCTTGTCGCGCAATTCCTTATCGTACTGCCCGTGCGGAAACTCTGGCACGGCGCCGGTCAGCGGCTGCGCCGCGGTGCACATCATGATCCATTTTTTCAGCTTCGTATTGTAAGTGACCGTCCCGTTGCCCCGGATCACTCCCTTGTTCATGACGGCCGGATTTTTGGCGTCACTCACGTCAACGAAACCTCCGCCCGCCGGCAGCAATCTCTGCTTTCCCTTGGCCCACATGGCCATCAGCGGTTCGCCGCCGCTGATCGTCGAACCAGGCAAGTGGGCGACAATTTCCATGTTGTGGATGTATTGCTTCTGGTCAAGATATGTCAGCGAGCCCAGGGGCAGGGGAAGTTCGGGCGGCAAGTTGGAGGTGTAGAGTCCCTGGACCTGCGCGCGCGCGCTGAGAGCGCCGGTAAGGCTTGCGGCTGCCGCACCTAGCGCGGCGCCCGCCGTGCCCTTGAGCAGAGATCTTCTGCTGATCCCCTGGCGTTTTCCCGGGGATTTTTGGACATGGCCTTCGAACGACCCTGCATCCTTACGGACCTTCGACATACCTCACCTCGCTAGTTGAGATTGTCTGAGGGCAACTCGCTCCTCAGCCATGCCCCGCCGAATTTCTTTGCCTGAGTGTACCCGCGCACAGCGGCCCTGATACTGCGCCATCTTCTCCTCTATTGCAACGGGCCTGCTGCCATCGCCGGCGCTCCCGCCGGGTGATGCTCCCAATAGTCGACGAAGTTGACGTAGTCCTGGTTGAATTGTTCGGGATGCTCGCGGTACATGAAGTGTCCGCCGTTGTTATAGACGATCATCTGCACCTTCACGTTCTTGCTGGCGACGATATCGAATAGGCCAAGCTCTCCTCGCAAGTTCGCCGTCGCATCATTTTCGCCCCAGTCAAGAATGTCATTCTTTCCCGCAACCATAAGCACTGGCATCTGCACGACGCCATCTTTCTGTGCGCGGTCCCACTGCTGTTGCCGCCAGGCGGGGAAGTCCGGCAACTTTCCGACGCCCGCCGCAAGCTTCGCCCGTGCCTCCTTCGATTTCGGCAGGTCGGACATGGACTGGTCGGCCTTCCAGTATTCGGCCGGGAAGGTATCAGGCAGCCAGGCGAGCAACCCCAGCCGGCACTTCAAGCCCTCATACTGTTTCTGGTCCGCGCATTTTTGCAACAAAGGTTCCAACTTGGTCGGCCCCATGGGCGGGTCTTCCGGGCCCATGGCGAGGATCGTCAAGGTCCGTACGATGTCCGGGTGTTGCACGGCGAGGTAGAAAACCAATCCGCCGCCTGCCGAGTGTCCGATTAAATGCACCTGCCCGAGCTTCATCGTTTGAATAAAGGCGTAGATGAAGTTGACTTCGCCCTGTTGGTTGTACTCGGTGTCCTCCTTCGGATTGCCCGTCAACCCGCAGGCCAGCCGGTCCATGGCAAAAACATGGAAGCGTTTCGCTAATCCCAAAATGTTTCGCGAAAAGACGTTGGCCGTCGTCGCGCCCGCCTGGGCGCCGCCGTGAATCATCACGACCGGCTCGCCTTGTCCATATTCGTAGTAGCGCGTGCGAATGCCGTTTACGTCCACGAATTTGGCCTTGAGGCCGTCAATGGTGGCATCCGGGTTGTCCGCCGCCGTTACCGGAGTCTGGCCGAGCAGGAGTATAAAAAGGAGCGCAAACGCAGTCGCCCCAATTTTCGACAGTACACTTGCGGGCAGGTATGTCATGGTGTCCTCCAGGGATGATTTCGTTGAAGGCATATTCCAAACTGCAGTTCCAGTGGCACAGGCTTCAGAGCCACTGGGCGCGCTGGTTGTAGGGGCACGGCATTGCCGTGCCCCTACAGGACTGCCCTTCATCGCAAACATTTGAATGCGGCGCAAAAACAAAACGCAAACCACCCCCCGCGATTCGACGCAACAATCTGATCTCCCAGAGCCAATTCCATCACGCACTCAAGGGAGATGCGGGCTAGACGGCTCCTTCGTTGAGCTTCGGCAACGACCACTCCTTCACGGGCATCGGGTCAAGGATGGGTTTTCCGAGGTTCGGGCAACTCAGCGCGTAGATGCCGGTGTCGGCGGCCGCATAAATGATGTTGCGGTCCCATTCGATAAACACGTTGTCCACCGTCCGGTTCCAACTGCCGAAGTCGCGCAAATCGCCGCCCTGGGGAGGAATGAAGTACGCAACCTCTTCGGGTTTGTAGAGATTTCCGATGTCGTAACACCTCAGCCCAGCGATGAAATACGCATGGGCCATGAAGTCCTGGCGCGGCTTGCCGGGCGCCTTCAGGTGCGGAGGATTGTGCGTGCCGAACCGTCCGCGCTTGTAGCAAAAGTCGCTATACGGCGCATCGTGCGGGGGCACGGGCCGCGGGAACTGTGCAACGGGCACAGGATGCTGTTCATCGCGGATGTCAACCACCCAGTTCGGTAGGAAGATCTGGTTGCAGTCCGAGTTCGTGGTTTCGCCGTTGGTGATCACAAATCCGCGATCCATGACTCCGCAATAAATGGTGTGGAAAGCAATGCCCATGCCCGCGTACTGCGGCGGCGGTTCGAATCGGCCGACCTCCTTCTGATGGGATGGGTCGGAAAGGTCGAGAATGATGAACCCGTTGCACCCGAACGCGCCATATCCGCGGTTGCCCCCGTCTTCCAGCTTCTTGGGGACATACACGGGGCCGTGCAACCCGGCAAAAGGCGTCTGATCGCCCACAACCTTGGGGGGAACCAGCTTCGACCAGATCCACTTCTCGTACTCCGCTTCCTCGCCCTTCCGCGAACCCGGCACCCACCAGAACGACACCTGCTTGGCGCTGGATGGGTCGGAGCAATCAATAATCATGTTGCCGTTGACCAACGACCGGAAATAGGAGGGCTGATGAATGAAACTGTCATCGGGCGAGGTGTCGAGATAGGCGTATTTGCCGCCGTCGTAATAGTTCCGGTGCGTGCCGGAGCCGGTTGCGCCGGTGCTGAATTCCGACAGCTTGCTGACTTTCGACGGATCGGTGATGTCGTAAAATCGCACCCCACGCAGCCCCTTGTAGTTTCTCCACTTGTCAGCCAGCTTGGGGTCGTCGTACTTCCCCATGGGCGCTTCGGGAGTGGAATCGGTGATCGGTGACTGCGCCCCGGTCATCAGAATCCACTTCTTCAGCTCCTTGTTGTAAGCCGCCTGAACCTGGCCGCCTTCGAAGCACTTCCGGTTGTACATGCCCGGCTTGTGCAGGTCGCTGACATCAATAATGTCACCCTGCTGGATCAGGTATCGCCGGTTCCCGATAGCCATCATTTGCAGTTTGCCGCCGCGGCGTGCACCCGGCTCGATGTGCGCGAGTACCTCCATATTGGAGATGTACATCCTGCGATCGAGATAGGTAAGGCTGTTCGGAGTGGGGTGGGGATGGTGATCGGCAAACGCCGGCACAGCAGTGGACGCCACCGCCAACCCTGCTCCCGCCGCGGCATGCTTCAAGAATTGGCGCCGGCTGGACACATTGCGATTCTCTTTCATCTCGGTTCCTCCCTGTTTTCGGTTTTCGGTGGTTCTACCTCTATCTCACTCCGGATTTTTCGCCATTTGTCTAGTTCGGCCGGGGCCTCAGAAGCTCAACTTCAGGCCCAACTGAATCGCGCGGCTGCTTCCATTCCCGACCACCGGATTGTTGTTCGATACGTCAGGCGTTGCAAAGGAAGCGCCGAACGCAGCAGGTGCGCTCGGATTGTTGCCACCCGCCCCATTGAACTGCGGGTTGGCGTACTGGATCTTGTTGAAAACGTTAAACACTTCGAAGCGGAACTGCGCGCCGAACCGTTCCCTGAACTTCCAGTTCTTGGCCAGCGACATATCCAGGAGTTGCAAGCCATTGGCCCGCAGGAGATCGCGGCCCATCGTACCGAGGGTTCCCGGAGCGGGAGGAATCAGGATAGAGTTGCCAAGTGCGTAGCAGCCAATCTTAGTCAGCGAAGTCGTCCCACCTGCGCCCAAACCAGCGGCAGCGGTCGTACACGCTGTGGGAACCGTTGTCGAACAGCCCGACTTAGCAAAGCTGCTGCCAGTGGCCCCGAAACATGGAATCGGTGCGGCGCCTCGGCCGCTGAAGTCGGCGGGATTCCCGTAGAAATTCCAGCGATCTACGAGTTCTCCGGTTCCACTCAGGTCGTTTGTGCTGTCAAGCACGCTCCAGGGCAGCGCGCTCTGAATATTCACGATGGCGTTGACCTGCCAGCCTTCCAGAAGCTGTGCCGGCGATTTCCTGCCGGGGATGGCGTAGGTCGCCGTGAGCGTGAAGCGGTGGCGGATGTCAAAGAAACTGCTCCCGCGTTCCAGTCCTGGGTTGGTGCTGTCGGTCGGAACGTTGGTGTTCCAATCGTTCGAAACGTCATCAATGCCGTGGGAGTAGGTGTAGCCGGCCATGAACGACAGCCCATGGGAAGCCTGCTGGGTTAAAGTCACCTGCAGGCCGTTGTAGTTCGAGTTGTAATAGTTCCCCAGATAGTTGATGTTCGATAGGTACGGAAACTTGGTAATGAATGGACGGGCCGCTTGCTCGGCGGTCGTACTAACCTTGAAAGCCGTAATCGCGGCTGGCGTCCAGCCGCCCCCGATGGCCGGCTGGTTGATATCAGCAAGGCCGAGCAACTTTGTGCCCTTGTTCCCAACGTAAGCCATGTCCAGGGATAAAGTGTGCGTGAAAGCGTGCTGGATGCTCAAGTTCCAATTGCTGACGTACGCCGATTTGAGATTCGGATCCACGCCCATGAGAGGACAGGGAGCGGCGTTGGTGCAATTGATCGTGGAGGTGTTGGGAAAAATTGGCCCGGCTAAGCTCCAATTGAGGGGATTGCCCGGAGGATTGAGGGTGACGGAGCCAACTGCGATAGTGCCAGGGCTAGGCGTAGCACCCCCGTTGATAGTAGCTCCCGTGGGAACGGTGTTGATGCCCGTGGTTACGGCGTTCGTGCCTTGCTGGGAAACGAGCAAGTTGAAGCCTTCCAAAACGTAGATGATGCCGGCGCCTGCTCGGATCACGTTCCTGCCGCTGCCGGTGACATCCCACGCAAAGCCTACCCGGGGCGCAAAGTTGTTATGATCACCCTTGTAAGGTGTGCTGATCTGTTTGCCCACCTGTACCATGCCAAGGCTGGGATCGAAGCTGCCCAGCAGGTCGTTGGCCTCCTTGACGGGCGTGACGTACTCGTAGCGCACTCCCAAGTTCAAGGTCAATCGGGGAGTGATACGCCAGTCATCCTGGAGGAACCCCGCGTATCCCCAGTCGCTCAGGTGCCGGCGAGGATCCCCAACCAGAACTCTCCCCTGGCTGGGCATGCCGGCCAGGAAGTCTTCCAGTGGCGTCGCGCCAGTGAAAGGAACGATACCCCGAGTCCCGAAGTTGAACGCACCCTTGCCAGCGCGGAACGTGCCGCCATTGTAGATGGCCTTGCGGAGCTCGCCGCCAAACTTGAAGGCGTGCTTGCCGTGCAAATGGAAAATATTATCCACGATCTCGACGTCCGTATCCGGTCCCTGATATTTCGGGAAGTTGGCACAGCAGCCCAATGGGGTAAAAGCTCCGCCAAATTGAATCTGCGGGAATCCGCACGACGTCGCGCCCGTGTTAATGCCGAAGTCTGGCTGACCGATCTGCTGGCAGTCCCCGGGCAAACTGGGCTGGTACAGGCGGTTGAATCCGAACCTGGCTTCATTCACCCAGCCGGAATTCGGCGTAAAATTCCAAGCCGCTCCGGCCACTTGCGACCGCGTGTGAATGCTGGTCCGCCAGTAGGGCTGCACGATGTTCCCACCCACGGCCAATCCCGAGTTGTCGCCGAAGAAATAGTAGCCGCCCAACTGGTGGCGATCGCTCAAATGGAAGTCCACTTTCTCCAGGGCGTTGTCCGAACGAATCACGGTGACCGGAACAAGTGAAATGGTCGTGGTAGGTCCAGAATTACTCCAGATGCCGGCGCTCACCAACTGTGCACTGAGAGGATTTTCCGCCACGGAGTGCGTCGCCATATCGGCGAGCGCATCCGGGATGCTGGCGGCTGGCCCGGCCCCAGCGGCCGAGGTCGGCTCTTGAAGATTAAACGCGTTCCCCACACTGTAGCGCTGGCCCTCATAGGCCCCGAAGAAGAAGATTTTATCTTTCTTAATTGGTCCGCCGGCTGTGGCCCCGAACTGTTCCAATGCCACTGCCTGTTTCGGTGTCGTGGCGGGATTAATGAAGGGATTTCTAGCATCCATAGCGCTATCGCGGCCAAACGCGTAGGCGGTGCCATGGAGACTGTTGGTGCCCGACTTCAGCCCGACGTTGACGATCGCTCCGGGCTTCCACCCGTATTCCGCCTTGGGATTGACCTGCAGATTGAACTCCTGGATGGCGTCAATCGGCAAAATCGTGGAGGCGTCGCCGGCGATCCCCGCGCCATTGATGATGCTCAGGGCGGAGAATGGTTCGATGTCGCTTACCCCGTCCAGCAGGAAGACGTTATGCTCGGGACGCAGGCCGTTCGTGCTCTGGGTCCATGCTCCGCCACCTGGGTAAACCGCCACGCCGGGGCGATATTGCAGCAGGTTCTCGTAGTTGCGGCCATTCAAGGGCAGGTCATTGATCGTCTGATTACTCAGCGTTCCACCCAGAGTCGAAGTGGTCGTTTCGATCAGGGGAATTTCTTCTGTAACGGTGACTGTCTGCGCTTGCTCGCCGGGCTGGAGTTCAAAATCCAGGCGAATGTCTTTGCCAACTTCGAGCAGGACGTCGGCACGTTCGGCAGTCTTGAAGCCCTTGTACTCGACCCGCACCGTGTAGGTGCCCGGTATAAGATTGGGAGCGAAGTACTCTCCTGCCTGATCCGTGGTCAAGGTTCGCGAGATACCTCTTTGTACGTCCAAGACCGCGACGTTCGCCCCAGCGACAACGCCGCCGGTTTGGTCGTGAACGTTTCCCGAAATTCGGCCCGTATTCACTTGCGAGAACATCGGAACGCAAAGCAACAACGAGCCAACAATTACACCAAGCAGCCGGCTTGCTTTTCTCAATCCAACAACCACACGCGTACTGATTTTTATCATGGCAACCCCCTGTGACAAGATTTTCGAACTTATTATGAGGACCGCACGAATCGAGGTTCCGCAGACATAGGTGCCGCATTGGAAAGGGGATATCTTGAAAGCCGCGTTTGCCTGCGGTTGCTTCGCTCACAAACCTGACCCCACATCTGGCCGAGAAATCGTGACCTAAGGCCGGGCGAGCCTTGCTGAATCCGTATGTGATTCCGTCTGCCCAGAGCCCGTAGAACTGGAAACATCCCCGTAATGCATGGTGGCTTTGTTACGCTTGTGCAGGATGCACGCGCAGTGACGCTGGTCACATTATCGTGTGATGCAAGTCACCATATCGCGTAACCCGCATGCTGGCGCCAAAACCGGCTCATTGGGTTGGACGTCGACCTTCAGCCCCGCTGGATCGCGTGCTCTTTTGCCGCATTTTCCCCGCCAACGGTAGCCGCTTTGCTCAGTTGCCCCCGGCAGCCGTACCGCGGGTCGTCAGCTCTGCCGCCAGGTGCTGGTGTTGCGGGTGCTTCAGGTGCTGATCGAAGTACCCCATGAAGATGTCCCAGGTCTTTTGCTGAATCTCATCGGGCTTATAGGAGCCGTCCTTCTGGGGGTAGATGAACACGTAGCCGTGCACGGGATGATCGAACTCTTGCCACGTCACGTCCTTGCCCGCTGCCTTCATCCACTCGTACGTCAGCTTGAAGACCCCATTCTGGTGATCGTGTACTCGGCCGAAGATCATGATCGGCATGTTGATCCGCCCGATGCGCTCCATCGCCTCCGTCTTGTTCGCCCTCTTGCGGACCACCTCGATGTCATTGAACTGGATCTCGGTCCCTTTCCGCGGCGCCGTCGGGCCCGTGTCCACGGTCAGGAACTCGTGATCGGCGGGCTCGATACCGATGCCCGCTCCCCATGAATACTCGGCTGCCGCCTTCATGATCATTTCGCCGCTGTGACTCACGCCCATTGACCCGATGGCGTCCTTGTCGATGTACGGGACGGTCTGGAGATAGCGGATGACGGCGATCAGGTCCTCGTGATCCAGCGTCGGGCCCGACTTCAGCATGCGCCGCTCTCCGCTGATGCTGTCAGGGAGATTCTGCGGCGGTTTGGCATGCTCATATTCATAGGGAATCTCGTTGCGGTAATTGATCGTGACGCACACATAGCCGCGCGCGATCATGCGGTCCTGCATCTGCGCCAGGCGTTCGGTGAGCTGCTCGATCTGTTTCATTCCTCCCCGGCCCTCGCCCGAGCCCATGGTGATGGCGGGGAACGGGCCGTTTCCTTTTGGCTTGCGGATGGCGATCGGCACGTAGATATCGTCCCGCGTCAGCACAAAGGCCAGGTCCGCAGGGGTGGACGACCCTTTGACGGGTTGGTTCGCGATCACGTAGCCATGCGTGGGGACCGATTCGGCTGGCGGCGCTCCTCCCGGCAGTTGGGCCCAGGCGGGCGTTGTGACTCTAGGAGACAGGAACAGCACGCCAAGAAGAACGAGCGACCCGACGATCAGGATTGCAATCATGCGTTTCATTGGAGACCTCCTCAAGTTGCCGGACGACGATTTGCAGCGATTGTCATATCGACGGAGGATTCTTGCGTGCGGCGCTGCTCACAACGCAAAGGGGCCGGAGGTAAGTCCGGCCCCTTCGTTAGGGTTATTCGAAAGTGACCGAAGCCGCTAGAAAAGAAGCTTCAAGCCCAACTGCATGGCGCGAGGACCGCCCGAGCCAAGCACCGGATTGCTGTTTAACACGTCGGGTGTCACAGGCCGCCAGCCGAAACTCCCCCCCGCACCTGCCGAAGGGTCGGTAAACGAGTTGTCGCCCCCTGGCCCGCCGTAGGGGTTGCAGAGGTTGGGGTGGTTGAAAAGGTTGAAGAACTCGGCCCGGAACTGAGCCGTGAGGCGTTCCTTGAACTTGAACACCTTGGTTATCGAAAGGTCCACGTTGGCATACGCGGGGCCGCGGAACATATAGGGGGCCGTGTTTCCATAGCTCCCGTAGGCCGCGGGTAATAGAGCCGACTTGCCGTTGAGGGAAACGTAGCAGCCTAGATTGGTAAGAGAAGCGATGGCCAACGGTGTCGCTGCAAGTGGGAGACATTTCGAGGTGAAAAGGGGATCCCCCGCAGCGTAGTAGGGGATTCCACCCGCAGGAATTCCGGTCCCCGGGTCGACGTTGGTGTTGGCGAGTGACTTGGTCGTCCTGAAGTCAATGGGATTGCCGTAGATATTCCATTGCTCCCCTTGAACGTTTGGTCCGCCAGGAGCACCGGATGGGTTGTTGATCTCACCGGTGCCGCTGAAGTCTGTGCTCCAGTCATTGACGCTCCAGGGTGTCGCGCTCTCCATTGTCACGATGGAATTAATCGACCAGCCCTTGAGGAGCTGTCCTGGCGCGTTCATCCCGGGGAGCGTGTAGGTCGTCGAAAACGTAAACACATGGGTCATATCGAATTGGGTCGTCCCGTACAGACCCTTCACGTTGGTGCTATCGGTCGGGGTTGGGACGTTCCAGTTGTCCGGAGTCTGCCCAAGGGCGTGGGAGTAGGTGTAGCCCAGCACGTAGGACAGGCCGTGCGTTGTCCGCTGGGTCAACGCTACCTGCAAGCTGTTGTAGTTGGAGTGGTTATTGTTGGCCAGCCAGAGGATGTTGTTCAGATACGGGTACTTGCCGGCCAGCGGCAAAGTTCCCGAGCCAGGACTACAGTTGTCATAGCCCGTCGAGGCACTGGCGATGCACAACTGAGCCGGAGTTCCCACGGTTGCCGGGTCCCCCCACCCTGGGCTGAAGCCGCCGACACGGACCGGTTGGTTCAAGTCAGTCATGCCCAGAAACTTCGTGCCGTGGTTTCCGACGTAAGAGATATCCAGGGAGAGGTTATTGGTGATGGCGCGCTGAATGCCCAGCGACCAGGTAGTGACGTAGGGAGTTCGCAGATTATGGTCCGCGGCCAGGATGCTGCAAGGCTGCGGAGTCGTACCAACGCCTGGGACTGGAGTGCCGTCGCCACAGGCGGCCGACGAAAAGTTATAGAGTGGGGTGGAAGACGAGTTGTTGATCCAGTTGTAACTGAGGGACCCCGGAGTGCTGGCATCTCCAGCTCCCCCGGGCTGTACGAAGACGGCGGTATTGTTGATCGTGCCGCCGGCGGTAGCCGGGCTAAGAAGGACACCACCTGCATACAGGTTCGCGCCGGTGGGAATTGATTTCACTCCCCACAGGTTGCTATACGCCATCAGCACGTCAAAAGTGAGCTGCTCGTACAGCAGGCCCCCTCCTCCACGGATCACGGTCTTGCCATTGCCGGCGATGTCCCAGGCAAAACCGAACCGCGGCGAGAAGTTATTGTGATCGCCGTTGGTTAGAGAGGGGATCTGTTTGCCGACTTGTTCGAGGCCCACAGCCGGATCGAAACCGCCGAGCAGGTTATTCTTTTCCTTAATGACGGTAGTGAGTTCGTAGCGGATTCCGAGATTCAGGGTGAGTCTGGGAGTGACGCGCCAGTCATCCTGCGCGAAAGCCGCGTATCCCTCCGTTTGCATGTGCCGCAAGTAATCGCCGGTGGCGATAATTGCATCGCGCATGTTGCCCGTAAAGAAGGTCGTCAAGGTGGCGAATCGGAAGCTGCCTTTGGTATTGTTGGCCACGTTGTTGGTGCTCTGATTGATCAGCACCTCGCCGCCGAACTTGAACGCATGTTTGCCATGCAAGTAGGAAACGCTGTCGGAGAATTGCCAGACGCTGTCGGGCCCGACCGTCTTGGGCCAAGCCAGCCCTAGCTCATAGGTGGAAAATTGCCTGATTCGAGTCCTCGGAAATCCGAAGTAGGCCGGATTGGTCTGGCCCGTGTAGAAGTTGTAGGTGGAGCCGTTAAAAGAGTAGTTCGCGGGATTTTGGTTGGCATCCGGGACGGTGTAGACCTGATTGTAATGGGAGTAGCCAAAGCGGAAGGAATTGACCCAGAGGGAATTGGGGGCCCAGGTTTCGCCCACCGAGATTACCTGAGAGACCGCGTTCTGGACCGTCCGCCACGTCGGGCTGACTTCGAGGGAGGGATCGTCCACGAGCGTGCCGCTTCCGGGGCTTCTGAAATACATCCCGCTGAGCGAGTGCTTGTCGTTGATGTGATAGTCAAGCTTTCCCACTCCAGAATAAATCCTGCTTTGGCTGATTAGCGCAGTAGGCTGACTGGTCGAACCCGAGTTGTTGACCACGAATATCCCCGGATAATTCGACAGCGGGGTGCAAGACATGTCAAGGCCCGCCAGTTGAGCGCTTAGCGGGGTCAGACCTTCTCCGGCTTCCAGGCATGCACCTACCAGGCTCGCCGCACTTCCTTTGCGCTGTGTTGTGGTGTCAGATGAATTCGTGATCGGCATAAAGTGTTCGGCCGGATTCCCCACGCTATAATTTTGCGTCTCAAAATTGCCGAAGTAGAAGAGCTTGTCCTTCTTGATCGCTCCTCCCACGCTGGCGCCCCACTGCTCGAGTTCAACTGGCGTCTTCACGCAGGCCGTAGGATCACTACCGGGGCCGGCGCAGCCATTCGCGACGGTGGGAGCCAGGTTGAAATAGTTGCGGGCATCAAAACTCGTCGTGCGGCCGTACGCATAGGCGGAGCCATGAAGGGTATTGGTGCCGGATTTGATTCCGACGTTGACCACCGCGCCGGGCTTCCAGCCGTATTCCGCGCGGGGATTCTCCATGGTCTTGAATTCGTCAATGGCGTCAATGGGCAGCATCGTTCCAGCGTCGCCCGCGGCCATGACCGCGTTCATCATGCTCTGGGACATCCAGGGATCATTGCTGTTGATACCATCCACCATGAAGAAGTTGTCGTGAGGACGCAAGCCGTTCGAGCTTTGTGTCCAGGCGGAGTTGCCGACATACTTGGTGACGCCGGGGCGCAGGTTGAGCAGATTCGTGAAGTTCCGGCCGTTCAAGGGCAGGTCGTTGATGACTGCGTTCTGAATCGTTCCGCCGAGTTCGGCGTTGGTCGTTTCCACCAGAGGAATCTCTTCGGTAACGGTAATGGTTTGCGCTTGCTCGCCGGGTTGGAGAACCAAGTCCACACGGAGTTCCTGGGCGACCTCCAGCACAATGTTCTGGCGCTCGGTGGTTTTGAATCCCTTGAACTCGGCGCGCACCTTGTAGTTTCCAGGCATCAGGTTAGGAGCGTTGAACGCCCCTGATTCATCCGTGGTCAGGGACCGCGAAGTGCCTCGGTCCACATCCAGGATGGTTACTGTGGCGCCAGTGACCGCGCCACCATTCGAATCCGCAATGGTTCCGACAATACGGCCCGCACTCCCCTGGGAGAATAGCGGAACGCAAAGCAACAACGAGGCGAAAATTAAACTAAGCAGCCGGCTTGCTTTTCTCAATCCAACAACCACACCCCTATTGATTTTCATCGTAAACCCCTCCCTGTGACATGATTTTCGAAATTATGAGGACCGCGCGAATCGAGGTTCCGCAGACATAGGTGTCGCCTTGGAAAGGCGACATCCTGAGAGCCTCGTTTGCCTGCGGTTGATTTGCTGACAACCCCGACCCCACATCTGACCTAGAATCCGTAACCTACTGCCCGGCACCCATCGAACTGCGAACGACCCCGTAATGCATAGTGACTTTGATACGCCTGTTCGGGATGCACGCGCAGTGACACAGATCACGATGCTGTGTGATGTAAATCACAATGTCGCGTAATCCCCGTACTGACACCAAACCCCATTCATGGCCCGGCGTATTCTATCAAAATATTCCGGGCGGCAGGCCAGAAAAATCGACAAAGGGTTTCCAAACCGGCGGTCTCTCCCAAAAAAAACAGGGTGCATACTCCCGGGCGTCGAAAAGCGCAAAAGGAACTTCTGGTTAAGGTAAGGATGACACGCTGCGGCGTGGTACACGCTGCGTCCGCGGCCCGTCAACGCGCGATGGTTTGCCGGACATGAATTATGTAATGGCATAGATCTGGCGCGGGGATGGCAGCGCTAAGTTCCAAATCCTAAAAATGGGAATGCCGTGATGAAGCTACCGATTCGGAAACTATTTTTAACAGCGGCCTAAGGTTTCGTATTTCCTATCGAACAGCGAAGGCTTTGTCATTTCACCGAAGCGTCCGCGCCAGGTTTCACTTGATCCCAATAGGGTTGCCAGGAATGGTCCTTATCCGGCGCTGATTGTGGAGGGTCAGGATAGAATCCATGACGATTCGGCATTTGGACCTCTACCAGACTGTTCTTATCCATGACATCGGTCTCTTTAATGATGCCGTTCTTGTAGAGCAGAAAGGCGGTCAGAGCGTAGACATTGTCTGGGGTGAGGGATCTGTCAGGGCTGGCACCCTTCTCGATGGGCCAGGGCGGCATGGCGCGGTTGATGAAGTCCCAAATCGTCGTCGCATACGGCATATTGCTCCCTGCGGTCTTAATTGGCTTCGGGGTGTTGAGCGAGCCGACGCCGCCCACCAAACGCGGGTTCGGGAACATGCCCTCTCCGTTTTTTCCATGACACATGGCGCACTGAACGGCATAGAGCGGCGCCCCTTCCTTAGCGGTTCCTTTTCCGGGAGGGAGCTCCTTACCGTCGGAACCCACAATATTATTCCCGCGGCGCAATTCTGCTTCCGTCGGTGTCCTCCCCAGCTTATAAGTAGGGGACTGCGCCATGGCTGCCCCGCATGCCAACAGAGCCATTACCGGCAGTAGAAAACTAGACTTTGAAAATATTGCACCGTGCATCTTGGATGCTCCCTTCGAAACTTCCCGATTGCTGTCTTTGCCTAACAGTTCTCAACTTCAATCGCCGGTACGCGGGGTGCTATTTGATCGCCCCACAGTTTGGCTAGCTCCGTCATCTCCGGTTGAATGTCGCCGTATTCATTTGTGCAGCGCGACACAATCAAATTCCGGGGTAAGCTCCGCCCTCTGGATTGAGAGTGATGTACAGCGCATCGTGGACGCTCCCATCTTGCTTCACTCTCCATGGCAGAATCGGATTGTTGAGAAACATCCCGATTGGTGCGGTTGCCCACCAGTGCATAATTTCACTGGCCGGTATCTTGGGTTCTCTGGAATCGCCCCATAGTTGGGCGAGCTGCGTCATCGTCGGTTGAATTTCGTTGTATTCATCGGTGCAGCGGGACATGATTACAGTCTCCCTACCGTCCCAATTCCAGCCCAGGCGAAATCGCGTATGCGCCTTCTTAAATACCGGCGTCTGTAGAACAGCGTCCTTCCAGGTTTTGCCGTTGTCGGTGCTGACTTCCACCCGGCTGATCGCGCCCCTACCCGACCAAGCCAAGCCCGAAATCTCATAAAAGCCGGGCCCTGACAGCTTATGCGGGTCCGATGGGAATGTGATTAAGGACTTCGGTCCGACTTGGGATTCGTACCAGGTCGCCATGCCGTCGGGTTTCGTATTGGTATAGCCGCTGATTTCCGGCTGGAGATAGTAAGCTTTGTCCACTAGCTTAATGTCTCTCAAAAACTTTATGTTGTTGACCCCCTGGAAGCCGGGAACGACCAATCTCAACGGGTAACCCTGTTCGCGCCGAATTGCCTCGCCATTTTGACCGTACGCCACGATCACGTCGTCCATGGCCTTTGCGACCGGAAAGCTCTTCGCACGCCCGGAAACGTCCGCCCCTTGCGCAATCAGCCAGGTCGCCTGCTTTTGCACACCGGCTTCCTTGAGCAGCAGAGAGAGGGGAACCCCGGTCCATTCACTGGTAGAGGTTCTTCCATGCATGGCTTGGATTAAAGCCATATCTTTCCTCCCTACACTCAGGTCGCGCAGATAGGACTTGTAATGCATCACGCCGCTGTTTCCCGTGCACTCTAAAAAGTGAATTCGGGATACAGCAGGGAGACGCTTCAATTCCTCCAAGGTGAAGATCAGGGGACGGTCCACCATGCCGTGAATCATGAGAGTGTGCGTTTTGGGATCAATGTTGGGGATATGCATATCGTGCTGAACCACGTAATGGAGAGAGGCTGGTGTGATGACTCCTATCGAATCCTGAAGCGGAGTCAGATTTCGTAGTCCTTGGCCGCCAAGTGCTCCCACCGTGTGCGCGCGTTCCGTGGTCTCGAAGCTAGAACGCCCGCCGTATGCCAAATCCTCGATGGTGGGTTCCTCAGGGGTAACGCCCAGCTTGGTGGTGGGTTCGCCACCGTCGGTCAAACCGGAGGTAACGCTCGCGAGCGCTTTGCCGTTCGCGAACGGGATTGCTCCCGCGGCCAAGCCCGCCAGAGCCGCGCTTCCCTTCAAAAATCCTCTACGGTCAGACTTCTTGGAATTCATAGTGGGAATCTCCTAAGCTAATATTTTTTACGAAAGCCTATGTAGCACTAATGTGGGTTGCACACGCAGTGACGGAGGTCACACTACCATTGGCGTTTCCGGATTTCAACCCCAAGTTCCCAAATCAACTTCGGAACACAGGCCTAACAGCGGCCTAAGGTTTCGTCCTTGCTATCGAACAGCGGAGGCCTTGTCATTTCGCCGCAGGTTTCGCCGCAGGTGCTTGATCCCAATAGGGTAGCCAACCGCGGTCCTTGCGGCAATTTTGGCAATCCTGGTCCGGCGTTGTTTGTGGGGGGTCAGGATAGAATCCATGACGATTCGGCATTTGGACCTTCGGCAGACTGTTCTTATCCATGACATCGGTTTCCTTAATGATGCCGCCCCAGTAGAGCACCAGGGCGCTCAGAGCGTAGACATTGTCTGGGGTAAGCGCCCTCTTGCCACTGGCCGCGGGGTTCTGCTCTAGGGGCCATGGCGGCATGGAGCGGTTGATGAAGTCCCAAAGCGTCGTCGCAAACGGCATATAGCTCTCTACGGATATTATAGGGGTAGGGGTGGTGAGTGTGCCCCGGCCTCCCACCAAACGCGGGTACGGGTACATGCCCCCCTCTCCTTTTTGTCCATGACAAACAGCACACTTAGCGGCATAGAGCGGCGCGCCTTCTTTGGCCGTTCCGCTTCCGGGAGGGAGTTCCTTTCCGTCGCTACCTACAATTTCACTCTGGACGCGCATTTCCGCTTCCGTCGCCGGCCTCCCCACCTTATAGGTAGGGGACTGCGCCAAGGCTGCCCCGCACGCCAACAGAGCCATTACCGGCAGTAGAAAATTAGACTTCGAAAGACTTGTATGCCGCATCTTCGACGCTCCCATCTTGCTTCACTCTTCCTGGTTAAATCGGATCGCTGAGAAACTCCCCGCTTGCCGCGGTTTCCCGCCAGTGCTCAACCTCACTGGCCGGTATGCGGGGTTCCCTGCTATCGCCCCACAGTTTGGCTAGGCTACGCCACACTCCACGCGAGTCGCATCTTTGCAGACTTCTAAAGCGAGCTGAGATTGGGAAGCTGGCTGTACGTCGCATCTTCGACGGTTCCATCTGCCTTCACTTTCCATAGCTGAATCGGATTATTGAGAAACTCCGAGATGGATGCGGTTTCCCAAAAGCTCAAAACGTCACTGGCCGGTATGTGTATGCCGGGCCTTTCATCGCCCCACAGTCTGGCCAGCCCCTCAATCGTCGGTTGAATGTCGCCGAATTCATTGGTGCAACGAGACATAATCACGGTCTCGGTGCCGTCCCAATTCCAGGGCATGCGGAATCGCGTATGCGCTTTTCGATGTATCGGCGTCTGAAGGGTCGCGTCCTTCCAGGTTTTCCCGTTGTCGGTGCTTACTTCCACCCGGCTGATCAAGCCTCGACCGCACCAAGCAATGCCGGAAATCTCATACAAGCCGCGCCCCGGCAGCTTATGCGGGTCCGAGGGGAAGGTGATTATGGACTTCGGTCCGACTTGAGATTCGTACCAGCTGGCCTTGCCGTCCGGTTTCAAATTGGTGTAGCCGATGACTTCCGCCTCGAGATAGTAGGGTTTGTCCACCAACTTGATGCTCGACAAAAACTTTATGTTGAAGGTCCCTTGGAAGCCGGGAACGATTAGCCGCAAGGGATAACCCTGTTCGCGCCGCAAGGCTTCGCCATTTTGACCGTAGGCCACAAACACGTCGTCCATAGCCTTTGCCAGCGTCATGCTCCTGGCACGCCCTTCCGTGCTCATCCCTTGCGAAATCACCCAGCTCGCCTGGTTTTGCACACCGACTTCCTTGAGCAGCAGGGAAAGGGGGACCCCCGTCCATTCACTGGTAGCGGTTCTTCCATGAACGGCTTGGATCATAGTCATGTTGGTCCGGCCTGCCTTCAGGTCGTGCCTATAGGCCTTGTAATGCATCAGACCGCTGTTTCCCGTGCACTCTAAAAAGTGAACTCGGGATACAGAAGGGAGGCGCTTGATTTCCTCCAGGGTGAAGACCGTCGGGCGGTCCACCATGCCGTGAATCATGAGAGTGTGTTCCCGGGGATCGATGTTAGGGATATGATTATCGTGCATAACTATGAAATGGTAAGAGCCTGGGGTGATGATTCCGATCGAATCCTGAAGCGGAGTCAGATTGCGGAGCGCCGTGGCGCCACGCGTTCCCGTAGCCGGCATGCGCACAGTGGTCTCGAAGCTGGAACGCCCGCCGTATAACAAATCCTGGATGACGGGTTCGTCAGGGGTAACACCCTCCTTGGGGGCGGGCTCGTTCCCGTTTCCACCGTTGATCAGACCGACCGTAACGCTGGCGAGCGCATTGCCATTGGCGAACGGAATCGCTCCCGCGGCCAAGCCGGCCAGAGCCGCACTTTTCTTCAAAAATCCTCTACGGTCAGACTTCTTGGAATTCATGGTGGGAGCCTCCTAAGCTAGTACTTCTTGCGAAAGGCCATATAGCACTACCGCGGGATGCACGCGCAGTGACACAGGTCACGCTACCCTGTGACCTGTGTCACGTAACCCGCGTAATGCCACCAAAACCCATTCCTTGCGCTGCGCCTCACACCAGATATAGTCCGGGCGGCGGGCCAGAAAAATCGCCGCAGGACCTACGGAGCGGCGGTCACAAAAAAAACGGGGTGTATGCTCCCGGGCGTCGGAAAGCGCAAAACGAACTTCTGGTTAAGGAGGGATGACACGTTGCCGCGTGATACTCGCAGCCGTCCGCCGCAACGTGCGATGGTTTTGCCGGACGTAAATTATTGAACCGCGTGGATCTGGCGCGGGAATATTGGCGCTAATTTCAAATCCTGGAAAATGGGGATGCCGTAACGAAGCCACTGATTCGGAAGCTATTTTTGCTCTGCTGGGCGGCGATCCCGGGAACGCCATTCTCCTGAAGGGCGTGAGGCAAACCGCCAATCTGGAGATTGGCGGTCCCGGATTTCAACCCAAACCCAAATCAACTTCGGAACACAGGCTTAACCGCGGCCTAAGGTTTCGTCGTTCCTATATTAATGTGGGCTCCAAGCGGAGCCCGCACCCCTCGAACAGCGAAGGCCTTGTCAGCGTGGACTGTCTGGAAACGCCTAGCCGATAATGTAACGCTGTTGGCAGATTCCGCTGGCGGCGTGGCCATTGCTGCACTATTGTCAGGGCTGGCGGTGATTCCAGCGATATCCTGGTGAACAACAGCGGGAACGGCGCGTGGCCGCAACTGTTCCCTCCGCGCGTGACTTGCAGTTAGAGACGAAAGAACGACACGCCCCAAAGTTGAGACCGAGGTATCACGGCCCCGCCGGCGCCGATGTCGCGGTAGGCTTCAATGTCTATCGTGGAGCGGCCACCGGTGGGCCGTACCATTTCTCCCCAGGTTTGGTCGTAGGTTTCCACTCCGGCCCGTGCTCCCAAAGGGGCAACCAAGTGCCGTCCTTGTCATTCGGCTCTGATTGTGGAGGGTCAGGATAGAATCCATGACGGTTCGGCATTTGGACCTCCACCAGACTGTTCTTATTCATGGCGTCGGTCTCTTTAATGATGCCGTTCTTGTACAGGATAAAGGCGGTCAGGGCATAGACGTTGTCTGGGGTGAGATCCCTGGGCATGGGCCATACCGGCATGGCGCGCTGGATGTAGTCGAAAAGCGTCGTAGCGTAAGGCATTCTGCTCCCTGGCGTAAAGACAGGCTTAGGGGTGTTGAGCGAGCCCACGCCTCCCACCAAACGCGGGTACGAGGCGCCGAACTCCGTGGGCACGCCACCCTGTCCGTCTTTTCCATGACATATAGCGCACTTAGCGTTAAAGATCGGCGCGCCTTGCGCGGCGGTTCCGCTTCCGATCGGGAGTTCCTCTCCCTTGGGACCTACCAGATTATTCCAAGTGCGCAACTCCTCCGCAGTCGGTGGCCTCCCTACCTTGTAGGCTGGGGACTGCGCCATGGCTGCGCCGCACGCCAACAGGACCATCACCGGCAGCAGAAATGCAAACTTAGATCGGGTAATACTCATTCGGCAACAACTTGTTGTAGAGCGCATCTTGGACACTCCCATTTGATCTTACTTTCCAGAGCTGAATCGGATTATTGAGAAACTGCGCGATCGGTGCGGATGCCCACCATTTCTCCATTTCACTGGCCGATATGGGTGGTGTGAAGTCATCACCCCACAGCTTGGCCAGCCCCTCCCACGTCGATTGAACCTCGCCGTATTCATTCGTGCAGCGAGACGCAATTGTCGTCTCTGAACCGTCCCAATTCCAGCCCGTCCGGAATCTTGTCCAAGCCTTGCTGAAAACGGGCTGCTGAAGGCGGGCATCGTGCCAGGTCTTCCCGGCGTCGACGGTCACTTCCACCCTGGCGATCTTGCCCCTTCCGCACCAGGCGATGCCGGAAATTTCATACGTGCCGGCTCCGGACACCTTATGCGCATCCGACGGGAAGGTGATTAATGATTTCGGTCCTTGTTGCGATTCGAACCAGCTCGACATGCCGTTCGGTTTGGTATTCGTGTAGGCGCTGATCTCCCGCTGCATATAGTAAGCTCCGTCCGTCACCTTAAGGCTCCGCAGGAACTTCACGTTGCAGACCCCTTGGAAACCGGGAGTATGTAACCTCAAGGGGTAACCCTGTTCGCGGCGAATCGCCTCGCCGTTTTGACCGTAGGCCAGCATCGCGTCGTCCGTGGCCTTGGCGAGCGGAATGCTCTTGGCATGATGGATACTGTCCCCCGCTTCCGCAATGACCCAGCTCGCCCCCTTCTGCACACCAACTAGGTTGAGCAGCGTGGAGAGACGAACCCCCGTCCATTCACTGCAAGAGAGTCTTCCATGCATTCCTTGGATTACACTTACGTCTGTCCTCCCCGCCTTCTTGTTTCCCAACAGCATCCTATAATGCATCAGACCACTGTTTCCCGTGCACTCGATCCAGTGAACTTCGGATACGGAAGGCAGGCGCTTTATATCGTCCATGGTGAAGACCGTGGGTCGGTCCACCATGCCATGAATGATTAGGGTGTGTTCAGCGGGATTAATGTTGGGAATATGCTTATCGCCTTGCACCAGGAAATGAAATGGCGATGGTGTGACGAATCCTATCGAATCTTGAAGGGGAGTCAGAGTTCGGAGTCCCTCGGGGCTATTTATGCTGTGAATGCGTATGGTTTTCTCGTAGCTGGAACGCCCGCCGTATAACAAGTCATCCATGTCGGGTTCTTCGGCTGAAATGCCGATCTTGGCGTCGCCTTCTCCAATGATCAAACCAGGGGTAACGCTCGCGAGCGCTTTGCCCCTCGCGAACGGGATCGCTCCCGCAGCCAAGCCGGCCAGAGCCGCACTTCGCTTCAAAAATGCTCGACGATCAGACATCTTGGAATTCATGGCGGGATCCTCCTAAAGCGAATGCTTTCTGCGAGGCCTATATAGCACTACTTTGGAATGCGCGCGCAGTGACGCAGGTCACACTATCGTGTGATCCAGGTCACACTATCGCGTAGCCCGCGCACTTACACCAATACCCGTTCCTGGCGCTGCACGTGGCGGCAGAATAGTCCGGGCAGCAGGTCAGCAAAATCGCTGCAGGCTCTCAGAACCGACGGCACTCGAAAAAGAGGTGATGCATACTCCCGGGCGTCGGAATGCGCAAAAGGAACTTCTGGTTAAGGGAGGATGACATGTTGCGGCGTGATACACACGACCGCCCGTCAACACGCGATAACTTGCCGGACGTGATTGATTGAATCGCGTAGATCTGGCGCGGAGATAGTGGCGCTAATTTCAACCCTGAAAATCGGAATACCGTGACGAAGCTACTAATGCGGAAGCTATTTTTGCTCTGCTGGGCGGGCTTCCCGGGAATAGCCATTCTCCTGAATGGCGTGAGGCAAACTGCCAATCGGCCCGCCAGAAGGCGGCGAGGCTTAGAGATTGGCGGCCCCGGACTTTAACTCAAACCCACATCAACTTCGGAACACTGGTTTAACCGCGGCCTAAGGTTTCGTCGTTCCTATCGAACGAAAGCCTGGTCATTTCCCTGCCGGCTTCGTCACAGGTTTTCCTAGACCCCAGTCGGGTGTCCAAAAGCCATCCTTACCCGGCGTTGCTCCTGGGGGGTCAGGATAGAATCCATGACGATTCGGCATTTGGACCTCCACCAGAGTGGCCTTATTCATGGCATCGGTCTCTTTAATGATGCCGTTCTTGTAGAGGATAAAGGCCGTCAGAGCGTAGACATTGTCTGGGCTGAGCTTCCTCGGCATGGGCCATGGCGGCATGGCGCGGTTGATGAAGTCCCAAATCGTCGTCACATACGCCATTCTGCTCCCTACGGTAAATATAGGGGTAGGAGTGTTGAGCGAGCCCACGCCTCCCACCAAACGCGGGTACGGGTACACGCCCTCTCCGTTTTGTCCATGACAAAAGGAACACTGAGCGGTAAAGATCGACGCGCCTTCCTTGGCGGTTCCGCTTCCGGGAGGGAGTTCCTTTCCCTTGGAACCTACAAGATTATCCCAGGTGCGGAATTCTGCTTCCGTCGGCGGCCTCCCCACATTATAAGTAGGGATCTGCGCCATGGCTGCGCCGCACGCGAGCAGAACCATCACCGGCAATAGAAATTTAGACTTTGCCCGGGACCGGGAAATACGGATTAGGCAATAAAGTGTTGTAAAGCGCATCTTCGACACTCCCATCTGGCTTCACTCGCCATGGCTGAATTGGATTATTGAGAAACTCCCCGATTGGTGCGCTTTCCCACCAGTGCAAAATTTCACTGGCCGGTATGGCCGGGGTTCTTTCATCGCCCCACTGTTTGGCTAGCCCCAGCATCGTCGGTTGCACGTCGCCGTATTCATCCGTGCAGCGCGACATGATCACGGTTTCCGAACCATCCCAATTCCAGTCGAAGCGGAACCGCGTATGCGCCTTTTTATGTACCGGCGTCTGTAGAACCGCGTCCTTCCAGGTTTTGCCGTTGTCGGTGCTGACTTCCACCCTGCCGATCGCGCCTCGACCGCACCAAGCTATGCCGGTAATCTGATACAAGCCGCGCCCCGGCAGCTTATGCGGGTCCGACGGGAAGGTGATTATGGACTTCGGTCCGACTTCGGATTCGTACCAGCTCGACATGCCGTCCGGTTTCGTATTGGTGTAGGCGGTGATTTCCCGCTGCATATAGTAAGCTTCGTCCACCACCTTAATGCTCCTCACGAACTTCACGTTGCAGACCCCTTGGAAACCGGGAACCACCAGCCGCAACGGATAACCCTGTTCGCGCCGCAGCGCCTCGCCATTTTGGCCGTACGCCACGATCATGTCGTCCATGGCCTTGGCGAGCGGAATGCTCTTCGCATGATGGATATTGTCCCCCGATTCCGCAACGATCCAGCTCGCCCCCTTTTGCACACCGACTCCCTTGAGCAACACGGATAGGGGAACTCCCGTCCATTCACTGGTAGAGGTTCTTCCATGCATGGCTTGGATTACAGTAATGTCCTTCCGTGCTTCCTTCATGTCGTGTAACAGGGACTTGTAATGCATCAGGCCGCTGTTTCCCGTGCACTCTAAAAAGTGAACTCGGGATACAGAGGGGAGGCGCTTTAATTCCTCCATGGTGAAGACCGTGGGACGGTCCACCATGCCGTGAATCATGAGAGTGTGCGTCTTGGGATCAATGTTGGGGATATGCGTGTCGCCTTGCACCAGGAAATGATAAGCCGCGGGTGTGATGATTCCGATCGAATCTTGCAGCGGAGTCAGAGTTCGCAGTCCCGTGGCGCCAAGTGTTCCGATACTTGGTGAGCGTATGGTGGTCTCGTAGCTGGAACGCCCGCCGTATAACAAGTCCTGGATGACGGGTTCCTCAGCAGTAAGGCCCTCCTTGGGGGCGGGTGCGTCACCGTTCCCACCGTTGAGCAAACCAGGGGTAACGCTCGCGAGCGCTTTGCCATTCACGAACGGTAGCGAGCCCACAGCCAAGCCGGCCAACGCTGCAGTTCTCTTCAAAAACCGTCTACGATCAGAATTCTTGGAATTCATGGTGGGAACCTCCTAAGCTAATAGCCAATATTTTTGCGAAAGCGTACATTGCATTACTGCGGGATGGGCCCGCAGTGACGCAGGTCACACTATCGCGTGATCTGCGTCACTATATCGCGGAACCCGCACACTGTCACTAAAATCCTTTCATGGGTCTGCGCGTCCCACCAAAATAGTCCGGGGGGGCAGACCAGAAAAATCGCTGTAGGATCTCTGAACAGACGGTCTCCAAAAAAAACGGCGTGTATACTCCCAGGAAGCGAAGGCCTTGTCAATTCGCCGCAGGTTTTGCCTCAGGTTTCGCCGCGGGTTTCGCCGCGGGTTTTGCTTGATTCCAATAGGGTAGCCAAGAGCGGTCCTTATCCGGCGTTGATTGCGGGGGGACAGGAAAAAATCCATTACGGTTCGGCATTTGGATTTCCACCAGACTCTTCTTATCCAGGACATCGGTCTCCTTAATGATGCCGTTCCGGAAGAGTATAAAGGCGGTCAGAGCGTAAACCTCGTCTGGGCCGAGAGTCCCCGCTGCTCCCGCGGGCATGGCGCGGTTGACGTAGTCCCAAATCGTCGTCGCATACGGGAAATAGCTCCCAACGGTTACTATAGGATTAGGGGTGTTGATTGTGTCCACGCCTCCCACCAAACGATTGTACGGGTAAATGCCCTCTCCGTTTTTTCCATGACACAGAGAGCACTTAGCGGCATAGATCTTCGCGCCTTCTACGGCGGTTCCGCTTCCGGGAGGGAGTTCCTTTCCGTCGGAACCTACAGTATGATCCCAGGCGCGCACTTCCGCTTCCGTCGGCGGCCTCCCCAGATTATAGGTTGGGGACTGCGCCAGTGCTGCGCCGCAGGCCAACAGAGCCGTCAGCGAAAGTAGAAAACTAGATTTTGATATTGAAACTGCTGTATAGCGCATCTTGGACGCTCCCATCTTGCCCCACTCTCCAGAGCTGAATCGGATTATTGAGAAACTCCGAAATGTTTGCGGTTTCCCAAAACTTTATAATTTCCGCGGCCGGGATGTGGGGTTCTCTGCCATCGCCCCACAGTTGGGCTAGCTCCATCATCGTCGGTTGAATGTCGCCGTATTCATTGGTGCAGCGCGACATAATCACCGTCTCCGCTCCGTCCCAATTCCAGCCCAGGCGAAATCGCGTAAATGCCTTGCGAAACACGGGCTGCTGAAGTTGCGCGTCCTTCCAGGTCCGCCCATTGTCGGTGCTGACTTCCACTCGGCTGATGGCGCCTCGACCGCACCAAGCCAAGCCGGAAATCTCATAAAAGCCGCGTCCCGGCAGCTTATGCGGGTCCGATGGGAAGGTGATTAAGGACTTCGGTCCGACTTGAGATTCGTACCAGGTCGCCTTGCCATCCGGTCTCAAATTGGTGTAAGCCTTGTTTTCAATCTGGAGATAGTAAGGTTTGTCCACTACCTTGATGCTCCTCAAGAACTTCACGTTGTTGACCCCTTGGAAACCGGGAACGACCAGCCGCAACGGATAACCCTGTTCGCGCCGCAGCGCTTCGCCATTTTGGCCGTAGGCCACGATCACATCGTCCATAGCCTTGGCAAGCGGACAGCTCTTCGAATGCCTTTCAATGTCATTGCCTTCCGCAACGATCCAACTCGCCCCGCTTTGCACACCAGCTTCCTTGAGCAGCAGGGAGAGGGGAACCCCCGTCCATTCACTGGTCGAGACTCTTCCATGCATTGTTTGGATGACATAAGTACTCTTGGCCGATTCGGGTGACTTTTTCAGGTCACGCATCATGGACTTGTAATGCATCATGCCGCTGTTTCCCGTGCACTCTAAAAAGTGAATGCGGGATACGGAAGGGAGGCGCTTCAATTCCTCGAGGGTGAAGACCAGGGGACGGTCCACCATGCCGTGAATCATGAGCCGGTGCTCCCGGGGATCAATGTTGGGGAGATTGAAACCGTGCTGAACCAGGTAATGGAGAGAGGCTGGTGTGATGACTCCGATCGTATCCTGAAGCGGAGTCAGATTGCGTAATCCCGTGAGGTTCAGTGGTCCCACACTGTGCGTGCGTACAGTGGTCTCGTAGCCAGAACGCCCACCGTATGCCAAATCCTCGATGGTAGGCTCGCCAGGGGTAACGCCCAGCTTGGTGGCGGGTTCGTCACCGTTGATCAAACCGGGGGTAACGCTCGCAAGCGCTTTGCCATTCGCGAATGGTATAGCTCCCACAGCCAAGCCGGCCAGAGCTGCACTCCCCTTCAAAAATCCTCTACGATCAGAATTCTTGGAATTCATGGTGGGAATCTCCTAGGCGAATACTTCTTCACAAAATTCTATGTGGCACTCATGGGGCTGCGCGTCCCAACAGAATTGTCCAGACGGCAGGCCGGAACAATTGACAAAGAATCTCCGAAGCAGCGGCCTCCCAAAAAAGACGGGGTGGATACTCCCGGGCAGCGAAGGCCTTGTCACTTCGCCGCAGGTTTCGCCGCGGGTTTTGCTTGATTCCAATAGGGGAACCAGGAGCGGTCCTTATCCGGCGCTGATTGTGGGGGTACAGGATAGAATCCATTACGATTCGGCATTTGGACCTCCATTAGGCTCTTCTTATCCAGGACATCGGTCTCCTTGATGATGTCGTTCTTATAGAGGATAAAGGCGGTCAGAGCGTAGACTTCGTCTGGGCTGAGAGTTCTCTCCGCATAGCGCGGCATGGCGCGGTTGACGAAGTCCCAAATCGTCGTCGCAAATGGCGTATAGCTCCCTACGGTTATTTTCGGAGTAGGGGTGTCGAGTGTGCCTGTGCCTCCCACCAAAGCCTTGAACGGCGGCACGCCCTCTCCGTTTTTTCCATGACAAACAGCACACTTACCGGCATAGATCTTCGCGCCTTCCTTGGCGGTTCCGCTTCCGGGAGGGAGTTCCTTTCCGTCGGAACCTACAACCTGATCCCACTCGCGCAATTCTGCTTCCGTCGGCGTCCTCCCCACCTTATAGGTAGGGGACTGCGCCATGGCTGCGCTGCACGCCCACAGCACCATCACCGGCAGTAGAAAATCACAGATGGAAATCGTAGAATTTGAGAGTGCTGTAGGTCGCATCTTGGATGCCTCCATCTTGGCTCACTTTCCATACCTGAATCGGATTATTGAGATACGTCGACATTTGTGCGGTTTCCCATAAACTCACAATTTTCTCGGCCGATATGGGAGGGGTTCTGTCATCGCCCCACAGTTTGGCTAGCTCCATGATCGTCGGTTGAATGTCACCGTATTCATTCGTGCAGCGGGACATAATCTGAGTCTCTGCTCCGTCCCAATTCCAGCCCAGGAGAAATCGCGTAAATGCCTTGCGAAACACGGGCGTCTGAAGTTGCGCGTCCTTCCAGGTCCGCCCGCCGTCGGTGCTTACTTCCACCCGGCTGATCGCGCCTCGACCGCTCCAAGCGATGCCGGAAATCTCATAAAAGCCGCGCCCCGGCAACTTATGCGGGTCGGATGGGAAGGTGATTAAGGACTTCGGTCCGACTTGATATTCGTACCACTTCGCCTTGCCGTCCGGATGCAAATCGGTGTAGGCGCTGATTTCCGACTGGAGATAGTAGGGTTTGTCCACCAGCTTAATGCTCCTCAGGAACTTCACGTTGTTGACCCCTTGGAAACCGGGAACAAGCAGCCTGATTGGATAACCCTGTTCGCGCCGCAGCGCCTCGCCATTTTGACCGTACGCCACCATCACGTCGTCCAAACCCTTTGCGAGCGGCAGGCTCTTCACATGCCTTTCCGTGTCCCCTCCTTCCGAAACCAGCCAGCTCGCCCCCTTCTGCACACCGGCTTCCTTGAGCAACAGGGAGAGGGAAACCCCCGTCCATTCACTGCAAGAGAGCCTTCCATGAACGGATGTGATTACATGCTGGTCGGTCCTGCCTGCCTTCTGGTCCATCACATGTTGCCGGTAATGATATAGACCGCTGTTTCCCGTGCACTCTACAAAGTGAACTCGGGAAACAGAAGGGAGGCGCTTCAATTCCTCCATGGTGAAGATCAGGGGACGGTCCACCATGCCGTGAATGATAAGCTTGTGCTCCCGGGGATTAATGTTGGGGAGGTCGAGCTCGCGGTTCACCAGGAAATGGAGAGAGGCTGGTGTGATGACTCCCATGGAATCCTGAAGAGGAGTCAGATTTCGGAGTCCGACCAAGGCAAGCGCTCCCGGACTATGAACGCGATATACACCAGTCTCGTAGGCAGAACGCCCGCCGTATTCCAATTGCTCAATGTTGGGTTCGTCGGGGGTAACGCCCAGCTTCTTGCCGTTGGGTTCGTCAGGGGCAACGCCCGCGAGCGCTTTGCCATTCGCGAAGGGTATCGCTCCCACGGCCAAGCCGGCCAGAGCCGCGCTTCCCTTCAAAAATCCTCTACGATCAGCCTTTTTTGAATTCATAGTGGGAGTCTCCTAAGCGGATACTTTTTGCGAAGCCTATGTAGGCCTAATGCGGGATGCGCGCGCAGTGACGCAGGTCACGCTATCGTGTGATGTGAGTCACTGCATCGCGTAACCCGCGCACTGACACTCAAACTCGTTCATGGGGCTTCGCGTGTCTGCAAGACAGTCCGGACGGCAGGCCAGAAAAATCGACAAAGGATCTCCGAACCGGCGGTCTCCCCAAAAACGGGTGTATACTCCCGGGCGTCGAAAAGCGCCGCAAGGCGAGTTGCAATTGCCAAAGTAGAATCACATGACCATGAAGAGTCCAAGAAGGAAATCTCGACTAAATCAAAGGAGAGCGCTATGAAACGTTTCGCTTCAACCGCCTTCATTTTGGGCATGGTGTGCGCTGGCATTCTGGTCCTGCTGTCATGCAGGCCGGCGGCCGCCGCTGACAACGATCCAGCGGTGCTTCAACCCGACAAAGCATTCGTGCAGGCCCTGGCAAAACATGACCAGGCGGCGGTGAGCAAAGTCCTCGATGCGGATTTCATGTGGACGGACGCGGCAGGAGAGACCTATCCCAAGGCCAAGGTCCTCGCCGCGTTGCCGACACCTATGATGGGCGATGAAAGCGGCGCGCAAGTGACCGAGCGCACCTACGGCGAGGCTGCCGGCGTCCAAGTCGCCAATGGCAAGCAACACGTCGTGCGCATATGGGTGAAGCGACCGGCGGGCTGGCGTTTGCTGGTCTACCAAGAGGTCAAGCAAGCCGATCAGGCCGCGACTCCGGGGCCAACCACGAACGAGTGCATCAACCCCTGCAAGACCGTGCCGTACGCAACGAAGAACGAGGACGAGGCGGGAGTCATCAAGTCCTGGTCCACACTGGAGACCGCCGTCCTCAACCATGACCCGAAGGGCTGGGCCCCTCATTTTCTCGACGAGTTCGTGCTGATCTCTTCCAATGGCACTCAAGTGCAGACCAAGGCGGACCGGCTGGCGACGCTCGGCAAGCCCGGGATCGGTCCCGCGCCGCCAGGATTAGTTCACGGGGATATGTTCGACTTTCCCAGCAACAAGCCGGAAACGATTGTGATGATCGCCACGGCCCAGGGCTACAGCGGGAAGCCGGTTCACATCTCGCGCATCTGGGCTAAGCGGGATGGCATGTGGAGGATGGCCTTCAGCTACCAGACCACGATTCAGTCGGCCCCCGCCGTCGTGCCTAAATAAATAGGATTACGCGGCCGAGTGGCGGATTTCAGTCTGTGCGGTTTTGGTTTTTGCTCTGCACGCAGCGCGAACCAAGACCGCACAGGCTAAAGAGTCTGTGTGAGAACTATTCGTGGCCCTGGAGTGTCGCACCCACGGTGCTCGGAATTCCTATAACCACCGTTCCCAGCCCTGCCGGGCTGGGTACTCGGCGCATCCAGACCGCAAGCGCCGGAGGTGCGGCAGATGCCCCTGATGGCTATAGCTACGACCGACAAAATTCCCGCTGCTCCGATCCCGAATCGTGGGACCGCACCCGGATTCTTCGGTTTTCGGTTTGTCACACAGACTCTTAGCGCGCACAAAATCCAATTTTAGTGAGCTGGGGCTTGCGACGCTTCAATCCTAGTGTTGAAGCTGAAGAGCATCAGCCAATGACCATCTCGCTTGATCATCAATCGAGTGTTGAGATTTGTCTTATTGGTTGGCGGCTGTTCATGCGCGGCGATCAGCACGGCGTCGCCGAGGTCAAAGACGCGCGCGGACACCATCGCAGTCGGCGTCGTATGGAGTCCAGCTTTAATTAGGTTATTGAATTGGGCGAGCCGGTTCGGTTTGTCATAGACCTCGTTATCGGGGCTATTGGTGGCCGTGAACTCGTCGGCGACATGGGCGGCCCAGCCGTCGGCGTCATTGGTCGCAATGCCAACCTGCACTGCTTGCATGGCGGCGAGTGCTGCCTTCTCGTTTTCCGTTTTCGGCTGGTACGGTATGGTCTTGCACGGATTTTCGCAAGGCCCGGCATTGACGTTGGCATTGGGAACAGCCCGCGGCTTGTCGGCCAGCATAACCTCTTGATAAAGGACTAACCGCCAGCCCCCCGAACGCTTCGCCCAGATGCGCAGGACTTGTAGTTTTCCCTGGCCGCCTCGGATGACCGCGGACCGGCCGTAGATGCGCCCCGGCGCCTCGACGGCGCTGGGTGTGGGCGGGTTCCGCAGGACCTCGGTCTTGCTCTGGCTGTTTCCTTGCGAGTCTGTCCAAATCAAATCCGCGTCGAGGAGCTTACCCATTGCTGTCTTGTCGGCTTTCCCGATGGCTTGAAGCAAAGCGTGGTCGGCCCGAAGGACCGCCTGCTCATCATTGGCAGCGGCAACCGGCCTGCTCACCAGCATGGCCAACATGCCAACGCACATAATGGCAATCACGAATGTATTTGTGACGATACGTTTCATAGCACTCTCCTTGTCTCGCACCTCAGATTTGTTCTAGGGCCACAGATGACAGGCGTTGCAGGCGGCCTTGGCATTGTGCTGCACGTGGCAGGTGAGGCACACGGACATCGTCGTCACGCTGGTGGCTTCCGCCATGACCTCCATCTGGGCCACCTGGCCATGGCACATTTCGCACTTCATGCCGGCCTGCACGTGCGTGCGATGCGCCCAGTTCACGCCTGGCAGGACAGCATAGACACGCACCCAGGGAACGGGCTGCTGAGACTTGGCGAAGGCGGCGAGCTTCTGGATGGCGGGCTTGTCCTTGGCAATTGCCGTGTGGCAAGACATGCACGTGCTGGTGACCGGGTAGGTCATCAGCTTGCCCGGTTCCGGATTGGTGTGGCAGAACTCGCACTGCAGTCCCAACGCCAAGTGCGTCTTGTGGCTGTAAGGGATGGGTTGCACGGGCCCCGGGGAATGCAGCGGGTTATCGGGCACGGCCTGCTGAACCACGGGTGACGGCGCCGCCTGTTGGGCCAGTAGCGGGATGGTGGCCAACAGGAGCGCGGCCAGAGCTTGCGCCGCCACTAGGACGAGGTTTCCGTTTCTTCGATTCACAAGCACACCTCCGCGATTCATCGTTCGTCTAAGTTCTGCTGGCGTTCACGTTTTTTTACGCAGCACTTCTTCGATGCTGGTGCCAAAATCTTTGAGCATTATCGTCGCCGCGTTACGCCCGGGCGCGCCCGTGACCGAACCTCCGGGATGAGTTGTGCCGCCGGTTTGATACAGTCCGGGGATGGGCATGCGGTGTTGTGCCCAGCCGGGCATTGGCCGCAGGGCGCCGGACTGCGCCGGGTCGGATGAACCGGCATGACAACTCCCGTGCCAGTTGTGCGGATTCATGCGCTCGATATCGAGCGGACTTTCCACAATCCGCGCGAGGATCTTGTCGTCGGTCAGGCTGGGAGTGAACCGCCGCAGGTATTTCAGACTGGCTTCGGCCACCTGATCCTTGATCGCGTCCCAGTGCTGCGGACCTTCTTTTAGATCGTAGGGTTGGTAGCCGATGACCTTGATGGTGTGCATGCCGGCAGGAGCTCGCGTGGGGTCCGCCACGGTAGCGCAAATCAGAGAGAGCGGCGGGTCCTCGACATTGACCGCGGAGCGGGCGTAGTCGTAAGCAAAACGCAGGGCCCGCGCGGAATTTGCCAATACGCTTGAATGCACTGGCGTGAGCGTGCCGCCTTCAACCGCAAACTTGAGGGGTTCCGTGGTGGCGTAACTGGCATTGCATTCGGTCGTTTCGCCCTGCCACGTGTCCACCCCATCAATGAAGTCCTGGCCCCACAATTCGCGCGGGGCCATATCCACAAGTTGCTTGATGTGGATGGTGGAAAGCACGGCCTTGTCGGCGCGATACGAGCTGCCGTCGGTGCATTCCACTCCCGCGCATTTGCCGTTTTCCACGATGAGTCGTTGCACCGATTTGCTCGTGAGGATCACGCCACCATGCGCCTCGATGAATTGCGCGAGCGCCTCGGTCAGTTTCCCCGATCCCCCTTTGGGAATCGGGCGGCCGGTGCGCTGTTGTGAAATCACCTGATAGGCGGCCCGCCCGGTCATTGGGTTTTGCGGCGATTGGTGCCCCCAGGGGCTAAGAAGCATAAATGCGCGGCAGTGATCGTCCTCGAAATTGTCGCGAAGGATATCCCAATACGACATGGCGAGGCGGCGCTGCCAAAACTTGCCTTGCGGATGCTCGGCCAAGCGTTCGTTGAGCGATTTCCCAAAACCGACCGGCGCGAAACTAACCGCGCCGAACAGAGCTTCGACACTCTGATATTCCGCGCACATGCGCCGGAAGGCGAGCGCATCTTTCTTGGAATACTTTGCGAATTCAGCGCAGGTGCGGTCCAGGTCGCGCCACTGCGTGATGTAACCGCCGTCGGGAAAGGCGGTGTGGTAGATCGGATCGGGGTTGATATACTCCAGCCCGTAGTCGCCCAGTTTCAATTCGTTGTCGCGCAACATCGGGTTATCTTGAATGAAAATGTGCGTCGAAGAGCAGGTGTCATGCTTGAATCCGCGCAGTGTCAATTCCGCGGTCTTGACGCCGCCGCCCACCTTCGGCCGGCCCTCCAGCACCAGGCAGCGATAGCCCGCTTTTGCCAGGTAGGCGGTGGCGGCCAGACTATTGTGTCCGGCGCCGGCAACGACAATGTCGAAGCGATCGGTCTTGGTGGTTTGCGGCGTGGGAGCGGAAGCAGGGGAGTCGAGCGGCGCTGGAACCGCCTCTTTTACAAACTCGCGCCGCGATGTTGCGCTCATTTCGCTCCCCCCGTTGTAATCCGGCGACGCTTTCCAACGCCCTCGTGGTTCCCCGGGGCGCTGTCATGACTACGTTTTCTTCTGCAGGACTTGCTCGATGCTGGTGCCAAAATCCTTCAGCATCACTACGGCCGCGTTGCGCCCGGGAGCGCCCGTGACCGAACCGCCGGGATGGGTCGTGGCGCCGGTTTGATATAAGCCGGGCACGGGCATGCGGTACTGCGCCCAGCCGGGCACCGGGCGCATGGCGCCGGACTGCGCCGGGCCTGTCGAACCGGCGTGAATACTCCCGTGCCAGTTCATCGGATTCTGGCGCTCGATATCGAGCGGACTGTGAATAGCCCGCGCCAGGATCTTGTCGTCCGTTAGATTCGGTGAGAACTGCCGCAGGTATTTCAGGTTCGCATCGGAAACCTGCTCCTTGATTACGTCCCAGTGCTGCGGGCCTTCGTTTAGATCGTAGGGCTGGTAGCCGAGAACCTTGATGGTGTGCATTCCCGCCGGGGCGCGTGTCGGATCGGCAATGCTGCAGCAAATCACATGCAGGGGCGGGTCTTCGACATCCACGACTCCGCAGGGATAGTCGTATGCAAAACGCAGGGCGCGTTCGGAGGTGGACATCAGTTCGCAATGCACGGATGAGAGCGTGCCGCCCTGGACGGGGTACTTCGGCGGCTCGGTGGTAGCGTAATTGGTTTCGAACGCCTGGAAATCCGCCTGCCACGTATTCACCCCGTCAATGAAATCGTCGCCCCACAACTCGCGCGGCGCCATGTCCACGAGCTGCTTGATATGGATGGTGGAAAGCACGGCCTTGTCGGCGCGATACGCGCTGCCGTCCGCGCATTCCACTCCCGCGCATTTGCCGTTCTCGATGATGAGCCGCTGCACCGATTTGTTGGTGAGGATCACGCCATCATGGGCCTCGATGAATAGCGCCAGCGCCTGCGTCATTTGGCCCGATCCTCCTTTGGGCAGCGGGCGGCTGTGGATCTGCTGCTGGAACGGACCGTAGGCGGTGCGGCCCGTCATCGGAAATTGGGCCGGTTGGTTCGACCAGGGGCTGGCCAGCATAAATGCGCGGCAGTGGTCGTCCTCAAAATTGTCGCGAATGATGTCCCAGGCGGCCATGGCGACGCGGCGCTGCCAAAACTTGCCTTTTGGGTGCTCGGCCAGGCGGTCGTTGAGCGATTTCCCAAAACCGATCGGCGCGAAGGTCACCGCATCGAAGATCGGTGCAACAGCTTCATATTCGCCCATCATCCGGCGATAGGCCGCCGCATCCTTCTTCGAAAACTTGGCGAATTCCGCGCAGGTGCGATCCAGATCGCGCCACTGCGTGATGTAACTTCCATCGGGAAATGGTCTGTGGATGACTGGATCCGGGTAGATGTACTCCAATCCGTAGTCGCCCAGTTTCAATTCGTCGTTGCGCATCAGCGGGTTGTCGAAGATGGAGGTGTGCGCCGAGGAGCAGGTGTCATGTTTGAAGCCGCGGAGCGTCAACTCGGCTGTCTTGACGCAGCCGCCGACGCTGGGCCGGCCCTCCAAAACCAAACAGCGATAGCCCGCTTTGGCCAGGTAGGCGGTGGTGATCAGACTGTTGTGACCGGCGCCGGCAACGACAATGTCGAAACGATCGCCGGACGTCATTTTCTGCCCCAAAGAAAGAGATTGCACGGCGAGTGGCGCTATTGCCGCCCCCTGCACAAACTCGCGCCTTGTCATCGGGCTCATCAGTGTCCTCCTGCCGCGGCGCGCGCATAAAATGCGCGCCACGCAGAACCATTATTCCCATCCAGGACTTAAAAACTTAAGTCAAACATGCCTTGTGAAGGAAAGCGGTGATATCGCGCACATTGCGGTGTGATGGCCGTCATATAAGGCTATGACGGCGGTCACAGACAGTCCTTATCGCCCGCTGGCAAGGTCTCCAGCACGTCTAGGGTGTGTCTCGTGATGCTCAGATGTCGAGGTATCGATCCTTAATTCAGGATGCTGTTGCTTGATGACAACTTGGCGTGATGTACAGGGGCATTCGCTGGGTGCATGTTCGAACATCCGGACTGGTTGGATTCTATCGGGATCAACGGACCGGCTTTTCTGAAACGCGAGATCGAAAATACTTTGCGAGGGGGGTGTTTATGAATTCCCAAACGTCAATTACTAATCGATCGGTGGATAGCAGAATAAAGAAGGTTGTTCAGACGGCTCTAGTAGCGAGCCTGCTGGTGTTTCTGGCTTGTCTTCCGGCTTTCTCTCAGATGAGTTCTGGCCGCATTTGGGGAAGTGTTACGGACCAGAGCGGCGGCGTCATAGCTGGCGCCACAGTAACGGTTACGGACACACAGAGGGGCGTCTCGCGAACTTTGACGACGGACGATGCCGGACAGTACAACGCTCCTAACCTGGTCCCCGGCAACTATACTGTTCGCACTGAATTCAAAGGCTTCCAGACTGTCGAGCGCAAGAATATCGGCCTGGAGGTGGGTAAGGAAATTCGCGTGGACATTTCACTCCAACCCGGCCAGGTCTCGCAGACGATCACCATCACCGAAGCTCCTCCGATGGTGGAGACGACCAACGCCACTTTGGGCGGAACCCTCAACAACCAGACGATTAATGACTTGCCCCTGAATGGCCGCAACTTCCAGAACCTGCTGACCCTGCGGCCGGGAGTGACGATCTACCCGGGTGGCGGGCAGAAAACGCAAAGCAGCAACGGTATTCGCGCTGAAGACCAGGTTTACATGTTGGATGGTCTGAACAACACCGAACCCTACACCGGCTACAACATGGTCAATCAAGCAGGCTTGGCGGGAGACACGGCAACGATGGTGTCCATTGACGCCATCCAGGAATTCAACACCGTAGAGAACCCCAAGGCGGAATATGGCTGGAAGCCGGGCGCAGTCGTGAGCATTGGCATAAAGTCGGGTACCAACAACTTTCACGGCACAGCCTTCGCGTATGGCCGCGCCGACAGCTTTGACGCTCGCAACTACTTCAACGTGGCGTCGCTGCCAAAGACCCCCGTGGAGTTGGAGCAGTTCGGCGGTACCTTTGGTGGACCCATCAAGAAAGACAAGCTGTTTTTCTTTGCCAGCTACGAAGATCAGCGCTATTCGGTGGGGAACTCGTACAACATTCCCACCCCGATCACCTCCGCCACAGGGGGGGGGACTGCGGCCACAAACCTCATCACCGCCTGCAATGCTGTGAATCTAGCCTCGCGGAGCGCGAACAGCTTGAAGCTGGCGGGCCTCAACTCGGACTGCACGCAGGCCTCGAACTACCCTGGGCTGTTTCCAGTCAATGACGGCAGTGGGTATGGCACAGGGCAGCCCGGGCAAATCGTCAACAATGGGACTAGCGCTCAGCAGAGCCACAACGGGCTGGCGAAGATCAACTATCATATCAACGACCACAATGATATCAGCGGTACCACTTTTATTGGCCGGGGTGTCGGAACGTTCATGGACGCGGCTTACGAGGTGCAGCCGAAATGGTTGTCGGCTGTAAACATGTGGGTTGGGGTGGCCGAAGGGAGCTGGGTCTGGACCCCCAATTCCAGCTGGGTGAATGAGCTAAGGGCCGGGTACGACCGCTTTGACCGGTCGTATTTGTCGGCGGACCACACCACGGATCCGCAAAAGTATGTTGTCAACGGTATTGACTATAGCCTGAACACGGGCGTAACGAATCCGCTGTTCTTTGGATTCCCGATTATCAGATTCAATAACTTTCCCAGCGGCCTTTTCCGGTTGGGGGGGAACTGGCCCAAGACCATTGGGCCGAATGGCGTCATTCAAGTCATCGACCACGTCTCGTATTTGCACGGTACTCACGCCTTCAAGTTCGGCGGCGAGATCCTGGCTGATAAGGACACGTCGACCATCACCGCGAACGCGAAGGGCCAAATCCGGTTCGCGGATATGCAAGGCTTCTTCGCAGGCACAACAGCCAAGAACTCTCAGATTCTCATTGGCGCCCCCACGAGGAATGTGACCGACCAAGGGTACGCGGTCTTCCTTGGGGACGACTGGCGAGTCAAGCCCAGACTAACCGTGAACCTCGGAGTGCGCTGGGAGATGACCACCGTCATGAAGGAGGCCAACAACCTGTTTGGCAACTTCGATCCGACCCTCGGAATGGTCCAGGTCGGCAAGCAGATCAGCTCTCCCTATAGCGGCGATCACAACAACGTCGCGCCACGCTTGGGTCTGGCATGGGATGTCCGCGGCGATGGAAAGACCGTGGTTCGCGTGGGAGCCGGAATCTATTACGAGGAGCTAAGCGAAATGCAATCGTTCCTGGCACTGGGCAACGCGCTTGGCATGGGCACTGTTCCCACCGGGGCTTGCCTCGATACAGCCACCCCCTGTACCACCGCTGGCGGTAACATCGTGTACTCCCCCATCACCTTTAAGAAAGGGGCCTTGAACTGGAATGGTTCGTCGGTCGGTGGGGCCAGCATCTTCCCTTCGGGACAGACACTCAATTGCTCCCTCAACCCTTGCACCATTTTTTCCGTGCAGCCAACTCTGCGCACCCCCTACGTCACCGCCTGGAACCTGGACATCCAGCGCGCGATCACCAATAACCTTTCCCTGTCTGTTGCTTACGTCGGCAACCATGGCACGAAGTTACTGGGGAATACCGATCTCAATCAGCCAACCACCCCGGGGGGGGGCCTACCCTTTGCCACGCAGTACCCCTATCTGGCATACATCGACACTCTATCGAACGTGGCCAAGTCAAACTATAATGGCTTGCAGGCGACACTGACCCAGCGGACCTCGCATGGGCTATCTTTCACTGCCGGGTACACCTATTCCCACGCCCTCGACGAAAATTCTAACAATTATGGACTTGGCAACAACGGCGTCCCACTCGATAGCTACCACTACGGCAAGCTATACAGTAACAGCGATTACGACCTCCGGCATCGCTTTACGCTGACGACGACCTATGCCATCCCCGGGAGAGAGTTTCCGGGACAGCTACTGAAAGGCTGGCAGATCAATTCTCTCGTTACGATTCAGACGGGGGCGCCCTGGTACCCGCAAGATCCCACGAACGACTTTGCCAACAACGGCGAAGTCGGCAATCCCGGTGTTCTGCTCGAAGGCTGGAATTTCTTCGGCAATCCGAGTGACTTCACATCAAACCGGTATGGTATCCCCTTCTGCACCGGTCCCATTAACGGGGTTGATGCAACCAAGGGTGGCTGCACGGATCAATATGGCAACGCATCGGCCTCGTCCTCGACGCTGTGGGGCAAGTGCACGGCGGCTGTTCCGATTGGCTCTCCGGCGTACAGTAACATGACCGCCCTTGGCTGTTTCGTGCGGGGTAATTCGGTCATGGCTCCTCCTGCCCCCGGAACCTTCCCCACGATGTCCCGCAATATGTTCCGCGACTCGGGTTACCGAAACTGGGATCTGTCGGTGTCCAAGAACTGGAAATTCAAGGAACGGCTCACGGCGCAGTTCCGAGCCGAGTTCTTCAACGTCCTCAACCATCCAAACTTTGCCAACCCCTACGGCGCGGCAAATACTTACGATAACAACAATCCTGCGACCGGTTTTGGAATGGGGTGCGGCTGTGCCACGCCTGACCAAGCGGCGCAGAATCCTGTTCTCGGAAGCGGAGGCGCCCGCGCTATACAGCTCGGCTTGAAGTTGATTTTCTAGGTGGATAGCGTAAGCTGCGGAACCTAGTGGCCAAAGCACTGAAGCACGCGCACGACGCGGTGAACGAGGACTACAACAGATCGCCTGCGCCGGAATTCTGACCCAGTCACAGCAACCGGGTCCCGAATGCCGTAAGAAAATAGCTGGACCGAAAATGAGGAGGAGCCATGGGAACAGCGAGGAGAAGTTTTCTAGCTTCTTTGGGAGGAATTGGCACACTGTTGGCCGGAGCAAAGAGCTTTAGCTTGGCCCAGGAAGCGGCCCGCCCGGCGAGCGGCACTCCCCAAGGCTTGGCGCGAAAACTTTCGGTAGGCATGAGCGGATTCATGACCCCTGGGCCTAGGGGCGGCATGACGGAAAGGGCCGACTATATAAAAATCAAAGTTCCTTATAAAGAGAGGAAAGGTGTGACCTTTCCCGACGGTGCTCGGATGGCTGTCCTTTTTGAATTCGCCACTGAGTATTTTGAAGGGGGCCGGCTGGGAGGGGTGACTGAGACCGGCGTTCCCTATCAGACCCCGCGCGGGCCAAATTGGAGTCAAATTGCTAGGACGAGTTGGTTTAACTGGGAGTGTGGCATTCAGCGGGCACTGGATGTCTACGACCGGTATGGCATCAAGGCCACGTCGATTTTCAGTGCCCTGGGTGCTGTCTATTACCCACAAGTAGCGAAAGAAATAGCACAGAGAGGGCACGAGATTGCAACGCACGGATGGGATGAAAGCGTCAGTTCCGCGGTTCTGAGCCGGGAGATAGAACGGCAGAGCGTACGAAGGGAAATCGATGTTTTGACGGAAGCGACCGGAGTTCGGCCTGTCGGTATGCTCAACCAAGCTGGCTCGCCATCGGCAGACTCTCTCGAATTTATTGCGGATGAAAACTTTCTTTGGCATGGCGATCTTCGCGACGATACCCTGCCTTATGGGATTCGATACAAAGATAAAGTGCTGGTGCGCATCCCTCATTGCAATTACACGCACAACGATCCCGCCCTCTTCGGCAGGGGCCCAACGGAGTATCATTTAAGTCCTCAGAAAGCAGCCGAATATTTGAAAGAGACGATTGATGCGCAACTCGAGTGGGCGGAACACGAACCCAGCGTGATGGAGATCGGGATTCATCCCTTCTTCGGCTGCTATCCCGATCGGATGCTGACTTTCGATAGGACCTTTGCTTACCTGCGATCGCTTCCCAAGTCGAAGGTATGGCTCGCCACCTACAAGGAGTTGGCGGAATATTGGAAAAAAAACTATATCTAGGTGGACAGCACAAGCTTCCCAGAGCAAAAGGAGATGACATGAAGTGTTCGATTTCGCAACGAATCCTAACGGGCGTGGTGTTCGCTACCTTGTTGGCTACACTAACGGCGCTCATAAGCTTGCCGATAGCGGGCGCCGATGGTGAGCAGGCTGCTCTTCAATCTGACCGTGCATTTGAAGACGCGCTCAGAAATGCCGACAAATCAGCCCTGGGGAAACTCCTGGATACGAATTTTGCATGGACCGATGCCGACGGAAAAACCCGGAGCAAGGCGGAAGCTATCGAAAATATTTCAGCGCTCGCCACGGATAATCGGGGCGACACGGATGTGCAAACGCACCTCTTCGGCGAAGTCGAACGAATTGTCGGGAGCCATCACAACGCCCTCTTTGTTCGGATCTGGGTAAAGCGCACAGCGGGTTGGCGCGCCCTGATAGATATCGATACGCCCATTCCCGCAAAGGGATACTCCAGTCATCCTTCACCTCCGCGCGCCTCTGACAAAGATTGCCAAAACCCCTGCAAGATACTTCCGTACAAGCCGGCCAATCAAGCCCAGCAGGCTGCCGTGGACACGTGGCTGAGGCTGAAAATGGACGAATGGCATGCCGTGCCCGATGATTGGACGAAGTACACCAGCGACAATCTGGTGATCATCAGCCCGAGCCAACACATGGCGAAAGCAGAGCGTCTGGCTCTGCTGCAGAAGCAAAAAGAGGCTTACGGAGATGGTTCGCCGAGTCCTGCCGTCGAATCCATGAAGATGTATGACTTCGGGAACACGGTGATCATGACGGCGCTGCACGCACCCGGCAACGCCGGCAAGCGAGCCTATGCGGTCCGCATGTTTGCCAACGAGAACAATGCGGGATGGAAGATCGTCTTGAGCGCGCAGACGGATATTCAGTTGCCACCGGACGCAAGCAACTAGGGAGAAAACCACAATCAATACCAAATCAAAAAGAAACGCCACGTGCTCGTTCGGAATCCCGCAGGCCGGTTCCAGTATGTTGTTACGCCCGGAGTAGGAGACAGATCATGAATTGCGGCAGCCCGAATACGAGGGAGCGCGAATGGATCGGCCGGCCTCGTCCTGGACTTGTCGCCTCAGCAGCCCTCGCGCTGATCGTTTGGCTCGCCACTCCCGCGGCCCGCATGTATTCCGCGCAAGCTCGAATCGGCGCGGCCGCAGCATCCAAACCGAACATTGTTTTGGTGCCTGGCGCCTATGAAGACGGCTCGATCTGGACGAAAGTCATCCGCTTGCTGCAGGCCAACGGATTTCACGTCACCGTCGTTCCTATTCCACTCACATCGCTGGCAGCGGACGCCGCCATGACGAAGAGTGTCGTGGCCAGGCAACAAGCGCCGGTGATTCTCGTGGGCCATTCCTGGGGAGGAGTGGTCATCACCGAGGCTGGCAACGATTCGAACGTCATTGGCTTGGTGTATGTCGCGGCACTGGCGCCGGATGCCGGCGAAGGTTCGGGGGACACGCTGCAACACTGCCCGCACAAAGCTTCCTTGCCCATTCACACGGACGAAGCCGGCCGCAAGTGGCTGGATGCCGACGCTTATCCGGAAGCTTGGGCGGCAGACTTGGAGATCGCCGAGGCGCGAGTTTTGGCCGCCGTGCAACGCCCCATCGCCACACAATCGTTCACGGACAAGGTCACGCAAGCCGCCTGGCGGACGAAACCTTCCTGGTTCCAGATTTCGGCGCAAGACATGGCGCAGTGCGCGGAAGTGCAGCGGTTCATGGCCAAACGCATGGGAGCCATTACCATTGAACTATCCGCTAGCCACGCGTCTCCCCTCTCGCATCCCGATGAGGTTGCCAAGCTGATTATGGATTCGGCGGAGAAGGCCGGATCAACGAAGGTAAGCGCAGCTCACTGACCCACTACCCCAAGGAGGGTGTATGAAACTCTCAATCACACGCGCGCTTGTTATCGGCATCTTGTGCGCCGGCACAATGGCCGCGCTGGCAAGCGGCCCGGTTGCCGCTGCCGACGTTAAGAAGTATGACGAGAAGGCGGTCATCCAGGCCGACCATTCCTTGGCCGAGGCCCTCGGCAAAGCGGACAAGGCGGCCGTGGGCGCTCTGCTCGACGAGAAATTCGAGTGGACGGATGTTGATGGGAAGACGCGGACCAAAGCCGAGGCCCTTCAGAACTTAACCGCACTCGCGAAGGACAACGAAGGGGAAACGGGTGTGATGACGTATTCCTATGGTCAGGTCGGACGCGTCGCAGGGACCCACTACAATGCGCATTTTGTGCGTTTATGGGTGAAGCGTCCGGCGGGCTGGCGCGCGTTTATATATTTAGAGGCTCCCGCTCCCGCCTCGCCACCTCAGCCCGCACAGCCCAAAGCGGCCGACAAAGAATGTGAGAATCCCTGCAAATCCCTGCCGTATAAACCAACAACGGCAGCCCAAAAGGCGGCCATCGAGACGTGGCTAGCAACGAAGATAGGCGAATGGAAGGCGCTTCCGGACGAATGGAAAACCCACGTTGGCGAAAGTATGGTGGTGTTCAGCCCGAGCATGTTCCTGGACAAGGCGGGGCGGTTAGCGCTGCTCGTCAAGCAGAAAGAGGCTTATGGAACCGGTTCGCCGAGCCCCCCGGTGGTTTCCATGCGCATGTATGATTTCGAAAATGCGGTGATCATGACAGCGCATCACGGACCGAATGCCGCCGGCAAGCCGGCTTATGCCGTCCGATTATTTGTGAACGAAGATGGTAATTGGAAGATTGTCTTGAGCACCCAGACGGATATAAAGTAGCCAACCAGCGTAAGCAAGTAGAGATCGGCGAAAGAGGCTGTGGACATTCCAGGTTCGAGGAGGTTGTGTATGAGACATTTCGTCAAATTAGCGGTCGTTATCGGCGTTATGTTCGGTGCTCTATTTGCTGTGTTGGCTATCAGGTCTGTTGCCGCCGCCGGCGATGAGCAGGCCATTTTACAGGCCGACCAATCTTTGCTTCAGGCTCTGGCAAAAGCGGACAAGACAGCCGTGGGTGCGCTGCTGGACGCGAACTTCGAATGGACGGACGCGGATGGGAAGACACGGACCAAGGCGGAAGCCCTTCAGGACGTAACCGCTCTCGCGAAGGACAACGAAGGCGATACGGACGTGAAAACGCATTACTATGGCGAACTGGACATCATCTTCGGCTTCCACCACAACGCGCGCTTTTCGCGCATTTGGGTGAAGCGTCCGGCGGGCTGGCGGGCGTTCGTCTTTATGGACACTCCAAGGCCCGCACAGGCTTCGGCCGCGGCCACTCCTCCCGCAAGCGGCGGATTTGCCGGAGATTGCGAGAATCCATGCAGAACCCTGCCATACAAGCCAAAGACGGCAGCCCACAAGGCCATGCTTGAGGAGTGGCAAAAAACGAAGGTTGACGAATGGCATCCTGACGCAGCGGATTGGGCGACGCACGTCACCGACGAGTTCCTGATCATCAATGACCGATCCGAGCGCAACCGGGACGAGCGGGTCGCCTTTGCCAAGAAGCAGCAGGAGGCGGGAATCAGCATGCCGGGCGATCCGATCGTGTCCATGACCTTGTCTGATTTCGGGAACACGGTGGTGATGATCTCTCATCATGTGCCTTATCGAGGCGGCAAGCCCTATTACAACGCCCGCGTGTTTGTAAGCCGAGGCGGTCATTGGCCGATCGCCTGGAGTCAACAGACGACCAATCAGGCTGCTGCCGCTGTGCCTGCCGTAGCCGTCACCAAATAGAAGTTGGCGGGCGCCGCCGCAAGGAGGAACTATGGATGAATCGAACAAGCAACATTCTCCAAAGACACTGGTCGAGAGGCGCGAGTTTCTCGGTGGGGCGGCTACATTGGCGGGCGCCTCGCTGATCGGGGGCGCTAACGGGCCGGCCTTGCTTGGCTTGCCGGTTGCCGCGGCATCGTCTCCCGCGGCGCCGGCTCCGGCGCCGGTGATGTCGCCCTCCGTTGAACAGCGGACCAAGCGCTGGCAGGAGCAGCGTTGGCTTCTGGACGCGGTGATTCAGGTGATTGGCCCTGAGTGGGATGAGGGCCGCTTGAACGGCCAGGTGCTCGACCTCTGCGGTCCGGACGCGTTAAGCGACGTCAATGGGATTCGCGGGCGCGTGCGGAAATTCAACGACTTGACACGCGAATTCGCGCGGGCCGCTGTGCGCCGCGAGAAGATGGCGCGTCAGAGCGAGGCGCAAGGGCACACCATCGCCGCGCGCGAAGACTTCTTTATCGCGGCGATTCTGTACATGTACGCGCTGTGGCCCATCTTCGAAAAGACTCGCGAGCTGCTGGCGCTCAACGAGAGGAAAAACACCTGCTACGCGAAATACGTGCAATACGCGGAGCACGAGATTCGCAAAGTCGAGATTCCCTTCGGCAATGGGAAGTCGCTGCCGGGATATCTGCACCTTCCGCCGAACCGGTCGGGCCGCGTGCCCTGCGTCTGGGACATCATCGGCGTGGGCGGGACGCGCGAGCGCTCGAGCGCGCTCTACGGCGACAAGCTGCGCGAGCGAGGCATCGCGACGCTGGGCCTGGATGGGCCGGGCCATGGCGAAAGCATCATCCGCGAGATCTACGTCACCCCCGCGATCTGGGCGGACGTTGGCCGCGCGGTGCTTTCCTGGCTGCGTTCTCAGAAGGAACTCGATCCCGATCGCATCGCTCTGAGCGGCACGAGCATGGGCACGTGCTTTGCCACGCAAATTGCCTCGATAGACGACCGGCTGAAAGGGGTCGCTACCCGGGCCATGACGCACGAGCCTGGCCTTCATTCCCTGTTCGAAATGGACTCGCCCTCATGGAAACTCCGGTTCATGTTCATGGCGGGTTTGCAGACCGAAGAGGAGATGGACAAGACGTGGCAGCCGTTTTCGGTGCTCCCCCTGGGCGACAAGATCAAATGCCCGTATCTGACCGTGGCGGGCGAGGATGACCAGCTCAGCCGCATTGAATACACCTATCAAATGCTGGAGGCGATCAAGGCACCCAAGCAAATGCTGCTGTATGAAGGCGCCAATCATGGAGTCGCGGGCTCGGCCGCGACGGCGAACGGACCGAACCCGCGCACCTTCATTGCGGATTGGCTGAAGGACCGCCTGGATGGCAAGCCGATGGAAACTAGGCACATGAAAGTGGACGCCGCTGGGACGGTGCACGAATCCACGTTCGAAGAAGCGCGCCAAGCCCTATCCCTATTATTTCTGACGTGACTCCAGGCGCGGCGGATATTGGCGCCAAAGCCCGGCCAGGTCTGACCTGACCGGGCTTTTTTGTGCCTATCGAAGTAAGAGAGAATCTCTTGCGAGGAGAATGGCTACCCTCCACGGGCCTCCAGGTGCGCGGCAAAGCATAACTGCGAGAAGGAGATTCCTGGTTACGAAGTTTTCGGCGCGACAGGCGTGGGATCTTCGGGGTTCGTTATGCTGACGGGAGCGGGTTGGTTGGCCATGATCCTGCGCAGTTCAACCATTTTATCGTGGTCCAGCTCTTTTTCCCAACGGCTTACCACGATGGTCGCCACGCCGTTTCCCACCACGTTGGTCAGGGCGCGGCATTCGCTCATGAACTTATCTATGCCCACCAGAATCGCCAGCGCCTGAATGGGCACGTCCGGGACGGCCGAGAGCGTCGCGGCCAGGGTCACAAAGCCGGTGCCGGTTACGCCGGAAGCTCCCTTCGAGGCGATCATGGCAAAAAGCAGCATGGCCATAAGCTGGCTGAGGCTCAGATGTGTATTGGTGGCCTGCGCGAGAAAGATCACACACAAGGTGAGATAGATGTTCGTGCCGTCGGTATTGAAGCTGTAGCCGGTCGGAAAGACCAGCCCCACCGTCGTTTTCGACACGCCCAGGCGTTTGAGCTTCTGCATCATGTCCGGGAGCACGGTCTCCGATGAACTGGTGCCCAGTACGATCAGCAACTCGTCCTTGATGTAGACGATGAAGCGCAGGATCGAGAAGCCGGCGAAATAGGCGATCGGTCCCAGGATGCACAAGATGAATATCGCCGCGGTGATATAGAACGTTCCGATCAGCTTCGCCAAGTTGGACAGCGAGCCAACGCCGTAACTGCCTACGGTGAAGGCCATGCCGCCCAGGGCGCCGATCGGAGCGGCGCGCACGATAATGCGGATGACGGAAAAAAGCATTTTCGTGACACCATCAATCAGCCGCATCAGATATTCGCCGCGCCTGCCCATGCGCGTAATGGCGAAGCCGAACAGAATGGCCAGGAACAGCACTTCGAGCACATCGCCCTTCACGAAAGCGTCGAAGAACGTGGTGGGGATGATTCCGAGCAGCAGCGGCAGGATTCCCACGCCTTTCGCGCGCGTCACGAAGTTCGAAACCAGGCGCGTGTCCAGCGTGGCCGGATTGATGTTGAATCCGCTTCCGGGGTGCAGCAGGTAGGCGATCAGAATTCCCACGACCAGCGCCAGCGTGGAGACCACTTCGAAATAGACCAGCGCCTTCAGCCCAACCCGACCCACCTGCTTCAGGTTTCCCATCGAGGCGATGCCTTCCACGACAACGCAGAAGACGATCGGAGCGATCATCATGCGGATGAGCGCGACGAAGCCGTCGCCCAGCGGCTTCAGCGCCACGCCGGTCTTCGGAAAGAAATGCCCGAGGACGATGCCCAGGACGATGGCAACGAGGACCTGCACGTACAGGACGGAGTACCAGGGACGACGTTGCGTCATGAATACACCTTACCGCACCCGGCCACCGGGGCGGACGTGCCGAACACGCCCCTGGTTCCGCGCGTCAAAATACGCGGTTCAGCGGTGGCTCACCCGCTACGACCACTCGTGCGACGTTGCGCCACGCCGCGCGATACAGAAACGCAGCGGACTGGCGCGTCACTCCGGCGATGTGCGGCGTAAACAAGACCCGGCGCGCGGCTTCCCCCTGGAGCGCCAGCAGCGGATGATCCGCGGCGGGCGGCTCGGCGGAGTAGACGTCAATAGCTGCGCCCGCGAGGTGACCCGATGCGAGGTGGCGGGCCAGCGCCGATTCGTCCACGATGCCGCCGCGCGAGGCCTGAATCAGCACAGCTCCCGCTTTCATCGTGGCGAGTTCGCGGTCGCCGAGCAGCCCCTGCGTTTCCGGCAGAAGCGGCACATGAAGCGTTACGACGTCGGCGGTCTTCAGCAGTTCCTCGAGCGGCAGGGATGTCGCACCCATCGCACTGGCGGCCGCCGGATCGCGCGGCGCCGGATCGAAATAGCAAATCCGGCAGCCCATTTTCCGAAACGCTTCCGCCACGGCCATTCCGATCGAGCCCAGGCCCACCACGCCGGCCATCAACCCGTCGAGCCCGGCGAGGTTATCGGCCAGCATGCGCGCGCGGAACGCGGCGTAGTTCCCCCGCCGAATCTCGTCGTCCGCCCAGCTCAGCCGCCGCAACAGCACCGCCGCCGCCGTCACCACGTATTCCGCCACGGCGGTGTTGCTGCCCCCGGGCACATTCGCCGCGGGAATTCCCAGCCGTTTCAGCGTCGCCGCGTCGAGCCGGTCCATCCCGGCGCCAGTCACTTGCACCAACCGCACGGAACTGTTTTCGAATAGCGCCGGCGGCAACTTGGGCCCCACGGCGGGAATGATCAGCGCCTTCGCCCGTCTCATCAGCGCGGGTACATCGGCATCGCCCGGGGCGCGGTACACAACGTCGAGCGATGCCGGCGGCAGCGCTTCGGCGCGCTCAAAGTCCGCGCGCGGCCGCAGGCATAGGATTTCGGCGCTCATCAATTTTGCGGAGCCTTGGGCGGCCGCGGCTCTTCGGTAGCCTTGGCCACGTCGGCCACGGGAAAGAAGCACAGCAGCACCAGCGGTTGCCTGCCGGTATTCCGCGTGACGTGTTTTTCGCCGGCCGGCATTAGCATGGTGTCCCCAGCCTCCAGCGGATATTCACCGCTGTCGGCGTAAGTCGTGGCCCGGCCGGACAAGACGTAGATGCACTCCTCGGTGTCACTGTGATGGTGAGGTCCGCGCGGTGATTCGCCAGGTGCGGGAACTGGAATTTCCACCAACCTCAGCGTCACGCCGCGCGCGCCCTTTTCGCCCGAGACGATCTCGAGCGATGTCCGCCCCGGCAATCCCAGCCGCTTGGCTTCCGCCTGTTTGTAGACGCGCGCCATCACTCCGCCCGCCGCAAGCGCGTGATTTCGGCGACGCCGCCCTTCACCTGATCGAGTTGCCGGAAAATCTCCGTGGCCTCGGTGGCGATGGCGTCGGCGATTCCGGCGAGCATGCGTTGGCCCTTGGCTGGGGTTGCGGGCTGCGGGTCGCCGTACCAGCCGGTGGGTGCAATCGTGCGAATATCGGTGAGCACGGGCTGGAAGCTGCGCGTGCGGCGCAGCTTGTCCATCTTCTTCGCATGCTGTTTTTCGGAGGAGTGCGCGGCGCGGTCCAGATGCACCAGTTCAGGACGGTAGGCGAGCACCGCCAAGGCTTCGATCTCTCCACCGTGGGTCAGTCCCCCGCACTCGGCGCCGAAAAGATCCGCCGCGACGTAGCAGGCTTGCACGGTCAGCACAGTCATGCCGTGCTCCCGGTGCAGCGCATCGGCGGCAATGGCCAGCGAGGGGATATTGCCTTCGTGCCAGTTGAGAATGAGCAGGTACTTGGCGCCATGGCTGGCTGTGGAGGCGCACGTTTCTCTGACCAGACGCATATAGGTGTCCGGCGTGAGGGAAATCGTGCCCTCGTACGGCATATGAAACGGCGTTACGCCCAGCGGGCCGCCGGGCAATACCAGCCCGTCCATGCGTTCCGCGACGGCGTGGCCGATCACGTTCGCCGCGAAAATGTCCGTGCCGGCCGGCAGATGCGGCCCATGCTGCTCGACGCTTCCCTCCGGCAGGATCACCAGCGGATTCTTCTGGAACTGCGCGGCGATCTCCGGCTGCGTGAGTTCGATGAAATAGCGGCTAGGCAGCATGGCTGCTCTCGGCGACTCGCATGCGCGCCTCCGCGATCATGTCGGCGATGCGAACCGATTGGCCGCTGTTTTCGATCGAGCGCAGCGCGGCGTACACCACTGCGACAGCGGTGTAGCCGTTCTCCGCGGTGAGTTCACCGGGCTTGCCTGTGCGGCAGCTCTCGGCAAACATTTCCAGTTCGGCGCGGAACATGTCGCTTTCCGGCACCTTCAGCTCTTCGCGGCTCGCGTAGCCATCCTTGCCCCGCTGGATGTAGAGCGTGGAAGTCTCGTGCAGCTTGTCGGGCGTATCCCAAGCGCCAAAGTCGATCTCATAGTGCATCAGCCCCTTGGAGCCGAAGACGCGCACGGAAAACACACCGGGCGAAGTCCAGCAGGAGCCGACGTAGCCCACCTTGCCATCCGCAAACTTGAGCAGCGTCATGGATTGATCGTCCACTTCCGCGCCCACCGGAGAGAGCTTGGAAGCCATCGAGCTGGCCTGGACAATGTCGCCCCCCAGGTAGTGAAGCACGTCGAAGTGATGGATGGCCAGTTGCGAAAGCGGTCCGCCTGGCGCGCGGTCCTTATACCAACGCCAAGTCTTCGGCGTCAGCTCCAATGCCCGCTCGTTCGAAAAGTTGGCTTCCAGGAAGGCGACGCGCCCCAGTTCGCCGCGATCTATCGCCGCTCGGATCATGCGGATGCCGGCCATCAACCGCGCGCTGTGGCCGACGGTTACCGTGATTCCGTATTTCTTCTGCAAGGCGGCGATCTCCAGCCCTTGATCGAGCGTGCTGGCGATCGGCTTTTCCGTGTAAACGTGCTTCCCTGCCTTGGCGACTTCCGCAGCCAAAGCAAAGTGCTGCTCGTTAGGCACGGTGAGAATGACGCCCTGGATTTCTGGTTTGGCGAGTAGCGTCTGGAGATCCGGTATGGCTGGAACCCCGAGCTCCCGCTCAAATGCCTGGCGCTTTTCCTCCGAGCGGCTGTAGCCGGCGACGATCTTCAGCTTGTCGGATTTTTTCGCAGCGCGTGTAAGGACCTTGGCCCAACGGCCAAGTCCGACGATGCCCACGCGAACCGGATCGGTGCTCATGTCAGTCCCTTCGGCCGGATTCTAGCGAGGCGGCTAGAATCGGCGCTTGCAAATCGAATAATCTCGTAGTATCGTATTACGCGATGATCGGACAGTCAAGCCAAATTCCTCCACCGGGTGCGGTTCTTTCGACTATTGACAAGGCCGCCGCTCCGTTGCGGCGGCAGGTTCTGGACGAATTACGCCAGTCTATCATTGCGGGACGCCTGGCGCCTGGCGCGCGGCTGGTGGAGCGCGAGCTGATCGCCATGATGGGCGTGTCGCGCACAGTGGTACGCGAAGCCCTGCGCCAATTGGAATCCGAAGGGCTGATTTCCATCATTCCCAACAAGGGTCCGGTTGTGCGCGAGTTGACCGTTGCCGAAGCCAGGGACCTCTACTCGATCCGGGCAGTACTCGAAGGCCTGGCGGCGCGGCGGTTTGTCGAGAACGCGCACGACAAGCAAGTGGAAAAACTCGAGCAGGCGCTTGAGGCCACGGCCGAAGCTTATGAGAGCGGCGATCCGGCGCTCATTCTGGAAACCAAGAATCGGTTTTACGACGTGCTATTCGAGGGCGCCGGCAGCGAGTCGCTCTCCTCGATGATTGGCGCGCTGCATGTGCGCATCTGGCGCTGGCGGGCGCTGGGCTTGAGCCACCCACAACGTTCCGCGGAGCGGTCCAAAGAGAGCGTGGCGGGCTTGCGCGCGGTGCTCGAAGCAATTCGAGAGCGCGACGCAGGTCTCGCCGAACGCAGGATGCGCGACGAGGTTACGCGCGCCGCTAGCGAGGCGATGCGCTTGATCACGGATACCGGTTTGGCACATTCCTGAGCGCCCGGGGGCATCTGTTGGATTCATTGTTTACAGTTTTGGAGGGAATCAATGGCTACGCAATTTATTGTGCATGACAAAATCGATACGGTCGGAGTGGTGGTAGTGGAAGACGTCCAACCCGGCAAAGACCTGACGGGCTGGATCATGCAGACCGATGAAACCATTACGCTCAAAGCACTCGATGCGGTGCCGCTGGGGCACAAGATCGCGCTCCAGGACCTGAAGACCGGCGACACCGTTCTGAAATACGGCCATGACGTTGGACGCATCGTGGCCGACGCCGGCAAGGGCCGCCACGTCCATGTTCACAATATGAAGACCAAGAGGTGGTAACGATGGGCCGATATGACTTTTATGGATATCGCCGTGAAAACGGCCGCGTAGGAATCCGCAATCATGTTGTCATTCTGCCGCTGGACGACCTTTCGAATGCCGCCTGCGAGGCCGTGGGCAACAACATCAAGGGCACGCTGGCGCTGCCGCACCCTTATGGCCGGCTACAGTTCGGCGAGGATCTCGAGCTGCACTTCCGCACGCTGATCGGGACGGGTTCGAGCCCGAACGTCGCGGCCTGCGTGGTGATTGGCATCGAACCCGAATGGACAAGACGGGTGGTGGAGGGCATTGCCAAGACCGGCAAGCCCGTCGCAGGGTTCTCGATCGAAGGCAACGGAGACACCAGCACCATCGCTGCCGCTTCGCGCAAGGCCCGCGAGTTCGTACAGGCGGCTTCGGAAAAACAGCGTGAGCTGTGCACCATCCAGGAGCTGTTCGTCTCCGTAAAGTGCGGCGAAAGCGACACCACATCCGGTCTGGCCTCCTGCCCCACAGTGGGAAACCTTATAGACAAGCTCGATCCGCTCGGCGCCACAACCTGCTTTGGTGAAACTTCCGAACTGACCGGCGCCGAAGTGGTCTGCGCCAGCCGCGCCGCCAGCAAGGTAGTCGCCGACGAGTTCATGCGGGTCTTCAACGCCTACCAGGAAGTCATCGAGCGCCACAAGACCAGCGACCTCTCCGACTCCCAGCCGACCAAGGGCAATATCGCCGGAGGCTTGACCACCATCGAGGAGAAGGCCTTCGGCAATCTCGCGAAGATTGGCCGGAAGACCAAGTACATTGATGTGCTCAAGCCCGCGGAAGCCCCGGCCAAGGGTCCCGGGCTGTACTACATGGATACTTCTTCAGCCGCGGCGGAGTGCATCACGCTGCAGGCTGCGGCGGGATTCGTCGTACACCTGTTTCCCACCGGGCAGGGCAACGTCATCGGCAACCCCATCGAGCCCGTTATCAAGCTCACCGCCAATCCCAAGACCGCCCGCACCATGGTCGAGCACATCGACCTGGACGTCTCCGGCATCCTGCGCCGGGAAATGACGCTCGATCAAGCCGGCGACCGGTTGATCGACATCATGATCCGCACCTGCAACGGCCGCCTCACCTGCGCCGAAGCCCTGGGGCATCGCGAGTTCGTGTTTACCAAGCTTTATCAGTCGGCGTGACGGGCCGGCGGCGTCCGGCATCCCCGCTCGGGGCCGAAGACGAAAACTTGTGAATACGAAGACGCTATTTTTTGTCGGGCTGATTCTCTGTGCCACCGGCGTAGTCCCTCCGCCGATGGCTCTTTTGCTGGGTCTTGTCTATGGTTTCTCGTTCCTTCATCCCTATCATGTGGACAGCCGCAATCTTTCAAGATTCCTTCTACAGGCCTCTGTGGTAGGCATGGGATTTGGAATGAACCTGCGCGATGTGCTGCAGGCAGGGAGGAGCGGGCTGGCCTACACGGCTGCGGGTATCGCGTTCGCACTAGGTTTGGGGCTGCTGGTGGGACGCCTGTTGGGTGTAAAGCAGAAAACATCCTTTCTCATTACCGCCGGTACCGCTATCTGCGGAGGAAGCGCCATCGCCGCGGTTGCGCCGATCATAGAGGCCAATCAAGAGGAAACAGCGGTTTCCCTGGGTACTATATTTATTTTGAATTCGATCGCCTTGCTGGTTTTTCCAGCCATCGGCTGGGCCCTCCATTTGACTCAGCGGCAGTTTGGCCTTTGGTCGGCACTGGCAATTCATGACACAAGCTCCGTGGTGGGCGCAACGTCGCGCTTCGGAGCCGTAGCACTCCTCGTGGGGACGACAGTCAAGCTGACGCGCGCATTGTGGATCGTTCCAGTTTCCATGGGCGCGGCTTTATTGACGCGGTCGAAGAGCCGAATTCATTGGCCCTGGTTCATTCTCTTTTTTTGCCTCGCCGCCGTCTTGAACACCTACCTGCCATCCTTGGCGAGTGTATCCGGCATTTTGAGCAACCTCGGGAAGTTGGGGCTCACGGCCACGCTTTTTCTGATCGGGACGGGACTCTCGGCAGCCACCGTGAGACAGGTAGGCGTGCGCCCTCTGCTGCAAGGCGTATTTCTATGGATCGTGGTTGCGATATCGTCGTTGTATTTGATCGTGGCCGGCCTGATCTCCCTCTAGCCGAAGACGAGGCGATCCTTCTTCCGGATTATCGCCGTTTTGCAAAGCTGACACTCTTACATCATGAAGTCATTTGAATGATTTAATTCATTTTTGTTGCCTGGTGGTTTCAAGAACAAATTAACCTGAATTCCGAAGCTGATTTGGGAACTTGGGGTTGCAATTCGGGTACGCCAATCTCCAGATTGGCGGTTTGCATCACGCCATTCGGAAGAATGGCGTTCCCGGGATCGCCCCAGGTTCGCGTTTTCGGCGAGTTTGATGATATGTTTGGCACAATTTTGGGAGGAGACATTTTGATGAGCGATCATCCAAATTTAGTCGTTGTGACTGGGGCGGGTGGATTCATTGGCGGGAATCTTGTCGCGGATCTTCGCGCGCGAGGCCACAAGCGGATCAGGGCGGTAGACAGCAAACCTTTTGAGGAGTGGTACCAGCGTTTCGACGGCGTTGAGAATCTTTCGCTGGATTTGAATCTCAAGGACAATTGCGAGAGATCCGCCGAGGGCGCCAGCGACATCTACAATCTCGCGGCCAATATGGGAGGGATGGGGTTCATCGAGCACAACAAAGCGTTGTGCATGCTTTCCGTGCTGATCAATACCCACATGCTGCAGGCGGCGGCGAAACTTGGCGCGCGAAGATTTTTTTATTCGTCTTCGGCGTGTGTCTACAATGGCGACAAACAGAAGACATTCGAAGCCCCGTCGCTGAAGGAAGAGGACGCCTATCCCGCCCTTGCGGAAGACGGCTACGGATGGGAAAAACTCTTTTCCGAGCGCATGTGCCGCCACTTCCGGGAAGATTATGGTCTCTACACGCGCGTGGCCCGTTTTCACAATGTCTACGGACCCTGGGGAACTTGGTACGGCGGGCGTGAGAAGGCCCCGGCGGCGATCTGCCGGAAGGTCATCGAAGCGAAGGTTTCCGGTAAGCACGAAATCGATATCTGGGGTCCGGGCAATCAGACCCGCAGCTTCATGTTCATTGATGACTGTCTAAAAGGTATTGATCTGATCATGAATTCGAAGATTTCGGAGCCGATCAACCTGGGATCGAGTGAGGCGGTGACGATCAATCAACTGGTTGACATCGCGGAAGAAATTGCCGGAATCAAGTTGCAGCGCAAATACGATCTCAGCGCGCCCAAGGGTGTGAATGGCCGGAACAGCGATAACACGCTCATCCAGAAGTATCTGAAGTGGGAGCCCAACACTTCCCTGCGGACGGGTCTTGAAAAAACCTATCGCTGGATCTACGACCAGTATCTGGCTCGCGAGAAAGGCGAAGCAGGATTCGTCCATGAAGCCGCCGCAGCCGTTACAAAATAGATCCTCGAATGGATCGAAACCTACGCGATGCCGCAGGCACCGGCCGATTTCCCTCGAACATGATCACGCGTCGGTGTGGCGCTGGGATTCCCCAAAGAAGAGCGAGATGCGAGTTTTGGATCCAGAGTCCGGCACGCGCGATCAAAGAACGAGAACATCGATCCCGCGCGACTCAAGCGCGCGGTCGAAAGTCACGAGCTTTACGCCCGCGACAGAGGCGAAAGCAAGAAGATAGGCATCGGCCCAGACTTTGGGAGAGCGGCTGGCAAGGCGGGAATGTTTGCGGAATTCCTTTTCCAAGCCATCGGGTTCGGGAAGAAAGGCAATGCGGTTGTCGGCCCAGACTTTGTCCCAAAGATTCCAGGCTTCCGACATATTTTTCGTATCCTTGCCCATGATCTCTTTGGTTGTGACAAGCCGCAGAACCGTGATCTGCGTGAAGCGGCAGAAGAAAAATTGTTCGCCGGCGGCTCGCTCGAACCACTTTCGGGCTTGTTCCGAATGCGTGTGCCGGCTCCAGAGCAGTGCGAGCCAAACATTCGCATCAAGGAAATTCAACGTATTCATAAATATGTTCGTTGGTCAGATCTACCTTGGGGCCTTTCGAGACGATGAGGGGAAAGCGCACTCTTCTGGGACGTGGGCGCTTGCCCTCCACGAGAGCGCTTCTCGCGCCCGCAAGAATGAGTTCGCGGACCGAACGTCCTTGCGCAGCGGCTTGCTCTTTCAACCTCCGGTAGAGGGAGGTCGGAATGTCTACGGTTGTGCGAACAGCTTCTTGCTTCACAAGGCGAGTATCCCACATATGCCATAAATATGGAATACAAGGATTCTCTGACGGGTTGCTTGCGCCTCCCTGTCTCGGCTTCACTGCTTGTTAGGGGCTAAAGCGTCAGGTTGTTTGAGCCTGAAGGCCGGGGCTGAAGTCGAAGATCCCGACCTTGTCGGGACCCCTAACTGTTAAGCGCCAAAATTGTTCCAACAGTTTCCAAATTTAGGACAGCACCAAAAAGTGGTGCGGCTGGGGAGATTCGAACTCTCGACCTCGTGCTTCGGAGGCACGCGCTCTATCCATCTGAGCTACAGCCGCATGACTCTTTTATAACACGGTTTCCAAGGCGGCCATATAGGTTGCCGTTCCGGGTGGTGGGCTAATTTCGTGTGCAGGAGTCGGAAGTGCCGCCCCTGTTGGGGCTTTGTTGTCATGACCGGCACGGTTTCCCACCGCTTCCCCTTCACTTCGTTCAGGGCAAGCGCGGTGGGCTACGCAGTGACGTCCCTCCGGGACTCCCGGCAACATGCAATTAGCCCACTACCCCATTCTGTGCGCTCTAGCAGGCTGCGGAAAAAGGCGAAACGGTTTGTGGGTCGCGGCCCCGTCAGGGTCGGGATCTTCGACTTCAGCCGCGACATAAATGCCCTCTTGTCTTCAGGGGTTTTAACCACTGAAGACTTAAAAACACTTTTTCAGCAGCCAGCTAGGCCCCGCATTACGGCAAGCGCAGGGCCAGCGAAGCCTCTGGGTAACGCGTCAATCCAGCGGGTTGGTGGCAAAGACGGACAGTTCCGGCGCGAAACCACGGTCATCCATCTCGAGCATGGCCTTCACCACATATGCGATATCTTGTGCGCGCAGTTTGGTGGCGTTCTCCTTTTGCGGCAAGCCGGCCGTCGGGTAGAAGTTCGTTAGGACTTCACTGGGGTTGACCAGAAACACTCGAATATTGTGTTTCCGGAGTTCGGCGCGCCAGCACTCCGTCATGCCGCGGAGCGCGAATTTGCTGGCGTAATACGCCGTGCCGTTTGGGGCTCCACGCAGAGCGGCGGTGGACGCGATGTTCACGATATTTCCCCGCTGCCGCTTGACGAAATGCCTGGCGGCCTCGCGTCCCATCAGCATGGCGCCGGTGACGTTCGTTGCGAACACGGCTTCGAACTCCTTGCGGTCGAAGTCCACGAGGTTCTTGAAGACGCCGATCCCGGCATTGTTGACGAGAATGTCGAGATCGCCGAACTGCTGCAGGACTTCGCGATAAGTCCGCTCGACGTCGGCCTCCACCGCTACGTCGGCGTGAATGGGATGCGCTCCCAGGTCGCGCGCCGCCTCCGTCAGGCGGTGTTTGTCGCGCCCCGTGATTGCTACGCGCGCCCCGCTCGTGACGAGGGCTTGGGCGATGGCCCGCCCAATCCCGCTGCTTCCGCCCGTGATCAACGCCACCGCATTTTTCAGGTTCATTTTTTCCTCCATTGCGCTCCGCGCCTTGAGATATTGCCACAGGCGGGCCGGCGCCGTCACATGGTGATCGGCCTGGCGAGAATGTTTATGTGGACAGACGATCGAAGATCAATTCCCGCAATCACGATAGGTTGGCCGAACGCTGCCGATTAGGCTAAAATTGTATAGGAACAGAATGCTGTGCTCCCTCTAAGGACGCATCAGGAGCGCGCGGGGTAGAGTATTGTGATTGCTGGAGCTTGTAACCCCTCGCGTGTGCTCGGCTGTAACCGGGGCCGACTGTCAGGCGTCTAACGTTTTGTAGAAAGTGGTATTGCAGGGAAGGGTGCGCCAATTGGGGCGCGTGAGCGTTAAATTATGACCTGTTCTCATAGGAACTTAAGAGCATGCAAGCGTTTGATCCGGTGGATGTTCGCACCCGCCGGCTTGGCGGCTTTGGGCGCACTGGCCTCCGGCTGCACAAAACAGCAGGCCGCACCGCCGCCGCGTCCGGCTATTCCTGTAGTCGTCGGAACGGTTAAACAAAAGGCGATGCCAGTCGAAGTAGTCGAAGTCGGTCACGTCGAGGCGTATTCAACGGTCTCGATCGAGGCGCAGGTTCCGGGCCAGCTTCTTGACGTTCATTTCAAGGAAGGCGACTTCGTACGCAAGGGGCAGTTGCTGCTTGCGCTCGACCAGCGGCCCTACGAGGCCGCGCTGGCGCAGGCCAAGGCCGCGCTCGCCCGCGACAAGGCTACTGCGGTGAATAACCGCCTTCAGGCGCAGCGCTACTCGAAGCTTCTCGCGGAAGGGATCGTGCCGGCCTCACAGGTAGAGTCCTTCACCAGCGCAGCAGATGCGTCCGATGCGGGCCTGAACGCCGACGAAGCGGCCATCAAGACGGCGGAGCTGAACCTTGCATACTGCACGATTTATTCGCCGATTGACGGGCGAACCGGGGCCTTAATGTTGAAGCCCGGGAATTTGGTGAAAGTTGCCGACGTGCCGATCGTGGTCATCAATCAGGTCAACCCGATTTTTGTGAACTTTGCCGTTCCCCAGCAGTTTTGGCCGGACATTAAGAAATATATGGCGCGGGGAACATTGCGCGTCAAGGCTACGGTGCCCAAGGATACCGGTGCTGCCGAAGAGGGGAACGTGGCATTTGTGGACAACGCGGTAGATGCCACGACGGGCACCATTCATCTACGAGCGACATTCACCAATTCGCAGAATCGTCTTTGGCCGGGACTCTACGTCAACATCGTACTAACACTTTCTGAACAAGCGGGCGCCACCGTAGTTCCCGCCCAGGCCATATTGCTGGGAGAAACGGGCTCGTTTGTGTATGTGGTGCGATCGGACAAGAGGGTCGAGCCGCGCACAATCGTGCCGGTTCGCACCATTGAGGGCGAAACGGTCATTGAGAAGGGCCTCCAGCCGGGTGAGACGATTGTCACAGACGGTCAGGCGCGACTGGAGCCTAACGCAAGAATCGAGATTAAGAGCAGCATGAGTGACGCGGCCCCCGCGGATCCGCCGGAGAGTCATTAGCGGCCGGCCGATGTGTCCCAGTGAGCCTCAACAGAAGCAGCCGAGGATAGGGCAATGAACATTCCTGAACAGTTTATACGCCGGCCCATAGCGACAACTTTGGTGATGCTGGCGATTTTGGTGTTTGGGATTGTGGCCTATCAGTCTCTGCCGGTCAGCGACCTGCCGACCATAGATTCTCCGACGATCAATGTGCAGGCTGCGCTCCCCGGTGCGAACGCGGACACAATGGCCGCGTCGGTTGCCTTACCGCTGGAGAAGAAGTTCTCCACCATCGCCGGCGTGGATTCGATGACCTCGAACAATGTCCTCGGCAGGACCGCCATTACCTTACAGTTTAGCCTCGAACGAAATATAGATGGCGCCGCGCAGGACGTTCAGGCGGCGATCACACAAGCCGGGCGCCAATTGCCCGCCAACATGCCCGCCCCGCCGTCTTTCAATAAAGTCAACCCGGCTGACCAACCCGTTCTCTATCTCTCGCTGGCCTCGACGACTCTGCCGATGTCCAAGGTGGACTACTACGCGGAACATCTTGTGGCGCAGACCCTGTCAACGGTAAACGGCGTGGCGCAGGTGCTGGTCTTTGGCCAGTCGAAATTTGCCGTGCGCGTTCAAATGGACCCGCACGCGCTGGCAACCCGGCAGATTGGCATTGATGAAGTTCAGCAAGCGCTCAGCGAAGGAAACGTGAACCTGCCCACCGGAGCGCTCTGGGGACGCCAGCGCACGGCGACTGTGCAGGCCAGCGGCCAGCTTTTCAACGCAGCCGATTATGAAAAACTGGTCGTCGCCTACCGCAACGGCTCTCCTGTGCGGCTTTCCGAACTCGGCCGTGTGATTGACGACGTTGAAAATCAGAGAAACATCACCTGGTACAACGGAAATCGCGCGATTCAGCTTGTGATTTTCCGCCAGCCGGGCGTGAATACCGTGCAAGTGGTGGACGACATTAAAGAGCTGTTGCCCGGTCTTCAGGCGCAACTCCCGCCCGCCATCACCATGTACACGCTGGGGGATCGTACGATCACGATCCGCAGGTCCATGGAGGATGTGAAGTTCACGCTGAAGCTGGCGCTTTTCCTTGTCATCCTGGTGATTTTCCTGTTCTTGCGGAACTTGTCCGCCACGGCTATTCCGAGCCTGGCGTTGCCGTTCTCTCTGGTGGGCACGTTTGCCGTGATGTATCTAGGCGGCTATTCGCTCGACAACCTTTCGATGATGGCCCTGACGCTCTCGGTGGGTTTCGTCGTGGATGATGCGATCGTCATGCTGGAGAACATCGTCCGTCACATGGAGATGGGCGAGGGCGCATTTGAGGCGGCCATCAATGGGTCGGCGGAGATCGGTTTTACGATTCTTTCGATGACCTTGTCGCTGGCCGCCGTGTTTATCCCTGTGTTGTTCATGGGAGGTGTCCTGGGGCGGCTGCTGCACGAGTTTGCGGTGACGATCATGTCGGCGATTGTGGTATCCGGTTTTGTTTCGCTCACGCTCACGCCGATGCTTTGCAGCCGTTTTCTGAAGCCTTCGCACGAGAAGAAACACGGCCGCCTTTTCAACTCCGTCGAAGCCTTCCAGGACTGGCTCACGCATGCATACGGCCGCTGCCTGCAGGTCGTGCTTCGACATAAACTCGCCACGATGATGGTCTCGGCTCTCTTGCTGGCCGGCACCGCGTACCTCTACATGGTCATCCCGAAGGGTTTTCTGCCAAGCGAAGATATCGACCAGTTCAATATCACCACCGAGGCGGCTGAGGGAATCTCGTTCGACACCATGGTGGAGCGCCAGCAGGAAGTCAATCGGATTTTGTTAAGTGACCCGAACGTAGAGTATGTGATGTCACAGGTGGGAATGATCAGTCGAACCATGAATCAAGGAGGCATGACAGTTCGCCTGAAGCCGCGCGCCGAGCGCATACAGGTGGAGCAAGTCATCCAGGAATTGCGCCCGAAACTTGCCGTCGTGCCGGGAATGAATGTTTTCATGCGAAATGACCCGCCCATCCGTATTGGCGGAATGCAAAGCAAGGCGCTGTATCAGTTCACACTCGAAGGCGCGGATATTAAAACCCTCTACCAGTCAGCGCAGGACTTCCAGGCGAAGATGCGCGCTTTACCGGGACTGATGGACGTCACCAGCGACCTGCAGATCCGGAATCCCCAGGTAAACGTGACGATTGACCGCGATAACGCTTCGGCCCTGGGCGTCACGGCCAACCAAGTGGAAGACGCTCTCTATTCCGCGTATGGTCAGCGGCAAGTCTCGACCATCTTTGCGCCAGATGACCAATACCAGGTCATTCTGGAGCTGGAGCCGCAGTATCAGCGCGACGCGACCGCGATTGCTTCGCTCTATGTGCGATCGAAAACCGGCCGGCTCGTTCCACTGGATGCCGTTTCGACACTGACCGACAGTTATGGCCCGCTGTCGGTGAATCATTTGGGCGAGCTGCCTGCCACGACCATGTCCTTCAACCTGAAGCCGGGGACTTCCATCGGCGATGCCGTTTCCGAGATCAATGACCTGACCAGACGCACGCTCCCCCCGACGATCAGCACGTCTTTCCAGGGCACCGCGCAAGCCTTTCAATCATCGCTTTCCGGTCTTGGCATGCTGCTCGTGATGGCCATCTTTGTGATTTATATTGTTTTGGGCATCCTGTACGAGAGCTTCATTCACCCCATCACGATTCTCTCGGGCTTGCCGTCGGCGGGGTTTGGCGCGCTTCTGACGCTGTACCTGTTCCATTTGGCGGCGCTCCGGGGCTGGGTCTCGCCTCTGTTTGATATGAGCCTGGATATTTACGGATTTGTTGGCATCATTATGCTCATCGGCATCGTCAAGAAGAATGCCATCATGATGATTGATTTTGCGCTGGTGTTACAGCGGAAGGAAGGCAAAGATCCGGCCGAGGCGATCTATCAGGGTTGCCTGGTTCGCTTTCGACCCATCATGATGACGTCAATGGCGGCATTGATGGGCACGCTGCCGATCGCGCTGGGGTTTGGTGCGGGATCTGAATCGCGGCGGCCACTTGGCGTGTCGGTAGTCGGCGGGCTGGTCTTTTCGCAAATCGTGACGCTCTTCCTCACGCCGGTCGTCTACATCTACATGGAAGAGGGGAAGCAGTGGGCTGGGCGCCTGTTCAGCCGTAAGCACGGCGCTGCGTCTGAAACGGGTCCTTCCTCGCACGGCCCTGTACCCGGCGGTCCCATCGGCGCGCCGATCGCGCGCTCGACGGATGCGCCGGACCTGTCAGGCTTAGACACATCCGGCCACCGCTAATTTTTGGAACCATTGGTCGAGGTGGACCTGGCGATCAGTCCCGAAACTTTCGTTTGCCTCTACAGCGCGCAGCCCTCCAAAATATCAAGTGCAACCCCGCCTTTCTCATAAACACAGGATGGATTTGCTCTGGAATAGTCGAGAGTTGACAGTTCACTGTCGAGAGTTCGAATAGCGAGGAATCGAGCGCCGGGATGAATCTTGGCTCTCGACTCTCAACTGTTAACTCTCAACTCAGGCTGCCGCGCTGGCGTACGCGCAAATGTTGAAGGGTCTTTATGATTTCCTTATGGAGTATTGTGTACTTTAGAGTGTGAACCGGAAATCAGAAGCTGGCCAATCTTCTCATTCCTACGGCCATTGAGTTCTGTTCATACTTCCAAAGGAGAAAGTTCCCGCGGCGCTGGCCGCGCAGGAGCAAATATCTACCTAGTCTGACTATGTCCACCAACACTCCCCCACAGTCATCAATAGCGGCGCAAAAGTCCGGCCTGCCGAGGGTCGTGGTTGCGACGACAGCCATGCTGTCGTTCATCTCTTTCTGGCGGGCGGCCGCCATCGTACTGAACGACCTCGGGTCTTCCGCCTTTTACGCGGGCGCCATTGCCGAGCAGGCCATCGGCAAGGCCGCGCCCTGGTTCATCCTGGGCATCATGTTGTTCGCCTACGCCGTGCGATCCATGTATATCGAGAGCTGCAGCATGTTCGTGCGCGGCGGTGTCTATCGCGTGGTCAAAGAGGCGATGGGCAGCACGCTGGCGAAATTTTCCGTTTCCGCGCTGATGTTCGACTACATCCTGACCGGGCCGATCAGCGGCGTCTCCGCGGGCCAGTATTTGACGGGATTTTTGAACGAGCTGTTCGGGCGTTTGCACGTCAATCTTGTTCTTCCCATCAACTCGACCTCGGCGGTGTTTGCGGTTGTGGTGACGATTTACTTCTGGTGGGAGAACATCAAGGGAATTCCGGAGTCCAGCGGGAAAGCGCTGCGGATCATGTACGTGACCACCGTGATGGTGGTGGCGATGATTGTGTGGTGCGTCGTGACCGTTTGGGTGCGAGGCGTGCATCTTCCGCCCTTGCCGACACCCTCGCATCTGACGTTTGCGCCGGAAGCGCTGGGCTGGCTGCGCTTTAGCCGCTTGCCGCATACGGTCGCTCTGATCGGGATACTCATCGGCCTCGGCCACTCGGTTCTGGCGATGAGCGGTGAGGAAACGCTGGCCCAGGTCTATCGGGAAGTGGAGGCTCCCAAGCTGCGCAACCTGGAAAAGGCGGGCTTTGTTATATTTGTCTACAGCCTGGTTTTCACCGCGGGAGTTTCCTTCTTCGCTTCCATGATCATTCCGGACGCCGTGCGGTCTCAGTATTTCGGCAATCTCATCAGCGGTCTGGCGATGAATTTTGTCGGGCCTTATAACCTGAGATTGGGTTTTCAAGGGTTTGTCGTGATTGTCGGCGTTTTGATGCTCGCCGGAGCCGTTAATACCGCCATCGTGGGTTCGAATGGCGTCCTGAACAGGGTCTCCGAGGACGGCATCCTCCCACAATGGTTTCGCCACCCGCATCCACACTTCGGGACTTCCTATCGGATGCTGAACCTCGTTGTGGGTCTGCAGCTCCTCACCATCATCCTCAGCCGGGGAGATATTTTCATCCTGGGCGAGGCCTATGCGTTTGGGGTGATGTGGAGCTTCTCGATGAAGGGCCTGGCGGTGCTGGTGCTGCGGTACAAGCAGCCGGGAAAACGGGAATTTCGCGTGCCTCTGAATTTCACGGTAGCCAACGTGGAGATCCCTGTGGGGCTGGGTTTGATGACGCTGGTTCTTTTCTCGCTCAGCGTTATGAATCTCTTCACGAAACAAGTGGCTACGATTGCGGGTGTGGCATTCACGCTATTCTTCTTCATCGTTTTTGAGATTTCCGAGAAAATCACTCGTAAACACACTGGCGGGGCGGCCCACACGGAACTCGACATGTTCAACCTGGAATCGGAAGGGGAACTAACCCCGGCCGCTCTGGGTGTTCGTCCCGGGAACACGCTGGTGATGGTCCGGAACTACAACACGCTGTATAACCTGACCGCGGTGCTGGACCGTGTCGATCCTCGCCAGCAAGACGTCATTGCCATTCACCTGCGGCTGCTGGGCCGCGCCAGCGCGGGCGAGCACGAACTGTCCGCCGAGGAACTGTTCAGCGTGAATGAACAAGACTTGTTTACGCGCGCGCTGTCTTTAGCGGAGAAGAAAGGCAAATCCATCCATCTTGCCGTCGCTCCCGCGACCGAGAAATGGGAAGGCATCCTGCGCGCGGCGCAAAGCCTGCAGTCCTCCACGGTCGCTCTGGGCATGTCGTCCTGGAGAGCGGTGGTGGACGAGGCGCGCATCGCAGGTCTGGCCTGGGAAGCGTTGCCGGCGCCAAGACCACAATTGACGCTCGAAATCTACTCCCCGACAGGCCAGGAACATGTATTTTACCTGGGCCCTCACGCGCCGCGCCTGACAACCAAGGAAATCGATCTGCTCCACGGCATCTGGCTCGAACTCAGCAATGAAGTCGCGCCCGAAGAACTCCACCATCACGACGTCGTTCATATCGCTCTCGAGGAACTCCGCAAAGACATCCATGCCGGCCGGAAACAGGAAATTATTAACGATTTGCGGAAGCATCTCTCGAACATTCGAACGCGCGCCGTTCCGAAAGCCTGACCGTCGCGAAACTGCATTTTTGCCGGACCGATGCGGCAGCGTGCTGAGGTGGCGCCCCGACGCGTCGGGGCGGTTTCTCCGGCCTTCGGCACTGCGCAGAAATGCCGGCCCTTCCTGCGTCAGGGCAAGCGAGACGCCGGCGCTACCGAAACCATCGTATCGACGCATAGGAGCTTCCGGGAAATTGAGTTACTACGGCAGGCCGCGGCTGCGCTCCTGGTGGAAATCTCCCCTGAAAAATCCGGTATAGTGGGGTGGCACAGGCGTCTGAGAACATTCTCTCCGTTGGAGGAACTGTTATGATCGGGCTGTACTTCGAAGAGTTCAAAGTAGGGATGGTTTTCGAACATGCGCTGCACCGCACGATCACCGAGGCGGACAACGTGCTTTTCACGGCAATGACTCACAATCCTTCCGCGCTCCATCTGGACGCGGAGTATATGAAAAAATCGCAATACGGCCAGCGGCTCGTCAATAGTTGTCTGACGTTGAGCCTGATGGTGGGAATTTCGATCGGAGACACCACCTTAGGCACGACGATAGCCAATCTGGGCTGGGACAAGGTGCGATTTCCAAAGCCGCTTTTCCATGGCGACACCATTCGCGTGCAGACCGAAGTCATCGAAGTGCGGGAAAGCCGCAGCAAGCCCGACCGGGGTGTCGTGACGTTTGTTCACCGCTGCTTCAATCAGCACGAGGAAGAGGTCGCTTCCTGCCAGCGGCTCGCGCTCATGATGAAAAGGCCGGCGGCTGTGAAGTAGACCGGCGCCTTGCGGGCTCGATCCGGAAACAGATACGACAATTTATGAACACGCCTGGTGTTGTGTCCCGGATATATCTCGAAATGGTATGTCCTCGTTTTCGCGTTCCTTTTTCCCTGTGTTCTTTGTGAACTCCCTGTTGAAAGCTTTTCGGATCGAAGAAAACGGCTAAACACAAAGTTCCCAGAGGCCACTGAGGACACAGAGCCCGAAAACCCCACGCCCGAATCGCAGGAAGATGCGCTGCGGAGCGTCCGGATGGAATATACTAGGCGCGCGCCAGCGCGAACGGAACCCCATTTCAGAAGGGATCACGATGAAAGCGATACAGATTCAGAAGGCCGGCGGACCTGAAGTCCTCACCTTGGTTGACATTCCAGCTCCTCAGCCCAAGCCTAATGAAGCCATCGTGAAAGTTTCGGCCGCGGGGGTCAACTTTATCGATGTCTACTTTCGCGAGGGCCGGTATCCGGTGTCCTTCCCATTCGTCTCCGGCCAGGAGGCGAGCGGCATTGTGAGCGAAGTCGGGGCCGAGGTGAAGTCCTGCAAGCCGGGAGATCGCGTCGCTTACACGGGGGTCCTGGGCTCGTATGCGGAATATGCCGCCGTGCCTGCGGCCCGGCTTGTGCGCGTGCCGGAAGGGATCACCGATCAACAGGCCGCGGCGGCCATGCTGCAAGGGATGACAGCGCAGTATCTGGTGCACGACACCTATCCATTAAAGAAAGGCGAGACCGCGCTGATCCATGCGGCTGCGGGGGGCGTTGGGCTGCTTCTTGTGCAGATGGCGAAAAACATCGGTGCGCGAGTCATTGCTACGGTTGGCACAGAAGAGAAAGCAAAGCTTGCGCGCGCCGCCGGCGCCGATGAAGTTATCCTCTACGCGCAGCAGGATTTTGAGGCGGAAACGAAACGCTTCACCGATGGTAAAGGCGTCCACGTCGTATACGACGGCGTCGGCAAAACGACCTTTGATAAGGACCTGAATGTCCTTCGTCCGCGCGGCTATCTGGTCCTTTTCGGCGCTTCCAGCGGGCCCGTGCCGCCATTCGATCTGGGTAAGCTCGCGCAAAAGGGTTCTCTATTTATCACGCGTCCCACCCTCGTCAATTACATCGCGGCCCAGGAAGAACTCCAACGACGCGCAACCGCTGTCCTGACCATGATCGCAACGGGGAAAGTGAAACTGCGCATTGAGCACACCTATGCGTTGCGGGACGCGCAGCAAGCGCATCGCGATCTGGAAGCGCGCAAGACGACAGGCAAATTGTTGTTACTTCCTTGATTGATTTATAATTTAAATTACTTTATAGCTAGTACATCCAGGCGAAGAGTGTGCGAACATGTGGAAGGCAATTGGGTTGCGTAAATTTTCCACTCCAATAGGCGTTTTGACCTTCAAGCCAACGTACTTCTATCGCCTATATTAACTAAGTCATGTGTTCCCAAAAGATTGCATCCATCGCCTTCTGGCATGCGGCGTGCTTTATGTTGTGTGTCTCCGTCAACCACCTTCGTCCCCGAAGAGCTACCGCTGGATCGCCGACGGGAGACCACTGATCGTGAATAACTTTTCGCGGTCCTCGCTCTATCTTGATTTGTAATCGATTTCTTGTCGTTTATGAAGAAGGAGAGGTAGCAATGATCGCAACAGTTTTAGTTGTGGACGCCGATCCATCGAATAGCGCCAAGTGGGAGACACTCTTCTTAGGGCAGGGGTATGATGTGATTGCAGCGCGGAGCGGGGAAGCTGCGCTTATTCTTTGTCCCAATCTCCAGCCTGACCTAGTCCTGTTAAATGACTTGTTGCCGGATATCCATGGGTTGGAAGTGTGCCGGCGGCTAAAGGCCGATCCCCGCAACCGCCTGACGCCAGTCGTGTTGCTTGCGGCTGCTGACAACGTTTCCTATGCTTCGAGGGCCTTTGAAGCAGGAGCCGACGACTTCTGGGGACATGCCCCCACGACTTGGGAAGCGCTCAGCCGTGTCCATTCTCTGCTCCAATTGAAAACTTATAGCGATGAACAGGCGGAATCCGTAATCTTTTCCCTTGCGCACAGCATCGAAGCGCGAGACTCGTTTGATGGGGGGCATGGCGGGCGAGTTTCCAATAATGCCGTGCGATTCGGGAAAAGTCTTGGTTTGAGTCAGATCGATCTGGACACGCTAAGAATCGGGGGGTTGGTCCACGACATCGGCAAAATCGGAATCCCGGACGAGATTCTTTCCAAGCCTGGCCCGCTCGATTCCAAGGAGACCGGGGTGATCGAGCAGCACACCATCCTTGGCGAGCAGATCTGCGCGCCGCTCAAATCGTTCCGCCACGTGCTGCCCCTCATTCGCCACCATCATGAACGCATGAATGGCACCGGCTACCCCGACGGTTTGTGTGGAGAGCAAATTCCTTTGACGGTCCGCATGCTCCAGATCGTGGATATCTGCGACGCATTGACCAGTGATCGCTCATACCGGCGGAGCTTGTCAATCCCAAGCGCATTAATCATTCTCTATGAAGAAGCGGATCGGGGCTGGCTGGAGAAAAACTTGGTCAGTCAATTCGCGTCGCTAGTGGGCGGGTCTGAGCGTTCGGCAGCCCTTAGGAATCGTGGGAGATTCCAGCCCTCGGAGGTGCCGAAATGGAGTGCAAGCAGTTCGAGTGGATTAATGAATTGCAGAATGGGGTAGAAACCATCGAGAATCGCAGAGCGATCCTTGAGGATTTCCGAAACGCTTTCTCTCGCGTGTGGCCCGGAATTCAGGGCGCCAATCTCGTCCACCACAATATCTTCCCAACGATTCGCCAATCTCGATCGGAACCGAGCGTCACGGATTCATAGTCCCGGTTTTCAGCCTCCAGCACTTCGATGTCCCGGTAACGCCGGAATCTGGACACCGATAAGCCTTTGTCCTAATGCCACGCGACATCTATCTTGCCATCCAGGTCAGCATGGTTCGCCTTCGAATAATCAACGGCCAGGATGTCGCCGTCGTGGATCAAAGGGCTCATGGACATTCCCTTTGCCCGAAAATTCACTCTGGATGAAAGAATCTATCGAACTCATCAGAAATACGGTGTTTAGGGCCACTGCCGGGCGCGTTGCCAGCGCGGAATCCAGCCCCTGTCGGTTGAATGGAAGCGGCAAATCGGCGGGCTTGTATCCAACACAATGCAAAGGGGGAAAACTCATAAATATATTATAAAGAATGGCTTGAAGTGTGGCGCTGAAACTTCAGATTTGCTATTGTACCGAACTCGGGACCATGACAATGACAAACAAACTGCTTGTTCTATGCATTGTTTCGATTTTTTGTACTGCACCGCGCGCGGCCTCCGCGAGCAGGTTTGGCATGGAGCGGTCCGCGGCAATCTTGATCGCGCCGGCCGTTCACACGGACGCGGAACGCATTGCTGAGCTGGAACGGCGTGTCGCCGCGGCGCAAGGTTCCGCGGACAACTCGTGGATGCTGGTGAGTTCCGCGCTCGTGCTCTTGATGACCGGCCCCGGGCTGGCTCTATTTTATAGCGGACTGGTGCGCAAGAAAAACGTGCTGGCAACAATGATGCAGAGCTTCGCCATGATGTGCCTGGTCACAATTACGTGGGGCGTGTTCGGGTACAGCCTGGCGTTCGGGTCGGGAAACAGTTTTATCGGCGGATTCGAACACTTGTTTCTGCACGGCGTGGGCGGAGATCCGAACACCGACTACGCGGCCACGATCCCGCACCAGACGTTCATGATTTACCAGCTCATGTTCGCCATCATCACGCCCGCTCTGATCACCGGGGCCTTCGCCGAGCGGATGAAGTTCAAGGCCATGCTCTTATTCATGACTCTTTGGACGATCGTGGTGTACAGCCCGATGGCGCACATGGTGTGGGGCAAGGGTGGATTGCTGAACGCGGCTCTAGGCGGCCCTATCCCCACGTTGGATTTTGCGGGCGGCACGGTTGTGCACGTTACCTCCGGCGTTTCCGCGCTGGTTTGCGCGCTCTATCTGGGGAAGCGTATCGGCTACCCGCGGGAAGCGGTGCCGCCGCACAGCGTGGTGCTGAGCTTTGTTGGTGCCTGTCTGCTTTGGGTCGGCTGGTTCGGTTTCAACGCGGGCAGCGCGCTCTCCTCCGGCAGCTTGGCGACGAGCGCTTTCGTCGCGACACACTTCGCCGCCGCTACCGCCGCGGTAGGTTGGAGTCTGGCGGAATGGAAGCGCAACGGCAGGCCCAGCGCCTTGGGAGCGATCTCCGGCGCTGTAGCCGGTCTGGTGGCGATTACTCCGGCATCGGGATTTGTCAAACCGATGCCTGCCATGCTCATTGGTTTCATCGCGGGGATTTCGTGCTACTTAATGGTAGCGAAGGTCAAAGCTCGCTTCGGCTATGATGATTCGCTGGACGCTTTCGGGGTGCATGGAGCCGGGGGAACAATCGGAGCGATCCTTACGGGAGTTTTCGCGGTCAGCGCCGTAAATCCGATATTCAAGGATTCCAGTGGGAACGTGCTTGCCTCAGGACTTTTCGAGGGGAATGCGCATCAACTTCTGAATCAATTGGTGGGCGTAGCGATTGCCTGGGCCTTGGGAATCGTGGGCACGCTGGCGATCTTGTTTGTTGTGGACAAATTGGTTGGCCTCCGCGTTTCACCGGAGCATGAAAATCAAGGGCTGGACCTTTCGCAGCATGGGGAGGAAGGATACAACTGGGAGGCTTCGTAGCAATTGGTTCTCCAACCGGAGTCGTGCCATTCTGTGAAGCGGAGTTCGTGATGAGATTCCGATTCCGGCCGGCGTAATTCCCGGAAAGAGAGCAGAAAAGCGGGCATGCCCACTCCATCCCCACTCAGCCGTGAGCTGAAGAACCTGTACGACGCCGAATCCTCACGATTGCAACGCGATTTTCCCGCGACAAAAGATGGATTGACCTTTTTGCGCGGGCGATCGGCGCTGGTCGAATCGATCGTGCTTCGGCTCGTGGAGCCATTCCTTCCCTCCGCGCAAGCTCGAATTCCCGGGGTCGTGCTGGTCGCCATCGGGGACTTCGGCAGGCAATCGCTGTTTCCGTATTCCGATGTGGATCTTCTTTTTCTTCTGGCCGCGGAGGAAACGCAAGGAAAGTGCGGCGAAGAAATCCGGCGGTTCTCGCAGGCAATGTCGGACCTTCCGTTGAAGTCGAATACGACGACACGAATTTTCTCGGATTACAGCCAGTTCGACGCGGATCATCCCGAGTCCATCCTCTCCGTGCTCGATTGCCGTTACCTTGCCGGCGACCAGGAACTTTTCTCGAACCTCAGGGACCGGCTGATCCCCGAGACGATGGCCCGGGAATCCCAGGCCCTTGTGGGACTCCTGGCGGAGACCACGCGGGCCCGCCACCGCAAGTTTGAGAACACAGTGTTTCATCTGGAACCGAATGTGAAGGACGGCCCGGGCGGTTACCGCGATTACACCCTGGCCTGCTGGCTTGCGCTTATGTCGGCCGGGGTGCAGGCTCCACTTGGAGCCCGCCTGAATGGGGGCCGGGCTCCACTTGGAGCCGGCCCGGATATGGAGAGACAGCATGGCCGGCCCGGACCGGACACGGTTCTTCCCCCGGCGGTTCGAAATACGCTCGATTCGGCGTTCCAGTTTCTCGCCGCCGTCCGCTGTTTTCTCCATTTTCTTCATGGACGCGATGACAACATATTGACTTGGGCCGCGCAGGATGACGCGGTAAGCGAGAAAGTCGGCGCGGGCGGCCTGGACGTCACGAATTCGGTCGACTGGATGCGCATCTACTTCGAACATGCGCGTGCGGTTCACCGGATTTCCGGGCAACTCCTGGAGGAAATGCCCGCGGCGCAATCTCTGTTCTACCGGCAACTCGAGACCTGGCGAACGGGATTTTCCGATTCAGATTTTTCCGTCGTGGACGGTCTCATCTTCCTGCTGCGGCCCGAGGAGCTTGCGGATTCCAAGCTGTTTTTCCGCACTTTTCATTTGATTGCGCAGCGCGGTTTCAAACTCAGCCCGGCGGCGGAACATCAACTGGAGCAAGCGCGGCCTCTGCTGGCGGACCATCTGCCCAAAGGGAGCGATTTCTGGCGCTTTCTCCAGGAAATACTGCTGGAGCCGCATGTGGCGGACGCTATACGGGCCATGCACTCCTTGCATCTGCTCAAGATGTTTCTGCCGGAGTTCGCAGGCATTGATGCGCTCGCCGTGCGTGATTCTCTGCATCGCTTTACGGTTGATGAGCACACCCTGCAGGTCATTGGGAATCTGCATGCGTTGCGCCAGTCCAGGGCCAAATGGGATGAGCGGTACGCGGAGATTCTTAAGGAACTCGAGCAGCCGGAGCTGCTCGATCTCGCCATCCTGCTTCACGATACGGGGAAGGCTGCGGATATAACCGATCCCATTCCAGCCAGCCTGGCATTTGCAAAAGCGTGCCTCGAACGTCTGGAACTGTCCGCAGCCGATCGGGAAGGGGTGTTATTTCTGATCGAACACCACCTCGACATGGGCGCGGCCCTTCGGCGAGACATCTACGATCCCCGCACCATCGCGCAATTCGCGGACGCTGTCGGCACGCCCGACCGCCTGAAAATGATCTGCCTGTTTACCTATGCGGACATCAAGGCGGTCAGTCCCGAAGCTCTCGCAGCCTGGAAGGCGGAAGACCTCTGGCAGCTCTATATCGGCACAGCAAACTATCTCGACCGAAGCGTGGACGAACGCGTGCACGCCGACGCCAACGACGAGGTCCTGAACCACCTGCGTTCGCTGGCCCCGGCCGCAGGGAAAAAACTCCATACGTTCCTGGAAGGTTTGCCGCGGAGATACTTGCGCACGCATCCGGTCGACGAGATTTTGCGGCACCTGGAAATGGCGACGCGTCTCGGCCAGGACCCGGTGCAGTTGGCGTTAAAACGCAGCCGCCACTGGTACGAACTGACGCTCGTCACTCCGGATCGGCCTTTTCTGTTCGCCACCGTGGCTGGCGCGCTGGCTGCCTGCGGCATGAACATCGGAAAGGCCGCAGCATTTTCCAATCAAGGCGGCACGGTCGTGGACACATTTTTCTTTACGGACCGCTTTCGAACGCTGGAAATGAATCTGCCGGAGTGGGAGCGCTTCAAGGGAACCGTTCATGCTGTCCTGTCAGGGAAAAAGGATTTGAACCGCATGTTGAAGGAACGCCTGCGGCCAGAGAAAGACGGCCCGGCGAAAGCCCTGGCGGCGCAAATTCAATTTGATGATGTCTGCTCCGCCCACAGCACGCTGGTGGAGATCATTACTGAGGATCGGCCCGGCCTCCTGTATCGGATCAGCTCCGCCTTCTCGCACCAGAACTGCAACATCGACATCGCCCTGATTGATACCGAAGGGCAGACGGCCATCGACGTCTTCTATCTCACCACCTCCGGCGGCAAACTCACCCCCGAGCACCAGGAGCGCCTCCGCCAGTCTTTGCTCAAAGAGCTTTCCGCCGGATAGGAAGCGGGAGCAGATCCATCTTGGCCCCCATTGCGTAATACTGGTGTAAGCATGAGCAAGGGAGACTGCAACCCACTTCCAGTGAAACGAAATTGGGGTATAGTGGTCTCACAGGAAAGAAAAACATAGCAGACAATTTCCATTGCAGGAGGGATGCCATGCTTTTGAAGCGTGCTCCGGAGCTGAAATACTCGGACGTGACGCCCCGCCAGAGCTACCTCAATCGGCGCAAGTTCTTGTATGGAATAGGGTTGGCCGGAGGATTGGCGCTGGCCGGGAAGAAACTGGCGAATCTGGCTTTTCCCCCGGCCCGGGCATACGCCTCGACAAAGCTACCGGATATCGTCAAGGGGCCGTTTAGCACGGATGAAAAGGTGACGTCCGAACAGATTGTGACGACCTACAACAATTACTACGAGTTTGGCACCGATAAGAGCGATCCCGCAAAGAATGCGGGCAAATTTGTGACCTCGCCGTGGTCGGTTTCCGTCGAGGGCGAGGTCGCCAAGCCGCGCAAGTTCACGATGGAGGAAATCCTGAAGCTTGCGCCGCTCGAGGAACGCATTTACCGGCATCGCTGCGTCGAGGCCTGGTCGATTGTCGTGCCGTGGGTTGGCTATTCGTTGAGTACCCTGGTGAAGCTGGTGGAGCCGACGTCGAACGCGCGCTATGTGGCCTTCGAAAGCTATTTCGATAAGAAGCAAATGCCTCTGTGGGGTCGCGCCGGGATACAGTTGCCGTACGTGGAAGGGTTGCGGCTGGACGAAGCGATGCATCCGCTGGCGCTGCTGTGCGTCGGGATGTATGGCGAAACGCTTCCCAACCAGGACGGCGCGCCGGTGCGAATGGTGATTCCGTGGAAGTATGGATTCAAGAGCATCAAGTCGCTGGTAAAGATCAAGTTCGTCAAGAATCAGCCGCCCACGACGTGGAACATCACGAATGCCCGCGAATACGGCTTCTACTCCAATGTGAATCCCAAGGTGGACCATCCGCGCTGGAGCCAGGCCAAAGAGCTTCGCCTGCCCGGATTTTTCAAGAATACGTCCACCCAGATGTTCAATGGCTACGCGGATCAGGTAGCCGGCCTTTACAGCGGCATGGATCTGAAGAAGGACTACTGAGCGCCCCGGCCGATGAATCGCGTCCTGACCAGCAAATGGGCAAAAGTGGTTGTATTCGCGCTGTGCCTGGTTCCTCTCGGCATTCTCGTTTGGGAGGGGCCCGGAGGCTGGGGCCCGAACCCGACCCAATTCCTTGAGCACGCCTTAGGCGACTGGATACTGCGGTTTCTTGCCATCACTTTGGCGGTGTCGCCGGCGCGCAAAATATTGGGCTTGCCGCAATTGATCCGTTTCCGCCGCATGCTGGGATTGTTCGCTTTTTTCTACGCCTTTCTGCACTTCAGCATCTATCTTGGCCTCGACCAGATGCTGGATTTTCGCGGCGTGTGGGCCGACGTGATGAAACGGCGCTACATCACGGTGGGATTCACGGGATTCGTGTTGATGATTCCGCTGGCCATGACCTCGACGGCCGGGTGGGTTCGCCGGATGGGCTTTCGGCGCTGGCGGATGCTGCATCGCGCGATTTACGTGAGCGCCGTGGCCGGCGTGATTCACTATTACTGGCTTGTGAAATCCGACGTTCACCTGCCGCTGGAATATGCGGCGATCATGGCGGTTCTGCTGGGCTGGCGGCTATTCGCCTGGTTTTTTGATCGTGGCCGCAGGCCCGCGCGAGGCAGCCCGGCGCGCAAAGAGCCTACAACCGTCGCGGCGTCTTGAAAATTTCTCACCGTCGAACCCCCACTTCTCACAAAACATCCACGATCTGGGAGCAACGTTATTGAATGAGCGCCTCCTGTACGGTGTTGTGGTGCCCCGACGCGTCGGGGCGGTTTCTCCAGCCCTCAGCACTGCGCAAGACCGCCGGCGGGACGCCGGCGCCACCAAGAGTCGGCGCTCCGAGCAAGATACGTCCCCACATCCTTTGCCTTGCGAAATGCGGGCGAACCTTCCTTGTCAGCCGCTGGAGCGTATGTTAGTTTCACTAGATTGATTTTTCTTGAGGAGCGCGCATGATTCGCAGCTACCGTGGCCGTATGCCGCAAATTCCGGCCTCGGCTTACATCGACCCTGACGCGGTGATCATTGGCGACGTCACGATCGGCGAGCAGTCGAGCGTCTGGCCGGCCGTCGTGATTCGCGGCGACGTCAATTGGATTCGCATTGGCGCGCGGACCAATATCCAGGACGGCTCGGTGCTTCACGTGATGATGGGAACGCATCCGCTGCAACTGGGCGACGGCGTTACGGTTGGCCACGGCGTCATCCTGCACGGCTGCACGATCGAATCGAACGTCCTGATCGGCATGGGCTCGGTGTTGCTGAACGGCGTGAAAATCGGCACAGGCTCGATCGTCGCCGCGGGCACGCTGGTTCCAGAAGGCACCGTCGTGCCGCCGGGCAGCCTCTTCATGGGCCACCCAGGAAAGCTTCGCCGCGCGCTCTCGCCCGAAGATCAGGCCGGCATCGCAGTCTACGCCGCGCGCTACATCGAGTATTCGGAGACGTACAAGGCGGACAAGGCGTAGCGGCCGGCGGGCCTTCAGGGGCTAAAGCCCCCTTTAGTATGGCCGTTGTGCGGCCGGGCTGAAGCCCGGCCCTCCTGAGGAGCTTGCGCGGTTGTGCTGAGGCCCAGCCCCCCTCAAGAACTTGTGCGGTTGTGCTCAGGCCGAGTCGTGCTGAAACTTTTTCGCCTCGTCAAGGGTTGGCGTCACAGCATGTTATGTTGCGCCAAATCGCTTCACGCTTAGGCTTAACCGTGTGTCGGAGATTGATTTCGGAGGGCTGGGCTTCAGCCCAGCCGTAAGTCGAGGAAAAGGAGAGGCTTTAGCCCCTGACTCTAGGATGAAATTCCAGGCCATCAAGGGTGTTCGTGATATTCTCCCGCCGGAATCCGCGCTCTGGAACCGCGTCGAGCAGGCTGCGCGCGACGTCTTCGGCACTTTCGGCTTCGCCGAAATTCGCCTGCCCATAATCGAGCCTACAGACCTATTTGCAAGGGCGGTCGGAGGCGACACAGACATTGTTTCTAAGGAAATGTATACCTTTCCTGATCGAATCGAAGATTATCCAGAAGAAGCACAGAAATTTCGACGGTGGCAGAAGAGAGAGGAAAAGCTGCCACCACCCGAGAGCGAGCTAGTCATCGAGGTTGCTCCTCCGGACTTGAAATACCCCTTCATTAGTTTGCGCCCGGAGGCGACGGCCAGCGTTGTGCGCGCGTACATCCAGCATGGGATGCAGACTTTGCCCGGGAACGTGAAGCTGTATTACATGGGGCCGATGTTCCGCCGCGAGAGGCCGCAGAAGGGGCGCTATCGGCAGTTCTACCAGATCGGCGCGGAAGTGCTTGGTTCTTCGGACGCGCCGGGCATTGACGCCGAAGTGATTGAAATGCTGCTCGCGTTTTTTGCGCGGATTCAGTTGAAAGGCGCGGTGCTGCACCTCAACTCGATTGGCTGCAAGCAGTGCCGCCCGGCCTATGTCGAGATGCTGCGCGGCGAACTGCAAAAGGTGCGCGAACAATTGGGCGCGGACAGCCAGCGGCGCATTGAGACGAATCCGCTGCGCGTGCTCGATTCGAAACTCGACAGCGAGCAGGCCATCATCGAAAAACTGCCGCGCATTGCCGAGCATCTTTGCGCGGAATGCAAGACACACTACGACGAAGTGAAGCGGCACCTCGCGCTGCGCGGCATCACGTACCAGGAAAACTGGCGCCTGGTGCGCGGGCTGGACTACTACATGCGCACGACGTTCGAAATCACCGCGCCGGGGCTTGGCTCGCAGAACGCCGTCTGCGGCGGCGGGCGCTACGATGGGCTTGTCGAGTTGCTGGGCGGGCCGGCCACGACAAAGGGCATCGGATTCGCCATCGGCACGGACCGGGTTGTGCTTTCGTTGCAGGAAGCGGGGGCGGGCGAAGCGGCGGGCGGCCTCGACGTGTATCTCGCGTGGTTTGGCGCGGCGGCGCAGACCGCGGCGGTCGGGCTCGCCCGGCGATTGCGCGATGCCGGCTTTGTGGTCGAGTTGCCGGCGGTCGACATGAAGTTTGGCAAGTCGCTCGGCCTCGCCGACCGCTTGAAGGCGCGCCATGCCGTAATTCTGGGCGAAGACGAACTCGCCGCCGGAGTCGTCGCGGTGAAGCGCCTGGCCGACGGCACGCAGCAGAAGCTTGCAGAGCCGGAATTGTTTTCGTATTTGCGTGCCGCGCGCAATGGCTGACGCTTCGCCATCAAAGTGGCACAGGCTTCTTGTGAGAAATACGGATTAGGTCTGGCGCAAGGTAGCGACACCCGGAGGGGAACAACGAAACGTGCTCGATTCACTCGGAACACTGCAACGCACGCACTACTGCGGCAATCTACGCGCCGCTGACGCCGATCGAGACGTCGTCCTGATGGGCTGGGTCCATCGGCGGCGCGATCTCGGCAACCTGATCTTCATTGATTTGCGCGACCGCTCGGGCCTGGCGCAGATTGTCTTCAACAAGGAGCAGGACGCCGCCGCGCACGCCCGAGCCGAAGAGCTGCGCTCGGAATTCGTGGTGGCCGTGACGGGGCGCGTGGTGAAGCGTCAGAAGCCGAATCCCGACCTGGCCTCCGGCGAAGTCGAAATCATGGCCGGCGAGCTGCGCATTCTGAACACGGCGAAGACGCCGCCGTTTGTGGTCGAGGACGACACGACCGCGAGCGAAGAGACGCGCCTGCGCTATCGCTATCTCGATTTGCGCCGCACGCGCCCGCGGCAGAACCTCGCGCTGCGCCACCGCGTCATCCTCGAAATCCGCAAGGCCATGGACGAAATGGGCTTCTACGAGATCGAAACGCCCATGCTCACGCGCTCGACGCCGGAAGGCGCGCGCGATTATCTGGTTCCGAGCCGCGTGCATCCCGGGCAGTTTTACGCGCTGCCGCAGTCGCCGCAGATTTTCAAGCAGATCCTGATGATCGGAGGCCTGGACCGCTACTTCCAGATCGTCAAGTGTTTCCGCGATGAAGACCTGCGCGCCGATCGCCAGCCCGAGTTCACGCAGCTTGATCTGGAAATATCCTTTCCGACGCAGGACACCGTCTTCGGCGTGATCGAGCAGGTGATGGCGCGCGCCTGCGCTGTGGCCGGAATCACGGTGAAAGGCCCGTTCCGCCGCATGGAATACAAGGACGCAATTCGCCGCTACGGCTCGGACAAGCCCGATCTGCGCTTCGGCATGGAATTGCGCGATGTGACCGCGCATTTCGCGCCCGCGCGCGAGACGATGCACATCGAGGGAAATGTGCAGGCGCTCGCCGCGCCCGGCGCCGCCACGTTCTCGCGCAAACAGCTCGATGAGATCGCCGAGAAAGCGAAATCGCTGGGCGCGCGCGGCGTGTACACGATCAAAGTCACGGCCGAAGGCGTAACCTCGCCGCTCGAGAAAAATCTCGGCGCCGAAGCGTTGCAGAAAATCGCCGCGGCTGCCGATGCCAAGCCCGGCGATTTGGTTATCGCCATCACGGCCAAGGAGCAAATCCCCGGCACCGATGCCGCCGCGCTGATTGCGGGGCAGGTGCGCCTCCTGCTTGCGGAGCAACTGAAACTCATTCCCAAGGACCGCTGGGAATTCGTGTGGATCACCGGCTTCGCGCTGTTCGAATGGAGCCCGACCGATAAATGCGTCGTCAGCGCGCAGCATCCCTTCACCGGCATCGTTGAGGAAGACGTTTCGAAACTCGAAGACGCTTCCGACGAAGTGCGCCTCTCGATGCGTTCGAAAGGCTACGACCTGGTGCTGAACGGCGTGGAATTAGGCTCGGGCAGCATTCGAATTCATCAGCAGGAGGTCCAGGATCGAGTCTTCAAGGCGCTGGGCTTGAGCGAGGAGCAACGCCGAAACCGCTTTGGTTTCTTCCTGGACGCGCTGACCTACGGGACGCCTCCGCACGGCGGCATTGCGCTGGGCATAGACCGCGTCGTGGCGCTGTTCGCCGGCGAGAAGTCGATCCGCGAAGTCATCGCCTTCCCGAAGACCGCGAAGGCCCAGGATTTGATGGCCGAAGCGCCGTCGGATGTGGATGCCGACCAGCTCGACGACTTGCATGTGAAAGTGATTCCCAATATCGATATCATAAGGTGTGAGTGCGGCGGCATCTGGCGAATAAGTTTTGAACGAACAAGTGTCGGTGGCGGGACCGCCCCAACTGTTGGCTGCCCCTTGGGGCCAGGAGCAATTCCCCTGGTTAGGGTTGACACTGGGGGTTGGTATTTGGTTGAGCACCAAAATCCGAAGACAAACGCTTGGAAGACCGTTCAAGCGAAATTTTGAAACCAATGACTAGAGGGAAAGTGTCCTCGACGGCATGACGCGAATACGCATACTTCCGGAGAACGTCGCGAACAAGATGGCAACTCGCTAGGATGTCAAGTGACTTACCGGACTTCAGGGGCTGAAGCCCCTGAGAAGGGGACACGCAGTAATGGCCGGGCTAAAGCCCGGCCCTCCTGAAGAACGATTGGGTTTCTTGGGTTGAAGTTATTTTTTGATCTTAAGTAAGTTCTTGGGTTGGATTTCGGAGGTCGGGGCTTCAGCCCCGACGTAACGGTAAGGAAGGAATGGGGGCTTTAGCCCCTGAAGCATGACGACGCGAATACGCATACTTCCGGAGAACGTCGCGAACAAGATCGCCGCGGGCGAAGTGGTCGAGCGGCCGGCATCGGTCGTGAAGGAGCTGCTCGAGAACGCGCTCGATGCGGGCGCGCGTTCGATTCGCGTCGAAATCGAATCCGGCGGCAAGCGGATGATCCGCGTGATTGATGACGGCACCGGAATGGCGCACGATGACGCGCTGCTGGCGTTCGAACGCCACGCCACGTCGAAGCTGCGCACCGCCGACGACCTGCTCTCGATCGCCACGCTCGGCTTTCGCGGCGAGGCGCTGCCTTCGATCGCGGCCGTCTCGCGCCTGCTGCTGCAAACGCGCGCGGCGGAGGAAGACGAGGGAACGCGGATCGAGTTTGCCGGTGGCAAGCTGCTGGGCGTCAAGCCGGAAGGGCTTCCGGCGGGGACGACCATCAGCGTCGCCGATCTTTTCTACTGCGTGCCCGCGCGGCGAAACTTCCTGAAGTCAGAGACCACGGAACTCGGGCACATCGCCTCGCTGGTGACGCACTACGCGCTCGCGAATCCCGACAAGCAATTCGTGCTGAAGACGCCAACGCAGGAAATTATCAATGCAACCTCGGTGGAAACGATGGCCGAGCGCATCTACCAGATTTTCGGCCGGCAATCGCTCGAGGAGCTGTTTGAAATCCTGCCGGTTTCCTCGCCCATGCGCGCCGCGATCACCGAAACCGAGCTGACCCCGGAAGAGCGCGCCGCCGAACTGGTCGTGCGCGGGTTTGCGTCGCGACCCGAGGTGCAGCGCAGCAATCGCAACGCCATTTATGTTTTCGTGAACCGGCGCCTGGTGCGCGACCGCCTGATCCTGCACGCGATTCACGAGGCGTATCGCAATGTGCTCCCGCCCGCGGTTTTTCCCGCGGTGCTGCTGTTTCTCGACTTGCCCGCCGAAGAAGTGGACGTAAACGTTCATCCCGCGAAGATCGAGGTGCGTTTCCGCCATCCGCAGTTTGTGCACGACTTCACGCGCGATTCGATCCGCCAGGCTCTTTCGCGAGCGCGCCCGATCCCGAATTTCCCAGGTGTGGCGTCCGGTTCCTTGGCTTCGGAAAGCCAGCAGGGCGGCGCCGCGGCAGTTGCCGCCGCCGGCGCGGGCATTGGGAGCGCGGGTTTGCCGCGCGCTGTGATTCCTCCGATGAATGCCGCCGGCGCCGCCATCGCAAGCGATTTCGAATTGAGCATAGCGCCCTTGCGGCCGGAGCCGCAGCGTTTCCAGTTCGAAAGCGGTATCGGAACCTTGTCCGATGAATCTGCGTCCGCGATTGCGGAACGATTTTCCGAGGCCGCTACCGCATCCCTTCGAGACACCGGGATGGGTGCGGGCTCCGAGTCGCAAGCAAGCGCGGAGAGCTTGGGCGAGCTGAAACCACTGGGGCAGGTGAATTCGAGCTTCATCGTCGCGGTGAACGGCGAAGGGCTTTGGATCATTGACCAGCACGTGGCGCACGAGCGCGTGCTGTTCGAACAGCATCTGCGCGCGCGCCGCGAAGGGCAGCTCACCGGCCAGCGCATGCTCGTGCCGCTGATGGTGGAGCTTTCTCCGCGGCAACTCGTCATTTTCGAACGCATCGCCGAGGAACTGACCGCCAACGGATTCGAAGTCGCCGAGATGGGGCCGCGCAGCGTGGCCATCCACGCGACGCCGGCGGGAATCGCCACCGCGGACGCCGAGCGGCTGCTCATGGAAATCCTCGACGGCATCGAGCGCGAGAACGCAGCAATCTCCATGGATACGCTGCAAGCGAAAATTGCGGCCTCGACCTCCTGCCACGCGGCGATCAAGGTGAACATGCCTCTCGACCAGGCGAAAATGGAATGGCTGCTGGCGGAACTGGCGAAGACGGAAGCGCCGATGAGCTGCCCGCACGGCCGTCCCGTTGTGCTGCGCTATTCGGTGCGGGAAATCGAGCGCGCCTTCAAGCGAATTTGACCCTCTCCCGATGAGCAAACTCATCATCGCGATTGACGGCCCGGTGGGTTCGGGAAAAAGCACGGTCGCGCGGCGCGTGGCCGAACTGCTGGGCTACACGCATCTCGATAGCGGAGCAATGTACCGCGCGATTGGGTGGAAGGCGCTGTGCGAGGGTGTGCCGCTCGATTCGCCGGAACAGCTCGAAGCGCTGGCGAGGCGGGTGCGAATTGACCTCGTGCCGCGCAACGGAAAGCTCCACGTGATTCTGGACGGCGAAGACATCACGGACTGGATCCGCACACCCGAAGTATCACACGCAGCCTCCGTGGTCGCGACAGTCCCCGGTGTAAGGAATCCGATGGTTGCCGAGCAGCGCCGCGCCGGGGCGCAAGGCGGTGTGGTGATGGAAGGCCGTGACATCGGTTCGGTTGTATTTCCTCACGCCGATTTAAAGATCTATCTCGATGCTTCGCCGGAAGTGCGGGCAGGCCGGCGCTGGCGAGAGCTTGAGGAAAAGGGCGAAGCCTCCGATCCTTTGATCGTGCTGGCCGAGGTGCGCGAGCGCGACCGCCGGGACCGCGAGCGCGAGATGTCTCCGCTGGTCCGCGCACCGGATGCGGTGATCGTGGATAACACCGCGATGGATGCGGAGGAAACCGCTCGCGTGATTGTTTTGCTGGCACAGGAAAAAGCTAAGGCCGCGGCACTGTAAGGCGCCTCCAACAAATTAGGCAGGAAAAAACAGCCTCAGGGGCTGAAGCCCCTTCTTTGCGAATCTGGTAAGTCACGGCTGAAGCCGCGACCCACAAACCACAACCCCGCCGATTCGGAACCGGCAGTTGGAAAGAGGGAATCGCGAGGTGTACTAAGTCGGGCTGGACATCGAGGCGAGGAACTCCGCATTCGATTTCGATTTCGAGAGACGTCCGCAGAGCAATTCCATGGCCTCGACCGGCGAGAGGGGATTCAGCACTTTACGCAACACCCACACGCGGTTCAGTTCGTCGGCCGGCATCAGCAATTCTTCCTTACGCGTGCCTGAACGGTTGATGTCGATAGCCGGGAAGATGCGCTTGTCCACCAGGCGCCGGTCCAGGTTGATTTCCATGTTGCCGGTGCCCTTGAACTCTTCGAAGATGACGTCGTCCATGCGGCTGCCCGTGTCGATCAGGGCCGTGGCGATGATGGTGAGCGAGCCGCCCTCTTCGACGTTCCTGGCGGCGGCGAAGAATCGCCGGGGCCGCTGCAGCGCGTTGGCGTCAATACCGCCGGAAAGAACTTTGCCGGAAGGCGGTGTGACCGCGTTGTAGGCGCGCGCCAGGCGCGTGACCGAATCGAGCAGAATCACGACGTCGCGCTTGTGCTCGACCAGGCGCTTGGCTTTCTCGAGCACCATCTCCGCCACCTGGATGTGACGTTGCGGCGGCTCATCGAAGGTGGAGCTGATGACTTCGCCCTTCACGGTGCGCTGCATGTCGGTGACTTCTTCGGGCCGCTCGTCGATCAGCAGCACGATCAGCGCGACTTCCGGATGATTCGTGGTGACCGAGTTGGCGAAGGACTGCAGCATCATGGTTTTTCCGGTGCGCGGCGGCGCCACGATCAGCCCGCGCTGTCCCTTGCCGACCGGGCACAACAGATCCAGCACGCGGCCGGTAAGGTTCTCCTTCGTCGTCTCCATCTTCAGGCGTCCCTGGGGATAGAGCGGGGTCAGGTTGTCGAAGAAAATCTTATTGCGCGCGACTTCCGGGTCCTCAAAATTGACCGCTTCGACTTTGATCAGCGCGAAATAGCGCTCGCCGTCCTTGGGAGGACGCACCTGCCCCGAGACCGTGTCGCCGGTGCGCAAATCGAACTTCCGAATCTGCGACGGCGAAACATAGATGTCGTCCGGGCCGGGCAGGTAGTTGTATTCCGGCGCGCGCAGGAATCCAAACCCGTCGGGAAGGCATTCCAGGACGCCTTCGGAGAAGATCAAGCCATTCTTTTCCGTTTGGGCGCGGAGGATCTGGAAGATCAACTCCTGCTTTCGCATGCCGCTGGCGCCGGGAATGGCGAGATCCTTGGCGATTTTTGCCAGGTCCGTGATGTTTTTTTCTTTCAGTTCCGCAAGACTAATGCTCATTGTTTCGTTTCCTTAAGTCTTTATTTGAAGTTAAGCCTGAAGCTCAGGCCGGGGCCGTTCTCATCGGCGGACTCCGGGCAGGTCAAATCCATTTCCCGCCGGGGTAGCCAAACTGGGAATTCAAATTACGTGTGACGCGACGAACTGGCGCCATGCGTCCCACATCCCGAAGCGATTCTCTTCATGGTTGCTTTGCTGTTCTTCGGGACGGACAGGCCGAGGTTTTCCTCAGTTGGTCAATTCCTGATCGCTCTCGGTTTCCGTTTCGAACTTCGCGGCCACTTCCGGCGCGGCATCGTGCGCCAGGGGTTCGAGCGGCCGTTCCAATGCAAACTGGAGAACCTGGTCCATGTTTTCGACAAACCGGATGGTCAGGCCGGCCTGAACCTCCGCCGGAATATCCGCCATATCCTTCTCGTTATCCTTGGGGAGAAGCACGGTGCGAATGCCGGCGCGGTGCGCGGCGAGCAACTTCTCCTTCATGCCGCCGATCGGCAAGACCTTCCCGCGGAGCGTAATTTCACCCGTCATCGCCACATCACAGCGCACCGGGGTGCGCGTCAGCGCGCTCACGATGGAGGTGGCGATGGTGATACCGGCCGAGGGGCCATCCTTGGGAATGGCGCCTTCCGGGACGTGCATGTGAATATCGATGTGCCGGTAAAAATCGCGCGGGAGGCCAAAGTTGGCGGTCCGCGACCGCACGTAGCTCATCGCCGCCTGGGCCGATTCCTGCATGACGTCGCCGAGCTTGCCGGTCAGTGTCAGGCGCCCCTTGCCCTGCATAATCGTCGCTTCGGTGGACAGCACCGAGCCGCCCACTTCGGTCCACGCCAGGCCCGTCGTCAGGCCGATTTCGTTTTTCTTCTCGGCCCAGATTTCGCGGTACTTGATGACGCCCAGGAAATCGCCGGCGTTTTCCGGCGTCACGGCGATCGAATACTGTTTGCCGTCCTTGACGACGCGCCGCGCGACCTTGCGGCAGATGTTGGAAATTTCGCGCTCCAGGCTGCGCACGCCGGCTTCATGCGTGTAGTGCCGGATGATGTGCGTAATCGCCTCGTCGCTGAAGGTCAGGTTCGATGCGGTCAGGCCCGACGATTCCAGGGCCTTCCGCACCAGGAAGCGCTTGGCAATCTGTGTTTTCTCGACGTCGGTGTACCCCGGGATGCGCAGGATTTCCATGCGGTCCTGCAGCGGCTGGGGAATCGTGTGCATCACGTTGGCGGTGCAAACGAACATCACCTTTGAGAGATCGTATTCGACATCGAGATAATGGTCCGTGAAGGCGTGGTTCAGTTCGGGGTCGAGAACTTCCATCAGGGCCGCGGACGGGTCGCCACGGAAGTCGGTGGACATCTTATCCACTTCGTCCAGCACGAAGATCGGGTTGACGGTCCCGGCTTTCTTCATCATCTGAATGATCTGGCCGGGAAGCGCGCCGATGTAGGTGCGCCGGTGTCCCCGGATTTCGGCTTCGTCGCGCACGCCGCCGAGCGACACGCGCACGAACTTGCGTCCAGTGGCGCGTCCGATGGACATGGCCAGAGATGTTTTGCCCACCCCCGGCGGCCCGACAAAGCACAGAATCGACCCGCGGGGATTCTTCACCAGTTGGCGCACGGCCAGGAATTCGAGGATGCGCTCTTTGACTTTATCGAGCCCATAGTGATCTTCTTCCAGAATCTTCTCGGCGAGTTCGATGTCGCGGATTTCCTTCGATCTCTTTTTCCAGGGCACGGCCAGCAGCCATTCCAGATAATTGCGGCTTACCGTGGACTCGGCCGACATGGGCGGCATCATTTCCAACCGCTTCAGCTCCTGGACCGCCTTCTCGTGCGTGTCTTTGGGCATGCCCGCGGCGTCGATCTTCTTCTTGAGGTCTTCGAGTTCGTTTTTTTCGCCGCGGCCCAGCTCTTTGTGGATGGCCTTCAACTTTTCGTTGAGGTAGTACTCTTTCTGCGCGCGTTCCATCTGGCGCTTGACGCGCGTATTGATGTTGCGGTCCACATTGAGCTTTTCGATTTCGCTTTCGAGAATTTCTCCGACGCGGTTCAGGCGCTCCAGCGGATCGAAATTCTCCAGCAGCTCCTGCTTTTCCTCGACCGGAATCTGCAAGTTGGATGCGATGGTGTCGGAAAGCTTGGCCGCGTCGTCGACGCGGGTCGCGGCAATCATCGTGTCGTAGTTCAGGCTCTGCGAGAGCTTCACGTACTGTTCGAACAAGCCCGTCACCTTGGTTACGGCTTGCTCGACCTGCGGAGACGGCTCGACCTTGTTGGCAATCACTTTCAGCGTCGCACGGAAGAACCCCTCGTCGGTTGCCACTTGCATGACTTTCGCGCGCTCGACGCCTTCGACCAGTACGCGCAAGTTGCCGTCGGGCAGCCGCACGCTCTGCACGATATTCGCCAGAGTGCCGACCGAGTAGATCTCCTCGGGCTTGGGGTCATCCACAGACGCGTCATGCTGGGTGGCGAGGAAGATTTTCTTGTCGCCGGCCAGCGCTTCTTCCAGCGCGCGCAATGAACTTTCCCGGCCGACGATGAACGGATTCATCATCTGCGGGAAAATGACCAGATCGCGCACCGGCATCATCGGCACACGCTTCAATTCGGCTTTTTCTCGGTTAAACATGGGTTCCGTGAATGTTTCTGGCTCCTTGGTCGTTTATCTGGCGGGCTCCAAGTAGAGCCCGCGCCGGTTTCTGGCGGGCTCCACGCTTCCCTTGAATCGTTCAGCGTAAAAGTAGAGCCCGCACCCGTTTATCCCGCTTTTTCGAGCAGCGTCCAGTTAATCTCGCGGCTGCGGACCATTTCGGCGGTCACGACGAAATCGCGGAGTTTGCGCTGGACCGGGAGGTGGTACATCAATTCGAGCATCAGATCTTCCAGGATCATGCGCAGGCCGCGCGCGCCTACCTTGCGCTGCATGGCCAGCTCCGCAACGGTCTCGAGCGCGTCGTCGGCGAACCGCAAGCGCACGTTTTCAAATTCGAACAAGCGCTGATATTGACGGATCAGCGCATTCTTCGGCTCCGTCAAGATCTGCACCAGCGCGCCTTTGTCCAGGTCCCCGAGGACTCCGACCACCGGCAAGCGTCCCACGAATTCGGGAATCAGGCCGTAGCGGATCAGATCGGTGGGCTGCACTTGCTGCAGCATCTCGATGTTGCGGCGCTGTATAGTGGAAGGCTGCGCATCAGTGTGGAACCCGAGCGACTTTTGCCCCATGCGCCGTTCGATCGTCTTCTCGAGGCCCACGAACGCGCCCCCGCAGATGAACAGAATGTTCGTCGTATCCACGGGAGTGAATTCCTGGTGCGGATGCTTGCGCCCGCCCTGCGGCGGCACATTGGCGATCGTGCCCTCCAGGATTTTCAGCAGAGCTTGCTGCACGCCCTCGCCCGAAACATCCCGGGTAATCGATGGGTTCTCGTCCTTCTTCGAAATCTTGTCGATCTCGTCAATATAGATGATCCCCTGCTGGGCCTTGGTGACGTCCCCGTCGGCCGCCTGCAGCAGTTTCAGGATGATGTTCTCGACGTCCTCGCCGACATATCCCGCTTCGGTCAGCGTCGTGGCGTCCACGATGGCGAAGGGGACATCCAGCATGCGCGAGAGCGTCTGCGCCAGCAGCGTTTTACCCGTTCCAGTCGGCCCGATCAGCAGGATGTTCGATTTCGTGAGTTCCACGTCGCCGGGCTGCCGATTCAGGAAAATCCTCTTGTAGTGGTTATAGACCGCGACGGCCAGCTTCTTCTTGGTCTTGTCCTGGCCGATGACGTAACCGTCCAGGAAGGCCTTGATCTCGGGAGGCCGCGGGAGCCTCTTGTTCACCGGATTCGCTTGTTCCTTCTTTTCTTCTTCGAGGATCTGGTCGCAGACAATCACGCATTCGTTGCAGATGTAGGCGCGCGGATAGTCCGAGGGCGAACTGATCAGCTTCTCGACCTGCTCCTGCGTCTTATGGCAGAAGGAACAGCGCAACGGTTCGTCAGTGCTGAGTTTTTTCAACGGTGTGATGCCCCCCGGCGGTTCAAGGACCGGCGCCTTGCCACACGGATTATTCTAGGCCTGTTTTTCATCTTACGTACACCTGCGCGTCTTCTTGCTACTAACTGTTTGGAACGCGCTAGCGGTGCTTGGTGATGATCTCGTCGATTATGCCGTATTCCTTGGCTTGCACCGCCGACATAATAAAGTCGCGCTCCACATCCTTCTCCACTTTTTCCACCGGCTGGCCGCTATGCTGGGCCAGCAGCCCGTTGATCACCGTGCGCATGCGCAGGATTTCTTTCGCGTGGATATCAATATCGGTGGCCTGGCCGGACAAACCCGACATCCACGGCTGATGAATCAGGATGCGCGAGTTGGGCAGGGAAAAGCGCTTTTTCGGCGCGCCGGCGGTCAGCAGCAGCGCGGCGATGGAAGCGGCCTGGCCGACGCAAATGGTTACCACGCTGGGCCGCACGAACTGAATCGTGTCATAAATCGCCATGCCCGCCGTGATCGAACCCCCTGGCGAATTGATGTACAGCGAAATGTCTTTCTCCGGGTCCTCCGCTTCCAGAAACAGCAGCTGGGCGGTCACCAGGTTCGCGACGTGGTCGTCGATCGGCGTCCCGATGAAGATGATGTTGTCCTTAAGGAGCCGGGAGTAAATATCGTAAGCCCGCTCGCCCCGGTTGGTCTGTTCGACCACCATGGGGATGAGCGTTGTCGCGCGTGGGCTCGAATCTTCGTTATAGTTCATGGGGTCTTTTTTAGGATGCGTAGAGGGTCCCGGCCGGAACTGCATCATTTCTCCTTAGGTTTTGTCCGGGTTCGGGAATTTTGGCAGAGCCACTCCAGAGTTTTCTCACTCCGCAGCTTAGATTTCATCCTATCGAGCGCTCCCTGCCTTGTCAAGTTCGCGCGGACGGCTGTAGCGGATTCGCCACTCCGCTGCGCGATCGCTTCCACTTGTTTTTCCACGTCTTCCTCGGTCACGTCGATCTTTTCGGCGGTGGCGATACGGTCCAGCAGCAGTTCGACCTTCACATCCTCGACCGCGCGGTCCTTCTGGTGGTTCCGGAGCGACACCCAGTCCACATTGACGGCGCGCGGGTCTACTCCTTGCGCGGCCAGCGACCGGACCGTGCGTTCCAGCCGCGAATCCATCTGGAATTCGACCAGCGCTTGCGGCACGGGGAACTGGTGCGCTTCCACCAATTTTGCGACCAGTTTTTCCCGGGTCTGTTCGTTTTGACGCTGGCCGTGCGCCGCTTCGAGGTTTTCGCGAACCTTCTTCCGCAACTCCTCGATCGTCTGCGCGTCACTCACATCTTTTGCGAATTCGTCATTCAGCTCAGGCCGCTTCTTCTCTTTGAGACCCAGAATTTCGACCGTATACGAATAGGTTTTTCCCTGGAGCTTGGTATCGGGATAGTCGGCCGGATAGGTCACGTCGAAATTCTTATGTTCACCGGCGCTGGCGCCGCGCAAATGTTGATTGAACGCGTCCATGGTTTCTTCGCCGCCCACGTGGCAGAGCACGCTGTCGGCTTCGAGCATTTCGCCGCCACCTCCCGGGAGGCCCTTCAGCTTGAGCTGCGCGTAATCCCCGTCGGCGATGGCGCGGCCTTCGACCGGGACATAGGTGGCGGCCCGCTCGCGCAATTCTTCGAGCGCCTTGTCCACGTCGGCGTCCTCGACCTTGACGTCCTCGATCTCGACTTCGAGATCCTTATACTGTCCGAGTTCGAATTCCGGCAGCACCTCGAACGTGGCGCGGAACTTCACAGGGCCGTTCTCGGCGAAATCCACCTTATCAATTTGCGGCTTCGTTATCGGCACCAGCTTGTTTTCGCTCACCGCGCGCTCGATCTGGCCCGGCACCAGCGATTGCAGCACTTCGCTCTTGATGTCGTCGGCGAATTTCCGGCGGATGAGGGTTACGGGCGCCTTCCCGGGACGAAAGCCCGGCACGCGCGCCACGCGCGCGAATTCCCGCGCCACGCGCTCTACCGCCTTCTGCACATCCTCGGCGGGGATTTCCAGTTCCAGCTCGCGCTGGCAAGTTGCTTCACTCATCGTCAGGTTTTCGTTCCCGCAGGCTACGTACTTGCGTGTTGGATTGGTCCTAAATTGTGGCGGGCTCCAAGTGAGCCCATACCCTTTTCTGGCGGGCTCCAAGTAGAGCCCGCACTCTGGAACCGCTCGAATATTCGTACCTCTACTCTTTGCCGCTTCTCGGTCCGGAAAAAGGAAACGGGAAAGAACTGCGAGCGGGATACAACGAAACTGAAGTATAGGTGAATCCGGTATCGGCGTCAACTCAGAGCAGGCGGTGGGCTAATTTCGTGTGCATGAGTCGGAAGTGCCGCCCCTGCCGGGGCTTTCTCGTCATGACCGACACGGTTTCCCACCGCTTCCCCTTCACTTCGTTCAGGGCAAGCGCGGTGGGCTACGCAGTGCCGTCCCTCCGGGACTCCCGGCAACGTGCAATTAGTCCACCACCCAGACGGTAGTAGCTCAGTGCCCGAGAAACCAGTTTTATCGAGAGCCGGCTTTGGGTGTGCCGCGCAAGCGTCTTGACGCCTGGTGGCGTAATTGTCCAAGAGTTCGATTCAGGAAATGTTGACGGGAAAGAAATGGCAGGACTCGATTTCCTCGCCTTCCGAGGTTGTTCCGTTCCCGCTTGATGCGGGGATTGTATCCGAATCGTGTCAATGCCATATCGAGCACTTCAATGGCTTCCTCGCGCTGGCTTGCCGACACATAGACTTCCGCTAAATTCAAATAGAGCTGTGGCTCATCGCGTTTCAAACGCAGGGCTGCTTCGCACAGTTGCAGCGCCGCGGCCCATTTTTTGTGGGCCCGGGCGACAGAGAGGCCGAGAAAGGAGAGATAGTACGGATTTTCCTGCTCCGCCTCGGCGGCGCTGCGAAAGCATTCAAACGCGTTGGCTGTGTATCCATTCCGCAGAAGATCGACTCCGCGCTTGAATTCTGCAACGGCATCCGTGTTCCCCATAGTTTCTCCCTATGGCTGCTCCGTTAGGCAACCATGCGTGGCCGCGAATTCCTTCTAGGATTCGACCCCAATCTACGGCAACCTCTGGAGAAAATCTACTGGTCTGAGGGACAGTTTGTTTGTGAATACGAGCCGGTTTTCTCCGGACTCGTTGACTGTAAGCACTCTTGGACGCAGCCCGGCAGACGGCTGCCGATAAGCGGGCTTACGCGTCGGAAAGAGATTCGTCGAAGCCGGGGCCATGTTCGGTGCGCTCGCCCGCCTCGATAATCGCGCCGCAGTCCAGGCACTCCACGTATTCCGCGTCGGAATCCTTGGCGATCAATTTCGTGCGCGCATGGCGGCAGGTGGCAGGATCGTTCACGGAGCGGCTCCAGGACTGCACGGATCATAACATGGGCGCCGGTCCCGGTGGCGATGGTGACGCCGAAAATGAATCCCACCAAAAGTGATCCACCTGAGTTATAAAGTGAACGTTCCGAGCCGTTGGACGGCCTGGCAACGCCTGTGGGAGATTCGCGCGCCATGGCGAAAAATGCAGAAGAGCGCTTCGGGGATGTCTTGTTCTACGGCGTGATCTTGCTGTTGGGCTACCTCGTTTATCGGGTATTCGAATCTTTTCTGGTACCGCTCGGATGGGCCGCCGTATTCGCGGTCATCTTCCACTCCTGGAACAAGCGGCTCCAACAAAGATGGGGGCGCACCCTCTCGGCTGCGTTGAACACGGCTGGTGTCACGCTGATCCTGATCGTGCCGGTCCTGCTCCTGATGATGCTTTTTGTGCGTGAGGGGATCGACGCGACGCGCAACGTGGAAGCGTCGTTGGCGGCGGGCCAGTACGATTGGTTCAACCGCGCATGGGGATGGATCGCGGCTCATTTGGCAGCACAGGGCGCTGTTGATCTGCCGGGCCTGGTGCGGCAAGGCGCCAGCAAACTCAGCGAATACCTGGCCTCTGAACTCGGCGCCGTGGTTCGAAACATCGTCCTCTTTCTGTTCGAATTGTTTGTGATGCTCTTTGCGCTGTTCTACTTCCTTCGTGACGGCGAAGCGATTTTGGAACGTTTCCGGCTCTTTTTCCCGTTCGAGGAAGTCACGCGGGAGCGCATGCTGGCCGAGACTCGCGATCTGATTTTCGCAAGCGTGACGACTAGCCTGGTGATCGCTGCTATGCAGGGACTGATCTGCGGCGGGGCCTTCGCAATCGTAGGAGTGGGTTCTCCGGTGTTCTGGGGGGTCGTGATGGCCTTTCTTTCGCTTCTCCCTGTCGTGGGTGCCTGGCCCGTTTGGATTCCCGCGTCGATTTGGCTTTTTTCAACGGGGCATTCGGGTCGCGCCCTTATCCTCGTGGGCATTTGCGCAGGGTTGGGCTCGACCATCGACAATATCCTCCGGCCTGTGCTTCTGGGCGGTCGCACATCGCTGAACGGGCTGCTGGTGTTTATCAGCGTTCTCGGCGGAATCGCCGTCTTTGGCGTGTTAGGAATTGTCCTGGGTCCGATCGTCGTGGCAACCGCCGTCAGCGTTCTGGATGTATATTCTGCGAGAGATATAAGGAGCGATGCTGCCACCGTGGCGAAGTAGTTGTGTGACGAAAGCTTCTTAAACCGCATCTGAAACAGCGGGTGCGGGCTCTACTTGTTTACCCTGAGTTCCGAAGGGGAGCCCGCCAGAAGACGGATGCGGCTCATGGAACTTATTCTTCTTCCGGTGGAAATTATTTCCGTGTGCGCCTACACCGGATGTCGGGCCTGTGCTAGAGTATCGCGCCGGGGACCACGGATGGCTTCATGAAGGTCACCAAACCAACCAATCTACTTGCCGGATTGCCTCCCGAAAGACTGCGGTGGCGTTGCGATCCCGCGACCATACCTTTTGAAACCACGGCCGGGGCCGAACTTGTCACCGATCTGGTCGGCCAGGAAAGGGCTTTCCGCGCCCTGAAACTAGGCGTCGAGTTGAGCGCCCCGGGATACAACATTTTCGTTTGCGGCCTGGCGGGAACCAGCCGGGGCGGCACGATCGCTCACGTGATCGGACAAATTCATCCGCCGGCGAAGTCCTCCCTCGACCGGTGCTACGTCAACAACTTCAAGAGCCCCGACCGGCCGCGCCTGCTCGCCTTGCCGCGCGGGCAGGCCAGTAACTTCAAGAAGGACGTGCAGAGCGGCATCGAGTTTCTGCGGCGGCGGATTCCGCAGGTTTTCGAAGGCGAACCCTTCCAGCGGCAGAAAGGCCGCATCGTGGACCGGTTTACCGTCCGCGAAAAAGAACTGATGGACGATTTCACGCGGCGCATCGCGCGCGAGCAGTTCGCGCTGGGGCACATGCAGGTGGGCGCCGTCGCGCTGCCGGAAATATTTCCCGTTCTCGAGGGCCAGATGGTGCCCATCGAGGATATCCCCAAGATGGTTCATGAGGGCAAGCTCGAAACGATGGTCGCCGAAGACATCGAGCGAAAGTACGAACAGTTCCGCCAGGAATTCACAGTCGTCTACCGGAAGACGCTGACGCTTTCCCGCGAATTGGCCAGCGAATTGAGTTATCTCGAGCAGGAGGCCGCTTCGGTGCTCGTCGATGGGTTCATCGAGGAGCTGAAGGAAAAATATTCAGGCGCGCTGGTGTCGGAATACCTGGAAGAGGTGCGGCATAACCTGCTCGACAACCTCGATCCCTTCAAGGAGCGCGAGGGTGAGGAAGAACCGGGAAACGGCCCTCCCCCGGACGGCAGTTCGCGCTCGTCCATGGCCGAGCGCGACCCTTTCCGCGTGTACGGCGTCAACGTCCTTCTCGCGCACAACGATGAAGACGGTTCGCCGGTCATTTTCGAGACCACGCCGACCTACACGAACCTGTTCGGCACGATCCAGCGCAGCTACGACTCGCGCGGCGGTTGGAATTCGGATTTCATGGACTTGCGCGCGGGTTCGGCCCTTCGCGCCGATGGCGGGTTCCTGATCATGTATGCGTACGACGCGATCACCGAAGCAGGCGTGTGGCGCACGCTCAAACGCATGTTGAACCACGCCCGGCTCGAAATTCAGCCGCTCGAGATGTTTTTTCCGTTCGGGGCCTCGGCGCTGAAACCGGAACCCATCGATATTGACGTGAAAATTATTCTGATCGGCGACCGCCACATGTACGAGCTGTTGTATGAGTACGAGGAGGATTTCCGCAAGATTTTCAAGGTGCGCGTCGAGTTCGACGAAGAGATGGTGATGGGGGACGCCGTCGTGCGGCAGTACGGCGGCCGCTTGCGCCAGCTTTCCGAACAGGAAGGCATCGGGCCTTTCGATCGTAAAGCGGTGGCGGCCATGCTGGAATATGGCGTGCGCCAGGCGGGGCGCCGGAACAAGGTGACGGCGCGGTTTCCGGAACTGGCCGATCTGGCTCGCGAGGCCGCGTACATCGCGCGGCAGGAAGGCGCAATCCTGGTCAGCGATCCGCACGTCCGGCGCGCACGCGAGGCGCGCGTCGAGCGTCATAACCTGACCGAGACCAAGATTCGGGAAATGATCGAAGAGGGAACGCTTTTGATTGACACCGATGGCGCGCGCGCCGGGCAGGTGAACGGTCTGAGCGTTCTCGAAATCGGCGGCTACGCTTTCGGCAAGCCCGTGCGAATCACGGCGTCCGCGGCGATGGGCAAGGCGGGGCTCATCAACGTGGAGCGCGAATCGAACCTGAGCGGCAGCTTCCACGACAAAGGAATGCAAATCATCGCCGGGTACCTGCGCGCGCAGTTCGCGCAGGATAAGCCCCTTTCCCTGGCCGCCAGCATATGCTTCGAGCAGTCCTACAGCGGCGTTGACGGGGACAGCGCCAGCTCAACCGAAATCTACGCGCTGCTCTCCGCGCTTTCCGGCTTGCCCATCCGGCAGGACATCGCTGTCACGGGCTCTGTCAGCCAGCAGGGTGATATCCAGCCGATTGGCGGAGTCAATCAGAAGATCGAGGGTTTCTACGATGTCTGCCGCGTGAAGGGATTGACGGGAAGCCAGGGAGTCATGATTCCCGCCGAGAATATCGAAGACCTGATGCTGCGCGATGACGTGATCGACGCCGTGGCTTCCGGAAAATTTAAAATCCTTCCCATCTCCAGGGTCGAAGAGGGCATCGAGATTCTTACCGGCGTAAAAGCCGGAGTGCGCGATGCGAATGCCGCGTTCGAATCCGATAGCGTATTTGGGCGCGTGGACCGCCGCCTCCGTGAAATGGCCACGACGCTTAAATCATTCGAGTAGCAAGGTTTTTAGCTCTGCTGGGCGGCGATCCCGGGAACGCCATTCTCCTGAATGGCGTGATGCAAACCGCCAATCTGGAGATTGGCGATCCCGGATTGCAACCCCAAGTGCCCAAATCAACTTCGGAATTCAGATTGAGTCCGGGTGTGCAGACGGGTCTCCCGCCACGTTCGAATACGCCCTTATCATTCAGGATTTTCGCCACACAGGAAAATAGGACGGGTCAAGGCGCCGCGATTATTGCGTTCGGGCGACGCTCCCGGCATCCTTGGGTGTCGAAAGGTAGCCGTTCACCTTGTCTTTGGTCACGTCAAACACGACGATTTCGTAGGGACGCGGGACGCCTTTGACGTAGAACTGCACGGGCTCGTCGGCCGTCTTGTCTTTCTTCTCGATTGTCTTGTCGTCGGCAATTACCGACAGTGTGTACTTGAATTTCTTGGGGTCGGTCTTTGTCAGCGTCAGCTGGATGGGCCCGACGCGAGTGGGAGTCTTGGACCTGGTTAGATGAATCTCAACAATATTGCGGTCACCCTGGTGCTTTAGCTGTTCCAGTTCTTCCTGATTGCGCGCGATCAGACCGCTTTGCACGCCGAGGTCGCCAACCGTGCTGGTCAGCTTCGCCTTGGTCGCCTCGAGATCCTGTTTTGTCGCGCTGATGTCGCTTTTTGCGCCGGTCAAATCCGTGCTGACCGCGCCGATTTTTGCCTCGGTCTCCTGCTTGGCCTGGCCGATCTGCGCCGTAAGTTTCTCATCGCTTTCTTTTTGTGACTGGCGAATGTTCTGCGCCAGCGTCCGCGCCTGCGCCAGCTCCGCCTGTGTGAACCCGAGTTTTTGCGTCGTGATTTCCAGCTTGCCTCTCAGATCGGCAACCACCGAGTTGGTCTGCTCGATCTGCGCGGCCAGAATGTCCTGCTTCGATTTGGATTGGGCCAATTGGGTTTGTTGGGCCTCGAACTTGGTCTGTGCGTCGTGGCCGGAGTAAAACAGATAGCCGATCAGCGCGAAGGCCGCGATAAAGACAGCAATGATCCAACGCGGCGTGCTGGCTGCTTCGTACACGCTGGGATCGTTTAGTTCGGGAACATTCGGGGATATGCTCATTACTGCTCCTCGGCGGCCAGTAGAATTGGCGGCGCCCTTCGTAGCGTTTGATTATCGCTGAGCCGGTGTTGGTTGTCTATGCCTTGCGGCCACGCGGGCTCCTCGGCCAGCGTGCTTCGACCGTGGTCGTTAGCCCGCCCCTGGGAGTAAACTCGCCGCGCACGACGCACCAGGCGGGGCGAGTCGCGGCGACGATGTCGCGAAGCATGCGGTTGACCGCGTTCTCATAAAAGATGCCCAGATCACGGTACGCAAGCAAGTACATCTTCAACGCTTTCAGTTCCAGACAATGCTTCCGCGGCTCGTATTCGATGGTAATCGTGCCGTAATCGGGCAATCCGGTCTTCGGGCATACCGAAGTGTACTCCGGAAAACGCGTCACAATCCGGTAGCCGTGAAACTGATTGGGCCATGTATCGAGACGAGGCAGTCGCGCCTTGATACCAGCACGCGCATGCTCGGTTGTGTAGTCCGCCATGCTTCACCTCATTTCGTTATCGGGTGCGGGCTCTACTTGGAGCCCGCCGGAAAGATGCTGCGGGCTCTACTTTTACGCTGAATGTTTAAAGCGAAGGGCTTCAAGCGAAGCGTGGAGCCCGCAAGAATCATTGTACACGGCGGATTAATTTGCCACAGATGGAACTTGCCCTGCAAGTCAGCCTTCACGTATGCTTTTCGCGGGTTCTCCCGGGGGAGAAAGAGAATTGTTGTGTCCTGCCTGTCATAGCGACGCTCCCCGCCGTTCTCACCGGCGGAGTGTGAAGGACTATCTGATTGGGATTACCCTGCTGAGGCCGTGGCGCTGCCGGGCTTGCAATGATAGATTTTATGCGTGGGCCGTTCCCATCGCCTATGTCTTGCATGTGCATTGCGGAAAGTGCGGCAACATGGATCTCCAGCGGATTTCCCACGAATATGGAACGGGGGCGCTTGCCTGGTTGTTCCGCCGGCTTCATTTTCCCACCTATCGTTGCGCTCTCTGCCGGAACCGCTTCTTCTCGATCCGCACGTACCGCCGCATTGTGCCTGTGCAACGCGACCCGGATTCAAGAATGGAGCCGCATTCTGTCCCGCAGTAGGGGTGTTGCCCCTGCGGAAAAGTTGTTAAGGCGGACAGGTTGATTTCCACTTTGTTGACAGTATGACGAGGAAGAAGGCGATGGAGTCCGCCGTATAACCGCTGTCCTCCTTGGCCAGCTCGAAAGCGCTGGAAAGCCCCGGGAATTCCTGCGAGCCGCATGAAGTGCGGGGCGCAGGATGAGTGGGCGGGAAATGAGGCAAAGATTGCGGGAGCGCGCATGAATAAATACTGGATGGTGGGGCTGGGAGGGTTCGCCGGGGCAATCGCGCGTTTTTGGCTGGGAGGGTATATTAGCAACCGGCTGGGAGCGCGCTTTCCGTACGGGACGTTCGTGATCAACATGACGGGATCGTTCCTGATCGGACTGGTCATGACGCTCCTGGCGGAAAGAACGCATTGGAACGCGAACTGGCGATATTTGATTCCGATTGGCTTCATCGGTGCCTACACGACATTTTCCACGTTCGAACTCGAAACCTTTCAGAGTCTCCGCGACGGTGAGATGTTGTTCGCGCTCTTGAATGTCTTTCTGAGTGTGGTCGTTGGGTTCCTCGCCGTTTGGCTCGGTGTGATTACAGGGCGGGCCATCGGATGAGGTAAGCAACGCGGGCGCGGAGTTTAGGAGGAAATATGCTCAGTCCAGGACCGGCCAAGAAAGTGAGCATTTATGTGGGCGAGGATCAGCAGTATCACGGACACGCCCTGTATGCGGCGATCCTGGATTACATGTTTTACCGGGGCGTTTCCGGCGCGAATGTGGTTCGTGGCATTGCCGGGTTCGGGGCCGATCACAAGATGCACACAACCCGTATCCTGCGTTTGACCGAGAACTTGCCCATCAAGATTGAGTTCATCGAATCGCCAGAAAAATTAGATGAAATCCTGCCGAAGCTTCACGAAATGGTGGGGATCGGCGTGATTGAGGTGCAAGACACGATGGTTGTGAAGTCTTCGCCCGTCTCGTCAAAGGATGAGCCGGAGACCTCTATTTCGCCTGCTAAGCGAGAAGGTCGAGCGAAGCTGATGCGGATTTACATCGGTGAGAACGACAAGTGGCGCGACAAACCGTTATATCAAGCGCTGGTTGAAAGCTTGCGCGCGAACGAGATTGCGGGCGTGACTGTGTACCAGGGCATTCTGGGGTACGGCGCAAACCGAAGAATTCACCAGCAAACCGCCCTAAACCTTTCCCACGACCACCCGATCATGCTTTCCATTGTAGAAACGGAGGAAAAGCTTCGCGCGTTCATCCCCGTTCTGGATGACATGGTGAAACAGGGACTGGTGGTCCTCTCCGATGTGGACATCATCAAGTACGCGCACAATGTTAAGGATACAAAGAGCGGAAAGGAAGTGGGGAGATGAAGCTCGAAGGAAAAGCCAAAATGCTTCGCATCCATTTTGGCGAGGATGACCAATGGAAAGGTAAGCCTCTCTACCGGGCCATCGTAGAAAAATGCAGAGAGTTGGATATTGCCGGCGCCACGGTCCTCCGCGGAATTGAAGGGTACGGTGCGAGCACGCTGATCCGCCGCACTCACCTCTTATCGTTTTCCTCCGATGCGCCCGTGATGGTCAGTGTGATCGATTCCGAAGAAAAAATTCAGCAGCTCCTCCCGCATCTGGACCAGATGGTTCAGGAAGGACTGATCGCAATGTCCGAGGTGGAGGTCATCAAGTACGTTCATCAGGATGGGGCCCGTTCCTAAAATACGTATCACTCATTTCTTCGCGATCCAAAATTTCCGTACAAGTCCACAACGCCGGTGTGGACAATTTTTGACCCTCCGACTCAGTCCTTGCTTATTCAGCAACTTCATACGAAAATGATAAAAGTGCTGGTGTGGCGCGTCTGTTTGCCCTTCGCTCTTGGTGAGAGTCGCGGTGGCGCCCTCGGCCCGGGGGCAAGATATTACCCGGCGGGGCTGGCGCACCTTTGGATTTAACTGATTTATTGGAATTTAAGGGAAGTATACAAATTTCGTGGCGGGCCGCAAAATCGGAAAGGGATTTTGCGTTCCCTTTGAGAGATCAGGAGGAATCGGCATAGTGCGGCTGCCAAGTTTTAGTTTCCGTCGTTATGGAATTCGTGTCATTTGTCTTGTGCTGATTCTGGGTTTTGGCATTTTGACCGCGCCATCGAAAAGTCTCGCTCAGAGTGGCGCCGCCCCCCAGGATGTTGGCCAGACAACCATGGCCCCTGCGGCCTCCGCGCAGCCAAAGCCGGCGGTGGTGTTGCCGGAGGGGGACGGGAAGGCGATTGCGACCGAATATTGCCAGGATTGCCACAGGCTGACGAACCTGACGAAAGCGCGCAAGGCCCCCGACGACTGGCATGACACGGTGCAGACCATGATGGACCGCGGAGCGCGCCTTCCGCAGGACAAGTTCGATGTGCTGGTGCAGTACCTGGCCCAGAATTTTGGTCCTCAGACTGCCACGCCCCCAGTTGCAACACCCTCAGCCGCGGCTGCGCCGTCTGACGCTACAACCGCCACAGCTTCGCAGCAGCCGAAGCCGGTCGAGTTGCCGGAAGGGGACGGGAAAGCGATTGCGACGGAATTGTGCCAGGGGTGTCACAAACTGACGAATTTGACGAAAGCTCACAAGTCTCTGGATGATTGGCGCGACACGCTGCAGACAATGGTGGATCGCGGAGCGACTGTGCCGCAGGACAAGATCGAAACGCTGGTGCAATATCTGGCCAAGAATTTTGGCCCCAAGGATGCCGCGGCAACAGCGGGAACTGCTTCGCCCGATGCTTCACCGGCCGCATCTTCGCTCTCGAATCACTGAGGTTGCCGGAGGGGGCGAGAATTTGATTGCGGCAAGGCCTCAAGTTTTGCGCGGGTCGCTCTTGAAGGACCGGCGAGTTCGATTTGCATTGGCGATATCGTCTAAGGGTTAGGACGGTGCCCTCTCAAGGCACAAATCCGGGTTCGAATCCCGGTATCGCTACCAAATATCGCGTCTTTTTTTCGGATCGCGCGTTCTCCACTGTCGTTAAACCATCTTTAGAAACAACAATCCGGCTGTGGCTTGTCATTCATTGGCTTTTGGTGCGCACGGTTCACGGTGGGTTCAAGCTTCCTTGGCATCATAGATGGGGCCTCCTGTATATTTGCACTCGTTTTCAGTAGCTGCCAGGGCCGTGGGGGGTATCATTCCCAGCGGAGCAACTTGCGGCGTAACCTGGCAATTGCCGGGCACGTCCATTAATTGGACCTAATCTCACGATTTGAACTCACAGGACGGATATGGCTATTTCTGACCCCGGACAGGATAAAATGCCGCAAGCTCCATCGGAACTTCGTGCCCGAGTAGAAGGGGTTAGTTCCCCGCGAAAGCGGGGGTGGCTATGGCTTCTCGTGCTCGTGGCTCTCGCCGGGGGAGGGTATTACTACTACCGGTCACGCGCTTTGGCTGAAAGCAAGGCGGCGCCGGCGCCGGGCGGCGGCAGAGGATCTGGTGGACCCGTCTCGGTAGCGGTCGCGCCGGCTCTGAAACAGGATATCCCCTACTATCTCTCCGGCCTCGGGTCGGTCACGCCCTTTAACACCGTCACGGTGAAGAGCCGAGTTGACGGACAACTTCAGAAGGTCCATTTCAAGGAGGGCCAGTTTGTAAAGGAAGGCGACCTCCTTGCGGAAATCGATCCCCGGCCGTTCCAAGTGGCGTTGGAGCAAATGGAGGGGCAACTGGCGCGAGATCAGGCCCAACTGAACAACGCGCGAGTTGACTATGCGCGGTATGACCAGTTGCACAAACAGGGTGTTGTCGCGCAGCAGCAGGTGGATACGCAGAACGCGACGGTGGGACAACTGGAGGGAGCTATACGCGCCGATCAGGCCCAGATTGACACCGAAAAGTTGCAGCTGGTCTATTGCAAGATTACGGCGCCCTTGAGCGGGCGTGTCGGATTGCGGCTTGTGGATCAAGGCAACATGATTCGCGCGACAGATCCGAACGGACTGGTCGTCATCACGCAAGTGCAGCCCATCGCCACGCTGTTTACTCTGCCCGAAGACAGCCTCCAGGAAGTGATCCAGCACATGAAGAACGAGGAGCTGGGCGTCGAAGCCTACAGCCGGGACGACCAGACCAAGCTCGCCACAGGCAAGCTCGTGACGATTGATAATCAGATTGACCCCACCACGGGGACGGTCCGATTCAAGGCGGTATTTGACAACCGCGACCTGTCGCTCTGGCCCAATCAATTTGTAAACGTGCGCTTGATGCTGACCGTGCGCAAGAACGCCATTGTCATTCCGCTCGCGGCAATTCAGCGGGGCACGCAGGGCACTTATGTGTACACGGTCAAGAACGGCTTGGCGAACATGCAACCCGTGAAGGTGGACTTGACGCAAGCCAATATCTCGTTGATCGCCAGCGGCGTTGCGGAAGGGGATCAGGTCGTGGTTGACGGGCAGGACCGGCTCCAGTCGGGCGCGAAGGTGGAGGTCCACGGCGCCGCGGGTGGCGGACCGAATAACGGTGGTCGCCCGGGGAGACCTGATGGCGCTTCGAGGCCCGGCAAGGCGGCAGGGCAGAATGGCCGGCCGAATGGCCCCAGTGGACCCGATGCGGCCGCTGGGCCTGGGGGAGCTGGCCGGCCGAATGGGGGGCCGAGGCCAGGAGGGGGCCCGGGGGCGGGCGGAGGCGCCGGATCGCAGGGATTCCTCAAGCATAAAGACGCGGGGAAGCAAAACTAGATGAATCCGTCCAAGCCATTTATTCTTCGCCCGGTCGCCACTTCCTTGCTTATGGCGGGGATTCTTTTGGCCGGGGCCGCGGCCTACCGGGAGCTTCCGGTTTCCGCCTTGCCGCAGGTGGACTATCCCACGATTCAGGTTCTCACGTTTTATCCGGGAGCGAGTCCTACCGTGATGGCCTCGTCGGTGACGACGCCGCTGGAACGGCAATTCGGCCAGGTTCCGGGCCTCAACCAGATGACGTCGACCAGCTCGTTGGGAGCGTCGCTGATTACGCTCCAATTTGTGCTGGACCTCAATATAGACGTCGCGGAGCAGCAGGTGCAGGCGGCCATTAATGCGGCGACGACATTTCTGCCCACCAATCTTCCGAACCCTCCGATTTACAGCAAGACGAACCCGGCCGATACGCCGGTCATTACACTGGCGCTGACGTCGGACACTTTGCCTCTGATGAAGCTGGAAGACCTCGCGGACACGGTCTTATCGCAGAAGATTGCGCAATTGCCGGGTGTCGGTCTGGTGAGCATCAGCGGGGGGCAGAAGCCGGCTGTGCGCATTCAAGCCAACCCCACGGCGCTGGCGTCGTATGGGTTGAGCCTGGAAGACTTGCGCATCGCCCTGGCGCAGGCCAACGTGAATCAGGCCAAGGGCAATCTGGACGGACCGCGCCAGGCGTTCACCATCTGGGCCAACGACCAGTTGCTCACCAGCGACGCGTACAAGCCCATCGTCATCGCATACAAGAATGGCGCGCCGGTGCGAATCATGGACGTGGCCAACGTCGTGGACGGCGCGGAAAATGTGAAACTGGCGGCCTGGGAAAACGATAAGCCCGCCGTGATCGTCAATATCCAGCGGCAACCCGGCGCGAACATCATCAACGTGGTGGATCGCATCCAGAACTTGCTGCCGCAATTGAAAGCGTCGCTGCCCTCTTCGGTGCAGGTTTCGATTCTGACCGACCGGACCACCACGATCCGCGCGTCGGTCAAAGATGTCCAGTTCGAACTGATGCTGACGGTTGCGCTGGTGGTCATGGTGATTTTCCTGTTCCTGCGCAGCCTCGGCGCGACGGCCATCCCCAGCGTGGCCGTGCCGCTTTCATTGGTGGGCACGTTCGGTGTGATGTATCTGCTCGACTACAGCCTGGATAACTTGTCGCTGATGGCGCTGACCATTTCGACCGGGTTCGTTGTGGACGACGCCATCGTGATGATCGAAAACATCACACGGTACATCGAAGAGGGCGAGGCGCCGTTGCAGGCCGCGCTGAAGGGCTCCGAACAAATCGGCTTCACGATTCTCTCGCTCACGGTTTCGCTGATTGCCGTGCTGATTCCGCTGCTGTTTATGCAGGACGTTGTGGGGCGGTTATTCCGGGAATTTGCGATTACCTTGAGCGTGACGATTCTGGTTTCGGCCGTCGTTTCCTTGACGCTGACGCCGATGATGTGCGCAAAAATTCTGCGCCACCAGAAAGAATCGGAGAAGAGCTGGTTCTACCGGGCCTCGGAACATTCGCTGAACTGGATTATCGATCGTTACGCGGCGATTCTCCGATTCGTGTTGCAGCACCAGCCGGCCACACTGGTGGTCACAGTCGGGACGCTGGCGCTCACCATTTTCCTGTTCCTGATCATTCCCAAGGGCTTTTTCCCGGTGCAGGATACGGGCGTGATCCTGGGTGTTTCGGAAGCCCCGGCGACGCTTTCCTTTACGGCGCTGGCGGACAGGCAACAGGCTCTGGCCAAGGCCATCTTGCAGGACCCGGATGTGGTGAGCTTGTCCTCGTTCATCGGCATTGACGGCGCCAACATGCTGCCCAACAGCGGGCGCGTGCAAATCAACCTGAAGCCACGCGAAGAACGGGCCGAGGACGCCCCCGCGATTATTCGCCGGCTTCAAACCAGGCTGGCCGGCGTCAAAGGAATTACGCTCTACATGCAGCCCGTGCAGGATCTGACCGTGGAAGACCGCATCAGCCGCACACAATACCAATACACGATGGAAGACGCGGACGGAAAAGAGCTTTCGGAGTGGGCTCCGAAGCTGGTGGAGCAACTGAACGCTTTGCCGCAACTCCGGGATGTCGCCAGCGACCAGCAGGATCGCGGGCTGCAGGCAACCATCGCCATCGATCGCGACACGGCGTCACGCCTGGGGATTCTGCCGCAAACGATTGACGACACCCTGTACGACGCGTTCGGCCAGCGGCAGGTATCCACAATTTTCACCCAACTGAATCAGTACCATGTTGTCCTCGAAGTGGATCCGGCATTCCAGCAAAATCCAGATGCGCTGAAACAGATTTATGTGCATTCCTCCAACGGATCGCAGGTTCCGCTGAGCGCCTTCACCCAGTTTTCCTCGGAGGGCACTCCCATCGCGGTGAACCATCAGGGACAATTCCCGGTGGTGACGCTTTCGTTCAACCTGGCCGAAGGCGTTTCGCTCGGCCAGGCCGTGGACGCCATCAAACAGGCGCAACAGCAAATCGGGCTGCCGACAAGCGTTCATGCCGGGTTCCAGGGAACGGCGCAAGCCTTTCAGGCGTCGCTGGCGAACGAGCCGATCTTGATCCTGGCGGCGCTGCTGACCGTGTATATCGTGCTGGGCGTGCTCTATGAAAGTTACATTCATCCGGTCACGATCCTTTCGACGCTGCCTTCGGCGGGGGTGGGCGCTCTGCTGGCTCTGCTGATTACGCGGACCGATTTCAGCGTGATCGCGCTGATTGGCATCATCCTGCTCATCGGCATCGTGCAGAAAAACGCGATCATGATGATTGACTTTGCGCTCGAGGCGGAGCGCAAGGAGGGGAAGAGTCCGCTCGATGCGATCTATCAAGCGTGCCTGCTGCGTTTCCGGCCGATCCTGATGACGACGATGGCGGCCATGCTGGGCGGCTTGCCGCTCGCGCTCGGCGGCGGGACGGGCGCGGAACTGCGCCGGCCGTTGGGAATCGCCATCGTGGGCGGCTTGATTTTCAGCCAGGCCCTGACTCTGTTCACGACTCCTGTGGTCTATCTCGCGTTTGACCGTCTTGCGAGACGCCTCCGAGGCGCCACTGTCACAGGCGCCGCACGCGCCAACGCGCCCGCGGACTAACCCGCATTTCCCATGAGCGCGTAATGGATTTGCTCTGGAATAGTCGAGAGTTGACAGTTCACAGTCGAGAGTTCGAATGGCGAGGAATCGCGCCCCGGGATGAATCTTGGCTCTCGACTCTCAACTGTTAACTCTCAACTCAGTATGCTACTGGCCCTCCATGAGCCTGTTCTCTCAAGCCTTCAAGAATTTTTGAATTTTCCGCAGGACGCGGGCGAACATGGCCGGCGTCAGGCGTCCGGTCTGCGTGTTTTGCTGGCTGGGGTGATAGGCGGCGAACAGCCGGGGAAGATTTTCCGGGAGAACGAAGGCCGCGCCATGCGAGAATCGGTAGGCGGCGCGCGATGCAATCCTCCCCTGTCTCTTCAGGAGATCGAGATAAGTGTTGAGCGCGATGCCTCCGAGGGCCAGGACCGCGCGCGGGCGGATGAGTTCCAATTCCTGCTCGAGATAGGGCAAGCAATTGCGGATTTCTTCCGGCAGCGGTTTGTTATCGGGCGGCGCGCAACGAACCGCGGCGGATATCAACGCGCCTGTGAGAACGAGTCCATCATCGGCGCGTTTCGAATGCGCCTGATTGGCAAAGCCGGCGCGATGCAGCTGCTCGTACAGGAAATCCCCCGAGCGGTCCCCCGTGAACATGCGGCCGGTGCGATTGGCGCCGTGCGCGGCGGGCGCCAGCCCGAGGATGACGAGACTGGCTGCGGGATCGCCAAACGCCGGCACGGGGCGGCCCCAGTAGGTCCAATCGCGATACGCGCGGCGCTTGGTGCGCGCGATTTCCTCGCGGTAACGCACCAGGCGAGGACACTTGCGGCATGCCATGATCTCGCGCTCGAGCACTGCAAGCCGGTCTTGTGGCACGCCGCCTCCAGAACGAAAAGTGTAGTAAAGCTTTGCGTGTTCCGCGCGTCAAGCTTACAGGAAAATGCGGCGGCCCTGCGGGGAACCTCAGCCAAGAGTGGCACGGACTTCACAGGCTGCGGAAAAAGGGGCGAAGTCTTGTGGGTCGCGGCCCCGACAGGGTCGGGATCTTCGACTTCAGCCGCGACATAAAGCTTGCATTTTCTTCAGGGGTTTTAACCCCTGAGGGCATCGCGGAGAGTTTTTCCGCAGCCTGTTCAGTCTGTGCGCCTTTTCGGGATTGACTTCTGCAAAGGCGCTATGCTACCCATACAGGTCCTATAGTTTGGGTCCAAACGGCTGGATGTCCTCAAAACCACAGCGGGTCGAAGTTGTACTGGAGACGCTGCTCGATAGCATCGCCCTCGCCGAAGAGGTAGGGGTGCGCCTGGCTGAAGCGGCGGGTTTTGGCGAGGACGACCAGTACAAGATCGGTCTGGCGGTGCACGAAGGCGTCATGAACGCGTTTCAGTACGGAAATGAGCAGAAGCGCGAAAAGAAAATACACGTTATCTTCGAACTGGCGCACGACAAAATGGTGATCCACGTGACGGACCAGGGGACTGGATTTCGTCTGGAGGACGTCCCGGATCCCTGCAAGGATGAAAACATGCTGGTGGATTCCGGCCGGGGCGTCCTGCTGATGAAGGCGTTCATGGATGAGTTTAGCGTGCTGGCCGGACAGGGCGGAGGCGCCGAAGTCATTATGGCGAAGCGATACCGCGCGCCGGCTGGTTCTCCGGCGATGTAACGCCCCGCCAGGGCCGAAATTCGCTCACGAAAGATAAGAAAGGATTTGCGTGTCCCTTAAAGCATCCAGTCGCGAGATCGGTGGCGTGACGGTGATAGACCTGGACGGTCGCATCACGCTGGGCGACGGCAGCGCGTTGCTGCGCGACCTCATTCATGAAAACCTCGACCACGGCCGTAAAAAGCTTCTGCTCAATTTGGCCGGAGTAAGCTATCTCGACAGCACAGGGCTCGGGGAATTGGTGAGCGGATACAGGTATGCGAAAAGCCAGGGTGGGGAATTGAAGCTTCTGAATCTCAGCAAGAAAGTCAGCGATCTTCTCCAAATCACCAAGCTTTACGCCGTTTTCGACATCCACAATGACGAGACCCAGGCGGTGATGAGCTTCTGACTCCCGCACGGTTCCGCGATACGAGGGGAAATAGCCCGTGCCTGCTAAGCAGATTGTTTTCCGGCGCCCTTCACGGCCAGCCCAAAATGGGAAACCCTCTGAACTTGACACCAAAAAGCGGCTAGAGTAAACCTCTGAGTGATTTTTCAGGCAAAGCTGGGGATCCCAGTTCCTGTAAACCAGACTTCCGGGAGGACGCAATGATGGATCGCATCGTTACCGAACTGCTAAAGGATTTTGAGTCCGGAAAGATAAGCCGGCGCCGGCTCATGCAGTCGTTGGCCATCGGTGCGGTTGCCACGGCTGCGTCCGCCGCGAGCGTTGCGCCAACAGAAGCAGCCGTGGAAAAAGGGTTCAAAGCGACCGCCGTCAATCACGTTTCCTACAATGTGCCCGATTACGCGAAGAGCCGCGACTTTTATATGGACCTGTTGGGGATGAGACTGACGTTTGACGACGGCACACAGTGCGCCCTCGACTTCGGAAGTCTGAAGACGCCGGACAGCCTTTACATCCGCAAAATCAAGCAGCCGGGAGATAAGGCGTCTGTCGATCACTTAGCGCTCTCTGTCGCAAATTTTAAGTCCGCGGAGGTGGAGGCCATACTGAAGAGTCATGGCCAAACCCCCAAGTACGATGGCGATGCAGCTTGGACCGCTTGGGATCCGGACGGCTATGTATTCCAGGTCTGCGCGGAAGAAGGCGGGTATCCCGGCGCCGCCGCTGCTAATTTCGATGCGAAAATTGGGCTCGCCGGTGCGGCGAAGATCAATGCCGCCCGCGCCAAAGACTGCAAAGGTTTCAAAGCAACCGCCGTCAATCACATCTCTTACAATGTGGCCGACTACACGAAGAACCGCGACTTTTTTATGGATCTATTTGGGATGAAACTGACGTACGACGACGGCAAAGGATGCGCCCTGGAATTCGGAAATCCAAAGTCGCCGGACAGTCTCTACGTTCGCAACGTCAAGCCGGGCCAAAAAGCGAATGTCGATCACATGGCCTATTCGGTCGCCAACTTCAACCTCAAGGATGCGGAAGCCGAACTGAAGCGCCGTGGCCTGGAACCAAAATTTGATGGCGATGCCGCCTGGACCATACATGATCCGGACGGCTACACGTTCCAGATCTGCGCAGAGAAAGGGGTATACCCTGGGGCCGCCCTGCCTGGGTTCACCGCAGCTCCCGGACTCGCCGGCGCGGCGGAGATCAACGCCGCCCGTGCCAAAAGCAAATAAAAGATTCCCATTCGACAATCCGCGATGAAAAGCGGCGGCCTATTTGGTGAACAGAGGGATATTTTTTATGTCTACGGGACGCACCACTGACTTCAAATACGCGTGTATGTCCGCCACGTCCTGGTCCGAAACAATCTTGGCGGCGTACGGGGGCATATTGCCGCTCGGTTTGCGAATATAATTCTTTATCCCCTGCATGGAGATCGGATCTGGACCAATTCGCGGTCCGTAGCCATTCGCGCCTTGTCCCAGAATGCCGTGGCACTCGTAGCAGCCATCCCTCATGAACAGCCGCTTTCCCGTCTCGGCATTTCCGGTCAAATTCGCCGCAGGGGCATCCGAATCAGATGACGGGGACAGGGACTGCAGATAGGCGTGAATGTCGCTTAATTGCGCATCCGACAGCTCTTCCTTGGAGAACAGACGCATCGCTCCCGAAGGGCGACGCAGGAAATTGATGAACTCTGGAATCGCAAAGGGTGGCGGAGTGATTAGGGGTCCGACTCCACTTATGCCTTGGGCCAAGTTGCCGTGGCAAGCGGCGCAGCCTGCGCTTTCGAAAAGCAGCTTGCCCTGAGCCGCATTCCCTGCTCCTGGCGGTTTCGTGTTCTGAGCCGGTGCGGCTGCCAGCGCAATCGGCAGCAGCAGAGCCACGCCTCCAAGCGCCATTATTGACCTGAGCAATCGGAGGGCGTTGCTATTTCCGCGAAGTGAATGCCAGGAATTGTTGTGCATGCTTTTCTCCTCAACGCGGCTGCGTGACCACATCCACCAGGGCCGGCGCGCCGCGCTTCACGACAGCAACCGCCCGTTTTAACGCGGGGCCAACGTCTTTGGGATCGGCGATCGGGCCTTCCGAATAGACCCCCATGGCGGATGCCAGCTTCGCATAATCGATATCGGGATTATCGATCTTGACTCCAATGCCGACGCTGTCCATGCCGCGACTGTGCCGGCTGGCCATGCGTTGCAGGTGCATGACTTCCTGATGATAGGCGCGGTTGTTGTGCATGACGTTCAGGATGGGGATGCGGTGATGCGCCGCCGTCCACAGCACGCCCGGCGCGTACATCAGGTCGCCGTCGCATTGAATGTTGACCGTGAAGCGGCCATGCTTCTTGTTCGCTAGAGCGGCTCCCAGCGCGGCCGGCGCGTTGTAACCCATGCCGTTGCCGCCCGAGTTTCCGTTCCAATGGTAGTGCTTTTCCATAGGCCATGTGCGAAGCGGCCACCAGCTAAAATGCATAATGTAGGATACGAACGACCAGTCTTCGCCCTTGACGGCTTCCCACAGCTCGGCGGACAAACGGCCGGTACTGACTGGGCTGGCGTCCCAAGCGTAGGTAGCGTCGATGCGCGCTTGCTCCAACGTCTTCTGTTGTATCGCGGCCAGCTTGGATCCCCGAATTTGGGCCGCCGCCTTCTGGTTGGGAGTGAGCTGACGCTTGACGGCCTCGATCAGCGGCAGCATCGTAGTTTCGGCGTCGGCCGAAATGGACAAATCCACGGGCTGGTAGCGACCCATGTCCAGGAAATTGCCCTTGGTGAGAAGCCCGTCCGCGCCGATGCTGATCAGCTTCGCGCCAGGCTTCAGAACTTGCCGAGCATCCTCCACCAACTGCAGCCTGCTCGTGTTCGCGGTGCTGTAAAGTGAGGTCACTTCGAGGCCCAAGACTACGTCGGCACCGGCAACCAGTCCGCGACGCGCAAAGGATTGATTCAGCGGATGACGATTGGGGAAATTCATTCGCCCGGCATCATCAATCACTGGGGCCTGTAACAACTCCGCCAGTTCGACGAGGCGATCCGTGCCAGCCTGCGTTCGCGCGTATTTGTCGACCACGATTACCGGATTCTCCGCCTGCGCCAGCAACCGCGCCGCCTCGGCGACCGAGCCCGAATCGCCCTGCGGTGGCTGCGACACGGTCATCCTGGGTATGAGCGGTTCGGGGCCTTCCGGCATCGGCTTCTCTTGCATTTCGGAATCCGCCACCAGTAAAACAGGCATCATCGGGGGCGTCATCGAGATTCCGTAGGCGCGCACCGCGGATTCGGCAAAGCGGGCCAACGAAGCGGGCGCGGCGTCCCACCGGATGAAATCGCGCACCATCGCCGCCGCGTCCTGAACGCTGTGGTTCCCGGGAATGTCCAGCGAGTTGCCAAGAACCACGTAAATCGGAATGCGGTCACAGTATGCGTTGTAAATGCCCATGGAAGCATGCTGCAGCCCGACCGTGCCGTGGGCGAACACGCACAACGGTTTCCCTTCCATCTTGGCGTAGCCGTGACCCATGGCGGCAGCGATCTCTTCGTGCAAACAGGTGATCCACTCGGGATTCTTGTTCCCGCCGTAGGGCCCGGTAAGCGATTCCTGCAGCGCCCGGAACTTGTCGCCCGGGTTAGCGCAGATGAATTCGAACGGAAGAGATTTGATCACGTCGGCCATGAAGTCAGACCCGCTGCGCTCGACGTTCAGGCTTTCGATTTCGATGGGTGGATCGGCTTCAGGACGGGGTGGCGTAACCGGAATCGAGCGAGCCGGTGGTTCGATTTCCGATGCGCGAGCTTTCTCCGCCGGCAGAGCCAGCGTTGCCGCGCCGGCGATGGCGCCCTTCAAAAAATCACGGCGTTCAACAGAGGGCTTTCTTGATTTCGCCATGGCTGTTTTCTCCCTGATCTAAGCTCCTAATTTGGGCATCGTACAATACAACCTGCAAATCTGATTCAGAAACTTGCGGTTTGAGATTCCTCTCCGGCCAGAGGAATAGGCGGCCTATGTTTCACGGATCGGAGAAAACGATTCCAGACCGGATGGAGATTCCTGAAAGTATCCGGGATAGATGGACTACTGATTACACTGACTTGAGTCTGGACATTCACGGGGCTTGCTGTGATAAACTCCCCGGCCATGCGGCGTCGTCAGTTCCTGGTTCTTTCCGCAACAAGTCTCGGCGGGGTACTGGTGTACTCGTTGGATCGCCGGATGTCACGTCTGTTTGCGCAAGTTAAACCTGTTCAAACCCTTCGTATTCCGCTGCGTTTTTTTACTGAGCCGGAAGCGTTGATAGTGGCGGCTGCCGCGTCACGAATTTTTCCGAGCGATGACTCTGGTCCAGGAGCCCGCGAGGCGGGTGTTGTGATTTACATTGACCGGCAGCTCAGCGGTCCTTATGGGCGCGACCGCTACCGCTACACCTCGGGACCGTTTGAGGAAAATGCCGCGCGGGAGTTCGGGTACCAGGGCAAAGCGACGCCTCGGGAGACCTATCGCGAAGGATTGAAAGACCTGAAAGGTTTTGATCGCCTTACGCCGGAAGAGCAGGACAAGAAATTGCAGCAGATCGAGTCTTCCCATTTCTTCGCTCTGTTGCGGCAAAACACCATTGAAGGAATGTTTTGCGATCCCATGCACGGCGGAAACGTTGACATGCTGGGCTGGCAACTCGTCGGGTTCCCCGGACCGCGCATGAGCAACTATGACGACTTCGACAAGCACTATGGCGAGGCGTTTCATCCCAAGCCAATCAGCCTGGAGCAGGCGCTGGGACGCAGGGTGCGCCCCAGCGAGGATGAGGATCTGAAATGAAAACTCTGCCCTCGACCGACGTCGTGATTATCGGTGGCGGATGGACGGGCTTGCTCATGGCCAAGGAACTGGGCGCCCGCACTTCGCTCTCGGTGGTAGTCCTGGAGCGCGGCGGCCCGCGCACCATGCAAGACTACATGGCCGGCATGGATGAGCTCGATTACTTCGTGCGCATGCACATGATGCAAGACCCTTCGCAAGAAACGGTGACGCTGCGGCACAATGCGAATGAACGCGCCCTTCCCATCCGGCAATTCGGCGCATTTCTTCCCGGTTCCGGCGTAGGCGGCACAGGCGAACATTGGGGCGCGGTGTATCCCCGCCTCCAGCCGGATTGCTTCGAGATGTATTCCAAGACGGTTGCAAGGTACGGCGCGAAGAAGCTGCCGGAGGAACATTCGATCCAGGATTGGGGCGTTACGTACGACGAGATGGAGCCGTACTACACGCGCTCGGAGCAGATGGCGGGCGTTACGGGCAAGGCCGGGAATCTTCGCGGAAAAAAGATTGAGGGTGGCAACGTCTTCGAGGGTTGGCGCAGCGCCGAGTATCCGAATCCGCCGTCCAAGACTCCTTATTTTTCCTCGATGTTCCGCGAGGCCGCCAAGTCTCTTGGCTATCATCCGTACCCCACCCCTGCGGCAATCCTCAGCCAGACTTATACAAATCCGGATGGAATCACGCGGTCGGCTTGCGTCTTTTGCGGGTATTGTGAACGCAATGGCTGCATGATCGGCGCAAAAGCGCAGCCCACCAACACGCTTCTGCCAGTGGTGCAAAGGCAAAAGAGCGTGTCGTTGCGTTCCGGATGTACCGTCCGCCGCATCGTGCATGACGCGGCGCAGGCCAACGGGAAGGCCCGCGGCGTGAATTACATTGATGCCTCCGGCGAAGAAGTATTTCAGCCCGCGGACCTGGTGATACTCTCCTCCTACACCCTCAGCAACAATCGGCTTCTGCTTCTTTCAGGCGCGGGAACGCCCTACGACCCTGCAACGGGCAAAGGAACGCTCGGAAAAAACCTCACCCACCAAGTCAGTTTCCCCGCCGCCACCAGCTTCTTCGAAAAGCCGTTGAACCGGTTCATGGGCGCGGGCGGCATTGGCGTCCGCATGAGCGACTTCGACGGGGACGTTTTCGATCACACCAATCTTCCCTTCCTGCGAGGCGGCGTGTTGAACGCGTCCATGCAGGGCGCGCAGCCCATCTCGCCGTTCGGCGTATTGCCGCGTTCGATCAAAGCGCGCTGGGGATCGGAATGGAAGAAAGCATCGCTCGACTACTACGACCGAACCAGTTCCGTCTCGTTCGGGGGCGAACAGATCCCCTACAAAGGAAACTATTTTGATCTGGACCCGACCTATAAAGATCATGCGGGCGACCCTCTACTCCGTCTAACGCAGAACTGGCGGGACAACGAACGAAAGATGGTCGAATTCATGACGGTGAAGGCGGTTGAAATCGCGCGCGCCATGGGTGCGAAGGAAATCAATCCGTATCCGGGCTACGGCGATTATGACGTCACGCGCTACCAGTCCACCCACATTCAGGGCGGCACGATGATGGCAGCGTCTCCGGATCGCGGCGTCGTGAACACCCACCTCCAGCACTGGCAGATACCGAATCTCTTCGTGCTGGGCGCATCCACATTCCCCAATTCGGGCTCCGCCAATCCCACGCCGACAATACTCGCCCTTACCTATCGCACGGCTGACATTTTGATTGACCGGTATTTGAAGAAACCGGGGATGTTGGCGTAGACGGATCTCGTAGCACAAACTTTTTACCCTGATCGAAGTGAAGGGCCGTCTGTGCGCATTTTTCCGAACGCAGCGAAGACCAAAACCACACAGACTGAAGTGCTACCCGCGAGAGCTAGATCTTGAGCAGCCGCGCCGGATTTTCGCAGAGGATCAACTCTCGTTCGCGCTGGGTGATCCCGGGTATGGACTCGACGTACTCCACCGGCTTCATGACGGCCATACCCTGCGGATAGTCGGTGCCGCAAACGACGCGGTCGGCGCCGACCAATTCAATCAAGGTCCGCATGAGTTTCGGGCTGTGCAAGATGAGGTCGTAGTGGAAGCGGCGCAGATAGTCGCTGGCGCGAGGCAACTTCAAATTCTTGTACTGGTTGCTGTTGGCCATGGCCCAGTCGGTCCGCCAAACGAGCCACGGAAGGGCGCCACCGGCGTGCGGAAGATAGATGTCCAGTTTGGGGAATGCGTCCAGCGTGCCGGTCAGTATGAACGCCATCGAGGCGACGGTCGCCTCGAACGGATTGCCGATGTTGTTCATCATATCAATGCCGCCCTGATTCAGGCGCAGATGGCCGAACGGGTTGATGTTGTGCAAGAAGAGCGGCAGACCGAGCGCCTCGCAGCGTTCCCAGACAGGCCAGAACGACTTGTCGCTCAAGTTTGTCCCGTTGATGTGCTCACCCAGGTTAATAGCGCGCATGCCGGGCAATTTTGAGGCGCGCTCGAGCTCCTGCACGGCGACCTTCGGGCTCTGCATCGGGAGCATGATCGTGCCGACAAAACGCTTCGGGTACTTGAGAGTGGCTGCCGAAACACCGTCGTTCTGCGCCTGCGAGAGTCTCAAACCAAACTCCGGCGACGCCCAGTACACCTTGGGATGGGTCATCGAGAGCGCGTACATATCTATGCCGCGCCCATCCATAAGCTGAATCATGAAATCAAGATCCGTCATGTTGCGCGTAAATGTGGAGCCGTTCGGCGAATACCACAAGTAGCCGTCATCACCCGGAGCCGGGTTCGGCACGACCGCCGCGTACTCACCATTCTTGTCTGGTCCCTTGATGACGACGCCGTTGGCCCCGCCTTCCTTGATCATCAGTGAGACGAACTCTGGTGAGTAGTAGTGCGCGTGCGCGTCGATGACCGGCGCGGCGTAGCGGCCCTTCCGCGGTTGCGCCGGGGCTTCGGCGGAAGCAAGCAGCGTCGCTCCGCCCACGGCCGCAAGACCAGCGAGAAATTCACGCCGTTCGATACTCATGAGTCCTCCTGCAATCCAGCTTGATCAGGGTCCGCAATTTCCGATTTCAGCGGTTTTTTTGATCCCGAAAGCGGCATTATCGTACACCCACCTCGGCTGCAATGTTTAGCCGGTTATTTGCGCAACAGGACAGGAAGGATGCCGTATGGACCCTAAATTTACATTGCAAGTGCGCGCCATATGGAATAGAAGTGCTGGCGTAGAAGCCATCCGCTTGCGGACTCGAAGTGTTAAGAGTTTCGTGGAGAAATGGGGATCATTTGATGAAGCTGCTTACTGCGACAGTGGTGGCGCTCGGGTTGCTCTGCGCCGGCCCGGGATGGGCGCAGTCGAAGCCGCCGGGCGTCGACCGGCTCTACGTGCTCGATTGCGGCAAAGGACACGCTCCCGATGAGTCGGCCCGCTGGACGCCTGGCTCGAATGCAGGAAAGGCGATCGATATTTCCGTGAGTTGTTATCTGATCCACCATGCCCAGGGCTATTTTCTCTGGGACACGGGAATCTCCGACCGGGTTGCGTCTTTGCCGGACGGATGGCTTCCAACCAACAACGCGGCGAAGGATATTCTGTGGACTCGCGCCAAGACACTGGCGTCGCAACTGAAAGAAATAGGTGTCGGGCCGCCGGATCTGCGCTACGTCGGCATTTCCCACACCCATCCCGACCACATCGGCAACATCGAACAGTTCCCGCACACAACCGTCCTGATTCAGAAGGCTGAGTATGAGTTTTACTTTGGCCCCGCCAAACCGGGCGCCGCGGTGTTGCCAGCGGAGGCTCTTACCGTTCCCCCTGGCGACCCGACTCCTAAATTCTCGAAGGATCATCCGGTTAAGTTGGTGGAGGAAGACCTGGACGTGTTCGGGGACGGCTCCGTGACGATCGTGGCGACGCCGGGCCACACTCCGGGTCATGACTCGTTGCTCGTACACCTCCCAAAGACGGGATGGATCCTATTGAGCGGAGATGCCGTGCACTTGCAGACGAATTGGGACAACCGCCGCATCCCGTATTTTGGCGCGATGCCGGCCGAGCAGAAGCTCCAGACACTGCTGTCCATGCAGCGTATGGCCGACCTGATCTCTTTTTACCATGCGCAGCTTTGGATCAATCACGAAATGGAACAAACCAGGAAACAAAAACATTCGCCGGAATATTACGAGTAAACACGGCATAGCGATGCCGCGCGCGGGAAAATTGCGCGCGCGGAATGTAACAGTTGTCACACCAGAGAGGGACTATGACAATCGAGAGACGGGAATTTCTCGCTGGCCTCGCGGCAGTGGGCGCGACGACACTGCTTCCGTCTGCCAGCGCAGCGGAACAACAGCCGGCGCGGCGTTACAGCAAACCAGTGATTGACGCGCACGTCCATTGGTACCCGCCGGAGTTTGTCGAGCTGATTGAAAAAGAAGGGGCGGCGAACGGCGTAACCAACATTCACAGGAACGAAAAAGGCGATTTGCAATGCGTTGTTCCCGGGGCGCACCCCTACGCCCCGCGCGCCGATTTCCGCCGCGAGATGACCGATGTCAATTTGGTCGTCAAGATGATGGACGACCGCGAAGTGGACCTGTCGGTCCTCGCGCAAACCAATCCGCACGTCCTCTGGGCTTCGCCCGCGTTCGGACTGAAGCTCTCGCAGGCTATCAACGACGCCACCTCGGCGCTGCATGTGAAATACCCGCAACGCTTCCTGGGCGCGATCATTCTGCCGATGCAGGATGTAAACCTCGCATTGCAGGAACTGGAACGAGGGTCAAAATTGCCGGGAATGCGCGCCGTGAATATTACCGAGAACATCCTTGGCAAGAACCTGAGTGACAAATCATTCTGGCCGGTGTGGGAACGCTGCGAGGCGCTGGGTCTGCCAATCTTCCTGCACAATGTAGACCCCATTTCCGAGAGGCTGGTCGAGAAGGACTATTCAATGATCAACTTTCTCGGAAATCCGTTCGAAGCGACCATCGCGGCCACCTCGCTCGTGCTGGGCGGAGTCATGGACGAGTATCCGAAGCTGGACGTGTATCTGCCCCATGCGGGGGGCTTCTTCGCTTTCGTCACACCGCGGATGGATTTTGCGATGGGCACCGCGGCGTACTCTCCACGCGGACGCACGAACTCGCTCAAGAACCTGAAGCAGCCGCGCGCCAGCGACTATCTGAGGCGCTTCCACTACGACCTCATCATGCACGACCCCAAGCTCACGCGGGTCTTGATCGACATCGTGGGCGTGGACCGCGTCGTGTGCGGCACTGACTTTCCACAGCAAATGGCCATAATGAAACCAGTGGAGTACGTCGAGGCCATACCCGGGATCACACAGCGCGAGCGCGAAATGATCCTCTGCGAAAATCCCGCACGCCTACTCAAGCTGTAAAACGGCAGTTACTCGACAATCTCTCCCCACGTAAGATCGGATGTCCGGCAAAGCTTGCCTAGCGTTGAGCCGCTGCTGGGCAGAATCAGCCGCGCCGGCCGCGGGCATCCCGGCAGTTAGACTTTCCTTCCCATAACCTAACGCAGGCTCATAGAGTTGGCCGGCTCGGAAATAGTCACGGGTGGCCGCTCGATTGCCCTATGTTTCCGCGGGAGAGAAAAATGGACAGCGGTTTCTATGTGGCTTATGCCGGGCTGGCGTCACGCATGCAGGCGCTCGATGTCGTGGCCAGCAATCTAGCCAATGCTTCGACGGCCGGTTTCAAGGCGCAGTCTCCGTTCTACCGGGCTCTTTCCGCGGCGCAGACCGGGGAAGTTCTCAGCCCGCTCAATCAAGCCGTGAACAAATTTGGAATGCTGGGCGGAAGCCTGGTGGACTTGCGCGCAGGTTCGCTGGACTCGACTGGAAATAGCCTGGACATGGCAATGGAGGGCGCTGGATTTTTCTGCGTGCAAACCAGTGCGGGCATCCGCTACACGCGCAACGGCAGTTTCCATCTGAATGCGGCCAGGCAGGTCACTACGCAGGATGGCAATCTCGTCCTGGCGGAGCAAGGAACGAAAACGATCCCGATCACATTGCCCACGGGGACCGCGTCGGTCAGCACTGACGGCACGATTTCCGTGGATGGCGGACTCGTGGCGAAATTGCACATCGTGCAATTCGCGCCCGGAACGCCCATCGTGCCGGAAGGCAATTCGAACTACGCGGCGCCGCCGGGGAGCGAAACGCCAGCCCCGGATTCCAGGGTGCGGCAGGGCATGCTCGAATCTTCCAATATCAACCCGGTGGAAGGCGCGGTCGGTTTGATTCTTCTGCAGCGTCAAGCCGACCTGCTGGGGCGCGCGCTTACCATTTTCAGTTCGGATTTCGATCGCGCGGCGGCACAAGACGTGCCGCGCGTATAGCTTCCCGGAGGAATAAAGAAATGATTCGCGCTTTATACACGGCGGCCAGCGGGATGCTGGCGCAGCAAATGAATCTCGACAATATCGCGAACAATCTTGCCAACGCCTCGACCACCGGCTTTCATAATCGCCGGCTACAGTTCCAAGATCTCATTTACCAAAACTCGGTTGTCGCCGGAGCCGCCGCATCACAGCAGACCACGCTTCCGGCGGGCCTGCAGGTCGGCCTTGGAACGCATCCCGCATCTTCCGAAATGATCCAGACGGAAGGCAATTTCGATAACACCGGAAATCCGCTGGATCTGGCGATTCAAGGGCCGGGTTTTTTCCAGATCACCCTGCCGACAGGCGATCTGGCATATACGCGCTCCGGAGCCTTTCACTTGGATCAGAACGGCAATATTGTCGATGCGCAAGGAAATCCCCTGACGCCCAACATTACGATTCCGTCGAACGCTTTGTCGGTGACCGTGGGAACCGACGGCACGGTGAGCATCACACTGCCGGCGCAGGCGCAAGCGCAGCAAGTCGGTGCCATTCAGCTGGCGACTTTTCCGAATCCCGGCGGACTCAACAGCGTCGGTCAAAACTATTCTCAGGTTACCACCGCTTCCGGCGACGCGATTCTCGGCACGCCGGGAGGTTCCGACGGGCTGGGCACCATCCAGCAAGGCAAGCTCGAAGAATCCAATGTCAACGTCGTGCAGGAATTCGTCAACATGATCATCGCGCAGCGGTCCTACGAGGCCAATTCACGCGTGATTCGCGCGGCGGACCAAATGTTCCAAACCGTGAATGGCATGACGCAGTAAGGGAGATACCGATAATGAAATTACAGGAGCTGATCGTTTTCATGGGGGCAGCAATGGCCGCCGCCCTATTTTCCGGAGGAGCCGCTCGCGCCGCGCGCATTCCCCGGATCGAATTGTTGCGCGAGGTGAGTGTCGCCGGCGCCCGCGTGCTTCTTTCCGACTTGCTCCCCGCCACGGCTTCGGGATCGTTGCGCGCACGCGCTGCGGAAATCTCCATGGGCGCGGCGCCGCAGCCCGGCAATACGCGCATTCTGGAACGCGGCGCAGTGGAACGCCAGGCCAGTGCAAATCAACAAGTGCTGTCGGAACTCACGGTTCCCGAGCGCATCGTTGTGTCACGCGATTCGCGCCTCATCACTTTGAGCGAGGTGTGCGATGCCATCCGCCTGGCGCTCGAACAGAGCGGAATGCCGGCCGCGGATACTTTGCGGCCGGAAGATATCCTTCTGGAATCGGAGGTCTTGGTCGGTCCGGGGGATTCGGGACTTCGAGTGATGCACATGGATTTCGATCGCGGACTTCGGCGTGTGCGCTTCCTGCTTTGGCCATCCCATGATCCGAAAGTATTGCCGTTCTTTGTGACGGCCCGGCTCGATGGAGAGTTGCCGCTGGCCCCTCATCGTCCTGCAACGGAATTGGGCCGAATGGCGAAGGATACGGCCCCAGCCGGCGCGCCCGCGCGTCCGGCCAAGCAGGAAATTTTAGTTGCGCAAGGGGAGCTGGCCAGGCTCACGCTCCGATCCGATGCGCTGCGCATTTTTGTGGATGTTGTTTCCCTGGAACGCGGGACGCTCGGCCAGCAGATCCGCGTGCGGATGTTGGATACGGGAAAGATCTTCCATGCGCAGGTGGACGGGCGGGGACACCTGGAAGTGAAATTCTGAAACGAGGCGGCTATATGAGGTTCATGCGTCGATGGCGCCGAAATGCCGGGTCGAATCTGCTCCTTGCTTTCCTGCTGGCGCTCATTGCTTCAAACACTCTGAGTGCCCAGATGAAGCTGCTCAAGGGAGAGAAGAAGCCGAGCCAAGTGCAATCGTCGTTAGAGGATTATTTAACACGCGCCCGCGCTCTGGCCGCCGAACCGCAGCGCACGACCGGCAGCTTGTGGTCGCCTTCCGCTCCCATGAGCGCGACGTCCAGCGATTACAAGGCGCGTCACACCGGAGACCTGCTGGTCATCCGCGTCGTGGATAATTTTTCGGCGACGAATAACGGCTTGGCGCAGGGGCAACGCACGTTCAGCGCTTCCTCCGGCGTCAGCGCTTTTTTCGGGAATCTCCCGGCGGCGAGCCGCTGGCAGAGCCTGTTTTCTCCAACATCCACGCAGACCCTGAACGGCAAGGGACAATCCGCATTGAGTTCCACACTCTCGCTCAACCTCGCCGGGCGCGTTGTGGAGGCGCTACCCAACGGGGTGCTCGTTGTGGAGGCGGCGCGGGATTTGACGGTGGGAAATGACCGCCAGACGATCGTACTCCGCGGCCTGGTGCGGCCCGGCGACATTGCTTCGGATGGTTCCGTGCTGTCATCGTCGGTCGCAAATCTCGAAGCGGAAATACACGGCAAAGGCGCCGTAGCGGACGCGATTCACCAACCGAACATCGTCGTGCGCACCTTGCTGAAGATTCTCGGATTCTAAGAGGACTCATGCTATTCCAGCGAAGGATTTTGTTCTCTTTAGTGCTCGCTCTCGGAATCGCGATGTGCGATGCGCGGGCCGCGGAAGGGAAAGTTCACACGGCACATCTGAAGGATGTGACCAGCGTCGAGGGCGTCCGCGACAATCCATTAATGGGATATGGATTGGTGGCCGGGCTGAGCGGCACGGGAGACCGCCAGCAAACGATTTTCTCCACGCAGACACTGACGAATATGCTGCAGCGGATGGGCGTCAGCGTTTCACCGACAACCATGCTGGTTCACAACATTGCGGCCGTATTCGTCACGGCCACGCTGCCGCCGTTTGCCCGGCCGGGAATGCGCATTGACGCCACCATCTCTTCGATAGGAGACGCGAAGACGCTGGAAGGCGGGACACTGCTGCTGACTTCGCTCTACGGACCGGACGGGCAAGTGTATGGGCTCGCGCAGGGGGCCATGGTGTTGGGCGGATATAGCGCGGGTGGGCGCGGCAACGCGAAACAAGTGAATCATCCGACGGTCGGCCGGATCGCTGGCGGAGTCCTGGTCGAGCGCGAGACGGCCGTGAGCTTGCGCGATGTCACCACGATTTCCCTGCTGCTTCACAATCCGGACTATTCCACCGCGCGCGATATTGCCGCGGTCATCAACAAGGAACTCGGCAAGGATTCCGCGCACGCCGTGGACAGCCGCCGCGTCGAAATTGCGGGGATCGAGAAGGGCGCGGACTCGGTGCCAGGCTTACTGGCGCGCATCGAGGAGCTGCAGGTCGCGTTTACGACCCCGGCCAAGGTCATCGTCAACGAACGAACCGGGACGGTGGTGATGGGCACCGATGTGTCCCTGGGGCCGTGCTCGATTCTGCATGGCAATCTGGCGATCGAAGTGACGACGCATCTGGAGGTTTCACAACCGCAGCCGCTGGCGCAGGGTCAGACGGAAGTCGTGCCTCAGACAACGGTGAAAGCGCAGGAGGGCCCGGCGCAGGCGATCCACTTGGAAGAAGGGGCCACGGTGGATGAGTTGATCCGCGGCCTGCAGTCCATCGGGGCCACCGCGAGAGACATTGTAGCCATTCTGCAGGCCATCAAGGCCGCGGGAGCCTTGCAGGCCGAACTGGAGATCCTGTGATGCTCCCGGTGAATGGACATGTTTCGGCAAGCCTGGCGCAGAGGCCGGGCTTCTTCGTGGCGGCGCAATCGTCAACTCCCCCGGCCACGGGTTCGCAGCAGGACACGAAGCTCCGCAAGGCGGCTGGAGAATTTGAGGCGATCCTTCTCCAGTCCATGTGGAAATCCATGAAGGAAAGCTTTTCGAGTCCGGACGATGAGAACTCCGACCCTACATTACAGAGCTTTGATGAATTGGGGATTCAAAGCATGGCCAGCGCCGTAGGGAAGTCGGGCGGGCTCGGAATTAAGAATATGATTCTAAAGCACTTAGAGCCACAGATTCCGGAGGCGCCCGGGGGCAATCCTGCGGTGTAATGAGGTAAGCCGTTGAGATACATAAGATTGTAAAGATGACAGGGGATATGGAGGACACCCAGTAATTAAAGGTTTGGGCCGAACTGCCGATTAAATATGTGTAGGGAGAGTGTAAAGGGGAAACGCTAGAATCCTCTCATTCGCGGCCGACAAAATCTCCGAAGGTTGGATGGAGAGTTGCGGCGGGAGGAAAGAAGAGATGAGAATTGAAAGGCAAATTCCGGCTTCTGAGAATTCGGGAACAAACCGCGTCAATGACGCGCAAACCGCCGCGACGAGAAGCTCGTCCGGAGCGAGCGTTGGCTCGCCAAACGACACGGTCCATCTGTCGTCGGACCAGGCGACCGTCCGCCAGCTTGTATCGCAACTCAACCAGGTTCCCGACGTTCGCCAGGAACAGGTTAACGCACTGCGTTCGCAAATCCAGACCGGCCAGTTCCAGCGAAGCAATGAGCAAGTGGCCGGCGCCATGGTCACTCAGTTATTCGGTATCCAAGCGAACGGGTAGCCGCAGCGGAGTCACACGTCATGGTGGAGATTACACCTTCGCGTATCGAATCGCTTGCCGACCCAGGATCTGGCTCGCAGGATCAGTTTGCGCGCAAACCCCGCGCGAAGGCGGCTGTTGCAGGGAAGTCCGCGTCACCCCAAACACCAGAGATCAGTGCTCCGGAAGAAGAAGAGAAGCACGAACTGGACGAAATGGCGTAGTCCGTGACCCTTGAAATCGAAAAATATCTTGCGCTGCTCGAGCAGCGCCTCTGCCTGCTGCGCGCGTTGGCGCAGCAATTGGTGGGCTGCCGCCAGCAATTCATGGCGATGGATATCGATGGAATGTATGGCCGTATCGCCGAACAAGAGGACCTGTGCCGGCAAATCCAATCGCTCGATCCAGCCATCGATTCGCTGCAACGAACCTGCGCCCAGCAACTGGATTGGGGGCGGCTGGAGGCGGCCAGCCAGCCCGAGGATGCCCCTTGGGCGGGAAGGCTTCGCGGCGTGCTGCGCGAAATGGGAGAAGCGCAAGCGGAGGTCCGCCGGCTGAACCAGATTCATGCGGCGTACCTGCGGCGTTCCCACCGGACAGTCGATATGCTGGCGAATTTCTATGGAAACTACGCTTTGACTTACGCGCGGCCTGAAGGGCCTGTCCCGCAGGCGCTGCGGGCCGAGGAGAGAAGCTGAAATCATGGGTAGCCTTTCTGCGAGTCTCATGATTGCATCGGGAGCGCTGGCAGCCGACCAGGGAGCCGTCTCGATCACGAGCAACAATATCGCCAATGTGAACACCCCCGGGTATTCGCGCGAGCAGGTGACCCTGTCCGAAAACTCTCCCATACAAATTGGAAGTTTGTTATTCGGCTCCGGAGTGACTCTGGGACAAACGGCGAGCATCCGTGACAACTTGCTGGAGCGAAGGCTCGATCAAGAGAATCAATCGGCTGCCCAGCTCAGCGCGTTCCTTGGACCGATGAACCAGATACAATCCTTGTTCAATGAAGCGGCCGGCAGCGGTCTACAGACCCCACTCACGGCGTTCTTCAATAGCCTGACGCAACTGTCCACCAACCCGAGTAATGCGGCGTTCCGTCAGGGAGTGATTACGGCCGGGCAGAATCTGGCGTCTGCTTTTCGGCAGGACTCGTCCAACCTTCAATTCGTGCAAACCAACACCGATCTCGCCATCCAACAGTCGGTAAATCAGGTGAACGGGCTTACGCAACAAATCGCCTCGCTCAATACCAAGATCAGCGCGATCGTGAGCGCGGGACAAGATCCCGGCGCATTCCTGGATCAGCGCACGCAGTTGGTGCGACAACTGTCGGGCTTGATTAACGTCTCGGAAGTGGATGCCGGCAACGCGAGCCTGACAGTCAACACGTCGGGCGGCGCGGCCCTGGTGGTCGGGGGACAAAGTTTCGCACTTTCCACCCAGATCAATGCCAACACGACGTTTCATGACGTCTATTCGCAAGGCTCCAACATCACCTCGAGCATCACCGGCGGCGCTCTCGGCGGACAGATTCAGGTGCGGGATCAGGAAGTCCCTGCGATCCTCAGCAAACTGGACACACTCGCTTACAACCTGGCCACCTCCGTGAACACGCAAAGTCAGGCTGGGTTCGATGCCAATGGGAATCCAGGTGTGAATTTCTTCGTGCCGCCCACTTCGGTGACGGGCGCCGCATCTTCACTGGCCGTGGCGATTACCGATCCCAACCTGGTTGCCGCAAGCTCGGATGGGACGGTTGGCAGTATCGGGAATGCGCAGGCCCTTGCGAACCTGCAAAATCAGGCCATCGTCAACGGCCAAACTCCCGCCAACTATTATTCAAGCTTGATTTTTCAAATTGGCAATGACGTGTCCCAAGCGACATCAGAGCAAACGGCTGTCGGGCTGGTTCAGCAGCAACTACAGGACCAGCGCGGCGCGATCTCCGGAGTTTCCCTGGATCAAGAAGCAGTCAACCTGATTCGTTACCAGAGCGCTTATCAAGCCGCGGCCAATGTGATTAACGTCGTAAACCAACTGCTGACTACCACACTGAGTATGACGACGGGGTAAACTCATTATGAGCCTGCGCATTAATCCCAACCCGGCACCGGATATGCTCGCGGCGATTGCCCAGAATCGGCAGGCGCAATACACCGCGCAGCAGCAAATCTCGACAGGGCGGCAGGTCAATCAAATTTCCGATAATCCCGCGGCGACCGCGGAAGTCATGCTGAATCACATCCAGGGGAGTCAGGACGGCCAATACCTGCAAAACATTTCCGCTCTTACGGCGCAAGGCAATTCGATCGATTCGACCCTGAGTTCGGTGGTAACGGCGATGACGCAAGCGATTTCGCTTGCGACGGAAGGGGCAAACGGAACGCTGTCGGATGCGGACCGCCAAGCCATTGCCCAGCAAGTGACGGGAATCCGCGATCAGATTTTGAGCCTTGCGAACCAGACCTACCAGGGAAATTACGTGTTTGCCGGGACGGCGACTTCGACGCAGCCCTTCGTGCTCGATGCAACCCAGCCCGACGGCGTGAAATACAACGGCAACAATAATGCCAACTCGATCACCATCTCTCCGGGGGACACCATTGCCATCAACATGCCCGGAAACCAGATCTTCACGAATCCCGCTGGAGACGTCCTGGGCGCGCTCAATGGCCTGATCACGGCATTGCAGACCAATACCGGTCTTGCCGCCGCAAACACGGATTTGCAGCAGGCCTTTTCGCAGCTCACCAGCCAGCGCGTCTTCTACGGAAACACATTGCAGCAATTGCAGTCGGCTCAGACTTATTTGAACAGCGACAAGCTCCAGGTCGCCCAGCAGGAGAATGCATTGGTCGGCGCGGACCTGGCCACCTCGATCACGAACCTCTCGCTGGCGACCACCGCGACCAATGCCATTCTTTCCGCGACCGGACAAATTCTTTCCACCATGAGCCTGCTGAATTACCTCAAGTAAATGTATGTCCGGAGCATGCGGGATAGGAACTCTGAAGCGGGCGTTTTTGAGCCAGCCGCCATTTCTCACAAGAACTTCGTAGCAGTTTCCGGCCGGGCTTGTGGCAAACAGCCACAACGCAGCTCCGATGCGGTCCAGTAGCACAGTCCCGCCTTGACGGGGCTGTGCTACTAAAAGCGCTTCGCAGCGCAACGCGATACGACGCACCCAATTACATTTTGCGAGCCAGCGTGATGCAGCGGACCTTTTCCAGCGCGCCCTGAAGGGCCCTGAGGTTTTTCACGTATTCCGCAACTTCGCTCTGCAGGCCGGTGTCAAGCGTCTCGCTGCGCGAGGCGTCGCCGATTTCTGGCGCAAGGTTCATGAGACGCAGCGAGATTTTATTTAAGTCTTCTTCGGTCACCGTTCCAGGCCCATTCGCCAGACATTCCGCTCGTCGCAGAAAGGCGCGCAACTCTTGATTGGCGGAAAAAATACGTGCGTGCGTTTGATTTTCCATCAGGCGCTCCTTGCAAGCTGAGTTGACGGAATGCGGGCTCAGAGGCGTGTGGGCCGCGGGCCGGATTCTTTTGTCGAAGAATCCGCTGAATTTCCTCAAATACATTCCGAGCGGAATCATCCCGGAAACGGAACGGGCGCGGGGTTTGAAGTTTGCTCGGAAACTCTCTCGCACTATGCCGTTTGACGGTAGGCATTGACCCATCCCTGGAGCCCGTTGATGTGTTGCCGCGCGGCATCAATGTGCGCCAGGCGGGCGAACATGACGCAACGCACCTGTTCGAGACAGGCCTGCAACGCCCGGAGGTTGCCGATGTACTCCTCGATTTGCGCCTGGACGACAGCATCGGTGGAACCATCGCGCGAGGCTTTCCCGATTTCCGGAGCCACGGCTTCCAGTAAGCGGCCGAGCGCGCGCAACTCGTCTGCGCCAATGTCACCGGTTCCGTGGACCAGGGCCTCCACACGTTCCAGGAAGACGCGGAGTTCCCGATTGGCGGAAAGAAAGCGATCGAGTCGGCCGGCCGGCATCATACGCTCCAGTCAAGCTGCGGAGTTTCGGCGTCATCGTTTGCAGGGCGCACGGCAGCCGTTCCGGCCGCAGCGGCAGACTTGGGGGTTGTTGGCGCCCGCTGCTGGTCCGCCGGCAATTGTTGCTCCGCTTGAAACCAGGCCTGCCGCAACCCGCCGTATAGATCAATGAGTTCTTCGAGGGCTTGGGGTGTAGCTCGAATGTTTGCATCCACAATCATTCCGCAGGTCACGTTATAGAACTGTTCAAATTGTTTCGCGGCTTCTCCGCCGCGTTCGTGATCCAGCACGCTTTGCAAGTGCGCGATCACCAGAATGGCGTGATTGAGCTCGAAGACGCGGGTTTCCACATCGCCGGCTTGCAGCGCGGCCAACGCCCGCACGAAGTCCCGGAGAATGGTGTCGTAGAGCGAGACAACCTGTCCAAGGGGTGAAGCGCCGCGCGCGGACGCCTGCTGGTAACTCAACGCGGGATGGCTGCTCATCGAGGTATGCTCGCGAGTTGCTGGCTCAGTTGCGTTTGCAGCAGAGGCAGTTCCTGCAGGGTGGTGTTGACCCGGGCGTAGACCGCTATGAGGTTCTGTGTCTGTACCGCCATGGCCGATTGCAGATCTGAGATGTGGTTCGTCAAATCCAGCGATGTTTGCGTCAACCCGCTGGCATCCAGTCCCAGCACACCGCTGGTGGAGTCCGTCAGGCCGCTCAACACTGTATTTAAGTTTCCCGCAAAGCCGGTCGAAGCCGTCTGCAGGAAGCTCTGCACACCAGAAAAGTTTGACGACAGGGCCGTGGCCAGCGCTCCGGAGTCAACGGTGAGTGTGCCGTCGTTGTTCATATTTATGCCGAGGCTGACCAGATTCACGGAACCACTATTTGAGTACGTAATCGCGGAGAGCAACCGTTGTTGAGCGTCACGCAGCGAGCCGTCGGCTTCCAGCGGTTGGGCCCCGGTACCACTGGAACTCACCTGGAATTGCGCGTTGATGGCGGTAATCGCCGTGTTGTAGGCGGAAACAAAATTATTGATGGCCGTGCTGATGCTGGAAGTATCCGGCGCCACGGTGAGCGTCACTGGCGTACTTCCCGTAGGGCCCGTCAGGTTCAGGGTCACGCCGCTGATCACATTGCTCACCGTGTTGGTGGCGCTGCTGATGGGCACGCCGTCAACCGTGAGCACGGCATTTAGTCCTGGCACAGCCTGGGTAAAGTTGATGGCCGAAGTATCGGTGCGATGCAGGCTGCCGGTGACGGCCAGGTTGCCGGGAGCGCCCGAGGCCGCGCTGACGATGGCGAGTCGCGCGCCGTTCGCGTCGGTGATGACACTCGCGTGCACGGCGCTCGTTTGACTGTTGATGGCTGCCGCGAGTTTGTCCAGCGTATTATTTGAGGAATCCACGGTGACCGACGCGACCTGCGTGCCGCCAGCCGAAATCGCAATCGTGTCCCCTGTTGCCAGCGGAGTGCTGCTGGTGGCCACCGCGTCCGAGTAGTACGACGACGTGGTCGCCAAGGAAGTGACCGCAATCGTATGCGCGCCCGCGACCGCGCCTGATGCCGCGGTCGCTGTGAGCTCGTTCGAGTTGGAAGATGTAGCGACCTCGGAGTTAAGCACCCCAAGAGGGTCATTCAGGGCGGCAGCCGCCGATTGCAGCGCCGTCAGATCTGACGTGATTGTCGCCAGCGTCGAACTCTTTGTATTAACGGTGGCCTGTTGAGCTTGCAGGGCGGCGATGTTGGCGGTGTCGCCGGCGAGGGCCATCTGCACAAACGAATTGACATCAATGCCCTGGCCGAGTCCCGTGAAGGCGCCGGTGCCGCTACCGGTGCTGGTGCCTGATAGTAAGTTTGAAATGGAGCTAGCCATTTAAAAGTCCTCGTTACCTTTTGGTTTCGATCTGCGGATTCGCTGCGGTCTTTACTTCCTAACCGATACTTTGCAATCCGCTCGCTAAGGTGCGGGGCTCGATCAGCCCCGCACCTTGCGAGTTTTGCTCACTCAGTCCGGTTAACGGAGCAGCGTGAGGATGCTCTGCTGCGCCGAGTTGGCCTGAGCCAGGGCCGAGATACCGGACTGGTTCAGGATGGTGAACCGCGAGAGGTTGGCGACCACCGACGGGATGTCCGCGGCGCGGATGCCGTCTTCGGCAGCGGTCAGGTTTTGCGTCTGGTTGCTGATGACGTTGCTGGCTGCTTGCAGCCGGTTGATGTTCGCGCCGATGGTGCCGCGCATACTCGCTACGCTCGCGATGGCCGTGTTGATCATGCCGAGTGTCAACTGCGCATCCGAAGCACTCGACAGGGTGTTGCTCACAGCCGTGGGGGTCGAAGTTGCGGCCGCGCCGCCCGTGAAAAGAGCACCAGAGATGATGATATTGCTGCTGGTGTCGACAGGGTTGGTCAAGGTGTAAGCATTGCCGCCTACCCCGCCCGTGAGTGCTGTGAGCGTAATGGTGTTTCCGTTGACCGTTGCGCTCGCGTGGGTATTCGCGGCGCCGCCGGCGGCCATGTAGTCATTGCCGGCGCCGCTAGTTACGCCCGCGTCATTGACGGCGTGCGCCAGGTTCAGCACCGTTTGGCCGATGCTACCAGCGATCTTGACGTCGCCGGCAGCGGCCACGGCGGTCTGGAACGTATAGGTTTGGCCGTCGACGACCACCGAGTCGCCGGCATTCGGTTGTCCTGTGAGTGTGACTTGAGCGGTGGCGCTAGTGATCGGAGTGTTGACATTGGTTGTGCCGGCGACCAAGCCCAAACCCGCGGTGGTCAATACGCCGGGGGTTATGCCGATGGTGCTATTGCTGCTGCCATCACTAAGGTAGATGTTCGTCGTGCTGCTGGTAAATACCGCCGAGCCGTTGTAATTGGTCTTGCTGCCGATACGGTCGATTTCCGCATTGATCTGCGCGTACTCGGCTTGGATCGCGGTGCGCTGCGTGTCCGACACCGTGCCGTTGGAAGATTCCGTTGCCAGTGTGACAGCGCGATTGAGGAGCTGGGTCACCTGGGCGAGGGAACCATCGGCCACCTGAAGAGAACCGACGCCGCTGTTGGCGTTTTGCGCCGACTGCGTCAGGGCCGTGATGTTGGCATGCAAGCCGTCTGCGATAGCCAAGCCTGCCGCGTCATCCGCGCCAGAATTGATTCGCGAACCAGAAGACAGTTGGAAGAGCGTCTTATTCAAGTTGCTCTGCGTGACCGACAACTGGTTTTGCGCTGTGAGTGATGCAATGTTATTTAGAATGCTGATTGCCATTGTTTTAGGCTCCTTGAAAGTGTTTCCGTTCCCAGGGTGGAGTATCCAGTCTCGAGCTGTTTGCCCCGAAACTCGCTTGGACTCGCTCCCGATTTACGGAAGGGGTGATTTTCTTCCATCACCTATGCCTATCGGCCTGGCAGCCGGAGACTTTAGTTTTCAGCGCCCCGCAATGGCGTACCGATTGCTGCTTTAAGCCCACATTTCCTTTTATAAAGTCCAGGTAAGCCGCCGTTGGAAAGATTATGTCCTATGTCTTCAGTAGCACAGGTCCCGACAGGGTTGGGATCTCCGATTTCAGCCTATGTGGTTTTGGTTTGCGCCGCGTTCAGCAAAAAGCGTACAGATTGAACAGGCTGTGTGCCAACCCTGTTTCGTTCTATGTAGCGCCCGTCCCGCATGCGGGACGGGCATGTGCCTGAATCTACAGTGCCCCGACAGGGTCGGGACGCTACAAAAACATTCCACGCATGGGTTCTCACACAGACTCTGAAGTCTGTGCTACCAAAACCCGGCGCGATTCGACGCGGGGATCGGAAGTGACAATTGTTTCACCAGGATCGGGCCCGCCGGAATAATTCCGGCTAAAGCTATCTCGCCATTTGCCGATGGGATGTTTGGAGGTCAATCTATCCATGAGCAATTCCGTCCAGTCTCTCCAGGCAGCAAACGTACACACGCAAACAGAACAGACAGTCCAGCCACCCAAGCAAGGACAAACAACGGCCCAGAAACCGGTCCCGCAGGACACAGTCACGATCAGCCAATCCGCCCAGCATGCGCTGGCCGCTAAGGCCAAGTCGGTTAGCAGCGATACAGACCACGACGGCGACAGCCACTAGTGACATTCGAACTAGTTGGAGCGAATGCGCGCGTGCTCGTGTAGCTGAGCGGGCTCGCGCGCGGCGGAGCCGCGCGTTTATATCCGGAATTAGTTGGAACGGCACTGGTTCAATTCGCACGCAGAGCGTGCCCGCGCAGCTTGAAGAGGTTTTCGCACGTCTTTCTAGACTGGGCCAGGCGTCTGCGGTAAAAACGTTCCAACGCGCGTTGTTGCAATTTTTTTAGATGCGTGATTTCTGATTTTTGGGCATTCTTCGGCCCGAGGATCGCCCGCTGGTATCCCTCGTTTGACCTCGACACGCGCTTCCATCGCTACTGGGGCGAATGCAGGGTCATGGCCCGGCCCGTTCGAATGGGGCTCAAGTTGTGGTGTAACTGGCCGATAAGCAAGGATATGGCCCAGAAAGAGCAAGCTTGTGTGCCAGGACGGCACGCAGGGTGCGCCGCCCAATGATTCAACTCACACGACTCAATAGCAAACCACTGGTTGTCAATTCCGACCTGATCAAGACGATCGAATATGCTCCCGACACTGTGATTACGCTTGTGAACGGCGACAAAATCGTGGTGCGGGAAAGCGGCGAAGAAATTCTGTCACGAATCGTGGAGTTTCGCCGCCGCGTGTTCGAGGGACTCGCCATGAACTTCTCCGGCTGGACCTCGCCGAGTGGCGAAGCCCCTGATGCGAAACAGCAGGATCCCGCCTCCGAGGAAACATAAATAATGGACAAAAGCACCATCGCAGGCGTAATCCTCGCCACGGGAGCCATCCTGCTCGGGTTGGTTGTTGAAGGAGGGAAAGTCGGTCAGGTCTTGCAGCCCACCGCCGCCTTGATTGTTTTTGGCGGGACGTTCGGGGCTGTCCTGGTGCAGTTTCCGATCGAGGTGGTCATGAGCGCGATTCGGAGTATCGCAAGGATCATATTCATTCCGAAAAGCGACCCACTCTCTGTGATTCATGAAATCGTGACGCTGGCCCACAAGGCGCGCAAGGAAGGGATCGTCTCCATCGACAGTGAACTGGAAAAGATTCAGGACCCGTTCATGAGAAAGTCGTTGATGCTGGCCGTGGATGGCACGGAGCCGGGAGAGCTGCGAAAGGTGATGGAACTGGAGCTTGAAAAGAAACAAGACCATGAAGAGAACATTCCGAATGTGTTCGAATCGGCGGGCGGCTTTTCGCCTACCATCGGGATTATTGGCGCCATCCTCGGGCTGATTCAGGTGATGCAGCATCTGGACAACATCGAAGAGGTCGGCAAAGGGATTGCGGTTGCCTTCGTGGCCACCATATACGGCGTAGGCCTAGCCAACGTTATCCTGCTACCGGCCGCGGGAAAACTGAGAATCCGGATTCGCGAAGCGCAAGTGATTCGAGAAATGACGCTGGAAGGCGTCATAGCCATCCTGGAGGGGATGAATCCGCGAATGATCGAGACGAAGCTATACAGTTTCCTGGCCGAAATGCCGGTCCAAGTGAAAGAAGAGAGAGTCGAAGCATGAAGAAGAGAGCCCAGAACCATGTAAGTCACGAGCGCTGGCTGATCTCCTATGCGGACTTCATCACGCTGCTGTTCGCCTTTTTTGTGGTGCTGTACGCGTCCTCGCAGGTGGACAAGCAAAAGGCCGGCCGTCTGGCGAATGCCATTCAGGTAGCCTTTCAGGAACTCGGCGTTTTTAAGACGTCCAATACGAAGGTGCCGCTGCAGGACGAAGATGCCATGCCGTTTGAGAAAGTTCAGGCCGTCGAAAACATAGAGCGGAAACAGGACCTGGAAAAGATCGTCAATCCCATGAAAGGACTATTAACAAGTTCGGCGGAAGCGCAATCCCTGGAGGGCGCCCAGCAAGCCATCGAGAAAGCTCTCAGTCCGGAAATCCAGAAGCATGAAGTCAGCATGGCGATGCGGCGCGAGGGACTCGTCGTCAGCCTAAAGGAAATAGGCTTTTTCGATAGCGGCTCGGCCACGATCCGTCCGGATTCACTGGGCGCCATCTCGCGTCTGGCGGAAGTTCTCCGGCAGCGGCCGGAAAATCTTCGCGCAGAGGGTCACACCGACAACATCCCCATTCACAATGCGCATTTTGCGTCCAACTGGGAGCTTTCGACCGCGCGATCCACGGAAATGATACGGGTGTTGATCACGCAATTTGGACTGCCCGCGAGTCACTTGTCGGCGGCGGGCTATGCCGAATTTCATCCCGCTTCGAGCAATGACACACCGGCGGGACGCGCGCAGAATCGGCGCCTCGATATAGTGATCCTGAGCCCGTTTCAACCCATAAACGAGAATACGCCAAGCTCCAAACAGGAAATCCGTCCGGCGCCAAGTATCCCGGTATCACCTGCGCACCATCCTTGAGGGTGGCGCTGAACCCGGGTTATCTAACCAAGCTCGAGTCTCCGGCCAAGGCCATTGCGGAAACAGCACCCACATCCGACCTTCCAGTTTTCCCGCAGCAAGTGCGACGAGTCGGCATCATGGCGGAGTTGTCCACGATCAGCACGCCAGCGCTATTTATTCCTATGTTCGGGGCTCTGAACTCAGGCAGTCTTTCCGTCCGTTGGCAACTCCACGGGATTGTTGAACTCGATCACGGGGAGCAGATGAAGATACTCGGTTTCCAACATCTCCGCGAGCTCCGAGCGGTCCTTGGCGTCGAGGCGCGGCAGGCACGTAGCCAGGAACTCATCGTCCGCTGCTAGATCTGTTTCCGGCAATTCCTGCGCTTCTCCATCGGAAAGAGTCGGCAGTCCATGCCGCTCGCAAAAATGGTCGGCAGCAGCAACGATACCAACCAGATGCGGATCGCGGACACTGCGTTCCGGGGTATGATGATTTTCGAAAACATCAATAAAGGATGGGAAGAAATTCCAGGATTTGCCGATCCAGCGGCCCACCTCGCAGTGATTCAGGCCGAAATAAGCCTTTTCTGCTTCCAGGGAGCCACCCCAAGGCCCGCAGGCTATGTCGCCCTGCAGCGCCCGTTCTTCCGCGGCGACCACCAGCAGCGGGAGCATTCCGATATCGTGGAGCAATCCGCCCAAATACGCTTGCTCACACTCGCAGTACTCGATCCATTTCGCGATGCGCTCGCTAAGCAAGCCGCTCATAAAACTGTGCTGCCAGAATGCTTGCACTTCACTCCGGAGAAGCTGCCGGCCGGTGAATTCCATCACCGAACAGGTCAAGACAAGGGTGCGCAGCCGCTCCGAACCCAGCAGGATGGCTGCCTCCTCGATGCTTAGGACGCGGCGGCGAAGGCTGAACAAAGCCGAATTGCACAACCGGATGACCTGTGCCGACATGCTGGGCTCGTTGCGGATGACTTTCGCCACGCGTTTCAAGTCCACCGAGGGAGAACTAAGCAGCGTATTCAACTCAAACACATAGCTGGGAAGCGTGGGAAGTCCTTCGGTGAGGAAAGACGTGATCCGCGCCTTGCGACGCGTTTGCAGATCCAAGGCCGCCATTTCCGCGGCAGGTTTCGCGGATGATTTGGAACGTTCGTAAAGTAGCATCCGCCTCCTTGAGTGACACCAAATGTTTCCCTAGTATTTCTATCGGCAGGGGGGGTGAATTCTTTAGGTGCAAATGACGGGGAAAACTGCTGAACGATTGGCGGGTATCCCGTCACCGAAGGTCCGCAAGTGCTTGAAACAAAATATCCTTACTCCCTTGTGCGGTCTGCAGACGAACCCAAATGAAGCGGCCCGAGCGCGCCATCCACACATCCTTGGCGCCTACTTGCCAGGCGTAGCTTCGCGTGGTCCGAGCCATCTCACGAGAGTCGAGAGGACGATCGAAAACCGTGGCCGGCGCATCTGCGAGGCGGCGGAGTTCCTGCAGGGCGTCCTGAAGCGCGGACTCCGTGACGACACACGGGATGGTGCGCAGGTGAAGCATTTGCTCTACCGCATAGAGCGCGCTGCGATCGACCCCTTCCACGAAGCCCAGATAGAGCGTTTGCTGAGTGCGGATGTGATGGACCGGCAGCATGCGGCCGGTTTCCAGCAACGTCAGCGGCAGCAGCGAAGCGCATTGCCGGAAATCGCGAGCGCGATCCAGCGGATAGACGGGACAACCCCATTGAGCCGCCAATCCCGTGGCGATGTCCTGCTCAGAGACCGCTTGGATCTCTTGCAGGAACTTTCCGATTCTGCCGTGGCCCTTCTCTTTCTGCAAAACCAGCGCCTGTTTCAACTGTGCGTCGTTGATCAGGCCCCCGGAAAGCAGCAGCAAACCAATAGGGATTCGATGCGATTTCTCGCGGGCGCTTTCCGGCGCATAGAGCATGAGGAGAAATGCATCGTGTGCCGCATGCTCGAAGCAATCCGGGCTGCAATACCAGCGGCCTTGCAAACGCATCCCCGCGGAACTCCGCATCCAGAGCGGCCAGAGAACACGACGCTGATGACACGCCGAGTTTTCGCAAGGTTCGAGTATCCTCTGAAAACGAACGAACCGTCTGGAAAGCCAGTCCAAACCCTCCGTGAAGGAGGCGCCGCCCAAGGTATATTCGCGCACTTTCACGATCATCCCCTCAAGGATTCCAGCCTCTGCTGCGGGCTTACGATCTCCGTGATTCGCAGGCCATAATTTCCATCCACGATGACCACCTCACCGCGCGCCACCATTTGGTCGCCGATCAGCAGTTCGACAGGCTCTTTCACTTGACGGTCCAAAGTGATGGCATAGCCGGGACGAAACTCCAGGATGTCGCGCAGCAGCATTTGCTTCTGGCCGAATCGAATCGTCGCATCCAGAGTTACGTCGAGCAGCAATTCGAGGTTGGAGCTGCGTGCCGCGGGCAGCCCGGGTTGCTCCGCTTTCGGCGCCGCGGGCGCATCCGGCTTTTTAGGCAGCGGGAAGCTGCCAAGAAGATCCGCGGTCACCACGAGCACCAGGCGTATGGACGCGATCTTTTCCCCCGCGATTCGGATGCCCAGCCGGCTCGCATTCGGCCACGAGGGGGCCTCCCCGCCGGAATGCGTGATCTCCACTTCGCCTCCGGCTGCGCTTTTCAGACTCGTGGCGACCTGGCCGACAACCTGGCGGAGAAATTCTTCATAAGCGTCCCGGCGGTCTTGGTCGAACGGCACAGCCGGATCGGGCGGCTCCGACATGAGTATCTGCGCAAATGGAAGAGCTCCAGCTTCGCTCGTTACGATGGCCATTTCTCCATGGAGCGCCTTGGACGCCGTAAAAAGCACCCAAACACCCGGGGGGCCGCCCGAGGCCTCCCCCACTGCAAATTCCTCCTCGGTTTCAAGCTCCACGGTGATGGGGAATCCCGCCACCTGGCCCAGCACACTTCGAAAACAATCCACCCAGATGCGCTGCAATAGGGCGGCTTGCGAATCGGCCGAAACCGGGGTCTGAACGCTCATGAAACCGCCTTGTGAGAATCAGGAAGAATCGAAAGCCGTTGCAGGATTTGTCCGCCGCGGCTATTTCCGCAGGCGACCGGATGCGCCAGAAACATTTCTTTTCCTGCAACCAGGAGGACGCCAGGCTGATCCACCCTATGATGGAGGGGGAGTACATCTCCTGGCTGCAATTCCGTCAAATCACGCACGCAAATCGGGACAGGTGGAAGCCTAAAGTCGACCAAAAACTCTCCATCGAGCATCCGCTCCCGAAGCTGGTTGGTGTAGGCGGCCGAATTCGCGCGTTTGTAGTACGAGGACTGTGCCGTCAGCTTCCGGAACAAGGCGTTCGAGGCGACCGCCGGGAAAGTAACATTCAGGATGCCATGGGAAACAGGCATCTTGATTTCAAAACTGAGAGCGAGACTGCGCTCGGAAGGAGGGATCAGAACCGAAGCCTGGGAACTCTGATGCCGCTGGTCAAATTCAAATTCCACATCCAGAACGTGCGCCCAGGAGGACTGCAATTCTCTGGCGATGATTCGAACGACGGACTCCAGGATCTGTTCTTCGATTTCCGTCAAATCGCGCGATTCGAAGGCACTACCCCCAAGGCCACCCAGGACCAGGTCCATGATGGGAAATGCAAGGGAGAGGTCCATCTGCAGCACAGCCAGAGCCTCAAAGGGCCGGATACGCAGGGAGCAGAGATAGGTCAAATCGGGGAGTCGCGATAGAACCTCCGAATAGTTCAATTGCTCGACGGAGACCAGGTTGACATCGAACGCGACGCGAAGATAAGCGCCGAGAGAGTTGGTAATGTTGCGCGCGAAGGTTTCATGGAGGGCCGAGAGGGCACGCACCTGTTCCTTGCTGATCTGGCCGACGACGCGGATATCGAAGCTTTTTACGTTTCTTTCTTTGATCTTTGGCGCACTGGCGGGAATTTCCCCCTTCTGTGTGGCATGAAATAGCGCGTCGATTTCTTCTTGGCTCAGGATTTTTTCCATATGGCCTCCCCCTCTGAAGAAACACGCACGTCCGGCGTTGCGGAAGTCCGCAGACGCGCGCGCAGGATTTCCTCAATCCGGACGCGCAGGCGCACCAGCGCAACCGAGTGAATCTGCGACACTCGCGATTCGCCCACGCCAAGCACGAGGCCCACTTCCTTCATCGTGAGTTCTTCCAGGTAGTACAAAGTCACGACCTGGCGTTCCTTTTCATCCAGCTCTTCGAGCGCGGCAGCCACCAGCGATTTCATTTCGCCGCGCAGGCAGAGGAAAAATGGGTCCCTGTCCGCTCCGCCGGGCTGGTAGCTGATGACCTCATCATCGGATTTCGAGTCCGTGGATTCCGCCTGCAAGCTGCCCAGATCGAGTCCACGAAGTTCTCCGAGCAGATGCTGGAAGTCTTGCAGACTCATACCGAGTTCGACAGCCAGTTCCGGTTCGGTGGCCGTGCGGCCCAGGCGCAGCTTCAAATCCCGGTGGGCCTCCCCAATGAGTCGCGCCCGGCGGCGCAGATGGCGCGGACTCCAATCCAAGGCGCGAAGACTGTCCAGGATGGCTCCGCGAATGCGGAACTTCGCATACGACTTGAGCAGGACGTTCTTGCTCGGATCAAATTTTTCAACCGCGTCAATCAGCCCAATCACACCCGCATGGATCAAATCTTCCAGCGGCACCTGCGCCGGCAGGCGATCGTGAATACGTCGCGCGATGTAGCGGACCTGCGGCAGATGCTCGAGCAGCAGGCGCTCGCGTTCCTCGGGATCCATCCCGGCCCGGGGTGAAAGCGTTTGCGTTTCGTGGAGATTCACCGGACCACCCCGAGCGACTGCACGGAAATGCCCGGCGGAATTTCCGTCGGGGAGAGCACGACCACGCGTGGCAGGAAAGGTTCGAGCAGGCGGCGCAAGTGGAACCGCGCCGGGCTGTTGCACAGCAGGATGGTCGAGGCCACGGCCGCTGGATCACCCAGCAATCGTTGCAGTCCATCGAGCACGCGGCGCAACATCGGCGCCGCCGACGGAGCCGTCCGCTGGCCTGTGCCCGGCGTCTCGATGCTCCGGGCGATTTCTTCTTCGATCGAGGGATCGAGGGTGAGGACTTTCAGTTTGTGGTCCGCGCCAAGCAGCGGGGTCACCAGGGAACGGCCCAACGCCTGACGCACCGCTTCGACCAGGTGCACGGGATTCTTGTTGGCGGGCGCGGCGTCCAGCAGCGTTTCGAGAATGGCGGGAAGGTCGCGGATCGAAACCTGTTCCCGCAGCAATAGCTGCAGCACTTTCTGCAATTCCCCGAGCAGCAAGAGGCGCGGAACGAGTTCTTCCACCAGTTTGGGATGCGTTTCGGCGAGGGCATCGAGCAGGCGCTTGGTTTCCTGACGCGTGAGCAGTTCGTGCGCATTCTGGCGAACGATTTCCGCAAGGTGCGTGGCGATAATCGATGTCTGATCGACTACGGCATACCCGGAGGCGAGGGCCTGCTCCTGAAACTTCGGCTCAATCCACTTGGCGGCCACGCCGAAAGCGGGTTCGCGCGTCTCGATGCCCTCAAGCGGCGCGGCGTGCGGTGAGGAGCTGATCGCGAGCAGCCGGTCCTGCTTCATTTCGGAACGCGCGACTTCCACCCCGCGCAGTTCCACCACGTATTCACGCGGCTTCAGCCTCATGTTGTCGGTAATGTGCACCGAGGGCACCAGAAAACCGAGCTGGGTTGCCAGATGGCGCCGCAACGCGCGAATCCTTTGCAGCAATTGGCCGCCGTGGGCCTGGTCCACCAGAGGCACCAGCGCGTAGCCCACTTCCAGGTGAATGTCGTCGAGCTTGAGCGCGCTTTCCAGTTGTTGCTGCTGCGTGGCCTCTTTGGTTTTCTCCGGCGCGGTGGGCATGGACTCACTGCCCACCGCGCCGGTGTCCGTGGCGCGCGTGGCAACCCAGGCCACGACCGACGCTGCCAGGAAAAATGGGAATTTCGGCAAACCGGGAATCAACGCCAGGATGAACATCACGCCGGAGGCAATGCGCAGCGGCCATTTCTTGGAAAACAGCTGCCGGACCAGGTCCACGCCCACGGTCTTGTCCGAGGAGGCGCGCGTTACGACCAGGCCGCCGGCCACGGAAACCAGAAGCGACGGAATCATGGTGACGAGGCCGTCGCCCACCGTGAGAATCGTGTACGTTTTCAGCGCATCCTGGAACGGAATGTCGAGCTGGAAAACACCGATCAGGAAGCCGGCGAGGATGTTGATGGCGGTGATGAGAATCGTGGCGAGCGCGTCCCGCTGGCTGAAGCGGGCCGCGCCGTCCATCGCGCCATAGAACTCCGCCTCTTGCGCGATCTGCGCGCGGCGGGCGCGCGCTTCCCGCTCGTCAATGGACCCGGCATTCAAATCCGCGTCGATGGCCATTTGCTTTCCGGGCAGCGCGTCCAGAGTAAATCGCGCGGTGACTTCGGCGGTGCGTACCGCGCCGTGGTTGATCACCAGGTACTGGATGGCGATCAAAGCGATGAACAGCACGAAGCCGACCACGTAGTTGCCGCCCACCACGAACTGGCCAAACGAGGCGATGACGCTTCCGGCAGCCGTGGCGCCTTCGTTGCCGTGCAGGAGAATTCGCCGGCTGCTGGCGATGTTCAACGAGATGCGGAACAACGTGAGGAACAGCAGCAAGGTCGGAAACACGGAAAACTGGGCCGGGCGAAGGATATACAAAGAAGCCAGCAAGACGACGACGGCGAGAGTGATGCTCGTCGCCAGAAGCAAGTCCAGCAGGAACGCCGGGACAGGCACGATCATCACGAAGACCAGGATCACGGTCGCGACGGGCACGACCCAATCCGTGGAAGCTTGCGGCTGCAATGAGGTTGCGCGCGTAGCCATCCTAGCTCCCGATTCCAGACGGCGGCCCAGCGGCGGCGCGCGCGGTCTGCATGGAATTGCGCAGGTTCGCCTGCGTGCGATACAGAAATGCCAGGATCTCGGCGACGGCCGTATACAACTTGGCGGGAATCGCCTCGCCCACCTCCGTCGCGCGGAACAAAGCCTGCGCGAGCGGAGGATTTTCAACGATCGGAACGCCGTGCCAGCGGGCGGCTTGCTTGATGCGGAGCGCGACCTCATTCACACCCTTGGCCACCACCACCGGCGCGGACATGGTTTGCGGGCGATATTCCAGCGCCACGGCAAAGTGGTCCGGGTTGGTTATGACAGCGGTCGCCCGCTCGACGTCCTTCATCGTCCACCGCTTGCGCAGTTCACGCCGGCGCTTCCGCATCTGCCCGCGCAACAGTGGACTGGCTTCCGCGTCCTTTAATTCCTGGGCTACCTCCTGCCGGGTCATCCGGAGAGAGTTCGACAAATGCCGCCATTGGAGAAAATAGTCCGCCACGGACCAGGCCAGCAGGACCAAGCTGCATTTCCACGCCACCTCGTACCATCGGCGGGTCATCCACCCCAGCAACAGCCGGACGTTGGCTCGCGAAGAAGTCGTGATCGTCATCCAATCGCGTTGCGCGATGCCGATCGCAAGAAACAGAATCACCGCGACGGGGACCAGAGATTTCAACATCCGGCTCAGCCCCGCCATCGAAAACAAGTTGCTCAGGTTCGCAACGGGATTCAGGCGTTCCCACTTCGGCTGGAGCGCCTCGGGCGAAAACACGATGCCTCCCTGCGCTACGCTCGCAATCAATGCGACGCTCCACACCACCGCGAATGGGACGGCCAGCGAATGCAGCAGCATTGTCCCCACCCCGGCTACGATTCCATGGATCATTCCCAGGTCCCCCGCGCTCTTGCGATCCAGCATCTGCGACAGCAAGCTCCGCCACGATCCGACTCCGACACCCGGCTGCCATCCCAGCAGCAACACGACCGAGAGCAGTCCCAACGCGCTGGTGAGTTCGCGGCTGCGAACCACCTGCCCGTGTTTGCGCGCCTCCTGCCTGCGTTTGGGTGTTGCCTGCTGGCTGCGGTCCTCTCCGGCCACATTCCCTCCGTTTACCGGCGTTTTTCCAAACGGCCCTTAGCGGGCCAGATGCAGCATTCGCTCGGCTGCGCCAATGGCGATGGCGAACCGGCGTTCCAGAATCCCGGGCCAAAGCGCGACGGCGCCCATCAACAAGGCGTACCCCGTCAGACTTTTCACCGGGATGCCCATCAGCAGCGCGGGAAGCTGCGGCGACGCTTTGCTGATGAAACTGATCACGATGTCAATCATTAGGGTGGCGAGCAGAACCGGCGCTGCAATCTGAATTCCCAGCACGAACAACGCGCCCACGACTCGCACCAAATCCCTGCTCAACAGTTGCGTCGCCACGGCCGAGCCAACCGGCAGATACTCGAAGCTGCGTTCGAGCGCGCGCAGCACCCAGTGATGAACATTCAGTTGCAAGAACAGCAGCAGGGTGATCAGGTTGAAGAAAACAGGGAGCGCCGTCGATTCCGCCTGGCTCTGCGGGTCAAACAGCGTGGCGAGTGAAAGTCCCAGCTGAATGCCGGCAATCTGTCCGGCAAATTGCATCGCTTCAAAAACAACTTGCAGGCTCAACCCGATCAGGACCCCGACCAGCCATTCCCCCAACACCATGCGGGCCCAATCCACAGGACCTGGCGGCGCGGGACGCAGGGTCACCACCGGAAGCAGCAGGGCCGTGAGCGCGATCAGCAGGCCCGCCTTGATGCGGTTGGGAATCGCCTGGTCCCCGAGAAATGGACAGAACGTCAGCAGTCCTCCCACTCGCAACGCCACAGGGGCCACCTGCGCCAGCCATTGCAAAATATCGCCGTTCACAAATCCTCGCTCCAATCCGGTCAGTGGGTATACGGACGGAAATCCGCAAACAATAAAATGGTGAACGATAACAGGTGATTGAGCATCCAGGGCGTCAGGACAAATAAGATGACGCCCACAGCCGCGAGCCGCGGGACCGTGGTCACCGTGGTGTCCTGGATGGAAGTCATCACCTGCGCGATGCTGATGAGCAGGCTGATCACCGTGGCGGCCCCGAGCACCGGCATCGTTATCCAGAAAGCAGCCAGGAGCGCCAAACGCGCCAAATGCACCACGTGATCGACCGTCACCCATCCCTCCTCAATAAAAACTTTTCAGCGTGGAACCCACGACGAGATTCCAACCGTCGGCAACGACGAATAACAAAATCTTCAGCGGCGTGGAAATCACCACGGGCGGAAGCTGGAACATGCCGATCGATGTCGTGATCGCCGCGACGACCATGTCAATCACGAGAAATGGCAGAAACAGCACCGCGCCAATCTGGAATCCGGTCTTCAATTCGGAAATGATGTAGGCGGGCACGACCACGCGCAGGGAGAGATCGTCCGGGCGGCTCGGCCGCGGCTCGCGTGACATTTCGACAAACAGGGCCAGGTCTTTCTCGCGCGTGTACTTCAGCATGAATTTGCGCAACGGGTTCGCGCTGCGCTCCACCGCCTGCCATGCGGTGATCGAGCCCGCCACGAAGGGTTCGATGGCCACCTTGTTGATGGACACCCCCACGGGCTGCATCACGAAATAGGTCAGGAAGAGAGCCAGTCCCAGCAAGGTCTGATTGGTCGGCGCCGTTTGCGTGCCCAACGCCTGGCGCAAGAAATGAAACACGATGAGGATGCGAACGAACGGGGTCATCGACAACAGCAGCGCCGGAAGAAGCGTCAGAATCGTGAACAAAATCAAGACCGTCCACGGCAACGAATCGTTGCTCGCGTTCAAGCCGGGTATCGGAAGGGAGCGGATCTGCGGCGCAGGCTTGGGCGGCGGCGCGGCATCTGCCGCGGGCACGGGCAGCAGCGTGGCCGCAAGAAAAAAAAGGACCAGGGCCGATAGGACTACGCGAATTGTGGGCGAAACGATCATTTGCGAAAGAATGGTCTCAATCCGGATTCGGTTCCGGGCGCGATGCCCGGTCTGTCTCTTTAAGACTTTCGTCCAAACGCTGCAGCAGAGAAATATTCTGCGGCGTTCCGGCCAGCAGAAATTTTTGCCGGCCGTATTCCACCACGGCCACAAATCGCTTCTCCCCGAGCGAGAGCGTCTCGCAAAGACGCAGCCGGCGTTCGCGGCGGCGACCCGAAGCGGCTGAACAAACGCGCGTCAAGAACGCCGCCAGCTTCGAAGCGGCATTTTTGCCGCGCGGCGTTGCCGCCTCTGAACTCCATGCGAACATGTGTTCCACTCCTTCACGGCCCGCCGCGAATTCAGACAAGTTCGGTGAGACGCACGGCCAGGGAGTCGCCTATCGCTTCAAACTCGACCCATCCGATATGCCGTTTGCTGGCGCGCAGCGGCATGTCAGCGGCGTTGTTCCATTGGGTCTCGACAATGGAACCCACAGAGAGTTGCAGCAGAGCGCGTACGGTGAATCCGTGGACCGGCAATTCGACGCTCAGTTCGCACGCCAGCCAGCCCGCTTCCTCCCACAAAGAAGGAGAAATACCGGGCGTCGCGGGACTCGAATCGACGGGGGCCTCTGGCATGGGTCACCGTTGAACCAGAAATTCCGTGAAATAAACTTCTCGCGCCTGGAGCGCCGGGGCGTCGCGCTTCAAGGCATTGATCAGGTCCGCTTTGAGCTTCAATTTGCCTTCGGGCGTCAGCAGGTCGCCGGACTTGCACTGCGTCAGGACCGTGAGGATAGAGTCGCGAATGGTCGCCATCGAAACAGCCCCTGCTTCCCCCTCCTTGCCATTCCCTTTTGCCGAAACAGGCGGCTGGCCATCCACACCCAACGACAACGTGGCGCGTAAGAAGCGGCCATCTTCCGGATCTGCAAGATTTACCGTGAAGCTTTCTAGCGTCAGGACGGTTTTTGTGGGCGATATGCTTGACGGATCGGTTGAAATCGGCCGGCGGGGCTGGAGGAATATCCGCCAGACTCCGAATCCTATCCCGGCCAGCAAGATCACAGCGACGACGAGCTTTTTCTTGCCGTTTTTTTTTCGGTCCGGCACCGCAGCCTGTGCGGGAAGAACCTGGTTTGCTTCGCTCTCTGCCATAGCAGGTAACAAGAGAGCAATTCGTGCGCCGAACGGAAATTTTCAATCCTCAAACAAAACGTGGGATAGTTTTGATAATCCGTTGATAGCTCTGGGCTTGCGTCTTCCTTAGAAACGCTCCATCAAGGACTCATTTGCGGGAGCGTCGCGTCGCGCCCAGATAGGGGAACTCTCATTAGAAATTTCTTGGACTATCCTTAAACTGGCGGGCTCCAAGTAGAGCCCGCACCCGACTGGCGGGCTCCAAGTAGAGCCCGCACCCGAGGGAACCCGTCCCCCGCGTTCGCGGCGCGGGGAACGGGATCTTACGGGCCTACGGGGGAAATCGTCACTGCTTCAGGTTAATCGCGTCTTGCGTGACCTGGTCAAAGGTTGTGATGGCCCGGGCGTTGGCTTGGTAGCCGCGCTCGGCGAGGATCAGCTTAGAAAACTCGGTGGCGATGTCGGCATTGGAGAGCTCCAGGGAGCCTCCTGTGAGCGTCCCTCTGCCGGCGGCGCCCGGTTGTCCCACGTTGGCGGCACCTGACGCCAAGCTCGGAAGGAAGTCGTTCGAACCATTGCGCAACAATCCTTCCTCGTTAGAGAAGGTTGCCAGCGCGATCTGTCCTACCGGGACTGTCTGGCCATTGCTGAAAATTCCTTCAATGATGCCGGCGCTGTCAATGCTGAAGCCGGTCAGCGTGCCACTGGCATAGCCGTCCTGCAGGGTTGAGGAAGTTGCCGAGGTGCCTGCGACCTGCGTGATCAGACCGGACTTGTTGGGGTCGTAGAGTTGCCAGTTGAATGTGAGATTGCTCGCGCCGTCGGCAAATCCGGTGACCGCTACACCTGCCACATTTGCCGCCGGAGTTGTCAACTGGCCCGAACCGTTAAAGGCCATCGTTCCTGTCTTGATAACCACGGGATTTCCGGCTGCGCCGACGTCGGCGGCCGGGATCGTAATCGAATAATTCCACGCGTTGGCGGCGGTCTTCGTAAACGTGTAGGTCAGGACATGGATAGCGCCGAGCGCGTCGTTGACGGCGATGGAGGTGCTGAACGTGCCGACGGTGGATGTGCCGGACGAAACAAAGGTTTCGCTCTGTGTGCTTGTGGTGGAATCCGTTAGGGTATTGCTGGAAAACGTGATGGCTGTGCCGCTGTTCGCTGAAATAGCCAGAGAATTCCCGGAAAGGCTGGCAGTGAAATTCGCATTGCCGTTGATTGCGGTAATGACATTGTTGAGCGTGTCGTTTGCTATGGTGGTGTAAGTGAAGCTGTTCGTCCCGTCCGAGAAGGTCAGCACACTGCCCGTCTTGAGCGTGGTCGCCGGCAAAATGCCCGTGCCGGTCTTCTGGCTTGCCGGGCTGGGCGCTATCGGCGTTCCGGAATCAAGATTGAGCGTGAGGGCAAGATTCGAAGTTGCCTTCGGCGGGCTTGTCAAACCAGCAGGGATCGAGAGTGCGCCCAGTGTCTGATTGGGATTGATGACGCCATTGACTGCTTCGTAGCCCTGAATGTTGCCCCCGTCAGCGGTTACCAGTGAACCATTAGAAGCCACGGAGAAATTTCCTGCCCGCGTATACTCCTGCAATCCATTCTTCACCAGGGTGAAGAAACCGCCGCCCTGAATGGCGACGTCGGTGGGTACGCCCGTGGATTCGATGCTGCCTTGTGTGAACTGGCCGGAGATCGCACCCATCTGAGTTCCCACACCGACTTGCACGGGATTGCCGGCGCCGTTGGTCCCGATCTGTTGGTAGAAAAGATCCTGAAAGTTCGCCACGGCGGCCTTGTAGCCGACCGTGTTGAGGTTTGCAAGGTTGTTGGCAATAACGGACAGGTCCTGCGAATTCGCGTTCAAACCGGAAAGCGGTGTCGAAAATGATGGCATGGTCTTCTCCTATTGTGTGGCGCCTGTTGGATTTGTAGGACTGGCGTGATTGGTTGATTGCGCCGTCGTGGGCAAAGTGCCGGGCGAAAGTTTTGTCAGAGTCTGGCTGATGTTGATCAGCTGCTGCAGGGAACTGACCTGGGTCAGCTGCGTCACCATGTCCTGGGGGCTCATGGGATTGAGCGGATCCTGCGCTTTCAGCTGCGCCATCAACAGAGTAATGAACAGATTGGGATCACCGAGGCTCGTGCTCGCCGCCGATGAACTTGAGGAACTGGACGTTGAAGATGTCGCCGCCGTCGCCGCATGCGTGGGAACCGGCGATACGTTGTTCACTTGCATATTCTTTCCTCCTTGATACGAATTCGAGATTTCATGCGAGAACGCTCAGCCGCACATGGGCGTTGCTGGCGCCCAAATTTTCTGACGGCGCGTTCGGGACGGGCATCGCTACCCCATCCTGCGCCGCATAGACGGGTTTTGGAGGGGCCTGGGAAAATCCTCGTTGGCCGGCGTCGCTGCCCGGCCCGCCGGTGGTCGAACTGGGCATCCCCTGCGAAACGCTTAAGGAATCGACGCGCAAATGTTTCTCGACCAACGCGTTGTGCAGAGCCGGCAAATCGTTCGCGAGAAATATTTGTGCATCGTGATGCTCCACGACGATGGAAGCCCCAATCTGATTGCCACTGATGCGCGCACGGAGTTCGACGCCGCCAAGCGAGTCCACCTGCATTTCGATGCGCATCTCCGTCTGGCCCGCATGATCCACCAGGCGCGCTGCGCTGACGATGGGCTGATTCGCCCCGGCTGCGGCGGGCATGTGCTGGCCCGGCGGCAAAGGGGCGGCGTTGCCCGCGCTGGATTTCGCTTCTACACTCGCCGCGCGTGGCTCGGCCGATGCCCGCGTTGCTGCGGCCACGGCGGCCAAATCTGTAGAAGCTGCCTGCACGGTTCCCGCATTCGCGCCCGCTATCTCAAGAGTTTGGCCGAATCCATTTCCATCCGTGCGGCCGGCAGCAGAATTCGATATGTGTTCCGATTTTGCATTCGCGTCGTTGCCTGGCGAGCCGTTCGAAGTGTCCTTCGACTGTGGCCTTGCCGTGGCGGTTCCGTCGGGCACAAGCGAGGCGCTATTGGCCGCTTGCGGGTGCAGAGCCTCACGAGAAGCGGGTGTGGAGGCGCCTATGGCCATCGACTGTGTGGCCGTCGGCACAGGCGTTGCGGAGGCCGCCGCTGCCATGGCTGTGTGCAATTGCGGAGTGAGTTGCGAAGCATTGCCGGGTGCGAAAGGCTGCGGGATTTGTTCGGAAGGATTTTCCGGTACGGGTGTCACTTCACTGGTTGGAAGGTTTAGAAATTCAAACCGGGTGTTGGCCGCTTGCAGAACCTGGAAAGCCGGCAAACTGGGGGTGCTCGGCGCTGCCGCTTTGCGGTCCGTTGAAGTCGCATTGGCGGCGCCTTGCCCTTGCGGGGTATCGGTCGAAGACAAAGGGCCCTGTGGCATGCTCGTCCGAACGGATAGAGGCGAAGAAAGGTTTTGCGAGTCCTGCGGCGCTACGACTGTACCCTGAGGTTTGGCGCCGCCTTGCCCTTGTGGCGCGCCGATCGAGGGCAAGTTGGAAGGCGCATGGCGATTCGGAGCCGTATCCGCAATTTGTGCAACCGGATTCGAATCGGGAGCTGCGATATTTGCAAGCGGTTGAGGAAACACGACAACCGGCGTCACATTCATTCGAACGGACCGAGCCGGAGAGAGACTTCGCGTGTCCGCCGGAGAGGCGAGCGAATCCGGAGGTTGTGTATTGTCTGGCCCGGCATCCACGGAAGGAATAGCGGATGCCGGGGATGGTGTGCTCGCCATCGCGGCAATCGAATCGTGGCTGGGCGCGCAGTCCGCCGGCGTGGCGTTTGCTGGAACGATGAGTGCTTGCACAGCCGGATTGGGTGACCCAACCACGAACCCCAAGACTTGGGGGATGACCGCCGGAGAATCCAAAGTAATTGTTGTGGCATCCTGCGCACGCGCAGAATCCTTTGCCTTGCCCGCCGCGGGCAGCTTCGCCGCGTCATTTCCCGATTTCAACTTGGCCTGGAATAGCGCGGCAAACGGCGACGATTGCTGCGGTGCCGGAGAAAGCAACGACGCGGCGCCGGGAACCGGCGCTTTCGCCGGCGACACATTCGAAATGGACACAGCCTGCATTCAGAGTTCGCCTCGGGCAACCGCCCCATACGATATAGCAAGCAAGCCACCATAGCGGCAGGGGTAGAAATAAACGCTCTGTATTTCAGAATCACAAAGAAAGAAAAGGGGATAGAGGAGAACGTGGACCGTTACGATTGTGCAAGCCGTCAAGGAGGAGGATAAGAACGGCAACGTTTGCCCAACGACCCGGCAACATCTATTCGTCGCTGCTGATTGCTTGCCGCATCAAGAAGAGGTCGTCGAGATCCTGCTGTTCACGCCGGCCCTGTACGATCCGATAGAGATGGAGTTTGCGAAGCCGCAGATTTTCAAGAACCTCCCGAGCCAGCCGGGCCTTTAAGAAGATTTGCGTCTGCGCCCAGCGTTGCTGGTCGAGTTCCGCCAGCCGGGCCTGCAGCGCGGCGCGAAGTGACGCCAGGTTGGTCTCCCGCATCGCTTCAAAGTGCAATTCTGAACCAACGAGAACGCTGCCAAGCTCCTGCTGGAATTGGCGACGTAATGCGAAATGACACTGTGTTACGTCCTCCAACCTCGCGCGTATCTTCGCCTGTTCCGAAAGGATGGCCTCGAGCTTCACGCGCTCCACACGTTCCTGCCCGCGGCGCAGCCGCAGAACCGCATCGAGTGAGAAATGAAATGCCATGTGTTTTCTAACCCGGCAACGCGAGCAGGGCGCTGAGATTTTGTTCCAGCGGAGCATTTTCGGAGCGATCCTGCTGGAGGAAGGCGTTGACGGCGGGGAGAACCAGTAACGCCTGGTCAAGCAGGGGATCGCTGCCTTTTTGGTACGCGCCGATTCGAATCAAGTCTTCCGCAGCGGTGTAGGAGGAAAGCATTTGCCGGAGACGACGCGCCTTGGCGAGATGTTCGGGGGAAGTAATCGCCGGCATCAATCGGCTTAAGCTGTCAAGGATCGAGATCGGGGGGTAGTGCCCCTGGACGGCAAGTTTCCGGTCGAGCACGACATGGCCATCAAGGAGTGCGCGCACAGCGTCGACCAGCGGATCCTGCTGGTCATCGCCTTCCATCAAAACCGTATAAAAGGCGGTAATGCTTCCATTTCCGAAATGGCCGGCGCGCTCGATCAGGCGCGCGAGGAGAGAAAACACGGAGGGCGTGTACCCCTTCGCCGTCGGAGGCTCGCCGGTGGCGAGACCAATTTCGCGCTGCGCCATGGCGAAGCGGGTCAGCGAATCCACAACCAGGAGAACGTGCTTGCCAAGGCTGCAAAAATATTCCGCGATGGCCGTTGCGGTCAGCGCCGCGCGGATACGCAGCAAGGGAGATTGATCGGAAGTCGAAACGACAAGCACGGATCGGCGCAGGCCGTCTTCACCCAAAGCATCTTCGAGAAAATCCCGCACTTCGCGGCCCCGCTCTCCGACCAACGCAAGAATGGTCAGATCCGCTGAAGTCCCGCGCGCCATCATGCCGATCAAGGTGCTCTTTCCTACACCGCTGCCGCCAAAGATTCCGACGCGCTGTCCCCTGCCGCAGGTGATGAATCCGTCAATGGCGCGAATTCCGCACCCGAGCGGATCGCGGATCGGTGTGCGGGCGAGCGGCAGCGGCGCTTCGCTAAACAGCGGCCAATGTTCGCGCGTCCGGTAGGCGCCTTTATCATCGAGCGGCCGCCCCGCCCCGTCCACCACACGCCCGAGCAGATTCGGCCCGACGGGAATAAACGGGCGCGTGCCTCGGGTGACGATGCGATCGCCGTAGCGGATTCCGGCAGGGCGCTCGAGCGGCATCGAAAGCACCGTGCGGCCGCGAAAACCGACAATTTCGCCGGCATAGGTGGCGCCGTCCGCAGTGATAATTCCGCAGCCTTCGCCCACTGAACCATAGGGTCCTTCGGACTCGATCAGATGCCCCACGGCCTTGGTGACACGTCCGACCCAGCGGAGCGAAGAGAATTCATCGAGCCGTTTGAAGTAAGGGTTCAACAGGTCCTGCGAAGACATCAGCGAGGCCCCGGCCTCTGGGCGAGCAAGTCCAGGAATCCCTGTTCAATTTCTTTCAGCTGCGTTTCGAGGCCGATCTCTGTCGTGCCCAGGTCCGTTTCAAGGATGCAACGGCTGGGTTCGAGATCCGGGTCACCCACCAGTTCCGGCGCGAGATAATTCTCCTGAGCCTGGTCAAAATAATCGCGCCAGATCCGAATGTCGGCCGGATTGGCGCGCAGGCGTGTGGTTGTGTTCGCGCCGACTTTCTCCAGGGCCACACGCAACACGCCGGTCAGCAACAGCGGGTCCATTTGCGACTCCCGGTGCAGGATCTTACGCACAATGGCGAGGGCCAGCCGGACAACTTCCTGCTCGACGCGATGAAAATAGGAATCCCGCTCGGCGGCGAAATCACGCACGGTTTTGCCGATTTCCTCGCGCAACTTGGCCAGGCCTTGCTCAAATTCGGCCCGTGCCGCGGCCTTTCCTTCCTCGAAGCCGCGCTTCCGGCATTCTTGCTCCCTTTGTTCGACGCTCGGCTGGTCGCGGCGTTGTTGCTCTCTTTGTTCGACGCTCGCCTGGTCGTGGTCTTTCTTTATCTCTGCGCTCTCCGCCCACAAGTGTTTTCCGCCCGGCAAATGAGTTGCGCCAGCGGCATTTTCGGCGGGGACCGGCGGATACGTAAACGCTTCCACCGCCAGCGACTCACTAGGACGGGATAAATGTTTAGACGACAAAGGAGTCCTCCATCTCATTTTTCAGAATCATTTTCCCTTGCGTCTCGAGCTTGCGAGCCAGCGTAATGACTTCCTGCTGCGCCTGGTATACGTCGTGGGCTCGCAGGGGTCCCAAGGCCTCCATGTCTTCTTTCAGCATTTCGACGGCACGGGAAGACATGCTCTTATAAAAGTGGGCCTTGAGTTCCTCGGGAACGCCCTTGAGCGACGTCGCGAGAGATCTCTTGTCCAACTGGCCCAGAAGCTCGCGAATGCTTGTTTCGGGGACGTCGATAAAATCCTGGAAGGTAAACATGAAATTCCGGATCGAAACGGCCAAATCCGGACTGTTCTGCTCGACCGCTTCCAAGATGGCGAGGCTGAGGCGCGCGTCCACATTGTTTAACAAGTCTGCGACCGCTTTGACGCCTCCAAAACCGTGGCGGCTTTGTTCGCCGAGAGACAGCAGTTTGCGGTTCAGAATCAATGAAATTTTTTGCACCATTTCCGGAGAAAACTGCTGGATCTGGGCCATGCGCGCCACGGCCTGGCCGCGCACCTTTTCCGGCAGCATCGTCAACACAACCGAAGCCGCTTTGCTGCTCATGTGCGCCAGCACGAGCGCGATCGTTTGTGGATGCTCGCCTTGAATGAACTTGGCGAGTTGCTGCGGATCGGCCTTCTGTAAAGTGGTGAGATTGCGCACCGCTCCCTCCTGCGCCTGCGTCACCTGTTCGAGAAGCGATTTCGCGCCGGCTTCGCCGAACGATTTCACCAGCACCTGCGAGGCGTACGCCGGCCCTCCTTGCGCCAGATATTCCTGAGTGAGCGTGAGGCGGTGGTATTCCTGGAGAACCTCGGCCGCGATCTCGGGTGAAATATAGTCGAGAGTCGTTATCTCCTGGGTGATCGAGCGAAGATCCTCTTCGGGAAGGTTTTTGTAGACGGAACTGGCCGCTTCATCCCCCAGAACAACCAGCAGGATCGCTGCTTTGCGCATTCCGCTCAGAGATGGATCCTTCGAACTCATCGTCACTCCGTGATGTCCTGCCGCATCCAGTTTTGGATCAGGCGAGAGGCGCCTTCCGGCTCTTTCTGAACCTTGTCGATCAGGTACCTCTTCAAAACAACGGCCCGCTTCACTTTCGAGCTCGTGCCAGATACATCTTTCTCCAGTTCCTCTTCCAACTCGGAGATGCTCACCTGTTTGGCAATGGCCTTGGTGTCCTCGGCGGCCGGCAGCGCGGCTAGCGCTCTCGGGGCGGACAAAGCTTTCAGAGTCACGAGAACCTGCCGGGTGACGGGCCTGAGAATCAAGAGATAAATCACCAGGAAAAGAGCCCCCAATCCTGCGTATCGCAACAGCCCGATCCACGGCTCGATGGTGCGCAGAGTTCGCTGCACGGGCGACGGGGCCGGAGGAACTTCGACGGTCGGCGCCTGGAAGGAAATGTTCTGTATGGAAAGTTCATCGCCGCGCTGCGCGTTGAAGCCGAGGGCGGCCCGCACCAAATCCTCGAATTGCTTCATCTCCTCGGGCGTTCTCTTCCTGCGTGTTTCCTGGGGCTTGCCGCTGACGTTTTTCACCTCCACGAAGTCATCGACGAGAACAGCCGCGGCCAGCCGCTTGATTTGTCCGGCCGGCTCGATCGTGCGGTGAACCGTCTTGCTTACCGCAAACGACTTGCTCTCACTCCGCACGCCCAGGACAACATCGGCCGGCTTCGCTGGCGCGGGAATCTGCTGCGCCGGATTCGGCTGGGGAGCGGCGGCTTGCGCAGGCGCAGGCGCCGGCGGCGCGCTCGGCACATTGCTCGGTGTGCCGGGAATTCCGGCCGCGGGTGCGCCGGTCGACTGGTCCTGCGTAAGTTGCGAAGTCAAGATGGCGGTGGCGTTGGGATCGTAGAGTTCTTGCGTACTTTCGCCTGAATTCGGGTTGTAATCGATCGTAACGCTGGATTTTACGTGGTCCGCGCCGACGACCGGAGAGAGCGTTTGCACGATGCGTTCCGCCATGGTTGTTTCGAGATCGGGCAAACCGCGGCGCGCATTGCTGGCATTGGATTTACCCGCGGGCAACGGCAGGCGCCCGTCGGCGCCTACAATGGTGACGTCATCGGGAGAAAGATTCTCCCAGGCGCTCGAGACGAGATTGGCGATCGCGTTGACGGTCTGATCGGCCAGGCGCTGGGTGCGCAGCTTCACAACGACGGCAGCCTTGGCCGGGCGCTCTTCCGCGGTAAACAGCGATTCATGCGGCAGGACCAGATGGACGCGCGCGGATTCGACGGTGTCCATGGTTTCGATGGTGCGCTCGAGTTCCGCCTCGAGGGCGCGCTGGTAGTTCACGCGCTCGGAAAAATCACTGCTCGACCAGTTCGGCTTGTCGAACAATTCGAATCCCATTCGTCCGGTGTGGGGAAGATTTTGCGAGGCCATTTCTACGCGGATGCGGTCCAGCCGGTCGGCGGGAACTTCCAGCGTCGTGCCATCGGAGGAGATCTGGTAGGGAACATTTTCCAAGGCCAGGCGCTGGATGATTTTCTGAGTATCGGACGGGTCGAGTCCTGTGTAGAGCGTCTTGAAATCGATGGCGGCGAACAGGCGCACAAACAGCCAGATCACCAGCGCCACCAAAACGACACTGCCGCCGAGCAGAAATCTCTGGTTGACGTTTAGCCCCCGCAAAAATGCGCGGACTTGTTCCAAGACTTTGTCCATGGGCTTCGGTTATGTAAAATCGCGAAATTTCCGGCGCGGCATTCCCCGTGCCGCGCGGCGTAAGGGGTCTCTGTGTCCCGGTCAGAAGGTCATCTGTGAGACCGTCTGGTAGGCCTGCACAATCTTGTTGCGAACCTGCACCATCATCTCGAACGCCAGCCCGGCCTTTTCCACCGCGATCATGGCCGAGTGAACGTCCTCGCCCGTGCCGTCGAGCATGCCGGCGACTTTCCCCTGCGCGTCGGCATGAAGCTGCTCGACCTGGCTCATCGCCCCCTGAAGCATCTCGAGAAAATCGGATGGACCGCCGGCGCTGGCGGCCGTGCGCGATGCGGCTGTTCCCAGATCCGGAACCGGCAATCCTTGAATTGTGTTTGCCACGGAACCCCTCCTTGCCACTCGTGCTTACTGAGCAATCGTAATCGCCGCTTGAATCATCGCCTTGGTGGTTTGTATGGCCGAAACATTGAGTTGATAGGAGCGCGCAGCCTCCGTGAGATTCACGGATTCTTCCACTGGATTGACGGCCGGGAAACTGACGTAGCCGGTCGCGTCCGCGTCCGGATGACCGGGATCGTAGCGCCGCATGGGCGCGGACGGGTCCTGGAAAACTCCGGCGACCTGCACGCCTTGGGTATGCAAATCGGTGAAGCTCGCCAAGGTTGCGGCGAATCCATCCGAAATCGGATGCCGCGCGGCAAACACGACGTTCTGGCGCCGGTAGGGTCCGCCCTCGATGGTGCGCGTGGTTTCCGCGTTGGCAAGATTGCTGGCCGACAATTCAGCGCGCTCGCGTTCGGCCAACAAGGCCGAGCCGCTGATCTGCAGCATTCCAAAAAGATTCATGGGCTTAACTCCCCTCGTGAATTGCATATCGAACGTAGCTAAACTCCGCCCTCATGGCTTGTATCGCCGCCTGATATTTCAGTTGCAGCTCGGCGAGCAGCAAACCCTCGCGATCCACGCTGACGTTATTCCCATCGGGCCGCGACAGCAGGCCGGACACCTGGCGCACCATCGGAAGCCACGGGGCGCCGGGCTGCTGGCCGAGGGCGCGCGCCAGTTCACCGTGGAAGTCGATGTCCTGCGTTCGGTACCCGGGCGTATCGATGTTGGCGATGTTGCTGACCAGCAGGGATTGCCGCGTGGTTGCCAAGTCGAGAAATCGCTCGAGCAAAATCGACTGCGAAGTGTCCATCACACTCATGCGATTCTCCGTGCCGGCAAACCGTAATTGCGGATCTTGTTTCGAACCGTCCGCAGGCTCACGCCCATCAGTTCGGCGGCGCGCGTGCGGTTTCCGCCGGTGGCTTCGAGAGTGCGTTCCAGGAGCTGACGTTCGGCATCGCGCAAGGAGACTCCCGCCTCCAGCGAAGCCGAGCGCTGCATCTCGGGCGAAGCCTCGAGGTGCGCGAGCAGTCCGGCGCCGAGCAGGTGACCATTCGAAAGCGCCAAGGCGCGGCGCATGAAGTTCTCGAGTTCGCGCACATTGCCCGGCCAGCTATGCGCCTCCAGACCCGCGGCCAGCTCGGGAGTGATGCGAAATGCCGGCGCGGAGTCCGGGGCGTGCTTGCGCAAGAAATGTTCCGCCAGTTCCAGGACGTCCTCGCGGCGTTCCCGCAGCGGGGGCAGCGTCAGGTTCAGGACGTTCAGACGGTAGTAAAGGTCCGCGCGGAATTCTCCGGCGGCGATGCCGGTGCGCAGCGGCCGGTTGGTCGTCGCAATCACACGAACATCGAGCGGCACGGTGCGCGTGCCGCCCAGAGGATCCACTTCGCGCTCCTGCAGCACGCGCAAGAGTTTCGGCTGAAGCTCGAGCGGCATCTCGCCGACTTCGTCGAGCAGAAGCGTGCCGCCATTGGCCAGCTCGAACTTTCCGGGCTTGGCCGAGGCCGCGCCCGTGAAGGCCCCGCGCACGTGGCCGAACAATTCGCTTTCCAGCAAATGATGCGGGAATGCCGAACAGTTCACCGCGACAAATGGGCCTTCGCGGCGCGCGCTGGTGCGGTGGATCATCCGCGCGATCAATTCTTTGCCCGTGCCGCTTTCCGCTTCAATCAATACGTCGGCGGGCGTCCGCGCCACCTGGCGTACCCGGTCGAGAAGCCTCAGAAATACGGGCGCGTGCCCGATCAAATCCGGCGCGGACGCAGGCTGCCGCTTTTCCTTCACCACCGCGCCGGCCGCCCCCAGAACTCTTTCCACCGCTTCTCGCAGACGGTCAAAAGATACCGGCTTCATGAGATAGTCGCAGGCCCCTTCCTTGATTGCCTGGACGGCGTCGGTGACGGTGCCGTAGGCGGTCAGAAAAATGACCGCGGTCGACGGCGCCATCTCGCGCACTCCTTGCATGACCTGCAGGCCATCGCCATCCGGCATGCGCACATCGGTAACGACCAGCGGGCACGGCATGCGGCGGAATTTCGCGAGGGCTTCTTCGGCGCCGCTGGCGGTGGTCACGTCCCAGCCATGGCGGCGGAAACTGGCCTCGAGCGCCGCCCGCATTCCGGCTTCGTCGTCCACAACCAGTACGGTGCTTACGCTCATTCCAACTCCCCCGCCGCGGGCAAGGTCAGCGTGAACGTGCTGCCCAGCCGCGGAGCACTGTGTACGCGAATCGTTCCCCCATGCTGTTCGATCACTTTTTTGCAGACCGACAACCCGAGTCCGGGACTTCCCGCGCGCGTCGTGAAACCGGGCTCGAAAATCTTTTCCATTTCCACGGCGGACATGCCGATGCCCTGGTCTTCAAAATCGATCTGCACCTGCGGGCGATCGGACGGCGCGGCCCAGGCCACGCTCGCCACCAGCCAGCCGTTGGGCGGCATGGCGCGGAAGGCGTTGAGGGCGAGATTCAAAAAGACCTGCTGCAGCCGGTTGGGATCGGCGTGCACCAAAACTTTTCCGGCGCGGTTGTCGAGCCGCACTTGCATCCCCCGCTGGCGCGCGAGCGGACCGAGAAACTCGACGGTCTCGCGCAGCAACCTGTCTAAATGCGTGGGGATCGGCTCGGGGCACGGCTGACTATGAAATTGCAGGACGTTGTTGACCGTCGCAGCGAGCGTGCGCAGCCCGGCCTGAATGTGGCCGACCCATTGACTGCTTTCCGACGTGGCCGCCGTCGCATCCGCCAGAAGTCCGGCGAAGAGTTCCAGGCTTCCCAGTGGATTGCGGATTTCGTGGGCCAGGACCGTGGCAATTTCCGCCAGCGCTTGATTCCGCCGCGCTTTTTCGCGCTCCGTCGCCAGGCGCTTTTCCTGCGTCATGTCCCGCAGGATGCAGATCGTTTCTCCCGCGGCGCCTTCGCTTCCCATCACCTGCGCCTGCATGATTCCGAGGAAACGAGGGCCGGCGGGATCCTCAAGGAGCCATTCCCGTTCCGCAGCGGGAGCTTTGGAGGAAGACTCCGCCAGGAGCCGATCGATCACCGCCGGCCACGCTACGCCTTCTTCAGGCAACCAGGAAGGTTCCAGCATCAGCAACCGGCGTGCTTCGGGGTTGATGACGCGCAGCCGGCGGTCCGCGTCAAATACGAGCACACCGCACGGCAATCCTTCCAAGATCTGTGCGAGAAAACTACGGACACGGCTGTTTTCTTCAAGACTCCGTGTCAATTCCGAGTTGGCGCGTTTGAGTTCGCCACTGAGCCGCGCCACTTCGGCCTGCAACTGTCCATAGGATTTTTCCAGGGAATCCGCGGCCTGCGTGAATGTGGCGAACGCGCGGACCAGCGAATGTTCCGCATCGTGCCGTGCGGGAGTCCTTCGCCGGGAACTGCGTGTTTCTTGCCGGGTACTGGGCAGAATCTCCATGCCCCAGGCATGTGCAAGACATGGGCCAACCCAGCGTGCTCAGGCTTAGATTTCTCTTAGCTCTGCTTGGTGGCGATCCCGGGAACGCCATTCTCCTGAATGGCGTCCTGCAAACCGCCAATCTGGAGATTGGCGTACCCGGATTTCAACCCCAAGTTCCCACATCAACTTCAGAATTCAGGCTTACGAAAGCGCAGCCGTCTTCGGCAGGCTGAAGTGGGAGGCGTGGAGCTGGCGTGCGTCTCCGGCCAAAATGAATGCCCGCTCGACGGCGTGTTGCAGTTCACGGACATTGCCCGGCCACGGATACGGAGGCAAAAGGGCCGCGGCGGACGGCGAGAGACTCTTCGGGGGGACGCAGGATGGCTCGGACAGGATGTCAAGAAAATGCTCGGCCAAGGGAACGATGTCTTCTTTTCTCTGACGCAAAGGCGGCAATTCCAGAGGGAAGACCGCGAGCCGGTAGTACAGGTCCTGGCGAAATTGTTTTTCCTGCACGCAACGCAAAAGGTTCACATTGGTTGCTGAAATGACCCGCACATCCAAGCGGAATACATCCGAACTTCCGAGGCGCTGGACTTCGCCATCCTGCAGGAAACGCAGCAGCTTTGCCTGCATACTCAACGGCAACTCGCCGACTTCGTCCAGAAACAATGTGCCGCCATGCGCCACGTGAATTCGCCCGAGCCGCGACTGCACCGCGCCGGTGAAGGCGCCCCGCGCATGGCCAAACAGTTCCGCTTCGAGCAGTTGCTCGGGAATGGCGGCGCAGTTCACCACCACAAACGGGTTTTTCGAACGCAGACTGATTTGATGGATTCCTCGCGCGACCAGTTCCTTGCCCGTCCCGGTCTCTCCGGTAATCAATACGGTCGTTTGGCGAGGCCCCACCAGACGCGCCAGACGGAATATCTGTGCCAGACCCGGGCCGGCCCCCATCATTCCCGGCAAGGGTTCGACACCGGGATGGGAGACTTCCCTTTCCGTATCTTCGATGAGTTCCTGAGCTGGGTCCAACTGTGTGGGCCCGTCATCGCACGGGTGATCGGCCGGCACATCCACAGCCGCGACGGCGGCTTGCTTCACCGCTGCCGGACAATCTTGCGAAGCATCGAGGCGCGCATCGGAATCCACCAGGCGCACCAACAGGTGCGGATGCCGCAACCGAATCATGCTGAGCACCTCGTTCACGTCGAGATCATGCAGACGCCGGTCCAACAACACTTCACTCCAGTCGTCGGATGCTAGCTTTGCTAGCGCGTCCGCGCCTCCCGCGGCCTCCTCAATATCGGCGGCGTCACACTGCGCATTTCCAACCCACTGCCTGCGGAATGCTTCGTTCGAGCTGGCGATGAGGACTCGTGAGATCTGTAGCGTCGAGTGCGTTTCTGCGATTGGCATTGATTCTCCTCCCACTGTCCCGTCTTTCTCGTTCGAAAATTAGAAATGCCTCATTGAACGAGTTGGGGGGGACCTGCAACACCCCGCGATCAGCGCTATACACCCAGCGCTTTCCCTTCCAAACAAAACATTGAATCTGTAATGGAAATACACGGGATACAACAATTAACAAACTCCCATGATTTCAAAACAGGAAAACGCTTCCTGAATTGACGCGCACACTCGATTTCGCATGGACTTGTTTATCGGAAGTCGAGTGCCAATGGCGCAAGCTCCATCTGAGCCTTCGCACTCTACTTCCACTTCTTTCGCTTGCATTTTCTCATTGCGGAAGATGATCTGCCGGCCGCCAAGCTTGGTTCAAGTGGACTGGAAGACGCGCACTCTCTACGAGGTACGGATTGCGGCTGCGGGCCGCTAGGTCCCGCAGCGTGCATTGTGACGCGGAAGCCCTCCGAAAGTCCTCGAGCAAGGAAACAAATCTCACACCACGGCTGAACTCAAGACAAAAAGAATATTGCCGATGAATGAGCTGCAGCCAGAAACGCCGCAAACGCATGCATCGGATCTGGCACACAAGTGGCAGTGGTAACAGTGATTTGGCATCGGTGCGAGAAACATTAGGCGCCGCCAAGGAATCGCATTGGACTGGCAGGCGGCTGGGGAAGAGTTGACGTATCCAGAAGTTCGGCTGGCTGGCATGAGGGTCTAGCCCGTCAAGTTGCAACATTGCTTAGTGTCGTTGTGGTTTCCGCTTCGGGAGAGGGTGATTTCGAATGAGCGACGATATCGTCCGCGAGTTTCTCGTTGAAAGCAACGAGAATCTTGATTCTCTGGACCGCGAACTCATCCAGCTCGAGAAAGACCCCCAAAACCGCGATACGCTCGCAAGTGTTTTTCGCATGGTCCATACCATCAAAGGCACCTGCGGATTCCTCGGCTTCACAAAACTGGAGTCTGTCGCGCACGTGGGCGAGAACCTGCTCAGCCGGCTGCGCGATGGCGACCTCATCCTCAATCCGGAAATTACGACTGCGCTGCTTCGCATGGTCGACGTGATCCGGCAGATCCTACGGAGCATCGAGACGAGCGGCAACGAGGGCGAGCGCAACGACGAAGACCTGATTCAGACGCTGACGCGGCTGCATCAGGACGCATCCCAGCCCGCTGAGGAGACCAAACACTCCACGGCGCCGCCTTCTCAAGATGACGCTCTTGGTAAGGAACATCTCCCGTTGCCATCGCAAGCCGAAGTTCCCGAGCAGATCGCCGACGCGCGGCGAGAAGTCACCCTGATACCAAAGACGGAACCGAGAGAAGATCGGCAGGAGGCCAGTGAAGTCCGGGTGGAACGCAACGAAGTCTCCTCCCCGGAAGCCAGCGAGGCGCCGCAGGCTCCATCGACAAATCGCGGCAGCGTGAGCGATTCGTCCATCCGCGTCGACGTCGTTTTGCTCGACAAGCTCATGAACCTGGTCGGCGAACTGGTTCTCGCTCGCAACCAGGTCCTGCAGTTTTCCAATGCCAACGAGAATACCGGGCTTGCGAAGCCGAGCCAGCGGCTCAATCTCATCACGACAGAACTGCAGGAAGGCGTGATGAAGACACGCATGCAGCCGATTGGCAATATCTGGAGCAAGTTCCCGCGCACGGTGCGCGACGTGGCAACTTCCTGCGGCAAGCAGGTGCGGGTCGAGATGGAAGGAAAGGAAACGGAACTCGACAAGACCATCATCGAAGCCATTAAGGATCCTCTGACGCATCTGGTGCGCAATTCGGTCGACCACGGCATCGAGACGCCCGCCAAGCGGATAGCCGCCGGCAAACCTCCCGAGGGCAGACTGTTCCTGCGCGCGTATCACGAAGGGGGCCAAGTCAATATTGAAATCTCGGACGATGGCGCCGGACTTGACTTGGAAAAAATTCGCCGGAAAGCCGTGGAAAAAGGGTTAATCACGCAGGAACACGCCGCAAAGATGAGCGAGAGGGAGTCCGCAAATCTGATTTTCCTGCCGGGTTTCTCGACTGCGGAGAAGATCACCAACGTTTCCGGGCGTGGCGTGGGCATGGACGTGGTGAAGACGAACATTGAAAAGACCGGCGGAACAGTGGATGTGCAGTCCACGCCGGGAGCGGGCACAACGGTGCGCATGAAGATACCGCTGACGCTGGCGATCATACCCGGCCTGGTGGTTCTCTCCTCGGACAAACGTTTCATTATTCCGCAAGTCAGCTTAATCGAGCTGGTGCGGATCGACGGAGATCCGGCGCGCACGGGAATTGAGACGGTGCATGGCGCTCCGGTGTACCGCTTGCGCGGACGGTTGCTGCCCCTGGTGTATTTGGACCGAGAGCTGCAAATCGAGAAGAATTCCAACGGCGACGAGGCCCGAGACAGAGCGGTCAACATGGTCGTGCTGCAAGCGGACAGCCACCAGTTTGGCCTGATCGTCGACGAAATCAAGGACACCGAAGAAATCGTTGTCAAGCCGCTGGGAAGGCGGCTGAAAAGCATCAAGACATTCGCGGGCGCTACCATCATGGGCGACGGCAAGATTGCCTTGATTCTGGATGTGCGGGGTCTTGCACAACGGGCGCGCATAATTTCTGAAGCGAGCGAGCACGCCCAGGCCATCGCCGATTCCGAGAACGAACAAAAAACCAGCGACAAACAGACGTTTCTCGTCTTTTCCGGTCCGGACGACGCCCGGATGGCGGTGCCCCTGGGCGCTCTGGCTCGCCTGGAAGAGTTTCCGGCGTCGCAAGTGGAACATTCCGGCAACGAATCCGTCGTGCAATATCGAGGCAAGATTCTGCCGCTCGTCCTTCTCAGCCGCGTGATGGAAGAGAGGCGCCAGAGACGCCGTCACGTGCAATCCCCAGCACCACCCACGGATTCGGGTACGGTTCAGGTGCTCGTCTGCCATCACGAGGGGAATGCCGTCGGCCTTGTCGTGGAGCGCATCCGCGACATCGTCGAAGACCGGGCAGACGTGAAATCTCCAGCAACTCGGGCCGGCGTCCTCTACTCCGTAGTGATCGAGAATCGCGTGACCGAATTGCTGGATCTCGACGCCATTCTCCGCACCGCCGTATCCCTGCACGGCCACGAAATCGAACATGCCAAGGTAGGCGACTAAGCCATGTCACATCCACAGCAATTCTGCACATTCTACCTGGACCACTACCTGTTCGGCGTCGAACTGTTGAAAGTTCAGGAAGTTATCCAACGTCTGGAACTGACCGAAGTGCCCCTCGCGCCGGGCGTCGTTCGCGGCCTGATGAATCTGCGCGGGCAGATCGTCATTGCCGTGGATTTGCGGCGCCAGTTGGAACTTCCCGAACGCCCGGAGGGCCAGCTTCCGATGAACGTGGTGATCCGCACCGGCGAGGACGCCGTTAGCCTGCTCGTCGATGACATTGGAGACGTGGTCGAAGTCGGAGAAGAAACCTTCGAGCCGCCACCCGAGACGCTGCAGGGCAAGGTGCGCGAGGTGATCCTGGGCGTGCACAAGCTCGACAAACAGTTGATGCACGTGCTGGATACCGAGCGGGCGTGCGCCATTGAGGACCACAGTGAAGCTTAACCTGAACCGGCCGATGAATCAGACATGGCGCCACAGTGCTCCACGGGGCCCGGGTCCAAGTCCCGGCGGCCAGGCGTGAGGCGTCCTGAGAACGGGAGGCCTATCAAGAACCCAAATTCCCAAAACCCACGGCCCTCGCGCTCCTTTGAGTGCGCCAGAGCCGGAAAGGGAACGGAAGAGACAGCATGAGGAAGCAACTGCGAGATATGGCGTTTTTGACTGCGCTTGTTCTTTTGGGGAGCAGCGGCACGGCATGGGCGCAATGCAACTCCGAAGTAGGCCAGGTGGCGGCAAGCCCAAGCCAACCGACGACCACGGATTCCCCGGACACGATAGCGCCGGGGATCTTGGAAGTAGAGACAGGATGGGGCCGGGTGTGGCCGGGCGCAGGTGTGCGTCACAACTCCGTCGGCGCAATGTTCAAAATGGGAGTGTTCTGCAATTTCGAATTCCGGAATTATTTCGGCGGGTGGCAGTCGCAATCGGGGCCGGGGCAACCATCGGTAAACGGGATCGGTGATGACTGGATCACCGGGCAATACAGGTTCGTGCGCGAGACGCACGTGCTTCCGACTGCGGCAGTTCACTACACGCTAAAAATTCCGATGGCGAACGTTCAGGACGGTTTGGGATCCGGAGCGAAGGACCACATCGTGGCGGTCTCCGCCGGGAAGACGGTCAAGCATACTTCCGTCAATTTTGAAACGAAGTGGATCCTGCTCGGCCAGCCGCAAGGGGGCGGGTTCAACCGCTACGAGGAGTACTCCGCGAATTTCACGCGTTCCCTGACGCGGCACGTGGCGATAACAGGCGAGGTGTATGGCGACACGCAGAGCGGTCCGGACGCACCTGCCTTTGGGTCGAGCTTGTGGTCTCTGTCTTACAGCGTAAATCCGCGCCTCGTGTTCGACGCGGGAGTCGACGCCGGGTTCACGCATGGCGCTCCGTGCAAACACTTCTTTGCGGGAGTGACGTATGCGGTGGGGGATTTGTACCGGTCATTTCGGTCCCACCGCCCGCAAGGAGGGCGCGCTGAAGCCGTAGCCGCGGAGTGATGCCCACCTGGAATTCCGCCGATATTGCGAGTAGCTACTCGGCAGATGGGTTTGAGAGCTTCTTATTCTTGAAAACTGAGGGGGAACAATGATGCGCTTCAAAGATATAAAGGTAACGACAAAGCTGTCTTTGCTCATGGGAACTGCCGTCCTAGGTTTTGCAGTCTTCGGGGTGGTTGCCTACACCACGATAAAGACCGTCCAGATCGGCGGCGATACATATAACAGTATTCTCCTCCACAGTCGGTTGGATGGTGACGCGACTGCTCCAACTCTTAATATTCTCACCGCCAGGCTGGCGGCCAACATGATGGACAGCGCCAAGGATCGGGCCGAGATGCAGACTCGAGCGGACGCCATCACGCAGGCAGATAAAGTGTTCGAAGAAGCAAAGCAGGACTTCATGACGCAAATCACCGATCCCAAGCTCAAAGACATGATCGCGAATAAAGTGTACCCGCCCGACCGCCAGTGGTTTGACGGCATAGAAAAGGAATTTGTTCCGGCCATGCTGAGTGGAGACACGAAGAAGGGAGCTGAAATACTGGTTAGGCTCCGTCCCGCCGCAGCCGCTGGGGAGACTGCCGTGAACGAACTAAGCGCTTATCTCCTCGAGGCCAACAAACAGGAAGAGAAAAACGCACAGGAGCTGATCCGTAGCCGAATTACGATCCTGGTTAGTCTGGGGCTGGGAATCACTCTAGCTGTGATCGTGATTGGATTCCTCGTCATGCGCGGCATTACCAGTCCCCTCGCCAAGATTGTGTCTTTGGTGGACAAATTTGCAGGCGGAGACCTGGCGTCACGCCTGGAGGTGGAATCGAAAGACGAAATCGGCCAGATGGGCGAGGCGCTGAACCAGGCGCTCTCCAAGATGTCGCACGCAATGCGATCGGTTGCCGAGAACGCGCAACAAGTCGCAGCGGCGAGCGAAGAGTTCTCCGCCACCAGCCACCAAATCACCGCCAATTCCGAGGAGACTTCGGCGCAGGCCAATGTCGTCTCGGCGGCCACCGAACAGGTGAACCGCAGCCTCCAGACCGTCGCCACCAGCACCGAAGAGATGAGCGCCACCATCGGCGAGATTGCCAAGAACGCCAGCGAGGCGGCCAAAGTGGCGGGCGGAGCGCTGAAGGCGGCGATCGACACCAATGCCACGGTCGTCAAACTGGGAGAATCCAGCGCCGAAATCGGCCAGGTCATCAAGGTAATCACTTCCATCGCGCAGCAGACAAACCTGCTCGCCTTGAACGCCACCATCGAAGCGGCCCGCGCCGGAGAAGCGGGAAAGGGTTTTGCGGTGGTCGCCAACGAAGTCAAGGAACTGGCCAAGCAGACCGCCAAGGCCACCGAAGACATCAGCCAGCGGATTGCCGCGATTCAAACCGACGCGAAAGGAACCGTGGAGGCCATCTCGAAGATCAGCGGGATCATCGGCCAGGTCAATGATATTTCGGCCACCATCGCCACGGCTGTCGAGGAACAGTCCGCGACGACCTCCGAAATGTCGCGGAACGTCGCCGAGGCTGCGAAGGGATCGGGCGAGGTGGCCAAGAACATTACCGGAGTGGCGCAAGCGGCGCAGAGCACGTCGCAAGGCGCCGGTGATTCGCAGAAGGCGGCGGCTCAGCTGGCGAAGATGTCCACCGAGCTTCGCGAGTTGGTCGGACAATTCAAAATTGATTCCAACGGGCATGCCACACACCGGGCGGCGTGAGAGAAAGGATGGCAAAACTGATGCGCTTAACCACTTTCCTGGCTCTGGCACTCCTTTTCCCGAGCTTGTCATTTGCGCAATCCAACGCGGCACCAACTGGCACCGACCCAGATCATTCCAGTCTCGCCACCGAGATCAGAGTGCTCCGCGATGCGCAGGTTGAACAGCGGGAACAGATTAAGCGCCAGCAACTGGAGATTGAGAGACTCGAACAACAGTTAGGACAGTTGGTCCGCAGTCCCGGTATGACCGCTGACGCCGACCCGGCGCCCATTCGGATGGTCGATGCGATCCTGCACTCGTCCGGCACCGCTCCGGTTTTGTCTATGCCTGGAGTCCGCGGCGAGCGGCAAGAAAACCCTGCGAAGGACAAAGCGTCGCCGCTCTCCTTCTCGATCGGAAGTGTCCAGTTCACCCCTGGGGGTACACTGGACTTCACTTCCATATTCCGGACGACGAATATGGGCAGTGGGTTAGCAACAACTTATGGAACCCTTCCGTTCAACAACACGGCGCAGGGGCAGCTCAGCGAAAATCGCCTCAGCGCGCAGAATTCCAAGATTTCTCTAAAGGTCAAGAGCAAGTTCGGAGCGAACGACGTCACGGGATATGTTGAGACGGATTTTATCGGCAACGATGCCGCGAACACCTTCGTGACCACCAATGGACACACCAACCGGCTGCGCCTCGCCTGGTTGGATCTGAATCGCGGCAAGTGGGAGTTGATGGGAGGGCAAACCTGGAGCTGGCTCACGCCGAACCGGATTGGTTTATCACCGGATCCCTCCGAGATATTCAATGGACTGGGCGTGGATCCAAATTCCATGGCCGGGCTCACGTGGACGCGCGCCGCCGAGTTTCGCATCGTCTATCATCCGAACCAGCATTGGGGTTTCGGAGTGGCTCTTGAAAATCCGGAGCAGTACGTGGGAACCGGGGAGGTCACTTATCCGTCTGCGTTCAATGCTGCTCTAGGTACTCAACTCGATGCCGGGGTCAATACCGCGACGGCGACGCCCAATCTTCATCCGGATATCATTCCAAAACTCGCGTATGACACCGATTTCGGTGTCCATCATTTCCACATCGAAGCTGTGGGGCTGCTGTCATCAATCAGTGTCGTCCCAAACGTTGCCAGCGGCGGCAGGAGTACGGTCAGTGGGGGCGGCGGCTCCGTGAACCTGAACTTCGAAATCGTCAAGAATGTAAAACTGTTCGCGAACACGTTTTACAGCGATGGCGGCGGCCGATACATCGGCGGACTTGGCCCCGACGCGGTCATACGTCCGGACGCCATCGTCCCGGCGGGGGCAAGGGTCTCTCTTGTGAATTCAGGCTCGGGCGTCGCGGGATTGGAAGCCCGATTCAACGCGAGGGAGAATGTCGGCGTTTATTACAGTGGAGCTTACTTCCAGAGAAATTTCTTTCCGGACACGACCTCAGCGCTGTTCGTGAAGCCCTTAATTGGTTTTGGTGGGCCAGGCTCGCTGGCGAGCGCAAACCGCGCAATTCAGGAAATCACCTTCGACTGGATCCACACGTTCTGGAAAAATCCGCAATATGGAGCAGTACAAATTCTCACTCAATACAGCTACATGACACGAAGTCCTTGGTTTGTTTCTACCGGCGCGCCCAAGAATGCGCACGCCAGCATGATCTACATCGATTTCCGCTACGTCGTGCCATAGGAAGAGGATATGCCGGCGGGCGAACGCAGCACCGGAAGCGTTCTGCCGTCTCCAAGAAGGAGAAAAAGGTTTCCCAGCTTGTTTGGAATGAACTATGCCCCCGATTCGAATTCTAATCGTCGACGACTCCGCGGTCATCCGAAAAGTAGTGTGCGACGGGCTGGCCCCCGACGCCGCTCTGGAAGTCGTCGGTACTGCGGCCAATGGGAGCATTGCGCTAGCCAAGATTTCTCAAGTCAATCCGGACATCGTGACCCTGGACGTGGAAATGCCTGGAATGAACGGCATCGAGACGCTGGTCGAAATCCGCAAGAGCTATCCCAAGCTTCCCGTCATCATGTTCAGCACGCTGACCGAACGAGGCGCCGGGATCACGCTCGATGCGCTGGCTCTGGGCGCCAGCGACTACGTGACTAAACCGAGCAACACAGGAAGCTTGAACGCAACGCTCGCCCAAATTCGCGAACAGCTCATCCCGAAAATCAAGGCCCTCTGCCCATCGCGCCTTGGCGCCCAGGCTCCACCTCTTTTGCCTGCGCCGCGTTGGCGACCCGCGGGTGTGCAGCCCGCTCGAGAACTCAACCAAATCGACTTGCTCGCCATCGGCACATCCACGGGCGGCCCGAACGCTCTGGCCGAGATTATGCCTGCGATACCGGGGGACTTCCCTGTTCCCATTGTGATCGTTCAGCACATGCCGCCTGTTTTTACGCGGCTTCTTGCCGCGCGGTTGAACGAGCGTTCGGCCCTCACCATTCAGGAAGGCAAGCCGGGACAAGCCCTGAAAGCCGGTGATGCGTGGATCGCGCCCGGCAACTATCACATGACCGTCGAACGGAAGGAAGCTTCCGTGCAGCTGGCGATGAATCAGAATCCGCCGGAGAACTCCTGCCGGCCCGCCGTGGATCCCTTGTTTCGCTCGGCCGCGAAAGTATTTGGGGGCAATGTTCTGGCTGTTGTTTTGACCGGCATGGGTTACGACGGTGTAGACGGCGCACAGCATATTCGCGAAAGAGGCGGTCAAGTCTTCGTGCAGGACGAGGCCAGCTCGGTCGTTTGGGGTATGCCGGGGCAAGTGGCTGCGGCAGGTTTTGCGAGCGCCACCTACCCGATCGGTTCCATGGCCCAGGAAATCATCCGCCGGGTCGCCATAGGAAGAACTACCTCAGCCGCTGTTTCTCGTACGAAAGCACGCGAATCCGGGCAGAGCGCATTCCCCGTGAGACAACGCAGTGGATCATAAAACCAGCGCTGGAACGCAGGCATCGCCGGTCATGGATCGTCGCTGTTTTCTGGAAGCGGGTTTCCCGCCCGCTTGCACGCTGACGAACAAGCCAGGATTAGAAAACTCTAACGATTTCCATACATCCTGCGGTTATCGCTTGCGGGATCATTCGATCTCGGCCGGATGCGTACGTCCGATCCGCCCAAGCTCAGGGACTCTAAAGTTTTCTCCTGGCGATCCGATGAAACCTTATGGGGCCAACGCTAATGCCCTAATCGGCGGGCCGGACTCCGCTGGCCACGGCTTGGCTGAGATTCCAAGAGGTTCCCGGGCCTTCCTTACCCGATCGCCGGCCCGGCCCGGCATTTTGTCTGCCTTGTTACCGAAGTGCGAGCCCGGCGTCTTCGCAAAGTCCCGGCATCCAAGGAACTGAACCGCATGCCTACAGACAGCCTTGCAGCCCAGACTCATGTTTCCGAGGATGCCGATCTTTCGGATCCGGCCTTGGTCAAATTGCGCGACCTGATCTACCGCATGTCGGGCATCTTTCATCCCGACAACAAATTCTACTTACTGGCGATCCGCTCCCAGCGGCGCATGAAGGCGCTGAACTCCGGATCCTATTCGGATTACCTGGAGCATCTCACCACTCGTCCCAACCGCGATGCGGAAATGCGAAGCCTGCTGAATGAAATCACGATTGGAGAAACATATTTCTTCCGCAGCCAGCCGGCCATGGATGCGGTGAGCAAGATTATTGTGCCGAAACTCATGGCGTCGAATGCAAAGCAAAGCTTCAAGAAGCTCCGCGTGTGGAGCGCCGGTTGTTCGACCGGCGAAGAGCCCTACACTCTTTCGATTCTTCTCCTCGAGCAAGTTGTCCAAAAATTCAAGGACTGGACATTCGAAATCGTCGCGACGGACTTAAATGACAATTCCATCGCGAAATGCCGCGAAGGACTCTATGCGGAATATGCCGTTCGCAATTTGAGCGCGGAAAAGCGGGGAAAATACTTCACGCGGGAGAGCAACCTCTACAGAGTGAAGGAAGAGGTTCGCGCCAGGGTTCAGTTTGACCGGCTGAATCTACAGGATCAATCCAAAATGCTTTTCATGAAGGGATTCGATCTGATTTTCTGCTGCAACGTGTTGATCTATTTTGACGGTGTGGCGAAGCGGAGGACCGTCGATCACTTCTACAACGGCTTGATCCCCGGCGGCCATTTTTTCCTCGGCGAGTGCGAGACTTTGTTCGGGATCTACGACCAATTTCGCCTCGTGCATTTCCCCGGCGCCACCGGATATTACAAGCCGGCTCCGGGAGAAGAAGCGGGAGGCGCAAAGTGAATCCCGCCACGGCGAAGCTCCTGCAACGAAAGGTAAGCGATCTCGATAATCTTCCGGCGATGCCTACCGTGCTGCATTCCCTGGGGATATGTCTTAGCACCAGTCCGTCCGACGCGAACATCGAACGCATTGTGGAGTTAATCTCCTATGATAAGTCGCTTGCGGCGCAATGCCTGAGGATGGCGAACTCCGCGCTCTTCGGGCGGCAAGTCGAAGTTGATTCCGTGCGAGGAGCGGTTCTGGCGCTGGGTGTCTGGCGAATTCGGAACGTTGTATACTCCTGCAGCCTTCCGAACATTTTCTTGGGTGCGGAGCACGGTATGGCGCCGCATACGTTCTGGCGTCATGCGCTGGGGACCGCGCTTGTCAGCCAGCATCTTGCCCAGTGTTTTGCCATTGCGAATACCGAAAAATTCTACCTCGCTGGACTGCTGCACGACATAGGAATCCTTGTTAATTCCTTGCTTTTCAAGGAGGAATTCCGCCGCGTCCTCCAACTGGCGGAGACCTCGGAAACCCCGCTGTGTGAAGTGGAGCTGGAAGTTCTGGGCTTCACCCACTGCGACAGCGGGCGGATCCTTGCCGACATCTGGAAGTTGCCCCCGGACATTTCCAGCACCATCGAATTTCATCACCATCCGCCGCCGGATGGTCCGGACGTCGAAATGGCAAGCACGGTTTATCTGGCCGATCTCCTCTGCCGTCTGCGTGGCCTCGGGTACGGCTACTACGAGGCTCGCGAATTTGATCTGGCGGCGGAGCCCGCCTGGCGGCTGCTGCAGAAAAAATACCCCGCGGCAGCAGCGCTCGACCTGGCGCGTTTTACTTTTGAGCTGGACGAACACGCCATTCAAGTCGCGCGGATGGTGGATTCCATTTTTGCGAACGGCGGCGCTCCACAGTGAGGAACTTTCCCGCGAACGATGGGGTTCCCGGCGAATCAAAGCCGCGCCGGCTTTCGGGGGGCTTGCCGAAACAGCCGCTTCCTGTTTCTTCGCTCGCGCGCATCCACTTCCCGGTTACGGGGGCGACGGCGGAAAATTGCGAAAGATTCCTTTCAGGAGAACAACCGTGAAGAAACTCAGAGTTCTGATAGTGGATGATTCTTCGGTCATGAGAAAAATTGTCGAGAGGGCGCTTCGCCAGGCGGGTCTCGATCTTGCGGAAGTTCTGGAGGCCAGCAATGGAGCGGAAGGGCTCGCCGAAGCGCAGAAAGGCGCGTTGGACATGATCCTGAGCGATATCAACATGCCGGTCATGGACGGTCTCGAATTTCTGAAAAACCTCGCGACGGTCGAATCCGCCAAGGGAGTTCCTGTGGTGATGATCACAACGGAGGGCAGCGAGGCCCGCGTGGTGGAAGCTATTTCGGCCGGCGCAAAAGGTTATCTCCGCAAGCCGTTTACGCCGGAGCAAGTCAAGACGATAGTCGCACCGCTCCTAGGAGGCATCCTGTGAAATCCATCTTGAAGCAAGGCACGCAAGCGGCAGTCCCTTTTGATCCCAATTGGAAGACAATCCTGGAATGCGCCGCGCTGGAGGTTTTTGAAATGATGGCGGGCGCGCACCTGGAGCTAAACCTCGCGCCCACGGAAGAACCACGTGGAGAACAAACCGCCATGGTGGGCATGGCTGGAGCGCTCTGCGGAATGGCCACGCTGCGCTGTTCCCGGGATACGGCTGTGAAATTTGCGTCGCTCATGCTGGGCGGAGGTGCGGCATCCAATCCCTCCACCGCCCGCGATGCGCTCGGCGAGCTGTGCAATATGATCGCAGGAAACTTCAAATCGAAAGTGCACAACTTGGCGGATCATTGCATGCTGTCGGTGCCGACCGTGATTACCGGCGAAGACTACTCGATGGAGACCGCCAGCCCAACCGAGGGCGTTACCGTGGCCCTGACATTCGACGGTGAGCCCATCTGGGTTTCTCTCATTTGTCACACCTAACCACAAATGGATTCGCTCGTGAGAGCGTGAGCACGCGCCCGACCTCAATTGCGCGACAGATACCGATCAAAAAAGCGTAGGAACAACTCCACTCCGACAAGCCACGCCACGCCCGCCAACCCGAGCGCCACGGACGCAAGCAGTCCAAAGCTGACGGCCAGAGGCCCTGTAAGAAATCGCATTTGCGGGAGTCCGAGAATCGCGAGAGCGATCAAGATCCAGCCGAAAGTCCTCGTTACCCACATCACGACGCCAAACACCAGGCGTTGATCCTTGGCCAACATACTCGCCCCCTTTTGAAAATTCCGGGACCAACTTTCATGACCCCGAAGGGTAAGGGCCGCGCGGATCTGGATTTATCAGCTTCCTTTCAGCCTCGGGAGCCAATGCGCGCGGCCCAGTAGGAGTATCTCCATTGCGCTGGTCGGCATAGTGAATCACCCGGTCGTAGGCGTCCCTGATCAAGTCATTGAGCGGGATGACCGTGCCGTTGATGCGCCGCTCATCGAGCAGATCGAGGTTCACGTCGGATATAACCATTTGCTCCTGGTTGACGGTGCCCTCGGCCGCGATCCCGTCTCGGGCAAAGAAATAGTCCGTGGGCGTCAGGATCGCTGCTTGGCCATAGTGCGTGGCCATATAAGGCACTTCGGGTAGATTGCCCACAGTGCCTGCCATAGCGACATAGATCTGATTCTCGATGGCACGGGCTTGCGCGCAGTAGCGGACCCGGCAGAATCCCTGGCGCTCATCCGTGCAGGAGGGAACAAAAAGAATCTGGGCGCCGGCTTCCGCCAGCACCCGCGCCGCCTCGGGGAACTCCACGTCGTAACACACCAGGATCGCAATCTTGCCGTACACGGTATGGTACACATAGAAACCATGACCCCGGCTCATCTGGTAGGGGCCTTTTTCCGTGAGCGTCAGGTGCACCTTCTTCTGGCGAAACACTCGGCCGTGCGGCGTAAAAAGGTGGGCGGCGTTGAACAACTCGCCTTCCTGGATCACGGGATGCGTTCCCGCGATGATGTACAGCCCATTTTCGGCCGCCAGCCTCATGAAGAGATTCTCGTAATCCGGGGCCAGTTGAGCAAGGCGGCGCACCGCTCGGCCTGGGCTGGGCTCGCGCAAGTAGCTGAGGATTTGCATCGAGAAGTACTCGGGAAACACCACGAATTGGCTGCCATACTCTTTGGCGCTGCGGACAAAGAACTCGACCTGCGTCGCAAAATCCTCAAAACGGCTGATGGGACGCAGCAGGTATTGCATCGCGGCGATTCGCACGCGCGCGGGCCGCGGATGTACCCTGCGCGCCTCCTCGTCTTCCAAGGCCGCGTGTTGCTCACTCGCCCGAAGGCTTATGGTGGCCACGTATTCAGGATTCAGCCATTCGAGCAGCGTGGCGAATCCGCGCGACTCCTTGTCATCCAGATATTGCGGCACCACATCCAGGACCACCATCCCGTTCGCGAGCTGAAAGCTCAGCGTCGGGTCTTTGCGGTTGCCCTTGACGACATCGGCCACGTATTCCGCTGGTGTCATCTGGCCGGCGACCTGGGCATACCCCGGAATCCGTCCGCCTGTCAGCAGGCGCTTCAACCCGCGACTCTTCACCATCTTCTTGCGCGCCTCGTACAACAGAGATCCGATTCCTTGTCTGTGTGCCGACGGATCGACGCCCATGTCGGCGCCGTAGAGTGTCTTGCCAAGCGGGTTATGCGTGTCGAACGTTCCGCTGCCAGTGATCGTCGACCACTTGGCCGATTCGGCGTAATCGTCCCAATCAATGATGAGTGAACTTGCCGAGCCCAGCAGACGGCCTGTTTCGTCCACCGCGACAAGCTGGCCTTCAGGAAAGACGGCGAGGTGATGGGTAAGTTCCGCTACAGTCCAGGTGGGCATCCCCGGAAAAACCCGGCGCTGCAATTCCACCACTGCCGGAACATCTAGGAGAGTCATTTGCCGCAGTGAGATACGAGATTTCTCTGGGTTCATGATTCGCACTGACTCTTGTGAATCGCCGTTGCCACGGCTCCGTTAGCAGTGGCATGACGGCGCGCATCCCGCACGTCTTGAGAACGCGCTAGGGCTGATCCGCAAAAGAACAGACTCGCGCCTTTGCCAAATGCACGAAATCAGCATTCCCCATGCGGATGGCATCGGAACAAGTGCCTGCGCTGAAGACAATCTCCGGATTGTCGGCCAGCGCTTCATCCATATATACGGGCAAACCGTAGAGTTCACCGAATGGCGGGATGGCCCCCGCGTTACAATCGGGAAACAGTTTATTGCACTCCAGTTCGTCGGCCATGCGTACCGGGGCGCCCACTGCGGCCGCCAGTTTTTTCACATTCACGTGGTAAGAGGCCGGGAGCACCGCGAGCAAACGATTCTTGCCGGCACGAAAGACAACTGTCTTGGCCACCTCTTTCCCGGGAACGTGCAGGATGGAAGCCGTGTACTGGGCTGTGCGCGTAGGAATATGGAGAATCGGAAAGTAAGAAACATGCGCTTGCTTGAGATGTGATTTCAAGTGCGCAGGAATGCTCATGTTGGCACCTCCTGGTCGTCAATTGCGACCGCGAGATTGTTCAACTCGATTTCACTGACCATGTCGTCTAGTGCCTTGACTAATTCACTCGGGCGAAGGGCCGGCGCGCCCAGGCACTTCCGGCCACGATGCACCAAGGGCAACCACCAACAACCATCTTCCACTGGGTAACTGTAAAAAACGCTGCAGTCCGATCCGCCCACCTGAGCAATCATGGGATCGGTCAGATGTATTGGCTGCGTGCTCAGGATCAGGCGAAACGCGTGCCGACCCAGCAGCGCCAGACCGTCCTCCGTGGATCGCGCGAACAAACAACGATACCCGCGATGTTCCACCCAATGGGAAAAGTACGATGGACGATCCGCATGTTCACCCAACAGAAGAATTTCAATGCTCCCTTGATCCATGTCGTCTCCTTAGCGGCGCGCAATCACTTAATTGCCGCAAGAAGGATGTCCTTCGGGTCGTCGTGTTCCTCTTTTGGTGGCAGAGGCAGCGGCTGGCTCCGAAGACATTTCCAACTATCCTTCGGCATTGTCTTTTTAACTCGCGCGACGCTGGTAAGCTGTGATTCAAATCACAGGTCATAGTGACCCCGAGTACATTCCCTATGCAGGGATCGCTCGACTATAAGAGAGGATCTGCAGAGTTAGTTCCATGAGGTCGCGATATGTTTCCTACAAAGTTTTGTGCGAGAAGAGTTCATGGCTGGCGTCGAACAGGCAAGCCATGCAGCGGCGGATCGCTCAGTCATCAGCGGAGATTAAGAGTGGCCGTACAGAATGAAATGGAGAGGTTGGGACATTTGTGTGCCCTGACCAACTGACGCCGCCGGTCACAGGCGGTAGTCGCCGAGAGAATGCGTGGTAGCATCGCGGCACAGGCGACGGAAAAGATACAGAACATGAAGCCGGATTTATCCGTAAACGCAGGCCGAGTCGGGGGAAATCTTCGTAGTCTTCGCCATCTCTGCTGCTTAGGGCTTCTATTTATTCTCGCAGCCGGCTGCGAAATGGGTTTGGGCAAGCCCAGGGAGGCGGTTCGCAGTACTGGTATCGGAAAGGCCAGCGTTGATTCTGGGCAACAACTCACAACCGAAGGGACGGCTCTGTTGCATGCTCTTTTGGATGCACCAGAACTTCCTGGCCTTCGGCCGCCCGGCTCCGCGAACTTTCGAACTGAAGTAAAGGAATTCTACGCCTCGTTCGAAAACACATTACCTTGGCTCCGAGGATCCAGGCCGACTTCCCAGGCCCGTACGATCATTCAATTATTGAAAAGCGCAGAGACCAAGGGGCTGAGGCCCGAAGATTATGATGGTCCTCAATGGGATGGGCGCATCGCCGGCCTCGAACAATCCACACTGCCGCTGGAGCCGGATCTTGTCCGGTTCGACGTCGCGCTTACTGTTGGAACGATGAAATACGTCTCGGATCTGCACATCGGCCGAGTCAACCCCCGCCTGTTTCACTTCGCTCTCGATATCAACCGCCAAATTTTCGATTTGTCCGAATTCCTACGCCAGGACCTTGTCGAGGCGCAAGACATAAACGCTGTCATGGAAATGGTCGAACCGTCATTTCCGGCCTACCGCCGAACGGGAACCGCGTTAAATAGGTATCTTGAACTCGCGCGTCAGGATGACGGCGAACTTCTACCAGTGCCGGCCAAGGCGATCAGGCCGGGTGATTCTTATGTTGGCGTGCCACGACTCACGAGGTTGTTGCAGCTTCTGGGAGATCTTCAGGAGCAAAATAAAGCCTTATCCCCGGGAATGATTTACGAAGGCAATCTCGTAGACGCGGTGAAGCACTTTCAACAGCGCCACGGTCTGGATCCGAGTGGCCGAATCGATGCCCACACGGTCAAGCAACTCAACACCCCGCTTGGCCGGCGCGTGGTTCAACTCAAACTCACGCTGGAGCGATGGCGGTGGTTGCCCCACCAGATTGAGCGGCCCCCGATTATCGTTGATATCCCCGCTTTTCGTCTCTATGCCGCCAATGAAGAATATCAAGTGGGCCTTTCCATGAAAGTTGTCGTGGGCAGGGCTTATCGGCACAAGACTCCTGTCTTTGCAAGCAAGATCAAGTCGGTGATCTTCAGACCCGATTGGAATGTGCCGCTGGGGATTCAGCGGAAGGAGCTTGTACCTGCGATTGAAAAGAATTTGTCTTACCTTGCGGAGAATTCCTACGAAATCGTGGACAATCGTGGAGAAGTCGTTAGCGAAGGCCCTGTGAGTGATGAAATGATGGAAAAGCTCCGATCGGGGAAGTTGGCCATCCGGCAAAGACCGGGCCCTGACAATGCCCTCGGACTCGTAAAATTCGAATTCCCCAATCCGTATGATGTTTATATGCATGACACGCCCGCCAAGACACTTTTCTCCAGATCTCGGCGTGACTTCAGTCACGGGTGCATCCGGGTGGAAGACGCTGTGGCGCTAGCCGCATGGGTTCTCAGGGATGAGCCGGAATGGACTCCGGAGAATATCCTCGCCGCCATGCATGGCGAAGAAACAATCCGGGTAGATATCAGGAAGCCGATACCCGTGTTGATTCTCTATGGGACTGCCATTGTGCTGGAAAATGGTGAAGTTCAGTTCTACGACGATATTTATGGCTATGACGCAGATCTGGAACGAGCGTTAACTCAGGACTCCCCCGACTCCAACTAGGATGTCAGTTCACCAATGCAACGTTACCACCGGCGAACGCGGCCCACATCCACATGAACAAACTCAGACTTCGCGTAAAAGCCCACTCCTCCCCGGTGAAGCGCCAGGGCCGCATCGCGCAATTCGGACGCGGGAATTCCGGGGATACGAATATCGATGGCTTCGCCTTCCATGTGCAGGCTGTGCGCGGCGACGCCTGAAGTTGTGCGGCGCAGAAAAGCATTACTCCACGGCGTGCGAAACCCACAAACAATGTCAATTTCCGTCTCTGCCTGGCCGACCGTCTCGGTCAAATCATGAAGAAGGTCGAAGAGTCGCACATCGAGTAGGTGCACATCCCCCGTGCGGTGATCGCGCAGAAACTGGTCGAGGCGATTGATCGCATCGAGGAAATAAACATCTCCCCTTCTGTAGACAATGTCGATCCGCTCGTTGGTGTGAGTGTGGAAGAGCCGCAATCGGTATTCTCGTCCCGGAGCGTTCTCTGCCTTTGTAGTCTGGAATGGGAAGGATAGGATTCCGAACATCAAAATAACTATAAGAACTGTGCGCAGTGCCAATGTTTTTACAGTCACGGACCACCGTCAATCCCAGTTCAGTGCTATCACGCCACTTCTCATAACTGTGTCATCGCTCACATCATTTCGTGACATGTGCCACGAGCAGAGGCGATGAAAGCAACTCGCTAATGATACACGAAGTTGATAAAACGAGCGGACTGATAATGCGAACGAGGTTCCCGAAGTCCATCCAATCAGGGTTGCGCTTTCACTTGAAATCCGCAGCCAACCAAATGCGATTATCGACACACCTAACCCAATAGGAGTGTATGTGGTCGAGAGTGACGCACATCACAGAACTCATGCAGCGATCCACACACTCTTACACATGACTGGCGGCAACGAAACGGACTGCCGGCGTGATCGCGTGTTTCGTTCACAGAGACATGGGGCGGGCGCTGTTGGAGTGATCGAAACAGGCAATTTATTATGAGAGGAGCTTCTATGAAACGCGAGCATATCGCATGGTCCGTGGTCCTTGGATTCCTGATTGGACTGAGCGGGGGCCCGTTATCCTGGTCAGCTCAGCAGGTTTCTTCTGGAACCGTCCCGGTCAGTACCGTGGTTTCTGTCGAGGCGAAACACGGCAAGGACATCCCTGCCGTCAACCGTGAGGATGTGAGGATTTTTCAGGGCCGTGACCGGCTTCGGGTTACAGACTGGATTCCCATGCAAGGGGATCAATCCGCGCTGGAGCTATTCGTGCTTATAGACGAAGCGAGCAGTACGAATGTTACTTTGCAATTTGATGACATGCGCCGCTTCATGAACGCACAGCCAGGCACGACTGTCATTGCGGTCGGGTACATACAGTATGGTACGGTACGCATCGTTCAGAACTTCACAAAGGATCATGCCCAGGCAGGAAAAGCATTGCGAATGCCGCTGGGGTCCGCCGCTGGCGGAAACAGTCCATATTTATCGATCACGGACGCGATCAAACGCTGGCCGGAAAGCTCTGCGCGTCGCGCAATTTTTCTAATCTCTGACGGTATAGATCCGTTGCAGCCAGGCATAGCGGATTCGTATCTCGCCGAAGCGATTTCGCAGGGGCAACGAACTGGAACTCAGATCTATGCGATCTATGCCTCCCGCGCAGGCCATTTTGGCCACAGCCTCTGGAGGATTAACCAGGGGCAAAACAACCTCTCGCAACTTGCCGACGAAACCGGGGGCGAAGCGTATTTCCAGGGCTTTAGTACGCCAGTCGCTTTCGCACCCTTCTTGGATCAGTTCGCCGACCGGCTCAACCATCAATACAAGCTCACGTTTCTCGCCAAAGCTGATAAGAAAGCAAGCTACCAACACGTGAGATTGGAAACCGAAGTGCCCAACGTGGAGCTAGTGACCGCGGACAGAGTATATGTCCCGGCAGAAAAATAATGGGCGCCGGATTACTACACAGATTTCGCGCAACTGCTCGCGGACCGCGCAAGACGCAAACCTTTGTACCTGTCCGACTGATTTATAAAACTAAAACCTGCAGAACTGATTGAGAGGACTTGGAATCACCAACTCCAAATAGGATTGTCATCCGTATCTATAGTTGCGGAAAGTCTGCAGCCGGCTCCTTCAGCAAGGGAGTCGCTTGCCTCTCGCTCGTGTATCGCGCGAGGGCCACAAGATGGGATGCATGTCACAATCCTTAAAAGTCGGCCCACTTCTGAAAGCGAACCAACTTCATCCCTTCCTGCGGCCAATCGGGCTGTGTGTGCTCGATCGTCAAAGCGAGAAGAAGCCCTTTGGATGAAGTCCAGATCAGAAATGGAGGAAGCGATGGCACCTTGAGAGAAAACTTGTAGGCGCGCCACTTTTGATTCGCCGCCTCGATGCTTTCTTCGCCGAGATACCGGAGTTGCCCATCTCGGATGATCGGCTGGACTGGAATATACGCGCTCGGCTGCTCCACTGACAAAAGCTGCACATGGGTTCCACGGCTCGCATCGCGCTCCGCTTGCCGAGTAATGCTGGTCAGGGAAAACGGCGAAATGGGCCACAACACCCCAAACGGATGCTCCATCGGAATGCGCAAATCAATGGCCTGTTGCGGATCGCGCGCGCCCGAGGAGCAGTGCAGCTCCTTGCGCAGAAAGTCGCAGGTCAGCGGCTCGGAATCGCGCCGCCATCGCAATTTGCCGAACTCCGTCGCGCGAATGGCCGTCATATCGCGGGAAAGCTCGACGCGAAAACGGTCTGTGTGCGCCGTGTGCCTGGGAGATTCGAATTTCCGCTCTCCTTCAACCTCGTATTGCCTTTTCTCGGTGCGCCAGAGGGTCCACGATTCATGAAAATCGTACACCTCTTCGCCGAACGGTCCGACAGCCCCGGCGTTCGCCTCCTCGTAAATTGCGTATTCGCCTTCGGCGATTTTCGTTCGTCCGGTCGCTGCGCTTGATGAGGCTGGCCGGGAGATCGCCTGTGGACGTGATGGAGTGCTACCGCCTCCTTGTGTTGCGCGGGGAAAGACGATGAAAACAACTCCCAAGGACCAACAAAGGAGAATGAAAGGGTACGAAATTGCGATGAAACGACTCTGAGCGCCGCCGCCGAAATCACCATGACCGCCTAAGCGTTTGATCCTCGGCATATCGGCTCCGTTATGGCAGTCTCAGGCGCAAGTAAACAGTTTACCCCGTAATCTGCCGAATCCTGCTACTCGAAAGATTCGCGCGCCGGCGTACTCTCTTTTTTCTCTTCCGGCTTTTCGGTAAGCGTTGCCTCGGCCAGCAGCAGAACACTCGCCACAGAAACAGCATTCTCCAGCGCGACGCGCACCACCTTTGTGGGGTCGATGATTCCCGCTTCCACTAGATCCAGATACTCGCAGCGGGCCGCATCGAAACCGAAGTTCCCCTTGCCTGACCGCATGCGATCCACGACGACTCCTCCGTCCACGCTCGAGTTCTCGGCGATCTGGCGCGTCGGTGCCTCCAGCGCACGCCGCAGGATCAGGAGTCCAGTGCGCTCATCGCCGGAACAATTCTTCTCCTCACCGTTGATCGCGTCAATGAGCCGCAGTAGAGCGAGACCGCCTCCCGGCACAATGCCTTCGGCGAGGGCTGCTTTAGTCGCGCTGATGGCATCTTCGATTGCTTCCTTACGACTTTTCATTTCCGTTTCGGACGGCGCGCCAACGCGGATAACAGCCACGCCTCCCGAGAGCTTTGCCAACCGCTCCTGAAGTTTCTCTTTGTCGTAGTCGGAGGTTGTCTTCTCGATCTGTTTGCGCAGTTCGGAGCAGCGGCCCTGGATGGCAGCTTTAGAGCCGCCACCTTCAATGATTGTCGTCTTGTCTTTATCAATCAACACACGCTTCGCTTTCCCCAGCTCGGCGAGAGTGAGATTCTCCATTTTCAGTCCAAGTTCCTCGGCAATCACCTGGCCACCCGTAAGGATGGCGATGTCCTGCAGCATGTCCTTGCGCCGGTCTCCGAACCCGGGCGCCTTCACGGCAGCGGAGAGCAGCGTGCCGCGCACTTTATTTACCACCAGCGTCGCCAGCGCTTCTCCCTCCACGTCTTCCGCAATGATTAACAAAGGTCTTCCGGCCTTGGCGACCTGCTCCAGAAGCGGGAGCATGTCTTTCATATTCGCAAGCCTCTTTTCGTGGAGCAGGATCAACGGATCGTCAAGCACTACTTCCATCTTTTCCGGATCCGTAATGAAATAGGGAGAGATAAATCCCCGGTCGAATTGCATGCCTTCCACAACCTCGAGTGTGGATTCCGTCGTTTTTGCTTCCTCGACAGTGATGACGCCCTCCGCCCCTACCTTCTCGTACGCGTCGGCCACCAGTTCACCGATTGTTTCGTCGTTGTGAGCCGAGATGGTGGCGATCTGGACTTTTTCCAGGCGGCTGGCGACAGGCCGCGAAAGGCTCTGCAAGGCTTTCACCGCGACCCGCAGGCCGCGATCCAGACCGCGCTTGAGGTCGACGGCGCTTGCGCCGGCCGCCACGTTGTGCAAACCCTCGGCAAAAATCGCATGCGCCAGAATTGCCGATGTGCTTGTTCCGTCACCGACGGTGTCGCCGGTACGCTCGGATGCTTCGCGGATCATTTGCGCCCCGAGATTCGCTTCGGGATCTTCCAACTCGATCTCTTTCGCGATGGTGATCCCATCGTTACAGACGATCGGCCTTCCCCATTTCTTCTGGATGAGCACGCATTTGGATTTTGGTCCCAGTGTGATGCGTACGGCATCGGCTAACGCGGCAGCGCCGCCCAGTATTTTTTCGCGTGCCGCGGATCGAAACAGCAGACGTTTAGCAGCCATAGGAATCTCCTGATCTGGATTGCGCGGCTTGCCGCATCTGCGCCATGCCGACTGGCGCAAAGTGACAGCCGAACCTCTCCGCCGCAAATCCGGCGAGTTTCGCGAGCGCGCCTGGTTGTTCGAACAAAGCCATGGGCACCTGCCATGGAGCTACCAAGCCCTTGTTGCGGATTGGAGGAAACCTGGAAGGCAGAAAAGGGCGGGCACTCACTGAGTTATGCGCCCGCCCGGTTGATTGTCTGAGCACTTAGGCGGCCTTAGGCTCGACACGGACTGTCTTGGCATGGGCGGCCTTGGGCATCTCGATCATCAAAATGCCATCTTTCAAGGTTGCGTTCACTTTCGAACTATCAATCTCGGCTGGCAGGTCAACGATGCGCAGGATTTCCTTGGCACACCGCTCGGAATAGATTGTCTTGCCCTTCTTGCTCTCTTCCTTGGCTTCGTGTTTGCCGGTAATCGTTAGCCGGCGTGGTTCGACGTTGATTTCGAGTTCCTTGGTGCTGAAGCCGGGCACTTCTGCCCGAACCGCCAGGTTGTCGTCCGTTTCTGTTATTTCCAGGTGTACGGGGTGCAGCAGTTCGGACTCAGCGCGGAGCCAATCCTCCAATTCGCGACCGAACCATCTGCCGTTATTATCAAAAATCTCGAAAGCTCTTCGAGCGATCGAGTCGTAGGTTTGCTGGATCCGATCGAACATATTCTCGATCTCAGTCTGTTTGACGGGTACTGCTGTCTTGGCCGGCTGCATGGCTGTTGCTGCTTGTGCGCTCATTTCCATTCTCCTCTTGTTGGTGGCGTCTTCAGCCCGGAACTGGCAAGCATTGAGAGCGCAAGGCCCGCAAACTCATCCTCGGGGACTGGGCCGACCCACCTTCATTCTCTTATTTTTACTCTTCCCTGAATGCGGGGCTGTGCGCCAGGTCACGGTTGATTGTGGTCTGCATCACCTATCGGTGCAATGATGGAAACTACGCGCCCAAATCGGCGGCACAGAGATCATTCCAGTCAACGTGCGACGGTGCTGCAGCCCGATTTGGTCTAGGGAGAATGACCTTCAGTTCGAGCTGAACAAGTTGGGAATCGAACCGGGCGACTATATATAGCCAGCTCTGACGATAAATCGTCAGTTTCCTTCGTCACTTTTTCTCGCGCTATCCCATGAATTTCCGAATCTGCCTGCCAAGCCACTGATCCGATTAGAGATAGCCAATTTCTGCACACGAGAAAGACTTTGGTCCTCGTATTGCGAATACTCTGCCGTGGAACAAGACCCGAAAAGTTCACGATGAAAATCACAATTCAAGAAGCCGAAAACATAGTGACGCTAAAGATCGAAGGAAGGATTGTCGGACCTCTGGTCCCCGAGTTCCATCGAAGTTGGCAAGACCTGGCTCCTTCTCTTGGGCCGAGGAAACTTGCGGTGGACCTGCGGGGCGTGACTTTCATGGACACGACCGGAAGGCGCTTGCTCGCCGAGATTCACGCCAAGACTGGCGCTGAATTTCTGGCAGATACGCCGATGACGAAGTACTACGCCCAGGAAGCAATGCAGGGCAATGCAGACAGAAAATGAGGAGGCTACGATGAAAGGTCCCTACGGGTTGGAACTGAATGAGGGCTGTAAGACTTGCAAGCCCAAGGCGGGCTGGTTTTTCTGCCGATTATCGCCGGCCGCGGCAAAGGATTTCGAAGCCATAAAATCTTCTTCCGTCTATCCGAAGGGTGCGCTTCTCTTCATGGAGAAGCAGGATGCGCGCGGGGTCTTCGTTCTCTGCGAAGGGGAGGTGAAGCTTTCGATTAGTTCGAGCGAAGGAAAGACGCTCATCATGAGAGTTGCCAAAGCCGGTGAAATTCTGGGCCTGATGGCCGGTTTGTCAGGAATTCCTTATGAAGTGACTGCGGAAACACTTCACCCTTGCCAGGTGGCCTTCATCCGCCGGGAAGACTTCCTGCGTTTCGTCGCCAAGCATCCCGAAGCTTCCCAGGGTGTGGCCAGACAGATGAGCTTGCAGTACCAATCTGCCTGTGAACAGCTTCGAACGGTTGGTCTTTCCGCTTCCGCGCAGGAAAGGCTTGCCCGGCTCCTGCTGACATGGTCCGCCGGAACACAGCAGACGAAAGAGGGCGCCCGAATCAAGCTGCCTCTGACGCACGAGGAAATAGCGGAATTCATTGGCACAACTCGAGAGACGGTTACGCGCACGCTGAGCGATTTCAAGGTTAGACACCTGGTCTCCATAAAAGGATCGACGCTAATGATCCCCAATCGAGCAGCCCTCGAGAGCTATGCCCACGTTTAGGAATACCCGTTCGGATGCGGTGTGTGCTTCTTCGATCAGGAGGGGGAATGCCGAGTCATGATTTTGCTTTAGTCATTTGTGATCCGGGAGAGGATCGAGAAAATATCGTCGCAGCGCTGCTCAAGTGCGGGCTGGGCCCGATTTGCCGCTCCAACTTGCAAGAAGCTCGCACTTTGTTGTTCCAAGGAACCTTCCGAGTCGTGCTGTGCAGCGATATTCTGTCCGATGGTGATTTCCGAGCGGTCCTGAGAGAAGTGAAGAAATCAACCGTGCACGCGCCTGTGATCGTTCTATCCCATGCTGCGGACTGGGATTCTTATCTGAAAGCGCTTGGAGCCGGCGCATTTGATTTCATTGTTTGCCCGCCCCATGAGGCTGAGGCTAAGAGAATCATCTGGTCCGCCCTCGCCGACACCGTCCGGCACGACAAAACAGCGTATGCAGCAGCTTGAGGTAGCGTCCCATCCACGGATCCGTTGCATGCTCTCGCCAAACCGCACACGCTCAAAGTGATTGTTCTCACAGTTCGCCGTGCGTTCAGTCACAGCGGTCTGCAGCGGCGTGAATTAACCTTAACCGCGGTTTGATTTGCCAACGATATCCGGCCGCGCTCCTCGCGCGCCGCGGGATGCGGGTTCTCAACCATGAAATTTGGAGTGTTAGCGCTGGACTATGACGGCACCATCGCTCGCGATGGCGCCTTGGATTCCGAAGTCCGGGCCGCCATTGGCGAGGTGCGCGCTCGGGGGATCGCGGTCGTCCTCGCAACCGGGCGCATTCTGTCTGAGCTGAAACAAGTAGCAGGAGATCTTCAGTTTGTTGACGCGGTGGTCGCGGAAAATGGAGCTGTTCTTGATTTCCCGAACGGCCATTCTCGATTGCTGGGCATTTCACCTTCCGCGGCATTCCTCGAGGAGCTTCGGCGGCGAAACCTCGATTTCAAGGTGGGCCAATGCGTTGTGGAACTCGATGCCGCGTCCGCTTTGCAAGTCCTGACCGTAATTCGAGAGCTAGAATTGCCGCTGGCTCTGCTCTTCAACCGTGGGCGCTTGATGGTGCTTCCACAGGGTGTGAGCAAGGGCGTCGGCCTGCGGGAAGCGCTTGCGACTCTGCGCCTCTCGGCTCACAACGCCATTGCCATCGGTGACGCGGAGAATGACCACAACCTGCTTGACGCATGTGAGATCGGCGTGGCTGTCAGTTGGGGCAGTCAAGCGCTTCAAGCGGTCGCGGATGAGGTGCTGTATGGAGACGGACCGTCTGCCGTAGCCGCTTACATGCGAGGATCAATGACGGCGGTGCGATTGCCCCCTGAACGAATCGGGAAGCACCGCTTAGTGCTGGGCATGGCCGAAGATGGACGCGTGCTGGCGCTGGCCATCCGCGGCCGCAACGCTCTCATCGCAGGAGATCCGCGCTCCGGCAAGTCCTGGGTAACGGGACTGGCCTGCGAACAGCTGATACTCCAAGGCTATTCGGTCTGCGTGATCGATCCCGAGGGCGATTACCGCACGCTGGAATCTCTGCCTGGTGTGGTTGTATTCGGCGGCGACGATCCGCCGCCGGAACTCCCCGATTTATCGCGAGTGCTTCGGCATCCCGACATGAGCGCCGTCATCGATCTTTCCCACGTGCCTTATCAAGAAAAAGTGAGCTATCTGAAATCGCTCTTGCCGATGCTGGCGGCCATCCGGCGAGCCACAGGCTTGCCGCATCGCATCGTTATAGACGAAGCGCACTATTTCCTGCATGAACCGAACGTCCGGGAATTGCTGGACCTCACCTTAGGCGCATATACGCTTGTCACCTACCGCATGTCAGATCTGCATCCGGATCTTCGCAAGGCGATCGAAGGGGTCATTGTCAAGCGCACGACCGAGCCGGCCGAAATTCAAACGTTGCTGGAGATGGTGGGCGCAAAAGAAATCGTACCCGAGTGGAAAAGCATGCTTGCGTCGCTGGAAATGGGCCAGGCTATCCTTCTGCCTGGGATGGAAGAAGCGCATGGAAAAGTGTTGAAGTTTGAACTCTTTCCCCGGTTGACTTCACACGTGCGTCACAAGGCCAAGTACCTCGACGTCCAATTGCTCAAGGAGCAGGGATTCGTGTTCACGGAAAACGGAAACTTTGCCGGCGGCCCGGCCCGCACGTTGAAAGAGTTCGTCTCCGAACTGGCGAATTGCCCGCTCGCGGTGGTAAGCGGGCATGCTCATCGGGGAGATTTCTCTCGTTGGATTGCGGATGTATTCCGCGATCATTTCCTCGCATCGGATATGCGAAAAGTGGAGCAGCGCTACCGGCTGGGTCACATCCGCGACATCTCTGATTCGTTGGTCAAGCTCATTCAGGAGCGCTATGAAGTCTCTCCAGAACGCATCCCCAGCTCTCCGAATCCTCCCACTCCTCCAGAATTCGCCGCGGCCCAGTAGCACAGTCCCGCCAGGGCGGGACTGTGCGGTTTTGGTTTTGTGCTGCGCTCGGCAAACCAAAACCACACAGACTGAAGTCCGTGCTATTCACTTCTGACCGATTCTTCTTGCGTCCAAAGCGCAAGGTAAGACAGACTCGGGATCATTGGGAATCAGCCTGAGTGCGCAAGGCGCTATCATTTTGCATCGCCGCCCGAAGCGATGCTTCCGTCGAAGGAGAAACCGATGAGAGCAAGGCAAATCGTCTCATGCACTTTGATTTGTATGGTATTTTGCTGGACCACACCAGGGGAGGCGCAAGTGCAACAGCCAAAGACGCCTGTGCGGCTTTATAACACCGCCAAGCAGAAACTGAGGGACGGCAAACAGATTGTCGGCGCCACCATTTTCTCTCCCGACCCGAATATCTATTGCGCGATGGCGAATGCCGGGTACGATTTCCTGTGGATTGAGATGCAGCACAGCCCTCTCACATTCGAAGACGTGGCCAGAATGATTTGGGCCTGCCGAGGGGCTGCGGCGATGCCGTTTATTCGCGTGCCGGACGCGACCGAGAGTGATATTCAGAAGGCGACGGACATCGGCGCTTTGGGAATTATCGTACCGACGGTCGATACAGTGGAGAAGGCTCAAGCAGCGGTCAAGTGGTCCAAGTATCCGCCCGAAGGGCGGCGCAGCCAGGGCAACGGCCAGTACGGAGCCCTGTATGGAGCCGACTACCGCCAGACCGCCAATGACAACATGGTGGTGGTGATCATGATTGAGACGCCCATCGGTGTCGAAAACGCCGAGAAAATTGCATCCGTTCCCGGGATCGACGTAATCTTTGCGGCTAGCACCGACCTGGGCAATTTTTCCGGGCACCGGCAGGGCGACAAGGAGTATGAAGCCATGGTCACTAGAATCCACGACGTGACGCTGGAGCACAGGATCAGGCTGGGAGGACCGCAGGCTTGGCAGGATCGCCCAGGGTTCACTTTCTTCCAGGCGCCTGGCGAACCGCAGATCATTCAGCTGGGAGCGAAGGCAAACCTTGCGCGTAATCCCACCCCGAGTGACGCGCGCGCTCGGCAAGGTGGCGCGCAACCGGGAATGGCGCCCATTGAGGGCGCTGAGCCTCACTAGTCACGGGGGCTATGGTTTCGCGAAGGTTAAACGGGGAATCCTGAACGGAGGATGCGATGCGTCACAAGTCGTCTCGAAGAGTAACACTGGCTACAGCGGCAGCCTGTATCCTGGCGATCATCGGCTGCGCCCGCAGCCGCGTAGCGATAGTGGACGACGCTGCGCTTCGCGCGGCGGACACGGACCCCGCGAATTGGATTACCTACGGCCACACGTACTCCGAACAGCGTTTTAGCCGCCTGCAACAGATCGACGAGCAGAGCGTAAGCAAGCTGGGCCTCGCGTGGTCGTACGATCTCGGAACCCTGCGCGGACTCGAAGCGACGCCACTGGTCAAGGACGGCGTGCTCTACACGACGAGCGCATGGAGCCTCGTGTACGCATTTGATGCGCGAACCGGCCAACTGCTATGGCAATACGATCCGCATGTCTCGAAAGACCACGCGAAGTACGTGTGCTGCGATGTGGTCAATCGCGGCGTCGCGCTCTACCGGAACCGCGTCTATGTTGGGACGCTCGATGGCCGCCTCATCGCGCTCGACGCCAAGACAGGCGCAGTGGCGTGGGAAGTGCAAACCACGCCCAAGGACCGCCCATATGCGATTACGGGCGCGCCTCGGATCGCCAAGGGGCGCGTAATCATAGGAAACGCCGGGTCGGAATACGCCGTGCGTGGCTACGTCTCCGCGTACGACGCGGAGACCGGCAATCTGGTCTGGCGGGCCTATACCGTGCCCGGCGATCCGTCAAAGCCGTTCGAATCCGAAGCGATGCGCGCCGCGGCAGCCACGTGGTCGGGTGAGTGGTGGAAAGCAGGCGGCGGCGGAACCGCGTGGGACCCGATTGTGTACGATCCGGAACTCGACCTCATCTATTTCGGCACCGGGAACGGCTCGCCCTGGTACGACCGGCTGCGCGGCAAGGGCGACAATCTCTACATCGCTTCCATCATCGCGGTCCGCGCCGGCAACGGGGAACAGGTCTGGCACTACCAAACGACGCCGGGCGACAACTGGGACTACGACGCGACGCAACCCCTGATGCTCGCCACTCTCACGATCGAAGGGCGGCAACGCCGCGTGTTGATGCAAGCGAACAAGAACGGTTTTTTCTATGAGCTGGACCGGGAAACAGGCAAGCTCATTTCCGCGCGTCCCTATGCGCAGGTCAATTGGGCCACAGGCATTGATTCCAACGGACGTCCCAAAGAGAACGCCGCACCCCGGCAACTCAAGGACGCGACCATCGTATGGCCCTCGAGCGCAGGCGCGCACAACTGGCACCCCTTATCGTTCAACCCCGCTACGGGGCTTGTGTATATGGCAGTCCTCAACGCCGCGTCGCTTCAAGCGGTGACACCCGACTGGAAGATTAATCCGCATGACCAGACTACCGGGCTCGACAGGGCCTACCGGGGACCGGTGCGCGATGAATGGCTGAAGATCAAACCCAGCGGACGCCTCGTGGCTTGGGATCCCGTGACCCAGCGCGAAGTGTGGCATGTCGAACACCCCAACCCGGGCAGCGGAGGAACACTGTCCACCGCCGGCAACCTCGTTATTCAGGGACGAGCGGACGGAAAGCTCCAGGCCTATCGCGCGACCGACGGCAAGCTGCTCTGGGAATTCGACGCGGGAATCGGGATCATGGCGCCACCTATGACCTACCAGGTGGACGGCACCCAATACATCGCGGTACTGGCCGGATGGGGCGGACCCGAGGTGCTCGGCAATCGGGCCACCGGCAAAGGAAAGGTCGGCCCGGGAAAACTCTTGTCGTTCTCGCTTGGCAGTTCGGCGACGCTCGCTCCTTACGAACGAGTGGTTCCACCAGTTCCGATGCCGGATTTCAAACTGGCGGCTACCGGACCCGAGATTGAAAAGGGCCGCGTACTGTTCGCCACGTTTTGTGCGCGCTGCCATGGCGGAGACGCGGTGAGCGGCGGGTTGGTGCCTGACTTGCGTCTCTCCATAACGCCAACGCATGAAATGTTCGAGGAGATCGTGCGGGACGGGGCGCGGCGGGAGCTGGGAATGCCGTCGTTCTCGGAGGACATCACTTCCGCGCAGGTTCGACTGATTCATGCATACGTTCTCGACCGCGCACGTGAGTCGGCGCGAATGGACGCTACGCCTCGGTAGGTCGCGTGACGCGCTGTGCACGCCCCATCTCTGATCGCGCGGTGAGCGGAGCCTGCCAGGGAATCGATTCGCTTGGCTCAGGCGCCGTCCTCCAATTTATCGTGTTGAATCAACCGTGGGAGTCATGTTTCAATCAATCCCGACTGAACGAGGGCCATTTCAGAAATCAGTGAGATACGAGGAGGGCTTCATGAGGAGTTGCGTCTGGGCGCTGGTCATTGGATTGTTTGTGATTCCCGCAGTGGAGGCTAAACCTCCGCAACAAGAAAAGACTGCCGCCCCTCCGCCAGCGTGGGCGTACGGCTTTACAACGCCCGTAGGCCCAGCGGACCGTGCTCCCGTGGACGCTCCTACTTTTGCGCCTCCTCCGGATGACGGAACGTTGAAACGTCTTCCCGGCAGCACACTGTCTCTCACGCTTACGCAGATCCGTGACAGCTTTGGTCCGGCCGACTGGTATCCCGGCGACCATCCTCCGATGCCGGAAGTCGTGGCGCACGGCCGCAAACCGGCAGTGCGCGCCTGCTCTCTCTGCCACTACCCGAACGGCAAAGGCCGCCCTGAAAACGCCGGCATCGCGGGCCTTCCTTACTCCTATTTTGTGCAAACGATGTCCGACTTCAAGAACGGCGCAAGAAGCAGCGCCGACCCCAGAAAGGCCAACACGGCCCTGATGATCGCGTTCGCGGCGGCCATGAGTGATGAAGAGACACAGGCTGCCGCCCGGTATTTCAGCTCGATGAAATGGACACCCTGGATCAAGGTCGTCGAAACCACCACCGTGCCGAAGACGCGTATCTCGGTCGGCATGTTCCTAAAGCTGGAAGGCAACGAGCAAGAGCCCATCGGCCAGCGCATCATAGAAACGCCGGTGAATGTCGAAGCAACCGAGCAGCTTCGTGACGACCGCTCCGGCTTCATCGCCTACGTGCCGGTGGGCAGCCTCAAGAAGGGTGAAGAGTTGGTCATGAAAGGCGGGGGAGGCAAAACGGTTCAGTGTGGCCTGTGCCACGGTGCGGACTTGCAGGGTCTCGGTCCCGTACCGGGAATTGCGGGCCGCTCTCCCAGCTATGTCGTGCGCCAGCTCACCGACATCCAGCAAGGCACACGTAACGGCGAGTGGACTAGCCTGATGATGCCGGTTGTCGCCAAGTTGAACGCCGAGGATATGGCGGCGGTAGCCGCCTACTTAGCCTCGCGGGAGATTGGTTCTGCATCCGCGACCACGGCAGCAAATTCCGCGGCCGAGCAAAGCAAAAAGCACTAGCGGCTCCATTTGAATTTTTTATTTTAATGCAACAAATTCAGACTCGTGGAAAACGGCGAACAGCCATTGGCCGTTCCGCTTTGTCATTACCCAGGTGAAGAGCCCCTTGCGGACGGGATTCTCCGAGCCGTCAGACGCTTTCGATCCGACTAATTCCCAGTCCGCATCCACTGCCGCAACTTCCGGAGTAATAAACCGTATGTGCTTCACTGTGGCCGTTCGATGAGAGGATTTTAGAGGGCCTGCGAACAGCCCCGCAAAACGCTCTTCAACTTCCTTCCGTCCGTGGCGGGTAAGCCCGGCGACGTTGGTGAAATCGCCGTCCTCACCGAAGGGCATTGCCCAGGCGTGCGCGTCGTGGCGGTTAAAGGCATCGAGAAAATCCGCAACGACTTTCTTGATCGCAGTCGAATCAGCGTCAGACGAATTTGACTGTCCGCGCGCGCGTGAAATAGCAAAGGAAAATGAAGCGAGAAGAATCATCGCTAATGCCGCTCTAACCCGCGCTCGAGTCATCATGCCTCCCGTTAGTCAGCAACCCGTCTCCTGTTTCTCCGTGGAATGATACAACAACGCCGGGCTGAAATGGCGAGTGCGAGCTTGCAGAAGAAAGTTTTCCCGGGATCCATGAGGTGCTATCCTGTGCGTCAGATTTTACTCGGGATTCCCCACATTCGGAACCAACAGCAAAGGAGTCACTCGAATGGAACGAAAAAAAGCTTCGGAGTTCCCGCAGGAGTTGTTGAACCTATTCGACCGTTACGTTCACGGCGAGATCAGCCGCCGCGCCTTCCTCGATGGCGCGCAGAAATTCGCCGTCGGGGGCGTAACCGCCATGTCTCTTTGGGAGAGCCTTCGGCCCAACTACGCTTTCGCGCAACAAGTCCCTCCCGACGACAAGCGGCTCAAGACGGAGTACGCCACCGTGCCTTCGCCCGACGGCAATGGCAGCATCCGCGGCTATTATGCTCGTCCTGCCAAGATCACGGGCAAGCTGCCCGCCGTCCTGGTCATCCACGAGAACCGGGGACTCAATCCCTACATCGAAGACGTGGCACGCCGATTGGGAACGGAGAATTATCTCGCCTTTGCGCCCGATGGCCTCACTTCGGTGGGTGGATACCCGGGCGATGAGGAAAAGGCCGTGGCTGTTTTTGGAAAGGTTGATGGGAAGAAAATGTTTGAGGACTTTGTGGCCTCTGCCGCGTGGCTGAAAGCCCGTCCCGAATGTTCGGGGAAGTACGGAGTGGTCGGCTTCTGCTTTGGCGGCACTACAGCCAATAAGCTGGCGGTGCGGCTCCCGGACCTCGCGGCCGCGGTGCCCTTCTACGGGGGGCAGCCCTCCGCCGAGGAGACAGCCAAGATCAAGGCCCCTCTTTTGCTCCACTATGCTTCGCTGGACACGCGCATCACCAGCGGATGGCCGGCTTACGAGGAGGCGCTGAAGGCAAACCATGTGAACTACACCGCGTATATTTATGAGGGCGCGAATCACGGATTCCACAACGATACGACGCCCCGCTACGATGAGGCTGCGGCCAAGCTGGCCTGGCAACGCACCCTGGATTTTTTCAACAAACACCTGCGCGGCTGATTGAAACCTCCCGCGCCTGAGTACGTCAGCGCGAATTTCTTACAAGAACCATTGTGAAGTTTGATGTGCTACCAAAAGCCGCGTCGCATCGAAACGCGATGCGACGCATCAATCCAATGCATTACGCATTTCCCGCTCCAATAGAAGCCGTTTACGATCCAGCCCCCACCGATATCCGCCGAGTGAGCCGTCGGCGCGGATCACGCGATGGCAGGGAACGACGATCGAGGTGGGATTGGTGGCGCACGCGCGCGCTACAGCTCGCGTGGCGCTGGGCCGCCCGAGCAAGCGCGCCACTTCGCTGTAGGTGCGTGTCGTCCCGAACGGTATGGATCGCAGCGTCTCCCAGACGCGCCGCTGGAACGCGGTGGCAACCACGTCGGTCGGCAGGTCAAGCTGAGTTTGTGCGCCGGCGAGGTGCTGGACGATCGCGCGCACCCATTGCCTATGCTCTCCTGAGCTACGGCGAATCTCGGCGTGCGGATATTCTTCGCGAAGTGCGGCGGCCAGCGATTTGTCCTTATCCCCCAGGTACACGGCGGAGACGCCGCGGTCGGTAGCGGCCACAAGTACGCGGCCCAGAGTGCAATCGGCAATCGCATAGGAAATCCGCATGCCTCGCCCGCCGCGGCCATAAGTGGCCGGCGTCATGCCCAGCTGCGCGTTGGAGCGTTCGTAAAGACGGCTGGCGGAGCCGTATCCTGCTTCGTGCATTGCGGTAGTCACATCGGTTCCCTTTCGCAGGTGAGATTTCAGCCGCGCGACGCGAATCGCGTCGGCATATTGCCGTGGTGAAATTCCAGTGATCCGGCGGAAGGTGCGCTGCAAATGATGCGTACTCATCCCCGCGCCTGCGGCGAGCCGGCCGAGGTTGGCCGGGCGATCCGCATCCCTCTCGATTTCGCTGCACACCCTCCGGACAAGTTCGGCCGGAAGGTTGCGCGGCGCCTGCTGGGGACGGCAACGCAGGCAAGGACGGAATCCGGCGCGCTCCGCAGCCTCGGGCGCGCCGAAAAACAACATCTGCTGCGGGTGTGGGCGGCGCGACGGGCAAGACGGCCGGCAATAGATTCCTGTCGAGCGCACGGCATAGACGAACGCGCTGTCCAGACGTGCATCCCGCGAAGCGACGGCCTGGAGGCATCGGCGTCGAGAGGGCGTCGGAAGAACCGAAAGCGCAGCAGCGGGCTTCATCACGACCGGCAGGATTCCTTTCACTAGCAACATACCGGAACTAATCCGTTTAGCGCTATCCGAATCTTGCGGGCAAAGTCAAAGAGTTCAGGCTGATCGGCTAGGTGTCCATTAGGACAATTTGTGCGGAACGCGCATTGACGGAGGAATGGGCCCAGAGGATAGTGTCTGCGAGCAGTGCCAGAAGCGTGAGAAGAGAGGGAGACCTATGCACACTGCTCGGAATACGAGAATCATGAATCGATACGAATCCAGCCGCGGTGAGTCCGCGGCGGTTAATGAGCTGTCCGCGCAAGCGGCGACTACAGTTATGGACGCGCCCTCGTGGACGACGAGGGCCAAGCCCAAGGGCATTGCGCGCGTTCCTACGCATGCCGTACGCCCAGTCGAGGAGCGGCGCGCCTACACGCGCGCTAAACTCAGCCTGCCGTTACATTTGAAGCGCATCGCGGGACAGCGTGAGCACGAGGATGTGGCCTTGCTCACAACAAATATCAGTTCCTGCGGTGTCCTTTTCCTTTACCCGCAGCGAATTGAACCGGGAACCCCGATAGAAATAGAAGTTTGCCTCGTGGACCGGCCGTTTGGCCGGGGTTCCGTGTGCATGAAGACCGAGGCGCACGTCGTACGAGCCGAACCCGCCTCTCGGCATGGTTGGCATGCCCTGGCGGCAACCTTCGATGACATCACGTTCCAGAGGGACGAGCCCCTGCCCTCGTGTTTCGAAAGACTTTAACCTGTATTTCTCACAAAGCGTTCGCCAGCGAGATTCAGTGGCGCTGGCGTCCCGCCGGCGCTTTTTACTCTGTGCCCAGTTGCTTAAGACACCTCCAGCGAGACGCTGACGCCCCTCTTCGTTTTCCGCCAGCTCGGCCAAGCCGCATGCTTCTGTGCTACCTTAACTTTGACTGAGACGGAAAATGGAACAATTGTGATGGCGGCGACTGGAAAAACCAAGACCGAGTGCGTCCTACTCGACTGGGATGGCACTTTACTCGATTCCTTCGAGGCCGATGCGCAGGCCTACGTCCGGATGTTCGCCGCGCTGGAGATGACCTGGAGCATTGCGGAGTTGAAGCGGCATTACTCCCCGAACTGGCACCGCGTCTATCGCGCGGCACGCCTGCCCCGGGCGAAATGGGACGAGGCCGACCGCCTGTGGATGAAGTTTTACCGGCAGCAGCAGCCGGAACTGCAGCCGGGGGCGCGCCAGGTGTTGCGCGCGCTGGAGCGGCGCTTCACCCTGGCGCTGGTGTCCAGCGGCAGCCGGTCGCGGGTGCGGCGGCAACTGCGTGAACACGACCTAGCGGCGATGTTTCGTGTGAAGGTCTGTAGCGAGGACGCGCCACGTCGGAAACCGCATCCCGCCCCGCTGCGCATGGCGCTCGACCAGCTTCGCATGGCGCCAAAAGTGTGCGTCTACGTGGGCGATGCCCCGGAGGATATCGAGATGGCGCATCGCACCGGCGTGCGCGCCATCGGTGTGCTTGGTGGATCGCCGGTGCCGGAGCGGCTCCGCACCGCGTCGCCCGACGCAATGATCGAGACCATCCGCGAGCTGCCCGCCCTGCTGAGAGATTTCTAGGGAGTGCCCTTGTTGTCGCTGGGTTTTGCAACCGGCGGAGGTCCTGCCAGTGGTGGTCCTGCCGGTGGAGCGCTACCGGCCGGCGCGTAGTCTGTCCATCGGATGACAATGCGAATCGGCAGCGTCGCCTTGCCTTCCGGAATGGTTTCGTCCGAACGCGCATACGCAGGGAACCACAAGTTTTTGCCCACTTGCTGCCGGTAAGTCTCAAAGACCGTAAATGGAAGCATGGAAGATGTGACGTCGCCCGTTTCCATTACCCACTTGCCGATGGTCTTCACGATGACCAGGTCCTGTTCGTCCACCCAGACCACGCCGGAAAAGTAAGCATGAGCGCGGTCCAGCGCGCGCGGCTTGACGGCAAAAATGTATGCGCTCAGTTCGTCCAGTGGCTGCTTTCCCTGGAAGGTGATTTCGTATTTCGGAAGCTGCAAAGTGGTCAGCGGGAATAGCGGGGTCGAGGCGATGAGATCGGAATCCCCGCGCTCCACCTGCAAGTACTGGAGCGTGGAGGCCGACCGGCGGACGGACTTTTCGTAACGCTTGCCGTCTGGCCCGACAAATTGTTGCGTGACGATTTCAACTTGTCCGGTGGGCTTATTGTCGGGGCCGATCTCTTCGAGGCGCACGCTCTTATGGAAACCATAGCCCATGACCGCGCGAAACATTTCGTCCTCTTTCGCCGCGAAGCGCCGGATGATCTCCTCGGGAGGAATGGCCGGCGGTTCGGGCTTATTGACCGGCAAAGGGGCAGGAATCGTTGCGTGTTCCGGCGGCCTCATCGGGCCGGGCTCCTGGGCATGCAGGGGAATCATCCCGGCGGTAAGGAGCACGGCGGCTAAGCAAGAGATGGCCGTAACGATCGAGCGGCAATTCATTGTGTGCGCGTCAATCCGCAAAACAACGGGTGCGGGCTTTACCGGGCGCGGGCTTTACTTGAAGCCCGCCATAATTTGGAGCCCGCCAGATAACTAGATGCACTCCGCGGCCGTTTCGTGGTGCGGGTTCCCCGGCGCGGACTCTCCCACAGTGTACCGCAGAGTGAACTCGGCGGGTGCGGCGTGCAGCGCCCGCCGAGGGAGCGCAACGCGCCGCCTGCTCCGATTTATAGTTCCACTGCGACATGGAATCTGGATGTTACATGACCTGTGGCGGCATTTCGATCTTTGCCGAGGCCGCCGTCATGGATTCGGCCCAGGGCGCGCAGTTTCCCTCCGCTGGCTGGGAGACCTCTGCTACAATCGCGCGGCTGCGGAAAGCGAAGCGCAGCATGGCATACTGCTGTGGAGACTCTGGCCAAGCGATTTTACGTGTCCGGCGCCGTGCAAGGTGTGGGGTTCCGTTTTTTCGCAGAGCGCGCCGCAGCGCGGCTGGGCGTCGCCGGATACGCAAGAAACCTGTTTGATGGGCGAGTCGAAGTGTACGCCCTCGGCAGCGCGGCCCAACTCGACGCGCTGAAAGGCGATCTCCGGCGCGGGCCGCACGCGGCAGGCGTGGATCAGGTCGCCGAAAGCGATGCGGAAATCCTGCGCGAGTTTTCGAAGGGTTTCACCATCTTGCGGGACAATTGAATTCTTGGGAGCGGAGAAACTGAAATGAACCATCTGAAGGAATTGATTCGAGAGATTCCCGATTATCCAAAACCGGGAATCCTGTTCTACGATCTGACGACGCTGCTGCAGAATCCGGCCGGCTTCCATATGCTTGTGGACAAGCTTTGTGAACACTATGCCGGAAAAGCGGTGGACGTTGTCGTCGGCGTCGAGGCGCGCGGATTTATTTTCGCTCCGGCGCTGGCGTACCGGCTGAACGCGGGGTTTATCCCCGTTCGCAAACCCAAGAAGCTCCCCTGGAAAACGGCTTCGGTTTCCTACCAGCTCGAGTACGGCACCGACACGCTCGAAATCCACCAGGACGCCATCAAGCCCGGCCAGCGCGTGCTGATCAGCGATGACTTGCTCGCCACCGGAGGCACCGCTGCCGCAACCGTCGAGCTTGTGCGCAAGCTGGGCGGCGAAGTCATCGGCGCATCTTTCGCCGTGGAACTCACATTCCTGAACGGCCGCACAAAGCTTCCGGGCATCGATGTTGTCGCCATGATTCGGTACGACAAGTAGCGGTAGGGAATTGCCGCGGAGTTGCTAGAAACGCTGGTAACGACTTCCTCGGTTTATTCCTCTTGCGTGGGAGTCATCGGTCTTGGTTTTGTTGCCGTACGCTGGCGCACAGCTTCGAAGAGCACCACCCCGGCGGCGACCGACACGTTCAGCGCGCGCACCGGGCCGGTTGTCGGAATTGACACCAGAAAGTCGCAGCGCTCGCGGACCAGGGCGTGCAACCCTTTGCCCTCGCCGCCCAGCACGATGCCAACAGGGACGTTAAAATCCACTTCGGTATGTCGCTTTTCGGCTCGTTCGTCGAGGCCCACCAGCCAGTAACCCGCCTCTTTCATTTCTTCCATCGCGCGGGATAGATTGACGACGCGCGCAACCGGAAGGTGCGCCAGCGCCCCAGCAGATGCTCGAGCGACAGCATCGGTAAGCCCGGCGGCGCGGCGTTCCGGGATGACGACGCCCTGTGCGCCGGCTGCCAGCGACGTTCGCACGATGGCGCCGAGATTCTGCGGGTCCTCGACGCCGTCGAGAAGAACCAGCAGGCCGGGAGCGGCGTGAGCGTCGCGCGGCTTCAGCAGATCTTCAAAGCTGGCCGTTGGCGACGCCGCAACGAACGCGACGACGTTCTGGTGCTCGCGTGTGCCCGCGGTGCGATCCAGCTGTATGCGCTCCTCAAACCGCACCGGAATACCCTTCTGCCGCGCCAGACGCACCAATTCTTCGATGCGGTTGCCGTGGCTGCCTCGCGCGATGATCACGGAATCGAGCGGCCGGCCAGCTTCGAGCGCTTCGCGTATGGCGTGGATGCCGGTGAGCCGGTCCATAAATTGGAGAACCTCCAAGCCTTCCTAATTCTTTCGTTGCGAAATTCCGGCTGCTTCCGCGGCATGTATAACAGCCACGCACAAAACCCATCTATCAGACAGCTCACGACTTTGCATCCAGTGCGCCTGAGATTGTATCGCAGCGGAACTGCGAGCGCGAACGCGCCGCAAACGATCATCCCCGCCTCCGAAAATCATGCGATCCGCGGCGCGCGTTCGTGTAACACTTGAACGGAGGCGCCGCATATCGTGTCCAGACCACCCCTGTCTCAGATCGTCGGCCGCGCCGCGCATTGGCGCTGCCCCCATTGTGGCCGCGGCCGGCTGTTCCGCGGGGTATTTCGCATGTTTTTGCGCTGTCCGGAATGTGGTCTTTCGTATTTTCCCGAGCAGGGGTATTACCTCGGCGCCATGATCATCAACTACATTCTCACGACAGCGTGCGTCGTAACAATTTTCCTGCTGTCGCTGTTGTTTCCGGATTTCACCCAATTTTCAACCAACACGAAGGTCCTGCTTTGGATGGCCTTCGCCATCGTCTTGTCCTTATCGCTGGTGCGGCACTCTTATAGCTACTGGCTCGGACTCGACTTCTGGATAAAACCGCGACAGCCGGACTCGAACGGGAAAAACCCGCTTAGACTCCCCGGATAAACCGTGCGGCGATGCCCAGCAGCGCGCCTCCCAGCACGAGCCATGCCGAGTTGATTCGGAAACGCAGCAGCAGGATTGCGCTGGCCATGGCCATGCCGGCTGTCAGCCAGCCCACAATCGCCGACCGTCCAAGCTGGTAACTCACCGCCGTCATCAATGCGAGCGATGCCACGTTCACTCCGTCGAGAAATGCGCCGGCGGTTGCCGACCGCCGGATGTGCGGCACGAGCGGCCCGCTGATGGCCACCAGGACGAACGCCGGCAAAAAAATCCCGGCCGTTGCTACGGCCGCGCCCGCCGGTCCACGCAGCAGGTAGCCGAGAAATGTCGCGGTCGTGAAGACCGGCCCGGGCGTCACCTGGCCGATGGCAACCGCGTCCACCAGTTGTGCGTCGGTGACCCAGGCGCGATGCGCCACGAGGTCTGTCCGGAGAAATGCGAGCAAGACGTAGCCGCTGCCGAACACGACGGACCCAATCTTTAAGAAAACCAGGAACAACGCCCACATTCCCGGCGCCAGGCCCGGCGCAAGTGTGGTTGCCGCGCCTACCCCAGCCAGAGGAAGAAGCTTCGCCATTTTCAAACGGACGCCGCAGCGTAGCAGCAAGAATGCGCCGGGTCGTGTTGCGCGATGCGCTTTTCTCTTCAGAGAAAATGCGTGCGCGCAGGCGGCAGTCGCTCCCGTCCCGGCCAGGATCAGCAGCGCATTTACGCCTAAAAAACTGAGCGCAACGCAAATCGCCGCTGCGACCGCGAGCAGACTGCTCTTGACCGCCGTGCGGCCGAGTCCCCACAACGCTTGCAGGATGACTGCCACGACGACAGGCTTGACGCCATACAGTAACGCCGTCGCCGCCGGAAAATGCCCGAAGCGCGCGTACGCCCAAGCGATGCACGTCACCAGGATTGCCGCGGGAAGAATGAAGCAGACCCCGCCCACCACCAAGCCCATCCACCCGGCGCGCAAATAGCCGATGTGGATAGCCAATTCACTGGAGCTGGGTCCGGGAATCAGGCTGCTCGCGCCGAGCAGGTCGAGAAATTTTTCGCGCGACAACCATTTGCGGCGGCGCACGAGTTCATCTTCCATCATCGCCACGTGCGCGGCGGGCCCGCCGAACGCTGTCGTTCCCAGACGCAGAAAATACAAAGCCAGCTCCGCGAGAGAACCTCGCCCAGCCCCGCCAGCCGCCGCAGCCTCGCTCTGCGCGAGATCAGATATTTGTTTTGGGTTTGCCATGGAAAGACCGCGCGTCGAGCAACAGGCCGCCCGAGCCCGCCACCAAGAGGAGGAACACACCGCCGGCCATCAGGCGGATTGCCAATATCGCCGAAGATGCGTTCCCAAAGCCAAACGTCTCCCTATCGGACATGCCTCACCTCGCTTTCCGGCTCGCAGTTGCCGGAATCGCTCCCCGAACCGCTGGAGTGTATCGCAATCCGGCACGGAGAGACACCAACCCGGCTTTAGGTGCTGGGCCAGTTTCCGAGGAGAGAACTTATCAAGAGTTGGGGTTATAATGTGGGACTCTCCGATCTTGAGCGAAGGAAAAAGAGGAGGTCTATATGAACGGAAAATGGTTGCAATCTTCAATGGCGCGGCGATTGTTTCTTGCTCGGCTAGGCGCGGGAGCCAGTGTTGTAGGGGCGACCTTCGTCAGCTCTCCCGCGGCGGCGGCACAGGCCGCGGCAGATGCGGCGTGGCGCCCGGCTCGCCACACGCAGGATGATTGGCTCGACAAGATTCCTGGCGTGCACCGCTTCGTGTTCGATACCTCGACGGGGGATGGCATGGGCTGGGCGCTCCAATTTGCCACCAACTACTATACGGCGAACCAAGGGGCATACGGCCTAAAGGATAGCGACTTGGCCGTTGTAATCGTCGCGCGGCACAAGGCCACGTCGTTTGCTTACAACGACGCGATTTGGGCGAAGTATGGCAAGCAAATCTCCGAGCAAGCCGAATTCACCGATCCGAAGACCAAGGAGCCGCCCAAAGTCAATGTGTATGTTGGACCGGGCGACGGCACGGGGCAGTCGGGCAAAATGGATGCGCTGATCAAGAGAGGCGCGCAGTTTGCCGTGTGCCAGACATCCACGAGAGGCATCGCCGGAAGAATCGCCAAGGCCAACGGCGTTGATGTTGACAGCGTTGTCAAGGAAATCACTGCGAACCTCATTGCTAACGCACGCATGGTTCCGGCGGGAATACTGGCGGTGAATCGCGCGCAAGAACGAGGTTACTCGTTCATTTATGCAACCTGAACGCTGGTAAATCGGGCTGGCATAGTTCACTCGGCCGGCAAATGAGTGTCCCGGCTTGTGGGCAACACCCTTCGGAACCTGGTGTCCAGCCTCAGGACAACATTTCTGAACAGAAAGAAAGTGGCGCGTCGTATGGGACGATTTTAGAGCCCTTTGAGGCGGCCTTTGAGCATTTCCCCTGAAACCGCCGCGTGTGAATGGTCACGTTCGCCTGTGTCCCCGGTCACATACTTAGCAGGAAACTTTTTGTAATAAGAAAACCTAGGCTTGTAAATCTTCGTAGAGGAGGTGTGTTTATGTACTACGTGAGGTTGGCAATTCTCGCAGTCAGTATCGGCGTTGGCTTCGTCGCCTCCGCCCAAACGCCCCTTAAGACCGGCCCCAAGGCCAATATAGCCGCAGGCAGAGAGTTGTTTCACCAACATTGCTCGGTATGCCACGGCGTGGACGCAAAGGGTAATGGCTCAATGTATGATCCGGAATCAGCCGAGCCGTCGAGGCGCGTGCCACCGGCTGATCTGACGGCACTCAGTGAACGGAACGCAGGAAAGTTTCCGGCGGACCGCGTAAGAGATGCGATCTACAGCAAAGGCTCGATTCCCGCGCATGGGACTCCCAACATGCCGGCGTGGGGCGACGTATTCTACAGCCTGAAATCCAATCCAAAGCGTCTGGAGGAACGCGTGCGCGACCTGACCGCCTACATCGAGTCGATCCAGGCAACCAAAAAGTAATAACTCTGCTTCACGTGTAGAATAGTGGGGCATTCAACAGCACGGCGGGGATTTCATGTCTTTGGACTATCTACTCAAAACCGAGCCTTCTGAATATTCCTTCGATGATCTTCAGCGCGACGCGGTTACGCTGTGGGAGGGTGTGTCGAGTCCTGCCGCGGTGAAGCACCTTCGAGAAATGAAGCCGGGCGCGAGGCTCGTCATCTACGAAACCGGAGCCCGCAAGAGCGCGGTTGGGACAGCGTCCGTTGTTTCGGTGGACGCTTCCGATCCAAAAAATCCGGCGGTCAAGATTAAAGCTGGGAAGGCGCTCGCCAAGCCGGTTTCGCTCGAGCAAATCAAAGCCAACAAGCTGTTCGAGGATTCGCCCCTTGTGCGCCAGGGAAGACTCTCTGTCGTGCCTTTGACGAATGCCCAGTTCAAGGCCTTAACGGGCAACTGATCACCTGAATCCCGCGTGGAAACCTTCAGCGGGGTGCAGGGCCGGTCATGTAGGGCTTCATGTCGATCGATTTCCAATCTCCACGAATGATGGCGGCGCGAATCTGCTCCGGCGTCTTTCCCTTTTGCGTCAGTTGATAGGCGAGAACCGCTTCTTTCTGGCAGATGTCGCACTCCGAACCATGTGTGCTGGCGTAACAATCGAGCAGGCTTTTGTGCCCGACGCTACGGTCGCAGTAGCAGTAGCACGGCTGCTGGTACAGCACGGACTTAATTTTCGCCGCCAGCGCATAGACGTTGCGGTTGAGCGCGTCGGGAAATCGTTTGGGATCGAGCGTGGCCGGGATCGGCGGCTTCAACGCATACGCGTGATATGAAGGAATGCCCTGGTCGGCGGGAGCAGACATATCCATCTGCATCTGCGCGCCGGCAGCGTTCATTTCGGGAAGCACCGTCGGACGAAACTGCGCCAGCCCCGCACCCGCAAGCGTCAGGCTGAACGCCACCGCAACTCCCAGAACTTTTCCGGTCATCATGGAAACCTCCTCGGCCGCTTCAAAAACGGTAGCGCATCTCGCCGCCATCCGCAATCCGGCATCTTGACGTAAAGGTCATCGACCGCCGGAAAGAAGAAACTTGGCGGCAAGACGCCGAACAACGGCATGACCATCTAATGTTTCAGGACGGAATCGGATCTGATTCTGGCGGGCCCTGCAAATCAGGTGCATGGTCCGCAGATAATTCTGGTGCGGAGCGCGGCGCCTCGGAGACCGAGACCTCGGCGGAGATACTGGCGGCCGGCGCCGCTTCGGCAGCGGCTTCACTCGATCCTGTTTCGATCCGCGCCGAGAGCGCTTCGACAAGCAAATCGACCAGCCTCCGGGCCGCTTCGCCATCGGGATCAAGTTCCGGGTTATATCCCGCCACTACGATGGCGGCCAGGTTTGGCTGAGAGGCAAACACGCGGAGCGCATCGCGCGCTTCGCTCAGACTGAGCCCGCCTTCGCCGGGAAAATTGGTCGCACGGAATTCCTGGCTGGAAATGACATCCACGTCGAAATGAAGCACGAATTCGTGCTTCGCGGCGTGCACGCGTTCGAGCGCCAACCGCGCCGCTGCCGCTGCCCCCACCGTCGAGACTTCCAGAGCCGGATGCCGGCGCAGCGGAGATGACACAAGATATTGCTCTTCCCCGGGATCCAGGCGCTCAAAACCAAACAATGCGATATCAGGCTCGCGGACCAGCGGCGGCTCGCCCCAGAACCGGACCAGTTCCGGCGCGCCCCGCCCGATGGCGTGCGAGATCACCATGCCGTCGACGCATCCGGAAGGCGTCGTTGCCGGCAGGTTCAGGTCGGCGTCGCGGTCCATATAGATCAGGCTGACGTTGCGAAAGTAGCGCCGCGCGCCGGCGACTGCCGCCAGCACAGAGATGCAATCGCCGGCCAGGATAACCGGCAGCGCGCCTGTTTTTACGGCCACTTCGACACGAGGTCTCAATTCGTTGAGGGATTTCAGGATTGCCGGAACATTCCTTGCGCGCGGGTGCTCATCATCAGCCTGGAAAACTTGCGCAGGAGTGTCGCCATGATCGGCAACTTCGAATCCGGCTGCTTTCAGCCGGTCAGCCAGTCCCGCGGCGCGCAACGCGGCAGACGCGCGCTCGGTCCCGCCCCGGAGCGCAGCCGCGCTCGTAGCCGAACCCAGCAGGACAATTTTCTTCGGCTGATGAATGATTTTGACCGCCAAAATCGCTCTCCTGGAACAGGAATTCGTCTGTCCCTACGCACGACAGACTGCCTACCGCTCTGTTCTATCACGCTCTCGAAGCCAAAATCCTGCTTCACTCTATTTCGGAGCCGGCGCAATCGTGGTCAGCTCCGGGGGAAGTGTGAACCGCACGTCTTCACGGATGAGATCGAGATCGCGCTGGCTTGTGAAGCCCTGCGCAGCGAGACATTCGCTCACGCGCTCGACCAGGATTTCCGGCGCCGATGCGCCAGCGGTCAGGCCCACCCTGCGAACGCCTTCGAGCCACTTCGGATCAATGTCCTTGGCATTATCGATCAATTGCGCACGGACCCCCGAGCGCTTGGCGACTTCGACCAAGCGATTCGAATTCGAACTATTCGGCGAGCCCACTACAAGAATCAGATCGACTTCGCGCGCCAATTGTTCGACCGCCTCCTGCCGATTCTGCGTGGCGTAGCAGATGTCATCGGAGGCCGGACCGGAAATCTTCGGAAACCGCTCCCGGAGGCGCGCCACAATTTCCTGCGTGTCGTAAAGGCTCAGCGTCGTCTGCGTGAGAAACGCCAGCCGGTTCGGATCCTCAACCTCGAGCGCGTCCACCGCTTCGACGCTGTCCACCACCACCGTCTGCTCCGGGGCTTCGCCCGACGTGCCCACAATCTCCTGGTGGTCCCGGTGCCCGATCAAGATGATCGTGTGGCCTTCTCGCGCAAACTTCAGCGCCTCCAGATGAACCTTCGTCACCAGCGGGCAGGTCGCATCGATCACTCGCAACTCGCGCAGCCGCGCCTCTTCCCGCGTTGTCGGCGGGACTCCGTGCGCGCTGAAGACCAGGACCGCCCCCTCAGGAACTTCCTCCACGTTCTCGACAAAGATGGCGCCACTCTCGCGAAGTTGTTCCACTACATACCGGTTGTGCACAATTTCGTGGTGCACATACACCGGCGGGCCATAGGCTTGCAACGCCAAATCCACAATGTCCACCGCGCGCACCACCCCCGCGCAAAACCCGCGAGGGCGCACTCGGATTAGACTCTTCCCCTCACTTCCAGATTCGGTCTGGTAGCTCATTAGGCAGCCTCAAAAACTCCACACTACATTATCACGGGCAGGGACGATTACGCGACCTTTTGGCGAATCCCAAGTTTCGCGATGGTGATCAGAAGTGTTATTTGGCCGGGTGAGAACGGAATGCTATCCTGCCGGGATGCTGCGGAGGCCCAGATGCTGTTAGCGGAAAAGGTGGCGGTCATTACCGGGGGAGGGCGCGGGATCGGCCGCGCCATGGCCCTGAAATTTGCGGGCGAAGGCGCGGTGGTGGTGGTGGCTGCGCGCACCAAATCGGAAATTGAAGCGGTGGCCAAGGAAATCCGCGATGCGGGCGGACGCGCGGCGGCGGTGCCGGCCGACGTGGCCGATGAAAAACAGTGCGAACATCTCATCCGCGCATCCGAGGCGCAATTCGGCCGCGTCGATATTCTTGTAAATAATGCCGGAGAGTACGGCCCGGTGAAGCCGGTGGAGGAGATCATTCCCGCGGAATGGGACCGCGTAATCGCCGTACACTTGCGCGGGGCCTATCTGCTGACGCGTCTGGTGCTTCCGGGAATGTATGCCCGCGCCTCCGGAGTCATCCTGAACATCTCGAGCCTGTCTGCAAAATCCGCCTTTGGGTGGGGTTCGCCTTATGCGGCAGCGAAGGCGGGAATGTTGGGACTGACTCGCGTGACCGCGGCGGAAGCTGCTCGCAAAGGTGTGCGCGTGAACGCCATATGTCCGGGGCCGGTAACAGAAACAAAAATGTCAAAGGAACTCGGCAAAACACTCGCCGAACGTTTGGGCGTGACGCCGGAAAAGCAGCTCGCCGGGTTCCTCGACACCGTCCTGCAGGGACGCGGGCAAACCGCCAAGGAAATCGCCGACGCGGCTCTCTTCCTCTGCTCGGATCACGCCAGCGCGATTACCGGGCAGGCTCTGAACGTAGACGGCGGAACGTCTTTTTACTGAGGTCTTCCGCCAGGGTCCACCCACGGCGTGCCAGTTGAAATGCGGGACGAGCGCGCTGCTCTGTCCACTCTAAACTCCACTGGCCGGCCCGGCCCGCCAGATAGAACGCCAGCGCAATCATCGCCAGGATGACAAATAAACCCGTGAACAGCATCAGCGCTGCCAGCATCTCTCGCACGAAATAAATCTGCATGGCAACGAAAGCCACAAGCCCGATCCACATCCACTTTCGCGCCTTCTTCCCGCTGAAACTGTGCTTAACTTTCACCTGAATGAGCCTTTCCCAAAACACTAAATTGGATGCAACGCATCGCCCAGAAGACACATTCTCAATTTAAATTATAAATATTTATTTATCCACAGTACGTGAGTATATACCAAGCTGGGACGTTCGGTATGGTACTACTAGTACCGTCCCAAATGTTTCCGGATACGAATTCGCGATTCCGCCGCACGCGAGCCCGCCAAGCGACGCGAGCACACGTATAATTAGGTGTTCGTTCACGCATTTGCGAAGATTTCCGCGGAATTTGGAATTATCCCTTGCGTGGGCGAGACCTTACTTTGCTGAGCTTCTCCCGAGATTCGGAACCAAGTTTCCGTACCAGGCCGCTACGCACTAGCCATGCGAGTGTCTCGATGAAAAAGTTCCCGGAAAAGTGCTGGCGTTTTTCAGGCGGCCATTCCTGCATCGGGAAATGACGCACCAGCACGACTTCCTGATCCTCGAAGAATGCAAATCGCGGACGGCGATGTGTCAGCCAAGCGATGTACTTCGCCGTCTCGCGCAGCAGCGAACCTTCCGCGGTAACCAGGCGGCGAAATGCGGCGGAACTCACCGGTTCGATAAAAGCAAAGACAAGGCATTCCGGGGGCTGCGGTTGCAGAAACTCGTGATTGGCGGGATCGGCGAGATATCCGACGAAAAATCCGCGGCGCGCGCGCGTCCCGGGAGCGCCTGGCGCAAAGAACCGGTACCCGCGCAATGCCCCGCGCGCCGCGATGACCGGGCGATAGCCGCGCAGGTAAGGCGCGGCGAGCGTTCGAATCCAGAGGTTCGAAGGAGAGTTCGCAGGAGAGTTCGAATTGATTTGGCGGCGCACTCGGCTCATCGGCCCTCGAAGGGATAGCGGTCGCCCGCCTGGATTGCCGCGCTGATGCGTTGCCGCATCGCAATCGTGCCGGCGGGCTCGCGTTTCAGGAAGCGCCGCAGCACGGCGAGTTGCGTCCGCAGCATGTCGCCTTCGAGCACGGCAGCCAGCGCCTTGCGCGCCCCGGCCTCGACCCGATCGGCCGCATCGTACAGAAACACGCGCGCCGCGTCCGCCATCACAGCCGAAGACTCCCGCCCGCGGGCGGCTTCCGCCTTCTGCACGCGCCGCAGAGAAGACTCGATCGCATAGCACGCCATCACGATATCGGAAAGCTCGGCGACGATTTCCTGTTGCTCCGCAAGGCGGTCGAGATGCTTTTCCAGCGCCGCGCCGGCCACCAGCAGAAATGCCTTTTTTACTCCGGCCAGGATGCGTTCCTCTTCGGCCCATGCATCCGCCGGCGGCTCCTCGAACGACGGCCCGGCCAGGATTTCTTCGCGCAGCTTCGCGCCGGCCTGCAGCAGCGGCAGAGCGCCCGACGTCGCGCGCTTCATCAACATTTGTATGATGAGCATGCGGTTGATTTCGTTCGTGCCCTCGAAGATGCGATTGACGCGCGAATCGCGGTAGCCGCGGGCGACCGGGTAATCTTCGTGAAAGCCGTAACCGCCGAAAATCTGCACGGCTTCATCCACGACGAAATCCAGCAGCTCCGAGCCGTACACCTTGCTGATCGAGCTCTCGATCGCGTATTCCTCGAAGACCTTCATCGATTGCCGCGACTTGTCGGCGTCGCCCGACGCGGCGATGGCGCGATCCATCAATCCCGCCGAGCGGTAAATCATCGACTCCACGGCAAAGATACGCACGGCCATCTCGGCCAGTTTCGCGCGGATCAGGCCAAAATCGCCGATGGGCTTGCCGAACGCCGTGCGCTCTTTCGCATACTTCGAAGCGGTTTCGAGCGTCCGCTTGGCTCCCCCTGTGCAGTAAGCGCCGAGGCTGAATCTCCCCGCGTTCAGGATGTTGAATGCCACGATGTGCCCGCGGCCCGCCTCGTGCAATAGATTTTCCCGGGGCACCTGGCAATTTTCGAAAAAGAGGGCTGTCGTCGAGCTGCCCTTGAGCCCCATCTTTTTTTCTTCCGCGCCGCTTGAAAACCCGGGAAACCCGCGCTCGACAATGAAGCAGGAAAATTGTTCGCCGTCCACTTTCGCGAAAACGATATACACGTCCGCGAATCCGCCGTTGGTGATCCACATCTTCTGCCCGTTCAGGATCCAGGAGCGTCCGTCGGGCGAAAGGACCGCGCGCGTGCGCGAGTTTTGCGCGTCCGAACCCGCCTGCGGCTCGGACAGGCAATAGGCGGCCAGTTTTTCGCCTGTGGCGAGCAACGGAAGATATTTCTTTTTTTGTTCTTCGGTGCCGAAGAAAACAATCGGAAGCGTTCCGATGCCGGAGTGGGCGCCATGGCTCACGCCAAATGAGGCGTACGCCGATAAATTTTCCGCAAGCTGCACGCTCGACACTTTGTCCAGCCCCGCGCCGCCATACTCCTCGGGCACGCCCCCGCCGAGCAGGCCGATCTCACCCGCCTTCTTCAGCAGTTGCGCCAGCAGGCCGGACTTGTGCTGTTCGAGATCCGGAATGAGAGGAACCACTTCGTTCTGAACGAATTCCTCGGCCGTCTGGCCAATGAGTTTCTGATCGTCGGCCAGGTCCGCGGGGGAGAAAACATCTTCCGGTGCGCACGTCTCCACCAAAAAACTGCCCCCGCGTGACGCCGCTCGCGGTAGCGATGTTGTGGCCATGGCCCCTCCTAATTCAGAAACTTTTTCCGGCGGGCTACAAATTATCGCGGGCTCCAATCCCGCATCGGCGGGACCACGCCCGGTAGAGCCCGCGCCCGACCACGATCACTGGTGCAGTCAGGCCGCGCCGGCGGCAGTCTTGATTTCTCCGATGTAGGACGCGGGCAAACTGTGCTCACCCGCGCCTTCCAGAATCGCCTGCAAATAATGCGCCGACGGGCGCAGACCCTTTTCCACTTTCGACGCGATGTAAATCTGCGCCGGGACCGGCTGGCCGCCGTCGTCCGGCGTCACCTGCACTTCGATGCGCCGGTAGTGCTCGGGGACGCATTCATAGCGATCCAGGCTGCGGAGGGCGCTCTCTTCGATCTTATACAACACGCCGTACACGGTTTTCCCTTGCGCGGGCTGTATATTGGCGCCGGCGGTGCCGCCGCGGACTTTCTTGTTGAAGCGCAGTTCGAAATTCGGCAGGTGCGCGTTGTGCTCTTCCAAAACATTTCCCACGCGGGAACGCATTTGCGCGCTGTTCATGTTGCTGCCATAAGCAAAATGCCAGACGGTTCTAGGAGCCATATTTCCTTTCTCGATAACTGGGACGGACTGCCTGTGGTGTAGATAACCATTCTATAGAGGTTACAGCGCGAGGGCAAACGTCACGCGCTTCCTTTCACAGATGCGGATGGCAGCCCTCAATTGGTATAGACTGGCTCCACGATTGGCGCGACGCAAGGTGCTGCCAGGGACCCGGAGGAAAATTGATGCACTCCCCCACGGCTTAAGAAAATCTGCTTGGGATGGCTTTTCTTCAACCCAGCCCTGCAGTCTACGCGATGCGTTCGAAAATCCCCGCGGCGCCCATGCCTCCGCCGATGCACATTGTGACCATGCCGTAGCGCGCGTTGCGGCGCTCGAGTTCGCGCAAAATGGACGCCGTGAGCTTCGCGCCTGTGCAGCCGAGAGGATGTCCGAGCGCAATCGCCCCGCCATTGGGATTCACGCGCGCGGGATCGATTCCCAGCATCTTGATCACGGCAAGAGCCTGCACGGCGAACGCCTCGTTCAGCTCGATCACGTCAATCTGATCGAGTTTCAACCCCGCCAGCTTCAGGGCCTTCGGAATTGCGAAGGCCGGGCCAATCCCCATGATCTCGGGTGGCACACCGGCCGTCGCGAAGCAGAGAAAGCGGGCCATCGGCTTGACGCCCAGCGCTCGGGCGCGCTCGCCGCTCATGACGACCGCTGCGGCCGCGCCGTCGCTCATCTGCGAGCTGTTTCCGGCAGTCGTTGTGCCTCGCGCGTGGAACGCGGGCTTGAGCTTCGCCAAGGCCTCGAGAGATGTGTCGGCGCGCGGACCTTCATCCATTTCGAATAAAGTCGTGGTCGTTTTTGTTTTCGCGGCATGGCCATTTGCGCCGTTTGCCGCAACTGTGGTCTTCACTTCCACGGGCACAATCTCGTCCTTGAATTTTCCGGCGGCAATGGCGGCGAGAGCTTTCTTATGGCTCGCGAAGGAAAACTCGTCCGCCTGTTCGCGCGTGATGCCGTACTCGCGGGCGACATTCTCCGCCGTCAGCCCCATGCTGAGGTAGACATCCGGGTTGTGGTCCATCAACCAGGGATTTGGCGCAACCTTATTGCCGCCCATGGGAATCATGGTCATGGATTCAGTGCCCCCGGCGACGATAACTTCCGCGTGACCCACCATGATGCGTTCGGCGGCCGTGGCGATGGATTGCAATCCCGAAGAACAAAACCGGTTGATCGTGATCGCCGAAATTTCGACGGGCAGGCCCGCGCGCAGCGCCGCGTTGCGCGCCACATTCATGCCTTGCTCAGCCTCGGGCATGGCGCAGCCAAGCATCACGTCATCAATTTCCTTCGGGTCAAGACCCGGCACGCGGCGAATCGCTTCCTGAATCGCGATGGCGGCCAGATCATCGGGGCGCATCGCGCGCAGCGTGCCCTTGAACGCTTTTCCGACCGGCGTGCGGACCGAACTTACGATGACAGCTTCTCTCATAGTGTGCCTCGCGGGAACGTGACTGGTGACTCGTGACTGGTGGTCCCGCACCCAACATTGGATGCCCGTATGGACGAAAACGCAACAACTGTGATGTCACTCCAAGGTAGCACAACTTTTTCGCCACGGACGAAATCGACGCGCAGGCTGTGCCTTTGGTAGCGCCGCCGTCCCGGTGGCGGGTTTGCGCGAAACGAACACGTCGGCCGAAGGCCAGCGCCACCGGAGCGACACACGCGCCGGATCCTGCTGCTGGTTCATCTTCAGCGGACGCATGGTATTCTCAGCAGGCAAACCTATGCGGCGCCGGCGCACATTAATTACATCTCCGCTGGAATGGCAGATGACCGCGCTGCCTGTGGCGCATCCGGCTCTACCCGCCGTGGCCGAGCGTGGCGGCACGCAGCTTCGCACGCCTCGCCCCGTCGCTCTCGTGGATACGCGCGAGCAGAATCCTTTTTCCTTCGCGCGATTCAACGGATGGTTTTCCGGTGTGGAGAAAAAGCCGCTCGCCATCGGCGACTACTCGATCGCCGGGCTTGAGGAATCGTGCGTAGTCGAGCGCAAAGACCTGAACGATCTCGTGCGCTCATTCACCGCGGAACGCCCGGTGTTCATAGATCGTCTGCGGCGCATGAGCGCGTTTCCCGACCGCTTGCTGGTCATCACCGCCGCGCTGAGCCAGGTGAAATCGCGCTACGAACACAGCCCCGCGAACCCGAATCAGATCACCCAATCCCTGATCGCAACGCTCGCCGGACTCCGCGTCCCGTTCCTCTGCGTCGAAACGCACGAACTGGGCGAAGAAATCGTCGCCTCCTACCTCTACCAGGTCCACCTCTACCACTGGCTCGAATCGAGCGGCCACAGCCGCCGCCTTGCCGACGATGATTTGTAAGATTTGTGTGGCAACCAGGTTTTTGTCTTTGTAGCGCCCGCCTTCAGGCGGGCATCTGGCTGATTCTAATCTGCCGTCCTAATTGCGCAGCGGTTTGCCGGTCTTCAGCGTATGGGCGATGCGCTCTTGCGTTTTGCGCTCGCCGCAGAGGGAGACGAAGGCTTCGCGTTCGAGGTCGAGGACGTACTGTTCGCTGACCAACTGCGCCGAGGTGAGCGCGCCGCCGGCCATGACGTGGCCGAGCTTGCGCGCGACCAATGCATCGTATTCCGATATATATTCCCCGCGCAGCATCATGTAGACGGCGAGTTTCGCCGCGGCGCTGAACTCTTCGCCCAGCACGCGGATCGAAGGCTCGGTGGGCGCGGGCGCCGTCTGGCGCCATTCGCCGCGGACCAGGCCCAGCGCGGTCTGCTTCGCGCCGGCAACCAGCCGATCGAGATTCATCGCCACTAGGTCGGCGCGGCGCAGGTAGCCCAGTTCGCGCGCTTCTTCGCCGCTGGTGGAAACTTTCGCCATGGCGATGTTTTCGAACACGGGCTTGAGCGCGTGGAACAGATCGAGGTTCTCTTCGCCTTCGGCGCGTTCGTTGGCGCGGATCATCATTTCCTTCGTGCCGCCGCCGCCTGGGATCAGCCCTACGCCTGTCTCGACCAGGCCCATGTAGGTTTCTGCCGCGGCATGGATGCGCGTGGCATGCAGCGCGATTTCGCAGCCGCCGCCCAGCGCCAGGCCCTGCGGCGCGACGACAACGGGCTTCGGCGCATGCTTAATGCCAAGAGTGACGTTCTGGAATTGCCGCACCATGAGGTGCAGGTCGTCCCATTCCTGCTCCTGCGCCGTCATCAGGATGAGCATCAGGTTCGCGCCGGCGGAAAAATTCACGGCCTGGTTGGCGATTACCATGGCGTCGAACTCGGTGCGCAGGCGCGCCAGACCTTTGTTGATCATGGCGATCAAGTCGCCGCCGATAGCGTTCATCTTGGCGTGAAATTCGCAGCAGACCACGCCATCGCCCAGATCAATCAGGCTCGCGCCGGAATTATTTTCGATTTCCCTGGCGCTCTGCTTCAGCGACTTCAGGATGAGAATGCCTTCGGCCTGCGGCGCGGCCTTGTAGGCTTTCCCCGCGAGATCGAAGTACGACGTCTCGCCCTGCGCGGACTGATAAAACGATTTCTTCCCCGAAGTAAGCATCTCAGTGACCAGCGGCGGCAGCGCCTGGCCCTGCTTTTCAAGCTGCTTCGCCATGGATTCCACGCCGATGGCGTCCCAGGTTTCGAAGGGGCCAAGTTCCCAGCCGAAGCCCCAGCGCATCGCGCGGTCTACGTCCACAATCGAGTCTGAGATTTCGGGAATGCGGCGCGCGGCGTACAGGCACATCTCCGAGAGCGCGCCCCAGAGAAATTTCTGCGCCTTGTCGCCTTCTTTTCCGGCCGGCGCCGGACCGGCCAGCATACGCAGCCGCTCGCGCGTGTCCTCGATGGCCTTGCCCGCTTCGAGGGAGGCGAATCGCGCCTTCTGCTGCGGACGATACTCCATTTTCGCGGGGTCGAGCGTGAGGATTTCGGATTCGCCGCCGGATTTCTTCACGCGCTGGTAGAAGCCGCGGCCCGTCTTGTCGCCGAGCCAGCCGCGCCGCGCCAACTCTTCGATCAAGGGAGGCACGCGATAAAGCTCGCGCGATTCGTCGCCGGGAATATTTTCGTAGATATTGCGCACGACGTGCAGAAGCACGTCAATGCCCACAATGTCCGCCAAGCGGAACGTCGCGGACTTCGGCCAGCCGAGCGCAGGACCCGTGCAGGCATCCACCTCTTCGAACGTCATGCCCAGCTCGTCCATCAGGCGAATGGCATTCAGCATTGCGTACGTGCCGATTCGGTTGGCGATGAAGTTCGGTGTATCCTTGGCGACGACGACGCCCTTGCCGAGCTTGTGGTCGCAAAATTCGGTGAGCGCTTCGATCACCTCGGGGCGTGTCGCGGGGCCGGGAATGATTTCGACCAGCTTCAGGTAGCGCGGCGGGTTGAAGAAGTGAGTGCCGGCCCAGTGCTGCTGCCATTCCTCGGGCATGCCCTCGGCGATGCGGCGCACGGGCAGACCGGAGGTGTTCGTGGTGACGATCGTGCCGGGCTTGCGAACCTGCGCAACGCGCGCCAGCAACGCGCGCTTGATCTCCAGATTTTCCGCGACGACTTCGATGATCCAGTCCGCCTCGGCGCAGAGTTTCAGATCGTCTTCGAAATTGCCCGTGACGATGCGCTGTTCAATCCCGCGCGTGAAAAACGCCGCGGGCTTGGATTTGGCGGCGGCAGCGAGACCCGCGCGGACAATGCGATTGCGGACTTCCTGCGGCGGGCTCCAAGTGGAGCCCGCACCCGTTGGCCTTTCGGCGGTCAGCCCGCGCTTTTTTTCCTCCGCGTTGGGCTCCGCCGGAACCATATCGAGCAACGCGCACCAGATGCCGGCGTTGGCGACATGCGCGGCGATCCGCGCGCCCATGGTGCCCGCGCCGAGGACCACGATTTTTTCGATGGGTCGTTTCATAATACGGCACCAATTTCTGGCGGGCTTCAAGTAAAGCCCGCACCCGGCAAAAGAGTTGCGCCCCTTTCCAGAGTGATTCTATTCTGGATAGACCGAAGGTGCTTGTGCAGGTTACAGAAGCGACAATTCAGGGTCAACCGGAAACCCCGGGCATCCCCATTTGCGGTAACGTTCTCTTATACCGCAGATGAGCAAGCAAAAGAAAAGGAAAGCCCGAGGCTGGTTGCAGACCGCGGTCGAGCGTGTGCGCGAATTCGCCTACACAGAGCCCGCCGTCAAGCCACAGGCGCGGCCCCGCGTTGGCCTCGCGCTCGGCGGAGGATTCGCTCGCGGAATCGCTCACCTGGGCGTGCTGCGCGTGCTCGAACAGGAACATATTCCGGTCGATTATCTTGGCGGAACGAGCGCAGGCGCTTTGTTGGCCATTTCCTACGCCAGCCGCCATGACATTCCGGCAATCGAAGCACAGGCCAAAGCCACGCGATTCAAGGATTTCGGAAACTGGAATCTTTCCTGGCTGGGGCTTGCCTCCAACAAGAGGCTGGAATACTATCCGCGGAAATACCTCGGCGTGAGCACATTTGAGGAATTGCGGATTCCCCTGGCCATCGCGGCCACCGATCTCGGCACCGGAGAAGCGGTTTATTTCACTCGCGGACCGTTGGGCCCGGCTCTCCGCGCATCCTGCGCCTATCCCGGGATGTTTGTCCCCGTGGAACTGGAAGGCCGGACGCTGGTGGACGGCTTTCTGGCCGCGCCTGTCCCGGTAGACGCGGTACGAAGCATGGGGGCCGACGTGGTCATCGGTGTGTTCCTGGAGGCCGCCAGCGACCGCAAACCCTCGAGCATCGTGGATGTCATCGGCCTCTCCTTCGCCATCTTGCAGCGCCATGCGGATCTGGAATGGCGGGGCAAGGCCGACGTCATCATTGAGCCGAATGTAAAAGATTTTCTATGGGACGATTTTGACAAAACATCGGAACTCATCGCCGTGGGCGAAACCGCGGCGCGCGCCGCATTGCCGCAAATCCGCGCCGCGCTCGCACCGAAGCTCGGTCAAGCGCCTTCTGCGTTGACGAGCAAATCGAAGTGAACAGGATGCGGAAGGCAGGAAGCAGGGATGCAAGGAACGCCCGAGTGCGAGTCCGTGTGTATGAGGTGAATTTCCTGTTTCCTGCCTCCTTCCTCTTGCATCCAGCCTCAAGCATTGCGGATTTCCACTTGCACAGTCTGACCGTCGCCTTTGCCACGTTTGGTGAGCCATGCGGATAGCGCCTCGGCGAGGCGCTCGGGATCAACGCGAAAGCCAGCCTCCAGCTGGCCCTCCCCGGCCGGAAGCGTATCGTCAAACTCGGCCGAGCCAGTGAAATTGCGCATGGCGAAGCCATCCAGCCATTCGAGCGGGCAGAGGCGGCGCTCGCCGCCGACGATAATCTCGACCTTGAACTTGCGGGCGTACATTCTAGGCCAAGTATAGCACTCGCAGAATTGTGACGTGAATCACCCAGAAAGTTGCTCTCGCAACACCTTTGCATCTCCAGACTCCTTGCATTCGCTGCACGCGTGACTTAGAATTTTTCTTCGCCAGGTTTCCTGCTGCTTGAGGCATTTCGAAGGGACATTCGTTCCTTGAGTCTCCCGCTGGCAAGCTGAGGCAATACATTTAGGAGGTTTCGTGTCTACGCCCCTTGAACAATGGGTGGAATCGGCAGCGCGCATGACTCGCCCGGCGCATATCGTTTGGTGCGACGGGTCCGAAGAGGAAGCCGCCCGCATCCAGCAGCAGATGGTTCACGAAGGCACCTCGCTGCTACTGAACGAGAAGACCTATCCCAATTGCTTCCTGCATCGGAGCGACCCGAGCGACGTGGCGCGCACGGAAAAAGTCACGTTCATCTGCACGCATGACCGCGAAAACGCCGGCCCGACCAACAACTGGATGGCTCCGGCGGAAGCCAAGCAGACCCTGGGCGGTTTGTTTAATGGCTCGATGAAGGGCCGGACGATGTACGTTGTCCCGTATATTATGGGGCCGGCAGCGTCGCCGCAGAGCCGCATCGGAGTCGAGCTGACCGACAGCGCCTACGTTGTCGCCAGCATGCGCATCATGTCGCGCATGGGCCGGGTTGCGCTGGACCGGCTTGGCAGCTCCCCGGATTTCGTCCCAGGACTTCATTCCCTGGGGGACCTGAACCCGGACCGGCGCTATATCGCCCATTTCCCCGAAGAGAAATTGATTTGGAGCATCGGTTCGGGCTATGGCGGCAATGCGTTGCTCGGAAAAAAGTGTTTCGCGCTGCGGATCGCAAGCTCCATGGCGCGCGAGCAAGGCTGGATGGCGGAGCACATGCTCATCCTGGGCCTGGAATCGCCATCGGGGAAAGTGACCTACATGGCCGCGGCGTTCCCGAGCGCTTGCGGAAAAACGAACCTGGCCATGATGGTTTCAGCACTGGAAAACGAAGGCTACCGCGTGTGGACCATAGGCGACGACATCGCCTGGCTGCAAGTCGGACCGGACGGCTGCCTGAACGCCATCAATCCCGAGTCCGGATTTTTCGGCGTCGCGCCGGGCACGAATGAAAAGACCAACCCCAATGTGATGACCGCGCTTCGAAAAAATACGATCTTCACGAATACCGCGCTGACATCGCGCAACGAACCGTGGTGGGAAGGCATGGATGACAATGCGCCCACAGGCACGGTCGATTGGCAGGGACGCGCGTGGACGCCTTCGAATGGCCCGGCGGCGCAGCCGAATTCACGCTACACGGTTCCGGCAAGCCAGGCGCCCTCGATTTCTTCACACTGGGAGGATCCGGCCGGAGTGCCGATTTCCGCGTTTATTTTTGGCGGCCGCCGCGCGCGCCTAGCTCCGCTGGTGTACGAAGCGACGAACTGGCAGCACGGCGTGTACGTGGCCGCGACCATGGCTTCGGAGACGACCGCGGCCACAACCGGAGCGGTGGGCGTTACGCGGCGCGATCCGATGGCCATGCTTCCCTTCTGCGGCTACAACATGGCCGATTATTTCCGGCACTGGCTCGAGATGGGAAAGCGCATTCCCCATCCGCCGAAAGTTTTTCACGTGAACTGGTTCCGCAAGGGCGCAGACGGAAAATTCCTCTGGCCGGGCTACGGCGAAAATGTGCGCGTCCTGAAATGGATTCTCGAGCGTGTCGAGGGCAAGGCTGCGGCGACAGAAACGCCTATCGGCCTCGTACCCACGCCCACCGCGCTCACTCTTGACGGCCTCAATGTTTCCCGCGCCACGATGGCGGAGTTGCTTAGCGTGGATGCCTCCCAGTGGTCCAGCGAACATGCCGACGTCGGAAATTTCTTCGGGCAATTCGGCGACCGTCTTCCCGGCGAGATTCGCGACGAGCACACGCGCCTCGGCGAGCGCCTCCGGCGCGTCACCGTCGTTCCCGAGTAGCACAGTCCCGCCAGGGCGGGCCTGTGCGGTTTTGGTTTGCGCCAAATTCAGCAAAAGCCGCGCAGCCTCTAAAGTCCGCGCCCCCAAGCCAGGCCGAAAGCAACTTCAGCTTGTTTTCGCTTCGAACCGCTGTTAGCATTTCGCGGTTTGGCAAACCACATCGAGTTCGCGCCCTTGAACCTGAGAACCGGATGTCGCCGCGCTGCATGCGGGGCATTGCTGATTTTCGCTCTCGGGCTTGGTCTGTCCGGCTGTCGTTTTGGCGCCGCTGACGCCGCGATTCGCGGCCGGGAGCTCTTCCAAACGTGCGCGCCTTGTCATGGACCGGATGGCGCGGGCAGCTCCGAGTTAGGCGCGCCAAATATCGCAGGGATGAAAGCGTCATACGTCGAACGGCAACTCCAAAAATTTCGCTCCGGGGTTCGCGGCGCGCATTTCAGCGACCAGGAAGGCATGCGCATGCGCCCGATGGCGATTAGCCTCAGCACGGATGAAAATGTGCAAGCTGTGGCCAGGTATGTCGGGAGTCTGCCCCCCGTAACACACGCTCCCGCCCTCAAGGGAGATATCGAAGCCGGCGACGCGCAGTACCATCAAGTTTGTGGCTCTTGCCATGGACCAAACGGGGGCGGCATTGATGACGTCAATGCCCCGCGCCTTGCCGGGGTTGACGATTGGTATTTGGCCACGCAGATAAGAAAATTCAAAGCCGGGGTTCGCGGCGGCAATTCCAAGGATACCGAAGGCAGATTGATGCGTCCCATGGCGCGATCTCTCGCCGATGAAGACGCGATTCGAAACGTGGTCGCCTATATCGCCACGCTGAAACCCTAGGTCTTGGGAGCTGGAGAAGACATCCTAATGGAGCAGGCAACCTCGTCCTCGGACCAAGTGGCAAAGACGCTCTTTTGGATCGTTATAATCGCCACGGCTGGTTTTGTGGCCGCGGTATTGATTCTGATCCGATAGCTGGAGTCCCTATGCTGGAGCGGTACCTGACAGGCGCTTCGACCTACGCGCAAAGCATCGATCATTTGTTTATTCTGATCGCGGTGCTGGTCGGTTTTTGGCTGATCGTTGCGGAAACAATTCTGTTCTGGCTGATTTTCAAGTTCCAGCACACAGAAGGACGTCCGACGCAGCACATTACCGGCGATGAAGAGCATCTAAAACGCTGGATTGCGATCCCTCACTACCTGGTCATCCTCTGCGACATCGTTATTATCGTCGCCGCGATCACGGTCTGGTTCAATATCAAGCAGTCCATGCCGCCAGCCGATCAAACGGTGCGCGTTTTCGGTCAGCAGTGGGCCTGGAGCTTCCAGCAGCCTGGTCCCGATGGAATTCTGGACACCGCCGACGACATCCGCACGGTGGGTGAACTGCACGTGAGTGTCAATACCACGTATCATTTTGAGCTGAGGTCCCGCGACGTGGTGCACAGCTTTGCCGTGCCCGCATTTCGCCTCAAGCAGGATGCCATGCCCGGCCGCACGATCAACGGCTGGTTTCGCCCAAACCGAGTCGGAACCTATGACATTCAGTGCACGCAGATTTGTGGAATGGGCCATGCTCTTATGGCGGGGCGCGTCATCGTTGAAACCCAGCAGGAGCACGCGGCTTGGTTGAAGAGTGTTTCGAATCCCACAATGGCGGTGCGACAGGACCTTCCGGCTCCCGCCGCCGAAAGCTCCACGATCGCCGAGGTGAGGCCATGAGCGCGCAGGTTCATCATGCCGAGCCGGGGATTTTCCAGAAGTATTTCTGGTCCACCGACCACAAGATCATCGCCATGCAGTATTTGTTTACCGGCATGGCGATGGGCCTGGTCGGCGGCTACCTGGCGTACGTTTTCCGCATGCAGTTGGCATTTCCGGACCGGTATGTTCCCGGCTTCGGAATCGTCACGCCCGGAAAGTACAATTCGCTGGTGACGATGCACGGCAGCATCATGATTTTCTGGGTGGCCATGCCCGTGCTCATCGCCGCGTTCGGCAATTTTCTGATTCCCTTGATGATCGGCTGCGACGACATGGCTTTCCCGAGGATCAATCGCCTGTCGTACCAGATTTTTCTTCTGAGCGCCTTGGTGCTTATCAGTTCGTTTCTGGTCAAGGGCGGCGCGTTCGGAGGCGCCTGGACCGCTTATCCCCCGCTTTCCGCCGTAGGCGCCTATAACTTGACGCCTCTGGGGGCGACGCTGTGGCTCGTGGCCGTGGCGCTGGAATTCGTGGCGTTCTTATTGGGCGGCATCAATTTCACCGTCACCCTCATGAATAGCCGCGCCCCGGGCATGAAGATGTTCGATATTCCCATCGTGGTCTGGATGATCGTTCTGGCCAGCGTCATTTTCATGGCCTCTGTGGGACCTCTGATTGCCGGCGCTGTGCTGTTGCTGTTCGACCAGACGCTATCCACCGGTTTTTATGATCCCAGCCGTGGCGGCGATCCTCTGTTGTGGCAGCATCTTTTCTGGTTTTTCGGCCATCCCGAGGTGTATGTCGTATTGCTTCCCGCCATGGGAATCGTGGCCGAAATTCTGGCGGTCTTCGCCCGCAAAAAACTTTTCGGCTATAAGACCATCCTCTATACGGCGTGGGCCACCGGCATCTTGAGCTTCGTCGTGTGGGCGCACCATCAATTTGTGGCCGGGATTGATCCACGAATGGCCAACATCTTTTCCGTCACCACATTGCTCATTTCGATCCCCATCGCCGAAATGGTTTTCTTGTATATCGCCACACTGTACGGCGGCTCAATCCACCTGGACACTCCGATGCTATGGGCCCTGGGTTTTATTGCTGAATTCATGATCGGTGGAGTGACGGGAATTTTCCTGGGCTCTGCCGGCACGGACATTTATTTGCACGACACCTACTTTGTCATCGCTCACTTCCATTACACGTTCGTGCCCATCGCCATCATCTCCGTGTTTGGAGGGCTTACGTTCTGGTATCCCAAAATGTTCGGCCGGATGCTCAATGAAACCCTGGGAAAGATTCACTTCTGGGGCACCGTCATTGCCTTCAACGTCATTTTCATTCCGCTGTTCATGACGGGCGTGGCCGGCGACCAGCGCCGTGTTTACAGCTATGCGCAATTTGCGGAGCAGGCGAGGCCGGCGCTGCAGCATCTGCGCATGACCTCCACGTTCGCTCTCCTGGCGCTCCTGTCGTTCCAGTTGCTTTTCCTGTTCAACTTCTTCTGGAGCCTGCGCAACGGCAAACGCGCGGAAGCCAATCCCTGGAGGTCCAACACTCTCGAGTGGACCGTAGCCTCGCCGCCGCCGCACGGAAATTTCGCGGAATTGCCCACGGTCTATCGGGGACCATACGAGTATGGCTTGCCGGGCCGGACGGATGACTACTGGCCGCAGAACGTCCCTGAGTAGGCCATGCGGAGAACGCCACGATGAACACCAGGCCCATAGCTAATACCCGGAGCGTCACAGGAATTCCGTCGGCCCGCCTGATCACCTGGTGGGTGATCGCCTCGGAAATCGTTATTTTCGGCGGCCTTCTGGTCATCTATGTAATGCACCGGTTGGGACACCCCGAATGGCAGGCCTCCGCGGCGCACACCAACACCTGGGCCGGCGGATTCAATACTTTTGTCCTGCTGACTTCCAGTTTGTGCGCAGTCCTGGCGCACAAGGCCGCCGACGCTCAGGACGGGCCTCGCGCCGCGAAGTTGCTGCGCCTGACTTCACTGGGCGGAGCCGTTTTCCTGATTGTCAAAGCTTTCGAATGGTCCCGCGACATCCAGGAAGGGTTCGTGCTTTCCTCCGGCGGTTTTTGGTCATTTTATTACACCCTCGCCGGCCTCCATGGGCTTCACGTGCTGGCGGGAATGGTCATCTTGCTGCTTGTCGCCGCCGATGCGGCCAAGAATCAGGAGTTGCAGCGCGTGGAATGCATCGGGCTTTACTGGCACTTCGTGGATATCGTCTGGATTTTCCTGTTCCCGTTGCTTTACATCGCTAAGTGAGGAAGCTGATGAGCGCCGAACCCCACGTTCACCATCCCAACTACGTCAAGATCTGGGCCATCTTGGTGGCGCTGCTGCTCGTGAGCATGCTGGGCTCGATGTCCGGCATCCGTTGGGTGGTTCTCGTGGCCGCTTTTGGAGTGGCCGTGGTGAAAGCCTTTTTGGTGGCTAAGAACTTCATGCATATCAACGTCGAGAAACGATGGGTACCCTATCTATTGGCCACCTGTTTGTTGTTCATGGTAATCCTGTTCGCGGCGGTGGCCCCCGACGTGATGAAGCATAGCGGCCGGAACTGGGAAAACAACGCGGCAAAACAGTCTGTGGAATCGGGATCGCATAACGCGGCGCCAAAACATGAGTAGTGGAACTCCCACATTGGAATCGGCCTGGCGGCCGCCGCTGGAGTCCGGCAAGCGCCGGCTTCCCAACGCTGTCATGGGCATGATTATCTTTGTCATCGCTGAAATCATGTTCTTTGCGGCCTTGATGAGCGCGCATACGATCGCGCGCTCCTCGGCCATGGGGGGCCTGTGGCCGCCTCCCGGCCAGCCTCGCCTGCCTGTGGGACGGACCGCCATTAATACGGGCCTATTGCTGCTGAGCGGAGTCCTGTTGTGGCTGGGCAATCGCTTCCTGAGCGCCAGGCCCAAGGTGGCGCGCAGATATCTGGCCGGGGCGATTGCCCTGGGGATCGCGTTCGTTTCCCTGCAAGGCGTCGAGTGGGTGGCGCTGATCCGCGAGGGGCTTACGCTGACGTCAAGCACCCATGGGGCCTTCTTCTATCTCATCGTCGGCGCCCATGCCTTGCACGCCGTCGCCGCCATTATTGCGCTCACGTGGGTTTATGTTCTGCTGCGCCTTGGGAAACTCAGACCGGAAACCTTTACGGCCACGCAAGTGTTTTGGTATTTTGTCGTGTTCCTATGGCCGGTGATTTACTTGCGGGTGTATTTGTGAGGAAACAATGCGCGCCTTAAAATCGTGGATTCCACTGCTGCTTGCCATCGGACTTCTTCCCACGCTGATCCCCGCTTCGGCCTGGGCGTGTCCCGCATGCATGGTCGGGGATCCAAAGACGGCGGGCACCTATCTGGGGATGACCCTGATTATGAGCGCGTTGCCCCTTTTCCTGGTCGGCGGGCTGGCCTACTGGCTGTGGCGTCGCCACTCGTAACCCGCCGTTGCCACAAAACATCGTGCCAGCATCTCCATCCTGTCACGCAGCATGCCGGCAAATCCGTGATTCCTAGCCAGTTACCAGGAATTGCATTTATCGGATCCTGTTCGCCAAACCAGCGCGATTCATCTTTATTGCATCGGTATCGACTCTTACTCTCTGCCATAAGACATTCCAAATATTGCTCGGAGACAATTTAGATGTGGACGGGATACTAAGCTTGGCGGTTGTCAGGAAGCGAACGGCGACGCTGTAACGGTCATCCGGGAGGGCGTCTCTCCGCACCACCTCGGCGATATAGTCGCGGTTTATCGCACCGGGAGCCGCCGAGTAAGAAAAAGTTACAAGGAGCCGCATACGCAGGCAGTAGAGATCGCTGTCAGTCACAAAACACAGCCCATCCCGGCAAGAGTCATGGGTCAGGACAACGCTCTCGAAGTATTCAGGAGCTAATTCAAGAGGTCGGACAAGAATGAAACACGAGAGCTTGACTCGAGCTTTGCGACGACGTTCACGCACCGGGCCAGAGTCTGTCGCGATAGACCGCGCTGGTTTGATCTTCATTTGTGGTCAGGGGCGAGCCTCTGGCACGCCCGCGCACAATGCTCGCAACCACGACTGCGTGCATCAATAGATCGCCAGAACTAGTTTTGATCTTCTAAGGTACTAGTACTATCCAATATGGCGGGATGGGTAAGGGGGCTAGCTTTCGGATAATGACCAACCGTGCCTGCCGGGACGCCTCCGGGATTGGAGGGGTGGTCAAACCGCCACTACTCCAGCGGCGGCGGGCACTGCGCCTTATTCCGGCGGGCTCCCCACCCCGATCAGGGCGGGGAGCCGTACCCGAGGCGCAGTAGAGCTAATCGAGGGGTTCTACCTTGACGATGGAGGCGCCGTGATTGCTCCCCGTCCAGAAACTGACGGGCGTGGTCGTATTGTCCACAAACACGCGGCGCATGTTGGTGTCCTTTGGCATCAGATACTCGATCGCCTGGCCGGTCTTGGGATTAAGACGCACGGCGCGGTCCGTGGTCATGCCTCCGGTCCACAATTCGTCGTTCTTGTCCCAGATGACGTAGTAGGGTCCGGTCCACGGGGTCGGCAGAGGCCATTCCGTAATTTTCTCGGTTTTCGTGTCCAGCATTCCGATCTTGTTGCCCTGGTATTCGCCAAAATAGAGGTGGTCCTGCGGGTCCATCAGCACGCGGCGCGGACGTGAGTGAGGAGTGGGCGTCTGGAACCACGAGTAGGCCCCCGTCTTGGCGTCAACGCGGCCGATCCAGTCGCTGACGAAATCCGCAAAATAGACGTTGTTGTGCGAGTCGGAATCAATGCCGTAAATTGATCCTGGCCCTTTGTCCGGGAGATGCTTCATCGGCTCGAATCTCTCATACGTGCCCGTTTTGATATCGAGCCGATAGAGTTCCTGGCGCCCGGCGCTGTCGGTCCAAACCTTGCCATCAACGTCGTATCGCAATCCCAGCATATTGAGCTGAGTCACGTTGTCGTTAAACTCGGATTGCAGGTTGTAAACATGGAATTTTTCGGCCTTGGTTTCGAACTTCGCGATCGCTCCTTGAAACATCATGCCGACCCAGAAATCTCCCGCTTTGTCTTCTTCGATATCGAGCAGGCCGACCGGATAGCCGGGCTTGAGTTCGGGCACGGGGAATTCCTTGAGTTTGCCGGTCTTGGGATCGAGCTTGCCGATGTACTGCTCGCCGAAATCGGTGTACCAAACGTTTCCGTGCTCGTCCAGGATAACGTCATGGGGCTCGATCGCGGGGCGTGGCAGATCGTATTCGGTGATAATCGCGTGAGTCGCTCTGCCGGTCGGGCGAGGCAGGGTCTTGAGTGGGTACTCCCATTTCGAAACCGCGCTGAGATTGATGGTGGCGAGGTAATTAGCCTGCTCGCGGTACTTTTCCGGGTCCCCGGCCCAGTTCGGATCCATGCGCCGCTGCGGCTTGATCGGCTGGCTCACCTGGGCGTAGCCCATCATGCGCCAGATGACCTGGGTAAATTCATCGGCGTCGTGAGTTGACCTCACAACGCGCTCGAGCGTGTGACAGCCCACGCAGTTGAGCAGCGTGGCTTTCTGATCTTCCGTTCCCGGCATGCTGAGCATCCACTCCGCATTCGTCAGCTGGGGAACGATGTTCTTCGTCTTGCGCAGCTTGAGGTCGGCCGTCGCCGTCTTCTGGGCAGCGACGTCCGCTGTCCCCTGCCCGTCAAGGTCGTAGCCCACAGCTCGAATTTTTAGTTTGTAATGGCCTGGCTCCAAACGATTTGCGGGGAAGCTATAGCGGCCTTGCTTGTCGCTCATCACGCTTACCGTGATCGTGGAGCCGTCGAGTTTGGCGCTGATCACGACTCCCTCCATCGGACCTTCTTCGTCCGAGGTGACCTGACCGGTCAAGGCGGCCGGGGCTTGCCCTTCCGCGAATGCGCGATGAGGCCATATTGGAAAGAGAACAACGACCGCGAAGGCGACTAACATCAGCAATTGAAATCTTGCCCGCATTTTGATCCCCCTCATTATTCGTGACTTGCGTGTCTTGAAAATTCCAGGGCCCGCTGCACCTTGCAGGGCATTCTTCACCCCAAATTCCTGCGCGTATCATACACCCAGAAATCAAGCCCATCCATACTTGCATAGCCGTAGCTTATCGGGGCGGCTTCTGTGAATAAGCGAGTGATCTCTTGGCCGAGTAATGGGCGAGTAGCAACCTTCGCCGGTTAGCTGGGTTTAGCTTGGCGTTTGCGGATCTGGCGCAAGCGCCAAAGGATCTGATAGCCGACATAGAAAAACACGACCCACATGGTTCCATAGAAACCCAGGAAGGGCAGGCCGATGGCAGCGGTAGGATAGGGAGTGATGAGCACCCCCTCACGAGGCAAAGAGATTTCGGGGCGCGGGCCGAAGTCCACGGAAATCACAGCGTGAGCGGCGGCGAATTGGTCGCCGCCATCATAGGCGCCCTCGACCGGATATTGTCCGTACCGCCAGTCCTGCAATGAAAATTGAGCTTTGCCCTCGGGGTTCGTTGGACGGCTTCCATAGTCCAGCTTGCCGAAGGAAGTTTTCAGTGTGAGACCGACGACCTGATAGGCAAGTGGCTGACCCTTGGCATCGAGCAGCGTCGCAGTCACTAGAAACGTGGGAGGATTCTGGGGGCGCTCGTTCGATTTGGCGGCCGGACGCCATCCGAAAAGGTGATCCAGAAATGCCACCCAACCTGTCTCGCCGCGGGATTGGGCTTCATTGATGTTGGGGGCGGAAGTCGCCAGTTGGCGCCACTCCAGTGACAACGTAGTGGCCTCCGGCGGCTTTTTCGCCCGGGGTTTCTGGGCCGCCCGGGCGTGGCCAGCACCGAAAAGCAAGCATGCGATCAAAACGATCGGGATTGAGCTCCACCGTTTAGGAGTAGGCTGAGGAGACACCGCCACGGCGCGTTCCGCTTGCCGCTCCGCGTCGTCTTCGCGCGTCTCCCAGATAGAAACCATCGGGAACAGTTTGGAGAACAGCATGTAGATGAGCAGGAATACAGCCGTGGCGCCAGCGGTGATGGACCATTCCACCCAGGTGGGACGATAGTGAAGCCAATCATACGGGAGCTTTGGATTCGGCAAATAAGGAACGGAAAGCGAGGGAATAATAATGAGATAGCGCTTGGCCCAAGCCCCAACAACAACCAAGAAAGATGCCAGCGCGAGTACGGGGGGGGTGAACCTCTCCAAGCGTTTCAGGCCAAGGACAGCCATCATCATGAGCAGTGGGATAAAGATGACGATGCTCTGGACTGTCCAGAACAATGTAGAGAAATCACCGAAGAACAGCCCGTGCAACAAAAGCTTCTCCGGCCCCTCGACCTTGTATCCCGTCGTCAAGTATTCGTTGATGTTAAAGTAAAGATACAGCATGCAGAATGAGAGCAGCAGCAACCCCAGATTCCGGAAGTGGATGGGCTCGATATAATCTTCCAGGTGGTACACGCGCCGAAGGAGGTACATCGAAAGCACGACGCCCGCCGCCCCGGAATAGATTGCGCCCACGACAAAGTAGGGGCCAAAGATGCTGCTATTCCAGCCGGGCCGCAGCGTCATGGCGAAGATCCAGGAAACAACGGTATGCACCGAAATCGCCAGCGGGATGATGATAACCGCCAGGATCGAAACGCATTTCTCCAGCAGGTGCTGTTCCTCAGCGCTGCCCGTCCATCCGAGCGAAAGCGCGCGGTAAAATTTCCGGCGCCACCGCCCGAACTCCTCCCGCTGCGCCAGGAAAGCGAGATCCGGAATCATGGGAAGGTAGAGATAAATAATGCAGCCGGTCAGATACGTGCTCACCCCGAGAACGTCCCAGAAGATCGAGGATTGGATGCGTCCGTGGACGAATAAATACAGCATCCTGTCCGGGCGGCCCATATCGATGATCACCATGGGCCCGCCGATGCACAACGCGAACACGGTGATACCTTCGGCCAACCGGGTGATCGGACGCCGCCACCCCGCGTCGGTGACCCGAAGAACGGCTGAAATCAGCGTTCCGGCGTGACTGATCCCGATGAAGAAGACAAAGTCCGTGATGTACATGCCCCAGGAAGTTTGGTCGCGCATTCCGGTGACAATCAGCCCCTTGCGAAGCTGAAGGATGTAGGCGTAGAACCCCCAAAGTACGACGCAGAATAAGCCCCCGGCCCACAGATAGAATGTCAACGTGGTTTCAGTGACGGAACGCAGCAAATTGGCTTCTCGTTTCGTAATCATGCCTTTTTCTCCCAAGATTTCGGTTCACCCGGCGCCGGATACTTGCGATTGGCGGAAGGCAGATAGTAAACATAAGGGTCCGTGCCTAGTTTCTCAAGCAGCCGGAAGCCTGCGCCTTGTTTAGTGATCTTGAAGAGCTGGATGGTCTCCCCCTTGCTGTTTGTGACTGCGTCCTCGATATTGACCGCCAAAATAAACGGCGGCCATGGTGCACTTCTCGGCGCAGGCCGGTAGTTTTCCCGCACGCAACTCATGCGGGCGGAATATGCGCTTCTCGACCACGCCTTTGCAGTTTATTTGCGAGTAGACTGCGGCTTTGGCTCATCATTAAGTTTTGTGTGCCAACATGGCGGTAAATCCCGACCTCGCGTGGGCAAATATGTTATCTGGGCCTTGCCCCGGCTTGCTGGTAAAATACAAGTGACCGCCTCCGCATGCAATCCTCGATCTCGTTTCCATCACAACCCTCTTCCAGCAGCCCGCTAAAAAGACGCGTTCAGATACCGGATTTTAAAATTATTAGGACCTCGCGAAAACCTGACCAATGTGGAAGGAACGCGCGCCGCCTCTTCGCTTTCCGCCTTCCCTTTTGATTTAGGAGGTGACCCCGTAGCTGGCGGGCCGGCTACGGGTGGCTTCCCGACCGCTGCGCGCAACCTGAAATCGTACTGGCTGCGGCCGGGCAGATAGCCGAGCGTAAAGACAACTCGGAAAATCACAATGAGCTGCAGAAACAGGCCAACCGAGTGCCTGCTCTCCAGCCCAAAATCGCCGCCTCTTTTCTTCCCTCTTGAAGCCATCTACGTTTTTGAGCCGAGAATCTTGCCCCAATTGCTGATGATGTCAATCGGCAGTGGGAACACGATGGTCGTGTTTTTCTCGATGCCGATTTCGGTCAAGGTCTGCAGGTAGCGGAGCTGAATCGCGGCGGGCTGTGTTGAGAGTACTTGCGCGGCCTCGGCCAACTTCGCCGATGCCTGAGCTTCGCCCTCTGCGTGGATGATCTTGGCGCGTCGCTCTCGCTCGGCCTCCGCCTGGCGCGCGATGGCGCGCTGCATCTGTTCCGGAATATCAACCTGCTTGACTTCGACCTTCGTTACCTTAATACCCCAGGGCTCAGTATCCTGGTCAAGAATGGTTTGCAGCTTGTTGTTAACCTTTTCGCGCTCGGCAAGGATCTGATCGAGCTCGAACTGTCCCACGATGCTGCGCAGCGTGGTCTGCGCCTTCTGCGACGTCGCATAGAGATAGTTCTGCACCTGCGAAAGCGCAAGATTCGCATCGACCACGCGGAAATACGCAACCGCGTTTACCTTCACCGAGACGTTGTCGCGCGTGATGATGTCTTGCGAAGGCACGTCGAGCGTTTCGATCCGCAGCGGGATCCGATACAGCTTCTCGATTGGCCAGAATACGACTCGCAAGCCGGCCCCTTTGGCATCCGGCTGCATGCGCCCGAGGCGCAGTACCACGCCGCGCTCCCATTCCTTGATGACGTAAAGCGAATTCCAGAACCAGATCAAGCCGATGAACACCGCGATCAGTAATCCGTACCATGAAATATTCATTTCCCCTCCTCAGAATCGCGACGGCCTGAACCGGCCCGTCGCAGCACTTGCACTCTACGCGCAACAACCTCTCACTTGCCGGCTACGTGGCCTTCGGCCGGCACAACCTGCGGCGTCAATTCCCTCAATGCGAGTCACTCGCACATGAGCGCCTGAGGAAATCAATAGCTCAACTAGGTTATGCAACAGGCTCTAGCCGCGACCTTGGCCCCCTAGCCGGCTGGATTTAGCCTGGTGCTTACGGATCCGGGGCAGGCCCCAGAAGAGCACATAGCCGCCGAAGTAAAAAAATGCGAGCCACGTGAGCCCGAAGAAAGCAAAGAAGGGCAGCCCGACCCAAGCGGTAATATAGGGAGCGATAAGCACCCCTTCAGAAGGCAAAGAGATTGCGGGGCGCGGGCCGAAGTCCACGGAAGTCACGGCGTGAGCGGCAGCGAATTGGTCGCCGCCATCATAGGCGGCCTCGACCGGATAGATTCCATGCCGCCGGTCCTGCAATGGAAATTGGGCTTTGCCCTCAGCGTTCGTTGGGCGGCTTCCATAGTCCAGCTTACCGAAGGAAGTTCTCAGTGAGAGAGCGACGACCTGATAGGCAAGTGGCTGACCCTTGGCATCAAGCAGCTTCGCAGTCACTAGAAACGTGGGAGGATTCTGGGGGCGCTCGTTGGATTCCACGGGAATCCACCCGAGCAGGCGGCCGAAGAATTTGTTCACACCCGATGCCTGGTATGCGCTGGATTGCGTCTGTTCGGCTCCCTCGTTGGTTGGGGCGGGAGTCGCCACTTGCTGCCATTCCAGAGACAACGTAGTGGCCTCCGGCGGCTTTTTCGCCCGCGGTTTCTGCGCTGCACGAGCGTGGCCAGCACCGAAAAGCAAGCAGGCGAACAAAATGATGGTTGTGGTCGGGCTTGAGCCCCACCGTTGAGAAGCAGGCTGAAGAACCGGCGCCATCGCGGGTTCCGCTTGAGCCTCATCTTGACGCGTCTCCCAGATGGAAACCATCGGAAACAACTTGGTGAACAGCATATACATGAGCACGAAAACAGCCACTCCTCCAAAAGTGACAGACCATTCCACCCAGCTGGGGCGATAGTGGAGCCAATCGAACGGGAGGTTTGGATTGAACGGGATGTTTGTGTTCGTCTTCGGCAAATAGGGAACGGAAAGCGTGGGGACAATAATGAGAAAGCGCTTGCCCCACGCGCCAATGATAATCAGGGCGGACGCCAGCGCGACTACGGAGGGGGTGAACCTCCGGAGTCGTTTCAGGCTCAGGACGCCCGCCATCATGATCAACGGAATAAAGATGCACACAGCCAGGACGGACCACGTCAGCACAGCGTAGTCAGCGAAGAATAGCTGATGCAACAAAAGCTTCTCCGGCCCCTCGATTTTATATGCCGCGGTCAGATACTCGTTGATGGTGAAATAGAGATACAGCAGAGAGAATGTGACGAGCAACAATCCCAGATTCCTGAAGTGGATGGGCTTGATATAGTCTTCCAGGTGGAGCACACGCAGAAGTATGTACATCGAAAGCACAACGCCTGCCGTCCCGGAATAGATTGCACCCATGACGAAATAGGCGCCAAAATTGCTGCTGTTCCAGCCGGGCCGCAGCGTCATCGCAAAGATCCACGAAACAACGGTATGCACCGAAACCGCCAGCATGATCATGAGGATCGCCATCCGCGAAATCGTTTTCTCAAGCAGATGTTTTTCCTCGGCGCTGCCGGTCCATCCAAACGTAAGCCTGCGATATAGCTTCCGGCGCCAAGGCGCTAGCTCCTGCCGCTCAGACAGCAGAGCCAGATCCGGAATCATGGGCAGATAAAGATAAAGGACGCAGCCGGCCAGGTACGTACTAATCGCCACCACGTCCCAGAGGATCACGGATTGGATGCGTTCATGGGTGAATAAATACAGCATCCGATCCGGACGGCCCATATCGATCATCACCATGGGCCCGCCGACGCACAAAGCGAACACGGTGATGGCTTCCGACAACCGGGTGATCGGATGCCGCCACCCCGCGTCGGTGACCCGAAGAATGGCTGAGATCAGCGTTCCCCCGTAACTCATCCCGGTAAAGAAAATAAAGTTCGCGATGTACAAGCCCCAGGAGGTTTGGTCGCGCATTCCGGTGACGAGCAGGCCCCAGCGAAGCTGTACTATGTAACCGTAGAGCCCCCAGAGCGCGACGGCGGAAAATATCCCGAACCACATGTAAAATCGCCACGACGTGTGGGTAAGGACGCGCAGCAAATTGGCTTCTCGGTCGGAAGTCATGACTTCTTCTCCGCAGCTCATTTTTCTTTAAGTTCACCCGGCCCCGGATACTTGCGATTGGCGGCAGGCAGATAGTAAACACGAGGGTCCGTACCCAGTTCCTCCAGCAGCCGGAAGCCTGCGCCTTGTTTGGTGACCTTGGAGAGCTGGATGGTTTCGCCCTTGCTGTTGGTGACGGCATCCTCATATTCGTCGCCAAAATAAACGGCGCCCATGGTGCATTTCGAGGCGCAGGCCGGCAGGTTTCCCGCGCGCAACTCGTGCGGGCAGAAGATGCACTTCTCGACCACGCCTTTGCGATGGGGAAAGTTGTATTCCAGCGAGTACGGTTGCGAAAGCTCCTCCCGCGTGTGGGGCGGCTCGCCCCAGTTGAAGGAACGCGCTCCGTAAGGACACTGGGCCATGCAGTTCCGGCAACCGATACAGCGCTCCTGGTCCATGATGACAATTCCGTCGGTGCGTTTGAACGTGGCTCCCACCGGGCATCCACGCACGCAAGGAGGGTTGTCGCACTGCATGCAGGGCCGAGCCAGGTAATAGGGCCCGGCAGCCGGATTGTCCAGCACCTCAAAGACCCTGATCCATTCCTGCATCGGGGGCACAAAATGCATGGCATTGCAGGCCTTCGTGCAGTCCCCGCACCCGTCGCATTTTGTCAGGTCAATTACCATCACCCACTTCTGATTGGTGGGCGCAACCGAGCGGGCAGGCAACGCCTGGTGAAAAACCTGCGCCGCAGCTTCCTTGCCAGTAGCCAGGGAAGCGATCAGGGCACCTCCGCTTCCCTGCAAGAAACCCCGACGTGATATCGACATATGGCCCCCTCACTGGGTAACGATCATCTTCATGGCCATGTCATCGTGGCCTTTGCCGCATTTGGACATACATTCGACCTTGTATTCGCCCGGCTTGCTGGGCGCGACCAGGACAAATTCATTCATCCCTTCCTTCAAGCACACGTCCCAACCCTGATCCTTCAGTTCCTTGATGGTGAAGGTATGAACGCAGCCGGGAAACTTCGGGTCCGTCTCGGTTCCTTTATGCCCGGTGATGTTAAACTTAATCACCTCCTTCGCTTTCACCGTGATGGCGGGCTGCTTCTGCCCGGCAACCTTAAACTTGTTATCCTTATCGGCGGTTATCTGGATCACGCGGGGTGCCTGCGCGAATGTGTATAGCGACGGAATGATCATCGCGAGCAACAGGAGCAGCGAAACCCAGGGAATGAGCCGATATAGCCTGCCGAGCAGCTCGCGCGAAATGCTTTCCGCCGTGTATCTTTCGATTTGAATGTTTTTGGTTTCCACCACCGTATTCCTCCCTTTGTAATTTAATTAAATCCTGGCACCATCATATTCCGCTCACGAGGCGCTCTGGGACTGTGGCGAACATCACAATTCTTTGTGATGAACATCACAGGCCCAAGAAATAGAATCGTACTTGTTTGTTGCTTAATCTCCCTAAGTCACTGATTCTATTGGGGCTCAATTGAATCCTGCAACAGCTCCCAAAGAGAACCATGATTTCGAAATTAAGCGCTTGCGAGATTCCTTAAGCCGATACTATTGGCGCCTAATCTCCTGGCGAGTTGATATTTTTCGTCCACTTGTTGGATGCCACCTCACACCATTTCAGAAGGCATATCGCATCGCAAACATTAAGGTGCTGCCGTTGAAGTCCGGTCCCACGATCGGCTGAAGCCCGTAAGTCCCGCCAGTGACGGGAACACTGATATTCATCGGTGTTTTGGAGTTGTATCCGTAATAGTCCCACGTGCTCTTGTAACTCAGGCCCTTGTAAAGGTCGATTTGGATCGAAGCAAACGGCTTCTGGTAAGTGAAGGCCAGCGTGCCGCCAGGTTGCAGCGGATTCAGAAACACCGTACTGCCGCCCGCAAACGTCGCGGCATATCCAAGGTTCGCTGTGACTCGCTTCATCGGTTTCCACATCACGTCGCTGTAGGCGTAATGCTGTTTGTTGGAATAGAACGCCATTGCGCCTGAGACAATCGCCGATCCTGGTGATAAGAGGCTGTAGATGGCATCAGGACAGGCGTAAGCAGCCGGAGGAGGCGCCGCTACCGTTCCCCGAAAGGGCGGTAGCCCCCCTCCAGTAAGCGACCCGAAACTGTCGCGGAAGCAAATGAAGGTCTGCGCATAAAGATTGGTGTAGTTATATCCGACCGTGTAGGCAAACTTGGAATTCGGCGCCAACACCGTAGAAATACTGTACGTCCGGCCGTGCTCAAGGTTGCTGACTGAGGATATATTGTTGCGATTCTCGTTAATATCCACCGCGCCGTCGATGGTCGCCCAGGTCCGTGGTCTATAATTCGCGTGAACCTTGTAGCTCTGGATTTGCCGTGGCCAAATTCGCGTGAACGAGGAATCGTTATATCCGAATTCGAAATCGGCATTGATTCGCACCGTATCCATCGGCCGCAGCGTCAGGCCGGCGAGACCTACCTTCTCGTGGATGGTGTCATCGTCAATATCCGTATTGTCCGAAGGAGCAGGAGCATATGTAACTGAGCCGTCCGTATTTTGTACGCACGTACCACCAGCAGCAGGGTTGAACGTAGTCGTCGTCGCAAGGTATGGGCAATTCCCGCGGGCCGCCCAAAAGTCATTTGCCGTCGTGCCGCCGATCCCGCCGGGGTAATAGATTGCACTCACGACATTAGCGAATTGATATCCGCGAATTCGCCTAGTCTCGTAGAAATAACCGATTCGACCACTGATGCGCTTCGTGAAATCGGCTTCGAGTTGGACGGTGTTCGATATCAGTCTTTGCCCCATAAAATTTGAATACAACGTGTTTGTAGCGTCAGCGGCCGCGGTCGAGGCTTTATTCAAAACACCGGTGGTGGCATTGTAGCTCTGGTGCTGTGGGCAGCCGCTGGTCGTGCTAGTGTATGCCGATGCCGGACAGATACTGGCGAAGGTTGGCCCATCAACGCCCGGGAGCGCAAACTGTGCATATGGCAGCAGAATGCCGGTCACCCCTGGCACCGCCGTGGCGAATAGATTCGTGCTCACCAGGTTAGCGTATGCAGGGGTTTGCCATTGGTCATAACGAACGGAATCGCGGATCCGAACTTTGTCGGTCAACGAATAAACGCCAGACCAATTCGCGCGCGCAAAGATTCGCTTGGCGTTTGCCGGACCTGAAACGATGGCGTTGCGAACCATACTTGTCGAGGAGCCCGTCCATTCGTTTGCGGAATCAAAGAGGTTCGAGACGACGTTGTTGCTTTTGCTGTAGCTGGCCGAACCGGACATCTCCAGCCTTGGGATATATGTGGACTGAAAGCTCAGCCGCTCCGTGGGCAGGAAATTCCGCGTGGGGGCAGTCCTCGTATACGACGCGTACTGCTTGCAATTCGGGTTTGCGAAACCTGATGGTAGGAACGGATTAACAGGGACGCTGGCGCCACTGGTACCGGAATTGCAAGTTTGGCTGGTCGTTCCGGCAAAGGGGCCGTAGTACCAGTCGAGCCCCATATTTACGGGCAATGTGCCGGGGAACGAACCTGTTGAGACTAGGAATGGCGTGTTCGCAAGCGTGTCGCTGGTATCCTGCTTGTCATATTCAAGGAACTGATCGTAGGAAATTGTCGTCTTCGGCAGGACTCGAAAATCCACACCGGCATGATACGCGTTCGTCGTCATCCGGAAATTTTGCGCCACCAGAAAATCGGTGGTGCCGTGGAACGTACTGAGAGAAGGCCCTTCGTTCACAGCGCGCGAATAACCGAGCCGGAAGCGCACGCGGGATTGCGGCAACAGCGTCAAGTCGTAATCCTGCATGCGCCGCACGAGATAGAGTGAATGCGGCGACTGGTTAACGGCGAACGAGGGGTTCGTCGAGGCGATCGGGACCGGGTTTAATGGATTCGCCAGCAGGTTGTAATCCCAGAAATTCTTGTGGCGGCGGAACACCAGGGAAAAGTCATACAACTTGTTCTTGTTGACCCGCAGGCGCGAGACGTTGTCCGGATCGCCGCCGTAGCCGAAGTTGCTGAAGTTAAGGTTGTCAAACAGGATCCCCTGGTGGTTGAGAGACCTCATGTTCAGGGTGTAATCGAGCAATCGGGCGCCAGTACCGAGGTTCACGAACGTGTCATACGTATCCTGGTTTCCAGTGATCCAGGCTTTCCGATAGCCAAGCTCAACCGTCTGCTGGACATTATAATTGCCTGAAATAGTTCCTTGGGTTTCCTCGGAGCTAGTCTGGGCCCGGGAAACAGGCGGCAAGAAGAAAAACACTGCTCCCAGTAACAGCAAACTAAGCGGTCTGATGCGTGTACGTTCACTCATGATTTTGCACCCCAACGAATAAGAGTTGCGATTTCCGCCAGCCAGTTCCATGATTTGCTGTCCCTCTCAACTTGGCAAACATTCGTCATATTCAACCTATCGGAAAAGAAGGTTGCTAAAGTTCGATCCGTGGATTTGCGCGTGGCACAGTGTGCACGCCTGTTGTTGGGTAGAGTTCTGAGCATCCATCGTCGGCGCGTGTCCGAAGGCGGCTGCGGTGTGGCATTGCAGGCAGAGTAGGTTCATGTTGCTGTACTTCAACATGTGAACATTTGCCCCTCCGTGCGGGATATGGCAGGCCGCGCATCCTTCAATCCTCACGGAAGCGTGTTCGAACACGAAGGGTCCCTGCTTATCCTTGTGGCACTTGTAGCATACGAAATCCCCGGAATCTGAGGTTCGGACTTGCCGCACCAAATGGCTTGACTCCTCGACTCCTTCCGTTCCGTGCTGGTTGTGGCAGTCCGTGCATTGGATCAGGCCCTCATTTACACGATGGCGAAATGGCATATTGAATTGGGATTTCTGCTGCAGGTGACAGGAATAGCAAAGGTCGGGTTGCGCCTTGACCAGCAATTTTTCTCTTGATGCCGCGTGGTGCGCCGAGTGGCAATTGGTGCAGCTTACGTCGTTCTGCCGGTGGAACGAATTCGCGCTATTGAGGTGAGTTGGCCCGGAAGCATGGCAGGTGAGGCACTGCTTGTTGATCACCGCCGGGGTGGTGGTTTTCGCCTCGAAGTCAAAGATGAGCTTCTTCGCGGCGGGATCTTTCGTATCATTGCGCTCCGCCTCCAGTTCGGCATCGGCGTGCGCTTTGCCCGAGCCGTGACACCCATCGCAGTTGGTGGCGGTGCTCGTTCTGGCTAGCTCGGCAGCAGCGCGCGATTGAGACGTGTCTGCGTGGGCGGTCCTGCCAACCTGTTCGACCGCGGACTTGTGGCAATGAAGGCAAGCGTCAACTCCCGTCAACTTGCTGGTATCGGCTTGGGCGGCAGCTTGTCCGGAAACGACGGAGGATTCAGTCGCGGCGGGCTGCTTTTGAGCGAAAGCAACACCCGACGCGAATTGCAGCAGGGGCAGAGCTAACAGCCAGACCCACATGTGGAGCTTCCGAGGACTCTTTGTCATTGGCGCACCTTTTTTTCATCCAGCGGTTACGTCTTATCTTGGGCGTTCGCAAAAATTGTGATGGAAATCACACATCCCGTGACAGGCCGCACATCTCTTCGAAGACCAGAGCCTTGTAAATCCGGGCCCGAAACAAAATAAGTTGCGGCTAGCTTGACCTGATTCAACCGTGCTCACCGAGGACCCACCTCACAACTCCGAATAAGAGCGCCAGCGCTAACACAGCAGCAATTAACCATGGCCAAAAGGCCTTTCGCCCATTGGAGTTCGTCTGGGCGTCGCTCCTGCTCGGATTGCTCACGCCTCAATGCTCCTACCCGACACTGGGAAAGCACGAGGCGGGCCACAATTGGCCTGCTAAGGAAATCTCGACCTAACTCATTGTGCCGACATAAGTTATTGCATCAGACCCCAGGCTTCGGAGACTGGACGAACCGATGGTTTCTCTGTGCTAAAATTGCACAGGTGAACTCTTCAGGCTGCTAAACAATTCAAAACAAAGGACAAATGGAGAAATTGCACAGGTGTTCTATTTTTGAAGAGAAAACCATTGTGGGAATGTCAGTTGGAACGTGGCGCGTCATCGCTTCGCAAGGATTCACTCTCGATACCGTGTTCCCGCAGCTTGCGGTAGAGTGAGCCTCGTGACAATCCCAGCAGCTCGGCCGCTTGCGACTTGTTGCCGCTGGCAATCCGCAGCGCTTGGCGGATCGCAAATTTCTCCATGCTCTCCAGCGAGCAATCGGCCGCGACGCTAGCGGACAAGGAGGCCGAAGGTGATTGTGCGCGCATCAGCGGGCCGAGATCGCGTTCTTTGATCAACTGAGGATTCTCTGTGGAGACAGCCACAGCGCTTTCGAGAATATGGGAGAGTTCACGGACGTTGCCGGGGAAGGAATAGGCCAACAGCGCATCCAGCGCCGCCCGGTCCAGCGAAATACTCCGGCCATACAGTTGGGTGAACTGTCGCAGAAAATGTTCGGTCAACAAGTACAAGTCTTCGCGCCGCTGCCTGAGCGGGGGCACTTGAATCACAATGGTCGAAATGCGAAAGAAGAGGTCTTCTCGTAAGCCATCGCCGGCGAGTTCAGCCAGAGGCCGGTTGCAAGCGGAGATAACCCTCACGTCCACGTGCAGGGCCTTTGTCTCCCCCACCGGGCGGACCTCCCCCCCTTCCAGCACGCGCAGGAGTTTGGCCTGCGCTCCGAGCGGCAAATCAGCGATTTCATCCAGGAACAGTGTGCCGCCATGCGCCGCCTGGAAAAGCCCGAGGTGGTCGGCCACGGCGCCCGTGAAAGAGCCCTTGCGATGGCCGAACAATTCGCTTTCTACAAGTTCCTGGGGAATCGCCGCGCAGTTCACGGGAATGAAAGGCCGCGCCGCGCGAGGGCTGGCACGATGGATCGCTCTGGCGAGCAACTCCTTTCCTGTCCCTGTCTCCCCCACGATCAGGACCGGGGCCGCACTCTGCGCCGCCACCCGGGCGCGCCCAAGAACACCTCGCATTCCAGATGAGCCCGCAATCATCTTTGCGAAGGGTGATTCGCTCTCGGACTGTCCTTCGAGTTGCGCGACCCGCGCCTTGAGTTCATGAAGCTCCATGACACGGGAAACCCTCTTGAGTATGGTTTCGGTATCAAAGGGCTTCGTAATGTAGTCTTCCGCTCCCCGTTTAATGGCCTCCACCGCTGTCTCGATCGTGCCGAATCCTGTCATCAGGATTACACTAACGTCAGGACGCGATTGGCGCACATAATCCAAGACCCCAAGCCCGTCCACGACCGGCATCAGTAAATCCACCAGGGCAACACAAATCTGTTTTTCCCGAGAGAGCACAGCTATAGCTTCCGTACCGGACAGCGCCGCGTGTACCGAGGGGTAGCGCTGTCGCAAAACCTTTGCAAGACTCGCCGCGAGACCCTCATCGTCGTCAACCACCAGGATTCCCAGCGTTTGTTCGGGGAGTGGCATGCTCATGTGTGCATCTCCGCCGCCCGGACGCCAACCGCGGCGCCTTCCTTGAGGAGGGGGATTCGAACCGTCACCCGCAGCCCGCCTTCCTTTCGGTTCCGCAGCTGAATGGTGCCGTCGTGTTCCTCCACAATGTTCTGTGCGATGGCCAGGCCGAGTCCTGTGCCTTTTCCGGCAGGCTTGGTGGTGAAAAAAGGCTCAAAGATCCGCGGCCAGAGCAGGTCCGCTATTCCGGGGCCGTCGTCGTCCAAGTTGATTTCAGCGACGCGGCCGGCTTGGACACGGGCGTGAACGTGAATCCGCCCTCCGGCGGGAATGGCGTCCACGGCATTACTGAGCAGGGCGGAAAACATAGCTTCGAGGTGATTGGGGTCGCCGAGAATTCGACAGGAGCCGAGTTCCTCGCATTCGGTTTGTATGGTTGCGCGTTTCAGGTTCAAGCTCGGCCGAAAAAGCGTCAGCACCGCCTCGACCACTTCGCCAAGCGCGATGGGTTTCTGCTGCAAGTTAGGCCGGCGGGCGAATTGCAGCAGGTTCTGCACGAACCCCTGGCAAAAACGGATGCGCTGCTCGATGGTCGCCAGCTCCTCGATTGGACCGGCCTCTCGCATCTGCGCGCGAAGCATCTCCACCTGCAGCAACATCGCGGTGAGCGGCGTGTTGAGATGATGAGCCGCGCCGGCAGCCATTTGTCCCATCAAGGTGAGCTTTTCCAGCTCTAACAGCTTGTCGCGCATGCGCAGGCGTGGCCGGATGTCCTGCACAACTTCAACATAGAACTGTGGCCGGTTCGCCACTGCCGGGAGGCGTGAATAACTGGCAGCCACCGGAATGTGCTCACCCTGAGCGGTGTGCCTTTCGGTCTCGTGGTCGAGAACCCTTTGATCCGTTTCCAGGAGATCGAGAATCTGGCGGAGTTCCGCCCACCCATTATCGGGAACGTTGGGAAGAAGTCGTCCGAGCGCTTGTTGCTGATCGAAACCAAACAGACGCTCCGCGGCATCGTTCCATTCCACCACCTGATAGGATTCGTCAAACAGAGCCACCGCTTCCGGCATATGGTTGAGAATGGAGCGATAGTGCTCGTAGGATTGTTCCAGTTCCTCTTCTCGCCGGCGGCGTTCCCGCATGACGAACCAGGCAGCCCAGATCCCGGTAAGAAGCGCAGTCGCAATGCCACGCGTGATGTACAGATAGTGAAGGGTGAGGTAGTCGAGATCGCGAAAATAGCGGTACTCGATCAGTTCCCAGAGAGAAAAGACGATCGCCACCAGCGTGAAGCAAGACAACGCCAGCGTCAGCAGAAACCAAGGCCGGTTCGCGGACTTCATGCCAGTCTTCACGTTTCCCCTTCGCTGCATCCGCCAACGCTTTCGGGGCAGGCTGCTTCATCCAAAAGCGCTACGCTAGCCATTCTAGCAGGGAAGGTTCTACGCTACAAATTGCGGTCCGCTGGGCTTCGGTCTCCACTCCTTGCGGGCAGCGTAGCACGCCGGGCGGCGGTCTCCAAGCCGATTGCGCGGAATTCGGCGTCCGGTCTCCACAAGGCTGTGGATAAGTCGGACCACTATATGTGGCCGTGCCCTTTTTTCGGGCACTAGGGCGTGCCGAGGGGCAGCACGTTTTTCCCGGCCAGCATGATTACCGGGCGCGATGGCCGCAGGAAGCGCAGGAGTTCGGCCAGCAGGCGGCAGTTGCCCTTCGCGGCTTGCGCTTCCGCGAACGGCAGCAGCCGCGCTGTCGCTTTTTCGGCGAGGATGATTCCGGGTTTTTGCCTCGACCTGCGGGTCGTGGGTGTGCGTTTTTTCGGCGGGCTGAAAGTACAGCCCGCGCCCGTTCGCGCGTCCTGCGGCTTCCTATTGCGTTTTTTTCGGTGCATTTCGCTTTTCTCCTGTGTTTATGCGGGTTTTCGGGCCTTGCGGGATTCTGGCGCGGCGGTCCTACAGCTCGGGGGGTCTGTGTACACGGTGAGCTGCAGCTCGGGGATTCTGGCGCGGCGGACGCTTACCTGGTGGACCGCAGAATGAGGCGCAGCAGCGCGGGCTTTCCTTTTTTCGCCTGGCTCTTGGCCGTGCGCAGCATCGAGCGCAGCGCCTTCACCGCTTCCAGGCGCGTGGCGTGCATGGCTTTTTCCAGCTGGTCGCGCTCGCGGTTCCTGGCGCGGGCGCGGAGCGCGTTGCGCTCGCGGTAGAATTCGTCCTCGATGGCGTCCATCTTCTCTTCCCGCAGGCTCAGGCTGGTTTCGCGCTCGCGGAGTTCGGCGTTCGCTCGGTGGAACGCGGAGACTTCATCTTCGAGTTCCTTGATGCGTTTTTTGAGCTCGTCTTCGGTCATTTTTTCGGCTGGCCTGCAAGCACAGCCCGGTCCCGCAGGAAGGAGTTGGCCAACTCCTCGATTTGCTGCTCGCGGCGCATGCCTGGGCCTCGCCACCGGGTGCGGTCGTAGGCGATGCCGTCCGCGCTCACGATGGAGAAGCCCGCACGCTTCCAGCGGATATCCGCCGGGAACAGCTTCGCTCTGGTGCGGTGATGCCTCGCTGCGCGCTTTTCGTTGCGCTGGTGCTTGTGGGCGTGATGGTGCGCCAGCGCCCTTGCTCGGTTGGCCGCGATGAATTCGGGATCGTTTTTTCTGGCGAGGTAGGCCGCGTGGCTTCTTGTTTTTTTGGCCGCTCGCGCCGCTGGCGTCATGCGGGAAAGGGGGGAGCGCCGCGCTCTTGGGGTCGCGGCGCTCGCGTTTTTCATGTCGGGCGCGTGGGGGATCGCCCGGCCTGATCTGGCGATGGTGAACCTCACCTGTGGAAAACGCAAGGGTTTGTGTCGGGTTTGGTAGCCCGCGCGCGCTCCCCGCCCTAAACCGGAGCGCACGCGGGCTACTCTTTCTCGCGCTCGATCCGCGCCGGGCCTGAACCCCGGCGCGGATCGCTTCATTTGTCGCCCGCTGCTTTTGCGGGATCGAGGAGGATTTGTTTCCGCAGGGACCGTGCCAGCGCATTTTGCTGGCACGGTCCCTGCCGGATGGACGGAGCGACCAAGCCCAGCTGATCGTGGCGAGAACGCCTCGCGAAGGCAACCAAGCTGAGAAGAGCGCGGCGGCGCAACGACCAACGAGCCCCGGCAACCAAGCCCACGCGCCGCCGCAAAGAGAGCGAGCGAGGAGCGAGGGCATGCGAGCGAGAGCGAGCGCTTTGCCCGATGCGACGAGCGAGCGACGAAGGGCGCGGCGCGAAGCGCCAGACGCGCCCGACCGCCCGGCCGACCGGAGGCAACCAATGAAATAGCGAGGGGCGGCGGAGGACCGAGGGAGCGCATGGGCCGGGACGCGACGCATTTCGCGGCCCGGAACATGCCGCGACCGAGCACCACTTTTACGGGGGTCTGGGGGAACGCCCCCCAGCGGGGTCCGGGGCAGAGCCCCGGTACCAGGGCGCGTTCGCCGCGCCCGGCACAACGCAGCGGCCAACACGTGAGGGGGCGATGGTTTCTTTCACTCCACCGACCAACCAGCGGCAGGCGGCGTGCTGCGCGTTCCTCAGCGCCGCACGACGCATGACGCGGTAGGGTCGGCGATGGTTTGACGCCGAGCGGTCCTCAGCGATGGCGAGCGGGGCGCGGCCCTTCGACGCGTGTACACGTTCCTCGAGGATCCGGAGCGAGGTGGCGATTGGCGGCGTGTACACATCCTGACGTCTAGATTTCAGGCTTCCGCTTTGAGGGTGGCGAGGAAGTTCTTCTTCGCTGCTCGGAGTGCCGCGCTCTTGGCCTTCGCGTTCCAGTGGTCATGCTGTGGCACGCTGACGATGAACGCTCTCACCGGGCCGTAGCTCGGTTTGACGACGGTTATTTTTCCGCTGTCGAGCGTGGCTCTCAGGTTTTTGCGCAGTTCTCTGACGGTCATGGCTTGCTCCTTTTCTGGCCGGGCTGCAAGTACAGCCCGGACCCGTCTGCCGGCGCGGCGTGTACACGCCTCCGATCGGAGGCGTGTACACGCTCCGCCGGCGCGCTGATTTGTTTCTCTTCGCGGCCCCTCAAATGGGGGGGTGTGGGACCCCTTTTTTTATTCGTCGCGGTCGTGCATGACTGCGGCGATGGCGGCGATGGTGGCGAGCAGCAACAGGGTGGCGATGATTACGGCGGCGTCGTGACTCATCGGTCGCGCTCGTGGGCTGGTGGATCGATGTGCAGATCGCCGCACCACTCGCGCAGGCTTTTCCTTTCGAAGTAGCCTGCGAGCACGCGCCGCAACTCAAAATGGTTGAGGCCGTGTGTTTCGGCTTCGTCGGCGATGGCCGCGTTGAGCCTTGCCATCACTCCCTCGGTCGCCCGCTCGATGGGGCTTGGTCCTTCTCCTCGTGGTGATGCCATGTTCAGTCCTCCTTTTTGTCGTCTCTCTCGTCCTGGCGGCGCTGCTGGCACTTCGTGCAGTGACACAGGCCGCACCAGCACTTCTGTTCCTGACAGTGAAGTGTTTCCGGCACGTGCTTCCTTTCGAGCTTGGCCCGCTCGATGTCGTGCGCGTTCATTTTTTCGGCGGGCTCCAAGTGGAGCCCGCACCCGGCCTTCCCGGACCTCCGTAGCCGTCGAGCGCTTCGATGTGGCGCAGTTCCTTGATGGACACCGCGAGCTTTTCCCACGGTGCCTCGGCGTCGCCTACGATGATTTCCGGGTCGTCGTCGGCGAGTTGGAATTGTTCGAGGGTTTGGCGCGGCGCGGAGCGCCGCGCCTTCGTGTGATCGTTTTGGCAGCGACCGATATTTCCATCGGTCACGGCGTGGTCCGTCATGTCGTTACAGGTGTAGCACCAGCAGCGGAGCGATTCGGTGTTTCGCGTGAAGTGTTCGCTCATTGGATTTTCCCGTTGGGCGGAGTTTCCTTGTATGGGTCGGTGAGGTCCGGGCTGGCCTGCTGTTCCAGGTTGGCGCGATCCTCCGGTGAGATCGTTTCCGGCGTCTCGGCGAGTCGGCGTGCGACTTCTCCGGCGACGCGGGCGCGGCAGCTCTCGCAGATCGTGTGGGTTTCGTCCATGTTGGCGATCTTGAAGATGATGGGCGTCGGTCCTGCGGCGCAGATGCGGTATTCCTCGCGCATCCACGGCGTCAGCGGCGGTTCGAGCGGTTGATCACAGAACGGGCACTTGTAGCCGAGCAGCTTTCCGCACCACGCGCAGATGATTTTCATCACTGCACCGGGCCTTTCGGCGTGAAGAGGGCTTGCAGGTAGGGACGCAGTTTCGCGGGGTCGCGGTGTTCGAGATATTGCAGCGTGGAGGAGAGCGATTTGTGGCCGAGCATTTGTTCGGCCACGCGGAGGTCTTTGCTGATCTCGTAGAGGGAGACAGCGATGGTTCGCCGGAGATCGTGAAACCAGAGGTCGGGATTGACCCCGGCTTTTTTCTTGAGGCGTTGCCAGGCGTGGGCGAAACCGCTTTTGGCGACCGTCTCGCGCTTCATCCCCTGCCGGAAAAGGGCGTAGTAGGGCGTCGTCTGCGGGCCGTCCGGCGCTTTGTCGAGCATGTCCTTTAATTGGTCGGTAAGGGGCAGTGTGACGGGGTGCCCGTTTTTTTTCTGCTCGATGGTGATTGTTCGGGCGTCGGCGTTGCGGTGCGCCGGGCATACGCGCATGGCGTCGGAGATGCGGAGGCCCGCGTGCGCTCCGAGCAGGACGAGGACGCTCATCCATGGCTGCGCGGCGGTCAGCAGCTTCGTGAGTTCATCGGGCGCGGCGATGGTCTCGCGGGGCGACGGCCTGCGGATGCGCGGGGCGAGCTCGGCGAGCCGGGGCTGATTGGAGATCGCGCCGATGTGACGGAGCAAGGCCCGCAGGTCGCAGGTGTAATTGTGGACGGTGGATTTTTGGAGGCGGCGTTTCCAGTCGCCGACGATGGCGTCCGTGTGGACGCGGGTGATCTGGCGGGGCGCGAGCGGCCCGGCGATGGCCGCGAGTGCGTGCGCGGCGGGGCTGTGGTGATTGCGGCGTGCCTCGGTCCACGCCTTGCAGATGGCGTCTATCTGGCCGAGGTCCGGGCTTTTTTTCGTCGGGCCTGTTCGCGCATTTTGTGCGCGTGGGAATGGGCCTGCTTTTTTGTCGTGAAGGCTTTGGCGCGGCGGCGACCGTCAGCGTCGCGCCAGTCGGCGTACCACTTGCCCCATTTGCGTCTCATGGTGACTTTGTGGAGACCGCGTTGCTGCGGGGCTTGTCTGTAGCGGGTTCCTGCGGGGTGGCCATTCTAGCAGGGAAATACGTCCACAGACAGGCGCGCGATGCGTTTACCGTCTCGTCTGAAAGTCAATAGTTGCAAGACTCCTTACTTCGGTCTTCTGGATTGAATCTTGTCCGGGGAATGCGAGCGCAAAACTTGTCTTTTCCACCCGTTGAAATTCTGTTCGCTAAAAGGATGGCTCCCTGGGCAAGATTCGAACTTGCAACCCTTCGGTTAACAGTTGCGGCGCCGGGTTTTAGCACAGAATGCGACGGTTTGTTATGGTGTTGATTTTCCAAACCAATAGCGGCGATTCGCACACAAGCCACTCTGCTACTAGTTGCGATGATTTGTGACCGAGTTAGGGCACAAAATGGGGCACAATGCTCTGCGCACCAAAGTACAGCATCCCATGTTCTTCATTTCGCCGTTCGAGCATTTCATCGATTGATCGCGCTGGTCGGATTTACACTGACGACCTTCGGGTTATGAGAACGTTTGAATACAACGGGCCCGTTGATTCTGTGCGATCTAACTGGCATTTTGTTGATTGAAGTTCTTTCCCAAATCTTTTCCACGGTTCAAATGGGGAATTTTACGTGCGCCCGGAGAGATTCGAACTCCCGACCCTCTGCTTGAAGGCTTGGGGTTCGAAAATCTAAATGCCTTATCGTCCGTTGCCTACGGGCGAAAGTCATTCTGAAACCTGTCCTCAGTTGGGCTACATGGGCTACAGCCGAAGCTGTTGGCTTTATTGATGGCGCGCCCGGTCGAAAGGAACATCTGCTTCAGGCAACGCCCCACAATCCGGGGGCTGCATCATGCCTTCCTGCTGATAAGGTGCCATGCTCCGCCGGAATGGTACGCTGAGAAAGCAGCCGTGCTACAGGGCGAACTGGACGAACGCACGGAGGCCCTGCGCGAAGCACAGGTGGACGAAGTCCAAAGCGAGCTCGATGATCTCAGCGACCTTGCCCGGCGCAACAACATTCCACCCGCCGTCTTGCGCGGCTGAGTTTATGGTCTGATCTCAGTTTAGGTTAGCGGTCTTGAAACGGGCGCTGCTGCGTCCTAAGTTCCGCACTGTTGACAGTACCCCATCGTCTCGAAGCCGAAAAGGAGCACCCAGCGGCCATTGCGCTGCACGAACATGCGGGTGTCGACATCATGCTGCCCGCTGCGCGTGATCCATTTCGCGATCAGCACCACCGCGCCGTCGAAGTCGAACATTTGCGCGAAAGTCGTCGGGTCATTTATTGAGGGCGGATCCCCCGCCTGCTTCTGCCGCGCGAAGCCGGTAAGCCGCTCGGCTTTGGCGACCACCTTGGGGCTCACGGACATCGTCATCTCGAACTCGTCCGCGGTGTTCGCGGCGTAGGCATCGGAGTCGTAGTAGGCGAGGCCCATGATCACGCCGTGCATAGCAGCCAGCACATCTCTCTCGGTCTGGTTCTTGGGCTTGTAAGGATAATTCTTGCAGGGATTATCACAATCGGTGTTGGCGCCCGGCGGTAGCGGAGGGCGAGGCGGCTGCGATCCCAGTGTGACCTCCTGATAGACCAGCGCGCGCCAGCCTGCCGGCCGCTTCACCCAAATGCGCATGACGTAGGCTTTGCCGTGGTCGGCTTTGACCACTGCCGCCCCGCCGTATATGTTCACTTTTGGTTCCACGTCGGCGTTCGCTACCGAAGGCAATTTCTGCAGAACCTGGGCCCGGTTCTGCTGGTTGGCATTCGTGTCCACCCACAAAAAGTCCGGTTCGAGAAGTTTGTCCACCGCCGCTTTGTTGCCCTTGGCGATGGCCTGGAGAAAGGCCGCATCGGCAGCCAGCACCGCCTGTTCCTCATTGGCAGCGACAACCGGCCTGAGCTCTACAGCGGCCACGATGCCAAAGCACACGACGCCAATAACGACCGCATTCCTGATGAAACAATTCATCGCCCCCTCCTGGAGACTTTCTTATGAAGGCCTATGCGGGTGGATCATACTCTCCTGATAGCGCTCGCGGCAATTGTTCCGTGCCGCTTGTCTTAGCTCCATAATTATGTCACCCCTTAACGGCTACGTGAAAATGTCACCCTAATGCATCCACAATCATACAGCGCAGCAATCGCCTGGATGATTGTCTAGCGAAAGGTAAACCGGAGGTAAGCCGGAACACGGAGCTATCCATCGGCTCCGTAAAAAACCTCGTTTATATTGGAAAAGTGGTGCGCCCGCAGTGATTCGAACACCGGACCTTCTGGTTCGTAGGTTTGGGGTTCGAAAATCTAAATGCTTTATCGTCCGTTGCATACAGGCACAAATCATTCTGAAACCTGTCCTCAGTTGGGCTACAGGGGCTACATCCGCGCGCTGCCGCCCGCAATGAGGACACTGATACCTGACGCCCCTCAAGACATCGAGTTTTTGGGTAATGTCCCTTATGAAGAATCACTCCGTATAGTCATTTAAGAGAAAGGTCATGCTTTGGAAGCTCGACGACACTAGCTTGTGGATAGATCAACGGAAATCGCGCACCAGCAACGCCATCGAGCGAATGCAACTGGAGTTTCGCCGGAGAGTGAAAACTCAGGCCGCACTGCCGAATGAAGGCTCCGTGCTGAGAGTGTTCTTCGGACTGTGGGTCAGCGGACAGATGAAACTGCGCCGCATCAAAGGCTACCGCGACATCGGAGGCAAAGAACAAATCGCTCTCTTAAAAAGAATTTCATGACTTTACAGGCAAAATGCGCTATCAACTTTTCTGCGGATTTCGGGACATTACCTTCATACAGGTGATCTGTAGCGCTAACACCTGGATGAAAGGCGGAGACGAGGACACGAGTTGGCTTTTAGATATAATGCGTGGAGCGTGTCTTTGGCCCTCACGGACCCATGCGTCAAGGCTATCTGAGAGAAATTCAATGAAGAAAGATTTTCAGGAGAAGACCTTCAGGACTTCAGACGACTGTGCCATAGCGTATACGCTGCGCCCAGCGCGGAAGGCCGGCCTACCGCGGATGGTGTTAATCCATTCTTTGGGTCTTGATGGCAGCATCTGGAAGGGCGTCGCGGCGAGAATGGCCGGCCAGGCTGAGATTCTTACCTATGACTGCCGCGGACACGGACGATCTGATCGGCGCGCGGAGCCCTTCACAACGGAATTGTTCGCAAGTGACCTGGCGGAATTGCTGGATCATGTGGGCTGGCCGACTGCCTGTGTTGCCGGGTGTTCGTTAGGCGGGTGCGTCGCTCAAGCATTTGCCGGCCTTCATCCCTCGCGAGCAAGCGCGCTTGGACTGATCGACACGACAGCTTGGTACGGTGAAGATAGCCCGAGGAATTGGCGTGAGCGCGCCGTCACGGCCCGTTCGAAAGGCCTTAAGGAAATGGTTGAGTTCCAGATTCGGCGCTGGTTCAGTGATCGCTTTCGAACCGAACATCCTGAGCTAGTCAAGCAAGCAACAGAGACTTTTTTGGCCAACGATATAGATTGTTACGCCGCTGCGTGCATCATGCTCGGCGACGCCGATTTGCGTCCCTATCTTCCGTCACTGAGGATTCCGGTCGCGGTAATCGTCGGAGAAGAAGACTTCGCTACACCCATTGCTATGGCGCAGCTATTACACAAATCAATTGAGGGCTCCACGCTGACGATACTTCCTGGAGCGCGGCACTTGACCTCTATCGAGGCCCCTGACCAAATCGCCTCACAGCTTATAGAGCTATTGCGGCGGGTTGATTTGCAACAGAACGCAGCCGAGGCATAGCAACCGTTGCCGAACCTTGCGAAGATCATCTTCGGCTTGAATGCGAGATCCATTGAAATCCATTGACGGCTCGGCTGGCACAGTTGGACGCGAATGCGAGCGGAGCCGTCCAAGCGGCGCCGATGCGGAAAACCTGCTCACACGAATGGAGCAAGTGCCGTTCTCCAGATGGCACGCCCATGCTCGCATCGTCATGGGCAGCGCGACGTTCTTCGATGCTTTTAATGCGTTGTCTCTGGCCTTTGCACTGCCCACCCTTATTCGACTGTGGCATATCTCTCCCAAGCAAAGCGGACTCCTGATCTCAGCGAGCTATGTCGGACAACTAATAGGCGCATTGGCGTTCAGTGCGCTCGCGGAAAAAGTGGGGCGTATTCGCGGCACTACGGCCGCGATTGCAATTATGTCCATCATGAGTTTCGGATGCACGATGGCCGGAAACATCTACGCTCTATTCGCGTGCCGGTTTGTGCAAGGCATCGGCGTAGGTGGCGAAATGCCGGTTGCCGCTACCTATATAAATGAATTGTCACGGGCACACGGACGAGGGAGATTCTTCCTGCTGTATGAAATCATCTTTCCTGCGGGACTCATGGCCACGGGACAGATTGGCGCGTGGCTTGTGCCAGCCTTTGGATGGAAGTCCATTTTTCTCCTCGGGGGTATCCCAGGCTTGCTGATAACCTTCCTGGTGGCGCGCCTTCCAGAATCGCCGAGATGGTTGATCTCAAAAAACCGTATTCGAGAAGCGGAAGTGATTGTTGAGGAGATTGAAGCAAGCACCGAGCGCAGAGTTCCGGCCGCAACACCTTCCATCGCTGCTCCAACTTCTAACCTGGCGCAACGGGGAAGATGGAGTGAACTTCTCTCGACCATTTATCGCGGACGCACTTTGATTGTATGGACCCTTTGGGCTAGCGCGTACTTTATTACCAACGGCCTGAACAATTGGATGCCCAGCCTCTATAACACCGTTTATCACTTGAGTTTGCGTCAATCGCTGCGCGCCGCTTCCCTGACCAATGTCGCTCAAGTCGCGGTCCTGGTTATTTGCGCGTTCTGCATCGATTCTGTTGGCCGCAGAAATTGGACGGTCGCAGCCTTCATTTTGGGCGGAGCAATGCTGGCCATTCTGGGAATTATGGGGGCGAAAAATGCATTGAGTGTAATGATTTGGGGCACACTAGGTTACGGGATCATTGGGTCCACGAATGCAGTTTTATATCTCTACACTCCAGAAATTTATCCAACCCGCATGCGCGCGATTGGAACTGGCCTGGCAACCTCATGGCTACGGATCGCCTCAGCGGTGGGACCGGCGTTGGTCGGTTTCATGGTCGATGCGAGAGGCATCCATTCAGTTTTCTTGATGTTTGCCGGAATAAGTGTCGTTGGCGCACTTGCAGCAACGTGCATGATTGAAACAAGCGACCGGCGCCTCGAGGAAATCGCTCCCTGAACGGTGTGCACTTTTCCAGGTGTTCCACTTTTCTCCTCGCCTTTCTTGTTTTTGAAAGCGCACAGGAACGACTGGCGCGTTTTTATGAGGCTCGATGAAAAGATAATTGCCCGCGTACTCGAAAAACGGCATTAAGAGATCGCGCCAAATAAGGAGAACCCAATGCACTCCGTATCACCTGGCCGCGCGATCAAATGAATCGTAGGGCTGTTATAATTGCGAGCACGATTTAACTGCTCGGCATCTGCGCCGCGACGTTTTTTCCGAAATCAGCGGCAAGCTGCTGCCAGTATTAGAGAACAGCCGTCCTGCAGCGCAGGAGGGACGTTCAAAGTTAACAGTACGAAGGAGAACTTTTGTATGGTTGCCCATACTGGCGGAAGCCTTCCGGAAGTGGCACGCGCGACTCCCAGCGCCTTTGATTTTCGTGTGTGGATTGAAAAAGCTAGAGCCATCGGTCAGTTGCGGGAAGTAGAAAACGCAGACCTTTACCTGGAACTCGGCGCGATTACCGAGCTAAACGCGAAGAGGCGCGGTCCCGCGCTTCTCTTCGGCGGCTTCCCCGGCTATCAACCAGGATTTCGGGTCTTGACAGGCTCGATGCTCAACGCGAGAACGTTGGGGCTGACAATGGGTATAGAAGAGAAGCTAGATACCATGGCCCTTACAGGCAGAATTGGCGAACAATTGCAGCTGATCGAATCAAAAGCTGCGGATTATCCGATCGAATATGTGGGTGACGGGCCGATAATGGAAAACAAAGTCGCCGCCCAGGACATTGACCTGAACATCTTCCCCGCCCCGACGTGGCATGAATTGGATGGCGGTGTTTATATTGGCACCGGCTGTGGGCACATCTACAAGGATCCGGATACCGGCTGGATCAATTTAGGTGCCTATCGGGTCCAAAGGCAAAGCAAGAATACCGTTGGCACGTTCATTTCTCCGGGACACCACGGCAGTATCATCCGGCAAAAATACTGGGACAAAAATGAGCCTTGCCCTGTCGTAATCGTCTTTGGCTCGCATCCCCTGTTCCTGGTGATGGGGGGATTGGAAGTCCCCACCGGCGTTGATGAATTTACATGGATTGGCGCCATTGCGGGACAACGCGTGCCTGTAATTCGCGGACCGATCACGGGTCTGCCGATTCCCGCCGATGCTGAAATTGCCATCGAGGGTTTTGTTTCCAAAGGAGATAACCAGGACGAAGGCCCTTTCGGCGAGTTCACCGGCTATTACGCCGGCGGCAAACAGCCGGACAGTCTCGTTCGGGTTAAAGCACTTTACTATCGCAATGACCCCATACTGCTCGGGGCCACTCCGTGTCGGCCGTTGCACGACTATTCCTATTTTTCCAGTGTTTTGCGCTCTGCCTTGGTCAAAGATTCTTTGCGCAAAGCGGGGATACCAGGAGTGAAAGGGGTGTGGGTTTCCGAAGCGGGCGCCAGCCGCATGTGGGTGGTAACCAGCATTCAACAAAAGTATGCCGGTCACGCAGCACAAGCGGCGAACGTTGCGGTACAGTGCCATGCGGGAGCGCTGATGAACCGGTATTCCATAGTGGTTGACGACGATATCGATCCGTCCAATAGTGACGATGTCATCTGGGCAATCAGCACGCGTTCCGATCCGGCGACCGATATCGATATTCTGCGGCAGTGCTGGAGCAACTCGCTGGATCCAATGATCCCGCCCGCCGAAAAGGACAGAAAACGGCTGTGGAACAGCCGCGCCATCATTAACGCCTGCAGACCCTGGGACCGTGTGCAGGCGAAGGATTTCCCGCCGGTGGCGGAAGCCGCGCCTGCCTTGCTTGAAGCGACAAAGAAAAAATGGGCTTGGCTGTTTGAATAAGCCGGTCTAGGTGGACTATTTCCTCGTCAACGAAGAACTCATTCAGCGCGGACGGAATGGCGCACCCCGCGCGAGTGAAAGGCTGATAAATGCAAACAGCAGGCCTCGCTGTCAAGCGGGTCGGACCGTGGTATCGCGCGCTCAATCATCGCCAATGGAAAACGTTGATTGTCGCCAATCTTGGCTGGCTCTTTGACGGCTACGAAACGTACACACTAATTCTCACAGTTTCTCTCTCCTTTCACGAACTCTTGCCGGCTGCGCGCTACGAGGCGATTCCATTCTATGCGGGAACGGCTGTCGCGATCACGCTGCTGGGGTGGGGAATTGGCGGAATCGCCGGCGGGATTGTGGCCGATTACATCGGCCGCAAGCGGGCGCTGATCTATGCGATCCTCGCATATTCGATTGTAACTGGGTTCACCGCTCTCGCCTGGTCCTGGATTTCATTTGTGATTCTGCGCTTCCTTGTCGGTCTGGCGCTCGGCTCGGAATGGAGCACCGGGACATCGATGGTCGCCGAGATGTGGCCTGAGAATCATCGCGGCAAGGGTGCCGGACTCATGCAATGCGGCTTGGGAATTGGATTCTTTACCGCCTCAGCCGTTTGGTTCTTCGTCAGCGGCCTGGGACCCTCGGCATGGAGGTGGATGTATGTGATCGGAATTCTTCCCGCATTCGCCACTTGGTGGATTCGCCGCGGCATGAATGAACCCGAAAAGTGGGCGGCCTCCGACCGGAAGCGCCGAGAGGCGGTCGCGGCGCAGAAGCGTGGAGATCCTCTCGACGACGCGTCACGGCACCTCGTACGCTTTACCCTTTTCGATCTGTTTGCGAATTCGCGGACGCGGCGCCTCACGATTGCGGCGTTCCTGATGTCCACCACGACGACGCTAGGGTGGTGGGGGATCTCGACATGGGTGCCGGCATACGTTGCTTCCGTTGCCGCCGGTCAAGGTTTGTCGGCAGTGCGATGGGCAAGCCTCGCGGGGATGTCTTATAATACAGGCGCAATCTGCGGATACATCGGGCTCGGTTTCGTTGCGGATGTCTGGGGCCGCAAGCCAGCGACGATCGCTTGGTTTGCTATGGCTCTTTTCTTGACGCCCGTCCTGTTTTTATGGACGCACAACTTGGCGCTGCTCTTAGTTGTGTGCGGTATTAACGCAGTCTTCTCGCTCGGCCAGTACACGTGGTGCTCAGCGTGGCTCCCGGAAATATATCCAACTCGAATCCGCGGGACCGCGATCGGTTTTTGCTTTAATGCGCCGCGGCTTGTTGCGTTTTTGGGTCCCCTCCTCGCGGGAACGTTGATCACCTACTTTGGTGGTTACGGTAAGGCCGCAGTCATCCTAAGCATGATCTACATCCTCGGCATCGTTGCTGCTCCGTTTCTTCCAGAGACGCGCGGTAAATCGCTGCCAGACTAGCAGACATCATGAGAGCGGCCAAGCGTGCGCGTCACTGTATTGCGCTAGGATCGCATTTGCTGCGGATGGCTGTCGGTGAGTAGTGAAAGAACAAAAAGAAAACTTGCCCCGGTCGTCAGCGGCCGCTCTCGACAGAGTGTATTTTGTTGGCTGCCGCTTTGACTGCCTCGATGATGTCCGGGTATGCGCCGCAGCGGCAGAGGTTCCCTGAAAGGTAATGGCGAATCTCGTCATCCGTCGGATGGGGATATCGCTTTAGCAACTGTTCCGTCATCAAGACGAATCCTGGCGTGCAATACCCGCATTGAAATCCGGACTTAGAAACGAAGGCCTGCTGTATCGGATGGAGTACGCCGCGGTCGGCAAGCCCTTCGACGGTTATCACTTCGGCGCCGTCAACAAACGCCGCCAGGTAGAGACAGCCGGAGACAGCCGTGCCATTTACGAGCACCGTGCAGCACCCGCATAGTCCTTGGCCACAGCTCTCGCGCCCTCCAAAAAGATTGAAGTCGCGCTGCAGCACCTCGATCACTGTCTCGTAAACCGCAATGTTGGCCGTGGCCGCGCGGCCATTCAAAGTGAACCGAATGGTTCGTCCTGGCTCATTCATCATTTGCTCTCCAGAGGACGGTTTTCTGATTTGCGGATCGCCCTCAGCACACGCTCGGGCGTAAGTGGCAGTTCCATGATCCGCACGCCAATGGCATCGCACAATGCATTGGCGATAGCGGGCGACACGCTGAACATGCCTGTTTCGCCGACTCCCTTGGCGCCGAAAGGTCCGTGCTCGTGAGGAAACTCCACAAGCTCAGCCGAGAGATCTTCCGGGATATCGAGCAGTCCGGGGATCTTGTAGTCCGCGAGGCTCGCGTTGATGACTTGCCCCTCGTTGAATCGCATTTCTTCAAATAGGGTAAATCCGAGCTGCATCGTCCCCGCGCTATTCAATTGGCGTTTCGCGTTCGCAGGATTGATCGCACGGCCCACATCTCCCACATTCACGAGTTTGGTGACGCGGATTTTACCCGTCTCCATATCGACCTCGATTTCGGCTGCAGCACCGGCAAGCATCCAGAATGGCGTGATTTGCGGCGACTGACCGGTCCGTGGATCCGGTTTTGTATATGGCGGCGTGAACGCACCCATGCCGATCACGTTTCCAGCCTGCATGCCAAACTTTGCGTGCATGAGTTCACGCATCGTCATCCGGGCGCCAGAAGGCGAAAAGACGGCGCCGTCCCTGCATTCGAGTTCTTCGATGTCTGTCTGGAGAGTCGCGGCAGCCATCCGCAACAATTGTGCGCGGGCGTCCTCGGCTGCAAGCCGCACGGCGTTGCCCATGTGATATGTCGAACGCGATCCCAGCGTTGCCATATCGTAGGGAGTCACATCGGTATCCGGATGAACCACGCGTACCGTCTCCGTGGATATTCCAAGCGTCTCGGCCGCGATCTGGGCCAATGCCGTATCCGAGCCTTGGCCCATATCAACGGTGCTGCAGGAAATACAACAGCTTCCGTCGCCATAAACATTCACGACTGCGACCGACGTAGTTGGCGCGATGGACGCCTTAAACCCGATGGCGAGTCCGCGACCACGGCGGACCGGCCCCGAACCATGATCGAAAGGACTGTCCCACTTCATCCGACCGGACAGCTGATCGAGCACCGCAGCGATCTCTGCGTTGGTCATTATTGTCCCAGTCGCATGCGGCTGGCCGTTGCGTAGGATATTGCGCCTTCGGAACTCCAGAGGATCGATCCCAAGAGAACGCGCGATGATGTCGTTTTGGCACTCGTAAGCCCACACGAGTTGCGAAATCCCGAAACCCCTCAGCGCGCCAGCGGGCGGGTCGTTGGTATATACAGCATAATTTATGAGCGAGACATTTTCGATGTCATAGGGGCCGGCGGCGGTGAAGCCTGACTTCTGTGAGACGCGCGGTCCGATGTCCGCATATGCCCCCCCATTCCACCACGTCTCGACTTCGCGCGCGATAATCCGGCCATTCTTCGCCACCCCTGTCTTGATCCGAACTGTCGCTCCATGTTTCGTGATGGTGCAGAACTGCTCTTCCATCGTTAAGCCAATCCGGACTGGCTTGCGGACCAGAAGTGCGCAGACGGCTACGAGCGCCTCAAGCTTGATGTAGAGCTTTGCGCCAAAACTACCGCCCAGGAAGGCCGTGCGAACCCGCACCCGATTCTCGGGCCAGCCTAACAAGCGGCTCACCTCGGCGCGGACAAACGACGGGCTCTGCGTTGAAGTGTGAATGGTCAACCCATTGGAACCATTTAGCTCGGCAAGCGACACAGTGGGTTCGAAGGTCGCGTGGATAACCTTCCCGCTGTGAAAAACATCCTCGAAAACCAGGTCCGCCTCCGCGAAACCTTTCTCAACATTGCCGTGGAGAACGCGCGCGTCGAGCGCGACGTTTGTACCGGGACGCCCTTTGAGATGCTGAAGATCGGGGAACATCCCGGCAGGACGCAAGAAATCGTGGATGATTGGTGCCCCCGGCTTAGCGGCCGCAACTTCATCGAAAACGGGCTCCAGCGGCTCATATTCGATCACGACTAGGTCAGCTGCTTCCTCGGCGACGTGCACGTTGGCCGCGAGCACAACGGCAACGGGCTCACCCACGAACCGGACTTTGTCGATCGCGAGGATAGGCTGGTCGTGAAAAGCAGGCCCATAGTAAGGGTCTGGGATCAGCGTACGAACATCTTCGGCGGTGATGACTGCATGGACACCGTCGATGGCAAGGGCGGCGCTTGTATCGATCCGCACAATCCGCGCGTGAGGAACCGTGCTGCGGCAAATCTTGCCCTGGAGCATACCGGGGAGACGCAGGTGGTAGATGTATTCTGCACTGCCGTCCACCTTAGCGTGACTTTCCAGGCGTGGGAGGGAGCGTCCCACCTCGCGCAGGACCGGAGCCTTACGCCTTGCTTTGGATGGGGCTTCCACGGTTGTGTCAGTGGGTTCTGTAAATCGCGCTGGTATTGTCATTCTACCTCTGTGGATGGTGTGCGCGAGGCATGTTCCAGCGCACGGCGCACGTGCACACGCACCATCTCTCGCTTATAAGCAGCGGTGCCACGGATGTCGGCCAGGGGATGCACTTCGTCCGCAGCCGCGTCCGCAGCCTTCGCAAACATCTCAACTGTGGGAGATGAACCGGTCAGTATGGTCTCCGCGCTGGAAACACGCATAGGGCGCTCGGTGGCCGCGCTGACGGCGACGCGGGCCTCGGCAATCACCCCGGACTCCAACCGGTACCAGACTGCCGTCCCGACCGCAGGCCAATCATCGGCCGATAGCGCCGTAAACTTCGCGTACCAGGTGTGAACGTTGACTGGCTGCACCGGAATCTCAACCTCAACGATCAATTCGTCGCGTGCAATCGCAGTCTGGTAGTAGCCGAGGAACAAATCGGCGACATTGATCCATCGTTCGCCGCGGGAGCTCACTGCACGGACTCGTGCCCCGAGCGTCAGCAAGATCGGCGGGAGGTCCATGTGGGGATCGCCGTGAGCGAGATGGCCGCCGATCGTAGCCACGTTGCGAATTCGCACGTTGGAAAGCGTCCGTAAAGCACGGCTCATCACGGGCACGGCTATCGCGATGAGCGGAGAGTGTTCAAGCTCCGTAAGGGTAGCCAACGCACCAATGCGCAGGCCCCCATTTTCATCGGTACGCACGGTGCGCAGCGCGCCATTCAACCGGCGCAGGCTTACGAGGCGAGTCGGCTGGAACAGCCGCGTCTTCATCATCAACATGAGCGCAGTCCCGCCCGCAATCGCTCGCACACTCATGTCTTCAGGATCGAGCAGGGCAACGGCTTCATCGATGGTAGACGGTTCAACCAGTTCGAAGTTTTTCAAGCGTGCGTCCCCCGCGGTTCCCTCTCGATGGCGGCTTTCAGGTTCGTTGCGAACTCCCGCGCGAGTTCCGCGCTCTTAGCTCGAAAGACGGATTCTCCGAGCCCACCCAGCTTCCCCGTCAAGACAACATCCGTCGAGTAGGAGATCGCCGTGCGTCCGTCGCCGGCACTTGCGAGCCGCAGCCCGGCGGTCGCAACGACCCGGCCGGCAAGCCCAACGGCGTCACCTGTGATCTTCGCTTCAATCGTATCGGGCGGCTCGATCTTAACAATCTCAACCATGATATTGAAACTAAGCGCAATAAAGGCGACCTTGCTTGTGACGACCGCCGCATAGCGTCCCGAGGAGATTTCCCGCAGATCATGGCATCCTGGTACGCACTGGGCCAAACGCAACGGGTCCGAGACGAAACCGAATGCAGCCGCTCGGTCTACGTCGACGCTTACCTCCCCTGCGGTTTGTAAGCCCATCCTTAGTCAATCCTTTAAAATAAAAAAGAGGATGCAAAGTGATCTGAGACAACCCTACAGGCCCTCCGCGGATTCGATGATACGCAACAATTCCACGGCAATACTGCGCACCATGTTCAGTGAACCAGGCAACGATAACATGATTTGTTTTCAGCATCCACATAGCAGCGTTTGCGTTGGCGCGGAGAACCTTTGCCAGAGTTCCACCTGAAAAATATTCCAAGACGACCAAGGAGCCGCTCTAAGCAACTTCTACAGATCTGCGGCGGACCATCCCATTAAGTGGCTTTCCGCGCCGTGTAGTGAAAAATGTCGTAATTCACAGCCTCGAAGCACAGCGCACTCGCATAGCAGCGACGAAGCGCGCCCAAATGCATCCCCGCCAATGGTAAACGCAAGGAAAACCAAACTCGCGGTGCTAGTGTGCAACCATCAAAAAACCGCGTTTTATACGGGAAAATGGTGCGCCCAAGGGGACGATTTTAGAACTTTCCTGGGCGATTTTGTAGCAAGTTTGCCACAGTTTGACATCTCTGGTGCATTGAGCCTCTAGCACGTTTCGGAGTCCTGGCCAGTGCGAAAACCCACATCCCGAGAAGCGGACGCAATATAAAAGGGCGCCCCTTTTGGAGTAGGTTTTGAGTGTTCGGCTCAACCCCTCCAGAAAGGAGCACCCTGTATGGATAGCACAAAGTATATCGGGATGGATGTCCACAAGGAAACGATCTCGATCGGGGTTTTAAATTCGTCTGGCAAGCTGGTGATGGAATCCATCATCGAAACCAAGGCCATCACGATTGTTCAGTTTGTCCAAGGGCTACGCGGAGATTTGCATGTCACCTTGGAAGAGGGGACCTGGGCAGCCTGGTTGTACGACCTGCTGAGACCGCACGTCACGAAAGTGCTGGTGTGCGATCCGCGAAAGAATGCCCTGCTGAAAATCGGGAACAAGAGTGATCGCATCGATGCGCGGAAGCTGGCCGAGTTGCTGCGGTCGAATCTTCTCCGGTCGGTCTATCACGGAGAGCGCGGCGTACGAGCGTTGAAGGAATTGTCGCGCAGTTATCTGACGATCAGCGGCGATGTGGCTCGTGTGATGACGCGCCTCAAGGCGGTGTACCGCAGTTGGGCCATTCCCTGCGCCGGCAAGCAAGTCTATGCGCCGCGCTATCGTGCCCAGTGGCTCGGCAAGATCACCGAAGCCGGTGTGCGCCGCCGGGCGGAGTTTTACTACCAACAACTCGATGAGCTGAGGTCGTTGCGGCAGCAAGTGCGGCGCGAGTTATTGGCCGAAAGCGGGAAACACAAAGCATCGAAACTCCTCTGCCAGATCCCCTCGATTGGTCCGATCCGCGCTGCCCAGTTGATCGCGATCATCCAGACCCCTCACCGCTTCCGGACCAAGCGGCAACTGTGGGCTTACGGCGGTCTTGCAATCGAGACGCACAGCAGCGCCGATCATCGTTATGTGGAAGGGCATCTGCGACCATCGAAGAAGCAAGTATCGCTGCGCGGGCTCAACCGCAATCACAATCACGAACTCAAAAACATCTTCAAGGGCGCAGCCATCATCGCCGCCACCAAGGCTGGGCCTTTCCAGGAGTTTTACGCTGCTCTGGTTGCCAAAGGAATCAGGCCGGAGATGACGCGTCTCACTCTGGCGCGCAAAATTGCAGCGATCACGTTACTGGTCTGGAAGAAAGGAGTCTGCTTCGACGCCAAGCATCTGAAACCACAAACAGCTTGAGTGTCTCTGGAATCCGTTCCATCCCTGGCATTTTTCCGGGCGGTGGTCAGTCGGTTCTTG
>JBGOZP010000001.1:0-445679 GCA_041480265.1 Terriglobia bacterium | reverse complement strand
CCCTTCACGCAGGATGAAATCACAGCCACTCGTTGCAATTCTTTCTGGCTCAATGCAAATGTCCCCTGTCTCATAGGGTGACATTTTCACGTAGCCGTTAAGGGGTGACATAATTATGGAGCTAAGACAGTAAACACGTTGACAATTCACGATATAGGACTTATCGTGTTCAATGAGACGCAGTCGTTCACGGATAGTGACGAGGCGAATGATTCGATTGGCGCAGCCCGCGAAAAACTGGCGCATGTCATCATGAATGGAGATTCTCAACTCGGAAGGAATCGCCCTACAACAGCTAATCCGATCGAGCCTACGGCGAAGGCGCTGAAGGATCCAGTCACTAGGCAAGCCTACGATTCGTCATTGGCAGCGGCGCGCGACGCATACTTAAGAGCGACCGATCCGACACAGGGCGCGACAAACTTTCAATTTCTTACCAGCGCGGACCGATCCAACATTAAATTCAACCATGGCACGCCGGAAGGCTTGCCTGTCAAGACCCAATCCGGGCCGTTCAACAATTCTTTTCTCAAGAACCGTGTGCCGTCACATCACGTTTATGTCAACACGTATGGGCAGGACTAGGAACGCAAGCCGCATAACCGCAAGTCTATCCGTCGCGGTAGCGTACTTCTGCCTTTTTCTTTCCGCGGTCAATGCTTTTAGCGACCCACAGCAGGGAGCGGCGTCGGCGCATCCTGCACCTCAAAAGCTCGACCATGCCGACCTGCTCGGCTTGCTGGACTGCGCCACCCGGCCGGATCAGCCGTTAGCCGTGCGGCCTGAATTCTACAGCAGCGACAGTTTCCGCGTACGGTACGTATATCCGGTCGTAGCCGGGCGGGAGGCCAATCTGCTGAACATGCTGCATCCGGCCCACTGGGTAATCCTAGTGCTCTATCACCGCGATGCGCGTTACGCGGCTCTGTTGGAAGTGGGGTTTGACGGGCCACGCTCCAAGCGGACATTCTTTCTGCTGGATGGCGCGAATCTGGAAAAGGACAGGGCGCGATGGGTTGTGAAAGACATCCTGAATGGCGGCGCGTCCACTTGGCCGGAGATTGCGGGTCATGTCGAGCGAGTGTCGGCCGCGCCGCTGGTCACTGTACGGCGTGCCGCCGTTCGGCGTACGAACGCGGCCTGTGAGTTCCCGACGCCGGGGCGAATATTTTCCGCGGTTTCTGTCAGCGCGGACCAATCCAATTGGCAGTTTAAGGATGGCGCCTCGGAAGGTATTCCGTTAAAGACGCACTCCGGGCCGTTTACTAATTCGGACCTCAAGAGGGTGCCTTCGCGGCTGGTCTATATGAATACGTACGGATTTTGACGAGAGCAGCGGGGCCTTGCGTCACCCGAGGCTCTGTGTGTGCTCCGTGTCCTCTGTGGTGAAATCCGAAAAGCGCAACACAGAGGGGCACAGAGAAATCACGGCTCCTCGGTTACTCCTCTATGCCTTCTTAATCAGGCGCACTAGCCAGAGGAAAAGGACCGCGCCGGCGAAGGCCACCACGATCGTGCCGGCCATCCCGCCGAACGGGAATCCTCCCAGGAGGCCGAAAACCCAGCCGCCGATGACTGCGCCGATGATTCCGATGACGATGTCCATGACCACGCCGTAGCCGCCGCCCTTCATCACTTTGCCGGCCAGCCAGCCCGCGATCAGTCCAACTACCATCCACCAGAGCAACCCGCTGATCATTGCGCGCCTCCCGTCTTGCCTAGACTGTAGAACAACGCTGGCACGGTTCTAGAACAATCCTGGCCGAACGTCAAACCAAAACCAAAACCAAAACCGCACAGTCCCGCTAGGCGGGACTGTGCCACTGGCTGGCTCACCATAGCGATGGTTTTTCACCAGTCACCAGTCACTAGTCACCCGTTACCAGTCACTTTCCCCTGTGGTGCCCAAATCCATGACAAACGAGCATAAAGATTTTAGCGACGCGGCGATTTTTAGCGGGGATTCGGCGGACTTGGCCAACGACGGGCGCATTGCGCCGCGCGACGGTTCGCAACCGGCGCTCACCGCAAGTGGCGGCGCCGCATCGGCCAGCGCCGAACAGGCGCTCGGGGCAAACCCCTCACATCCGTTCGGGGTAAACAACGAGCGGCTGGAGGAGCTGCGTCCGGACCTGGTGAACGCGCTGCGCGAGATGGAGGCGCAGTATCGCCAGGAAGGCATGGTGGCGCGGCGGCACGAGATCCGGCGGATCCGGCAGGCGCGGCTGTTCTGGCAAGGCTTGCAGTACGCATGGTGGAATCCGCAGGACATGACCTGGCATCTGCCGTATGAATCGAAAACGTACGACGACAGCGCCGCGGCCGAGATGCCGCGCTACCAGTTCGTCACGAATCTGTATCAGGCGTTTGGGCTGTCGTTCGTTTCCGTGCTCAGCCAGGACGTGCCGGCGACGCGCTTCTATCCGCAGTCGGCGCAATCCATTGCCGACATCACCACGGCCAAAGCGGCCTCGCAAGTCTCTGAGCTGGTCGAGCAGAACAACCGCGTGCAGCACCTGCTGACCGGCGTGGCGTTCTATCTGTGGACCGACGGGAAAATCGGCGGCTACGTGCGCTACGTCGCCGACGCGCAGCGGTTCGGCGCGCACGACGAGCCGGTCATCGAAGAGCACTACGTGCCGCTTGGAGAGGACGCCTACGTGTGTCCCGAGTGCGGAGCGGAGCAGGAAGCAGGAGGCAAGGAGGCGGGGAACTACGACGGACCCACCCTTCGCAAACCCGGCGAAGGATGGGGCACCCGGCAGGAGGCAGGAGGCAAGGAGGCAGGGAACTACGACGGACCCACCCTTCGCAAACCCGGCGAAGGATGGGGCACCCGGCACGAATCACCAGTCACGAATGACGAATTACCAGTCACCAGTTACGAATCACCAGCCACCGGTCACCAGTCACCAGTCACGACCTACGGGTCACCCTTCGCCTTCGCTCAGGGCAAGCCAGTCACCGCCGCTCTGCTGCCACCTGTCCTATGCCGGAACTGCGGGGCTTCGCTGGGGCCGGAACATTTTGCGGCGGCGCCGCGCGTGGCGATACCTGTGGTGACGGGGGTGCGCCGCGTGGCCAACGGGCAGGAAGTGATCTCGGTGGTGGGCGGGCTGGAGTTGAACACGCCGGTGTGGGCCAACGAGATGCACGAGTATCCGTACCTCCAGTGGTCCATGGAGGTACACCGCGCCAAGCTGAAGGCGAGCTATCCGCACGCGGCGGACAAAATTCAGATGGGCGGGCCGCAATCGGCCGACGAAGTGTACGCGCGGGCGTCGCGCGTGGCGATTGCGCAGGGCCTGCCGACGACGCATCCTGGCGACGCGCTGTTCAACCTGGTCACGTTTTCGCGGACGTGGATTCGTCCGTGGGCGTTTTACGCCATCGAAGACAAAGCGATTCGCGACGCGCTGCTGGCTCTGTTTCCCGAGGGCTGCTACGTCGCGTTTGCCGGAGACACCTACTGCGAATCGCGCAACGAAACGATGGACGATTTCTGGCGCGTGATGCACGCGCTGCCCGGCGACGGCCAGAACCGCCCGTCGGTCGGCGATTCGCTCGTGCAGATTCAGGAGCGCTACAACACGCTCTCGAACATTCAGGCGGAAACCTACGAGTACGGCATCCCGCCGATTTATGCAGACCCGCAAGTGCTCGACTTCGACGCGCTGGCCAATCAAACCGCCGAGCCGGCCGCGCACTATCCGGCGCGCGCGCGGCCCGGTCAGCCTCTCGCGGCGGGATTTTTCCAGCCCGCTCCGGCGCAGGTTCCGCCGGACCTGGTGCGCCACCAGCAGGAATTGATGGGCCCGGTCTCGCAATTTCTTACCGGACTGTTTCCCGCCGTGTTTGGCGGGGAAATGGAATCGCAAAAAACGGCGACCGGCTACGCCATGGCGCGCGATCAGGCGCTCGGCCGGCTGGGACTGGTCTGGCGCCGGCTGAAACAATTTTATGCGGACATGATGCTGCTCTCGGTTGACTGCTTCCGCAAAAATCGTCCCGAGGACGCGGAGATTCCCATTCTCGGACCCGGCGGCGAGTTCGAGTCGCGCTGGATTCGCCTGGCCGATCTCAAGGGCAATATTCAGGCCTATCCCGAAAGCGACGAGACGTTCCCACGAATGAAATCGCAGCAGCGCGGCGTGGTGCAACAACTGATGGCTTCGTCCGACCCGCTGATTCAGCAGGCCCTGGCCGATCCCGCCAATGTCGGCTTCGTGAAAAGCGTTTTGGGATTGTCCGATCTAGTCGTGCCCGGAGAAGATTCGCGCAACAAGCAACTGCGCGAGATCGAGCAGCTGCTGCAGGCCGCGCCGGTCAGGATGGAAGTAGGGGCACGGCATGCCGTGCCCCTACAACCGGCAGCGCCAGTTGCTTTAGCAGGAAGTGGTGGCGCCGGCGTCCCGCCGGCGGGTGTTGGGGACGGGGAGGCAGAAAGTCGCCGGCAAGATGCCGGCGCCACCTTACTGCCTTCCATTCTGGTGGATATGTTGTTCGACAATCACGTCGTCGAACTTGAGGAATGCCGCCGCTGGGCCAATTCGGATGCCGGTCAGATCGCGCGCGTCGAAAATCCCGCCGGCTTCGCCAACGTGCGCGCCCACGCGGAAGCGCACCTGCGCGCCGTGGGGCTGTCCTACGCGGCCCAACAAGTTCAGCCGAATGAGAAGCAAGACCGCACGAACTAAGTCTGTGCCGCTCCCGAAGTGGATCACCGGAGGTTCATATCCATGCCGAAGATCAATGGCCGCTACTACATGAACCCGCAGTACGGGGCGGGCCTGGAGAGCGCGCGCGCCGCCGATGACGAATTCGCCCGCGTCAACGGGGCGCCGCAGCCGTCCTGGCTGGATCGCTTCCTCGGCCTGGTTCCTACGGAGGACCAGCAGGAACAACTTAACCAACACGATAGTAGTCTAGTGATATACTGAGTGAGAAGTCTGAAAGCGGGGGCGCCTACGGGACTCAGGTACAGAATGTGGTGGCAGGCGCGCAATCGCCCGGAGCGCGCAGCGATGATGCGACGGTGGTCAACAGCGTGTACAACGAAACGTCCGGCCTAAGGCCGACCTCGCCAACCGGAGCAGGCAGCGCGCAGGACTTAAGCAACGCACGAGTGGGACTGGCTGGCGTTACCAAGAATCGCGATGCGGCAGGAACAGCGGTGGGAGAAGGGACTGCTCCCGGGCGGCTTGCAAAATCGGAAGCGAATGCCACTAAGACTTACCCTCCCGCAAAGCGAGCCTACGAGGATTCTCACGCTGCCGCGGGCAAAGCGTCCGGTGATCCGAAGGGCCCTCATAATTTTTATCTGGATTGGGGCCAGGGCAAACCCCCGTGGGCGGAGGGAAAGCAACCTAAAGAGAGCTATGGACCATTCCTAAATGTGGCTGGCGGCGATGTCCCGAGAGGCGCCACGGTTCATATTCGGATTTATGATTTAGGGGGCCAGAATGGCAAGCGTTGAGATGGTCTTTGCCGATCGTACCAGTCTCCGGAAGCGGAGGACGGGAGTGGCGCTTCTTGTAGCGCTGGTTGCCGCGGCGCTCTCGATGGCGGGCGCCCCGAGACACGAGGCGCGCGGTACCGTGCCTGCGCGCCAAACAGGTGGTCCCGTCAAGGCGAGCGGACGCAGGGTTCGCTGCAAGACGCCCGAGATTGCGGCGTCTTGTTCTTGGGTGCATGGGCGGCTGAGCTTTTACAACGGAAATCCCTCTTATCGTCTCTGGAAAATCGGAACGCATCGGATGATAGGTATCTATAGCGGGCCGAGTGTGAATGGACACAACTTTCACGAGAGTGACGTAAGTCCGGAACTGCCGACCAACGTCGAGCAAGCAATCAAATCGCTTTCTACGGATGTTTTTGGAGACTTTGAAATCTGTCCCCTCGAAGCGGAGCAGCCCGGTGTAATGCAGGCGGCATGCATCGAGTCTGCGAAAAATTTGGTCATGCGTCCGATACAGACGCGCCCCTAACCGCAAGCGCACGCGGAGGCGCATCTGCGGGCCATTGGGCTCGCTCCTGCATGCAGCCTCCGCCGAATCAGAAGCAATACCGCATGGACAGGGGCATCTATTTGCACATGAAGTTTGGTGAATTTCGCGTCACGCAACCGAGCTACCCGACGGCGTACATGGACGACGACGAGCTTTGCAAACTCAAGCACGTGTGGATCAAGCGGCAGTTCGTCGTAAATCTCCATCCGAGCAAGGAATTCGTAGCCGCAGCCCGCGCACGACAGCGCGACCGCGCGCGACACATGACCGGCCCCCACGGCGAGCCGCCCGAAGCAGACCAGTAATCTTCGGCAACGTTGCAGGTCTCCACATTCCTCACAAGCGCTGTAGGAAGAATCGAGCAGCACGGGCGTTCCTGGCTGTGTGCCGACTGGTTGTGGAACAAAAGCGCACAGGTCTGCTTCATGACGGCCCGCCAAGACGAGAGCATGCAGAGAACAAGGAGTGAGCGATGAGCAGTGGAACGCAGGTGGATCTGGATTGGACTGGGATGGAGGCCGCGCCGGGCGGGGCAGGTGCGCCACCGGCTGGCGGCGCCAATGGTGGCGGGGCGGGGGCGCCTCTCACGGATGAAGAGATCCTGGGGATCGACGCGCCTTCGCCCAACAGCGGCTTCGGCGGGCAGGCGCGAGAGAACACGGCGGATTCCGTGGGGGCACGGGATGATGTAGGGGCACGGCATGCCGTGCCCCTACAACCCGCATCGTCTTCCGGCGGGCTGCAAGTACAGCCCGCACCCGCGATGCCGGAGTGGATGCAGGGGGTGGCCGCCGATCCGAAACATGCGGCCGAGGCGCAGCAGCTCTGGCAGGAGCACCAGGCGTTCCGTGCGGCGTTTTCGTCACCGGAGGAAGCGCGGGCGATCAAGGAGATGTTTCCCGGCGGCGCGCAGGAGGCTCTGGCGCTGCGGGAAGCGGCGCAGGAAATTGAGTCGCTGCGGCAGGGCGCCGAGTCGCTGCGCGAGGCGGCGCAGGCGGTCGAGCAGATTGACGGGGCGATTTATTCGGGCGATGCGCGGGCGCAGTCGGAAGTGGTGGCGGAGCTGGCGCGCGCCAATCCTGCGGCGTTTCGTGCGATGTTCGCGGAAGCGGCCAAGGTGCTGGCAGGGGAGATTGGCGGAACCGGAGGCAAGGAGGCAGGGAACTACGACGGACCCACCCTTCGCAAACCCAGCGAAGGATGGGGCACCCGGCAGGGAACTACGACGGCAGTCAGGAGTGACGAATCACCCTTCGCATCCGCTCAGGGCAAGCCAGTCACCGGTCACCAGTTACCCGGCACAGGTCACCTGTCACAGCTCACAAATGACGAGTCACCCCGCACTGTTCATTCGTCACAAGCGGTCGGTGCGCATGCACCCCGCCGGCAAGATGCCGGCGCCACGTCCTCTGACACGAATCACCCTTCGCATGCGCTCAGGGCAAGCGAATCACCCTTCAACTCCGCTCAGGGCAAGCCAGTCACGAATCACGAATCACGAGTCACGAATCACGGCTTCGACCCCGCCGCCTACGCCGCGTTTGAGCGTTCGACCAACGACGCGGTGGCGCGGGACGTGCGCTCCACGGTGGGCGAGACGCTGGCGCGGGTTTTGCCGGAAGGCATAGCCGAGGGAGCAGCGCGGCGCATCGGAGAAGATATTTTCAACGAAATACATCGCGCGCTGGCCGCCGACCGGTCGCTCGCTGAACAGGTGGGGGAAGTGTTGCGGGGTTCGCCGCGAGAGTTTGCGGCGGGCGGCTGGCGGTTTGGCATGGCGGAGCAGCAGAGGGTGGCGTCGCTGCTGGCGGGGCGAGCCAAGCAGATTGTGCCCGGAGTGGCGCGGCGAGTGGTGGGCGAATGGACCAGCTCGGTGCTCGGGGCGTCGCGGTCGAAGGCGGCGCGCCAGGCGGCCGCCGCGTCGCGCGTGGATATTGCCGCGCCGGGAGGATCGCTGGACTCGATGCCGCTGCGGCCGATGTCGCGTCGCGAGGTGGATTACGCGGCGATGAGCGATGATCAGATCTTAGGAATGTGACTGGTGACTGGTGATCGGTGACTAGTGACCCGCGGACCGTGCGCGTGGGTGATTTAGTAGCGCAGACCCCGACCCTGTCGGGGTCTGTGCCACTAAACTCGCCGCACGCACGAATCACGATTCACGAATCACGGTTCACCAGTCACCAGTCACTAGTCACCAGTCACAATTTTATTCCGCACTCATACTTCATAGATACAAGGAGAACTTCATATGGCAGTCCAAAACAACGCGCAGACCATCGCGTTGCAACTGGAGAAGGTGCGCGACAAAGTGCCCCTGCTCTACGAGCGCGACGATGTTCTGCTCAGCATGATTCAGCAACGCGGCGACGTCGAGAAAGTCAGCTCGCGCAATATGCGTTTGCCGCTGCAAGTCAATCCGGGCGGCAAGGCCGGCAGCTACAGCGCCGACGGCGGCGACCTGGGGCGCGGCAGCGGCTCGCAGTACGACGTCGCGCAAGTCTCGCCCATCTTTTTCCGGTTCGCGGTGGAAATCACCAAGCTGGTCGAGTACGCCTCGAACGCGCGAGAGAAGGCCATCGAAAACGCCGTGAAGCGCGAAATCGCCAACGGCATGAAACAGTTTCGGTCGTTTTTGGATAAAGTGATACAGACGGCGGGCAACGGCGTGCTGGGCACGATCAGCGCGATCAACGGCTCGACATTCACGATGACGGTGCCGTCGGGCGCGGCGCTGGTGTACGTCGGGCAGACCATCCAGGTGTACGATCCGACGCTGACGACCAACCGCAACGTGGCGGCCAGCGTGGTGTCGAACGTGACGGCCGCCGATCCGATTTCGTCCACGCAAACCATCACGGTGGATAACGTGCCCGCGAGCACGGCCGTCAACGACGTGATCGTACACGACGGGCTGACGGGCGCCTCGCCGGTGTCGCTGTTCGGCATCAAGTATCACCAGAACAACGCCACCACGGGCACCTGGCTGAATCTGAACCGCGCGACGTATCCGCAGCAACTGGCCACGCCGCGCGTGAACGCCGCCAATGCCGCGCTGGTGCCGGGCCACGTGCGCCTGGCCATCAATAAGGTGAGGAAAGCGCTGGGCATCAACCAGCTCGGCAAACTCGTCGCCTACACCAGCGTCGAGCAGGAACACGCCTGGGAAAATCTCGGCATCACGATTTCCCAGGTAATCAAGGAAGGCGCGGGAGGCCGCGCCAGCGACCTCGACCTGCTGTTCTCCGGCAAAAAGACGATGTCCGGCATACCGATCAAATCGTCGGTGAACGCCGATCAGACGCGCGTGGATTTCCTGGACTTGTCGCACTGGGGCCGCGCGGTGATGAAGGACATTGACTACTTCGAGGTCGGTGGGCAGACGGTGTTCCCGATCTACGGCGCCAGCGGAGGCATCTCCGCGTCGTTCATCTTTTATTTCGACACCGGCTTCCAGGTGTGGAACGACTCGCCGCGCAGCGGCAGCTACATTGACGCGCTGGCAAGGCCCAGCGGGTACTAGGCGCGTTGCTTGTAGGGGCACGGCAATGCCGTGCCCCTACGGGTAAGCCCGCAATAGTGGTATGATTGCAGCATGAGTAAGGAACAAATTCGCGCGCTTAAGGTGCTTGCTGCCAATGTTCGCAAGTACACCCCGCGCATCGAGAAAAAACTCCGCAAGGCCGGGATCAAGCCCGACCCCGCACTTGTGTTTACAGCCGCGAAGTATTACGACGCACTCGACCGCCTTGCCAAAGCGTAGATTACCCGCCTGCATGCTCACTGCTCAGTACGTGCAGTATATCCACGACAATTTGGTTGCCGTGATGTGGCCGAAATCTGATCCGGTGGGTCCGGGTGGATGCAGAGACATCAATCTTCTGGAATCCGCTGTTGGCCGACCGTTCCAATCCGCCTTTGGAAAAGACGCGTACCCGACGGTCCTGGGCAAAGCGGTTGCGCTATTCCATTCCCTGATCGCCAATCATCCGTTTCATGACGGCAACAAGAGAACGGCGATTCTTGCGCTTGACGATTTCTTGGTCGCGAACGGTTACATACAGGATTTGAGTAATATCGAAATCTATGAATTGGCGATGCGAACCGCTTCCTATAAGGAAAGGGGTGTTTCTCACGAGGGGTCGCTTGTGGAAATTACCGACACTCTTTCAGCGGTACGAATTCCACTTCACGCTCTGAAGACGGAAATGGGCTCGGAGCCTCTATTGCAACAAATGTACAAGGATTGCATGAAAGTGCGCCTCCGGGTCCGGAAACATCCTCTAAACCGTCTCATCTAGTCCTCGTTCCCACGTCGCGTATGGAAAGCGATTCGACGAATTCACCATTGCGCACTGGTGTTCTTTTTCATGATCCGAGTTTTACGAGAAACGCATGAGGCCCCGCCGTGCGTGGAGGAAGAGCTGCGCCTGGCTGGCGGGTGCAACCGGTTTGGGGAGGCGAATTACCGCGCGGTGTGGGGATGGTCGCGGCTGGATTGGATTGGCGGGAAATGGGAAGACCGCGATGCGGGCGGGGCGCTGGTGCGCGAAGTGGTGGAGGTGCGGCGCGAGCCGAAGTATGCGCCGCACGACCGCTGGCACATCGAGAGGTGGCTTGCTCCGGAAAGTTATGGCTCGCCGGAGCAGTGGCGCGCCGAGACGCTGGAAATCGCCAATGGGAGAAGCATTGCGGCGCTGGGGCCGTATCCCGCGCGCGGAGATTACGAGCACTGCTTCACGCTGGAAGGGCCGTCGGGCGAGTTCGTGCAATTGACGCCGGCCATCGCGCGCGGCATTGCGCGGGCGATCGAGCGCAGCCGCTGCGCGCCTCGATCCAAGAGTAGGGAAGCGCTCGACGAGCGCACGCGGCGCGAGGAGCGGGAGTATGAGGCGTACGCGGAAGCAGTGCTGTGGTGACTGGTGACTAGTGACCGGTGACCGGTGAAAAACCATTCGCCGGGTGGCACGATTACGAATCACGGAGCACATTCGCGCAATCTCGTTTTCGCTCCTCGACGCATTAGTAGGGGCACGGCATTGCCGTGCCCCTACAAGCAACGCGCCTGGTGGCACAGACTTCAGAGTCTGTGGGAGAACTAGAATTCGTGGCCGTGGAGTGTCGCGCCTCCGGCGCTCGGAATTGCTAGGACCACCGTTCCCAGCCCATCCGGGCTGGGCTACGTTGTGTCGCGTCTCCGGCGCTCTGGCCTGGGTGAGGTTGATTTGCTAAACCCACTCGGGCGAGCGGTTTTCACCAGTCACTAATCACCAGTCACCAGTCACGAATCACCACCAGTCACATTTCAAACAGGAGAAGCAACGCATGAACAACGAGTTCGCTACCATCGCCAACATCACCGAGCAGAGTTACACGGCGCAACGCACCTACGGGACGTTTCAGATCGCGGGACGCGGCGCCGGGCAGGAGTACGCGCTGACGCGCGTGACGCCGCGCACGGGCGTGATGGACTACGGCGACAAGCGTATTTTGCCGCTGGCGATCACGGCGCGGGAAATCGCCGAGGATCTTTGCCGCGAAGTCAATTCCGACGCGGGAGAGCGGAGTTTTCTCGGCGTGTTCGTGTGCGCGGGCCAGAAGCCCACGGAAGACGAACTGCGCGGCGCACGGTCGCGGCTGGAGGAGTTTTACCGCGCGCTGGTGGCCGCGGCGGACCGCGAGTGGGAGCGCTCGCACTCGTATCTGTTTATTCACGACTTGCAGCGGCGCGCCGCCGGGCATCTGAAGCTCGAGAAAGAATGGTATTACCAGGCGCCGGCCTACGACGGGGAGTGTCCGGGGTGCGGCGAACGCGTCAAGCGCGGCGTGGCGGTGTGCAAATCGTGCCGCGCCGTACTGGATCGCGACAAGGCGCTGGCGCTCGGATTGATTCCGCCACCGGCGGCGCCGAGCGCCGAGAAGCGTTTGTGATTCCGGACAAGGCAGGCCCGCGGCGCGCAGGCAATAAATCAACGCCGTGAAACCTGTCCATTACTGCGCGAGACATTCGGAGTAGGAATTACTGAACGGGGGAGCCACGTCGGGCTCAACGAGCCAGACGTGGCGTCCGCAGAAATAATTGACCAATGGGCGGATGTTCATGCCGGGAATTTCACGCGCCTAGCTCATGGAATGAAAATTAACAAATGAGTATTCGCTAAAGTGGAAAGACCCATTTTCGGCGATATGTTAGGACTTAACACCACACATAAAGTAGTTCAGAATCGCAAGCGTGACAGGCGGGCGCGACTACTGGTTTTAGTCGGCGTCATTGTATATTTCGCAGTATTGGAATTGCTTTGCGGCGGGATTGTATACGGAGCAGAACGTGGTTCGATGGACCGCTTTGAATTCGTCTCGGTAAACGGTGTCTCCGAAATAGTAAAGCCAAGCTTTTCCATTGTTTACCCGACCAAGCCAGTAATTATTAATCGTAACGGAGGCTTGACCCGCCGGAGTTTCTTCACTCGGAAACATAGTATAAGTATTGGGCGATTTTGCTGTCGCAAGTCTAGTTTCGGCCTGTTCTACAGTAAGTTCTTGTTCCAAAACTCCAAACGCGGCCCTGTTGCCGACCGAGAGCGCGGGGCCGTGACCAAAGTTTACCTGCCCGTAACTCGCGCTCAGGGGAACGTTCGGCAAGACTTTGACTGGCAAAAAGAATCCTTTCATCCCTACCCAAGCGCGCTGACTAGCAATCAGAGTATCGCGAGCAGTGTCAGCCGCGCTCTTGGCAGCATTGGCGGCTTTCGCGTTGGCGCGATAAATCTTAATGGTATACGCGGTATAGATCAGAAGGAGAACCAGTCCCGCGATTTCCACAAAAGGCTTGGTCTTGTCCCACCAATCCTTTTCTATCTTGTAAGTAATTTGACAATGTGTTTTGGATGGTGGAGAGCTAGACACGCTAGGTGTGCTCGGGATGTCTGGATTGCTGTGGTGTGCCTGTACGTCGGTTTCCCGGCTGGTGTCTGGAGTTTGATTATTCTCACGGACAGGCTCGGAATCTGATTTCATATATCAACCTTTAGGCTTGCGTCTTTTTGCCGTGCGTCGTTTCATTGCTCGATAATGAGGATCGCCCTCCGTTGGAGTCGTACTCATTGGGGCTGGATTCTTTCTTGTCCATACTGCACTTAGTTTACTAGAGCGCTAATTTCGGTGGCAAGTCCATCATCATCGAGTCTAACTAAAAAGGGAGATAGAACTTGACACGCCAACAGAAACGCGCGCTGGTGCGCGCGGACGCATTTCGCCGCGTAAACGCGGCATACGGGCTCGAGCCGCGCAAGGCGCGGAGGGGAATTGCCCTTGCCTGGGCGCGAAGAGAATGGCGGTCGCGCGCGGCGCTCGCCACAATCTCGTGCGGGATACTCGCGCTGTTTTCCATGGGTGCGACACCTTCCGCGCACGCGCAGGGGTCGCGCAAGGACGACATGGTGTTCAACGCGCAAGGGCGGCCGATGGCGGGGGCGACGGTGCGCGTGTGCACTTCCGGGGCTACAGGACAGCCGTGCGCGCCGCTGGCGGCGGTTTACTCGGACGCGGCGCTGACGCAGGCGCTCGCCAATCCGCTCTCGACCGACGGAATGGGGAATTACAGCTTCTACGCCGCTCCGGGGCGATACCTGATTGAGATCGGCGGGCCGGGCATCACCACCAAGCAGATCCCCAATGTGATCCTGCCGAGCGATCCAAATTCCCCCACTTTCACCAGCGTCACGGCGCCGAATCTCAACAACATCATCTTCGTGGACGGGGTGAAGTACGCAACGATTCCAGCGGCCATTGCTGCCCTTCCTTCTGGTGGAATTGTAGATTGCAGTTTCTTTGGCGCTACTACGCAGACGATTTCTACCACAATCACAGTCCCTGCAAATATCGTTTTAAGGTGTGATCCCGCTACCACGTTTCAGCCGGGCACCAGCAGCGTGACTATGTTTCAAGTGATGGCAGGCGCTCAGGTGTCGGGAATTTCGGTCAATACGAACAATCAAGGGTCTTATACAGGAAACGTGTTTTATTTTGCGGACAATTATCGTGACGATACCCATACATCCTTGCACAATGTTCAGATCGTCTCCTCTCAAATCACAGCGGGAAGCGGCATTTCTATTGTTGCCTCCAATGTGACATCTCAGTCTGTAGCATTTGTATCCTTCACAGACATCCGAATTAAGGGATTACTCGCAGCATTGAAACTCAGTGCTACTGGCGGAGGATTCATCAACGGAAATCAGTTTCAAGACATTCATGTGAGCTACAGCGGCTATGGGTATTATCTTTTGGCGACCGGTGCCGGCAGCGCAATAAGCGGCAATCAGTTCTCAAACGTAGATTACCAATATGGGACCAGCGCAACCACGGGGATTTATGCGTCGGGGGATACGTCGGGCACGGTCCAACTAAATATCTTTAGTCCTGTGGTGATTTGGGATACGCCAACCCCAATCACAATAGCCAACGTCAGTGCATCCAGCAACATGTTCATTGGCCGCTGGGATGGGACTATTTCGGATTCTACCAATCTTAATTCCTACTTCAATCAAGCGGGCCTAATAACGCCAAGCGGTTTCTCCTCTACGAATGCCGCAGCCAATCCTCCTGTCTTAGAAAATAGCGTCACTTCCACACATCAAAAAGCGATTCATCTAAAGAACACCGGCGGGGAGCTATGGATGGCCGTCGATGAAAGTTCGGGCGTGGCCTTTGGTTCGCCTGGATACGGGAGCGTGTGGTACAGCCCGAACAATGACAGCTACTTTATTACTCCCCACGCTAGGTTCAATGGGCAAATAGTTTCCTCGCTTGCCATTGGCACCGCACCATTCTCAATCACCAGCACAACGCCAGTAGATAATCTCACTGTGCGAAATGTTGCCCCGGTCCAGATGCTTCTTTCTCCTACCGCGCCCACAATCTCTTCCGGTTTCGGATCATCGCCATCCGTCACAGGCTCAAACGGCACTGCCGCCTTCCGCATCAACGTGGGCACGGGTGGCACGGCATCGAGCGGTGTGATTGGCTTGCCTGCCGCCGCGAACGGCTGGAACTGCTACCCCACGGACATTACGACAACCAGTACGAACGTGTTTATGACGAAGCAGACGGCCTCGACGACCACCACGGCGACGCTCGGAAACTTCAACACGTCCGCCGTGGCGACGGCTTGGGCGGCCAGCGATATTCTGGCGGTGAGTTGCTTCGCATTTTAGGAGGTCGGACCTTTAGGTCCGACGTACAGGATGGTCTGGGAAGGGCTTTTAAGCCCTGAAGCTTCAGGGGCTAAAGCCCCAGGTCGTGCGAGCCTGAATGTCGGGGCTGAAGCCCCGACCTCCTAACGCGTGGCCCGTTGATTGCTTTCGGAACACTCCTCTGAATCGGGACACTACCTATTCAGGCTTGCGAGTGCTTCGGTCTGCTGTTTGGTTCTGAGCTGCACGCGCACGACTTTGCTGGTTACGAAGGAGACGGACCAGACTTCGACTGTGTCCTTGTGGCGATCTACGGTGATGAAGCGGGTATTTGTGCCGCGGCTGGGGAGATTGTAGATCGTCCACTGCCGCGTTTCGGGATTCAATTTGGCGACGCGATCGTCGTTGGGGAGCGCGACCCACAGCATGCCGTTTTTGTCCGCCACCATCGTGTAGGGGGAAAGATTGGGCGGCGCGGGGAAATACTTCACTTCATGCGTGCGAATGTTGACGCGGGCGAGGCTTTGCCCAAACCAATCCGACCACCACACGTAGTTGCCCTGGGCGGTCATGCGGCGCGGTCCTTCGCCGGGAAGAATGCCGGTGGTAAAGCTGGAAATGGCGCGGGGAAAAAAGCTGCGATCTTCTTCGGTGGAAATCTCATCGGCGCCGGGGCGCGGAGGTAGCCGAAGTTCGCTCACCGTTTGCGTGGCAAAGTCGGCGATGCCCACGATGTCCACACCCGGCTGGCAGAACCAGCCATTGCCGTCGGCGTCGCCCGTGACGCCGTAACCTCCCGTGCCGGGAGTCAGCGGCTTGAAATACGTGAATTTCCGAGCGGCGGGATCGAAGACGATAGCGCCGTCCGAGCTGGCCCAAATTTTTCCTTTCGCGTCCACCTGCACGGAGATCCCTACGGTGCCCATTTCCTCGGGCGAGGCGAAGACGTCGTATTTCGCGGTGTCCGGATCAACGCGGAGAAGGCTGCCGCGTCCAAAAGTTCCGCCGTTGGCGAACACGTTGAACCAGATCGTGCCGTTCTGGTCTTCGGCGACGCCGTGCGTTCCGCGAGCAAATCCATTCGGGGCGTCCAATTTGAAGTCGGTGACTTTTCCGGTCTTCACATCCAGCTTCAGAAAACTGCGATTGCGGTTCTCGATTCCGTTCGAGACCCAGGCGTTCCCGTTATGATCAATGGCAATGTCGTGCAGGCCGCCTGCTCCGTTGCCCACGCCGGGAATTCCTTCCGACCAGTCGCCGCCATCCTGATCCACCAATTCGTTGGGAGAGGCGGCCGAGGGGATGGCGAACTCGGTCACCACCACGCGCGCCGCTTCGCCGGTAGGACGCGGATACGGTTTGATGTGGAGCGGGGAAGGGCCCGGGCCGCGCACGCGGGCCAGATACGGCGCCAGCTCGGCCTTGTAATGCGTGATGATGGGACTGGCGGGAGCGCCGGCCTTGCCGTACACGTCAATCGTTTCCATGCGCGCCAGGATGGTTTCCCAGCCCGCTGGATCAAAACGGTTTTGCAGGGCGAAGGCCGCGGAATGGCAGGTCGTGCAACTGTTCACGAAAATTTGTTTCAAGCGCAGGTCTCCCGGCTTGTCATCGGGCAAAGCGGCGAGCCATTCGGGAGAGGTGAGTTGCCTCTCGAAATCTTTTAGGGCCTGCAGCGCGAAGTCCTGATGCGTCTGGCGGGCGAGCGCGAGACCCACTTCGGCGCGGCCCGCTTGATAACCCACCGCCTGGGCGCGCACGCGGTAGTTTCCCGCCGGAAGCGTGGGAAAGAAGTAGCGCCCGCGCTCGTCGGTGTAAACCGATGTCGTGATGGTGCCGCCCTCGATGGCGGCTGAGACGGTGACGCCTTCCATCGCTTTTCCGTCCGGTCCGCGGACAGTTCCCGCGAGCGGCGCGGGCGCGGCGGGCTCACGAGCTGCGGCGCCGTGCGGCGGAAGTAAGGCTGTAACGCTGAGAACGATGGCGATGGGAAATAATAGACCTTGTCTCATAAATCCTCTCAGGCGTAATGTGCTTCACGCTTCAGGGGCTAACCCGCACTTCTCACCAAACATCCACCAACGGGTGTGGCGCCCCGATGCATCGGGGCGGTTTTGCACGATTTTGTGGCGCCGGCGTCTCGCCGGCGGGTTTGCATGGTGCGGACGACCGGAAAACCCGCCGGCGGGACGCCGGCGCCACGAAGAGCCAGCGTTTCGCAGCAAGATAGGTGGTTCGCGCTTGGCCTTCTCCCCTCACTGGTTTTTCGTGAAGTCCAGCGTTTTCAAATAGGCGATCATCTGGTCAATTTCCGCCGCGCTCAGCGTGTATTGCCAGCCGGGCATGCGGGCGGAACCCTGCATAATCTGCTCGCGGACGGCCGCATCGCCACGCAGCGCCACGAGTTTCCCGTCCAGCAGCGGGCCGAAGGCCGTGTAGGACGGCAGCATGGGCAAATGACACACCGAGCATCTTTGCACGAATAGTTTTTTGCCTGCCGCTTGCGCGGCCGTCAGAGACGTGATGGACGGCAGCGGAACAATGTCGCCGGCAGGGCGCGGCGCGACGGGCGCCTCTTGCTTCTTGGCGGATTCGCCCGTCTGGGCCTGCGAGAAAGCGGCCAACAGGAGCAGCGAGAAGAGCAACCGCACAGTCTTCATGAATCGTCGTCCTTTCGGAATGCCGATATGCCGACAGTATAAACCAGTGGCACAGTCCCGCAACGCGGGACTGTGTGGTTTTGATTTTGCTGGTGGAGCGATCAAGGCACACAGGCTGAAGTCGAAGATCCCGACCCTGTCGGGGCCTGTGCTACTCGCTGAAGTCTGTGCCACTAGTTGGTGTATAGTACCGCTGCGGGAACGACGAAAATGGGGGCTGGGGTTAACTTTCACGATGCGCATACTGGTGACGGGCGGAGCGGGATATATCGGCAGCGTGGTGGTGGAGGAATTATTGGCGGCGGGGAACGATGCTGTGGTGTACGACAATCTCAGCCTGGGGCATCGCGATGCGGTGCTTCCCGGGGCGGTCTTTATTCAAGGAGAAATTCTGGACCGGGGGGCGCTGGAAGGCGCGCTGGCAAAACACAAAATTGACGCGGTCATTCACATGGCGGCGAACTCGCAGGTGGGCGAGTCGTGCGCGAACCCCGCGAAGTATTACACCAACAATCTGATCACCAGCCTGGCGCTGCTCGAAGCCATGCGCGCCACGCGGGTTTCCCGCCTGGTGCTTTCTTCGACCGCGGCCGTGTACGGCGAATCGCACAAGCCGCTGATCGAGGAATCCGACCCGACGCGTCCCACCAATCCGTACGGCGAGACGAAGCTCGCTTTCGAGCGCGCCTGTCACTGGTACGAACAGGCCTACGGGATGCGCTACGCCAGTCTCCGCTATTTCAACGCGGCGGGCGCCACCAAGCTCTGCGGCGAACGCCACCATCCGGAGACGCATTTGATTCCGATCATTCTGCAAGCCGCGGCCGGCGAGCGGCCGCATGTGGAGATATATGGCGATGACTATCCCACTCCGGACGGCACGTGCGTGCGCGATTACATCCACGTGAGCGACCTCGCGCAGGCCCATGTGCTGGCGCTGGGTTTGCTGGAACGCGCGAGCGGGATTTTCAATCTCGGATGCGGCGGCGGACATTCGGTCCGGGAAGTGGTCGAAACGGCGCGGCGAGTGACCGGGCGGGAAATCCCCGTGCGCGTCGGGCCGCGCAGGCCGGGCGATCCGGCGGTGCTGGTGGCCAGCTCGGAAAAAATCAAACGAGAGCTGGGCTGGGCGCCGAAAAAACAGGACTTGCAGACCATCGTGGCCTCGGCCTGGGAGTGGATGCGCGGCAGGCCATCCTAAATTGCGCGGCGCAGGGAGTAGGGGCATCCGCCTACGGCGGACAGCGCCTGTAGGGGCACGGCATTGCCGTGCCCCTACAACCAACGCGCCTAGTACTAAAAATGGCGAATCACGAAAGGAATGCGGACGCGCAAGGGGCCGCCGCGGCGATCCCGGGGGATCCCTGGGAAGCGGCATACCTGCGTTTTGAGACGCCGGAGCGGGAGATTCGGAAGTTCACCGAGCGGCTGCTGAAAATGGGGGCGGGCGAATGGGACCGCGGGGCCGAAATCGTGGAATTATTTTGCGGCCGCGGAAACGGGCTGCACGCGCTGCGCCGGCTGGGCTTCACGCGCATCGAAGGCGTGGACTTGTCGGCGGCGTTGCTGGCGCAATACCGGGGCGAGGCGAAGTGCACGGTGGCCGATTGCCGGCGGCTGCCGTTCGCCGATGCCAGCAAGGACGTGCTGATCGTGCAGGGCGGCTTGCACCACCTGCCCACGTTGCCCGGCGATCTCGAGCAAACTTTCCGGGAGATGCGCCGCGTGCTGCGAAAAGACGGCCGGGTCGTGCTCGTCGAGCCGTGGCTGACTCCGTTTTTGCGATTGGCGCACCTGGCGTGCGCCAGCGGCGTGGCGCGGCGGCTGTCCAGGAAGGTGGACGCTCTGGCGACGATGATTCACTACGAACGGCGCACCTACGAGCAATGGTTGAGCCAGCCGGAATTGATCTTGCAGCTCGCGCGGACGTATTTTGTCCCGACGCGGGAAACGATGGCGTGGGGCAAGTGGAGTTTTGTGGGGACGCCAAAGTAGCGGAGACTGTACAGGCTGCGGAAAGAGTCGGAAGTTTTGGTAGTGATGCAGTTTGGCTGGAAAGAACCAACAGCTGCCCGCCCAAAAAGCGGGCGGCCTCTACAAAATCAACTGCCGGCAACAGGCGACGGTTTTGTAGAGGCCACTCCGTCCCGTGTTGTTCGGGACGGAGTGGGCACGCTTTTTTTAGCCTGTGCGGGGTTGGGTTTTGGTTTTGCGCTGAATTCAAATGTTTACGATTGAGGGCTTGCCTGTAGGGGCACGGCAATGCCGTGCCCCTACTAGGAGACGCATCTGCGAAAGGAAGACGTGGAAGTATCCGTTGTCATTCCATGCTTGAACGAGGCGAACTCGCTGGCCATCTGCATTGACAAGGCGTTTGGCGCGTTCCGGAGCGCGGGCTTGTCGGGCGAAGTGGTGGTGGCCGACAACGGCTCGACCGACGGGTCGCTGGAAATTGCGGAGGCGCACGGGGCGCGCGTGGTGCGCGTGGCGCAGCGCGGGTATGGAGCGGCGCTGCACGCGGGAATCGCGGCGTCGCGCGGGCAGTTCGTCATCATGGGCGACGCGGACGATAGTTACGATTTCTCGGTGGTTCCCGAGTTCGTGGCCAAATGGCGCGAAGGCTACGACCTGGTGATGGGAAATCGTTTCCGCGGCGGAATTAAACCCGGGGCCATGCCGTGGTCCCACAAATATATCGGCAATCCCGGCCTCACCGCCTTGCTCAACCTGCTGTTTGGCGCGGGCGTCGGCGACGCGTATTGCGGGCTGCGCGGATTTTCGCGCGCGCTGTACGACCGGCTGGACGTGCGCAGCACGGGAATGGAATTCGCCACAGAAATGATCATCAAGTCCGCGCAGATCGGCGCGAAGATCGCGGAAATCCCCATTATATTGTGGCCGGACAAGCGCGGGCGTCCGCCGCACCTGCGCAGTTTTCGGGACGGCTGGCGCACGCTGCGATTTTTTCTTCTGTACGCGCCGAACTGGCTGTTTTTGTTGCCAGGCTCGGCGATGCTGGTGGGCGGGCTGGCGGTGGTGTTGTGGCTGCTGGGCGGGCCGAGGCATCTGACCGGGCGCGTGGTGCTGGATATTCACGCCATGGTGTTTGGCGTGCTGAGTACGCTGCTGGGCGCGCAGGTGATCAGCATCGGGTTCTTCGCAAAAGTGTTCAGCTACGCGGCGCGGTTCGATCGCAATCCGGTTTCGCTGAAACGGCTGCTGCGGCGCGTGCAACTGGAGCACGGATTGCTGGCCGGAGCCATCATGTTTGCCGTGGGCTTTGCGGGAGACGCGTGGGTGACATGGCAATGGGCGGCCGGCGGATTCGGTCCGATGGAGTACGGATTGCGGGAAGTGCTGTTCTGGTCCATGTGGCTGTTCCTGGGCGTGCAGACGATTTTTGCGTCGTTTTTTTTGAGCATGTTGGGGATCAGCCACGGCACCTACATCGGCGATTATGAGGATCGCCGGTAGGGGCACGGCAATGCCGTGCCCCTACAACGCGCCTAGCGAGCCGTAGACGGCGTTTCTCACAAAGATGCGAGTGGGTGGAACGGAAAACACAATTTTGGCCGCTGAACATTTGTTCTTTGTGGCGCCGGCGTCTCGCCGGCGGTTTTGCGCGGTGCGGCCGGCCGGAAAACCCGCCGGCGGGACGCCGGCGCCACGAAAACCGCCTCGACGCATCGGGGCGCCACGAAATTGCGCGGGAAGCGTTCTTTCGGGCGTATTGCTGTGAGATGGCGAATCGTTTGTGAGAAATGCAGGGTAGATGGGAAATGACACGCCGGGGTCTTTGGCCCTCTCGCTTCTGAAGCGCGCGCATGGGCGCGCTGTGTTTGGCAGGCGCGTGCGCGTGCTCGCCGAGCTTCTGGCGGCCAGGATTCCGCCCGGGGCATCCGTGCTGGACATCGGCTGCGGCGACGGTGCGCTGGGCAGCCTGCTGGCTCGGCGGATCTCCGGTGTAAGCGTGCGAGGAGTGGAATTCGCGCCGCGGCCCGCTTGTTTGATTGAATGCCTGCCGTTCGACGGAGCCACCCTTCCTCATCCGTCGGCGTCGTTCGACGTCTGCCTGTTTGTGGATGTCCTGCATCACGCGCCGGATGCGCAGGGAATCGCGCGGCTGCTGGCCGAAGCCTGCCGCGTCACACGGCGCTTCGTATTGATCAAGGACCATGTGTCCGAGAGCGTTCTGGATTTCAAGACCCTGCAATTCATGGACTGGGTAGGGAATCGCCCGCACGGCGTCGTCTTGCCCTACAACTATCAGAGCCGGGCCCAGTGGAAGCAATTCTTCTCAGCCGCCGGTCTCGAGGTGCGCGATTGGCAGCACCGCATCCCGCTCTATCCGTTTCCGTTCAGTCTGGTGTTCGGGCGAAAGCTGCACTTTGTGGCGTTGCTGGAGAAAAAGCAGTGACTGGTGACTAGTGACCGGTGACTGGTGTAAGTGCCGGAGCGATCTCCTCAATTTGAGCTACCACGCGGTTTTTCACCAGTCACCAGTCACCAGTCACTAGTCACGAATTACTCCTACCATGTCCAACTGGGAAATCTGGCTGAAGGGAATTGTTGCCGCGGGAATTTCCGGGGGCGCCAACGGCGTCATTACCGGCTTTGCGGCGGTGGGGATTGACCCGGCGCATTTTAATCTGCGGGCCGGATTGCGCGCGACGCTGGCCATTGCGGGCGTGAGCGCGCTGATGAGCGGCATCATCGGCATTGCCGCGTATTTGAAGCAGAGTCCACTCCCAAAAGAACAGTGACTGGTGACTGGTGACCGGTGACTGGTGGAACTGCCCTATGGGCAGCGGCTTGAGATCCATGAAGAAATGTGATTCGTGATTTGTAATTTATGATTCGTAGTTACGCCTGCTAGTGAGTTCTTTTCACCAGTCACCAGTCACCAGTCACCAGTCACCAGTCACCAGTCACAAGGAGTCCCCATGCCTATCGTCGGAACATCGGCTTACAACACCGCGGGGCAGATTACCTCGCTGGCGCGGGCGTTGCTGAATGACGCGGCGGGAAATCTTTTTACCGACGCGGTGCTGCTGCCGTACGTCAATTCGGGGTACCGCAAGGCGCAGCGCGCGCTTTCGAGCGTGCAGTCGGGCGCGTTCCTGAGCGACAACGTGTTGCTGGTGGTGCCGGCGGTCGCCCAGGTGGACGCCTCGGCGCAAGTTTCGATCACCGACGCTACTCCGCCGCCCAACCAGTTGCCGCCGGACTTGCTCGCGCCCGCAAAACTGTGGGAGCGAGCCAGCGGCAGCTCGGACGATTTCCAGGAGATGACCGACCTGACCGGGCACGACGGGCTGCCGTCGGAGCCGCAGGCGCAGACGCTGCGTTACTGGGAGTGGCGCGCGGACGGTTTGTACTTTCTCGGCGCGACGCAGGACACGCAGATCCGCTTGCGGTATCAGAAGTCGTATCCGGATTTGAGCGACGCCTCGAGTCCCGTGCTGATTCGCCAGGCGCAGGAAGCCATCGCCTATTGCGCCGCGGCCATGGCCGGAGCGGCGCGCGGCGCGCCGCAGGCCGAACGCTGGGACGCGGCCGCTGCTGACGCCATCGAAGACCTCGTGCTGCGCGCCACGCAGCGCGAACAGCAGACCGGCCGCCGCCGGCGTCCGTTTTCGTCCCGCGCGGGATTTTAGTGGAACAGCCTTCACAGGCTGCGGAAAAACTCGCTGCGAAGCCCTCAGGGGTTAAAACCCCTGAGGAAAATGCAGGCTTTATGTCGCGGCTGAAGCCGAAGATCCCGACCCTCCCGGGGCCGCGACCCACAAGGCTTCGAGGCTTTTTCCGCAGCCTGTTCAGTCTGTGTGGTTTTGATTTTGCTGGCGGAGCGATCAAGGCACACAGTCCCGCTAGGCGGGACTGTGCCACTAAGACCCGTCCCGCGGGCCACGAATTACGAATCACGAATCACTAGACACGAATCACCCTTCGCATCCGCTCAGGGCAAGCGAATCACCAGTCACCGGTCACTAGTCACCAGTCACTTTCCTACAGGAGGACCACATGCCACTCGCACTCACGATCGTCGACGTTGACGCCGGCGGCGACAATGTCTATGTATTTGGCACGCTCGCCGCGTCGGGCAATTATTCCACGGGCGGGGACACGCTCGATTTCACAACGGTCGGCCCGCAGATTCCGGCCAGCCTAGCGCCCGTGCAGCTCTGGGTGGGCGGCTCGACCGGCGACAGCTACGCCTGGATCAAGGGCGCGGCGCTCAACAATCAGAAAGTGAAGGTCAATACCGGATCGAACACCGAGCTCAGCTCCGGGGCGTATCCCGCGCGCATTACCGGTGACACGAGCATCCAGTTCGAGGCGGTGTTTAATAAGCTGGTTTGAGGAAGTTCAGAGTTAACAGTTGAGAGTTGAGAGTTCAGAGTAAACCGGTCGCGCTCTGACATTGCAAATGTCGCATTTCAAATCTCACATTTCAAATTTCAAATCTAAGATTTCAACGCCCAACACTGGACTCTGAACTCTCGACTCTCGACTCTGAACTCTCGACTCTCGACTCTGAACTCTCGACTCTGAACTCTCAACTCTCGACTAAATCCATGAGCATACTCGGCACAATTGATGCGCCGCTGGAATTGTTTGGCGGGCTGGTGAACGACATGGCGGCGGCGGATTTGCCGCAAGGGGTGTCGCCGGATTGCGCGGACGTGGCGTTTTTGCAGGGCGCGGTGAAGACGCGGCCGGGCCTCGTCTCCGTGTTTTCGCCGATTAGTGGAAATCCCACGGTCAATTACCTGAAAACGTACACGCAGCCGAACCTGGCGCAGGCGCTGCTGGCGCTGGATTCGGCGGGGGCGCTGTGGGCGGAAAACTCGCCCGGCGTGCTGTCGGCGATCGCCACGGGGTTGACGCCGAATTCGGCGGCGAGTTCGGCATCGCTGTTTGGCCGGGAATACATCGCGCAGCACGACGGGCAGTTTGGCGTGGACATCCCGCGGCAGTACGACGGCGCGAAGTTCGATCGCGTCAGCCAAGTGGGGCCGGGCGCGGGACCCAGCGCGATCAGCGACGTGGTGGCGAACATTTCGACGATTGCGCGGACCTCGGGCACGGTCACGGTGACCACGGCAACGCCGCACGGGCTGGTGCCGGGCGATCAAGTGACGGTCGCGGGCGTCACGAACGCGAGCTTCGACGGCGTATTTGCGGTGGCGACGCTGCCCGATTCGCTGCACTTCACCTACGCGCAGGCGCTCTCGAACGCCACGTCCAGCGGCGGCACGGCCGCGCCGGTCGGCTCGATTGCGGCGGGCGTACACCAGTGCGCCGTGATTTTCGTGACGCGGCAGGGCTACCTGACGCGGCCCTCGCCTCCCGTGTCGTGGACCTCGATCGGGGGCGTGCGCGTGAACGTGACGGGGATTCCGTCGCCGGCGGCCACGCCGAACGTTGTGGCGCGCATTTTGGCGTTCACCGGCGCGGGCGGCGACACATTTTTCTACACCACGGGACTGGACGGCGCGCCGCAGATGCAGGTGTTCGATAATTCCGCGTCGTCGTTCGTCGTGGATTTTTCCGATACCGCGCTGCTGGCGGGAATTTCCGCCGACGCGCTGTTTCAACTGGTCGAGCTGGGCGAGTGCGCCGGCGTGATCGGCTACGCCGAGCGCCTGCTCTGGTGGGGCGAGCGCAACAACCAGAAGAACTGGGACAATCTCACCTTTGACGGCGGGTTTGGCGGAAGCGGATTTACTTTGCCGCTGGGATGGACCGCCGACGCCACGTACTTCGCCGGCGGCGGGCCGGATTCGACCGGAAACGCGATTTGGGGCGGCGCGTACGCGATTCTGGGCGATGGCGCGACGCCCACGCGCGGGCTGATCACGCAATCCGCCGTGAGCGATTACAACGGCGCGCCGCGGCTGTTGGCGAACACCGCCTACTCGGCGCGGGCGCGCGTGCGCAGGACGGGCGCGCTCACGCAGGGCACTCTGCGCATCCATTTGTATAGCGCGTCGCAGGGAATTTCGACCACCGGCATTGCCGTCCCGGCCGCGCAAGCCTCGGCGGCATGGGCCGAATTCAGCGCGCCCATTACGCCCACGGGCGGCTTCGCCAACATTCCGCCGGACCTGCTGCTGCGCGTGTACGCCGACGGCACGCCCACGAGTGGCGCGGGCTTCCTCGTCGAGAACATCGAGGTTTTTCCCACCGCCACGCCCTACAACACTTCGCTGGTGCGCGCCTCCCGCGCCGAGGACCCGGAAAGCTACGACGGCGTCAGCGGATTTTTGAGTGTTTCCGAAAACGATGGGCAAGCGGTGCGCGCGGCGTTCCTGCTGCGCGAGCGGCTCTACTTCGTGAAGGAGCGCGCGATGTACGTCACCGCGGACGATGGCGTGAACGAGCCGGCCTCGTGGACAATCAACGAAGTGTCGCGCACGGTGGGCACGCCATCGGTCGCGGGTGTGGACACGGGCGAAGATTGGGCGGTGATCGCGGGGCGCGCCGGGCTGTACGTGTTCGATGGCGGCGAGCCGGTAAAAATCTCGCAGGAGATTCAGCCGCTGTGGGACCAGATTAACTGGGCGGCGGGAAAAACGCTGTGGGTGCGCGTGGACACGCGCAACAAGCGCATCCTGTGCGGCGTGCCCATCGGCGCGGCCACGTCGCCCAACCGCATCCTGGTGCTCGACTACCGCAGCCTGTCGTCGGCCGGCGAAATCGAGTCGCTCGGCTCGGTGCTGTTCTCGACCTTGTCCGGGAAATTGTACGCGGTAGGCCGCTCGCGCAAGTGGTGCCCGTGGAACATCGCGGCGAACTGCTCGGCGCTCGCCGAGCGCCACGACGGTGCCTCGCAAATCTTTCTGGGAAACGGAGCGGGCAATGGTTCGCCCGGACCGCTCACCATAAACGGCAAAATCTACGAGCTTTCCGACACGCAGTTTTCCGACGACGGCGCGGCGATCAATTCCTATTACACGACGTACTTTTTCCTGAGCCACGACCTCGAGCAAACCTACCAGGTGCGCGCGCACCGGAAATTATTCGCCTACCTCACACTGTACGCCGAAGGGGCGGGGAACTTGAACCTCTCCGCGTTCGTCGCCAACCAAGCCTATCCCACGGCGCTCGCCCCGCTGCCGCTTTCTTCGCCCGCGCCCAAAGACCTCGAGCTGCCCATCAACTTGCTGGGCGAGCGCGTAGCGTTCCAGGTGGGCACCAACGCCCCCGGCGCGTGGTTCCGCCTGGAGCGCTTCATCCCGTCGCTGCTGCCCGATCCGTGGTCGCCTGTAAGAGGCGGGAATTAAGTGGCACAGACCCCGACCCTGTCGGGGTCTGTGCCACTAAGAGCCTGTGCGTAGCGATGCGATTTGCAGTTTCCGTCCAACCACTCGCATCTTTGAGAGAGAGGCGGGGTAGCTTCATGTCCGTCATCAATGGCAGGTACTACGCCAATCCGCAATACGGCCGGGCTCTTGAGCGCGCCCGCGCCGCCAATGCCGAAAGCAGACGTGTGCACGGAGAGGAACAACCATCGTGGCTCGATCATTTTCTCGGTCTGGTTGGGCCACCGTCTCCTCCACTGCCGCCGCATCCAACTCCACCCCGAGCGGCGCCGGAGGCTTACGACGACGCGAAGGTCAACGTGCTCAGGGTACGTCAGATTGCCAATATCGTCGCGAATGAAAATCGGGACGTGAAGCCGGGAAAATCCTCACCGCAAGAACTGCAGCGCGCCAAAATCGCTCAGGCGCACGCCATTATCAACGCGGATCGGAAGTATGGTACTCAGAGGGATGATGTTGTTGGTACGGCCCCCAAGACGGTGACCGGTGCGCTAGCAAGCTCAGAGCAGTACAAACAATCATTGGATGCGGCCCGAACAGCCTTTCAGCAACAACTGGCTGGCCAGGATCCGATCGGGGGAAGAATGTGGTTCAATCACCGCAATAATGCAGACACGGGTGCCCGGCATCTAGGGCACGAACAGGTTGGAGTGTTCGAGCAGTTTGGACCATTTCAGCTCGGGAAACATACGAGATATACTATTATTGACGAGAATCCTAAGTATATGCCGAAGCCCAAAGGCAAGAAATGCTTGTCCCAAAACAGGTCGTGTTTTTGATTCTGTTTGCTGGCCTATGGACGCCGCGCTTGGCGGTCGCACAAGCGTCTGACCAGAAGCTGACAGACATGATGCTGGACTGCACGATGCACGAAACTGGCGGGCCGTGGGTGGACGCCGGCTTGCGCAGCGATGGACTCCTGCGATTCAGCTATTTGCACGAGTTGCCTAAAGCCAAGCCGGACCCGGAAGACGATCATTTCCAGTCCGCTGACAATCTGTATGCGGCGTTTTGGAATCCGTCGAACACAAAAGCTAACTTTCTCCATTTCACCCTGCGGAAAACAACAGGGAGGAATTGGCTGACCATTTCCAATGTGGGATGGATATCTTTCTCAAAGGGGAAAATAGATTTCGAGATATTTCAGGGCGGTGTCTGGACCTATGACCACTACAGGGTGCGCGTAAAGAAACTCGTGCGCGCCCCCGTCCAGACTGCTTCTATCCCCGGCATCAAGCACACAGGCGCGTTGTGCGATTCTCTGACGCATCCGGTCCTGAATGAACAAACACGCCCTTCCGAGAAGAAATGACGCCACCACGACAGATCCCGAAGCTTCGGAGGATCATTGTCACGGCTCTCGGCCTTCTCTTGCTGGCGACCAGGGCCAAAGCGCAATGCCTCGCACGGAGGCACACAGATCCACACGGATAAAGAATGGGATTCGGGAAAAAAGAGAGAGAGAATCCTGCGTTTCATTCTCGTTCTCCTGACCGCGAAATCTCTTTCTCATCGGTTTTATCCGTGTGAATCCGTGTTCATCCGTGGTTCCAGTGGTTTTTCTGTTCTCCGCGCCTCTGTGACTCTGCGGCCATAACGAAATGCTGAAAATCGGACAACTCGCGCAGATCAAGAGCGATTCGCCGTACGTGTACGAGGCGCTGACGCAGCTGGTGAACGCGGTGAACGCGGTGGGGCGCGCGACCGGCGTCGATCCTTCGGGCACGATCGCCGCGCCCGCGCCCATCGGCAGCCTCAGCGTCACCGCCGCCGACGGCATCTTCGACCTCGCCATCACCGACAACTCGGCCGTGCATCGCGGCATTTTTTATTTTGCCGAGTCCGACACGACGCCCGCGTTCAGCCGCCCGCGCGTGCATTTTCTGGGCAGCTCGCGCAACCTCCGCGTCGCGCTCGGCAATCTCACCCTCTACTGGCGCGCCTATTCGCAGTATCTCGGATCAAACCCGTCCGAGCCGGTCACCTTCGGCACGCCCGCCACGCCCGTCATCGGCGGCGGCACGGCCGCTGGCCCGCCGCTGCAGCCCTCCATGGGAAGCGGCACGGCCCCCGGCACCGCCGGCGGCAGCGGTTTCGGCCAGGCTGCCGAAAGCAGCTCCGGCCCCGTCATCCTGCGGTAACGAAGCCAGTGGCACAGGCTTCAGAGTCTGTGCCACTAAAGCGGAGGCGCGGCGATTCAACAGCCTGCTGCCGGAGTATTTCATGCCCATCATCAATGACAGGTACTACGCCAACCCACAATTCGGCAAGGTTCTTGAGCGCGCTCGCGCCGCCGATGAAGAATTCCGGCGTGTGCACGGAGAAGCGAACCCATCCTGGCTTGATCACTTTCTGGGCTTTGCGGAACAGACTGATACGAAACAAGCGAAACAGACTCAGCAGAATCATTCTCACCTGCAGGCGCAAACGAAAAGGGTTACAGACAATACCATCGGAAATATTATTTATAATGAGACAGCGGGGCTCCGGCCAACATCTGAAAGCTGAAAAGGTAGCCCGCAGGACCTGCATGAAGCGAGAGTGGGGGCGGGGACTGTCACCAAAACGCTGGAAGCGAACGGCAAGAAGCTAGGGAAACCGCTAACGGTCACCATACAACTCACAAGCAAAGAAGCGAAGGCCGTGCGGAGCTACGGTCCCGCGAAACACGCTTATGAGGATTCGCAAACCGCCGCCAGCAAAGCTTCACGCGACAAAAGTGGCCCAACCCATTTCTATCTGGATCATGGCCAGCCCAAGCCCAAGTGGGCTGAAGGTACAACACCCAAGCAAAGCTATGGCCCGTTTCAGAACGTCGCTGGTGGTGGAGATATCCCAAAAGGCGCCAAGGTGTGGATTCGGGTTTATGATTATGTGTTAAGGAGCACACCTTATGAACATCCGGGTACCACTGGTGTTGGTGATGACGCTAAGTTTGGCAAGTACTCTCCTGGCTGGTCGGCCGCAGCAGAAGCGGCCCATTCGCGAGGCGGAAATAAATGCTGTCATCGAAGCCATACAGGACGAACTTTACGATCTGAACCTGGAGAAGTATGTTGACGATATTGGAACGAGGTCTCCAAACAATCGCAATCAGTACTCGGTAAATGTTTATTTCCAGCCGGAGGTTATCGAAGACTCCAGATCCTGGGTGATCTACAAACTGATGCCGGACGGAGAAATCCTTCGCATGTATGAGATTGGCCGGAGCGGCCGCATCTACTTACACGGCAAACCCGGCGAATTTCGGATCACGCAACCGGATTACCCAACTGTCTTCATGGACGACGACCAGCTGTGCAAACTGAAACATGACTGGCTGAGGCGTCACTTCGTCGTGGACACGAATCCCAGCGCGGAGTTGGTGGCAGCGGCACGAGCGCGGCAGAGATAACGAAACCAAGCCCAGTAGCACAGTCCTGCCTAGCGGGACTGTGTGGTTTTGGTTTTGCGCCGTTCAGCTTCCATTTGCGCGAGGACCCACAAAAACCAACCTCGCACAGTCCCGCCTAGCGGGACTGTGCTACTCCATGCGCATCCGCGAATACATCCCGAGCGATCTCGAGGCCTTGCGCCGCCTGCACGCCGCGCAAGGTTTCGGCTATCCATTGCCGGATCTCGACAGCCCGCTGTTCCTGACCAAGCTCGTGCTCGAAGACGACGGCGAAGACGGCAACTCGGGAAGGGAACTGGCGGATCGGAATTCCCCGCGCGTAACGATGGCCGTCCTTCTGCGTCTTACGGCGGAAGCCTATCTGCTGCACGATCCCGCCGCCGGCACGCCGCGCCGGCGCTACCAACATTTTCTGGCGTTGCATGACGCCACGCGCACCGCCGCGCTCGTTCGCGGTTTGGACGACGTCCAGGCGTTTCTCCCGCCGCGCGTGGCGCGCGCCTTCGGCCGGCGCCTCGCCCGCCTGGGCTGGATGCGCGATCCTTGGCCGTGCTTCTCCCGCCGAGTTCTGTAACGCCAGTAGCACAGTCCCGCCTCTGTGCTACTCACGACTCACGAATTACGATTTACGACTCACGAATTCACGGAGGTGTCCGATGGGACGCGGCGCACAAGCGCAAACGCAGCAAATGATCGACCAGCAACTGGCGCAGCAAAACGCCATGAACCAGCAGCTCTATTCCTCGAGCCAGTCGCTCGGCTCGCAGTCCTCGGCCGGCTACCAAAACCTGCTCGCCAATCCCGGCTACACGAACGCCGAAAAATCGGCCATCACCAACCTGTCGCAATCGGCGCTTTCTTCCGCGTTCAACGCGCTGGCGCAGAACGCCTCCAATCGCGTCGCGCGCACGCGCAACTCCGCCGGCTACGGCGATCTGCTCGATGCGCTGGCGCGCACGCACGGCCAGCAGCAGGCCAACCTCGCACAGCAGAATCAGTTCGCTTTCGGCAACGCCGCGCGCTCCGACACGCTCTCGGCTCTCTCCGGACTTTCCGGCCTGTACGGCACCGACAGCTCGCTGCTGGGCCGCGCGCTCGGCATTCCCGCTTCGCTGCTCGATGCCAGCGCGCGCAACGCGCAGAGCAGCGGTTTCCGCCTAGGCTTCGGCCCCGGCGGCCTGTCATTTGGCCTGAACGGCTAGCGCGTGACTGGTGACTGGCTTGCCCTGAGCGGATGCGAAGGGTGACTCGTATCCGAAGTCTTTAACTGTCAACTCTCGACTGTCAACTCTCAACCTTTCCCCTTGCACCATTGCTTCTTTCGATTCTCAACTCTCAACTCTCAACTCTCAACTCTCCCATGAATCCCTACTGGATCGTTGTCGGCTTTTCCTCGCTCGTTCAATTCTTGTTCTTTCTCCGCTGGCTGCATCGCCGCACGCGCGACGACGAAATCCGCCGCGCCTTCGTGCGCGACATGGCCCTCAACCACCTCCCGCATCTCTACCACGCCCTGCGCCAAATCGCCACCCGCCTCGGCCTCGAACTCGAAGAGGCCCCGCCCGTGCAGTTCCTGGATTTTAATGGGCAGGACCGCAAGTAGTGACTGGTGACTGGCTTGCCCTGAGCGCATGCGAAGGGTGACTAGTGTCTAGTGATGCATGACTGGTGATTCGTGACGGTGATTGGTGGCTCGTGATTCGCTTGCCCTGAGCGGATACGAAGGGTGACTCGTGTCCGAAGCCTTTAACTGTCAACTCAAGACTCTCAACTCTTAACTCCGAACTTATCGCCTACGCACGATCGCATTCTCTTAAATTTCAAATCTCAAATCTCAAATCTCAAATCTCAAATCATTCTCCCCCCCATGCTCTCTCCCGTCCCTCTCGAACTGATCGCGCTGGCGCGACGCATCGCCGCCGCGCACGCGCTCGACCCCGCGCTGGTCTGCGCCGTCATCGAGCAGGAATCCGCCTGGAATCCCTGGGCGGTGCGCTACGAGCCGGGATTCCTGTCCCGCTACGTCGCGCCGCTGTACACGGCAGGGAAGTTGAGCGCCACCGAAGCCTACACGCGCGCCATGTCCTGGGGCCTGATGCAGGTGATGGGCCAGCTGGCGCGCGAGTCTGGCTTCGCCGGCGATTCGCTCCCCGCGCTGTGCGATCCCGCCACCAGCGTCGAACTCGGCTGCGCCATCCTCGCTAAACGCCTGGCGCGCTCCCGCGGCGACGTCTCCGCCGCTCTGCTCGCCTGGAACGGCGGCGCTAATCCCAACTATCCCGCCGAAGTCCTGGCCCGCACGCGCAACTACTCCAAAAAATCCGACCCATAGCACGTTTGAGTCGCACAAACTTTTCATCCCGATCGAACTGCAGCGCAGTCTGTCCGCTTTAGTCAATCGCGAATCTCAGCGAACCCGGCAGGGAACTGCCCCATCGATCAATTCCCCGCACGCGCAGTAGCACAGACTTCAGTATGTGCGCTTTTGGTTTTTCCTTTGCTTTTGCGCCGCGCACCGTAGATTTTCGCGACGACGAACCAACCCCGCACAGTCCCGCTAGGCGGGACTGTGCCACTAAACCCACTTCCCCGATTCACGATTCACAAGTCACGATTCACGAATCACCAGTCACAATTCACAAATCACGCCACCCCATGCCTCGCACACTCCACCTCGCCCTTACCGCCGCAGCTCTGCTGGTCGCCGCGCTTCTCGCCGGCGCCTGGCTGGCCTCGCGTCGCAGCGCCGCCCAGCTCGCCGCCACCCTGGCCTCGCAAAACGCCTTGCTCGACCAGGCCGCCGCGCGCGAGCAGCAGCGCAATACGCAGCTCGCCGCCGCTCTCGCCTCCATCTCCGCCGAAAAGCAGCGCGTGCACACCCCACAACAAGCCGCCGCCGCCATCCCCATCGTCCTGCCGCCTCTCCCTCTTCCCGTCCACATGCAACTTCCCGACCTCACTCCCTCTCCCATTCCGCAAGTGGCACAGACTTCAGTCTGTGCTCCTTTCTCCGCTCCCACCTCGCTCCCGCCCGCGCCCGCCGCTGCTCCCGCGCTGCTTTCCATCCCGCTCGCCGACCTCCAGCCTCTCTACAACTCTCTGCAAGATTGCCGCGCCTGCGCGCTCGAAAGCGACGCCACAAAAAAAGACTTGGCCGACGAGCACGCCCGCGTCGCCGCCCTCACTCGCGAGCGCGACGCCGCCATCTCCGCCGCCCGCGGTGGCTCTTTCTGGTCCCGCCTGAAGCACGCCGCAAAGTGGTTCGCCATCGGCGCCGCCGCCGGAGCCGCCGCCACCGCCACCGCCGCAGCGCACCATTCTCCGTGACCCGTTCAGCGCGCGAGTGTTTCAGTAGTACAGACTTCTGTCTGTGCGGTTTTGGTTTTCTCTGTGGTTTGCTCTGCACTACTAATCCGTAGATTCTTTGTGTGGTGCGACGAATTTTGGTTCTGCCAGGAGGGCTGGGCCCCGACAAGGTCGGGATCTTCGACATCAGCCCAGCCGGAGGGAGTCTGTTTCAAGCCGGCTTTAGCCGCTGAAGCTGACCTTGATTGCGGCTTTGCCGCGCTGTGGTTTTGGTTTTCTCTGTGGTTTTGCCTCGCCATGCACGCAGCAAAAATCGCGCCGGTGAAAGCGCAACTCAACCGCGCAATACCATGCCGCACAATCATGTGACGCCTACGAGTGATGAAGAAAAGTCTGCCAAAGTATGTGTATCGCCGGAGCTGCCGAGCAATCCGTCCCGAGTAGTACAGACTTCACAGCTTGCGGAAAAACGGTCGAAGTCTTGTGGGTCGCGGCCCCGACAGGGCCGGGATCTTCGACTTCAGCCACGACATAAAGCCTGCATTTCCCCCAGGGGTTTTAACCCCTGACAGCATCGTCGAGAGTTTTTCCGCAGCCTGTTCAGTTTGTGTGTTTTTGGTTGGGTCCGTTTTGTTTGTGGCGTGCTTCAGGCGCGACCAGAAAGTTCCACCGCAAGCAGCGGAGACGGCACTAGCACAGGCCGCGACAACGTCAGGCTCTCCAACTTCCGCCAATGCGCCGCCGTTGCGCGCACCCGACGCGCAATCCGCCCCCTGCGCTCGGCCGACGCAATCCCCCAGCGCTCCACCCGCATGCCCAACGCACCTAACAGGGAACCTGCCAAACTGCCACCCGCAGCCGTTCCCGCAATCCCGGTCGCGCTATTCTTGTTGTGATCTCTGTTGATAACATCCCCAGTCGCGCACCGCATTCCAATTCGCCGCACCTGTCGAACCCTGTTTTCCCCGAGTCGCTCCCGTTCCCGAAGTTCCACACTCCACCGGTGCAATCCGCAACCCACCCCGCCATCAAGCCCGCCTCGTCAAGCTGCGCCAGAAAACCAGTCCCATAGTCATGTTCCCCCCCAACTGCGCCGCATCATCTACACCATTCAGTCGCTACTACGAAAACTAGCCCCCTTTTTTGAAAGCCACCTTTCCCCCTCCACATCTTTTCAATTGACACATCATGGCTTATAAGGTATAGTATGAAGTTATCAACAGCACCTGCTACTACGGGTTAGTATTTATGGTTTTAGGGTAAGTAGCAGGAGTAGCAAACCCCTCAGCGCAAAAACCGGCCTTATACTCCGCTCGTACGTTTTTGCAACTCCCGCAAGGGTAGCTGGGGGCGCATGACCATCAAGCAACGCGAAATCTACACGTCGAAATACTATCGCCACGGCAAGAGTTACGGGATCATCATCCCGCCCGATTTGCGCGACGTGATGGGCTTGCAGCCCGGCGACCAAATGGCGATGAATTTCCAAGAGGGTGTGCTGTGGGTCGTGCGCGTCACAACCGAAATGATAATCGACCGTAAGAAGATGGCTACGATATTCGACAAACTCTACCCCGACAGGAGCGCCGCGCGTGTCGCAAACACATAACGAATACGCGAACGAGCCGGGCATCGCTCCCGCCCTGGTGGAAGACTCGCGCACCGTCACGCGAAAAATATCTCTTTCGCTACTGGTCGCGCCGCTCGATCCCATGCGGCACAACATGGACGACCAAGATATGCAGGAGTTAATGGACGACATAAAGCAGACAGGATTGCTGCACGCTCTCTGCGTCGTGCCGATCTTGAATGGCGTGCGCCTGCGCCTTGTCGGGCAGGGCGAGCAAATTCTCGCCGAGCATGAAGCGCGCGGCGGCATGTACCGCGTGGCGGCAGGGCATCGCCGCTTGATTGCTTGCCGCGGGATTCGTCTCGCCCTGGTCGAGTGCAAGGTGTGGTGCGACACGACGGTGCCCGAGGAACAAATCATGGCGGCGGAAAACACCCACCGCGAGGAACCGTCCGACTACGATCTTGCCGTGCTGTATACCAAGTGGCTGAAAGAGCCCGGCATGACGGAATCCGAGTTGCGGAAACGCGCAGGCAAGCCGCTGGAATTTATATACGGGCGAGCAGAAGTGCTCAACGGTTGGGAGTTTGTCGCCACGGCGCTGCATGAAAAGAAAATAAGATTCTCCGTGGCCCGCGCGATCAACCGCGAAGAGGATGAGGCCTATGCGAAACACTTTCTCAATATGGCGATTGACCAGGGAGCAACCGCGCGCCTGGCTAACGCCTGGGTCGCCGAACACAAGGCGCTGAAAGATATGACGCCCGGCGCCGGTCCCGTGCCTGCGCCGGGTATCAGCGTCATAGCGCCCGCCATGCAGGAGGTCGAATGCCTGTTTTGCGGCGACCGGCAGAGCTACAACCTGCGAAGCGCGCTTATCTGCCACGCAGACATGGAGCAAATCAAGGCGCTACGCGCCGAGAGAGAGCAGCAAGAAGCACAGCCGGGGCAGTGAATCGTGATTCGTGAATGGTGACTTGTGAATACCGAGTTCGCTAGAATCTTAATCCAGCCACCTGTTAACCCTACACTCTATCCGGAGTGGCAGGTTCCTGTTGCGAATCTGCCTGTCACCGGTCGAGTCCAGATCACTGCCTACCATGACGAAATGGGCCATGTCCTAGAGCGATGGCTGCTTTCAGAAACAGACGAGCGATGGTATCGCGTCGAAAGATACACCATGCAGCGGGTGTCTGTGCCTGTAAAACGAAAAGTCGCGGTGGCGCAATGAGCATAAAATCAGCAGCGCATCTTGCAGCGGAGCAAGCGCCGCCGGTCGCGCCGCCGAAGTTCGTGTTGATTCTCTCGCCAGCGCCGCGCTCAGCGATCCGCAAATACTTAACGCTGCCGCCCGATGCCACGCGCGCGTACACCGTGGAAAAGTACAGCACGCGCTTCGGGTCCACGTTTGAAAAACACATCATGCCGAGTGGCGTTGCTACTTGGTGGAAACTGACCGCGCCGGGGTTTGTATACGATTGGAAATCAGCTACATGGGTGAAGGTGTAAAGGTGGCAGATAAAATGAAAGAGCTTGCTACTCTCCCTGCACAAGTACACGAAACCGCGTCGATCGGCAGCGACGCGCGGATCGGCAGCGACGCGCGGATCGGCAGCGGCGCGTGGATCGACAGCGACGCGTGGATCGACAGCGACGCGTGGATCGGCAGCGGCGCGTGGATCGGCAGCGGCGCGTGGATCGGCAGCGGCGCGTGGATCGGCAGCGGCGCGCGGATCGACAGCGGCGCGTGGATCGGCAGCGGCGCGCGGATCGACAGCGGCGCGTCGATCGGCCGCGACGCGCGGATCGACAGCGGCGCACGGATCGACAGCGACGCGCGGATCGGCCGCGACGCGCGGATCGGCAGCGGCGCGCGGATCGGCAGCGACGCGCGGATCGGCAGCGGCGCGTGGATCGGCAGCGACGCGCGGATCGACAGCGGCGCGTGGATCGACAGCGGCGCGCGGATCGGCAGCGGCGCGCGGATCGACAGCGGCGCGCGGATCGACAGCGACGTAAATATTCGTGGTGTCGTTCACGCCGCCCACTACACGCGCTCACCGCTGTTCATCCAAGGATCACGGTGGCCGCTTTCGCAGTGCGGCCACAACACCATACACATCGGCTGTATTTGTCACACAGTCGAAGAGTGGAAGGAGCTAGGTGCCGTAATTGCAAAACAAAACAGGTACACGGTCGAGCAGATTACGGAATATGCACGCTATCTCCAGATGTTTGAGTCGGCCACGCCCACGTGCGTGCCGATTGAGGTTGAGGTTAAAAAGTCATGATTCGATTACTGATTTGGCTGGCGGGCGCGGCTGGATTCCTTTACGCCATATCCCATTATGGGTACTGGCATGAGGCCGTCGCGCTTGCTGTCCTGATGGCGGCAATGTTTTGGTTCGTCGGTGGTGGAATTTGGGCCATGCGCGGAAGCAGCGGGACCGCGCTAAAACCCAGGCGCGACACCACCGACGCCGCCGCCATGCGCGCCGCAGTGGCGCGCCACCTAACCATTGACGAAATGACGCCCGAGGAATTAGCTTTCAACGCTCGCCAAATGCTCAACAGAGTTGAGTTCCTCAAACGAGAGCGCGAGGACGCGCAACGATGATCCCGCGGTGCAAGCAGTGCGGTGGTGGAGTTGATCCGGGGCAGGTCGCTCCTGGGCAGTTGCAGCACTTCATTTGTGCGTCGTGCCGCGTGGTCTACGCCTGGGACAGCCCGTGCCTAACGCCATGCAGTGATCCGTTTAGCCATTTGCTCGCTTGGCCGGAATGGGCCGTGGGCGGCAGCGCCGACCTAAAGGCAATCGAAGCCGGGCCGATGGGCAGGGGTTTGCTGTGACACCAACACCAACGTGGGAACATTGCGTACTGTTAGCGTCCAACGGCGAGGTTGTAGCCAAACTGGAATTGCCTAAGAATCGCTTTGAACTGCGCGCAATTCATTTCATGGGAAGGTACTACATTTCCAGCCACATCGAAGGCCAGTATTTTGAGGCCAAATTGATAGAGGCAAGCTATGCCAAACAGTGATCCCGGCCCGGTGCCCGTTTTTCTTCCTCCCGCTGGCGTTCAGCTAAAAGACGCCAGCGTAAACATTGCCGACGTCGACCCGATCCTGCAATCGTTCCTGACGCGCGCCGGGTTAGTCCATTTGCACTTGTTCAACGAGCGCCTGGTCGTCACGTCAGGAAAAGACGGAACGCACGGGCAAAACAGCAAGCACTACACGGGCCGGGCGGTGGACGTGCGGATTAAAGATTTGCGCCTGGACTGGCAAGCCGCGTTTCTGCTCTACATTCGCGTGCTGTGTGACCACTTCACGCTCACGGTGTTTGACGAATCGAACGCGCCCGGAGGGGGGCATCTGCACATCGAAATCGCGGGGTGAGAAATGTATCAGCGAGCAGTAGAAGCACAGGCAGCATTGCAAGGCGCGCGGCGCAAGGTTCTTGCCGCGCTTAACGACGCATCGCGCGATCCGCGCACAGCCGAAGTCTGCCGACACTTGACAGGGTTAAACTTCGCCCTGCAAGCCGCTGAGTTTACGGCAGCGGAAGCCGTCAACGCCGCGCAGTGCTACGACGCGCAAGAATCGCACGGAGCGACCATACGCACTGATGTTACGCGGACGGTTATCCGTGGTTGAGCCGCGCAGTAAGTTTGCCGATCCGTGGCCTGAAGATACGCGCCTGGGCGAAGTATTGGAGTTTGCCTCTGAACGGTCGGCCACGTTCATGCTTCTATTCGCGGCGGCGGCGCGCAACAAAGACAACGAGCGCATGATCGAAGCTGTGAAGGCCATGCGCGGCGTTGTCACCAGGGTTGACCAGTACCGCAGGATGAAGGCAAGGACATGGGCCGCGAACGGGGCGGAAAACTCAAAACAGGAGAAAACACACACATGAAAGTCACGCTCGATGTAATTCTGGACGGCAAGAATACCCTCTCCACGTCGGCAGAGGTTGAGACGTTTGCAGACTTGTCGAAGTTGGGCAAGAAACTGGTAGCAAACGTCGCGGGCGTTCGCAAGTTGCTGCCCGATCTGGCGGGCAGCAAGGTTGTGAAAGTCTCAGCGTACACGGAGTAGCGTCGTGCCAGACGATAAGCACACGCGCGTTCTCTATGTTGACGTGGTGACGTCCTGTAGACCGGGTTCGGGTGAGCAACGCTTACGGTATTGCGCCACAGTTCGCGTCCGCGTGGAGAATGACGCGGACGGACAGAGTTTACTTGACGAAATAGCTGCATGTATCGAGCGCAGGAGATTTTATCCTCAGACACCAGACACCGTTCACCAGTCACAGGTGGAACCATGACGAAATCACCCACAGGAATTATCCCGCAAAACTTGAACACGCCGCAGCAGTTGCCCGACGTTATCAAGTTCCTGCAATCCATGCCTTCGCCCGAGCATGACAAGAAGGAATTACTCTTCGGCTGGGCGCGCAACGTCGGCCTGCGTTTGAGCCGCGCAAACTACGAGGCTCTTAGCACATGAGCCGCCGTGACGTGTGGGAGGCTGGAATCAGGAGTGCAAGACATGACAAAGTGGGCCTAGAACAGCACCTTGTGCTCGCACAGCAGTACCCTGACATTGACGAGCGAATTAGTGAGTTGCGCCGCGTACTTAACGACATAGACAACGCAAGAGGTGTCGCGCCGCGCACGCTCTTCTATATTGCCCTGCGATGGGCGGCGTATCGGATAGAAGTAGAATTGGAGGCGGAAGCTAATGAGAAATCCGGCGCAACGCCTGGAAGCTGACTTGCTTTCCTACCCCGGAATGCTGGTGGATGAAACCGTTGTGTGGCGCGCCTGGGCCGCTCTCCACCAGACCGAGTACGACCGCTTCGAGCACAACATTCGCCTTGGTCCAGGCCGCGATCCCGGCCCGGCGTATTCGCCCGAGGTCCGCAAGGGCGAGATCCTAAATTCGCAAATGCGGATTGACTCTGTAGGCTACCAGGACATCCAGCCGGATTTACTTCCCGGCGTCATTGCTAGCCCGCAAGACGTGTACGACGTGTTTCCTTCCGCCGTCGCCACCATATTCGAGGTCAAGCGCCGCGCCACACTCGCCGCCCTGGGCGAAATCGTCGGCTACTATCAAGCCTGGGTCGAAGAGTGGCCCAACAATCCCGCCCCGCGCATGGAGATAGTCTGTGTCGAATACTCAAGCACGATCCTGCCCGGCACCCGCGCCCTAAACATCGCCCTGGTCTTAGTCGCCGCCAACTTCTCAATCCTGAGCAACGCGCATGGTACGTAAAGTCACCGCCGCCAAGACTTCTCTAGCCGCCCAGGTTGAGCCGGAAGAACCTAAGCAGGTGCGCCGCGTCACGACGCGCGAATTTCGCGCCGGGCTCCGCGCCATCATTGACGCAGGCGAGCCGGTGATCGTCACTTGTGGTAGGAGGAACGCCGGGGTTTTCTTTCCAGCAAAGTTCGACACATGGTGGAGTGACAGCGAGAGTAAAGCAGTTATTGCAAAGATCAAACGCATGTTTCCAAACACTCTCCGCGACCTAGAAAACTATTAAGCACGCTCGATCTTACGTGTACACATAAACCCGGTCGGCCGGATGTGTACACACCTCGATATCGAGCCGTGTACACGTTCATCGATCGTTGAGCGTGTACACGTTCAGCAGGGAAGGGAAGTACGCCCCGCCCACCAGGTAACTTTAAAGTCGAACAAGGCAGTAATCGCCGTTCGGCATCGCGGCAACCCGCGAACGCCTCGCGTTCGCGCCGGCAAAAATCCAAAAAATAGTGAAATGGATTCTATATAGGTGGCAGTAATAGAGTTAGAGGGCAGGGAACGGGTTGCCGTGCTGCCAGGGTGGGCTCTTACCCCTATGCCAGTGCGGAAAGCCCGGGAAATAGCCTCGCAAAGCCCTTATCTCATGGGGTAGGTGGGGCTGGGGGTGGTATTTTCGCTTTTGCGTACATTTCTGCCACCAGATCGTTTATTGCCGCGGCTGTGTAGTGCCGTGCCGACAACTCCGCGCGGATCTGGGCGTCAGTGACCAAGCCTTGCGCCAGGCCAGCTTCGATCTGCGCCACACTGAGATGCCAGAGCGGGCCACGGGTTGCCGAGGCTGCCGATCGGGAAGCGCGATCAGATAGCCGCTTTTGCATTAGGAGCACTTCCTGTGTTTCCTCCATCACTGCCGCGGCGTCGTACCCTAGATTCGTAAGCGCCGTTTCAAATTCGCCGAGAGTGATGATGCCGTCAAGGTAGAGTCGCATATTCTGCATAACGCTTAGATGCCTACCAGCACCGAGAACGCCGATCACAGGCAGGCTTAATAATGCCGTCACTTCACCAGGCGACAGCAACACATTGCCGAGAGTCCCATGCTGCAAGCTATTCACTATCCCTTCAAACGTCGCCCGCGTCATTTTGCCACCCAAGTAACTTTCCGCAGTTCGCAGTGCCACGCCACGCACTGCCCGCCGCGGCAAGTCCCAATCTGCGGCGAGGTCCAGCGTATCAATCGCGGCGTCCGCGTACTTATCATTGTGCAGCCACACGCGGCGATCCGCGTCAGTGATCTTACCTTGCACAAACAGTTCCCGTAGTTCGTTGTATGTCGGGTTTTTCTGGTCTTGCCGCGCCAGCGCGAATGCGCGCTTGGCATTATACCCATGCCGCGCAAATTCCTCGCCAAGCTGCTCCGTCGTGTAGTCACCATTGTTGAACGCGCGTACCGCCTCTTGAATCGTGAGCATTGTGGGGCGGTACTCTTCATTTAAGGCCCACTGCAACGGCGTTGCCACGGTAGTAGTTACTAGAGGTTTCCACACCAGCCGCCCCATGCGCCCTATACCTAAGTTCTTTGCAAAGTCCTCTGCGAAATCTTTGAATATCCGTCCAAATCCATGTGGAATATAGTCGGCCAGCAAGTCCGTATTCCCTTCACGGACGGCGAACGCGGTCATAAATCCGAGGAACGCCTTAGCGCCTAAGATTCCACTCTCGGGCGTGAGTGTTTTTGGCTGCAATCCACCGATGCCAGTTCCTGGCTTTATCACAAAGAGCCCACCAGCGTCAGTCTGCCGCGCCCCGACAAACTCGGACGCCAGCGTATCAAACACCGCGCCGCCCAAGTCCTGCATCGCTGCCACGCGCCCGCCGCTTTTGAAGTCGTTGAACAGCTTTGTGCCATCTACAGGCACATTGAGCATATCTTCCATGAGCGCGGCTGCCAGGGTGTAGTAGCCGGAGGAATGCTGCGCCTGTGACGCGAGAAATGTCTCTGCAAGAACAGATAGCGCGTCGTCAATGAGTGACATGGCCTCTTCGATCAGAGGCCGAAACAGACGAACAAAACCGCGCAGAAAGGCGACCACGGCGCGCTCGATGATGCCAGAATCCTTCACGCCTTCCATGCCAAGCCTTGACGCTTGGGCTGGATCGAAGTTGCGATCCGCCCACCCCGTTACTACCTTGCGGATTGTGGGGTCTTGCATATCTACCGGCGCGCTCGAATTCGAGTCGCACAGGTTCGTGGCAGCGTTGTAGGTGAATCCAATGGGGCAGGTCGGCGCGCCGGTCGCGGGGTCTGGTATTGGTGGAATAGATGTCATGTGTGGTATCCTCTCCGCACGTCCCCGAAAGGAGCAATCGCCATGCAAGAGTTTTTCTCTACCGCGATAGCTATGAACCTTCTGCTGGTGATCCTTTTTGAGTTCATTTTCGGCCCGGTCCTTGTCCTGTGGTGGTTTCTATCGGTTCGGCGGTCTTTGCGCCGGATTGCCGACGCGCTAGAAGTCGCTCAACGCAGTCGTCCAGATACACAACCCGTTGAGCAAGATGTGCCGCTTTCGCTAACGGAGAAGTACCCGCCACACATAGCGAATTCCGCCTTCGGGCGTTAGTGCAGTGCGACTGGCTGCCCATAGTAATTCATGGCCGCGTCGAAGTTGCCGTTCATCCGCTTGGCAGCGTCCGAATACGTCACGCTTCCATCCGCGTTCCGCGTCAGGATTCCAGTCGGGCTAGTCAGTAGCGCCTTGTCGTCCACCTCGTGCTGCATTTCGGATGCGGTCAGCATCCTATCGTTGCCGAACAGCGCGGCATTCTTCACGGCAGTAAGTGAAGAGAACAGTGTGCCAGTGAAGAAGTCGCGCCGCAGGATGCCTGCCGGGTCAACCATAATATTTAGCCACGTGATTGCCTGATTCAGCGTCGAAACAAACAAAGACGTGGCCTGGGTGATGTACCCCTGTATCCGCGCCATGTCTGCGTCCAGCTTCGCGGCCCACTTCGACCCCAGCAGCCGGAACAAAGTCAGAATCACGCGGATGCGGGAAAGCAGGTCTTGCACCATCACAATCCACTTGAAGATGTACTTATAGTAAAAGGCACGCACGCTATCGAGAAACTTGAGAATCGGCGCGAACAAATCGTGCAGCGCCTTGAACATGTTCCGCAAGTCCTGCAATATCTGCCGCAGCTTGCCGTGGATGATGTCAGTCAGGATGTGTTTCAGGCCGTCGAGCAGGATGAGCAGAAACTTCTTAATGAAGTTGGTCAGATACCCGATGGAGTTATAGAGAAACGCGGTCGTGTAAACCAGGTTTGCCCAGGTGTTGTTTACTGCGGTCGTGAGCACGCTCAGGTCAACGCCGCCCATGCCTAAAAGGTTCAGCAGGAACGTCACAAACGTAATCACCACGCCGACCGGGTTTGTGGGTCCACCGACTTCGATGGGAGTAAAGAGCATGGCTACAGGCTACTTTCCGCCGCGTGTATAGCTCTGGATAGCTCCACCTGCTTTTGCATGTCCTGGCGGATGCGTTCTGCGGTGATTTCCGCAGGGTGGTACGTCAGGTGGAAAGGGCCGTCCGTGCCGACATAGAAAGTGACTTGCTTGCTCACGGTTGGCTGAAAGGCCGCGTTCGTTCCTACCACGTCCCTGATCCGCACTTGATTGATCGAAAAGTCCATCGTGCATTCCCCTCAAGCCGTAACCGTCACCGTGAACGTGACGATAGTGAAGTCTGTATTGCCCGCCAGCGTCACGTTTACCTGCGCCTGCCACACACCTACCGCGAACGGCGTGACGTGCATCACGTAGTGGCCGACCGTCTGCGATTCCTGCACCAGTGTTAGCACTTCGGACAGAGAGAAAATGTCCGGGTCGCCGTTGACTAGGGCCACATTGAAAGCACCCTCGAAGCCAATGGACGTGATCCTGAATGGCGCGAAAGCGTAGTCAAGCGCGGCCGAGCCAAGAGTTAATGTGCCTAGGTCTACTGGAATTTGTGTGGGCGCGGGCTGTATCCCGCTGCCGAACGCCGGATCAATCGGCAGCTCGAGCAAGTCAGGCGGCGCGAGCGCCGCGTGGTTTGCAATCACTTCATTGCTCTTTGCCTGGAGTCCATCGAATGCGGCAAGGGACGTGTCGAGTGGCGCAACGTCAAACGCCGCCGCTGCCGTTGCTGCCTGTGCCAGAGGATCACTCGCCGCCAGAGCGTCCAGGTCCGCGCCGAATGCCCCACTTACCGCGCCCGCATCCGCAAAGGCGGCGTCGTAGCCATCGTCCGGCGTGGCCGCTACGCCCATCGTGTCGTTGAATATCTTGGTGTACGTGTCACCAGGCGGCCCGGTATCAAGCGTGGCGAACACAACCGCAGCGGGGACAGGAAAGACGCCACCACCACCGCCCGTGGGCGGTGGTGGTGGCGGCGGCGGGACGCCCGTTGTGTAGCTAACCTGGTACCAGTGGATTTCGGGTGCCCAGATGTACTCAATCGGCAGGCTGACAGAGCCCGCAACTTTCGGATTAATTTCTACTACGATGGACCACTTGTTATCCGCAGGATTCAGCGCAGATGCGAGCCGTATTGAATTGTCGGAGGTTTGATTCGTGTTTCCAAACGGCTCTCTATCCGGAAAGCCGATGGCTGCGAACGGTATGTAAAACCTTGTGAGTACGCCTATCGGGACGTTCAACGCCCTGCTTGACGCGTCACGCCCGCCGTCTACAATGTCGCCAAACGTTCGGACAGAAGTCACGAGCGTTACGCCGTTTGGCAATATGGTAGTCGTAGACATGGCTCACAGCCCAAATTCCTCGTCGTCCTCGTCGTCCTCGTCCTCGTCCAGCATTTCTTCTTCGCGCTGCGCGTCGAAATCGGGCTCCGCGGTACCACCGCCACCGTGAAGATATTCCCACGCCCAGATAAACAGCCAGACCACACCTGCAAGTACGGCGAGAACCCAATCTACAAGTTCATCCATGAGACATCACCGCTGCCGAGTCATGGCGTCAATGCGCGCCTCGATGTGGTCTAGATGCGCCAGCATTTCGAGGCGCGCGTTGTGCTCGTCCGTGAGTTGCTGCCTCATGCTGGCAATCTGGCCTTCACCGTGCAACGCCGCCAGAAGTATCGTGACGACCAGCAAGGCAAACTGAATCCAGTTCGACAGTTTTGCGGTGTCTATCGGCACGAGTTCTCCTACTGCGTTATGGTGCCGCCCGTGACGTTGTGATCTTTCGCCACGAGGCCGACGAAAGCAATGCCCACAGACAGCAGAACTTGTTTCCAATTCATGCCGTTCGCAAACAGATTGAATCCGCCCGCGGCAAGCCCGGCAACGGTCGTCTTCCAATTGTTAAACATGGTCGCGTTCCTCCGTTTTGTTAGACATTGTCCAGCCACTCTTCGACTAGCACATGTGGTGCTGACCACTGGTCGCCTATGTCAAGGTTGGCCGTGATCGTGGTGAATCCACCGCCGTAGATAAGCACTAAATCGGGTGGAATTGCTGCGGTAACAACACCAGCAACCGGCGATTGTGTTGGAGGTATAGCCGCCGCCGAAAACTCGGCGATAGTGAGTGCCAGCACAGGCTGCATGGCTGCTGCCCGCCATATCCGTTGCGCGAAGGACATCACACCGACAGTTATTTGACGGTTCGCAATCACTGCGCTGGTTGCTAAGTCGGCGAGAAACGACATGACACGCCAGCGGGTGTTAACCGGCTGCTGGAAAAATATATCGCTGCCAGCCGCGGGCGTCGGACCCACAAACGCGTACACGTTTCCCGGCCCTTCGCTTGGCGCGAGACAGCGCCCGCCAGGATGAGCAGGGGCCATTGTATTCGTCACGTAATCGGCCATGAGCATGTAGGACGGCTGACCGCCGCCTAGCGCGGGATCGGTCAAGAACACGCGCGCAAATGTTTGCCCGCGCGTAATCGCCTGCGCTGCCTTGCACGACACGCTAAGGAGAAAGCCTTCGGCCAAAGACTCTTGATAGCTTGTCACCGTGCGATTCGAGGCCGGGCGCACCTGAAACTGACCTAACACAAGCTCGCCGTCGAAGCGCAGCAGGCGATAGGAAAACGTAACCACTTCGTCTACCAGTGACGACGCCACGGCTACGGCCAGATCATCGCCCACGGACACGTATACGGATGAGGGGGGCTGTACGCCGCGCGAGAGGAATTTCACGGCGGGCTTCGCGCTCATTATCTTGAAAGGTTCACCCGGCTGGATGAACTGCGCGCCCGAAATGTTCTTAGGGTTGCTGGACACGACTACACCGCGTCAAGCCATATCTGCACAAGCGCCCACACCTGCCCCCATTGGTCGGCCCCCTGCAATCCAGCCGTTGCTGTTCGTATGCGGTGGCCCGCGGGCATAATCAGGTTGCTGGGCAGTGGCGCGGTGAATACGTTGTTAATGTTTGCGGCATTCTGCGTGCTGTCCGCAAAAGTGTAGGTATACGTCAAGCTGGCAACTTGCACTGTGCCGCCAGGAATGAGGGCATACACATTTGCGCCGTCGTCAAGAAGTAGCGACACGAAACGGTTGGCGACCGCTACCGCCGTTGTCAGCGCCGCCGTGAATGACAAAATGCGCCACCGCTGCCCAACGGGAACTGTAAATGTGTTGTCCTGCCCAGCCCCTTGTTGCGCGAGCTTGGAAGATTGTATCCAGCCCGCGCCGTCAGTCATGCGTTGCGGCTGGTGCTGTGGATAGCCGAAGCCCGTGCTGTTGTTGACGTACCCCGCGCACAGCGTGCACGACTGCAGCGCCGCCGTAGCTTGCTGGCGCACCAGTGCTACCGATGCGAAGATGGGGTACTGCGCCACGCCTGCACCCGACCCGTTCACGGACACGGATAGAATGAACCCTTCCATGAGTGGGAACGCGGTGCTGTTCGCCACGCCAACGGCCCCGCCAGGCGCAATGAACGGCAGGAGCACAATGGTCCCATCGGGGCGAAGCATGCGCACAACTACGTTTACAAATTGCGCCGCCGTGGTCGCTACCACCGTGACGAAAAGACGATCTTGCAAATCAATGTACTGCGGACACCACGGGCGCACGTCGCAGAAATCAAAACCCACAATGCTGGTAGGTGAATTGACCTTAAATTCATCCGGTGGCTGTGTGAACTGCGCGCCGGAAATATTCTTTTTGTCGTTCAGGTCTTGCGCCATTTCGTTTGCGCCTCGTACCTACCAAAAAGGGCGGGCGTTTGTGCGCCCGCCCCTCACTACATTCACCCGGCTAAAGGAAATCGGTTAGATGCCAGGCCCGCTGCCGGCCGGTCCGACAGCGCCGCCCTGCAATTCCACGCAGACCAGGTCAACCAAGAACGTGCCGCCCGCCTGGTTCGTTTGCAGGTCCACAGTGATGCCGCCAAAGTTCGCGGAATTGAACACCGGGATCAGCGGCAGGCCGAAGTTTATGGCGAGGGACTGGAACCATCCCACAGTTTCATCCGCGATGGACGGTTCGGCAGGGAAGCCGACGCCCAGCGAACCAAAGTCAACGCCGGTCGCGCGGATCACTGTGCCGCGCGTGTCTGTTTGCCCGCCCAGCAAGGCGTAATCCGTGTTCGCCTTGAGGTTTTGCGTGGCCGCGTTTACCAGCACGCCGCCGCCGTACTGCCCGGTCGCCACAGCCGTGATGCTGGCCTGAATGGTGGTGATATTCACCCCAAACCGCGCGAGTATGTCGTTGGTGATGAGCCGCGCCGAAACGCCAGGCAGGTTGTCGTAGTACACCAGCAAGGTATTGGACTCGATATTCCCGCCGACCGCCGAGCCTTGATTCTCGACGATCAGCGTGTCCTGCGGGATCAGGAATTGCGGGAAGCCTCCCGCGATGATGCCGGGATCGCGCGGTAGCGACAGCGCAGCCGGAATACGCCAGCGGATCCCGTTCACCGCGTCATGCAAGCGCGGCGACCGGATACGCAATTGCCCTGCGACCTGGTTGAACGCCCACGCTGAGAGCAAATTGACTTTGCTCTTCATGTCCGCCGACCGCACTTGCAACGAGTTGCCGTTGCAGGCCGCGCAGGCCGCGAACGCAGCCACGCCGGGGGCCGTCGAAAAACTGGTGACCACTTCCAATGCCTTACCCATGACACGCTCCTACGGCCCGATGTGGGCCGACAAATGTGTTACGCAGCCGCGCGCCGCGCCTCTTCGTCGCGCTTGCGGTCAAACGCGTTCTTTTCGTATTCGTCAATCGCCGCCTGGTGATCGCGTCCGGTCGCTTCCTCAAATTCGTCTTTGGGGATAGTGTGTGGGCGCGAGAAATCGCGCGCGGTTTCCGCAGGGTCCGTGTGGCGCACATAGTTATCGTTCTGGTGCGAGTCCGGGGTGCCTTCGCCGCGCTTGCGTATGATTTGCTCTGTCATAAGTCACCAGTCGCGCGGCAGGAAAGGGAGGCGACACGATCCGCCGCAAGGATCGTGTCGCCCGTATGCGCCAGTTAGGGTTAGGCGCGAGGTTTACAGCGATGCTTTTGTCGCCATGAGCGCGGACACGACAGCTTGCGACCGTGCGGCGTTGTTGCCGTTCACCTGGCGAGCGGGCAGGCTTAAGCCGCTCAACGTGGAGAAGTACGGCTGCACGCCGGCGGAGTATTTACCGCTAGCGCCAGCCACGCCCGTGCCGTAGCGCGAAACGCCGAGCGCCGCAACGCCCGCCTTCCACTTCGCGGTGCCCGCCGACAGCACGTTCTTTGCAAAACGGCCCGATGCGGCAGCCTCGGCCACAGCTTGTGCCCAAACGCCAGCGGAGGCGGCAGCCAAACCCGCCTGGTCTGCGCTCGTATTCTTCACGCCATTGCCGTAGTCTGTGGAGGCTCCATTCGCGCGCGTGGACCACTTCTGCGCAGATGATGCCAAGTCTTTGACTTGCATGTTTCACGCTCCGAGAATAAATAGTGTGTCTCGCGAGACGCATGAGGAAAAGCTGTGCAAATGTTGATAATTTCCTGTGCGTCTTTTGTGTTGCGGGGGCGACACTACGCCCTAAGCCCGAAGTTTTGCAAACGTGTCAAGAACTATTTCACTGCTTTTCCACAGGTTGCGCATATTGATTCGGTTGGACTTGCGGCACTTGGCGAGGCACTACCTAACGCACTCCATACCATTGCAAACACAATGGCTTGCAATCGTCACGTCTGATAAGGTATATTATGTTCTCTCCGAGAGACACCGTTTCTCCCCTCAAGAGTACCCTCACAAAAACGACCCGACCCCATATCTTGTGGCCACTTTTTCCTTGACCACAAGATGAATTCAGTCCAAACCAGGCACAGCAACCGAAGGAGACGCCGACCATGCCGATCCGAATCAAGCCAGCCTCGACCAGCCAGCAGAAGTACATCAACAACACCGGCAGCGCCGGCCAGAGCTACCAAGACGGGATCAACAACCCTCGCCGCGACTGGATGGCCGCGACGCAAGCCGCTGAAGGCAACTGGGGACAGTCTGTCCAGTTGGCCGTTCAGAACGGCTCCTTCGCCAAAGCCATTACGCAGGACGCGGCCGCGAAGCAGAAAGCGAACGCCATCACGCTTGGCGTCAACCGCTATCCCACCGGCACGAAGAACGCCGCCGGCGCCTGGGCCAAGTTCACGCAACCTGTGCTCGACGCTATGGCCGGCGTGCCCGACATGCCGCGCGGCCCGAAGATGAGCCAGCAGAACTTCGACAAGGCGCACGCTTACGCCGCTGCCGCCGCGTCCGCCAAGAAGAACAAGTAAGCTTCCGCGGCTGGCCGTGCGACCCCCTGCTCCGCGGCCAGCCGTAGCAACAACACAAGAGAGGAAACAATCATGCCTCCAGCAATGGACGTCATCCACGCAACCGTTACCGCCGCCGCCGCCGCACCTGGCGGGTCGGCAATGGCCGCAGTCGCCGGCGATTCACTCGCGCTGCGCTCGACCGCTGGAGCCATTCAACTCCTCAATATGTGGTGCGACACTGACGCGCTGGGGTTCGTCCAGGTAACCTCTCCCAAACTCACAGACGCCACGCGCGGCATACGTTTTCGGCTGAACGTGCACGATCCTTCCCCACTGCTGCCAGACAATTCTTTACAAACCCTTTTTCCGGTGGACGTGCTGGCCGCGACGCTGGCTTCGGTCGCCGGCGCGGGCAAGATCGACAATCTGGCCCTGCTGTTGTACTACGCCGATCTTCCCGGCTCGGCCGCGCGATTCATTGACAATCCCACACTGGACAAGCGTGCGGCGGAACTACTTTGCGTCGAATCCTCTCTCGTGCCTGCCGCTGGCAACGTCTACTCCGGTCTTGTAGCGCTGAACGCGCTGTCCGATCTCGGAAAAGCAGGCAGCGATTACGCACTTGTCGGCTACAAATGCGCGTCAGCCGGCAACGGAACGTCGGTTACATGGAGAGGGGCCGACTCCGGAAACTACCGAGTAAGCGGCCCATGCCGCGTCGGGGACTCGGATTTGACCAGGGATTGGTTTATCCGATTGGCCGTTGCAAACCAGATGCCGCTGATCCCTGTGTTCAACTACAACAATAAATCCGGCATCTTCATCGAGCTGGTCTCGAACGATCTGCTCGCCACCATAACGCTCACTTCCATCTTCGTGCGGCTCGCCTAAGCCACAAGGCACATGGCGACAACACCTCCAGTTACGGGCGATCCGCGCAACGCGGTCATCGCTTCCGGAAAGCGCGCGGTGCAGATCACCGCGAACCAAGTTCAGCCACCCTCACCGCTATATCTACAAGCCGAAGACGGCCTAGAACTCGCCATTTTTTCGCCCACTATCGCACTGCCGTTTATCATCTCAGTAAGTGTGCGATGGCTGCGGCCGGACGGCGAGATCGTTTGTGTACGGAGATTCTTCCCGTGCACTTTGACCACAAATCTCTTCCTCTTCACACTCGGAGAGGGTTTCCTGCTCGACATCGAAGTGCATCCAACCGCCGCCGTCACCAGCGATCCAGGCGGCATCTTCACGACAGTTGCAATCTTCCGAGATCAAGGCGACTTATCCGCTCCCATTTGGCCGCTGATCTCCGACTACATCACCAACACCCACACGGCCTCTTGGCCGTACGGCGAGCAAATATTGATGCAGGACACGCAGGGCAGGATTCGCAGCATCACAGGCACAGCGCCCGCGGCCGGTGCGGAAATATCCGAGACAGTACCGAGCAACGTACGGTGGCTGCTGAAATCAGCTTCCTTCACCTACGCAGCGTCCGTTACCGTGTTGAACCGCCAGCCTGGCATCATTATTGACGATGGAGTTAACATCCTCTACCGTTACGTCGCGGGCCAGGCTGTCGCAGCGAGCCAAACGCCGCGCATAACAGCATCGAGCTCCAACCAATTGGGGCTCCAAGACGGCTCAGGGGCGATTCTTTCCATTCCTGACTGTTTACTTTTAAGCGCTGGTTTCCGATGGCGCACCAACACTCCCAACATACAAGTTGGCGACCAGTACAGCGCGCCACAATACCTAGTCGAAGAATGGGTGAGCGTCTAATGCCCAATAAATGCAACTCGTGCGGTGGCACCTACTCGGCAACACAGCCGGACGGTTCGCGCTACTTTCACGCGTGCGCGCCGATTCCAAATCCAGCCTTCCAACCCGACCCCACAAAAGGGCCAGTGAACCTACAGGCAACCATCGAGCTTGCCAATAAGCGTAACGAGAACATTACCGGCATCGACCTGGTCACAAAACAGCCCATCATCGTAAGCGCCGGCGCCGGCTTCATAGTGCTGTAGCGCAACTAGGAGGCACCATGCGACCAAGAACCGGAGCGATCGTTGAGCTGGCCGGCATCGCGGCCGTCATCATCGGACTCATCATCGGCGCGCGGCACTTGCGCGTCGAGCTGCCGTTGCTATTCGGACTAGCAGCCATCTTCGTTGGCCGCTACCTGAGAAAATAATGGCGATCCTCGACACACTTCTAGGCGGCAACCTCGGCGAGCTTTTCCAAAAGATCGTCGGCACGTTCAAGCTGTCTCCGGAGACAGCCGCGCAGCTGCAGCTCGCGCAAATGCAACACGCTGCCGATCTCGCAAAGCTGGAAAACGACCTCGAAGCGCAAGCCCAACTAACCCTCGCGCGCGAAGTGGAAGCCGCCAGTGCCAACATTCGCGCGGAAGCTTCGAGTGGCGACAAATACACGTCGCGGGCGAGGCCCTCTTTCATCTACGTCATGCTGGGAATTCTTCTGGCAAACTACGTGGTCTTCCCTCTTTTGACGCGGCCACCGATCCAGTTTCCCGACGCGCTTTTCTGGCTGTTCGGGAGCTGCATGCTCGGCTACACCAGCGCGCGCACCTGGGAAAAAGTCAGCCTGCCATCCGGAGGCAAATAAACAATGGCCACGTGGATTCAATTCGGCACCTTGCTTCTTGCGATAATCTACGCGGCCATGCGAGGCGAACGCCGAATCACCCGGATCGAAACCAAGGTTGACGCCATGTGGCAAGCCTACTTCGAACCGGAGAAACACGCCGATGGCTAGCGGCCCCATCGCGCTGCTCAAACCCACGGATCTGCAATTTGTTGCCGAACCAAGCGGCTTTGCCGATCTGCTGGCCGGCGAGCTGGGCAATCTCGGAACTTCCCAGGACGGCTTCTCCGAAATCTTCGATGAAGCCGCGATCCTCGCATCCGAGGCCGGCAGCGTTCTAGCCAGCTTCGACAGCCACCTCGCCGACGCGGGAATTATTCTCCCCGCATTCGATAACACCGGGGCCACGGATCAAGCTGCTCTCCTGCAACCTGCCGCGGACGCGACCGACGCCGCGCTCAACGAGTTCAACCAACTCGTACCTCCCACGCCTACCACTGGCACAGCCAAGAGCACCGGGTGCGCGCCTGGCTCTGTGCATGGCGGGCTGACCATCGGGAAGACAGACCCGAATCCTTATCCGAAAGTTTCCGTGAACCCACCTTATACCTACATGAAGAATTACCCCGTGATGTGCACGGACAACGCAAAAGTGGTGGACACGGTTGTGACAGGCATGTTCTCGCCAAGCGACGGTAACACGGGCACAGCGGAACTGATTTCCGGAGATCCTGCCATTTTCTCTTTTGCGTTGGTTAAGCGTAACGACCTGGGAAGCAGTTGGCTCGAAGACGTCGTTCTCACCATCACGCCAGCCAAGGCGGGCAGATTCACGGCCGTGATCTACTACGACCGCTCAGGCGGAAATCAATTCGGCGGCCACCACACGTACGCTTACAACGTAACCATCGTCAAACCATGAGGTGAACCAATGGACGCACCCAAAGAAGTGCAGATCACCAACGTGCAGCACACTTACGAATTTCCGCGCGCTGGCGCGCCGATTCAGATCACGCGATACACGTACTACGTCGGCAATCTCGGGCCGTTCTACCTGAACGCGTATGCGGCCGAAGACAACCCTGACCACATCAACCGCGTGCTTAACGATCACGTCCTGAACCTGCGAGCCACGGGAGCGATCCAGTAATGGGATTCCTAGACTTCCTATCGGGTGTGGGCAATGTATTCGGGCAACTCGCCTCGATCACCAGCGAGATTTTCTCGTTCCTGTGGCAGATCATGGCGCAACTCTTCTCGTTCCTGTGGGACACCCAGGTCGCCGTGTACAACTGGAACTTTTCAACTTTCCTCAGCGTGGGAAAGTTCTTCCGGAATATCTGGACCAACTACATCAAGATCGGCCTTCTGTGGGTGATGAAGGAAATCGGGAAGCTGTGGAGCTTCCTGCACAGGATCCTCGACCCGATCTTGAAATGGCTCCAGAAGATTCGGAAGTGGTACGACACACACATCCTGCCCATGCTGCTCAAAGAGTTGCAGCTCATCCAGCGAATCCGGCAATTTCTGGCTTTGCTGCGTATCTTCCACGTCAAGTGGGCACAGGCTCTCGACGACAAACTGCTCAGCATGCAGGGAAAGATCACAACGAGCATCGAGGCGGTCCGCGGCTACTTGAACATGATTATCTCGTGGATCTCCCTAGTCACTGACCCGAGCATGATAATTCGGCGGAACACTCTGGGCGCGTGGCTGCTGTCACACCTGGGCGGGCTAAAGCGAATCGTGGGCTACGGCGGGAATCGGCCTCTCACAGCGAGTGAACAAGCGATGCTAGACCACGAGGCTGTGCGGTTTCGCCCAGACACCATGAAAGCACACCGAGAATACGTGCTGGCCAACGGGCTCACCGATGAAGAGAAATACGTCAGGGCGGCAAACCGTGCCGCGATCGAAGAAGCGACTGGACAACCGCTGCCGTTCTAACGGCCGAAAGCGGAGTTTGAGATACGTCGAGGGGACTGATTATCTTGCGATCGCGGCTCACTTGGCGCAACTGGTCGTGAATATTGAGCACGCCGATCAAGGGCTTCCTCATGGCGGGCAGCTAAAGACGCAGCCCCCCAACAAACGAGACCCAGCACAATCAGCATGAACCCGGGCACCATCAGAAAGATCGTCATACACATGAGAACACCGACTGCCAGAAAAAGGACCGCAACAGTTTTCATCGCCATTGCCTCCGGAGGTAAGTTGTACAAACTCTAGCACAATGCCCGACCCAACACAAAACGATCTCCTTGAAGTGCCGGCCACAGTAGTCGTCAACGACGTGATGGACCACGAAGTCGACCCTCGCAAGAAAGCACAACTTACCGGCCTCGGACTGAAAGACTCAGGATGGTTTTTCCAATTCGTACTAGGTTTCTTCCTTGGAATCGCTGACTTATTCGCACCGATCTTCGATATCCTAGCGGCCGGGTGGGATGGCATCGCGCTTGTGTGTCAGAGATTTTTCACCCGTGCTCAGGGAGACGATAACACCGTCTTCTGGGCACTGAGCGCGTCCATAGTATCCGAGTTCATGGGGACCCAAGTCACACGAGAGCAGCTCCAAAGCATCAAGATGACAGGCGGAAAAGGTGGCGCCATAGAGGGGCTTGGCAACGACCTGTACAACGACCTCGTGAATAAACTCACCGCGGGCGGCCAGCTTTCACCAGATCAAGGGGTAGAGGGTGCAAAGCAATTCCTCGGGTTCCTTATGAGCCTGGCAGTTCGCCAGGGCAATTTATCCGCAATGCTTGAGATGCTCCCTCCAGAAGCCCAATTTGCCAAAGGCTTTGAGAAATACGGAGAAGCGATCTCGCACAACCTCGGTCTGTCAAGACTCGCGCGCCTTGTGCTTCATCCGATGATGCAAATTTTAGTTGGGGATCAGTTCACCTACGCTCTCCGAAAGCAGTACCGGCCCACTCTTCACGACGCAAAGGACCTAGCCGCGGCGTATTTCCGCGGTCACATTCCCGAAGCGGACATGGCCGAGCAGCTCAAGATCGAGGGTTGGACAGATCAACGCGGCAAGGAGCACATCGACGCCCTACGGCCAAGGATACTGCCGGGCGAGATTTTCCACGCATACGACGTCGGAGCCCTCACCCGCGCAGATACAGTCAAGAGAATCGGCTTGCTCGGCTACATACCCGAAGACGCTGAGTGGTTAACCATGGTTCATGACACCGAAGTGGCACAAAAAGCCGCCGCGCGCATAGCCACAAAACTCAAGGAGGAATTCTTGAGAGGCGTCATCACCGAGACAGAGTGGACAGACACACTAAAACTACTTGAGCTCAGTGAACCCGATCGCAAAGCCCTACAGGGCGAGACCGATCAGCTCAGCCGGCTGCCACGCCACACCCTCACGTACATCGAAATGCACAAGGCGTTTCTCGAAGGCGTCATCACGGTCACTGACTGGGATCAATACCTCATCCGGACCGGCTACCGTCAGGACGACCGCGCTATCCTGACGAACATGCTGCTGCTGGACCAGGCGAAAACGAAGTCCACCGGGACAGTTCACGCGGCAACGAAGCTTTCCTGGGCTCAACTTAAAGCGGGGTACAAAACGGGAATCCTTTCCATCGAGGAGGTGACAGCGCACCTCACCCACCACGGCTACTCCGCGGACGACATCGCCATCCTGCTAAAAGAACTTCCGACGCCGCCTGCGTCTCCGCCTGCCATAACCTCCTGACAACAACTTTGCCAACCAGCGAAGGATTACAGCGATGATGGGATCATGCCGATGGTGAAATGGCTTGGACGCCATACACCGGCGGCAGTAGTAGGGGTGATCGTGAGGCACGACGCCCCACTATACGCGTAGAAACGCAGGCAGGCCACTTCCCCGCCCCGGCAGCACGCGATCTCCAACGCGCCGATACGCTACCGGCACGGCAGCCCTGCCAAACCGGCATGCCGGCGTGTCCGCCCGATCCGGCCGGCGCTGCCAAACCAGCCCGCCGACCCTGCCAAACCAACTCGCTGGCACAGGAATGGGATAACCCATCCAGCAGCTTTGCAACTTCTTCAAAACGATACAGCTTCTTTCAGCCAAGCGCGCGCGCCTACGGCTTTGGGCCGTTCTGCCGGCAGGAACTTGTACAACCACGCAGGATCCTGCGACGTTGTACAAGTTCCACGATCGCTGAAGTTGTACAACTGTTATTCTGAGGACGTCAGCGGATCGCCTTCTCGATGGCAGCTTCCAATTCGGCGTGGAGTCTACGTTTCAACGACCTTCCTTCAGTAGAATCCACAATGTAGGGCACTTCAAACGAGAAGAGAAACGCTATGGGGCGGGAATTGCGGTACACGATGCGGGGCATTTTCATTTCCAGTAACTCCCGAAGCCTGGCGCGCAGCTCGGCGATCTTCACCTCGCCGACCTCGAGCTCCGGAGGCTTCACTTAACTGGACCTTTCAGCGAGGAAAAATCAGTGGGCACGACTTCGACAGCGATGCCGGCGCTTTTTGCGACTGCGAGCGCGTCATTTCCCACGCGCGCGCACACCAACAAAAGCGAAGGGTCAGGATCGAGTGGGAGATCGAGCGGAAAAAACCTTTCAACGCCTAAAGAGATGTGAACCGCGGGCGGTCCACCGGCTTGTATGCGATTCCGCCACAGCGTTTGGTAGCCGGCGAGCTGGCCGAATGCGGTCATCCCGGGGTTCTCTTCCACCTCGATTATAGCGACGTGGCCGCCCTTCACCGCGACCACGTCAACACGCTTCATCGAGTTCGCAATCCACATGCGACGCGAGGAGTCAGGGTAAGATGGGCCGGGATCAACGCCTTCACCGATTCGCACATTGTATTCGTAACGGTCAAACCGCGTGGAGTTCAGGTAAAGCCAGTTTTTCCAGATCAGGATTTCGCGGACCTGCATGCCTGGAAATTTCAACCGGTCCGCTTGCATCCTGATTGCCGGTGAATCCATTGACCCCATAAACAGAGACCTCTTCGCTTACTCCGTTCGAGTGACTTCTACCTCAAAATTCACACGCGGTGAATTGCCCTCTTTTACCGCGGGTGTCTCCCCCGTGCATTTGATCCACAACTTGTCGCCCAGCTTAAGAGCCGATAGACCCGCGGCTTGCAGCGCCATTTTGAAACCGGCCATGTTCCCAACACTAAAGCGCTCGGTTTCCTCGCCGTCAACATCGATCGGCTTCATCGAATGCAGCACGAAACACACACCGTTGTCAGTCGTGAAAGAACGCTCAATCACTCCGACGACAGCCTTCTCCTTCGACCAGAATTTCGCACCCAAGAACGGTGCGGCCGCTTCCTCAGTTCGCCCATGATAGACTTTTTCCGGCATAGTGACTTTCTCCCCTTACGTGAATTTGAACTACGCCGCCCACAGCGACGGCAATTTCTCCGACATTTCCGGCATCGCGCCGGAAAACCCTAATCGACCCTGCTTGTAGCTCTCAACGACTTGCCGCATCAACTCGAAATTAGGTGGCGATTCCTCGACCGAATTACCTAACTCAGCCCACCAATCCCATTTCAACTGCCGCGTGCCGTCCGGCATCGCCTTCGTTTCGCTGATATGCACCGGGCGACATGACCATGTGAACTGATCGTGATAGTGGCTGCTTCCACATGAGCACGCCAACTCCCTGCCATCATCGCCCGGTTGGCGCTCCTCTTTTTTTAGCGCCCCTTGGAACGATCCGAAGCACTGGTACCGCCGCACGTGTTTGAAGGCGCGCAAAAACTCGCACACGCGTTCCGGCGAGTCAGCGAAATCCGCTGCCTTAGTGACGTACTTAACCAGCTCCTTAATTGCCTTGCGATTCACGCCCCGGTAGATTTTCTTTCCACGCCTGGAACGCCGATAGACAGGCAGGATATTCAGGTATCGGCCGGTTCCCGTGATCCGTAACCACTCCGCTTTGAGTGCTTTCAACCACTCCTTAGTACAACGCCCCGGCATTTCGATCAGCACGTGCAGATGTAAGTGCCATCCACCGCTATTCGGTCGAAAGGTACATTCGACTGAGGACAGGCCCCCCGTAATCCCAATCCACGATGTACCATTCCGCATGACTTGATTCCAAACTTTCGCTCTGCGCAAGCGTGCGAAGTACTTCCGAAAACGACCCGCTTGGCCCGGTGAGAGTGACGCGAGAGTCGGCATCGTCAACGTTAAGAAGTAATACCTCTTCGTACGTACGAGACACCGGGATAAAATGCGCTTCTGTAGAGGCTTCGACTTTCGGGCCGCACAATTTGAGCAAAACATCGAGTTGCATGGATTTGGCTCCAATCGTTGCCCGCCCTGCGAGCATCTACCCAACTTAAACCATTCCCCACAACATGCCAAGCGCTTTGCCTCTGCCAGTTCTCCGCCAACGTTCAGCGAGTTGACTACAGACGCAGCCACCTTTCTTCTCACAGCTTTACGGTACATTGCCTCCCCGGTTTGGGTGTCGCCGTAAAAAACTTTCTGTGAAGATGTTGCTAGATGTGTATGAACATACCGCGCTTCGCGCGCCCCCCTTCCGCCTCGACCCCCCGCCGGAAACCCGCCGCGGGGGATCGGGCGGGAGTTTTCTACCGCACCGGCAGCAAGTTGAGGCCCACAAGTCGGGGCAGGCGTTACTTCCTGCGTTTTCTCTCGCAGGTTGCGCCTTTCAAAGGGGGCCTGCCCCGGCTTGCAGGCCGGCAGCTCTGCCGTGCGCGTCGCGGGTCGCACTCCTGCGTTGCCCGCACTGCTCTCAAAGCTGCCAGCCAGATCCACGATTTCTTACCTCAAATGGTCCGCGCTATGTTCGGCGAGCCGCCATCGCCTCACGTGCTCACCTTCACTCTTGAGGGTGTACAACTTCCGGCTACAGCGGCCGCACGTGCTCACCCACCGATCACCCAGGACGCGCGTAACGTACTCCACAAACGCAGCCATCGAATAAGACCTCAAAACTTCAGCTCAAGGGCGCCGTTGACAACTGTGTCGGCGTGCGCGACCAACTCCGCATCGTTCACTTGCCGGCGGTAGTGCCAGATCAAAAACCACAAATCCGCCTGGTCTAGAAACGACAGAGACCACAGCGGATCGTTCTTCCACAGGCGATGCAGCGTCTTCGCTCTCGGTTCGTGCAAGTTACCCGGAGCGTAACGTATGCGATAAAGACACTGAGCCGCGCGCTGTTCTAGATTCGTCACCGCAACGCCTCCGAGTTGCTTCTAGTTCGTCCCGGCAACCTTGAGGGCGGTCGGAGCCGCCGGAAGAATCACCGCCGAAGCAAGATTGCTCGGCACGCTCTCCGCGCCATTCAGAACGGCCGTCGCGTAGTAGCAATAGCTGCCTGGTGCCAGCGTGGCGTCTGTGTACGCGGTCGTGGAAACAGGAGTCCCCGTGATTTTCGTGAATCCACTCGCGCCGCTGGCCGGGCACGCACCCGAAAGGCGATAGACGTTATAGCTAACGCCGGCATCCGTAGAAGCCGTCCACGTGAGACTTACCGAATGCGCCTGCGCAGAGGCTGCGCAGGGAAACAACAACAAGAACACGATCAAGCAAATCAGCTTTCTCATTACTTCCTCCGTCACCGATCTATCGCGCTCACTGTCACAGCGTTATAGTCCCGCTGCCGCAAACGCAGGCCGACCTCCTGCGCCCAGCCGAGTAGCAGCGACGTTTTCAGCTTCGCTTCGGCTGGGGCGAGGATCAAGAACGCGATGACTTCCTTCTTTTTCGAAGGGTGCATCAGTTCCTCGGGAATGACAGTCGTCGGCGACACGGCTAGAGCTGAGCAATAGCAGCGTCGAATTCAGGACGCGCCACTTCCCTGCCGTCCACAAAATAGTGGCCGTTTTTAGTCTCAGCAGACGTTGGTTTCACAGGCGCAGCAGGCTCAAGCGCGGGATCGGGAGCAAACCTTTGTCCAAAAGTCTGACCGCATTTCCCGCAACTGACCGCTGCGTTGAACACGTGTAGGACCGTAACGTCAGCGATTTCTTCTTGGCAGTTGTTGCAAACTACAATCATGACTTCACCTCGCTCGGCCGGCAGATTTCGCCGGCACAACTTTCACGCCGAAGCGCAACGCAATCGCTCGCTCGATTCGGTCGCACGCGTATTTCCCCGCTAGAGCCTGCTCGGCCTTATGCAGATCGTGTTGCAAAAGGCCTTGATCTTCTTCCCGCTGGAAGTCTTCACGAATGCCAGCGAGTAACGTCAACAATTCATCACGCATAATTGTCACCTCCGTTAAGGTGACACACCTATTATCATCCAACCTCTTCGACGTGGAAGTGCGCGGCGCCCGGCAACTGCCGCTCGTCGAACACCGCCATGCGGTACGCCCGGCTGAGAAACGCGAGCACCATCAAAAAGAGCAACTGACCGGACGCATCAACGTCGCTACACCGCACGTCCACGGCCAGCCACTTGGAATGCTTTGAGTTGATCGCGTGCCCGCCATCGTTCCCACTCGTCACACACAACGGCGTCTGAAACAGCGCGTCGTGAGCCTGCTGGCATACGGTGAGAAACAAGACCATCTTTGCCGAGAGGCCCGAAACATTTACCGAGGCATCCTTGAGCACAATAGCCCGATCCCAATTCGGCGGAAGTGTGAAGCCACTTATGCCGGCATCCAGATGCGGAACGTCATTCATAAAGCGTCAGCCCTGCCTCTCGTAAGACTTGAAACACCTTGTCTTTTTCGTAGTAGTGGATTTTCAACTCGATCATGTTCTGAGGGTCGGCATCCCGGCCACACACCAGGCATCGCGGCATCCGCACAATCGTCTGCGCGGCCTGGCCGCTGGAATCGGTCTGCGCGGGATAGGGATTGATCGGCATAAGCGACGACTTCCACTGCTCGACGTATGAATGCGCGACACGTTGCGTCGCGCCGCAGCGCACACAGAGATCGAGCAGCCGCGCGCGGTGTGTCTCGATGAACTGGGTTTGCTCAGGAGTAAGAGACTCGACCGAGCAGCGTAGCACGAGCGCCGCGGTCCAAGGATTCACCCGGAGAAGCTCTTTAGCAGCCGAGAAGTTAATGGATTTTTGGAGTACCGCTTCGGCTATCGCCGCATCACAGCGCACCAGGGACAGCCGATCATTCACATACGCCGCCGACTTCTTGACCATGCGGCACAAATCTTCTTCACTCAGACCAAACCGCACGACAAGAGATTCGTAGAAGCGCCCTTCCTCCGTCGCGGTGACATCCTCGCGGCCGGTATTCTCCGCGATCATGGTTTCAACAGCCTTTTTGTCGTCACACTCTTCGACCAGGCACGGCACTTCCGTGAGAGCGCAAACGCCGGCAGCCTTCATGCGGCGATGCCCTGCCATGACTTCGTAATTTCCGTTGACTGGACGTACCAGGAGAGGTTGCTTGATGCCGTGCATGCGGATTGACTCGACCAGCTCGGCAAACGGCATGTCGCCAAACTGCTCGCGCATCGGAAACGGCGGCTCGATCAACAGATCGAACGGAACCATGCGAAGGTCTGGCATTACTGCAATCCTCCGGGTCTTGCGATTCGCGGCGCGTTTTCAATCGAGGCGCGCATAGCGGCCTCAACTTCACGCCGGCGAACCAAGATTTCCATAAACCGCAGCATTCCAAGAGCGACCCACGGCGGGATATTCAACCCAGTCACGTTGAACTCATCCTTAGCCACATCCCAAGTTATCGTGAGGGTAAACGTGGTCGCGTTACCCGGCAAAGACGCTTGTGCTGGCTTGCCGTTTGGTTCAGACATTCAATTTCTCCACAGCCAACAAACCTTGCCTCGCTTCCTGTTCGCTCAAGGGCACGAGTTCGCCGGCGCGGATGCGCCGAATCATGACGTACCGCCCCACCTTGCGAAACGCCAGTATGTCGCGGGGCACCAAACCAAAGAACTCACGCAGTTCCACCGGGAGCACAAGCACCATGCTGTTACCCCACTTTTTCACGCGCACGATGCCTTCGAATTCTTCACTCACACACGTAACCCCTATGGAGGGGAGGCCGGACAACGTCACCGAAAAAAGTCCTGGAGAATTTCCTCGGCAGTGGCTTCAACGCATCCGGCCTGGACCCGCAGTACATGACCACAGACTCTAAACCCGGTATTTTTTGTCTAGCAGGTATGCGGAGATGAAGACACTACCCCACAGTGACAATCAGCGGCTGATAATAGCGGAAGTGTTTACTTAGCGGATGTGCACGAAACCCGCTCTAGATGCGGGTATGAGGTATATTATGTTTATAATTAATGCGTCGATTCGAATTCAATGTATTGTTTTAGGAGGGGTTCATCGGGGCCCACAATTCGTCTACCGTTCACGAAGACTGTGGGTGTGCCATTTATGTTCAATTCCCGGCCTTCGGTCATAGTTTTCTCGATTTCATGTGTGGTGTCGGGATTTGCCATGCACGCTCGGAATGCCTCGACGTTAAGGCCTAGTTGACTGGCGAAATCCGCCATTTTGTCCCAAACATTAGAAGGTGTGATCACATCTTGGGCGTCGAAGATGACGTCGTGGATCTTCCAGAATGAGGCGGGGTTCTGCTGATTGGCGCACTGACCCGCGATGGATGCAGTCATGGCCCAGGGGTGGATTGCAGTTAGAGGAAAATCCTTATAAACGAGGCGAATCTCGGGGTGTTGTGGGAGCAGGTCGCGCAGGACGCGGTCTAGCTGCCGGCAGGACGGGCACTCGAAGTCGGCATATTCGATCAAGGTGATCTTCGCGTTTGCCAGGCCGATTGATGGGGCTGTGCCCGGATGGAGCTTAGATCGGATGTCAGCCAGCGGATCTACCGCCATGTCCGTAAGCTCCCCGCGGAATATAAACTTGCCGTCCTTAGTTACGTAAACGGTTGCCGTATCGGATTGCCCGTTCGCCGTAACCGTCACGGGAACTTCCAGTAAGTCAGGGAGTGGGGATGGTTTTGTGGGTCCCACCTTGATATCAAATGATGGACCCCAGGCATACATATTCTTTAGATATCGCTGGACTTTGTCCTCGATCAAGCCCGGTTTGGCCGTCGGCGCGGATGCGGATTGCGCGGAAGGAGTTGCGGGACGATTCGTGGCGGGTGTTTGCGCATTCGTTTGCGCACCCAGGCGAGAGGCGCAGCAGAACAATACCAAAATTAAGAATCGCAGTTTTTGGTTCACGAAGAGTCTCCCCTCAGGGTATAAATTTCTGAACGATTGGAAACGGGCGGCCCAGGCCGAAGGCGCGTGAAGTGATCTTCAAGCCGGGAGGGGCCTGCCTGCGTTTGTATTCGTTGCGGTCCACACGAATGGCGATGGAACGCACCAGTTCCGGATCATATCCATAGCGGGCTGCGATTTCATTCGGGCTATTCACGTCTTCGATATAAGCCTTGAGAATCCGGTCCAGGACATCATAAGGAGGAAGGGAATCCAGGTCTTTCTGGTTGGGACGAAGCTCGGCCGAAGGCGGTTTCTCGATCGAGGCCAGGGGAATCAATTCCCTTTCGCGATTGATCAATTCAGCTAACGCATAGACCATCGTTTTGGGAACGTCTGAAAGAAGCGCCAGGCCTCCGGCCATGTCGCCATAGAGAGTACAATACCCTACCGCCATTTCCGATTTGTTGCCCGTGCTGAGGACCATCGAGCCGAATTTATTCGACAGGGCCATGAGGAAATTCCCTCGTATTCTCGCCTGCAGGTTCTCTTCGGTCACATCTTCCGGGCGGCCCTCGAAGGGCTTGGAGAGCGCCGTCCGATAGGAGTTAAAGACTTCCGAGATCGGCAATGTAATGAACTCGATCCCCAGGTTTTCGGCTAGGCGTGCGGCATCAGTACGGCTGCCTTCAGAGGAATATGGCCCCGGCATGGAAACGCCGAGGACATTCTCGCGACCGAGGGCGGCTACCGCTATGGCCGCCACCACGGATGAATCAATGCCGCCGCTCAGCCCTACGACAACCTTCCGAAAGCCGGATTTACATACGTAGTCACGCGTGCCGCAGATAAGGGCTTGGAGCGCGACATCGAGTTCGCTCACGGGTTGCGGGTGCACTTCACCCACGCCTGTCTGGGTGTCGAAAAGGACGAGATCTTCCTCGAAGGAGCGCGCCTGCGCAGCAATGCGGCCATCGGGCAAGATGACCAGGCTGCCGCCGTCAAACACCAGAGAGTCATTGCCGCCGACTTGGTTAACGTAGATCACCGGGCGGCCATGCGTCTTTGCCAGAGAGCGCAGCATATCAAGGCGCAAGCCACGCTTGTCAATTGTGTAGGGAGAGGCGGAAATGTTGATCAGAAGCGCGGCTCCCTTCCCGACCAACTCGGCAACCGGGTTGCGTTCGTAGAGTTGTTTGGACCAGAAATTCTTATCGTTCCAAATATCTTCGCAGATGGTGATTCCGAGTTGCTGGCCGTGAAACGCAAATGTATCTTGCTCACGCGCGGGCTGAAAATAGCGGGACTCATCAAAAACATCGTAGGTCGGGAGCAACATCTTGTGCTGGAGGAAGGCGATGTGTCCGTTCTCGAGAAGCGCGGCTGCGTTTGCAGCTGCCTTTCCTGTTGACTCGTTTGCGCGTCCTGCGAATCCGACGATCGCCGGGAGGGGCAGCTTCTTGGCCAGGCAGTCCAGCTCCTTTTCATTTCTCGCAATGAATTGGGGGCGCTCGATTAGATCGAGGGGCAGGTAGCCGCACACACACAGCTCGGAAAAGACAGCCAAGTCGGCCCCGCGCTGGCGGGCGATCTGGGCCAATTCCAGAATCCTGGCGGAATTTCCGGCGAAGTCGCCGACGGTGGGATTGAATTGTGCGAGCGCAATCTTCATGGGCGCCCTATAGGATACGGGGCAAGACCATGCTTTGCAATCAGGGGATGGCGGTTGGGAGCGATAGCAGCAGATAAAGAAAAAGGGCCTCGACGCGATTCGCGAAGGCCCTTTCCGGACTAAATCCTAAAGTGGAGCGAACAGTTTCCCGGCGGGATCCACGCCCCGATCCGATCGGGACGTTCAGCGTAAAAGTAGAGCCCGCAGCCTCTTTCCGGCGGGCTCCAAGTAGAGCCCGCACCCAGGTCTGCTCTTAAACGCTGAACGAACTGCCGCAGCCGCAGGTGCTCTTGACGTTCGGGTTATTGAACTTGAAACCCGCGCCCTCGAGCGTCTCAACGTAATCAACGGAGACACCTTCGAGGTACATTTCGCTCATCTGATCGACCAGCACCTTGAGCCCGTCGAACTCGTAGATGTTGTCGGTCGGGTTTTCCTGGTTCTCAAAAGCCATGTGATAGCTGAAACCCGAGCATCCGCCGCCCACAACGGCGACGCGCAGTGCCACAGGCACCGGGTTCTGCTGGCTCATGATTTCCTTAACCTTTGATGTGGCTACCGGGGTAACTGTAATCATTTCAATACCTTCACTCCCTGCCGTTTGTACGGCTATATATTCCGCAAAATCATTCTACCATACTCTGCAAATGCTACGTGTCGGAGTTTCAAGAACTTTTTCTAACTTACAACTATTTGATGCGCGGGCCTGACGAAAAGCTTCCGTGCCGCGGTTTATCTGTCCTCGTATCAGGCGGCTGCAAAAAGTATAAAACATAGCGAGGCAGAGCCGCAACCAAGTCAGCTTCAGCGACTAAATAGGCTGCGGAAAAAGTCTCTGCGATGCCCTCAGGGGTTAAAACCCCTGAGGGAAATGCAGGCTTTATGTCGCGGCTGAAGTCGAAGATCCCGACCCTGTCGGGGCCGCGACCCACAAGGCTTCGACCCTTTTTCCGCAAGCTGTAAAGCCGACTTCAAAAGAGATTCGCTTTGGCTGGGCTGAAGCCCAGCCCTCCAAAACCTCAGGGCGTGCAAACTATTGGCACCGGCGGATTGACAACTGGAAGGGTGTCAGCAAGAATGTGCAACAACGACTGCATCGTGGAGGGTTTCCGTGTCCTATAGCGCTCCGAGCATTGAAGAATTTAAAACAGGGAATGTCGTCAAGTACGATCCGAAATCAACAGGAACAACCACCCAGCGCAAACGCAAGCCCCACATTCTTGCCGTCATCAATGAGTGCTGTACCGGATGTTCCGGGTCGCCGGCCTGCGTGGAGTACTGCCCTGTCGCGGACTGCATGTATTGGGCCCCGGACGAGGATCACGCCCCGTTTGGGCGCATTATAGTCGATCCCCTGCTGTGCATCGGGTGCAAACTCTGCACGAGCAAAGGGCCGGATGGCGCATTCCTCGAAGGCTGCCCGTGGGATGCGATTGACATGGTGCCGCTGGTGGAGTTCGAGGGTGCCAATGGGGCGCTTCCCTTCTGAGAACGTGTGACTGGTGACTAGTGGCTGGTGACTGGTGAAAGAATAGACCGGACATAGGTCGATGGAGTTTCTTGGTATTCCTACCAGTCACTAGTCACCGGTCACCAATCACTTTTCTCTTGAAGCACGGGTGGAGATTGCTTTGGCGGTGAGCGCTGCCTGTTGTTGGATCTGCGGGGGAAAGCCTTCGATACCTCGCACATAGCGATCTACGGCGGGCGCATCGTCCTTTTGTCCGATCAAATAGAGCGCGCGAAGAGATTCCCACGCCATTTCCGAGCTTGGAGCGACCAGAAGTATGGGTTGTGCGGTCTGGATCTGCGTACTGTCCGGTACGATCCATTGCAGCAGGCTTCCCGGCACATCTGAGCGGACTTCCGTCTTTTCCCCCGAGACCACGACGTGAGCGACCAAGGTTCCCGGATTGATGACATCGCCGGGCTTGAGCCTGATCGAGAGTGTGCCTGAACGCGGCGCAGCCATCGTGTAAGTTGCCAGCATGCCTGCAATGACGTCATGGCCTGAAGGATCGGCAAAGCGCACGAGCGAGAGGGCGGCGTTGCGCCGCACCATGGTGTTTACGTCGCTCAATTGCTTGAGCAGGGCGTCATGAAATGCAGGTGATTGGTTATCCTGCCCCATCACCCAGGCCGCGGTGACACGCAATTCGTCGCTGCCCAGCGCGGAAAATTTGACGATTTCCGGGTACCAGGGCTTTGCGGATGCCCGAATGGCCGGGTTGGGGCTGATGATGCGGTCAGCAATCTGGGACAGGGCGTGCTGAGCCCGGCGAGGATGCACGGCGTCGGCAAAGTAGGTTGCCAGGTCGGCGTCGTTCAGCGGGCGGGTGAAGGTGGTCATGTACCAAAGTAGGAAGGGCATCAGGACAAACGCGAAGGTCAGGACCAGAATGGCGACGAGCCATTTCTTGGCCATCGGCGATTTAGGCGGCGCTGGAGGAGGGGCCGCGAGATGTCGGGCGTCAGTCATTCGAGTTCAATAGGTCGGGTGACAGGATATCGCAAATCAGGGACGAGGCGCTGCGTAGACCTGGTATAGCACAATGTAGATCAGGACTCCCGTGACGGACACATACGCCCACAGGGGGAGAGTCCATCGCGCGATGCGCTTGTGATCCGCAAATCTCCCCTTGAGCGCGCGAACCAGGGTCACGATGCCCAGCGGGACAATGGCGGCCGCCAGGATTGTATGCGTCCCCAGCATCGTGAGATAAGCAGTGCGCGCGATTCCCTGCCCCGGGAAACGGACCGAACCCACACGCCAGTGATAGTCGAGATAGGAAATCAGAAATATAGTGGAAGTGCCGACCGCCGCGAGCATGCACGATTTGTGCGCCTGGATGCGCCTGGTCCGGATCATGGCGTACCCCGCGGTGACCAGGATGGCGCTCGAACCGTTGAGAATCGCGTTCCAGGCGGGTTGGGAGATCAACTGGGCCACTTCCTCTACGTTGCGAAAGCTTCAGTGGCTAAAGCCTCTTGATTTTGCAGTCCTAAACGGCACGGCTAAAGCCGTGCCCTACAAAACTAGCCGTTACCACAAGGGCTCTAAAGTTTTTACGTTCGACTCCACATCGCAACGAAACTCTCCGACGCAATACCTGTCGGGCGCTACTTACCGGCACCCGGCCGGGTTGCTGCGCCGCCGTTGGGGCCGCGCTTGCCAAACCAATCCTGCTCCTTGGCCAGTACAAACAGCAATATAGCAAAAATCAAGGCCGTCATCAGGCAGACGGCCAGCATCAGCAGGCCGTCAAGACTGCCAATAAGCCGTGTGGAAAGAGCGCCCACAATGCCTAGGATGGAAAGCACAACCATCACCGCGCAGATAACCAGCAACTCGACCGGATTTTGTCGTCCGTTCATGACCTCTTTCCGGCGGGCTCCAAGTAGAGCCCGCACCCACTCGCAGACGCTCCGATTCAGAAATTACCGGGTGAATTTGTCGTAAATCAGCAGCCCCAACAGCAACGGCAGGTGCAGCACGGTTGCGTGCATGAGCCATTTCGCGCGACTGTTGCTCTTCGCCGCCGCGGCCCACAAGCACACTTCCATCAGCATAATCCCCAAAACCACTGCTCCGAAAAAGTAGCGCGCCCCGGCAAGGCCCGTCACCGCCGGAAGCAGGCTGACCGGAACGAGCAATGCAGCCGTAAGGAGGATTTCACGAAATGTCCGCTTTCCCTCGGGATCCACCACCGGAAGCATGAGGATTCCCGCGCGACGGTAATCTTCCCGATAAACCCAGGAAATTGCGTCAAAGTGCGGGAATTGCCAGAGGAACAGCACTGCGTACAGGATCCAGGCATCCACCGTAAGGGAGCCGCGCGCTGCCGCCCAGCCGATCAATGGCGGCACGGCGCCCGGAATCGCTCCCACGAGCGTCGCCAGGGTGGTTCTGCGCTTGAGCGGCGTGTAGGCGCAAAGATAGGCGACCGAGGTGCCGATTCCCAGCAGTGTGGCGAGCGGGTTGGTGGCCAGTGCAAGGTAGAGCGTGCCGGCAACGATCAAGCTCCAGCCAAACCAGAGGGCTTCGCGCGGCTGTAGCTGGCCGGAGGGCAGAGGCCGGGAGGCCGTTCGCCGCATCAGTGCGTCGGAGTCGCGCTCGATGTAATGATTGAGCGCGGAGGTACCGGCGGCGATCAACGTAGTGGCAAAAACCGTGTGGCCCATGCGCAGCCAGTCCAGCGAGCCGCTGCTGCCCAAGGCATACCCGGCCACCGTGGTCATGACGACGAGGAACGAGACGTCGGGCTTGGTCAGCGCCATATACAACGCGGGGCGGCTGACTTCCGACGCAAGCGATGCGGACGTTTCGACAGGTTCTCTCATCACGCAATCTGCTCCGAAGTGGCGGAAGAATTAGCGGCGGCTGGTCCCGGACGCAGCATCCGGTAGCTTACGAGCGCCGTGAGTAGAGTTGTTGCAAGCAAGAGTGCCCCCGTGACTGTATGTATGACTGTGAGCGTAACCATGACCGGAATCGGCTGCGGGAAGTGGGCCGCATACGTTCTCGACCACCAGGCTCCCCCGCCCAACAAAAGCTGCACTCCGATCAAGATGTGCAACACCCGCGCGCACTTTCGCAAAGGTTGCCACGTCGCGTAGCGGCGCTTCAGTGCTCCGGCCGTCATGAAAACGAGTATTGTAACAATGACCGCGCCAATCAGGTGCGGAATAATTCCAAATCCCTTGTGGCGGAAGGCCGCCCCCAGAATCAATTGCAAGAAGACGGCCGAGACCGTCCAAACGGTCAAAGACCTCACGCGCGGCGCTCCGGTGTCTTTTGTTTCCGGAAGGTCACTCTGCCACCAGGCGCTCGTAAAAAAGGCGATGGCCACCACGGTCGAAAAGAACAGTTGCGCCAACGTGGCATGAGCCGCCGAAACCGCCGGGGGCTGAAACATCCGCACGGTCAGGCCGCCGAGAATTCCCTGCGAAACCACCCCGCCAAGGGCCGCCAAGCCAAGCCAGCGCATCCAGGCGCGTTTTTCGGCTATCCATACCCATATGGCTAGGATTATCGTCAGGAACCCCACAGAAGCCGCTATCACGCGATGGGACCACTCATAAACGATCCCGCCAACCATCGGCGGGGTTACGGTCCCCCACGCCAGCGGCCATGTGGGGACTGACAGCCCCGCGTCGTTCGAAGTCACCAGCGCTCCGGCAATCAGGAGGAGAAAGGTGCAACACGTCGTGAACACGGCGTATCTGTGCAAGCTTTGATTGGCTGGTTTGTGCATTATTTAAGCAGGCTCCAAGTAGAACCCGCACCCGTATTCTGGTGGGCTCCAAGTAGAGCCCGCACCCGAGATCGTACGACCGCCGGAGGGCTGCAAGCAACCTCTCCGGCGATCCTGATTCTCTGAGGCCCTGCTTTAGTCTCCGGCCGCTGCCGAAGCTTTGAAAGTGAACGTCACGCTCTTGGACTCTTTAGCGGCAATCGTGACGGTCTGCTCGCTTGTGCCATAGAGTTCGTGCCAAGCGACCAGTGTGTACGTGCCAGGAGGAAGGTTCTTCAGGTCAAACTTTCCGTCCTTTTCCGTCACCTGGAAGTAGGGATTGGCGAGAACGGCCATGTACGCCTTCATCCAGGGATGGACGTTGCACTTCACCGGGATGGCGATTTCCTCACGGGCAAATGTCTTGTCAATCGGAGATGCCCCGGGCGGCTGCGACTCATTCCACTCCCGATTTTCCTTCGGGATAGGATGAATGTTGTGGGTCGTTTGGTCGCTGTTCACGACTTCGATGGTCTGTCCGACCTGAATGCCCGCCACGTGAGGGTGATACTGGCATCCGTTTTGATCGAATTTTACCGGAGTCGAGGGAGCTGGGAACGAATAGCCATCAAGACCGGACTTGACGTAGACCACGACATTGGCCAGCGAGCCGCCGTCTCCGGTGATGACTTCCTCACTGGTGACTGGACCTGTGTGCCCTTTGGCACAGGCAGGCTCCGCCGCCATGCTGATACCTTTCATTTTGGGCGCCGCGCCGTCGAGCTTCACCGATCCGGTGACCTCGCCGGCTGTTACGGCGTCAACCGTTTTGCCCGCTGGAGCGGTTGCGGCCGGAGCGGGTGCTTCCGATGTCTCTTCCTTCTTTCCACCGCAACCGGTGATGGCCAGGGCCAGCACTCCGATTGTCAGGGAATACATCCCAAATTTACTGTTCTTCACGAAAAAGTTCCTCCTGTTGTAGGAATTCATGAAATTCAAAAGCTTCAGGGGCTAAAGCCCCTTGATTCTGCAATTCTCAGCGGCACGGCTAATGGTTCGGCAACGCTCACCACAAGAGCCGTGCCCTACAAAGTTCGCCCTCGCTCCACAAATTCAAAACCGGCGTAACCTTGTATTCTATAACGGCTCGCTTGAAGCTCCGCCATACAAAGTTAGCCGTTATCAGAAATCTACTTCCCTGCACCGCCCGAACCACCCGAGGGGGGCCGGCCCAGGAGGGACCGCTGCTCCTCGGGGGTCAATTGGAACATGTAACGCACAAGCAAGTCCGCATGATCTCCCGTGTACCCGCGGAAGCTTGACGGGAGCGGCCCGGAAAACACCCAATGGTCGGCATCGCGCTTGAACAATCCCGACGGCATGGCTGTTCCCGGCGCGATCAGGGCCGGGTTGACGAGCCATCTCGCAGTCCAGGCAGGCTGCAGGCGGTCCTTCGCGAACAAGAAATTCGGAGCGATGGCCGTCTTGTCATGCGCGGGGTCGCCCGTGGCGTGGCACTTCACGCAGGGCGCCGCCGTGCTGGTGAAGAGTTGCCGCGCCATGTCTTTTTCGGCCGTGGTAACCGGCGCAAGCTTCTCCGGGATAAAGGGTTGCGGCTGACTGGACAGCGCCTCAAAGAACAGCACCAGGCTGCGGATTTCGTCGTCGGACAAATAGAACGTCGGCATACGGACTTGCAGGTAGGAGCGCACGCCGTTGCGGTTGACGTCGGTTGTGCTCAAGGAAGGATTGGCGAGGAATCCCTTGAGCCATTCGGGATTGACGCGCGCGCCTTCACTGGTCAGCACGGGAGGCAGGTTCTGCTTGTTCTCCCCCTGATACTGCGGCAGCCCCATCAGCACCGACTTCTGGCCGATCCCGATCTGGTGGCAACCGATGCAATTATATTTGGTAGCGATCCACCAGCCCTTTTGGATGGCGGCGCGCTGGTCGGCGGGCTTGTACATGTACTCCGGCGGCAGCGAAGGATCGGTCGAGCCGAGCAAGAATGTCGTCAGCGCGTTGATGTCGTCCTTGGTGACATTCGGCTTGGGCATGCGGAGGCGATCCATCGGGTCCGGCTTGTACTTGCCGTGGTCAAACGCGGCCGGGTCGGTGAGCTTGTTCTCGAAGAAGCCCTTGAGGTCGTACCAGGCGCCGCGGGGAGATTTTTTGCCGTCCGGCAGGATGCCCAGCTTGGAGTCTTCGGTATAGAGGGCGAAGTCCAAGCGTTCGATGGGCTTGCTTCCTTCGTTGGTGAGTTCAGTTCCGATACGGCCTTCGTCCTCGAGGCCGGAGATTTCGTGGCAACCTGCGCAGCCGTAGTGTTGGATAAGAGTCTTGCCCTGCGCCTTGAGCTTCGGATCGTCCATGAAGTCCGCCGAGGCATACGTTGCGTCGGAGTGCTTCTGTGTGAGCAAGAAGCTGGCGATGTCGTGCGCTTCCTCAAGCGTGAGGCGGAGGTTGGGCATGACCGTCATCTGCTGCGCGACCAACTCGTGTCCATCGTTCGGGCATCGAGAATGTTCCGAGTCAAACAGGAAGGGGAGGTCATGTTTGGCGTAATCTTCGGGTCCCAAGTCCTTCTTCTCGTATGGGCAATACGGACGCGTTCTCGTCCTGGGGTTCAGGATCCAGCGGACCAGATAATCGTAGCTATCCTTCTCGCCTACCCTGGAAAGGTTTGCGGCGAAATCTCCGCCGACCAGGTTCAAACCTTCACCGATGGAGTGGCAGGCCTCGCAGCCCCGCGTTTCGAACAGTTCCTTGCCGTGCGCGGCGTTTCCCGGGTTTTGCTTGGGCAGCGCAGGCCCCGGGAGGGCGGATTGCCAGACGTATGCCGAAATGGCCTGAATCTCGTCGTCCTGCAGCCGGAACTGCGGCATTTTCGTGGTCGGACGGAATTCGTGCGTGTGCTTCAGCCAGTACGGGATCCATTCCTTGCGAATCTTCATCCGGGCCTCTTTCAGGTCCGGACCGACTTTCTTGATTTCCTGCAACAGGTTATGCGAGCGGCGATCGAGTTGCTCGATCTGCGCGTCCATGCTGGAAATCATGACGGTCAGATTCGAGGCTTGCGCATAGTAGCGGTTGGCCGCGTCGTTATCGCTGGCTGTGTCGCCCTTTTTGTTAAGTTCCGCGACCTGCAGGCGATTGTCCTGCTTCTGATTTTCCAGCTGGGCAATCATTTGCCGCGCGCTGACCAATTGTTCGTCCTGATTATCGAAGCCCTGGAAACGGTGGCAACCGATGCAGCCCTTTTGCCGGTACAACTGCTTCGCGCGGTTCAGGACCGGGGCGTGCTCGGTGACCATGTCCGAAGCGTGGCACTGCTGGCAGCCGGACTCGAAGTTTTCCGGATAATTCAGAGGCCAGAGCCAGTGTTCGTAACGCCCGTGGGCTTTCTCCACCGTGTCGAGTGCGCGTCCGTTTCCTCCGTGGCACGGCGAGCAGCCGAACTTCTCCAGCGGGTGATACTTCATCATGTCCGGGTCGGGATGGCTCGAGTACGGAGCGTCCTTGCTCTTGCCCAAACCTAGATCGGCTTTCGTCACCGTCATCGTGACGGGAACGATCAGCGGATCTGTCCCCAGGTGGCAGGATTGGCAGCGATCGACCAGGCCTGCGCCGCCAAGATTATTCAGCGAAGCCCCGGTCGGGTTCACGTTGACTTGCCGAAGCTTGATATCGAGATTCTGCACGCTGCCGGCAAGGGTTTGCAGATCGCGGGCCGCCAAGCCGGGGAGCTGCTCCTTCACGAATTCGGCCAGTTTGTCCTGGGCGTCTTTTTCTGGTCGATCGACCTGGCCGCGCTGCGCGACCAGCTTCGCTTTCGAGGACATGATCGAAGTGAACAGGTCATTCAGTTGCTGATAATTGTATTTCGTGGGCTCGATCTTGCCGCCCTCGACAGGCCACGCGACCTCATAGGTCTGCGCCTTGGCCTCGTTCAACTCCTTCAGCTTGGACTCTTTTCCGCTCTTGTCCTTTTCATCAATTTGTTCCAATTGATAGGTGAGCGAGCCGACCAGCCCGCGCGCCAACTGGAACATGTCCGTCATGGCGGCGCGCTGGCGATCAAGTAATTCGATTTGCTGTCCGATTAGCTGGTCCTGCGCCTTGGCGGCTTCGTGCGCCGCCTTCACATCGTCCAAAAGTTTCTGATATTGCGGCGTGGCGTAAAATTTCTGCTCGTCGGCCTTGCGTTTCTGGTACTGCTTGGCCAGGTAGGACGAATACACTTTGGAGAATTCGCTCTGGTAACTGCGCCACGGGCGCAGCCCGTAGAATTCGTCGTAGAGCGACCAGGACACGGTCAGCAGCAACAGGAAGACGGAAATCAGGACCAGACCGGCCATCGGCCGGGTTGTAACCGGATCATCAGGAGGAAGCTCAGGCACCCAGTGCCTCCTTCGCGTTTTGATTGTGTGTCATATTCTAGGCGGGCTCCAAGTAGAGCCCGCACCCGTTCTTGGCGGGCTCCCCTTCGGAACTCAGGGTAAACAAGTAGAGCCCGCACCGGTCAGATACTGAACCACGGCGTTACCCAAACGTACTTGATGCGAAGCAGAAGCCGCAGCAGGATCTTTACCGGCAGGCTGAGCATCAGCACCAGAAACAATTCGGTTGTTACCATCTGCAATAGCGTCATGCGCTTGAAAATCTTCCTGCTGAATTCCGTGAGCAAAAGCAGCCGGTGCGAAAAATATCCGGCCACCAGAAAATAGAGCGCTACCGGAAAGACGCCGAATATGACCCGCGCCAAAATGGGCGCATAGCCCGCATTCGCCGCGGGCATCAGATGGACCAGCCAGGAGCCGTTGACGCCGAAAACCGCGTCCAGGTTGCGGTTGACGGCGAACTCGACTCGCTGCGCATCCCAGGTCTGCCCCGGCCAGAACCACATCCACCCGGGGCCGCGGATGAACGTGCCTATAACAATCATCATGACCCACAGGCCGATGAAGCCGAACAGGAACGTCCAAATGGCGAAGCGCCTCTGCTTGTAGGTGTAATAGCCATTGCCGAGAGGATTGGCGTCAATATACGGGACGACCATGAGGCCGACAATTATCAGCGTCGGCATAATCACCCCGGCGATCCACGGATCGAAATAGACGAGCATTTCCTGGAGGCCAAGAAAATACCAGGGCGCCTTGGCCGGATTCATCGTGACATTGGGATTGGCTGGCTCCTCAAGCGGCGCGTTGAGCGTGATCGACCACACCATGAGCAGTACGGTCACAAGGACCGCGGCAACCAGTTCGATCCGCAGCAAGTAGGGCCAGGTGTGAACTTCCTTTTCCCACTTCGGGTTCCACGGTTCCGTCTTTCGATATTCGGTCTTGGCAAGTTGCGGGTCCGCGGAGAGTTTGTCGATCAGGCGATCGTTCTCAAATGCCTGCCGGAACGCATACCAGACATAGAAAGGAACAAGGAACAGCAGCGCCACGATCGGCACATTGTCCGGTGCGGAAGCGACTTCCCACATCTGGTGCCAGTTCATATCGGCCTCAAACCCCGTCCCTAGTTTTTAATCGTTCTGCCGTACCGCGATCTGCCTTGCTGCTCTATCGCGTTGCTTGTAGGGGCACGGCATTGCCGAGCCCCTACGGCTGCTAAAAACAGTTTCGAATCCTTGATCTCCAGCTATTGCACGCCGCTAGGCCGCAAGATGACCGGCCGATGGCCCTTTTCTTCCTTAATCTCGGATTCCAGCATGACCGGCGCCGGGCCGGAAATTCCGCCGTCCTTACGAACGCGCCAGAAATGCAGGGCCATGAAGATGCTGGCGATCAGAGGAATGGCGATGCAATGCCAGATGTAAGCGCGAAGAAGCGCGTTGGCATCCACAATGGAGCCGCCTAAAAGCGCGAAACGCACGTCGTTGTAAGGTGTCATCCCCAGGAGCGCGCCAAACGGCCCTTCGGTGCCTAACAAGGGCGTGGCGCGAGCCATGTTCGTGCCGACGGTAACGGCCCAGAAGCCCAACTGGTCGTCCGGGAGCAGGTAGCCGGTAAACGACAGCAGCAGCGTTAGCACCATAAGCAGAACACCGATGCACCAGTTGAATTCGCGCGGGCGCTTGTAAGAGCCGGTCAGGAAGACGCGAAACATGTGCAGCCACACGGCGATAATCATCAGGTGCGCGGCCCAGCGGTGCATGTTGCGCAGCAGTTTGCCGAAGGGCACGTCGTTCTCAAGGTAAAGGATGTCGCGGAAGGCCTGAACTTTCGAAGGGTGGTAGTAAAACATCAAGAGAACGCCCGTAAAAGTGAGGACAATAAACAGGTAGAAGGTAATGCCGCCCATGCCCCATGTGAATTTATATTTGACGGCATCGCGATTGACCTTTGCGGGATGCAGGTGAAAGAAAACGTTGGACAGCACCGAGAGAGCGCGGTTGCGCGGCGTCTCATCGTGCTTGACGCGGAAGATCGAGCGGAAAAGCTGGGTCTTTTCAGGCTCCTTCAAGCTCTCCAGCTCGTCCTTGCCCTTTTCCTTGACGACTTCCTTGAGGTCCGCGACGTCCTGACGGATACGGTCAAGCAGCCCCGCACCCTTCTTTTCGCCGTTATCTTCGGCCATCCCTATCCCCCTCGACTTGTCCCGGATCCTGGGGAACTACCCAGAAGCAGTTGACTAAATTCCGGCGGGCTCCAAGCGGAGCCCGCACCCGATCTTATACAGGCAAATACGCCCCCGGATCATTGAACTGATTGACTCCTGCGCGCGGGTCGTCCATGTACAGCCTGCTGGTATCCACAATCAGTTTTCCTGTGGCGTCCTTGTCCACGCGCGCGCGATCCATCGGGCGAGGCGCGGGGCCTTCGAAATTGACGCCCTCGCTGTCGTATCCGCTTCCGTGGCAAGGACACTTGAATTTGTTCTCTGAGGACTTCCATTCCGGCGTGCATCCCAGGTGCGTACAGCGCGCAAAGATTACGAAAATGCGGTCCGGCTCGCGGATGATCCACACACGGTTGGTCATGAGGTAGCGCTGGTCAATTCCCAATGAGAAATCAGCCGGATAGCCGATGTTGAACACTGTGTTGGGTTCGTACAAGGCGCGCGGAAAGAAAAACCGTAAGAACATCAGGAGATTGATGCCGAGGTATCCGTAAATCATTCCCCAAATCACGCGCCGCCGCATCTTGTCCGGCGGTTCCGCGCTCTCACCTTTACTTTTCGCCGCCGGCTTTGCTGCCGCGGGCGGTGGCGCTGCTGGGGACGTTGTGACTTTTGGTGCTAGGGGCGCCGGAGTGCTTCCGTCTACTGGGTCGGGCATAGTGGGGCGAATCAACCTCTCAAGAGAAAGTATGAATCGGCAGAATAGAACCCCAAGTTCTGCGTCCCTATATATTCTGCGCGCGGCTTTGTGTCAAGGTGAATTCCAAATTCGATCAATTTTTCCAATACCCTCGATTTGGGAAAAACCGAAACATAAAGTCCACTGAGGAATAGAGAGCACGGCTAGCCCGCATTTTTCACAAAGCGTTCGCGTTTCGCAGCAATGTGCCTGAATGAGAGCTTCGCGCGCGATTTTATAGCGCCGGCGTCTCGCCGGCGCTACAAAACCTTGCAGGGAGCGCTGGTGCTGCCGCCAGACCGTGAATGTTTTGTGAGAAGTGCGGGCTAGTTATTCGCGCCGCAGGTTCGGACTTAGGCGATCGCCTTGAGCACGAGGTCGGCGAGGGCCGAAATGAAGGTTGGCGAGTCTCCCACGGCAGGCATCATCTCAAATTGCTCGATGCCAAGTTCGTGCGCCTGTTCGCGGGCTTCGATATTGATTTCGTGAAGGGTTTCGATGTGTTCGGTGACGAACGCGATGGGCACGACCAGCAGCTTTTTCTCCCCCGCGGCCGCCAAGCGGGAGATGGTATCGGTCAACGAAGGTGACAGCCACTTGCGGCACCCCACTTTGCTCTGATAGCAGAGCGTATGAGGGTTCTTCCATGCGCCGCGCTGCATCACCAAACGCACGGTTTCTTCCACTTGCCGCGCATAGGGATCCCCACGCTCGATAAGGCTCAACGGCAATCCATGCGCGCTGAAAACAATCCGCGCGCGATCCGGCTCGTCGAAGTGAGTCAGCGAGAGGGCGATTTTTTCGGCGATGGATTGGATGTATAAGGGATGATCGAAAAAATGTTCGATCGCGTGCGCCCGCGGGACGTTTCCATTTGCGTGATATAGCCTCTGCCATTCCTTCAGGCTGCTGGACGTCGTGGCAAAGGAATACTGCGGATACAGAGGAAGAAGAACGAGTTCCGAGGCGCCCGAGGCATTCACTTGGGCTACGGCTTCCGCAGTGAGCGGATTCCAATAGCGCATGGCGATGAAGCATCGCGCGTCGCACTGCGGGGCCAGGGCCGCTTCGAGAGCGGAGGCCTGCCGCTCAGTAAGCAGCCGGATGGGAGAATATCCGCCGATGGCATCGTAGTGCTCGCGCACAACGCCGGCGCGCTTCCGGGCAATCCATCGCGCCAGAGGCCGCCGCGCAAACCACGCTCCGAAGAAGTCGATAATGTCGGGGTCGCAAAACAGGTTGTAGAGAAACGGCTCGACCGCGGCAGGAGAGTCCGGCCCGCCTAACTGGAAAAGCACGACGCTGATTTTTCTCTTTTCGGCCACAACTCTCTCCCGCCATCAGCCATAAGAACCGGCTACTTTCCGCCTTCTTTCAGCCGGCGAATATCGTCTTGCAGGGCTGCCATCCGGCGGGAAACCGAGAACAGGTAGACACAAAAAACGGCCCAGATTACAACGTAGGCCGCCACCAGAAAATTCATGTTCTTCATCGCTTCCCTCCCCTAACTTAGGACCTGCGCCCTTCAGGGCGGTATTTTCGATTCGACTGCATGCCCGCCTCCCGAGCAAGTCGGGACAAGTTCCGGCGGGCGCTACATTGTCCGGCCCGCGTTGCGCGATTGTTCCAGGCGAAGCGCATCCACTTCGGCGCGCAAAGCTTCCAGGCGGTAGCGGATGCGGATCAGCAGCGCCATCACGCCGAGCGTGGCGACCCAGCAAAGCATCAGGACGCGCCACATGCGGCCGTCCAGCGATCCCCCAGCGCCCATCACGGGTTGCGGGTGCTGCGTGCGAAACCACCAGATCGAAAAATAGACGAGCGGAATATCCAACGCCGCGAAGATTCCAAATACGGCCGAGACCATCGCGCGGCGCTCCGGCTCATCGACCAGCGTGCGAAGCACGAGGTAACTGACGAACAGGATCCACAACAGGAACGAGGAAGTCAGCCGGGCATCCCAGGTCCACCAGATTCCCCACACGGGTTTGGCCCAGATCGGGCCGGTCACCAGCACGATGGTAAAAAATGCCACGCCTACTTCGGCGGACGCGACGCTGAGCCAGTCCCATTTGAGCGCGCGCGTGCGCAGGTAGGCAATGCTGCCGATGAAGACCAGAAAGAAAGCGATGAAGCCCGTCCACGCGCTGGAGACATGAAAATAAAAAATGCGCTGGATCAGGCCCATGGTCGACTCTTCCGGAGCCTGGATCAGCGCGCCGTAGCTTGCCGCCGCGAGCAGAAGAAAGACCACCAGGACCGACGGGAAGGAAATCGCCGCGCCAGACGGGGTTCGTGATTGGGATTTGCCTGCCATCTCACTCCTCTAATAGATATTCGCCGAATAGCCATGCCGCCGTCAAAAATACTACGTCAAAAGCGGCCAAAAATGTCAGCCAGAACAGCGACAACTCGTAAGGATCGCGCAGGATACCCGCCGTGGCTTCCGTGCTGGCGATCAGCACCGGCGCCAGCACCGGCAGCAGCAACAGCGGCAGGAGCAGTTCGCGCATGCGCGCCTGCGCCGCAACACCGGAAAACACGGTCCCTGTGATTGCCAGGCCAATCGTCCCGAGAGCAAGAACCAGGACCAACGGCGCAAGGACAGGAAGAATCGCGATGTTATACAACACCGCGAAAAAGGGCAGGAGAATCAACTCGACCAGGAACAGAAACAGAAAATTCGCCGCCATCTTCCCCGCCAGGATGCTGAACGGGTCAATCGGGGCGAGACGCAGGGCCGCCAAAGTGTCGTTCGTCTGCTCACGCAGGAACGACGACTGAAACATAAGCGAGCCCGCAAATAGAAATGCCAGCCAGAGAAGTCCGGGGCCAAAGCGGCGCGATTCCGACGACGTGGGATTGAACGTATAGCTGAACAGGAAGATGACAATCAATACGAAGACGAAGGTTGTGACGAGTAGTTCGCGCGAGCGGAACTCCGCGCGGAGTTCCTTGGCCAGGATTGTAGCCGTCGAATGCGCCAGGCTCATCGCGCATCCCCTTCGGATGAATCGCGCACCGCGGCCATCGTCAGGACGCCATGAGGGTCGCCATGGGGGCCGGAATCATGAGTGACTTCCCCGCCCTCGAGGCGAATCGCGCGCGTGACACACGCCTGCGTTTCGTTCCTGCCGTGCGTGCTCATCACGATCGTGCAGCCGGAGGCGTGCAGATTCGCGAGGGTCGCGCCCAGCCACTGCTGGCCTTCGGGGTCCAGGCCGGCGGCAGGCTCATCGAGAAGGAGCAGTTGGGGCGAAGCAAGCAGCGCGCGCGCAATGGCCAGTCGCTGGCGCATGCCGCGCGAAAATGTCCTGACCATGTCCTGCGCGCGGCGTGCCAGGCCCGCAGGTCCGAGAGATTCGCGCGCGCGGGCGAGCGGGTCCGGCAAATCGAAAAGCTTCGCGAAAAAAATCAGATTTTCCTCGGCGGTAAGTTCGTCGTATACGAGCGTGTGGTGAGCAACCATCCCAATGCAGCGCTTGACAGCATCGGTGGACAAAGTGGCCGCGCCAGAGGAAAACGTGATTTGGCCTCTGGAAGGACGCGCGAGAAGCGCCGTGATTTTCAGCAGCGTCGTCTTGCCGGAGCCGTTGTGGCCTACCAGGGCGACGCACTCCCCCGCCCCGATTTCGAGCGAAAGGCTCCGCAGCGCCATGCGCATGCCATAGCGCTTCTCGATACCGGACATGCTGATGCGTAATCCGCCGTTCGAAGAAGATGGATGCGGGGTATCCACGCGCGACGGCTCAGCCCTGGACCAGCTCGCGCAGCAATTGCTCCGCGCGGCCGCGCTCCCGGGCATACTCCTCATCAGAAATTGTGCCAGCCTGGCGGCGCAATTCAAGGCGCAGGAGAGTGTCCTTGAGCGAGTCGAGGTTCGTGTCTACTTCCTGCTTGATCTTTTGAGCGAGCGGAGCAACCGGTGGCGGAGTGTTTGCTTTCACCTGCGCCGCTCGTTGAGCCTTGCGTCCTTTTGCGGCGGTGGAAGGCATTCCCGGCGCGGTTGCCACGGCTGGAACAGGCTGCCGCAACAGTAATCCGACACCCACGGCAAAAATCGCCGCCAGCCCTCCGAGCAAAATCCACTTCTCATCGTCGAGACGCGCGGGAGCGGTCAGGATACTGGGGCCCGGGCCGGAGTCTCGTCCGTTGACTTGATCGGGCTGCGAGGCGGATTCCGCAGGCGGCGCCGCGGTTCCTGAAACCGAAACATCAAATCCTGTCCCCGCCTTGATGGATTCCTTCGAAAAGACATTGAAACCCTGCTCGGTGCCGGCGGGGTTGAACCCGGGGCTAGAAATCTGCATGGTGGGAGGAATGACCAGCAGGACGCGCTGTGCGTCGTAATGCGAAGCCTCGCGCACAGAGGCGCGATTGCCGGCATAGGGCACCACGTACGAGAGGCGGACCCCGTTCTGTCCAGGCTGGAAGGCATAGGCAATCGCGTAACGCCCCTTCCCTTTGTCGATCGTGCCCTGTTTTACGGGCATGCCGGAGGGGCCAAACGTGGACACCTGATCGAGTTCGGCGCCCTGGGGTATCGTGAATTCGAAATTGCCGTCTTGCTTGTAGTAGGCAGCGGGAGGATTCGAATTGTTCTGGACGGAATACTCCTCGCCGACCATGAGCTTGTCGCCGTTTGGCTGAAACACGAGGAGGCGCAACGGAATCTGAACGGCCTGGGGATTCGTCGTCGGCTCGTAGACGGTGACGTCGACCGCCAGCGTTCCCGGTGTAAGCGGCTGGTGAAAGTTCACGCCGCGATAAACCGCGCGGATGAGCATCGGACCAGCGCCGATCGCTGTATTGTCGATCTGATAGCGGCCTGCGGCGTCGGTCTTTGTGCTCGCCACGACCTGCATGCCTCCCTGCAACTGAATCAACAGGACATCGACACCCGAGGCGGGCTTGTTGCCGTTGGTTCCGTTGTGAACTATGCCGGAGACGGTGCCCGCGCGAGCCGTGGCAGCCGCAAGAAATACCAGCAAGGCAAAGCAAATCTGCCTCAATTCAATCCGTATCAGGCGCGTCTTCATGAACAAGATGGTTCCCTCAAAATAATCATTTTGTAATCTCGACTAGGAACGAGGATGCGTCGCGGCCGCCGGATCGCGCCGTGCGACAGGCGCCTGGTTCCCGGTGGCATTTTCGATTTCCAATAGCACCTGAGCCGCCTCATTCTCCAGCGAGTCCCGCATTTGTTCGTAGTCCTGTTCCGCGTACTTCCCTGCCCGGTTCTCAAATTTAAGATCGCGCAAATTTTCGTAGATGGAGTCCCGGCGCTCGAGCAATTGATCGAGCTGCGAGCGGTGCGGAGCGGAATCGGCTTCATCCGGCTCTATCCAAAAGACAAAGGTCAGCACCGCGAGCGTAAGAACCAGACACGCCGAAAGCATGACGGCATCTGGAAGCACAACAGCGGCGTATGCGAGCTTGAATATCATTGGCCTTTACTCTTCCGTTTCCCTGTCCGCCTGCTGGCGGGCGCGCTCCAGTTGCACAGCGCGAAATTCGGATGCCGGAGTTGCCGCGGCGTCCGGAGCGGCAGAAGCGGAAGCAAGTCTCGCCACGTCCCGGCCGCGCCACAGCCGGATAATCGTCACGACAATTCCGAGGCCCAACGCGAATGCCACACCCGGAATGTACCACGCAATGCTGTTGAATCCGTGGGTGGGCGGCGCGCTCAACACCTTCTCTCCGTACTCTTGAATGAAATCCTGGACGATCAGGTCGTCGGCTTCGCTTGAAGCGACGTGCTGGTCGAGTTCCTTGAGCATGGGCCCGGAAGACGGGCAATTGATGTGGTTGCACTGCGTGAGAATCTGGCCGCAGCCGCACATGCACATGAGCTTCGCGCCGAGGACCTTGGCGCGCTCGGTTTTTTGCGCGTCCACGCGCAGCGGCAGCATAGCAGCGGCGATTCCCACGACGACGGTGAAGATGAGCGCGATAAGGCGGCGACGATTAGACATTATTTAGGCGGGCTCCAAGTGGAGCCCGCACCCGATTCCGGCGGGCCTCATACGGGGCCCGCACCTGGGTCTTTGGAGATCTGCGATCTGGCGGAAATCGAGGCGCGCGCGGGCTGCTGCGCTCCGCCGCCGTCGAAAACAGGGGAACTTTCCGCCGCGGGAGACATGACCATCACAGCTTGGCGGTTCGGCAGCAACGCCAGAATGGTTCCGAGAACCACAACCACGCCACCGAACCAGATCCACTTGACCAGCGGGTTCAGGTAGGCGTGAATGACGGGGAGATTGGTGTCCGGACTGCGCCCGGCATACACAACGTAGAGGTCTTCCTTGATCGTGGAGGAGATTGCGACCATCGTGCCGGACTCTTCGTTGCTCGGATAAAAGCGGCGTTGCGGGTAGAGCATCATCACGGAGCGGCCGCCCCGGTCCACGTCGATGGTGGCGCGCTCGGAAGAGTAGTTGGGCTGCTGATCGGAATCGAAATTCTGGAGATGGAGTGTGTAGGGTCCAATCGCCATCACCGAACCCGGCGACATATCCATCTGTTTATCCTGATTGAAGGCCTGGCCGGAAACGCCGATAAAGACCATGACCATTCCCAAGTGAATCACGTATCCGCCATAGCGGCGGGTATTGCGCATAGTGAGCTGACCGGCGGAGGAAAACAGATTGGCGCCGGTGCGCGCGGAGATGACACGCGCCCCGCGGTAGAACTCGGAAAAAACCGTGAACGTCACGAAAGCCGAAAGCAACAGGCACAACGTGACATAAAATTCGCGCAGCCCGAATGCCAAGGCCATCGCCGCGATGGCGCAGCCGCCCAGCAACGGCCAGCCAAAATTCCTGCGCAGGCTTTCCACGGATGTTTTCCGCCAGGCCAGAAGCGGGCCCACGCCGGTCAGGAACAACAAGAACATGGCAATCGGAATATTCACGCGGTTGAAAAACGGCGCGCCAACGCTGATCTTCGTGCCGCGAATGGCCTCGGAAAGCACCGGAAAGAGCGTGCCGGAGAGGACGGCGATGCAGGCGACCAGGAGAATCAGGTTGTTGAAGAGAAAACTCGACTCACGGGAAATCATGGAGTCCAACTGGTTGTCGCTGCGCAAATAGTCGCGATTCTTCAGAAACGCCACAAGACAAGCGACGATCGCAACTATGAGAAAACCAACGAACCAGCGTCCAATCGAGGACTGCGCGAAGGCGTGCACGGAACTCACCACACCGCTGCGCGTCAGAAATGTTCCGAAGATGACCAACAGGAACGTCGTGAAAACCAGCCAGACGTTCCACACGCGCATCATGCCTCGTTTTTCCTGCATCATCACGGAGTGGAGAAACGCCGTGCCGGTCAGCCAGGGCATCAGGGAGGCGTTTTCCACCGGATCCCAGGACCAGTAACCGCCCCAGCCGAGCACCGCGTAGGCCCAGTGCGCGCCGAGCAAAATCCCCGCCGACTGGAAGCACCAGGCGATCATGGTCCACTTCCGGGTCAGGTGAATCCATTTCTCGCCGGGGTAGCGGCCAATCAATGCGGCCATGGCAAACGCAAACGGGATCGTGAAGCCGGTATATCCCGAATACAGCACCGGAGGATGAATCACCATCTCCGGATATTGCAGCAACGGATTGAGGCCATGTCCGTCCGCCTGGGAAGCCAGATGCAGCACTCCCCCTGCGCCGGTGGCGGCAAACACCTTGAATGGGCTAGCCACGAAATTGTTGAGGGTGAGAAAGAACAGTTGCACGCCGGCAAGCACAACTCCGACATAAGGCATCAGTTCCGGATGCTTGCCTCGATAGGCAAATAGAGCCGAAAAAACGTAAATCGAGAGCAGGAAACTCCAGAACAGCAAAGAGCCTTCCTGGCCGGACCATAGCGCGGAGAACTTGTAAAAGGTGGAAAGCTTGCGGTTGCTGTGCTCGGCCACGTAGGCGATCGAAAAATTGTCGGTGAAGAACAGATAAACCAGGCTCGCCCATCCGAGCCAGACGAGGGCGCACACGGCAAAGCCGGCATTGCGCGCCGATTTAATCAGGAGCGGGCGGCGGGTGATGACGGCGGCAATTCCACCCGCAATTGCATATACCGTCAGGGCAAAAGCCAAAAGCAGAGCGTATGATCCGAACAGGTCCAACGGAGTTCCTCATTCCGGCGGGCTCCACGCTTCACTTGAAGCGTTCAGCGTAAAAGTAGAGCCCGCACCCGGGATTCTTGTCTGTTCAACGGCAGGCCGTAAATCCTATTCGGCCTCACGAATTTTCACCCGGCCTAACTTCTTCATTCTGACGGGCTCCACGCTTCACTATAACCGTTCAGCGTAAAAGCGGAGCCCGAACCCGAAACCTTGCCAGGTCAGCCCTTCAGCTCTTACTCTTCGGGTCGGAAGAGTAATTTGCTGGGGCAGGCTGGGCCTGTCCTGGGGCCGCCTCATACTTAGACGCGCACTTGGCCTGAACGGTCTCAGCTACAAACCGGCCATCCGGCTGTACTTTACCTTCCACCAGGCACTGTGCGCCGTCCTTGAACGTGTCGGGCAGAGGGTCCGATCCGACGTAACTGACGGGAAGCCCCTTCCCTTCCTCGACTAGAACGAAATCGACGCGGCCGGACAAGTGCTGTATTGACCCGGCCTTGACATCCCCGCCAACGCGAAGGCGCTGGTGCAGGGACGCGCCACTCAACGTCGGGATCTCCGAGATCGTGTGGTAATAGGTCTTGCTTTGCTGAGCTCCAACGTAGGCCAAGCAGGAGAGGGTGACAACAATGATGGCAGATCCAATCGCAAACTTCGCTTTACTTTTCATGAATCGCCCCTTGGTCCAGAGTTTGTCTGAACTTGCCTAAAGCGGATTCTATCACACCCCAGAAGAGGTTGCCGCCCAAGGTGCCTCAATTAGCAAGGCCTTGCGAAACCACGCGAGCGACACTGGCGTATCTTAGGGGGAATCAGGGGGATGCGGCGCAATCGAGCACGGAGCGCCCTCCGCTGGTCAATCTGGACGGCCTGGGGGGGCAAGGAGGTATCGGGACGCAGTGCTTGAGCAAGTCGAGAAAATGAGAGATCGGGCATTCAAGCATGCATACCCAAAAATGAATTGCGCTGAAAATATGGATTTAATGTCGAGGACTACGAGAGGGAACAGGAAAAGGCCTGGCGGCAGAATCGCCCCATCATTTTTTATCCAACTTATTCTGGAGGCACAACTTGAGCTCTGGGCTCATGTCGGTAATTTCCATCCCCGCACTCACCAGAAACTTGCAGCTCAGCAATTCGTGCGGCTGGTCATCATCGACCAATTTCCCGACCACACGGCAATACTGGCAATCCTGATTCCAGCAGAAACGCCCATAGGGAATCGTTTCCGGGCTGATGTATTGAAAGCAGCGGAGAATCGTGTTTTTCTCCGGGACATCGAACGTCTTGCCCAGGACCTTGATCTGAATGAGCCGTTCGTACGGACGAAATATCAAACTGGTTCCGTTCGTGCCGGCTGCATCCGTGACTTGAGGTTCGGTTAACTTTGACATGAGAGAATTGTCCCCGCCTAAATAGACTAGACGAGATGTCGCGGCACAACAACGGAGATACTCGGCTATGATGCGAAAATGGCAATGCCATCCTGGAACCGAATTTGTCCAGCTAGAGGGATGTTCGAGGACGGGTCAGGTGCGAACGGATTCGAAGAACTGGCCCATGTGGCGGAACTTTTCGTAGCGGCGTTCGAGCAGCGCGGCCGTGGGAAGCGCGAGAAGATCGCGAAGAGAGCGATCCAGAACCGGGTCCAGGAGCGCAGCGGAAGCCTCATGATCCAAGTGCGCGCCGCCCTCGGGCTCGGGAATAATTTCGTCAATAATCCCGAGTTCGCTCAAATCGCGGGCTGTGATCTTGAGAGCTTCGGCGGCCTTTTCCGCTTTGGACGCATCGCGCCAAAGAATCGAAGCGCAGCCCTCCGGCGAAATTACGGAATAAATGGAATTCTCCAGCATGTTCACGCGATCTCCAACGGCAATCGCCAGCGCGCCGCCTGAGCCGCCTTCGCCTGTAATGGTGACGACGATGGGGACGGGCAGGCGCGCCATCTCCCGCAAATTCCGGGCGATGGCTTCGGCTTGTCCCCGCTCCTCGGCGTCAATTCCCGGATAGGCGCCCGGCGTATCCACGAAGGTGAGAATCGGGCGGCCAAATTTAGCGGCGAGATGCATGATGCGCAGCGCCTTGCGGTAGCCTTCCGGCTTCGCCTGACCGAAATTCAGAGCGACTCGCTGCTTCGTGTCTCTTCCCTTTTGTTGTCCAATCACGGCCACCGGCCGGCCGTGATACTTGGCAAAGCCCGTGATCATTGCCGGATCGTCGCCGTAGGCGCGATCGCCATGCAGTTCGTGGAAGTCCTCAAACAGTATACGGATATAATCCATCATGTACGGGCGCTGGGGATGACGGGCCAGGAGAGTTCGCTGCCACGCACCCAGGTGCTCGTAGAAGGAGCGGCGCAGCAGTGAAACTTCGGTTTGGAGACGATCGAGATCGCGCGAAGGAATGTCCGGGCCGGCGAGGCGGCGCAGATCTTCCACTTCGCGTTCGAGCTTTTCGATTCCTTCTTTTCGAGAGTCTTTCTTCATTATGAATGACCGGCCGTTCGTTTCGCGCACTCCCTAGCCGAGCAGAAAAGCATTCAACACAGAGTTCACAGAGATCACAAAGGGTACAGAGCCCGCAGCGCCTGCGCACCTATTCTAAGGCATCTGCGGGGAACAACACTAGCCGCGCGACTCCAATTGTACAGAGTCGTCTCCGCACAGCCGGCGAACGGCCTGAACCAAATCTTCGTCCGCACGCACGCGCTGATCGGCGTGCAGCGTGGCCACGGCGCCTTCGGAAGAAATGAGGTCGAAGGCGATGGAACAGGAGCCCGGCTTGCTGGCAAACAGTTCCTTCAATTGGTCAAGGATACTGGCGTCCACCGCCGCCATGTCCACGCGCACGCGCATAAGATTCGGGGGACGCTGGCCAATGTCCTCCAGCCGCCGGGCGTCCATCACGGCCAGCCGCGTTCCCGCCTCCTCGACGTTGACGCGCCCCTTCAATACCAGCGGCGCGTTGCTCTTGAAGACGGCTTCGAGGCGGCCAAACGATTCGGGAAAAGCGAGGACTTCCAGCACTCCGGTCATGTCCTGCAGCGTGAGAATGCCCCAGCGGTCGCCCTTGCGGGAGCGCATGCTGCGCATGGCGATGACGATGCCGCCGACGGTGATTTCCTCCCCGTTCTTCCGGCCCTCCACAGCAGAAAGATCGATCGCTTTAAGCTCGGCGAGTTTCGCGGCATATTTTGAGAGAGGATGGCCGGAGATGTAGAAACCCACCGTCGCAAATTCCGAGGCCAGCAATTCGTGTTCGGGCCATTCTTCCAGGTCCGGCAACGGTTCCTCGGCCGGAGCCACCGCGGCGGCGGCGCCGCCGAAAAGTCCATGCTGGCCGCTCGAACGTTCGCGCTGTTGGCGCTGGGCGCGCTCCATGGCGCGGTCTATCGCGGCGAAAATCTGCGACCTGCGGGCTCCCAGGGTATCCATCGCGCCGGATTTGATCAGGCTTTCCAGCACGCGCCGGTTAAGAAGCCGAGTGTCCACGTGATCGCAGAACTGGCCGATCGAGGTGAAGCGGCCGAGTTCCGCGCGCGCTTCGAGAATTCCTTTCACCGTGTTCTCGCCGACGTTCTTGATCGCTTGCAGGCCAAAGCGGATGGATTCGCTGACGGGTGTGAAATTCAAGTCGCTCGAGTTGACATCGGGGGGAAGCACCGTGATGCCCATGCCGCGCGCTTCATTGATGTATTTCACGACCTTTTCGGTGTTGCCCGTTTCCGAAGTCAGCAGCGCGGCCATGAATTCGACCGGGTAATGCGTCTTCAAGTAAGCGGTCTGATACGCGAGCAGGGCGTATGCGCACGAGTGAGATTTATTGAAGCCGTAACCGGCGAATTCGGCCATCAAGTCGAATATCTTCTCGGCCTTCTTCGCGGGAACTTTCCTCGCCGCGCTGCCGGCCAGAAACTTTTCGCGCTGGGCGGCCATTTCGTCGCGGTTCTTTTTTCCCATGGCGCGGCGCAGGATGTCGGCTTCACCGAGAGAAAACCCCGCCAGGCGATTGGCGATTTGCATCACCTGTTCCTGGTAGAGAATCACCCCGTAGGTCTCTTCGAGAATTTCCTTCAATTCGGGCAGATCGAAGGCGACGCGTTTCTTGCCGTGTTTCCGGTTGATGAAGTCGTCGATCATGCCGCCCTGGATCGGGCCGGGACGATAGAGCGCGTTGAGGGCGGTCAAGTCCTCGAGACGCGTGGGCTGGTAGCGGCGCAGAATGTCCCGCATGCCGTGGGATTCGAACTGAAAGATGGCCGTCGTCTCGCCGCGCGCAAACATCTTGTAGGTGGGTTCATCATCGAGCGGAAGCGTGCCCAGATCGACGTGCACGCCGCGATTCTGCTCGACCATGCGTACGGCATCGTCGAGCACCGTGAGCGTCGTCAGTCCCAGGAAATCCATCTTCAGCAGGCCGATGTGTTCCAGGCCCTTCATGTCGTACTGCGTGGTGATTTCTTCCCGGTTCGACTTGTACAAAGGAACGATGTTCGTAAGCGGCTCGGAAGAAATGACAACGCCGGCGGCGTGCGTGGAAGCATGCCGCGCGAGACCTTCCAGGCGCTTGGCTACTTCCATCATGTCCACGTACCGGGGATCGCTGTCAATCTGCGCGCGAAGCTGAGGGGAGAGCTTGAGCGCCTCATCGAGGCTGATGTTGAGCTGGTTGGGGACGAGTTTCGCGATACGGTCCACTTCCCCGTAGGGAAGATCCATGGCGCGTCCGACGTCCTTGATCGCCGCCTTGGCCGCCATCGTTCCGAATGTGATGATCTGCGCGACGTTCGAACGTCCGTACTTCCCGGTCACGTATTCGATCACGTCGCCGCGCCGACGCTGGCAGAAATCGATGTCAATGTCAGGCATCGAGACGCGCTCGGGATTGAGGAAGCGTTCGAACAGGAGGTCGTACTGAAGCGGGTCGACGTCGGTGATCCGAAGGGCGTAACTCACCAGGCTGCCGGCAGCGGAGCCGCGTCCGGGCCCGACGGGAACTCCCTGCGACCGGGCGTAGCGAATGAAGTCCCACACGATCAAGAAGTAGCCGGCGTAGCGCATCTGCTTGATCATGCGAATTTCATTGGTCAGGCGCGTCTCGTATTCCGCGAGGGTCTTCCGCAGGAGGCCCTGCTTGGCGCGAGCTTCGAGAACCGGCACGCGCGCGGCGAATCCCTCACGCACGACGGCCTCGAAATGGCTGTCGACCGTATGCCCCTCGGGAACCTGAAATTCAGGAAACGAATTCCGCACCGCTTCGATCTTGACGTTGCAGCGTCCGGCAATCGCCACGGTGCGCTCGAGCGCGTCCGGAATTTCGCCGAACACCTGCGCCATTTCTTCCGCGGTCTTGAAGAAGAACTGGTCGGTAGCGAATTTCATGCGATGCGTGTCGCTCATCGTCTTGCCTGTCTGGATGCAGAGCAGGACTTCCTGCGCGCGCGCATCCGCGTGGGTCAGGTAATGGCAGTCGTTGGTGGCGACCAGAGGAATGCCCGTCTCGCGCGACAGGCTGACAATGTGAGGATTGACGCGCTTTTCGATTTCCAGGCCCTGGTCCTGGATTTCCAGGAAAAAGTTTCCTTTGCCGAAGATGTCGCGAAGGCGGTAGGCGGCTTCGCGCGCCTGATCGGGACGCTCTTCCACCAACCCTTCGGTGACGGCGCCGCGCAAGCAGGCGGACAACGCAATCAATCCGCTGCTGTGCTTGGCGAGCAGGTCGTAATCAATCCTGGGCTTGTAGTAGAAGCCTTCGAGAAATCCCGCGGAAACAAGCTTAATGAGGTTGCGATACCCTTCCGCGTTCTCGCACAGCAGGACGAGGTGATTGGCGCCGCGCTGTCCAGGCTCGGCGGGAGAATCCGAGCGGCCGTTCGCCGCATCGCGCGCAGTGGATTCGCCTCGGTCGTGCCGGCTTCCCTTGGCGACATAGACTTCGCAACCGATGATCGGCTTGACGCCGCGCGTTCTGGCCGCCTGGTAGAAAGACTCGGCAGCGAAAAGGTTGCCGTGATCGGTGACCGCCACGGCCGGCATCTCGCGGCGCGCGGCCTCGTCCACCACTTCCTCGAGATCGCACGCTCCGTCCAGAAGGCTGTAATCCGTGTGCAAGTGCAGGTGAACGAATCGAGGAGTGTCCATGCCGAACGCTATTCTAATCGCGCGCGAAGATTTTAGCTATGACGCGATTCGGCAAACGATTGCCGGATACCGGCAGCGCTTGCGATGCCGGTGGAACCGGCGCCTATTTCTTCTTTCCACGCGCCTTCGGTTTTCCCTGCTCCTTCCGCGCGGATTTCTGTTGCGCGGGAGCCTGCTTCGCTCCGGAGGGTTTTCCTTTTGTTGCGGGCGACGGCTGTGCCACCGGTTCCGGTCCGGGAGGCGCGGATAACTTGGCCGGAACTCCCGCCGGAGCCGCTGGCGGCGCTCCTTTTTTCGGTTTTTCGGGCTTCTTTTTTTCCTCTATCTTTTTTGGCGGTTCCTTGATGCCTGCGAGTTTGCGCAAGACCTTGGGGTGATCCTCCGGACGTCGCGCCTTGCCCAGCAGTTGCGCCTGGAAGAAATCCTCGAGCACCTTGTCGAATTTCGGTCCGGGTTCGAGCCCCAGAGCTTCCAGTTCAACCGCGACGCCGGGCATTGCATGGCGCAAGGGTTTCCACTTGAATAGATAGTTGCGGATTTTGCCGATGGCTTTCGAATTCGAAGATTCAGCCAGAATATACGCCAGCAGGTCTTGCCGCGTTTTCTCGAGGAAGGCATAGGCATCGCGGGGCGAAGCCGTCTTGGGACCGGTGAGAATTTTCACAATCTTCGCCGCATCCGCTTGGAGTTCTCCCACAGCGTGTATTTCCGCGGAGCGTAGCGCCATGCGAGTGAGAGCGGAGCTTCGCTCGCGGTCCTTGAGCCGGCCGAGTATGGCGAGCGAAACGGCGGCAGACAGGCGCGGCCGGAAACCGGCGCTCGCCATGTCGTCCCGCACGCGAGTGATCCGCTGGATCGCTTCATAGTCCGGATGCCGCTTTGCGAGCTGCGGGTGCAATACACCTAAGAAATCCCGCGCTTCCCAGGCCTTCAGGACGGCGGCAGGTTTCTCCTCACGCGCGGCTTGCCGGAACTCGCTCCCCGCGTCTTCCGGTGAGATCGTTTCCTGCAGACGGCGCTCGATCGCCAGGTTGAACGAGTCGGTGGTGCGGGAATCCATCGTGAATCCCATGCGCGCCCCGTAACGCAGCGCGCGCAACAGCCGCACGGGCTGGTTGGTAAAACTATGGATGGAAAGCGTGCGAATCTCGCGCCGTTCCAGATCGGCGAGGCCGTTGGTCGGATCGAGCAGGAGACCCCGGGAATTCACATTCAGCGAGATGGCGATGGCGTTGATGGAGAAGTCGCGCCGCCTAAGGTCTTCCATGATGGTGGAGAAGCGGACCTCGGGTTTTGTGCCGGGTTGCGCGTAGACGTCGTCGCGCGCGGCAGCGATACTCGCGTCCACGTCGCCGGCAAGGAGAAGTTCCACGTGGCGCAGGCGTTCATTTTCGCTAATGACCTGCGCCCCGCCCTTCTCGAGTTCCCGGACGATGCGCGAGGGATTCCCTTCCATGGTGAAATCCAGATCCCGGATGGGCATTCCGGAGATGAGGTCCCTTACGGCGCCGCCAACCAGATAGAGATTGCATTCGGCGGCAATGGCAAGTTCCTGAATGCGAACCACGGCAGCGCGTTGTTCAGCGGAGAGCCGGCTTTCCAGCAAGTACATGTAATCAGGCATGCGTGTCCCGTTCTCGGTGGAGGACGCGACGGTGTGAATCGCGCCCTCGTACCAGGTCAAATTGTCGATCCGGCGAATCCATTTCCGTGGGTCGAGTGGTGCCCTTCACGCGCGAGGGTGATGCGCCTTGTAAATTTCTTTCAGGCGCTCCTCGACTACGTGCGTGTAAATCTGAGTCGTCGAAATATCAGCATGGCCCAGCATGATCTGGACCGAACGCAAATCCGCTCCCCCCTCCAGAAGATGCGTGGCAAAACTGTGACGAAGTGTATGTGGAGTCAGCCGTGCGCGCAAACCCAGCTTGACGCCATAATCATGCATCATCTTCCAGATGGTGATGCGGCTGAGCCTCCGGCCTGTCTGCGTCAGGAATAACACTTGAGAGTGGGCCGCGGGGGTTCCGGGGCGGAGCAATCGCGGCCGCGATTGGGCCAGGTATTCCTCGACCGCCGTGATGGCCTTGCGTCCGATAGGCACCAGGCGCTCCTTGTCTCCTTTCCCGATGCAGCGGACGCAACCCATGCGCATATCCACGTCCGAAAGACGCAGGTTGAGCAATTCGGTAACCCGCAGACCGGTGGAATAAAGGACTTCGAGCATGGCCCGGTCCCGCAAACCGATAGGGGTGGCCGCATGCGGAGCCGTCAGGAGACGGTCGACCTCTTCCACGCGCAGATAGGTAGGCAGACTCTGCCGGATTTTCGGAGACTCGAGGTTTTCGGTCGGATCCACACGGACCAACTCTTCCATCAAGGCGTACTTGAAAACGCTGCGGAGAGAGACCAAATATCGCGCGACGGACCTGCTATCCATTTTTTGTTTATACAGACTGGAAAGGAAATCGACGACATCCTCGCGGTTCACCTCGTCAATCTTCGTTTTATGGCGCAGGGCCAGAAAACCGGCGAACCTCTTCAGATCACGCCCATACGCGAGAATCGTGTTCTGGGACAAACCTTTCTCTACCCGCGCGTAGCTCAAAAAGACGTGGATGGTGGTATCAATCATCGCTAACCCAATAGCCTCATTTTACCGGTTTCCGCGCCATTCCTGCGAAAGGCGATGCCATAGACCTCGTGAATTTCGTCGCAATGCAACAGCCATGCGAGACCCAGATAGGCCAGCGTCGCTCCGGCAATCATCGCGATGAACACAACCAGGCGAGTCAAGAAGGGCTCGATCAGATCGAAGTGAGAATACCTGAGCGAAGTCCAGCACACAACGCCCATCACGCCCGAGCAGATGGCGACCTTCCCCATCGATGCCAGGATTTCCCAAGTCCCCAGCCGCCCAAAGCGCAAGCGAAACACGACAAACAGTATCAAGACGTTGAAATAGCTGGCCAGGGCGCTGGCCAGCGCCGGGCCGCCGTTTTGCAGCTTCGGGAAGAGATAAAAGACGAATATCACATTCAGTAGCACGTTCACAACAAGTGTGACGACGGCCACCCGCACCGGCGTATGCGTATCCTGCGTGGAATAGAACGCCGGAACGATCAGCTTTACCGTCGCAAATGCGGGCAGTCCCATGGAGTAATAGAGCAAAGCACGGGCCGTCAAGCGCGTGGATTCGGCGACAAAGAGTCCATGTTGAAACAAGATCTGCACAATGGGTTCACGCAAGATCACCAGCCCGACCGCCGCGGGGATGGTAATAAAAGACACGATCCGCAGGGAAAAGTTAAACGTTTTTTTCATCCCCTCATAGTCGCCCGCGGAAGCCTGATGCGCCATCATCGGCAAAATGGCGGTGGCCACCGCGATGGCGTATCCCCCCAGAACCAGTTCGGTCACGCGGTCGGCCACGTAAAGCGAAACCAGGCTCCCTTCCGGCATGAACTTGGCATTCGCAAAAATCGTGTCCACCAGAAGATTGATCTGCGCGATACCGATTCCGAGAAACCCCGGCAACATCAGGCGCGCAACTCGGCGCACCCCCGGATCCGTAAATGAAACTCCGAAATCGAAATTCATTCCCCGGCGAGCCAGCTGGGGCACTTGCAGAAAAAACTGGAATATCCCTCCGACCAATACCCCAACCGCCAGAGCCGCCGCCGGGCTCGAGAAATGTTTCCATACGGCCGCGACCGAAAAAACGATGAATGAAATGTTGAAGAGGATGGGAGTAGCGGCAGGCAATCCGAAAATGTGGAAGCAATTCAGAATGGCCATGGCCAGGGCGGCCATCCCGATGAACAGAATGTACGGGAACATAAGGCGATTCAGATAAATCGCCTCCACCTGAACCTGGTTTTTTCCGAACATGGAAAATAGACGGACCGCGAGCGGAGAAAAGATCACGCCTAATACGGTGACACCCGCCAGAACCAGCGAGAAGGTCCAGAACAGGCGGTTGGCAAACTGCCAGGTCTCTTCGCGGGAACGATTCCTCATGTAATCGGTGAAGACAGGGATGAAAGAAGCTGTCATCGATCCTTCCCCGACCAGGCGGCGAAGGAGGTTCGGGATGCGGTAGGCCAAAACGAACGAATCGGCGATGCCGGTCGTTCCCAGGAGTAAAGTCAAGCGCTGATCGCGGACATACCCAAGGATGCGACTGACAACGGTAATGACACTTATGATCGAAGCAGACTTGAGAATCTGCTTCTTGTGAGTCAGGATGTAGGTCAAATGTTCGAGGCCCCCAGTCTAAGCCTCGGTCTAAACCTTTGATAATTAAACACTTGACAGCCTAAAAAAACTTAACATACCATAGATTTGGTCGGCCCGCAAGGCCTGCGCCCCGGGTCCTTATCCCGTGAAAACACGCGCCCAATCCTCCACGCACAAGAAGGTCGTCGTATTATTGCTGGATCGGACTGTGCTGCGCGGGTACCTCAATCCGGCGAAACTGGGTGATGTCGAAGCACTCGATCTGCTGACTCCCGACGGCGAGCATCGCACCTTCCCGACAAAGGATGTGCGCAGCATTTATTTCGTCCGTGAATTCACCGAGGATTTTGAACCCGAGCGCAAGGCATTCCTATCGCGGCCAAAACTGGAAGGCCTCTGGGTGCGTCTGAAATTCCGCGACAATGACAGCATCGAAGGCGTTGTCCCAAACGACCTGCTTTCCCTGCTTGATCGTGGCGTCCAAATCACCCCGCCGGACCTTCACGGAACAACGCTGCGGATTTTTATACCGCGCACGGCGCTTTCGGAGATGACGGTCCTCGGCGTCGTGGGCGCCGCACGGCGAAAGCCGGTAGCGCCGGTGGAGCCGGGCCTGTTCAGCGAGTGAACCGGGCGTCCACATCAGTTCAAATTCCAGAGCCACCCCATAATGTTGTAGAGTGATCCTTCATCTTTTTTACCGGGGGATTGTTCGGAATGAGATTGTGCTAATCCTGCCCGGGCGGCTCGTTTTCCCTGGCGGGCTCTACGCTTCACTTGAGGCCCTTCGCTTGAAGGGCTCAGGGTAAACGTTCAGCGTAAAAGCGGAGCCCGCACCCTAATTCTGGCAGGCTTCAAGCGGAGCCCGCACCCTAAGGAGATCGAAACATGAAACTTGGAGAACTTGCGGGGAGGCTTGGCTGCACGCTTGAAGGCGACGCGCAGATCGAAATTCACGGAGTGGAAGGCATAGAGGCCGCCAAACCAGGGGAAGTCACCTTTCTGTCCAATCCCAAGTATAGCCGTGAACTCTCTGCGACGCGGGCATCGGCCGTGATTGTCGGAAATAAAGTGGTCATCAAACGCGAGCCCGGACTGCCGGCGCTCGCGGCATTGCGGTCAGAAAACCCCTACCTCGATTTCGCGCGTGCCATCGAGTTCTTCCACGCCCCGCTATCCTATGCGCCCGGAATTCATCCCACGGCGGTGGTTGCGCAATCGGCAAAGATCGGCGAAGGCTCCCACATCGGACCTCACTGCTTCGTCGATGAAGGAGTGGAGATCGGCCGAAACGCCGTGCTTCATAGTCTGGTGACGATCTATAAAGAGGTAAAGATCGGAGACGATTTCCTGGCGCATTCTCAAAGCGTCGTGCGGGAACGCTGCCGTATCGGCAATCGCGTGATCCTGCAGAACGGCGCTGTCATCGGCGGCGATGGGTTTGGATTTGCCAAGCGCGCGGATGGAAGCTGGCACAAGATCCTGCAGCACTCTCCGGTCGTGATCGAGGATGACGTGGAGATCCAGTCGAACTCCTGCATCGATCGCGCGACGGTCGGGGAAACGCGCATCCGGCGCGGCGCGAAAATTGACGATCTGGTGCTTGTCGGACACGCTTGCGAGATCGGTGAGGACGCCATTCTTTGCGGGCAGGTCGGGCTTGCAGGTTCGACGCGTGTCGGCAACCGCTGCATTCTGGCGGGGCAAGTTGGGTGCGCGGGACACCTGGAAATCGGGGACGGCGCGGTCGTTACCTCACAGAGCGGGGTGCATGTGGATGTTCCCGCTGGGGCAATTCATTCCGGATATCCGGCCATGGAAAACAAGCTCTGGCTGAAAGTTATGGCTGCGCTCAAGCGCGTGCCGGAGATGCAGAGGACGGTGCGACAACTCGCGGGAGAAATGGCGCGCATCAAGTCCGCGGAAAAATGAGACGCCTGCGACGAGCTGAGAACTTTTCAGCCGGCGGGTTTCTGATCGTCGGGCAATGTCGCCGCAATTACATCGTGCACATGCCGGGCGAGAGCGTCACGCTGCTCCACGGTGTAGCCTGAAACATCGATCGGCTTTCCAAATCGCACGGTGACTTCCCCCGGGCGAATCTTCAGGGAGTTCTTCTTCATGATGCGATGCGCGCCGGAACAGGCTATGGGTACGATCGGGACTCCCGCTTCGATCGCCATGACGAAGGCGCCTTTCTTGAAACGCAGCAATCGGCCGTCGGGACTGCGCGTCCCCTCCGGATAAACCAGAAATGACATCCCACTCTTTATGTATTCAACCGCTTCCTTCACGCTTTGAAGAGCGGCATCCCGGTTGCCCCGGTCCACCGGAACAAATTTCGCCAGACGAAACGCCAGGCCGACGATGGGAATGTCAAACAGAGACTTCCTGCCAAAAATGGCGAGGCGCCGCGGAATAGCTCCCACGATAGCCGCTGCATCGGCGTTGCTGGTGTGATTGGCGACGAACAGGCACACACCCGGAGGGATGTTCTCGCGTCCCTCGACATGCACGCGCATTCCCGCAACGCGCGTAATAAACACCAGACCTTTGACTCCGACCCAATACATCAGGTTCGCCGAGCGCGTCACAATCGTGTAAACAATCAGCGGCGGGCCCAGAAGGAGCGTGTAGAGAGCCAGGAAACCCGCGACCATGGCGGTGCGTATCATCGGGAGGCGGCGGTCGTGCCGCGCAAGATCCCTTCCCGGATGCGGCGCTGCTTTTCCGTCGCTTCCGGCGATTCGACCACTTGAAACACCGCTTCGGATTGCCTGCCGAGGGCGAAGGAGAACTCTTTCTCTTCACTGCCCCGCCGGACCTTCAGCGTCACGCGTTCGCCCGCCGGATGGTCGCGCAACCACCGTTCGGGAGAACGCGGCGCCGGATCGCCATTCAGCGACGTCAGGAGATCGCCGTCTTGTAAACCCGCTCGTTGGGCCGCGCTTCCGGGTTCAACAGCGGCGACCCAGGGCAAACCGTTCCCTTCCCGGCGAATCGCAAAGCCGAACGCCGCGCGGCGCTGACCGGTGTCTTTCAGCAACAACCCTGCGCGGCCAAGCAGATCGTCAAATGGGATTTCATCGGTCCCGGAGACGTAGCGCGAGAAAAAATCTCTCAGATCCGCATTGGCGGCGGGCGCCTTGCTGCGAATAACGTTTTCGGAGACCGCGCGCAAATCTTCACTCTCGTTATAGAAGCGGCCGCGGCGGGCGAAGTCCTCATTGAGACTGCGCATCACGTCGTCCAGGCTGGCGCGATTGTCCGTCATGTCGCGAATGAGAATGTCGAGCGAGACGCCAAGCAACTCCCCTTTGTTGTAATAGGAAATACTCTCTTCCGGACGGGTGTACATCGGATATTTCTCAAACCAGGCGTCGAGGCTGGATTGCTCCGCGCTTTGCCAGCGGTGCGCGGGACGAGATGCAAGCTCCCGGATCTGCGCCGCCAGGTTGCCATAAAACTGTTGGGTGGACCAAAGACCTGTGCGCACCAGTGTGTACGCGCCATAAGTGTTCGTCACACCTTCGGCGAACCAGAGCGACTTCGTCCACATCTCCTTTGTGAAATCTACAGGTTCAAGCGATTGCGGCCGGATGCGCTTCACGTTCCACGTGTGAAAAAATTCGTGCGCCGCATAGACAGGCGCCTGGCCGGGAACATCGGCGGAAATCGCGGTGCTGTTCGCGTGCTCCATTGCTCCGCCACCGAAAACCGGCCCTACATGAATTAGGAATAAAAATTCACGAAACGGCGCTCCGCCCATCAACGCCGCCTGATAGTCGACGATGCGTTTCAGCGCGTCCGAAAGCTGGGATCGACCGCCGGAATCGCCGTGAACCACAATGCGAACCGGCCTTCCTCCAGCGGTGATGCGAAATTCCTCGAATGCGCCCAGCTCGACCGGCGCGTCCACCAGCGCGTCGTAGCTCGGCGCGGCATACGTTGGCGTGAGGCGGCCGACAGCAATTCCCGCCGCTTCCAGCTCCACGGCAACGCGCCAGTTCTCGGGCAGGCCATCGAATTCCAGGCGAGTATCCTCCCCACGGCGATCCGGAACATACAGCAGCACCATGGCAAGATTCAGGAAGGCGTGATCGGGATTCAGCTGTGAAGCGAATGGTCCGGGTTCGTCCCAATAGATCGGATAAGTTATGGTGAGGGCGCCGTTGCCCGTCACCTGCCAGGTTTGCTTGTCCAGCTTCACGATGGGTAGCGCGCTTCCCGTTTCATCCTTCGCGGCAACCTGCATCATGTGTGAAGAGAAATCGCGAATCTGGTAGAGGGCATTCCAGGCGGGCATCTGGAGCAGGACACGGTCGCGCACGTTTGGCACGCGCATGGACACTCCGAAAAGATGTCTCTCCGGGTTGGCAACCGAGACAGAGTAATTGATGGTCGCATGCGCGGTACGCGCCGCGAAGAGCAGCGCCGCGACTACGATGGCCCTTTGCCAATGGCGCGCACTCAGAATCATCCGTGCGTCTTCCCTGCCGGCGCGCCTCGCTCCTGCAACTTCCCGAGCAGCTTCCCGCAGAGGCCGTCGAAGCTGCCGTTGGACATGACTAGAACGAGATCACCGGGCTGCGTTTCCCGCGCAAGATATTCGGCGATCTCCTCGGCGGAGTCGAATCCCTCGGCCTTTCGCCCAGCCGCGCGAACCCCCTGGAGAACCCGCTCCGGCGACATTCGTTCCGCGTCGGCCAAAAGATTGGCTCGGTTGACGGCGCCCAGAACGGCAGCGTCCGCTGTGGAAAGAGACGCTACGAGGTCTTGTTCGAATACCTTCCGCCGCATGGTGTTCGAACGCGGCTCAAACACCGCCCAGAGACGCCGGCCCGGCCAGCGATGGCGCGCGGCCTCGATGGTTACGCGGATCGCGGTGGGGTGATGCGCAAAATCGTCCACGACGAGGACGCCCGAGGACTCTCCCTTCACTTCGAGCCGCCGCAGGACTCCCCGAAAACTGGCGAGCGCCTGCTCGATCGCAGCCCCGCTGATGCCGCGTCCGTGCGCGATGGCAAACGCGGCGAGCGCGTTGAGGACATTGTGACGCCCGGCAAGAGCCATACGCACGCGCGCCACTTCAGCCCCGCGATGTGACACGCGGAAGCGCGTCTCCTCCTCTGAAAATGTTACGTCACCCGCCAGCCAATCCACGCCGGAACTAAATCCATACGTTTCGACAGGGCAAAACGCCTTTTGCAGGACTCCCCGGACTGTTTCGCTCTCCCCCCAGGCAACGATTCGCCCTCGCCGCGGCACCAGATTTACCAGGCGGCGAAATTGCAGCTCAATCTCGGCAAGATCCGCGTAGATGTCCGCATGGTCGAACTCGAGCGACGTGATGATGGCTTCGGCGGGATGGTAGTGCAGAAATTTTGGCGCCTTGTCGAAGAAGGCGGAGTCGTACTCGTCCCCTTCAAGGACAAACTCGGCTCCGCCGCCCAGACCGAAGCTCCGGCCAAAATTTTCGGCGACACCGCCAATGAGGAAGTTCGGCCGCCGGCCGGCAACTTCCAGAATCCACGCCAGCATGGAAGTGGTCGTGGTCTTCCCGTGCGTTCCCGTTACGACGAGGGAGTCCTGACCGGGGAGAAAATAATCTTCCAGTGTCTGCGGAAGCGAACGATATGGGATTTTCCTGTCCAGAACATATTCCACTTCCGGATTGCCGCGGGACAGCGCGTTGCCGATCACGACGAGATCCGGAGCGGGATCGAGATTGGTTTCGGAGAACCCATTCGTCCAGCGAATCCCGAGTCCTTCGAGCAGCGTCGAAGCCGGGGGATAGACGCCCGCGTCCGAGCCCGTAACGCGATGGCCGCGTTCAGCCAGCATGCCCGCCAGCGGCGCCATCGCCGCGCCTCCGATTCCCGAAAGATGAAAATGCATTGGCCGAGTCATGCGCACACCGCCGGTTCCAGGATTTCCAGGTGCCCTTCGCCCGCCGCATGCAGACGCGCTCGAATCCCGAGAGGTAACGTCAGCATCGGACGCGGTGTGTGGCCGGCCGGAGCGCCGTAAACGATGGGAATCCGCAAGGGACCCAGGATGCGCTGGCAGACATCGCTGACCGTGGTCGCGCTTCCCTCGGGCGGATCCGATTCCGGAAATTCGCCCAGTAGGATGCCGCGCACATGCTTGAATTTCCCAGCCTGCCTCAGATGCAGCAACATGCGGTCGAGTTGATAGGGTTTCACGCCCCGGTCCTCGAGCAGCAGAATCGCTCCGCGCGTGTCGAGTTCCCACGGCGTCCCGAGAGAGGTTTCCAGCAGCGTGACGCAGCCGCCCAGCAGGATGCCTCTGGCCGTGCCGCGCACCAGGGTTTCGCCCCGCAGCGGGATAGACCACGCACTGTGCGTTGCGGTCATCGCGCACATGAACGAATCGGGATCATACCCTCCGGTCGCATTCGCGCCCGCATCAAAACCATGAGCCACCAGGGGACCGTAAAAAGTGACCCAGCTCAGTTTCTGCCACAGAAAAATGTGGAGAGAGGTCAGATCACTGAACCCGCAAACAATCTTGGGCTTCCTGAGTCGCGCCGTTTTCAACTGGTCTAACAGCTCTGCGCTGCCGTAACCGCCTCGAGAACAAAACACCGCCCGATAATCGGGATTGCTCAGAGCATTCTGGAGTTCTTCCAGACGGGACTCGAAGGGGGCGGCAAAATAACCGTCTGGCTTACGAGTCGCGGAAGTGTCCCGCACGCGATAATCGAGCTGTCCCAGATTCTCGCACCCGCGAAGCAAGCGCCCTCGTTCGGCGGAACTTGCAGGCGAAATCACAGCGATCGTACTTCCTGGATTCAACGCCGGAGGTTTGAGAGGCTTGGGCATGAGAGAGGACGGCCATCCAGAAGTATACAATGCGCCTGGGAAGCAAGTGAGTAGCCAGCACGCTGAATGTTGCCCTGGCCGCAACGCGGACCCGTGCCGTCCAGGTACGCCCCTAGAGCGTGAACTGGGTCATCTTGGAGAAGTGCCGGGCGCGGGCGTGGATTTCCGAGCGCTTCAGGGTCCGGAGCCGGTCCAGGCCGAATTTCTCCACGGCGAAGCTTCCCATCACTGACCCATACACCATCGCGCGACGCAATTCAACGTCGCTCGTCCGGCCTACGCTTGCCAGATAGCCCATGAAGCCGCCCGCGAACGTGTCGCCCGCGCCTGTGGGGTCGTGTACTTGCTCGAGCGGAAACGCCGGGACGCTGAAGGCGCGATTCTGATGGACCAGCATGGCGCCATATTCTCCGCGTTTAATCACCAGCGCCCTGGGGCCCAGCGTGAAGATGTGGCGGGCGGCGCGCATCAGGTTATGCTCGTCCGAAAGCTGGCGCGTTTCCGAGTCATTGATCACCAGGATATCGGTGTGGCGCAGCGTTTCCCTCAGCTCTTTGGGCGTCCGCTCAATCCAGTAGTTCATGGTGTCGAGAGCGACGATTTTCGGACGGCGCTTGACCTGGTGCAGGACAGAACTTTGCAGCGTGGGATCAATATTCGCCAAAAAGATATGCTTGGACGACAGATAGGCCTCGGGCAGGCGCGGCTTGAATTCCGCGAAGACGTTCAATTCGGTCGCCAGAGTCGTCCGCTCGTTCATATTGTCACTGTAACGCCCGGCCCAGAAGAACGTCTTCCCGGCCGCCCGCTCGAGTCCGTCGGTGTTCACGCGGCGCCCGTGAAAAATGGACGCGTCTTTCTCGGTAAAGTCATCGCCTACGATTCCTACGAGATTCACGTGCGTAAAAAAACTTGCGGCGACGGAAAAATAGGTCGCCGCGCCGCCCAGCATGCGGTCCACTTTCCCAAACGGAGTTTCCACAGCATCAAACGCAACCGAGCCTACGACAAGCAATGACATGATTAGCGATCTCCCCGTGTGAGATATTTTCCAGCAATCACCTTGAGCCGTTTCCGAGCGGCGGCGGAAATGAATGCCGGGTCGGTCACGATGGCGTGGGCCAGCGCGGCCCCGCACTTGCACGCGCGCTCCGCAGGCATGGCCCGCACGGCTTCGCGCACGACCGTCTGCGCGTTTTCAGCGTTCTTGTTCAGATTGGAAATGATCTCTTCGAGCGTCACCGAAGCGTGCTCCGGATGCCAGCAGTCGTAATCCGTGATCATGGCAATCGTCGCGTAGCAGATCTCGGCTTCCCGCGCGAGTTTCGCCTCGGTGACATTGGTCATTCCGATCACTTCGAAGCGCAACTGGCGATGGACGTGCGCTTCGGCGAGAGTTGAAAACTGCGGACCTTCCATGCAAATGTACGTGCCGCCACGGTGCACGCGCACCATGGCGCGGTCGCAAGCTTCTCCCAGCACGTCCGTCATCTGCGCGCAGACGGGTTTAGCGAACCCCACGTGAGCGACCACGCCTTCGCCGAAAAAAGTGGATATGCGGTGGCGCGTGCGATCGTAGAACTGGTCGGGAATCAGAAAATCGAGCGGCTTCAGATCTTCCTGGAGCGAGCCGACAGCGCTGACCGAGATGATTCTCTCCACGCCGAGTTGTTTCATGGCGTGGATGTTGGCGCGATAATTGATTTCCCCTGGGAGAAACCGATGCCCGCGCGCGTGCCGCGCGAGAAAGACGACGCGCTTGCCCTCCAGCGTTCCTGTGACGAGCGCATCGGAGGGATCGCCGAACGGAGTCTTGACACGCATTTCGCGCGTGTTCTCGAGACCTGGCATCTTGTACAGGCCGCTGCCGCCAATAATGCCGATGCGCGGTGTGTCAGCAACCGTGCCGCGCGCCTTCGTCTTGTGCTTCGCTTTCGCCATGTATCAGTCCTCATTCTAGCGGGCTCCAAGTACAGCCCGCACCCGAGTGAAAACGGAATTATCAATCGAGCGTAACAGGTTCCAGGACGATCTTTCCCTTTTCTTCACGCAAATAGCCTGCCGGCGTTGCCGCCTCGTGGCCAAAAATCATAAGCCATCCTTCGCGCGCTGCCTGGGGAATCCATTTCTTCTTGTTCTCCAGCGTCGTCAGCGGATACAAATCGTAACCCATAATCCACGGGTACGGCAGGTGCGCCGCCGTGGGAATCAAGTCCGCCGTGAAAAACGCGGTCTTGCCGCCACCGGTCAGGCGCACGCACATCATGTCGCGGTTGTGTCCGGGCGCGCGGATCAATTCGATGCCGGGAAGCACCTCGGCGTCCCCTTCGAGCAGGGACCATTGACCCGACTTTTCCATGGGCATGAAGTTTTCAGGAAAATAGCTGGCGCGGTCGCGGTCGCTTGGGTCTTTAGCGTGTTCGAATTCTTTTCGCTGAACGATATATTGCGCGTTGGGGAAGAGCGGCACGGCCTCGCCGTTCACGATGCGCGTGTTCCAGCCGCAGTGGTCAAAATGAAGATGGGTATTGATCACAACGTCGATCTTTTCCGGGAGAACGCCGCGCGCTGCGAGTTTATCCGGAAGTTTGGGATGGCCTTCGAACGAATAAATGTCTGTGCGTTTTGCGTCCCACTTGTCGCCCGCCCCTGTTTCCAAAAGAATCCACTTCCCCGCCGTCCGGATCAGCAGAGAATTCATCGCCATGAGGATGCGATTGCGGCTATCGGGCGGAGCAACACGCTCCCACATCGGCCGAGGTATCACGCCAAACATCGCGCCGCCATCGAGCCGGAAGGTTCCGTCGGTAAGAAGCCAGAATTCGAGATCGCCGAGTTTCATCCGTTGTTCCCTGGGTTGTCCCGCGAAACGCCCGCGCGCGACAGCAATTCGCGCACGGCCGCATAGGGGTCCTTTCTCCGATCCGCCACTTCGCGGGCCAATGCTTCGAGCGCTGCTTGCCCCTGTGCGCCCGAAATGGCGCGCTCCAGGAATAGTTCCTCGGCGAGAGTGACGAGCCGCCGCTTCCAGTGCTCTATTTTCTTGGACTGTCGTTCCGCGCCGCGGTCGAATTGCTCGCGGTATTGCGCAATCGCGGCGGCCAGTTCCTCCACACCTTTGTTCTCCGTGGCCACGGTGCGCACGATCTTCGGTTTCCATCCGTTTCGTTCCGGGGCGAGCTCCAGCATCGCTTCGAGTTGCGCCTCCAGGCGGTCCACGCCTTCGTGATCGGCCTTATTCAGCACAAAAATGTCGGCGATTTCCATCAGCCCGGCTTTCATGTTTTGCACATCATCGCCCATGCCCGGCACAAGCAGCACCAGCGTGCAATCCGCGAGCCGCACGATATCCACTTCATCCTGGCCGACTCCTACCGTTTCCACAAGCACGTGTTGCTTGCCCGCTGCGTCCAAAATGAGAGCGACATCGCCCGTGGCCCGCGCAAGCCCGCCCAGAGAACCGCGCGTCGCCATGGAACGAATGAAAATGCCGGCGTCGCTCGCGTGCCCCTGCATTCGAATGCGGTCGCCCAGAATCGCGCCACCCGTGTACGGGCTGGTGGGATCGACAGCAATAATCCCGACCTGCTCTCCCAGGCGGCGGTAATGCGCGGCGAGCCGGTCAACCAGCGTGCTCTTTCCCGTCCCCGGCGCGCCTGTCACGCCAACCAAGTGGGCGCGGCCTGTCGAGGGGAAAATCTGTTTCAGCAATTCCTCAGCCAGTGGATCGTGGTTTTCGATCGCCGTGATGGCGCGCGCAATGGCGCGGACATCTCCTGCTCGGATCTGGCCGGCCCACGTGTCGACGACAGGCATAGTTGAGGCTGACAAAAATTAAATAAACAAAGTAGCACGGATTTCGGATTGAAACGAATAGGCAAAACTCCGAATCGGAAGCAACCCTGGCAAATGCCTCCCGCGAGCGAAATTAATGTTTGTCGAGGATCTGGCGCGCAATGACCATGCGCTGAATCTCGCTGGTGCCTTCGCCGATCGTGCAGAGCTTTGAGTCTCGGTAAAATTTCTCCACGGGATAGTCCTTGGTGAAACCGTAGCCGCCGAAAATCTGCACGGCTTCGTTCGCTACGCGCACGCCGACTTCGCTGGCGTACAGCTTCGCCATGCTGGATTCCTTTGTGAAGCGCGGGCTTTTCCGATCGGCGAGCCAGGCGGCATGGTAGACGAGCAGTCGGGCGGCTTCGATTTCCGTGGCCATGTCAGCGAGCTTGAATTGAATGGCTTGAAATTCGCTGATGGCCTTGCCAAACTGCTTGCGCTGTTTCGCATACTTGGCCGCCGCTTCGTAGGCGCCTTGCGCCATCCCGAGCGCCAGGGCTGCAACCGAAACGCGGCCGCCGTCGAGCACCTGCAACGTGTTAACGAAGCCCTTGCCTTCCGCGCCCAGAAGGTTCGTCGAGGGAACAAAGCAATCACTGAAGACAACCTCCGAGGTTTCGCTCGCCCGCATGCCGAGCTTATTTTCTTTCTTGCCGGGGCGGAAACCCGGATTCCCTTTTTCGAGAATGAACGCGGAAATTCCTTTCGAGCCTTTCCCTTTATCGGTGACGGCCATTGCGACGCACACATCGGCGGAGTGGCCGTTCGTCGTGAATGTTTTTGCGCCGTTGAGAATCCAGCCGCCATCCTTGCGTGTGGCGATGGTGCGCGTTCCTCCCGCGTCGGACCCGGCTTCAGGCTCGGTCAGCGACCAGCAGCCGAGTTTTTTGCCCTGGGCGAGCGGAGTGACGTATTTCTTGCGCTGCTCTTCGTTTCCGAATTTGTAAATGTGATTCGTGCAGAGCGAATTGTGGGCCGCGACGATCAGGCCGACGGAGCCATCGACGCGGGACAGTTCTTCGATCACCGTCACGTATTCGATGTAGCCCAGCCCCGCGCCGCCGTATTCTTCGGGGAAAATGACGCCGAGAAAGCCCATTTCGCCGAGCTTGGGAATCAATTCGGCCGGAAAACGCGAGGCTTCGTCCCACTCCATCACATGGGGTGCGATTTCGGATTCGGCGAACTGGCGCACGCTGCGCCGCAGCTGTTGTTGTTCGTCAGTGAAAGAGAAATCCACGGGGCCTCAGGGCAAGTTTCAATGCTAATCAGTGAACAAATTATTTATACCATACAGCCCACGACCTGCCGTGACAGCCGTCTCGGCCGGGTTCCGCACTTGCAACTCGACGGGGTTAGCGCGCTCTCCCTGGTAACGCGGAAAAGCATTTAACACAGAGTTCACAGAGAGCGCAGAGGACACAGAGCGAGAACAGTCGCCCCCTATCATTGGTGCGCCACGACACCAATGTTTCGAGCCCGAAGTCCTCATCAAATGATACTTGTGATTTGTGGGTCGGAGCTTCAGCTCCGACATTCATTATCGCAGATGTCCGGGGCTTTAGCCCCTGAAGCGCCAGGGCTTAAAAGCCCTTCTCCGGGCCGTCTTAATTGTCGGACCTGAAGCTCCGACCCACAAATCTTCTCCGAAGCGGCGGACCTTGTCAGCGAACCTCCCACTCAGAACGCTAGTTCCAGCCCTCTTTGTGGCCCGCATTTTGTTCGTCGAGCCACTTCTTGAGCGGCGCAAAGTAATCCAGGATGGCCGTGGCATCCATTTGCCGCTGGCCCGTCATGGCCTCGAGGGCCTCGGGCCACGGACGGCTCTCTCCCATGGCCAGCATCTTGGCGAGCTTCGCTCCGGCCGCCTTGTTGCCGTAAATCGAGCAGCGATGCAGCGGGCCCGTATATCCGGCCTCCTTGCACAGCGCGCGGTGAAATTGGAATTGCAAAATAAAGGCGAGGAAATACCGCGTGTACGGGACGTTGGCATCGACGTGGTATTTCGCGCCGGGATCGAAGTCGGCTTCCGTTCGCGTAACCGGCGGCGCTACTCCCTGATACTTACGGCGCAGTTCCCACCAGGATTTGTTGTAATCGGCAGGCTTGATTTCGCCCGAGAACACTTTCCAGCGCCACTGGTCGACCAGCAGCCCGAACGGCAGGAAAGCAATTTTTTCGAGCGAGCGCTGGAGAAGAAGACTGATATCTTCCGACGGCGGAGGTACGCTTCCGATCAAGTTGATTTTTTGCAGGTATTCGGGCGTGATCGAGAGAGCAATCGTATCGCCGATTGCTTCGTGGAAACCGTCGTTGGCGCTGTTCTGAAACAGCGGGGGCAGGTTGTTGTACGCGCGCTGGTAGAAATTGTGGCCCAGCTCGTGGTGGACCGTGGCAAAGTTCTCCGCGGTAGGCTCGATGCACACCTTGATCCGCAAGTCATTCTTGTAGTCAATGCTCCAGGCGCTGGCGTGGCAGACGACGTCGCGATCGCGAGGTTTCGTGAAGAGCGAGCGTTCCCAAAACGTCGCAGGCAGCGGTTCGAAACCGAGCGACGTGAAGAAGGCTTCGCCATAATGAACCATGCCTTTCGCGTCAATCTTCTTCGCCTGCAGCGCCGCGCCGACATCGGGACCCGCCGCTGCGTTAGCCGGGGCCAGCAGCGGGTAAATGTTATTCCACTCCTGCGCCCACATGTTGCCCAGAAGATGCGCGGGAATCGGGCCGTCTTCCGGCACGACGTCCTTTCCGTACTTCTCCGCCAGTTTCCAGCGAACATAGGCGTGCAGCGAAACGTAGAGCGGCCGGACCTGCTCCCACAAGCGGTCGAGCTCTTTGCTGAAGTCGTCCGGCGGCATGTCGTAGTTCGAACGCCACATCGCTCCCACGTCCGCAAAACCCATCTCCCGGGCGCCCTGATTGCCGAGTTCTACGAGGCGGGTATATCGCTGGCGCATCGGGGGAGCGATTGCGTGCCAGCCCTGCCAGGCGCTGAGCAACTCCTTCGGGTCGCGGCTGTTCGCGAGGATCTTTTCGATGTCGGGAAGCTGCTTGCAGTTCTCTTTTTTATCGTCCGGGCACCAGGTGCCTTTGCCGTAGTCTCCATCGAGTGAGGCGGCAATCTTCGCCAGTTCAGCCTGCGCCGCGGCATCGTGCGGCGCGGGAATGTCCACGGACAATTTCAGCAGTTTGAATTTGCGGGCCACGTCGGGCGGAAGCTGCAATTTGTCAAATTTCCTGGCCTGATTGGCCAGCTCGGACGTAGCGGCCTTTACTGCCTGGTCGGCGTTGGCGGAGATCGCCTCGGTGTCGTCTGTAATGAAATTCTCCGCCACCCACGAAGCCTGCCCGCTCTTGATCCAAAGGTCCAGCAGGCGGGTTTCGGCTTGCGTGATGAAGCGCTCCGCGTCGGCAACAGTCGGTTGCGCGCTTGCCCTCTTTGCCGCCGGTGACGGAGCCTTTTTCCCTGGCGTCTGCGCGTGGGCAGCGGAAGCGAATAGAATGAGCGCCAAAAATAGACGGCTGAATTGGCGCTGGAATGAAGAATTCTGAACCGATGGGATCGAGGCCATGTTGTGTTCCCTGCCTTTGTTCGATTCGTAGCGATTCAATTTTCCGAGAGCTTCAACGCCGCCGGTCCTTCCTGCGTCAGGACAAGCACGATGCCGGCGCTACCTCAATTCAGAAGATTGACAAACACTTCGTTCGAAACGGTCAGCCGGTCCGGGGACAGGCGAAGCCGAGTGCCATCCCATTCGACCAGGCCCTGGGCGAGCAACTCCGCCACGCGAGGCTGCAAATTCGCGCTGTACTTGGATTCGATGCCTGCAAGGTCAATCCCGGCAAGCTGCCGCAAGCCCAGGAACAGTTCTTCCTCGAGCGCCTCGTTGCTCGAGAGGTCTGCAAGCTGTTCGACAGGAAAACGGCCCTTTTGTATGTCCGCGACATACGCGGCGGGAGCATGCGCATTAGCCCAACGCTGGCTGCCATTGAAAGAGTGCGCGCCCGCGCCAAACCCGCAGTACGGCTGCCGCTGCCAGTATTTGAGATTGTGCCGCGATTCGAAACCCGGCAAAGCCCAGTTCGAAATTTCGTAGTGCACGTAGCCGGCCTCGCCCAACCGCGCGCAGGCGCGCTCGTAAAAGGCCGCCATCGCATCATCGTTCGGCAGCGCCGAAGCGGAGTAGCGCGTGCCTCCCGTAAGCACTTCCAATCCCAGGCGGCTGCCTTCGTCAATTTCCATCAGGTAGACGGATACGTGCTCGGGCCGGAGGGAGAGCAATTGCGCGACCGAGTCATCCCAACTCTCGTGCGTCTGGTGCGGCAACCCGGCGATCAGATCGTAGCTGATATTGTGGAACCCGCTCTCGCGCAGCGCCTGGGTTGCGCGGAAGATATCTTCGCGGCGGTGCATACGTCCCGCGGATTTCAGTTCGTTGTCCTGGAAGGATTGCACGCCAATGCTGATACGATTAAAGCCCGTCTCGCGCCAGGCAGTTGCCTTGCCGGGGGTAATCGTTTCGGGATCGGCTTCGAGCGTGACTTCTTCGAATTGGCATTCGAATCCGGCGCGTATGGCATCCAGGGCTTGTGCCAGACCGGCTGGCTCTAGCAGGCTTGGCGTTCCCCCGCCAAAATAGACCGTATCGACAACTGCTTCCGGGACTCCCGCGATTCCAGACTCCCGCAGCAGTCGAGGATAATCGGAGATTTCGCGGCAGACCGCTTCGACATACGGGGAGTACAGACTGTTCGAAAACACACCGGTGTGAAAGTTGCAGTAGGTGCACTTCGACTGGCAGAACGGGACCTGCACATAAATGCCGAGGCGCATGGTTAGACTAAAACTTTAGCACAACGCGGAGGTGCGCTGCTTGCCGGATTGGTAAACGAGCGTCTCCAAAGGGCTGCCAATTATTATTGCTTGTAATCCCCCGGCGGCAAGTACGTGTTCCCGTATGGAACCGGGATCGACACGGATGACAGCGTCTGGTACTCGTCCTATTACAGGGACGTGCTAGCGCGCATGGACCCCAAGACCGGCAAAATCACCGAATATCCGTTTCCGCACTCGGAAAACACCATCCGGGAGTTTTTCCGCGATGCCCAGGGCCGAATGTGGTACGGCAGCCCTTCGAATAATAAGGTCGGCTACTTCTACCTGGCAGGCGGAGCCGCGCGCTCCAGCAAGTAGGTTCACGCACTACCAACTTAAGTTGCGCAAAGGGTGTTGCGACTCCAATTCTGATTGTTCTGGGTGCCCACAAAAGCATCTGAATACGCATCGGGGTGAGATTTCCCACCACGTTTACGGATGCCTTCCGTGTAGGCGACCACCCGTAAGTTATCGGGGAGGGTGGTTCGAATCGAACTGCCGACTGCTGCCACTTCTACGGTTAGCGCCGAAGTGTCTGCCCCCTCGCGGAGGAGATCTACTGTATCCCTAACGCGAGCGCGGCAACTCGCAGAGGGCATTCGAGAGTTGGAGCGCCCTTGTGGCGATGCAGCCGTCTTTTTTTAAGGGTAGAATCATCTAGTGGTAGTATACGTCAGCAAATGACCATACCTGGATGGGATTCCCTCGAATCGGTTAAGCGCATCGTGTCTGCCTTGGAAGTCACGACGTTGGTGTTCTGGGTTCTATTGGTGCTCTTCGAGATCGTGGCCCGCTTGTGGAAGAAATTTGCAAGACTCTTTGACGTTTTGGCTCTCATCGCCTTTGCCGTAGCCGTGTCAGGAGAGGTCGTAGGCCATGAGTACAGCCATCGCAAAGAAGCTTTATATGATGCGCGCGAACTGGCCCTGACAGACTCTTTTAGTCAGAAGCTACAAAAAGCCAATGAGGACGCCCAGAAGGCACGCGATAACGTTCAGCAGTCGCACGACGACGCACAGAGAGCCAATCAAGATGCTCAACATGCCGCCGCATCCTCTGCTCTTGCCGAGCAGCGGGCGGCTGATGCTCAATCTCAGCTGGAAGACCTAAAGCGGCAACAAGCGCCCCGCACCCTTACCGAAAAACAGAAAAATCTCCTGTTCTCGCTTCTGAAACCGGAGGGACCGCAGGAACTATATTTTGTTTCCGCCCCAGACCCAGAAAGTCAAGGCTATGCCGATGAAATTTCAAGCGTGCTCAATTCGGCAGGATGGAAAACCAGTGTGCATCCGTACAACTGGGGAACAATTGAGCGCTATCCAGAGGGAGTAGAAATTTTGCTCAGCGATGTGAAGAAACCGGCTCCCCGTGGTGCAGCCGTGTTGCAAGGAGCACTGAAGACAATCGGTGTTGAGGCAAACGGGGTAAGTTTTGGAATGGTAGGAGAAGGACAATTTGCGCTCTTCATCGGACTAAAACCTAAGCCCACAAGGTGAACTTGACTCCATTTGACCGGCGGCAAGTGTGGCCAGCCAAAGGCCGGCCAAAAAGACCAATGCTTCGAATCCTGGTCGCAGATGACCACGCCGTAATCCGTGCGGGTGTGCGCGCGCGCCACTCTAAGAACTCACAATGGGAAATTTGCGGCGAAGCCTAAAATGACGAAGAAGCTCTTGAAACGGTTCAGGAGCTACGAACTGATCTCGTAGTTGTCGACATAAGTATGGCGGTAATGAACGGCATTGAAGCCGCTCGCGAGATACGCCGAATCGCACCGACCATCAAGACCCTGCTTCTCAGCATGCACGAAGCCCCTCAAGCCTACCGTCCGTGCACGGCGTTAACGACACCCGTCACGTTTCCGCCCGAGTGACGGCGCACTCTGAAGTTATTCTGCCAGTTGGACGCTTAAGCTCAACACTTCGGGGTATTTCAAGTGTGCGGTCTTCCTGCCTAGGCGAGGGCAGAAGCCGAAGTAGCGCCGTAGAACGCGAACCACGGCTTTGCCGCGGTCAGGCGGCCATTCACGTTCTTGATATTCTTCACGCCTTGATCGCTGAGCCAGTCTTCGAGGGCCTTGACGCCTGATTTGGCGTAGATCGGGATGGCGTCCTTCCAGGTGGCGCGGCCGCAGAGCACGCCTGAAAAGTTCACGCCCGTTTCTGAGGCGAGATCGAGGGTTTCCGTGAACGTGTCGTTGCTGACGCCGGCGGATAAATAGATAAAAGGTTTCCTGGCGACCGCGGCGGACTTTCGGAAGTGCTCTTTGGCTTCATCGCGTGTGTAGGCTGAATCGCCCTTGCAGGCGCGCGCGCCCTTGACATACGCCATGGTGATCGGGACTTCGACCTTCATGATGTCCACGGCGTACTGCGGCTTGCTGAACTCTTCCATGCTGCGCGTGACGCACTCGGGCTTCCTTCGTGCGAACTCGATGCCCTTCTCGTCCACTCCCTCTTCATAGCCCACGAATTCCAGGAAGAAGGGGACGTCGGCAGCCGTACACTCGCCGCCGATGCGCTCGACCCAGGCATGCTTTATGTCATTGATCTCCGCCGGATCGAATGGCGTGTAGTAGAGAAGAATCTTGATGCAATCGGCGCCTTCGGCGACCAGGCGGCGCACAGAATAGTGGTCGAGCAAATCGGGCAGGCGGCCGGGGCGCGTGTTGTCATAGCCGCTATTCTCGTAGGCGAGAAGAAGGCCAGCGTTCTTGGCGCGCTGCTTGGCGGCCGAGAGGCCGTATTCGGGGTCGAGGAGAATCGCGCTGGCATGCGGGGTGAGAACACGCACGACGGCTTCCTTGAACTCCGCCATCATCTGGTCAGTGACGGCTTTCTTGTCAATGCCCTTATCCTTGGCGATCGCGCTCTTCAGCGAGCCGCGCTGGTCCATCGCCGCCGCGCCGATCACGCCGCGTGAATCCGAAACAGCTTCGAGGCCCTTGCGTTTTCCGGGGGTGATTTTCATCTGACGTCCCTCCATTCGTTATCTAGGAAGTCCAATATGACAACAAGCCCGGCGGAATTCAAGCGGTTCTCCGTTGAATGTTACAAAAAAAGGACGCAATGCTCGCCCGTGCCGGTCTTGATGTTCCGGTCAAGCTCGTCGAGGAGTTCGCCGCCCTGCGAAGCCAGAAATGGAAGCAAGGAAAGAGACCGTTCCTGCACCTCATTGTTGGGAAGCAGCAAACCGGTAATCTCCCGCTCATGCGTGTCGAGCACGCCGCTTCGGAAGCCCTCGGCGCGGCCTGCCTTGCTGCGCACGCTGTTGAATTGATAGAGCATCTTCTCGGCTGCCGTGTCGAGCGCGCCCGCTAGAGTCTGGTCAAGCTTGGCAAGAGGCGTGCGCAAACCCTCGAGCGCGTCCTGCACCTTCTTTTCTCCCTCCGCAAAACGCTCCGCAAGCTCCCGCGGCAACACCTCAGCTTCCATCTTCGCGCGGAGCTTCTGCCGCCCGGCGAAGACGTCCCGCGCATCCACACTATATTTTTTCAGGAAATTCGCGACGTGCGGCGTCACCAATGTAAATCCCGCCCGCGGTAGAACGACGGGCGCACGTCCGAGCAGTCGCTGGTAAACAAGCGATGTCTGCGCATGATAGGCAATTTCCGCGGGGCCGCCAATATACGCGATCGTGGGCAGCAGCGTGTCTTGAATCACGGGACGCAGCAGCGCGTTCGCGCTGAATTCCTCAGGATGGCGTTCCGCGGCGCTCAAGGTTTCCTCGAACGATTCCTGAATGGTCCCGGCAACAAACCCGCCATTTTGGGGGCGTATGGCGACCCGCTGGCCGTCTACGATGCGGAACACGAGAGTGCTGTTCTCGGCGACCTTGACCTGCGCGTGATAGCCGGCTCGTTCGAGCACCGCGGATCGCGCCACAAGTTGTTTGGCAAGAGTTTCGTGTTCTTTTAGTGCCTGCAGTATCGTCGGCGCGGACAAGCGGTGCAATTCCGGAGGCAATGGGTCAAGCAATATCAGCCCGCGCCCGGCAAAAAGTCGCGTCATCAGCTTGGCAAAGGCCGAACCGAATGTTTCTTCGGGGCGATAGCTTTCCAAAATCCACCGGGCCACATCTTCCGCCGCCGCTCCCTCGACCATTTGACTGGCGCGCAAGGAAATCTCGCGCATGGCCTCGCCCAGCGGAATTTCCCCGACACGCCGGCCCTCTGCTCCGGGCGTGCTCAGGTCGAAACGCTCGATGCCGCTTCGCGAACCGAAAAAACAGTGATCCACTTCGGCCAAGTCATGGTCTTCCGTCGCGAGCCAGAAAATCGGAACGGCGTTCGTTCCGCTCGACGTCAATTCATTCGCCAAGTGAATCGCGGTCAGCGCCTTGTAGACACTCAGGGCAGGTCCGCCGAGCAATCCCACCTGCTGCCCGGTAACAACGGCCGCGGCGCCATCTTGAAGTCTGTCGAGATTGCGGATTGTTTCGGGACCGCAGCCGAACGCGATATTCTGCTTCCTCAAGACGCCGACAACGCCCCGGCGAATCGAATCGTCCAGCCGGATCTCCCTGGCGGCCTGCAAAATCGCCTTCATGCCGGGCGGATGAAAATAGAATTCAGAAACTTTGGAAAAATCCGTGAGATATGTCGAGTAAAGGAGTGTGGTGTGAGGCAGCTCGGACGGCGGAATACAGTGACACTCCATAAGGCGCTCCATCTTACAATCCAGGCAAAAATCCGGCAGTGCGTAATTCCAAAACGAATTGGATGATACTGCGACCCTTACGATTCAGACAAAGAAGGTCAGGCGCGGCCACCCATTGCGGCCGCGCCTATTGAGCTGTAAAGCATCGCGGGCGATTGCAATCAGGCTGCGGCCGTCGCCGACGAAACCGCCGCAAGCAGCGTTTCGACTTCCCTCTTCTGGGCTTCGTCCAGAGGAAGCAGAGGGCGGCGGGTGGGTCCGCCGTAGTATCCGCGGCAATCCATCGCGTATTTCACACCCGAAATCCCTAATCCCCCGACGATTTTTCTGGAAGTTGGCATGATGCGCCGCTGCAATTCCAGCGCCTTCGCACTGTCATGCGCGACGATCGCGGCATAAAGCGCCACACAAAGCTCGGGTAGAAAAGTCGCCAGCGCCAGAATTCCTCCCCTGGCGCCCATGACCATCGTGGAATAAACCGTATTGGCCGAGCCGCTCATCAATTGGAAACTGGCGGGCACCGATGCCAGGATTGCGCCGACGCGATCGACGTTTCCCGAGCTGTCCTTCATCCCGGGGATATTGGGGTGTTCGGCCAGACGCGCGACGAGATCGGCCTCGAAAGCTATTCCGGAAAATTGCGGCACCGAGTACAGAAGAACCGGAATGCGCGAAGCGTCCGCCACGCGGCGATAATGTTCGACCAGGACATCCGGTTTCATCATGGGCTTGTAGAAATAGGGCGGACAGACCAGTGCGTAGTCATACCCCAGTTTCGCGGCGACTTCCGTACGGGAGATCGTCTCCTCGGTCGAATCCACGCCCGTCCCGGCGATCAGGATTCGCCCCGGCGCCGCCGATTCACGCACGGCGTCAAGGAGGCCCTCGTATTCCGTCCGGTTCATCATGACCGATTCGCCTGTCGAACCATTGGCCAGGTAGCCGGAAAGCCCGGTCTTGTTGTACAGAGCGATGTTCTGGCGCACGCGATCCAGCGCGAGCGCACCGCGGTCATCGAAGGGTGTTGTCAACGCGGGGATAATTCCGTTTAGTTGTTTGGGCATGGTCTGAAATGAATTGTTATTCCTTCTCCTTTTGTGATCTGTGATCTATGTGGCGAATTCCAGGCCGCGAAGTCAGACACCCGGCGACGGCAGCTGGGCCGCGGCTTTTTTCGCATGCAGCGTCTGCAAAGGGACAACCTCGAACGAGTGTTCGATCAGCGCTCGAATCCCGCGCGCAGCGGCGTTCGCGGCCGACAGCGTCGTGATGCACGGAATGTTGTAGCGAATGGCCGCCCGCCGGATGGATTTCTCGTCGTAGAACGATTCCCGCCCAAGTGGAGTGTTGATGATCATGTCAATTTTCCCGGTTTTCACCAGGTCCACGATATTGGGCCGGCCTTCGTTCACTTTGTAGACTGCCTCCACCGGGACTCCCGCCGCTTCAATAGCCGACGCCGTGCCGCGCGTCGCCACCAAACGGAAACCCAGGGCGTGCAACTCCTTTGCCAGCGGAGCGACATGCCGTTTGTCGTGGTCGCTCATGCTCAAAAATATGGAGCCTTTGCGCGGCAGGCGCTGGCCCGCGGCGAGTTGCGCCTTGGCAAACGCCTGGCCGAAGGTTTTCGCCACGCCCATCACTTCGCCGGTCGAGCGCATCTCGGGGCCGAGGATCGTATCCACGCCGCGGAATTTGTTGAATGGGAAGACGGGCGATTTCACCGCATAGTAATCGCGCACGGCGATCTCCGCGACGCCGTCTATTTCCACCACGGGGAGATCCATATCGCGCAGCTTCCTCCCGGCCATCAATCTGGCCGCGATCTTCGCCAGCGGCACGCCGGTCGCTTTGCTGACGTACGGCACCGTGCGCGACGCGCGCGGGTTGACCTCCAGCACGTAGACCGTGTCCCGCTGGATGGCGTACTGCACGTTCATCAGCCCAACCACCTGCAACGCCTTGGCCAGGCGCTTCGTGTAGTCGCGGATTCGCGCCAGCACCGAAGGCGACAAACTCACCGGCGGCAGCACGCAGGAGGAATCGCCGGAGTGCACACCCGCTTCTTCGATATGCTCCATCACACCGCCGATGACCACATCCTCGCCGTCGGCCAGCGCATCCACATCCACTTCGGTAGCTTCTTCGAGGAACTGATCGATCAACACGGGTCTCGCCGGACCCATCAATGCGGCCTGGGCGACGTATTCCTGCACCGTGTTCAGGTCGTACGCGATGACCATCGCGCGTCCGCCGAGCACATAACTCGGGCGCACCAGCACAGGAAAACCGATCTCTGTGGCAACGCGCGCCGCTTCCTCCGGCACGAGAGCCGTGCCGTTTTTTGGCTGCGGGATTTTCAGTTCATCGAGCAGCCTGCCGAACCTCCGGCGGTCTTCCGCGAGGTCGATTGATTCCGGGGCCGTGCCGATAATGGGCACCCCGTTTCGTTTTAGTTCCAGGGCCAGGTTGAGCGGCGTTTGTCCGCCGAACTGCACGATCACTCCCTGCGGCTTTTCGCGCTCCACCACGGAGAGGACATCTTCGAGCGTCAGAGGTTCAAAGTACAGGCGGTCGGAGGTATCGTAATCGGTCGAAACTGTTTCCGGATTGCAGTTGATCATCACGGTTTCGTAGCCGTCTTCGCGGAGAGCGAACGACGCATGGCAGCAGCAGTAATCGAATTCGATTCCCTGCCCGATGCGGTTCGGGCCGCTTCCCAGAATGACGATTTTCGGCTTGTCGGTCGGCTCCGCTTCGTCCTCATCCTCATACGTGGAATACAGATAAGGAGTGAAGGATTCAAATTCCGCCGCGCAGGTATCGACGCGTTTAAAAACGGGAGCGATGTGCGCCTTCGATCGGCGGTTACGCACCGCGGCCGGGGTTGTCTTCCAGAGTTGCGCAAGTTGTTCGTCGCTTGTGCCCATGCGCTTGGCTTCCCGGAGCAAATCTTCGGGAACGGTCTCGATCGTGACCGCGGACAGACGCCGGTTCACAGCAACGATTTCCTGCATTTGCTGGACGAACCACGGATCGATCTTCGTTAGTTCCACCACCTCTTTCGAGGAGATTCCGCGCTCGAGGGCCACAAACAGCCAGTGAATCCGGTCGGGACGCGGCGTGGCGATTTTTTCGCGCAGCAGCGAAACCGGCGTGTCCGCCGGCGCTCGCCACGGAGAACTGGGTTCGAGCGAGCGAATGCCCTTCTGCAACGCTTCCTTGAATGTCCGGCCGATGGCCATCACTTCTCCGACGGACTTCATCTGCGTTCCCAGGGTCGAGTCAGCGCCCGCAAATTTCTCGAATTGCCACTTCGGAATCTTCACCACCACATAGTCTATGGACGGCTCGAAACACGAGGGTGTTTTCCGCGTAATGTCATTCGGAATTTCATCCAGCGTCATGCCGACCGCCAGACGCGCGGCGATCTTGGCGATCGGGAACCCGGTCGCCTTCGATGCCAGCGCCGAGCTGCGCGAGACCCGGGGGTTCATTTCGATCACGATCATCCGGCCGGTCGCGGGATCGATCGCGAACTGAATATTGGAACCGCCCGTTTCCACGCCCACTTCGCGGATGATGGCTGCCGCGGCATCCCGCATGCGCTGGTATTCCTTGTCCGTCAGAGTCTGCGCCGGCGCGACGGTAATCGAGTCGCCCGTGTGCACGCCCATGGGGTCGAAGTTCTCGATCGAGCAGATCACCACGAAGTTGTCGCGGAAATCGCGCATCACTTCGAGCTCGTACTCCTTCCATCCCAGCACGGACTCCTCGACCAGAGCTTCGTGAACCGGGCTGGCATCGAGCGCGTGCGAAATGGCTTCGGAAAATTCCTCGCGGTTGTAGGCGATGGATCCGCCCGTTCCGCCCAGCGTGAACGAAGGGCGGATCACCACGGGATATCCGAGTTGATCGGCGAGTTTGAGGCCGTCCTGCGCGTTGTTCACCAGCGCGGACGCCGGAACGTCCAGTCCCACCTTGCGGCACGCATCCTTGAACCACAAGCGGTCCTCGGCCACCTTGATGGCCCGCAGCGACGCCCCGATCAGTTCCACGCCGTAGCGTTCGAGGATTCCGCTCTCCGCGAGCTCCACCGCGAGGTTCAGGCCTGTCTGGCCGCCCACGGTGGGCAGCAGCGCCTGCGGCCTTTCCGCCGCGATGATTTGTTCGAGGTATTCCTTCGTCAGCGGCTCGACGTAGGTGCGGTCGGCGAGTTCGGGGTCCGTCATAATCGTCGCGGGATTCGAGTTCACGAGCACGACTTCGTACCCTTCGCTCCGCAACGCCTTGCACGCTTGCGTGCCCGAATAGTCAAACTCGCACGCCTGCCCGATAATGATGGGGCCGGAGCCGATAATCATGATTTTCTTGATGTCTGTGCGCTTCGGCATGGTCTCCGCTAGGCCTTCGCCCGTCCGCGACGCTGCGCGCCGGATACTTTCCACTGTTTCATGGTCTCGATGAACTGCCGGAACAAGTAATGCGAGTCGTGCGGTCCCGGAGACGCCTCGGGGTGATACTGCACGGAAAACAGCGGCAAGGTGCGGTGCCGCAAGCCTTCATTCGTCTGGTCGTTCAAGTTCAGGTGCGTGACTTCCACATTGTTTGCAGGCAGCGAATCCGGGTCCACGCAGAATCCGTGATTCTGCGCCGTAATTTCCACCTGCTCGGTCAGCAGGTTTTTCACCGGATGATTCGACCCATGATGCCCGAATCGCAGCTTGAACGTCTTCCCGCCGAGCGCCAGCCCGCACAACTGGTGTCCCAGGCAGATTCCGAAGATCGGCACGCGCCCCAACATCGCGCGAATGGTTTCGATCGCGTAGGTGGCGGGTTCGGGATCGCCCGGCCCGTTCGAAAGAAACACGCCGTCCGGCTTTAAACCAAGAGCGTCTTCGGCGGATGTTTTTGCCGGCACAACCACCACTTCGCAATTGTGATCCACCAGAAGGCGCAGAATATTCTGCTTGATGCCGAAATCGTATGCGACAACGCGAAATCGCTGCGTCTCGCGGCTGGACTGCGCCTCGCCCATCGCCTCATGCCACGGCGATGCGGTCAGCTCGATCGAACCCTTCTCCCAGGTATATTGTTTTTCCGACGAAACGCGGCTCGCCAGTTCCTGCCCCGCCATGGACGGCAGCGCGCGGGCTTCTTCCACAAGTTGCGCCGCCGGGGTCCCGTCGGTCGCCACAATGCCGCGCAGCGCGCCAACCTGCCGGATATGCCGCACCAGCGCTCGCGTGTCCACATCCCACAGGACCGGAATGTTGTTGCGGGCGAGGTAGTCCTGGGCGGATTCTCCGGAGCGCCAGTTCGAGGCGATCGTGGAAAATTCACGCACCACGAGCGATTCGATATGAGGGATCGCCGACTCCTCATCGTCGACGTTCGTGCCCACATTTCCGATGTGAGGATACGTCAGGCAGACAATCTGTCCGGCGTAGCTCGGGTCGGTAAAGACTTCCTGGTACCCGGTGAGACTTGTGTTGAAAACGACTTCGCCGCCGCGCCGGCCGATTGCTCCGGCGGCGCGTCCGTTAAAAATTTGTCCGTCTTCGAGCGCAAGAATCCCTGGCCGTACGGCAGCTTCTGTCAGCGGACCCTCCCGGGGCGTTATTTTTCTGATTCGGCAAAAACCGGAATGGAACCGAAATGATCCACCGGCCAATATGCGAACACAGCCTTGCCATAAATAAATTTTCGGGGCACCGGCCCGAAAATTCGAGAATCGTTCGAGCTTGTGCGATGATCGCCCATCACAAAATATTCGCTCTTCGGTATGCGCGTCGGCGCCAGGCTGCCCAGGTCCAACGACTCCGGCGGGATGTACGGCTCGGCGAGCGTCTTGCCGTTGACGTACACATGCCCGTCGCGAATCTCGACCGTATCATCCGGCAAGCCCACCACGCGCTTGATGAACGATTTCGAGCGATCCAAAGGATACCAGAAGACAACCACATCCCCGCGCTCAATCGGCTCAAACCGGTAGACGAATTTGTTGATAAAAATTCGTTCCTGGTCGGAAATCAGCGGGGTCATGCTCGTGCCTTCGACCTTCACGGGCTGGTAGAAGAAAATGATGATGACAATGGCCAGGCTCAACGCGATCAGAAGATCGCGTCCCCAACTCCGCAGTTCGCGACGCAGTGGCTGAGTCGCTTTCGGCGCAACAGTGGTGCTAATCTCGGCGTTCGGCTCCATGTCTTTTCTTCGGAAACATATATTTTATACCACGCTGCTTCGTTACGCGCCACTAGAACCACCTTCAAATTACTGATCGTGAGGATTCACTCTACAGGTCATCCCCTAAATGAACACCAGAGCAAAGTGCCGAGGACTTCAGGGGCTGAAGAGTCTGTATGGGATCGCAGATTTAAGACGCTTATGTAGCGTCGGCCTTTAGGCCGACATTGTAGTATCGAACAGATGCCCGTCCCGCATGCGGGACGGGGGCTACATAGATCAAAACGAGGTCCCCACATAGAATGATTAGCCCCTGAAGACGTATTACACTGCTTTGGGAAATTTGCGGGACACGACACTAGGACAGAACAGAACCGAAGATTCTGCCCTCGCCAGACGATTCGAGCAAAGGAGTTGCCGGATAAAGTTCAGATGTGGGGCACTACAGAGTGGCACACGCGACTTACGGTGCAGCGCTTGGCACAACCTAAATGACTCCGCGGTGCTAGCTCGGGAGCAGATGCTCCCGAGCCAGCCGCGGCGATTCTTACCAGGTCACTTTCAAGGACAACTGCATCTGCCTTGAATCTGTTGCTGTGTGGTCAGCTCCAGAAAGTCGCCCCGCGCCTCCGATACATCCGCTAAGGGGATCCCCAGAGGCAGGACATGCGCCAGTCGGACCCGGTGCAGCAACCGTTCCCGGGGTTACGCTAGTGACATCAAAAAGAGCAAAATTGGCAACCGGCGGATTGAAGTTGGCGCGATTCGTGATGTTGAAGACTTCCAAGCGGAACTGGACGTTGAAGGCTTCCGAGATCCGTGGAACCTTGGTATTCTTCACCACAGAAAAGTCCAGACTTTCGAGTCCAGGACCGGTCATGATGTTGCGCCCCGCATTGCCGAGGCGAATATAATTCACGCCGCCGACATTGGTCACACCCGGGATCTGGAAGCATTGCAGCTTGACATATTGGACGCTGCCGGGATTGGTGAGCGTCTTGCAGTCGGCTGTGTTTAGACGGTCCGGATAGGCGAACGCGTCGGTGTTATTCAGACCGAGCACGTCCCCAGCCAGAATAGGCGTAAACGGCTGGCCGGCCGAGGCCGAGAAGATGCCCCCCAACTGCCATCCGCCGGCTACGGTTCCCGCAAAGCCCGACCAGGACTTTGGCGTGGGTACGCTCCACAGGTAATTGATGGAGAGAACCTTGGGGTTGTTGAAGTCAGACACGGCCCGCGTAAACTTCGGGTTAAACCAATTCAAGGTGGAGATGGCAGTGACAACCGAGTCCGAAATAACCGCTCCGGAAGCCGTATCCAGGGACTTCTGCCAGGTGAAAGACCCCTGAACCTGGAAGCCATGACTCATCGCTTTGGTCAACTGCACCATCATGCCGTGATAGACAGACGAATTCCTGAAGAAAGTGGCAGGCAGGCGGCCAAAACTTTGATTGATTGTCGTGCCTGAGCCATACCCCGGGCAATCGTTACTGTTACCGCCGGTGAATAGAGTCTCTCCATCGCACGGCCAGAGATTTCCGCCGGCTACTGGGAGCACCTCATTGACATCGTCCACCTGGGTGGTGCCGTGAACTCCGTGTGAGCCCACGTAACCAATCAAGGCTGTGAGATTGGGCACGATTTCACGCTGCACGCTTAGATTCCACTGCATGACATAAGCGCGTTTCGGATTTTGATCGATAAAGGCCACGCGATTGCTACCCGCTACATTGATTTGACAAAAAGCAGGTGTCCCCGCGGGGAAAACGGGACCGGGGGGGCAGGTCGCTGGGGCCGGAGCGAGTGAACCCTGAACCAGGTTGTTGTTGCTACCCGACGCCAGGAACGGGGCGGTATTGCCATTGACGGCGCTTCCCATAAAGGCTATCAGAGGCAGTTGGTCGTAGATCCCGATGCCCCCGCGGACCGACATCTTCCCATTACTTTGCGGGTCCCAGGCGAATCCGACGCGCGGCGAGAAGTCTTTCAGTGTATTGTTATGGAACAATCCATAAGTCTGAGCATTGCATTGCCCAGGGACCGCCTTTCCACAAACAGGGAGCTGAGTGCCGGTTGTGTCGTATATAGACAGCAATGTGGCATTCTTCCCCTGAGAATCGTACGGGATGCGCATCGGCTCATAGCGCATTCCAAGGTTGATGGTCAGGTTCGGCCGGACCCGCCAGTCGTCCTGGAAGTATACGCCATAGATCGCTGCCCGAGCCTCCACGGGGCCGAGACCCTGTGGGAGGTCCGTAGTGATCTTGGAGCCCGCCGCGTTACTCAGAAAAGCGGCCATCGAAGCATAGGCCATAATTCCGCCCGGACGCGGAGACCTGATGTCGTTGAGTTGGTCTCGCTCCACGCTCACGCCGAATTTCAAGGAATGTTTCCCTTTAACCAAAAAGGCGTCGTCATAAAATTGGTAGGTATTAAAGTGATTCAGCTGAGGGTTAAACGAGGTCAGCCCTCCCGTAAAGATCGGGAAGTTATTGTTGATGAAGATCTGGGGCGCATCGAATCCCGGAATAGCACCGAGAGTCTTGTCCGACGTTGCCGAATTGATTGCCGTGGCGCCCGCAGGCCCGCCCTGGAAATCCCGGTGATAACCGAAGCGCGCGGAATTGTTCAGGTTCGCGGAGAAGGAGTGGGTCCATGAAACCGTCGCGAAGGTGGTGTTCTGTGCGGTGTTGACGATTTTATTTTTGTATTCGTCGGGCGTTCCGGTAAGGGATGTGTCGCGATAGAACGTCCCGCTGATACCGTCCTTCTGCGAGATCGTGTGATCGGCGCGGATGACGTAGTAGTTTTCTGTGCTGACCTGATTCGCTCCAAAGGAACAAAGATCCGTATTTCCCCCGGACACTGTGATGGCGCAAACGCTGGTGCCAGTGGTGGGGAAAAAAGCATTCAGATAAGGAACCACGCCGGGGTCCGCACCAGCGCGTCCGCTCACCGAAGGAATGAGACTGGCGTAAGACAGCCCTTTAGCCTGACGCAAACCTTCGTAGTCACCAAAGACGAACGTCTTGTCCTTGATGATCGGTCCTCCCGCCGAGGCGCCGAACTGGTTTCGCCTAAACTGGGGTTTTATATAGTTGCCGGAGGCGTCCTTTGAATCGTAGAAATTGGGCGCGTCCAGGTAGCTATTGCGCAGGAATTCGTATGCGCTCCCGTGGAACTTGTTCGAGCCGGACTTGGTCGTGGCGTTGATGACTCCACCAGACGCCCGGCCGTACTCGGTCGAATAGTTGGTCGTCAAGACGGAAAATTCTGAAATCGCATCCACGCCCGCATTCGAGCCAAGGACGTTTCCCGGTCCGCCGTTCGCCGGGTCATTGATGCTGACGCCATCCACACGATAATTATTCTGCTGGGGGCGAGCGCCGGAAATTGATAATTGGGCGCCATAGCCGCGCGTAAACCTGTCGCGCGTGTTGATGTCAGGCTGTGTATGAAGCTGATAAACACCGGGCTGAAGGTTCGCCAGGGAGCTCCACGAACGGCCATTGAGAGGCAATTCCTTGATCGTAGTTTCCGTTGTGAGCGCGCCGATTTCCGCGTTGGTCAAATTGACGGTCGGAGCTTCGGCTGTGACTTCTACGGTTTGGGTCGCTTGTCCGACTTGCATGGCCACATTCAAGACCTGCGTCGCGCCCACCGTCAGCGTGACGCCAGACTGCACGGCCTTCGAAAATCCCGCCGCAGAGACGGTAACGCCGTAAACGCCCGGCAGCAGGTTTGGCGCCGAGTAAATTCCGTCGGCGTTCGTTGTAACATCCCGGGTGATGCCGGTAGCGGTATTCCGAATGGAAACACTGGCGTTGGGAACTACGCCGCCGGATGGGTCCGTGACCGTGCCGGATAGTGTCGCGCCAACCGCTTGGGCGTTGACCCGTGTGTGCAGGCCCATGCCCACTAACAAGGCGATGGCAACCGCAACGTGGAGCAACATCTTCTTTAGATCAGTCACATTCTTTATCATTATCGAAATCCTTTCCTCGGAACCGAATTTGACGTCCTATAGCAAGGCACACATGTAGTGAGGAAAAACGCGCGGGCACCCCGCACACCCCTGTAAGACACAACCCCATTTTACCCCGGGACTTTTCTCAACATTCCAGGCAGCCCCTAAACCTGTCCCACACAACTTGTCTCGAAACACACCACTTAAGGACTCCCTTTGTATTCCATTGTCCCGGCGATGTCAATAGGAATGTCCGCAAATCCAAGGTCGGCAAGAGCTAGGTAACTCTATGTACACTAACTCACTTAACGGTACACACGCCGATCTTGACGCCGGAAGCCGGCCGGCATTATTTCCATGCGGAAAAACGCAGCCGGCGATAATCGGCCCACCATTGCCCGTCCCGGAAACAATCCGGCTTCAGCAGCTCCTCGACCCTCCGAAAAAAAACCTCCCGCGTTTCCGGAATCAATTTCGCAATATTGTCCGACCAGAACATCGTGATCCAGTTCCGCAGTCCGGCTTCGCCGTCAGCCAGGGCCGTCGGACGGTCGAACAACGTAATGAACCGCACTTCGAACCCATTGTTCTCAAGAAGCGCCGCATATTCGCTTACGCTGGGGTAATACCACGGATTCAGCTCGACAGATCCCGCGCCGCACAATTCCCTCCAGGCGCGTTCGAATGCGCCTTGTATCCGTCGAATATTCCCCTTTCCACCGAACTCCGCAACGAACCGGCCGCCGGGCCGCAGCGCGTTCCCTATATTCCGGATCACGCGTTCCGGTTCAGGAATCCAATGCAACACCGCGTTCGAAAACACCGCGTCGAACTCCTCCCGGTATTGCAGATCTCGCGCGTCGGCCACTTCAAATTGCAGATGGGGATAGGCCTGCCGCGCGGCACCGATCATCTCGGCGGACCGGTCGGCGCCCACCACGCTCGCGCCGGAATCGGCAATCTGCGCGGTCAGATGGCCCGTGCCGCATCCCATGTCCAATATCCGTTCGCCCGCCCGCGGCGCGAGCAGCGCGACCAGCTCCGCGCCGTACTTCCAAACGAACGCGTGCTTCGCGTCATATAAGTTCGCATTCCATTCCGATTGCCGTTCCTTCACCCGTTCTTTCATCCCCTGGCTCACGACTTCTCTTCCTTTCCTTCGCCGCGCGCTCCCTCCAGAGCATTCGGGTGGCGGAACGCGCCAAAGGCATACTGTGCGGCGGCGAGCGCGGCGCAAACCGCCGTCTCCGTGCGGAGGATGTTTATTCCCAGAGCGGCCTCGGCAAAGCCGGAGCCGGCGGCCGCGGCGAATTCGGCGTCGGTCCACCCGCCTTCAGGGCCGACCGCAATCGCCAGATTCAAGGTCTCGCCTTCCTGCTGGGCCGGGGACGCGGGTTCGAGCAAATCCCGCATCGGCCTGGCGCCGGCGCGCTCGGAGAGCAGCACACGCACTTGCGCATCTGTCGCGTGGAACGCCGCCTGCGGTTTTGCCGCATCATGCAGCGCCGGAACGCGCAGCCGCCGTGATTGTTGCGCCGATTCCACCAGAATCTTTTTCCATCGCTCCGCGCGCTTTGCGGCGGCAGCCACCAGTCCCTTTTCACTCCGCTCCGCGGCCAGCGGCACGATATCATCCGCGCCCAGTTCCGTGGCCTTCTCGATGGCCCATTCGAAGCGGTCGAATTTCACGATGGCCAGCAACAACGTGATTCGCAGCGGCGGCAACACCACGGGCAGGCGCTCGATCAGCGCAAATTCGACCGCGTCGCGCCCGATCTCCACCGTCCGCGCCAGCCACACGGAGCTGCCGTCGCTCAATTCGTAGAACTGGCCCGGCTCGGCGCGCAGCACGCGCCCGAGGTGATGGGCCGCTTCGCCCCGCATAACCGCCGTACCGTTCTCAAACCGATCGACAAAGAATCGCCTTCGCATAGCGCGCTATGTTATCTCAATCCGAGGCAATGGCGCATACTCCGGCTCAACCCGGAGGCCAAGGGACGGCGCGACAATGCTCAGGCCGCTATCGGCGCCGATATCCCGAGATTCCGCGAAATATTCATGACGGCGTGGCGAATTCGATGAGTGTTTACGTGAGGGACGAAATGCGCAGGTATCGATGCCCGTCCCGCAGGCGGGACGGGCGATACACCGGCCGGCGTTTGCGCATCAACCGAAAATATCCTTAACCTTATCGAACAAAGAGGAGTCGCGTTGCGCGGGACGGTTCTCGACAGGAAGTGTCGCGCCGAGTTGCTCAAGCAGGCGGCGCTGTTCGCGCGTCAGCTTGGTCGGAGTCACAACATGAATATTCACGTACAGGTCGCCCTTGCCTCCACCGTGGGGATCGGGCAATCCCCTGCCTTTCAAACGAACGATTTCGCCCGTCTGCGCGCCTTCCGGAATCTTGACAGTTTCTTCCCCATTTATTCCCGGAACTTTGATTGCCGCGCCTAATGCGGCCTGCACGACTGTAACAGGGACCGTACAATACAAGTCCGCATTTCGCCGTTCGAAATACGGATGTGTCCTGACTTCCAGGACCACGTAGAGATCGCCTGAAGGGGCCCCGTTCTCCCCGGGCTCGCCTTCGCCCGGCACGCGGAGCCGGGTATTCGAATCCACTCCTGGAGGGATCCGCAAATCGATTGTCCGGCTGCGTTCGATACGCCCCTGCCCCCGGCAATCCGGGCACGCCTCGCGCACAATCTGCCCGGCGCCGCGGCAATCCGGACACGTGCGGGAGATCGTGAAAAAACTCTGCTGGTAATGGACTTGCCCGCGTCCGCCGCAGGTCACACAGGCCACGACTCCCGTGCCGGCTTTCGCGCCTGACCCGTTGCAACTTTCGCAGAATTCCAGACGCGGCAGCCGAACCTTCGTGTTGACGCCAGCCGCGGCCTCTTCAAAGCTCAATTTCATGTCGTAGCGCAGGTCCGCGCCCCGCTGCGAACGGTTGCGCGTGCGCCGTCCGCCAAAAATATCCTCGAACCCAAAAAAATCGCCGAAGATATCCTGAAACTCGTCAAAGATGGTTTGATCGACCCCGCCATCAAAGCCGCCCCGTGAAAGGCCCGCAAATCCAAACCGGTCGTAGGCGGCGCGCTTTTGCGGTTCCGAAAGGACCGAATACGCTTCCGTGGCTTCGCGGAACTTTTCCTCCGCCTCCTGCTTCTTCTGAGGGTTGCGGTCCGGATGCCACTTCAACGCCGCCTTGCGGTAGGCGGATTTAATTTCGTCGGCAGTGGCCGCACGTTCGATACTCAACACTTCATAGCAGTCGCGTTTTTGGCTCATCGGCGGGGTTAACGGGTCTCCCTAATTTTCTATTGCTCCTGAATTCGCGTCATCGCCGGAATGGACGACGACGCGGACAATCGCGGGCCGGAGCACGCGCCCGTGAAACAGGTATCCGTCCTGAAACACGTGCGGGATGAAACCGTCGGGATAGTCATTCGTTTCCACGCGCTCGATTGCCTGGTGCACATGCGGATCGAATACCTTCCCGGCAGCATCGATGCGCTCCACGCCATGGCGCACGAGCGCATCCCAAAGCTGTTTGCGAATCAGTGTCACGCCCTTGCGATATTCCTCATAGGCGGGATCCTCGTGCGCACGGAGCGCATTATCGAACCCATCGAGAACGGGAATCAACTCCGTGATCAGGCGCTCGGCGCCACGCCGCCCTTCTTCCTGACGGTCACGCTCAATCCTCTTCCGGTAATTTTCGAAGTCGGCTTGCCGGCGGACAAGCGTTTGCAGTAGATCTTCCTTTTCCGCGCGGAGCTTCGCCACCTCTGCGGCGAGCGGCGTCTCCGCGCCCTGCGTCGAACCGCCCCGCTCAGGTTCCTCGTCGGAAAGCGACGGAGAATTATCCGCCAGACCTCCGGCGTCAATGGAAACGACCTCTTCTTCCTCGCGTTTAGGCTCTGCCACTCTTACTAACTCCGTTCCAATGTTTCGCTGAATGCTCGGGCGACAAACGCCACAGCGGTGATGGCGCGCTCGTAATGCATGCGCATCGGACCCAGCACGCCCACCGTACCCGGCGACTGGTCTTGAAACGAATACGGGGCGCTGATCAGCGCCAGGTGTTCGCCCGCAGGATCAATTCCCTTCACGCCGATCTGCACGTGCACCGGGTCAGGTGTGTCAATGCAACCGGCCAGCAGGGCGATGAGCTTATGCTTTTCCTCAATCGCCGCCAGCACTTCCCGCAATTGCGCCTGATCGGCAAATTCCGTCGCCGCCGCCATTTGCGCGGCCCCTTCCACGTAGATGCGCTGTGTCGAACCCTGCTCCAACATTCCCGGGTCACACAGCGCCAGGGCGTCGCGGGCCAGAAGGTCGTATTGCTCTTGTTCCTTCGCCAGGCGGGCGAGTAGATCGGTCCGGATGGCTTCCAGCGTGCGCCCGGCGTAGTGCCGGTTCAAATAATCCGCGGTGCGGTCCAGATCGGGCTGGGTGAACAATCTCTCAGGCCGGATGATTTTGTCTCGCGTGGCTCCGCCCGTCGAAACCAAAACAATCACGACACGCCCGTCGGGCAACAGCACGAACCGCACATGTTCGAGGACCGTCCTGGCGATCGGAGGCGATACGATGATTCCCAGCCCGCGCGAAATTTCCGCCAGCACATGCCCCGCGCGCTCGGTAATTTCCTCCGTGGTCGTAGCCGCGGCGAGTTCGCCGCGAATCCAGAGCTGGTCCTCCGGGCTCAACGTGGCCTGCGCCGCCACCTGCTGCGCGAAAAAACGATACCCCGATGCCGTCGGGACCCTGCCTGCCGAAGTGTGCGGCTGGTAGAGATACCCTTCCTCTTCGAGGTTCGCCATCACGTTCCGGATCGTGGCGGAGCTCAATGATTCGGCGTGCCCCCGCGAAATCGCGCGCGAGGACACAGGTTCTCCCGTCTCGATGTACGCGCGGACGATGGCGGAAAGAATTTGCCGGTTACGTTCGCTGTGTGGCGCAGAGTGTGGCATCTTTAGGGTTGCTTCCAAATCCCTTCCTGTATTGATTTTATGCGCAGTCATCGCTCCCGTCAAACAACATGCGGGGAATTTGTTCCTTATCTCGGCAAAATAACCCGATAGCAGTGGCTCTCACCGATTCAACTGGATTTAAACATGACCATCAAGATAAGAGAATGATTCTGTTTCTGCTCGACGTTTAGGCTCAACTTAGATCCTGGGTATCCATCTGCGCGCGCTGCAGGCGGTCGGAGTAATCTATATAGAGCGTTTTCCACTCGGAGTAGAAGTCAATGGCGGCGGTTCCGGCCTCGCGGTGTCCGTTGCCGGTGTTCTTGGTGCCTCCAAAGGGTAGCTGGATTTCCGCGCCGATCGTGGGAGCATTCACATAGACGATGCCGGTTTCGAGATCCCTCATGGCGCGATACGCTTGATTTACGTTTCGCGTGTAGATCGAAGCCGAGAGGCCGTACTTCACATGGTTCGCGATATCGAGGGCTTCCTCAAAGGAAACGAAGGGGATCAAGGCTACGACTGGGCCGAAGATTTCTTCCTGCGCGATGCGCATAGTCGGCGCGACATCGGCAAAAATCGTAGGCTCGTGGTACCAGCCTTTGGCCAAGCTGCCGGATGCGGCGCGATGCCCTCCCGTGACGAGCTTGGCGCCCTCTTTCTTGCCGATCTCGACGTAGCTCATAACCGTCTGCAATTGCGTTTCATTGATGACCGGCCCTATCTGGGTTTCCGGGTCCAGCCCGTCACCCACTTTGAGAGCCTTTACTCGCTGCGCAAACCGATCCAGAAACTCTTTGTACACTTTCTTGTGGACGGCGACGCGGCTCGCCGCCGTGCAGCGCTGCCCGCTGGTGCCGAACCCGCCCCACACGGCGCCTTCGACAGCGAGTTCCAGGTTCGCATCGTCCATGACGATAATGATGTTCTTTCCGCCCATCTCCAGGTGACATGGCTTGAACGAAGACGCGCAAGCCTGGTTGACCAGACGGCCCGTCTCGGTTGAGCCCGTGAAACTCACCGCCGCTACATCCGCGTGAGTCACCAGGGGCGCTCCCGCGTCAGGTCCCATGCCGTTGACCACATTGACGACTCCCGAGGGCAGGCCCGCCTCAATCAGCACTTGCACCAGGTTGTACGTCGAAAGCGGCGTGTCCTCCGCCGGTTTGATCACCACGGTGTTCCCGCAAATCAGCGCCGGCATCATTTTCCACGAAGGGATGGCCATCGGAAAATTCCACGGCGTGATCATGCCGACCACGCCTCGAGGATCGCGCACCGACATCGCAAACTTATTCGGAAGCTCCGACGGGACCGTTTGGCCGAATAGCCTGCGGCCCTCTCCCGCCATGTAGTACGTCATATCAATGGCTTCCTGCACATCGCCGCGCGTTTCCGACAGCGGCTTTCCCATCTCGCGCGTCATATCCCGCGCAAGATCTTCCTTGCGCCTCACCAGAGTTTCCGCGGCGCGGTAGAGAATCTCGGCGCGCCTGGGGGCGGGCACAAGCCGCCATTTCACGAATGCCGCTTTGGCGGCGTCCACCGCGTCGTTCACATCCGCCTGTGTAGACGCCGGGAAAATGCCAACGAGTTCCGTATGATTGGCGGGATTGCGGTTTTCAAACGAGCGCCCGCCGCGCGCCTCGCACCACTCCCCGTTGATGTAATTCTTGTGAACCTTGGGAACGGCCACGGTTGCCATATTGCCTCCTGAAGGTCTGCTGATGGGAGATCCGCTGCACGAGCCGGATGACTGCGGGCCGAATGTCCGCGCGAAGTTTCAATGTAGCAAAGGCACAGAGGGGCGTCAAACTGCGTGGATGACCGTTTATCGGGCAGGAGCAGGAGGCGGATCCGCGGAAGAGGCGGAGGGGACAGGCGCGCCTTTGCCGGCGGTTTCGGAACCCAAACCAAGCTTCTCCAGTGTCAGTGCATCAATCTTGCCGGTCGGATTAAGCCCGTGATCCGCTTGATATTTTTTCAGGGCATTGACGCTGGCATCGTCCCATTTTCCTGTGGGCGCTCCATCCAAAGCGCCCTCGCGATTCAGAGCGGACTGAATGTCGCGCACACGGTCGGGTGTAGGAGCCTTCTGGCCACGCGCCGCGGGTTTGGACTTTTTCTTCGAGGCGGCCTTTTTTTTCTTCGGCACAGCGGACTGCGCCGCAGCCGCATTCCCGCCACAGGAGAGAATAGGGGCCGCGCTCAACAGGAGCACAGCCCCAAAAGCACAGAGCCAGGTTCGTTTGGTCATCGTTATTCTTGGCGGTGCAGCTACTTCTCCGGAGCCGGGACAGCGCCGGCCAGATAGACCGTGTCGAACTGGTCGTTACCGGTACGCCGCCGGACCTTGAACAGGACATCTTCTCCCTGTTTCAGCCCCGAGACGGCGCGGCGGTAGTCCGACACAGCCGAAACGGCCGTGTGGTTGATCTCGGTGATAACGTCGCCCCGGACAAAGCCAATGTCTTCGGCAAAGCTTGCCGGATCCACCTGCGTGACCAATGCACCCTTGATATTTTCAAATCCGGCGCGGCGCGCGCGTTCTGTTCCGAGATCTTCCACGCGCAGCCCGAATTCCACCGGCGTCGGCCCGTTGTCATTATTGCCGCCGTTGGCCGCGCGTTCCGGGAAAATTTTCGTGCGATCGGCAACGGTCAAGCTGGCTTCATGCTCCTTCTTCTCGCGCATGTAAGTCACACGGATGCTATTGCCAACCGGGGTTGCGGCGATCGGATTTACCAGGTCGTTCCCGTTGTGCACGGGCTTGCCATTCACGCTGGTGATGACGTCGCCCGCCTGCAAGCCCGCCTTCTCCGCGGGGCTGCCCGGCTCGACGCGTTGCAACACGATTCCGTACGGCGCGCCCAACTCCTTCAGCACGATCGGATTGCTACCCTGCGTTTCGGTGAAACTGACGCCAATGGAACCCCGCGTGACTTTTCCGTTGGACACGAGTTGGTTATAAACGCCAATTGCCGTGTTTGACGGCAACGCAAAACCAACGCCTTCATTCCCACGGCCTCCGGTAATGATGGCCGTGTTAATGCCGATCACTTGCCCAGCCATATTCACCAGCGGCCCGCCGGAATTTCCCGGATTGATCGCCGCATCCGTCTGGAGGAACCTCTGAAATTGCTGGCCCACATTGCCACGATTCTTTGCACTGACAATTCCTGCCGTGACGCTCCCCTGCAGGAAACCAAACGGGTTCCCAATCGCGAGAACCCAATCGCCGACTTGAACCCCGTCGGAATTGCCCAGCTTGGCTGCGGGCAAATCATGTCCTACTTCGATTTTTATGACAGCGAGATCGGTCTCCTCGTCGGTTCCGATCACCTTGGCGGTATAGAGAGTCGAGTCACCGTCAAAGGCCACTTGGATCTTGGTGGCCTGGTCCACCACGTGGTCGTTCGTCAAGATGTACCCCTTCTTGTCAACAATCACACCCGAACCCAGGCTGCGCTCGGCCGTGGGTCCTTGCTCGGGGAAATCGAAGAAACGATTAAAGAAGTCCTGAAATGGCTGTTGATCCTGATCGTCCTCCGGGCCCATCTGTCCGCGGCCGCGCGGTTTGGCGCGTCCCGGACCACGCCGCTCGATAACTTGTGTCGTCGAAATATTCACGACGGCCGGCTGCACTTTGGTCACGATAGAAGCAAAGGCGCTCGACAACTGCACCGGATCTGGTATGGCCAGCAGCGTGGCGTCGGACCCGGCCGCGGGATGCGATGCGCCCACGTGCCCAGAAATCACAGTGCCGATGACCATTCCTACGGCCAACGTCAGCGTCATTAACAGGGTCGCCATAATCTTGCGATTTCGCGCCCAGACAGCGAATTCTCGAAACTGCACGCCCATGTGATGCACTCCTCTGTACCAATCGTCTTGGCAAATTCTCACCAATTATACCACCGTACAGCGCTCGCGGACATTCGGAAGCTGCACCGCTGCTTCTTGTATGCAAACGTCGCGCACGAGGGCAGGTTGCGAAAATTTTCCGCCCTGCTACACTAGGATGCGAAAATATGACTCCGCGCACAATGTATCGCAAAATCTGGGATTCCCACGTCGTCCACGAGGCAGCCGGGGAACCTTCCCTGATCTATATTGACCGCCACCTCGTCCATGAAGGCACGTCCCCACAGGCCTTTACCGGCCTGAAAGAAGCCGGCCGCAAAGTACGGCGTCCCGACCTGGCTTTTGCCGTCATGGATCACTCGGTCCCAACAAAAAACAGAAATTTGCCGATTCTGGATGAGGCCGCAGTCGGGCAATTTGCGGCGCTGGAACGGAATTGCCGCGAATTCAGCATTACCCTGTTCGACATGTTCAGCCACAACCAGGGTATCGTGCACGTCATTGGGCCGGAACTGGGCATCACGCAGCCCGGGCAAACGATTGTCTGCGGCGACAGCCATACAGCGACGCACGGCGCGTTCGGGGCGCTGGCGTTTGGCATCGGCACAAGCGAAGTCGAGCACGTGCTCGCCACGCAATGTCTCTCCCAATATGGTTCGAAGACCATGCGTATCGTTGTCAACGGAAAACGCGCCAAGGGAGTCTCGGCAAAAGACATTATCCTCGCCATCATCGGAAAAATCGGGATCGCGGGCGCAACCAGCCACGTGGTCGAATACTCGGGTGAGGCAATTCGCGCACTTTCCATGGACGGGCGTATGACGGTCTGTAACATGACCATTGAAGCCGGGGCGCGCGCCGGAATGATCGCCCCGGACGACACGACGTTCGCCTACATGGAAGGGCGGCCCTACGTTCCGCGGGGAAAGGCATTTCAGGATGCCGTCGAGGGCTGGAAGGCAGTAGCCACCGACCCCGGAGCGGAATTCGACGCCACGGTCACGCTTGATGCGGCAAACATTACGCCACAGGTGACCTGGGGAACAAACCCGGGCATGGTCGCCGGCATTACCGAGCGTGTGCCCGATCCAGGGTCGTTCCGTGAGCCCGACGATCAGAAGGCAGCCGCGCGCGCTCTCGAATACATGGGGCTTAAGCCAGGCACCCCGCTGGTTGATATTCCCGTTGACCGCGTGTTCATTGGATCGTGCACGAATTCCCGCCTGAATGACCTTCGCGCCGCCGCGCGCGTCGTCGCCGGAAAGCACATCTCCAGCACCATAAAGGGTGCGCTGGTCGTGCCCGGCTCGATGACCATCAAGGCGAAGGCGGAGGCCGAAGGACTCGACAAGATCTTCCGCGACGCTGGATTCGAATGGCGCGACGCGGGATGCAGCATGTGTATCGCCATGAATCCCGACGTGCTGCCTCCCGGCGAGCGCGCCGCCAGCACTTCCAATCGAAACTTTGAAGGCCGGCAAGGTAAGGACAGCCGGACGCACCTGGTCAGCCCGATCATGGCCGCAGCCGCGGCTATTGCCGGCCACTTCGTGGATATTCGCGAGTGGAACGTGGACGCAGTGGAGTAACAGGTGCGGGCTCTACCTGGAGCCCGCCGGAATAATGGGTGCGGGCTCTACTTTTACACTGAACGATTCAAGTGAAGTGTGGAGCCCGCCGGAGAAAACAATGCAGCCCTTTTCAAAACATACTGGTTTGGTCCTGCCGCTCGATCGGGTGAATGTGGATACCGATCAGATGGTGCCCAAGCAGTTTCTCAAGCTCCAGGTCAAACAAGGTTTCGGGCGGGTGTTGTTCTACGACTGGCGTTACCTTCCGGGTGAAAAGCCAAACCCCGACTTCATCTTGAATTGGCCGCGATATAAGGGGGCATCGGTCCTGCTGGCTCGCGCCAACTTTGGTTGCGGCTCCAGCCGCGAGCATGCGCCCTGGGCCATCGCCGACTACGGCTTCCGAGTTCTGCTTGCTCCGAGCTATGCGGACATTTTCTACAACAATTGCTTCAAAAACGGTATCCTCCCCGTCACGCTTCCCGAGGAACAGGTGGACGATCTTTTCAAACGGGCTGAAAAAGAAGAGGGTTATTCGCTGACCGTGGACCTGCCCAACCAGACGATTCAGGATGCCCACGGGCTGAACCTGGCGTTCGAAATAGACAAATTCCGAAAGCATGTCCTGCTGGAAGGGCTGGACGATATCGGTCTCACACTCAAGCACGAGGCTGCCATCACCGCGTTCGAACAGGCCAAGCGCCCAAGCGCCACGTTGTACGAAACCGTGGACGCGAAGTACTTCCCCAAACACTAAGTCGCGACGGACCGTGCCAGTGCCTGCTACCGCTGGTTTAGCTCTGCTAGGCGGCAATCCCGGGAACGCCATTCTCCCGAATGGCGTCTTGCAAACCGCCAATCCGGAGATTGGCGTACCCGAATTTCAATCCCGAGTTCCGCAGCAACTTCTGAATTCAGGTTTAGGCTGCGGCCTGCACTGGTCCTTTCAATTCAGCCACGAGAATTCCTGCGAGAATCAGCGCCGCACCCACCAGCGCTCGCTGGCCAAGCCGTTCATGAAGAACGATATACGAAGTTACTGCCGCGAAGACTGGTTCGCTGGCAAGAATCAGCGCCGTATTTGTCGCGCTGGTATGGCGCTGCGCCCACACCAGAAGCGGATAGGCGATCGCCGTGGTGAACACTGCTGTGACGAGGATGCCAAACACCAGGTTTGATGTGAGATGAAAACGCGGCGCTTCCCAGTGCCCCGCGGCAAGTAAAGGAACTGCCGCTAAGGAAAGCCCCGCCGTCACGGCAACCTGTAGGAAACTGATTCCTCCCAGCGAGTGGTGCGCGCTATAGCGCGCTATAAAAATAATCTGGAGCGCGTAGAGCACGGCGCACACCAACACCTGCAGGTCGCCGCGATTCAGATCGGCAATCCCCTCACGCGGGACCGTGAGGAAATAGAGTCCCGCCAGAGATGCCAATGCCCCGGCCCAAGCCCAAATACTGATCCGGCGCCGCCAAAGCAGCGCCAGGAATACGGGAACAAGAACTACACTGAATCCGGTGATGAACGCGGCTTTGGAGGGAGTCGTTTCGGCGATCCCAGCGGTCTGAAACGCGTAGCCTCCGAACATTAAAAGCCCGATCCACGCACCGGCCCAACATTCCGCGCCCGTCAGTTTCCCAAGATCCGCGCGATAGAACCAAGCCATCGGCAAGGCGGCCAAAGTGAAACGCGCGGCTAGATAAACGAAGACCGAAGAGTCGGCCAGCGCATTCTTAACGACGACAAATGTGATGCCCCATAGCAGGGAGCACAGCAGCAAGCCGAGGTGGGCCTTGAACCGGAGACTCACAGGATACGCTTCGCCGGACACAAAGAATTTGACGTGCGGCAAGAATCGGCTTCGATCGGAATTCGTCTCATTTATTTAAGGTTCAAGTCTAGTGTCCCTGCGAAGCAAAGGCAACCTGCTTGGTGCGGCGCGAATCGCACTCTAGAATAGTTTTGCGGCGCTTGGTTCTGTCCTAATTTGGAAGTTTTTGGAAAGGATCTAGTTCTCAGGAGGTCGGGGCTTCAGCCCCGACATTGAGGCTCGCACGACCTCGGGCTTTAGCCCCTGAAACTTCAGGGCTTAAAAGCCCTCCCTTAACCAGCCTGTATGGCGGACCTAAAGGTCCGCCCTCCTGAAAAGCGAATCCCAGGATGCTTTTGCAGCGCATCTCCAGATTAGCCCACTACCCGGCGCTTTGCCGCGTTGACAGGGGGTCGGCAGCTTGCTACATGTAAGAACGGTGTTGGTCCGCCCCCACGCACGTGCAATCTCCTTTTGCCTCGCCCTGCCCCTACTGGCGGGAATCCTCTGCCCTTATGCGCGCACTGCGGACAAGAACAAGACCGAGAAGGTTGAGCCCTGGGTTGAAATCCGCACGCCACATTTCATCGTGGCCAGCGACGGCGGAGAAAAAACAGCCCGCCGCGTTGCGGACCAGTTCGAACAGGTCCGCCGGGTCTTCCAGGCCACATTGCCCAACGCGCGCCTTGATACCGGCGTTCCCATTGAAATTCTGGCGGCGAGAGATGGAAAATCGTTCGCCACGCTGTTCCCCGAATATCCATTCGATAAGCGCCACACCCAGCCCGAGGGGCTATTTCTGTCCGGCGCCGAGAAGAATTACATAGTTCTGCGCACAAACGTTTCCGGACCTGTACCGTACGAGGATATCTACCAGGACTACGCACGGCTGGTTCTCAAGTTGAGTTATCACAGCTTGCCTGCGTGGCTCGAGGTCGGCTATGCGAACGTATTTGGGAGCCTGACACTCACCGACAAGGGGGCCAGGATTGGCAGGCCCGATCCCGAGGATCTGAGCGCATTGTGGGAGAGCCCGCTGCTCCCTCTTGACCTAGTGTTCCACGTGGAACGCGCTTCGCCGTACTACACCTCCGGCGCCAGCAAAACGACCGTGTACTCCGCCGAGTCGCGCGCATTAGTGTATTACCTGCTAACAGCTACTCAGGGGGCGGGGATGAAATCTCTCGAGAGGTATGTTGCGCAGGTCGAGGCCGGAGCGGATGCGCTGCAAGCCGCCCGGCAAGCGTTTGGCGATTTAAATCAACTACAAAGCAGGCTGGAGTCTTACATCAAGCAGACGGCTTCGACGCCGTCTGAGATCGCCGTCCCCGGCGGGAGCGCGGGCGCTTCCGCAGCTCATCTGCTCTCATCGGCCGAAATGGAGACTCGCTTGGGGGCCCTCGCGATGATCCGCGGCAGGCGCGACGATGCCCGAGAAAAACTTGAAGACTCCATCAAGCTCGATCCATCACTCGCGAGCGCTGAGGAGAGCTTCGGGTTCTTGCTGCTCCAGGAAGGCCAGTTCGAAGAAGCCGAAAAGCATTTCGAACGCGCTACGGCGCTCGATCCGAAGAGTTCCCTCGCCTATTACGGCCAAGGCATGGTGGCAATGTCCCAGGGCGGCCTCGGGGGCGTTCCGGTGGGCGCTGTAGCGGCATTCGAAAAGGCCGTCGGGCTCACTCCGGGTTTCGCGCCGGCGTGGTTCAACCTCGCTTCAATTTACGCCCTTCGACAGGAAAGCATGCAGAAAGCCCTGGAAGCGGCGCAACGCGCTGCCTCGCTCGTGCCGGGCGACTCCGGTTACCAGTATCAGGTTGCCGTGATTCTCGGGAACCTGGGCCGCACGGAGGAGGCCCGGACGGCCGCTGAGCAACTCCGAAGTTCCTCGAGCGATTCCCGAACGGCTGACAAAGCCGGCGATCTGATTGCGCAAATCTCCCAGCCGCGCGTGTCCGCGCCTCCAGCTTCCCCGAGCGGCGCAACTCCGGCCGCTTCCCCGGACCGTCAAGTTCACATCGAGCGGAAGACGGAACAGGAGGTCAGACCGGCGGAGGGTCCCGCCAGCAGGACACGTGACGAAACTACTGCTCCTGCGCCGCCTCCGGCGCCAGCCCAAGCGCGCATCTACTCCATGGTTGGAACGATCACAGAGGTGAACTGCACGGACGCGCCGCAAATCCAGATCACGATGACGGCGCAGACCATCGTTATGCATCTCCACGCCGCCGATGTCGCGCAATTAACGGTCAAGTCTTCCGGCGCAAATTCTCTTGCGAAAAGCGCGGTGTGCGCAGGACTTCGCGGACGAAGCGCGCGTGTCAGCTACCAACTTGTGCCGGACAAGAAATGGGACGGCGAGATCCAGTCCGTTGAACTCCGAAGTCAACCTTGATTGGGATCGATCCTTCACGAATGAGACCTCGCGACGTGGCGAACAGTCTGCGCGACTCCCGGCACTTGACACACGACAAACCGTTGCGATACACACTCCGTTATGTCACCCGGCCGGTATGCATGCACTGTGCTGGCATTCAGTATCGCTCTGCTCACCAGTGTGTCGGTAAGCGGCAAGCCAGCGCCGGCGGAAAAACCGGATACCTGGATCGAAGTTCAGACGCCACATTTCATTGTCGCCAGTAACGACGGCGAGAATACGGCGCGCCGAGTCGCTGACCAGTTCGAACAAATTCGTTTCCTGTACTCCAAAGCGCTGCAACCCGGCATACGTCTTGACCCGGGAATTCCAATTCTGATTTTCGCGGTGAAGAACGAGAAATCGCTTTCCCAACTCATCCCCGAATACTGGGTCCAGACGGGCCACACTCATCCAGCGGGGCTTTTCGTGCCCGGTCCCGAGAAGAATTACATCGCGCTAAGAACGGACGTAGAAGGTGAATTTCCCTACCTGCCCATCTACCACGAATACGTGCACCTGATCGTCAACCTCAACTACCAGCATTTTCCCGATTGGTTGAACGAAGGATTTGCCGATTTCTTAGGCTGTGCGACCCTCGTCACAAAAGGCGGGAAGCTTGGCCAGCCTAGTTCTTCTGAACTCTACGTTTTGCAGCAAAACAAGCTATTGCCACTGGACATTTTATTCAAAGTGGATCATCAGTCCCCTTACTACAACGAAGCAAACAAGACGAGCATCTTTTACGCGGAGTCCTGGGCGCTGGTTCACTATTTGATGCTGGATCCGGAAAAGCGAAAGGACAATGTACTGAGCAAGTATATTTCGTTCGTCGAGAACGGCGCAGACCCAGTGGACGCGGCAAACCGGGCTTTCGGCGATCTCGCGCAACTTCAGAAGGCGCTACAGTCTTACGTCACGAAAACATCGTACTTTGAGTACGCCGTTCCTCTTCCAGCCAGATCCGATTCCAAAGACTATGCAGTCCGCACCATTTCTCCCGCCGAGGCACAAGCAAGGCTGGGGGACTTTGATCTCTATCGAGGTCAAAACGACGCGGCACGCGAAAAGCTCCTAGAGGCTATCCGGCTGGATCCCAACCTCCCCGCCGCACAGGAAAGTATGGGCCAACTGCTGTTCCGCCAGGACGAGCGCGACGAAGCCGACAAGTATTTTTCGCGCGCCGTTGCGCTTGATTCCAAAAGCGCCCTTGCCCACTATTACCACGCGATGCTCGTAATGTCCCGAGGTGCAGATCCGAAGGAAGAGGAGGATGCTAAGGCGGCGCTCGAAAAAGCCGTCGCCCTCAACCCGGGATTCGGTCCCGCGTGGTCGGACCTCGGCATCTTGTATTCGAATAAGCCCGGCACTCTCGACAAAGCCCTGGGCGCCGCACAGCGCGCTGTGCAGAGTATGCCTGGCGAGGCGCACTTCCAGTACAACCTCGCCGCGGTTCTGGCGCGAATGGAGCGTTACGACGATGCGAGGACCATCGTCCGGAAACTCCAGAAGTCCGGAGATACGAACATAGCCTCTATGGCCGGGCAGTTTTTGACACAGATCGACCAAGCTGTGCAATATGCCGCTTACAAGAAGACGAACGAAGCAACTTCTGTCACCACACCAGCTATAAATCAGGGAATCGAATCGGCCGACCTGCCTGCCGCGCCTGTAATAAGACGGAGAGCGCAGGATGAAGCGAACTCCGTGAAGACGCAGGACGATACAAACATCGTTACGATGCCATCTGCGGCTGCTTCCTCACGCTCTTATTCGATGGTCGGAACGATTACCGATGTAAACTGCGCGGAAGCGCCGCAAATCCAGATCACAATGAAGGCGCAGACCATTGTTATGCACCTGCACACCGGAGACTTCTCCCAGGTAGCGATCAAATCCGCCGGTGTGAATTCAGCCGCGAAAAGGCCCGGTTGTGCGGAACTCCGGGGACGAAGCGCGCGCGCTAGTTATCAACTTGTCTCTGAAAAAGCCTGGGACGGTGAGCTCGTGTCGGTGGAATTCCAGGATACTCGTTGAAGCCGTTTCTTTGCACACACCCCAGAACAGTTTAACTTCCCTTCCTTAACGCAGGCGATGTCTCCCGGGAACGCCATTCTCCTGAATGGCGTCCTGCAAACCGCCAATCGGGAGATTGGCGTTCCCGGATTTCCACCGATACGGTTCGTCCCAAGGGTATGTTGAAATCCTTCGGCAAGCGAGCTGCAACTTGCAACTTCGGAATTCACGTTAAGACGTCTTGCCGGGCGGCAACTCTACGCACACCGCGAATCACGGTTACGGTTCGAGGCCCGCGATGCCGAGCAGCGTCAACGCGACGCGCTGCAGGCCCAACTCGCGGCCCGTTGGGTCATACCATTCCTCGATGGTATGGGCGCCGCCGCTGCGGCCGCCAGCCCCGAGTGAAATTGCCGGGATCCCCAGCGACAACGGGATATTGGCATCGGTGGAGGAGCGCTCGCGGCGCGAGCGGTTGCCTAAGCGGCTGTCGGCGGCAAGCAAAGCAGCCAGCAGCGGCGAGTTTTCGGGAAGCTCTCCGGCGGGCCGCACGCCGAGCACGCTGATCTTCAAGTCAAGCACGCTCGTACCGCCCGCCATTCCGCGATCCCGCGCCGCGGCCATTTCCTCGTCGATGCCGGACTGGATAGACTCGCGCAAATACCCTTCCAGCTTGCCGAGTTCCGCTTCCGATTCGGATCGCAAATCCACTTTCATAAGCGCGCGCGCTGGAATCGAATTCACCGACGTGCCGCCTTCGATCTCGCCGACATTGAAACTCGTTCTCGGAGACTCCGGCACGCGCGCTGTAACAAAGCGCGCGATTCCGCGCCCGAGCGCATGGATCGGATTCGGCACGCCGAAATCCGACCAGCTATGGCCGCCGGGGCCGCTGATGGCAATTTCAACTCTTCGGGACGCCAGAGCCGCCGTGGTCACATACTCGGTGGCGGATCCGTCCAACGCGATGACGTACTTCAGGCGTTTCCGGTAGGCATCCACCACCGCCCTCATGCCGCGAAGATTCCCTTCCCCTTCTTCGCCCACATCCGCGACAAATAGAATCGTGCTCTTCGTCCTGATCTTCGCTTCGCGCAACGCCTGCGCCATCACGACCAGAGCCGCCAGGCCCGTGCCATTGTCCGAAATTCCCGGAGCGAGCAACCGGCCGCTCTCACGCTTGACGGTCACGTTGGTGCCCGCGGGAAATACCGTGTCCAAATGGGCCGACAGCATGACGATGTCTTGCGATGTGCCGGGAAATTCACCGATCACATTGCCGGTGGCGTCCATCTCGACCCGCAGGCCGGCTGCGGCGAGCAGTTTCTTCAGGTAAGCAGCGCGAGCGCCTTCATGAAACGGCGGCGCTGCAATTTCAGTAATGCGGGATTGTTCATCGGTGGTTGCGGAGAGGCTCTTTCGGAGGAATTCGACGACGCGTGTCACACGCGCGTCGTTCTCCAGCGATGCGGCGACCGTTTTTCGCGTAAAATTCTGGATGAAGGCAGTCACTACTATACCGATCGCACAATATAAGAGATAGCGTTTCACGGCTCAAGGCGCCGCGCCGGAAAATACTTCCTTCCGCAGCGGCGCATTTGAGTGTGCTTCATTCCCTCGCGCCGGTCAAACACAAAAGCCCCCGGGCATCCGGCCAATGCCTGCGACGATGCATCCCGCGCATTGTCCGGAATCTATCGCGGCGAAGTTTCACCGCATAGCGCCAGGATTTCCGCGTCACTCAGGACGCGCGAAGAATTTTTCGCGGCATCGAAGATTCTGGCCACCAAGTCCTCGTTCGCCGGAATACCGTGCTTGTCGAGCCAGTACAGCACGTTTGATTTCCCGCTCATGGGGCCTACTTCAATCACCTGGTCCAGCCCGAATAGAGATGCCGGAACGCCGCTATAGATGACGTCCGCCAGCCGTGCATTCCCTTTTCGATACGCCTTGATGATCGCCGCGGCGTGGACTCCGGTGGCGGTTCGAAAGGCGTCGCGCCCCACCACGGGATAGTTCGGAGGGATCGTCGTATGAGTCGCCTTCGCCACCTTTTCGCAGAATTCCTTGAGCTTCGAAAGGTCCCGGTCAATCATTCCCAGCAGCCGCATGTTGACCAGCATCAATTCCATCGGTGTGTTTCCCACGCGCTCTCCCAGTGAATTCGCCGCCGCGTGTACTTGGTTCGCCCCCGCCGCGATCGCGGCAAACGAATTGGCAATGGCGAGTCCCCGGTCGCAATGCCCGTGCCAATCCACGCGAATGGATTCACCGGATGGCGACACAACTTTATCGAGCACGAACTTCACCAGATTGTAGGCGCCCATCGGTGTGGCGTGGCCGACCGTGTCGCAGAGCACCACGCCGCGCGCGCCGCAACGAATCGCCGTCGAATAGAGCGCTTGAACGGTTTCCGGGTCGGTCCGCACCGTATCCTCGGTCACGTACATCACCGGCAAGCCCTGCGCGACGGCAAATTTTACGGCGTTTTCGGTAGTCCTGAGGAGATGCTCCACGGACCAATCTTCCACCAGGCGCCGGACTGGACTCGATCCCAGAAATGTCGCCGCCTCGATGGCGATTCCCGCGCGCTGCGCAATTTCGGCAATTGGGCGGATGTCGTTTTCATGCGTTCTCGCCGCGCAATTCGGCCTGATTTTCATCCGCGAACGCGCAATTTCCCTGGCGAGCGCTTCTGTATCCGCATACGCTCGAGGACCCGCGCCCGGCAAACCGATATTCACGGCTTCAATTCCCAGGGCTTCCAGCAGGTGGAGGATTTCGATCTTTTCTTCGATGGCGGGATTGTGGACCGAAGGATTCTGCAGGCCGTCGCGCAGCGTTTCATCGTCCAGCGTGACTTTGCCGGTGACGGGAAAAACAGAATCGCCCGCCGCGTTCCAATCGTAAATCAGGCCATCTTCTTCCATGGCGTGCCGCTTTTCCCCTTAATAGCGCAAGGTGAAACTGTGCGGCATCTGCTTGGGGTCCGGTTTGTACAACGTCTTGCAGAACTCACACCGGTAGATTTCAGCATCCTTCCCGATTTTGCTTTCCAGTTCCTTCGGGTAGTCGTACCAGCGCTTCAGGTGTCCGGCGCAAAGTTTTCCCTTGGCGTCTTTCTCATCGCAGGCACGCTGCCTGGGTTTGCACACTTTTATTTTCACTTCCTTCGGCGTGGCCTCTGCCACGGGAGGCGCAGCCGCAGGCGGCGCCTGGGGTGGAGCAGATGGTGTCGTACTTTGCGGTGCAGTCTCCTCAGCCATTGTTCGGTTCCCCTCTCCCGTCAGGATACAATTTATCGGTCGCTTTTGCTCAGGTCCTTTGTGCCGCGCCGGCGGCACCGCCGCCACTTCGACGTATTCTACTCGAAGGGCTCCCGCCGGACCAAGCCGCTCATTTGCACACGGGAGGGTTGACCGTGTCAGGGTACTTCACTTCCGCAAGACACAAACCGTGAGGCGGCATCGTCGGTCCCGATTTCGAACGATCACGTATTTCGAAAAGTTTCGGTATGTCGTCCGGACGGAGTTTCCCTCGCCCAACGTCTACGAGAGTCCCAGTCATTTTTCTCACCATATATCGCAAAAACGATTTCCCACGAACCACATAGACCCACTCTTCGCCGGGACTGAGAGACCCCTCGCCTGCAACGCGCATCATTTCCGAGCTATAGATCACGCGAGTCATCGTCCGCTCGCGGTCATCTTGCTCGGACCCGGTGGACGCGGCGAACGAAGTGAAGTCGTGTTCCCCTTCGAATTTACGCGCGGCTTCGGCCATGGCATCGAAGTCCAGTGGATAGGGATCATGCTGCACGTAGCGCCAGAGGAACGGCGGAACGACGCGCCCTCGAAAAAGTCTGTACCGATATGTTTTTGCAACGGCGTTCCACCTGGAATGAAAGTCAGTTCCTACCTCTTCCGCTGCAGCCACTCGAATCGAGGGCGGCAGCAACGCGTTGAACGCCCTCTGGAATTCGCCCGCACTCAATTCGGAACGAGTCTTGAAGTTTGCGACCTGGCCGGCCGCATGAACGCCGGCATCGGTGCGCCCGGCGCCTTGAATGGTTAGGCGTTGCTGCGTCAACTTTTCCAGGACATCGCTCAAGGTTCCCTGAATGGTGGGCTGTCCGGGCTGAATCTGCCATCCGCTGAAATCGGTTCCGTCGTATGCCAGAGTGAGTTTGATGTTGTGCATGAGCACCGCGCGCAATTATCGCACGTTGACGCAGCTTCGCTCCGCAAGACTCGCGTCTTTTCCGAATCTCATGGTTCAGGCGGTCAGGATTGTTGCTACGAGTCGGCGCGCGCGAAGCGGCTGCCTGGTTTTACGGCCACGCTGCCGTTGCGGCACAACGGACATTCCGATGCATCGTAACTCTCGACTTTCAGCTCCACCAGGGCCTCGGTGCGGACCGGCAATTCGATTCGCCCGCCGCTGCGATCGATCAGAGCTCCCGCAGCCACGACGCGCGCGCCGGCTTCCTCGAGCACGCGGATGGTCTCGCAGGTCGAGCCTCCGGTGGTCCACACGTCTTCGACCACGAGAACGTGCTCGTCCGGGTCGACTCGAAATCCGCGGCGCAGGGTCAGGGAGCCCGTCGTATCGCGCTCGACGAAAAGCGCGCGCACAGGAGCGCCATCGGCGCGAGCCGGGAGGGCGCGCGCCACTTCGTGCCCGATAATGACTCCGCCCAGCGCCGGCGACGCGACGCAATCCACGCGCAGGTCGAGAAATTCCGCCGCCAGCGCCCGCCCTAATTGCTCCGCATACTTGGGATATTGGAGCACGAGCGCGCACTGGACGTAAGTGGCGCTATGCAGGCCCGACGACAGTTCGAAATGCCCCTGTCGGATTGCTCCCACGTCTTCCAGCGTTCGCATGATCGCTTCAGGCCTCATGGCGCGCCCAGCCTATCGGCCCCTCAAGCGATTGTCAAGGGAATGACGCGAAAGGGGTGCACGATAAGAAAGCGAGAAATCTCGCTTGCGTCACTTCAGCGGCTAAACAGGCTGCAGAAAAACTCTCTGCGATGTCCTCAGGGGTTAAAACCCCTGAGGAAAATGCAGGTTTTATGTCGCGGCTGAAGCCGCGACCCACAAGGCTTCGACCCTTTTTCCGCAGCCTGTAAAGCCGCACTGAAGCCGTGCCCTCCAAAGATCATGCTGATTTTCACTTTTATGTCGTGCACCCACGCGAAAGAGAGCCGGGCCGAGTGCGGAGACAGATCAACCCTTGACCTCGGGGCGTTTCTCACGTCCAATACTTGAGTCTTGGATTTCCCGCCAGGGTTGTGGCGGTCAAGGTCTGAGGATTGTGAAGCTTACCCGGCCTGCTCGCCTTGACACACCTTGCAGGGCAAGGTCCAAGGATGCCGGAAAATATGCGCAAAATACTTGAAACACTTCTCGCGCTATGCACGTTTCATCAGCGTAGTACTTATAAGCCATAATTCGCCCCAGGACGAAAATAAGAGTGAAGATGATTCTGTTTCGAGAGGACGACAAAACAATGATCGGAAGGGTCTACCGTACCACCATTTCCGTAAGCCTGGCCGTACTGACCGCCTTGGCGCCTGTCGCGCCAACTTTTGCCCAACAAGGACAGCCGGCGCCGCCCCAGTCCCAAACGCCGGCCAGGACGATTCCATTGTCGAATCAGGATTACACCTACGGCAAACCGTGGTTTCCCAACCCGCTTACGCCCTACAAGCCGACGACGGTTCCGGAGCCGGTTCTAATCAATGCCCCTCGCATCGAGCAAATGATTCAGGACGGCAAGCTGAGCATCAGCCTGCAGGATGCGATTGACCTGGCGCTTCAGAACAATTTGGACATCGCTATCCAGCGGTATGTCCCCTGGCTTGCCGAAGCGAACATTCTTCGCACCCTGAGTGGCGGCGCCCCTACCGTGTCCACGATAGCTCCGCTCGGCACCATCCCGGCGCAGAACTTCGATCCACTATTCACATCCACCTTCGCCCTGGACCAACGTACGATTCCCGTGAATAACCCGCTCACCGCCGGCACAGGCACGAGCGGGGGCGGCGCCACCAATTTCTCCCAGTTGAATACGCACACGGCCATAGGCAACCTGCAATATTCCCAGGGGTTTCATACGGGAACGTCGTTTTCGGCGGCCTTCAATAACACACGGGCATCCACATCGAGCCCTGCCAACTTTTTCAGCCCTTCGGTGACATCCAATTTTGTGTTCATCGCCAACCAGCAGTTGCTGAACGGCTTCGGACTGCTTGCGAATGAGCATTTCATCCGGGTTGCAAAGGTGAACAAGAACATAGCCGATCAGACCTTTCATCAGCAGGTAATTACCTCGATCACCGCGGTCGGCAACGCCTATTGGGAACTTGCCTTCGCACGAGGCAACGTCAACGTGGCCCTGCATCAGATTGAACTGGCGAATAAGCTCTATAGCGACAACAAGAAGCAGGTTGATATCGGCACCTTGGCCCCGTTGGAAATTGTCCAGGCCGAAGCGCAGGTGGCCACAGCCAACCAAGCCTTGATCGTCGCGCAGACGACCCTGCTCCAGGACCAGCTCACCTTGCTGAACCTGATCTCCAAGGATCCGACTTCTCCGGCATTGCGCACAGTCGAGATTATCCCCACCGACACGGCCGATGTGGCTCCGCCCGAAGTTGAAAAGATCCCGCTGGAAGACGCGATTAAGGAAGCCGTCACGAAGCGCCCGGACGTCTTGCAAGGGGCGCTTGCGCTTACGGGAGACGACATCAACATGCGCGCCACAAAGAATGCGCTGCTTCCCGTACTGGCTCTATCCGGCGAATATGCAACCGTAGGATTGGCGGGCAACAACCGGCCGGCATGCGCGCCCACGCCATGCACACTTCCCCCGCAAATCTTGTCCGGACTGCCGACTTCCCTAGGTGACATGTTTAGCGGTGTCTATCCGGAATATAATGCGCAGATCAGTTTGACGATTCCGATTCGCAATCGCGCGGCGCAAGCCAATAACGTCACGGCGCTATTGGATGCGCGTATGGACAAGACCCGCTACCGCCAAGTTGTGAATAACGCCGCCATCGATGTTCACAACGCGCAAATTGTGCTCGAGCAGGGCCGCGTCACGCTGGCAGCCGCTTCGAAGACGCGCGATCTCGATCAGCAAACCCTTGACGCCGAGCAAAAGAAATATCAACTGGGCGCTTCGACGCTGTTCAACATCGTATCCGATCAGAATATCCTCGCTGCCGCGGCCAGCGCCGAGGTGCGCGCCCGCATAAACCTCGCAGAGGCCAAAGTGAACTTTGACCGCGCCATGGGCCGCACGCTCGAGGTTTACAACATCACGATCGCCAATGCGAAATCAGGCCAGACCCCCAAAGACACTTTGATCCCCGGCACTTCGGCTACCGGGCAATTGGTCGTTGATCGCGTCAAGCAGCCCGCGTCCTCTCCCGCTTCCATAACAGGTTCCTCGGGAGCCGGCAACGCGCAGTAAAATATTCATGGCGGCTGCGGAAGAACTGGTCACGAAAATGGACGAAGCGCGCTTAGGCGCTCAGTTATTAGCCGCAATGGATGTATCGCTGCGCGGATCGAAGCGGCTTGTTCTCTCCTGTTGCTTCGCCTAGAATCCATCCTGGCTCGCGGAAAGTTTCACGCCGCGCGTCAAGCGGGCCCAATGACCCACCCACGCAAATCCGGAGCGCCTGTCGCAGGCGATGTTTCGCGCCAGCCCTCGGATCGTGAGCGCGATTGGGAGAAAACGCAGCTTCGCCCGGCGCTGGAAAAATCTCCCGAGCGGTCCTCCGAATTCACGACGATTTCCGGGCATCCAATCCGTGGACTTTACACGCAGGCTGATCTCGCGGGATGGGAACCGGCGCGCGATCTGGGCGTGCCTGGCGCGCCTCCCTACACGCGCGGCATTCACCCCTCCATGTATCGCGGCCGCCTGTGGACCATGCGTCAATTCGCGGGCTTCGGCTCGGCCGAGGACACGAACCAGCGCTTCCGGTACCTGCTCGCGCAGGGACAAACCGGCATTTCTGTCGCCTTCGACCTGCCTACGCTGATGGGCTATGACTCCGACCATTCTCTTGCAGAGGGCGAAGTCGGCAAATGCGGCGTGGCCATCAGTTCGCTTGCGGACATGGAAGCGCTCTTCGACCAGATTCCGCTTGGCGGGATCTCGACCTCGATGACGATCAACTCGCCTGCCGCAATTCTCTGGGCGATGTATCTGGCCGTCGCCGAAAAACAGGGTGTGGACTGGAATAATCTCGGCGGCACGCTTCAGAACGACATCTTGAAGGAATATATCGCGCAGAAAGAGTACATCTACCCGCCGAAGCCGTCGATGCGCCTGGTGATTGACACGTTCGAATTTGGCACACGACACACCCCCCAATTCAATACCATCTCCATCAGCGGCTACCACATCCGCGAAGCAGGTTCGACGGCGATCCAGGAGCTGGCATTCACGTTGCGCGACGCCATCGAATACGTGGAATGGGGCATCCGGCGCGGCCTCGCGGTGGACGATTTCGCGCCGCGGCTTTCCTTCTTCTTCAACGCGCACAATGACTTCTTCGAGGAAATCGCCAAGTACCGCGCGGCGCGCCGCATCTGGCACAAGACGATGACCGAACGCTTCGGCGCGAAGTCGCCGCGCTCGTGGACGCTGCGTTTCCACGCGCAGACAGCCGGGTGTTCGCTGACAGCGCAGCAACCGTACAATAACGTGGTCCGCACGGCGCTGCAGGCGCTGGCCGCGGTGATGGGCGGCGCGCAATCGCTGCACACAAATTCGCTGGACGAGGCCTGGGCGCTCCCGACCGAATTCGCCGCGACCCTTGCGTTACGCACGCAGCAGATCCTGGCGCACGAAACCGGCGTCACCCATACAGCCGACCCGCTTGGCGGCTCCTATTTCCTCGAAACGCTGACCAACGAGGTCGAACGCGGCGCCTGGGACTACATTCACAAGATCGACGCGCTCGGCGGCATGGTGTCCGCCATCGAGCAGTCCTATCCGCAGCGCGAAATCGCGGACGCGGCGTACCGCTACCAGATGGCCGTCGACCGCAAGGAAAAGATCATTGTCGGCGTGAACGAATTTACCGGCGAAGAAAAGCCCATCGACGTCCTGCAGATTGGCGAATCGGTGCGCGCCAGCCAGACGGAGCGCCTGCGCAAGGTTCGCGCCGAGCGTTCCAACGACGAGGTGAACCGGCGCCTTTCCGCGCTCCGCGCTGCCGCCCGAGGCTCCGAGAATCTTATGCCGCACATCTACGACGCCGTGAAGGCCTACGCCACGCTCGGCGAAATCTGCGCCGCCATGCGCGACGTCTTCGGCGCCTACGAAGAAGTCGCCGTCACGTAGATTTCTATGTAAATGTCTTAGTGGACGGTGTTCGACGGTTTATTGTGTGAGAAGATAAAAGCTTTAACACAGAGGGCACAGAGGACACGGAGAAATGCAGGAGAAGAGAATACGCGTACTGATTGCGAAGCCCGGCCTCGACGGCCACGACCGGGGCGCAAAGATTATTGCCCGCGCGCTGCGAGACGCGGGGATGGAAGTGATTTACACCGGGCTGCGGCAGACACCGGAAATGATCGCTTCCGCTGCCGCGCAGGAAGACGTGGACGTGATCGGCCTTTCCATTCTGTCCGGGGCGCACAACACATTAGCGCCCCAGTTGATGGAACTGCTCAAGCAGAAAGGCATGAGCGACGTGACCGTGCTGCTTGGCGGCACGATTCCGGAAGCGGATATTCCCAACCTCAAGAAAGCCGGCATCGCGGAAATATTTCTTCCCGGCACATCGACACAGGACATCGTAGCGTTCGTGCGCCAGCGCGCCGCGCAGAAAAACCCCTAGTCCGCGATTTTCAGAACGACTCGATGTGGTGAAACAGGGATAATCGTTGCTGTCGTGGAATATGGGCTTTTTGTAGCGTCCCGCCGGCGTTTTCTTAGGTTGCAACACAAGACAAACCGCCGGCGAGACGCCGGCGCCACAAAATCGCGCGCGCAGGTCTCATTCAGAAGTATTGCCGCGATATTCCGGACCCCTTGTAAGAGGTACGGCTAGTGTCCTGAGTCAGAAGTTCGCTTACAAAGTCAGCCGCTCGGGACAAGCTTTTTGGGTCGGACCTTCAGGTCCGACAATATCGGTGGACCGGGAGGAGGGCTTTTAAGCCCTGAAGCTTCAGGGGCTGAAGCCCTGAATGTCGCTGACGTTGCATGTCGGAGCTAAAGTCGAAGATCCCGACCTTGTCGGGGCTCCGACCCACAAACCCAGTTGTGTATTTGTTAAAGGATTTCTCACTCAGGAAACTAGAGCCCTACGGAACAATCTTCCCGTCGGGGTCGCGGATCTCGATGGCGCCGAGATTGAGCTTCACGAGTTCGGGTTCAATCTTGGCGCGATCGCCAACGCAAATCAGGATCATCTGCTCGGGGTGCAGATATTTGCCGGCCACAGTTTCCGCGTCCGTTGCGGTGACGGCGGAGAGCCGCGCCGGTAATTTTGCGTAATAGTCAGGCGCGAGGTCGTACAAAAAGATTTCCGAGAGCGCTCCGGCAGCCTCACTGCTGGCTTCAAAAAGTCCCGGCAGCGACCGGGCCTGAGAGTCCTTGGCAAGCGCCAATTCCTCCGCGGTCATCGGCGTGTCGATCATCCGGCGGATTTCCTTGAAGATCTCGGTGACAGCGGGCGCCGTGGCGTCGGTCCGAATTCCGCCGCCCGTCAAGAAGTATCCCTGCGAACGCCGGTAGACGAACGCGGAGCTGGCGCCGTACGTGTAGCCGTGCTCCTCGCGGAGATTCAGGTTGATCCGGCTCGAAAACAAGCCGCCAAGTTCGGAGTTCATGACTTCGAGAGCCGCGTAATCAGGCGTCGCGCGGCCCACCCCGAGCTGGAGCAGTCGCACCATCGTCTGCTGCGCTCCGGGCCGATCCACGATGACGATACGCGCCTTCGTCGTTTCCGGTGCGCCGATCCCGGGCCGCGCGGCATCGCCGCTTTTCCAGGCGCCGAATTTCTTTTCGGCCAACGCCTTCAGTTCATCCACGGAGATATTTCCCGCGACGACGAGCGCGGCATTATTCGGCACGTAGTTGGTATTCCAGAAGCGCATCATGTCATCGCGCGACATGGCCTTGTTCGATTCCTCTGTGCCGGAATTGTCGTAACCGAATGGATGACGAGGCCCAAACAACGCGGCCACTCCCGCGCGGCCCACTACGATATTCGGATTGCCGCGATCGTTCGCCAGCGCAGCCAGACGCGCGGCGCGGCGCCGTTCGACTTCCTCCGGTGGAAACGCCGGGTGGAGGACGATGTCGGCGACCAGATCGAGAGCGCCGGAGAAATTCTTGCTGAGCGCGCTCGTTCCCACACTCGATCCGTCCATGTTCGCGCTGGACATGAGCGCCGCGCCCAACAGCGCGGCTTCATCGGCGATCTGAGTCGCATTGCGCGTCGCCGTACCCTGCTGCAGCATGTTCGCCGTGAAACTGGCAAGGCCGGGCTTATCAATTGGATTTGCACCGCTTCCCGTGTTGAAAACCAGGCTCGCCGCCACCACCGGCAATCCGGGCCGGTAGTTGTGAACGACCATCAAGCCATTCTCGAGCTTGAAAATCTGCGGGACCGGCAGATTCAACTGCGGCGCCGGACCCGCCTGCGGCGGACTTGCGCGCCATGCGGCTTCCGCGTTGACGGCTTCCCCGCCGGTGTTTTTGCCCTTCTGCTGCGTCTTCGGCGTGGGAACATCCTGTCCAAGGTCCGGCTTGCCAGGGATGCCGTAGACGACAACGCGGGCGCTGGGCTTCAGTTGCTCCTGCGCGAACGCGCGGATCGACTCGACCGTCGCCTTCCGGTACCGCTCAATGTCCTGCGCGAGATAATCCGGCGTGCCGAGGTAGTGATTGTATTCATTCAACCGGTCGGCCACGCCGCCGAATCCGCCGAGGCGTTCAAGACCTTGAATGACGCGGGTCTCCACGCCATTCTGCGCGCGCTCGAGCTCGGCGGGTGTAGGACCGTCCTTGCGGAACGCCGCCACCTCTTCGTCTATGGCCTTCTCGATTTCTTCTGCGGTGTGGCCGGGCCGCGCCGTCACCGTGATCTCGAAGACGGAGCCCAGGATCAACGAATTCTGCGATGCGCTGACGTCGAGCGCGATCTGCTTCTCGTAGACAAGTTTCTTATAAAGACGGCTGGATTTGCCGCCGCCGAGAATGTCCGAGGAGAGATCGGCGAGGGCGTCACCTGGTTTGAAGATGGGAGACGTGAGCCACGCTTGATAGACGCGCGGCAATTCGACCTGATCGTGGATGACGGCGCGCCGCTCCGCGGTGATGGGCGGCGTAACGGCCGCGATCTTCGGCACCGGCGCGCCTCGCTTCAGAGAGCCAAAATATTTTTCGACAAGCTGCTTGGCCTGGGCGGAATCGAAATCGCCGACGATGGCCAGGCTCGCATTGTTGGGCGCGTAGTAGAGCTTGAAGAAATTGCGGACGTCCTCGATCTTTGCCGCCTGGATGTCCGCGTGAGAGCCCATGACGTCGGCATAGTACGGATGCGCCTTGGGAAACAGGTTGTGGAACACCGCTTCTTCCACGATGCCGTAGGGCGAGTTCTCAATACTCTGGCGGCGCTCGTTGCGGACGACGTCTTGCTGGTTGGTCAGGCTGGCCTGGTCAAGCTGGTCGGGGAGATATCCCATGCGATCCGACTCGAGCCACAGGGCGAGATCCAACTGGTTCGAAGGCAGCGTCTCGAAATAATTCGTGCGGTCAAAATCGGTCGTACCGTTCACATCGGAAGCCCCGGCAGCTTCCAGGAAGCGGAAATGCGCGTTTCCAGGAACATGCTTCGAGCCTTCGAACATCATGTGTTCGAACAGGTGGGCAAACCCGGTGCGCCCGGGAAGTTCATTGGCCGGTCCGACGTGATACCAGATGTTCGTGGAGACGAGCGGAAGGCGGTGATCCTCGGAAAGAATCACGACGAGGCCGTTGGGCAGCGTGTATTTCTCAAACTTGATCGTCGGCGTTGCGCCCGGCGCCGTTATGCCCGCCGCTGAAGTGTCGGCTTTCGCCGGGGCTTTTTTCGCTGGAGCCTTTTTGGACGAACCCTGGCCGGACGAGTTTACGGCCATGACGGCGACCGAAAACGCAAGGATCAACAGGCGGCTGCACAACGCGGAGGTCATTCCGATTCTCCTTGGCGGCATATTCTCTGACTACAACACAGATGCGGCAGGCGCAAATAAGGGTTCATCGCGCCTAAAAGACTATACGATAAGTCCGCGGCATGGCGCTCTGCGAATTCCGCCCGGTGGTGCTTTCCAAATGCACCTGAACGGAGAACGATGTTTCACCTCCGCTGCGACAACCGCCCGGAATCGGCTTATACTGTCGCTTCGCCGCGGCGGCACATAGCGCCGATTCATCCTGCGAGGAGTCGCCCTTGACGCGTTCCGTTGTCGAAACGAAGGTCAGTCGAAACTCGCCGGACTACGAAAAGAACACGCGCCGGATGGTGGAGTTACTCACCGAAATCAAGAACCAGGAGAACGAGATTCAGCAAGGCGGCGGCGCCAAAGCCATCGAATCGCAGCACAACAAAGGCCGCCTGACGGCTCGGGAGCGCATCGAAAAGCTGATCGATCCGCACACTTCTTTTTTCGAACTGGGAATTTACGCTGCCCACGAAATGTATCAGGAGTGGGGCGGCGCCCCGGCTGCGGGAACCGTCACGGGACTCGCACGAGTTTGCGGGCGCCTCGTGATGATTATCGCAAACGACGCGACGGTGAAGGCCGGCGCGTTTTTCCCGTTGACAGCGAAAAAAGTCATCCGCGCACAGAATATTTCCATGGACAACCGTATTCCGACTATTTATCTGGTCGATTCCGCAGGGGTATTCCTTCCCTTACAGGAAGATGTTTTTCCGGACACGGACGATTTCGGGCGCGTCTTCCGCAACAACGCGGTCATGAGCGCCATGGGCATACCCCAGATCACCGCCATTATGGGGATGTGCGTCGCCGGAGGCGCCTACCTGCCTGTCATGTGCGATCACATCCTAATGACGGACGGCTCGGGGCTTTTTCTTGCCGGACCGGCGCTGGTGCAGGCAGCCATCGGACAGAAAGTTTCGGCCGAAGAACTCGGCGGCGCCAAGATGCACGCGGAAATCAGCGGCACGGTCGACTTTCGCGAGCCGGACGACGACTCGTGCCTCGAACGGATTCGCGCGCTCGTCGACAAGATGGGGCATCCGCCCTCCGCGCGATTTGACTACAAGGAATCGGCAAATCCAGCGTATCCGCCGGAGGACATCTACGGTATTTTTTCCTCGGACCCGGCCCGCCAGTACGACATGCGAGAAGTGATCGCCCGAATCGTTGACGGAAGTAAATTCGAAGAGTATCGCGCCGAGTATGGCAAAACCCTGCTTTGCGGTTACGCGCGAATCGGCGGCTGGGCCGTGGGTATCGTCGCCAACAACAAGAAGCACGTGCCGACCATTGACGCCGCCACGGGCGAAAAGAGGATCGAGTTTGGCGGAGTGATCTACACCGAGTCGGCCGAAAAGGCCGCGCGGTTCATCATGGATTGCAACCAGAACCTCGTGCCGCTAATTTTCCTGCATGACGTCAACGGGTTCATGGTGGGAAAAGAGGCGGAGTGGAGCGGAATTATTCGCGCGGGCGCGAAAATGGTGAACGCGGTGTCGAACAGCGTCGTGCCGAAAATCGCGGTGATCTGCGGCGGAAGTTTTGGCGCGGGACACTACGCCATGTGCGGGAAGGCCTACGACCCGCGATTCATTTTCGCCTGGCCGACAGCCCGGTACGCCGTGATGAGCGGCGAATCAGCCGCCTCCACGCTGGCCGAAATCAAGATCAAACAGCTGGAACGCGAGGGCAAGAAACTGTCCGATGCGGACAAAAAAGAGCTAAAAGAATCCATCCGCGCCACATACGAACAGCAGACCGACCCGCGATATGCGGCAGCGCGCCTGTGGGTGGATGCGATCATAGATCCCGCGCAGACGCGCGAAGCCTTGATCTGGGCGCTCGAAGCCGCTGCGTTGAATCCGGAGGTGCGTGAATTCAAGACCGGTGTGCTGCAAACCTAGGAAGAAGTTGAGAGTTCACAGTTAAGAGTTGAGAGTTAAGAACGAAGCTTCGCCTCCTGCAAGTAGTTTGGGTTGTCTATGCAAAGATTCACCGATTTGAAGGTCTGGCAAAGGAGTCATGCGCTCGTGCTATCCGTTTACCGCCTGACAAAGAGTTTTCCTCCCGACGAGCGGTATGGGCTGACTTCTCAATTGCGACGAGCGGTTCTTTCTGTGCCAACGAATATTGCCGAAGGCTCCAAGCGACAGACCAACCCGGAGTACGCGCGCTTCCTCAACATTGCCGAGGGCTCGCTGGCTGAAACAGAATACCTATTGATGGTTAGCCGTGATTTGGGATACTTGCCTGCGGCCGTTACGAAGCCTGTTCTCACTGAGGCGGAAGAGATCGCAAAGATGCTTCATAGTCTGCGCGATAAGGTAGGAAAGACAGGGTGAGAATGCCGCTAGCCACCCAATACGCAAGGTGTTGACTCTTAACTCTCAACTCTGAACTCTCGAAGGCGGCGACGACGAATGGCATATAGCACGCTGAAGCTCGAAATATCCGGCGACCTCGCCACGATTACGCTCAACCGGCCCGAGAAACGCAACGCTCTCTCACCGGAGATGCTCTCAGACATTACTCAGGCGCTCGCTCAGGTCGAATCCAGCGCCGCGCGCATACTGATTGTCACCGGCGCGGGGAAATCGTTCTGCGCTGGGATAGATCTGGATGCGTTGCAAGCTTCCGCCACCCTGTCGCCGGAGGAAAGCCTTGAAGATGCGCGTGGCTTCGCGCGATTTTTCCGGAGATTCTGGAGCTTTCCGAAGCCGACGATTGCGGCGGTCAATGGAGCGGCGATCGCGGGGGGATTCGGAATCGCGACCCTTTGCGATTTCACTGTGTCCATCCCCGAGGCGAAATTCGGGTACACGGAGGTGCGCATCGGTTTCATTCCCGCGGTGGTCTCCGTTTTCCTGACGCGCCAGATCGGCGAAAAACACGCGCGCGACCTGCTGTTGACCGGGAGGATCATTGACGCGGCGGAAGCGCACCGCCTCGGGTTAGTCACGCAAATCGTGCCGGCTGCGGAATTGATGGCCGCGGCGCAGACGCTTGCGGCATTGCTGCTAACGTCCAGTCCAACAAGCCATCGGAGAACGAAGAAACTTCTGTGTGACATGGCGGCGCCCGAATTGGACCGCGATCTCCAACTGGCCATCGCGGAAAGCGCGCAGATCCGCTCGACACCCGATTTCCGGGAAGGACTTGCGTCGTTTCTCGAAAAACGTCCCCCGCGTTGGGGCGGCAAGTGAATGCCGTGCGCGCCTGCTGAGGGATACGCCATTCTGATACACTTCTCTACCCGATGACCGAACACTTCGACACCTTCGTGCGCGTGCGGTACGCCGAAACCGACCAGATGGGGTACGTCTACTATGCCAACTACTACGTCTATTTCGAGGTCGGCCGCGTCGAGTACATGCGCCATCGGGGCATTGATTACAAACAGATGGAGATTCAGGATGACAGGTTTATAGTCGTCGCCGAATCGTATTGCCGCTACCGCCGCGCGGCGCGCTATGACGACCCTCTGCGCATCCGGACGCGCGTGATCGAATTCAAACGCCGCACGATCCGTTTCAGCTATGAGATCCTTCACGACGAAACCGGCGAACTGCTGGCGACCGGCGGAACGGTCCACGTCGTCTGCGACAGCAAAGGGCGGCCCAAGTCGCTCCCCGAAAAATATCGGCGCTATTTCTCCGGCGATGCGGCTGACGACGTTTCGAAGCCGCCTGTGCAATGACCATCGAACTCACCGGCAACGCCCTCTCCTTCGAACAACTCTATGAAGTGTCGCTGCGCGGCGCGGAGGTTTCTCTGGCCTCCGAAGCTCGCGCGAAAATGCTCGCCTCGCGCGCCGTGATTGAACGCATCGTAGCCGGCGGAACGACGGCTTACGGCGTGAATACGGGGTTTGGCGATCTAGCCGAAGTTCGAATCTCGCAGGACCAGATTCGAACGCTGCAAGTCAATCTGGTGCGCAGCCACGCATGCGGTGTAGGCGCGCCGCTGGCCGAATCCGAAACTCGCGCGATGCTGCTGCGGGCCAATGCCCTGGCCAAAGGGCTGAGCGGCGTCCGCCCTGCCGTTGTCGAAGTCCTCTGCGCGATGCTGAACCGCGGCGTGCATCCTGTGATCCCCTCGCAAGGCTCCGTGGGCGCTTCCGGCGACCTCGCGCCGCTCGCACATTTGGCGCAGGTGGTGATCGGCGAAGGCGAAGCCGTCCTGAACGGCCAGCGCATGCCGGGGGCCGAGGCGCTGCGCCAGGCAGGAATTGCGCCACTCCCGCTCGAGGCCAAAGAAGGGATCTCGCTGCTCAACGGAACGCAGGGAATGCTGGCGCTTCTGGCGCTCGCTTTGCGCGAGGCGCAAATTCTCGCGGACACCGCCGACGTCGCGGCGGCGCTCTCTTTGGACGCGCTGCGCGGAAGCCCCGCGGCATTCGATCCGCGGATCGCGGAGGCGCGGCCGTATCCGGGTCACGCGGCGACGTCGCGCCATCTGCTGCGCTTGAATCGCGGAAGCCAGATCCGCGAATCGCATCGCCCCACCGATCGTGATCCGAGAGTGCAGGACGCCTACAGCCTGCGCTGCGCGCCGCAGGTGCACGGAGCCGTGAGGGATGCGTTAAGCGCAGTCCGCGCAGTTGCCGGAGTCGAGCTGAACAGCGCCACCGACAATCCCCTCGTCTTTGCCGCGCCGGACGGCCCGCTGGGGGCCGGAGACGTGTTGAGTGGCGGAAACTTCCACGGGCAGCCGCTAGCGATGGCGGCGGACCAGCTTGCTGTGGCTCTTGCCACGCTGGGCGGAATTTCCGAGCGGCGCATCGAGCACATGACGAACCCGCATACCAGCCTGCTTCCCGCATTCCTGACCAGCGCGCCGGGATTGAACTCCGGATTCATGATCGCGCAAGTCACCGCAGCGGCGCTCGCCAGCGAAAATAAGGCGCTGGCCGCCCCGCATTCCGTTGATTCCATACCGACCTCCGGTGGGCAGGAAGACTACGTATCCATGGGCATGTCCGGGGCGAGGCGCCTCGGTCCGATGCTCGACAATCTGCGGCGGATTCTGGCGATCGAACTTCTCGCGGCCAGCCAGGGGATTGATTTCCACGCGCCGCTGCGCACGGGGACCGAGGCGTTGAAGGCGCACGCGCTGGTTCGAAATATCTCGGCACACGTCGAATCCGACCGCTCGCTCGCCACGGACATCGAAGCGGTCGCCGTTCGAATTGCCGCAAACATTTTCGCAGACCTTCTACGCTAGCGCTTCGAACAGAAATAATCCCAGCCGGAGTCCCGCGGGAAAGGAGAAGGGCGCCAGCTCCAGCGAATAGTGGCCGCAGGGGAGGACCAGGGTTTCGAGACGAATTCCCTTCTCGCGCAGCGTGCGGAACATTTCATCGGTGAATTCATACCAGAAGGTCGGGTCGTAGCGCCCGCCGACCATCAGCAGGCGCTGGCCGGACTCGCGAAGACGGTGCATGTAGGGTACGGGGCTGATCGGTGTCCAGTACCGGCGAAGCTCATCCTCCGTCACCTTGGTTCGAAGACCTTCCCACACGTGCATCGTCGTCATGCCCGTGCGGACCGCATCGGCAAAATACGTGGAGACGTGCAGAAACGCCCCGGCCCGCACCGCGGGGTCGTGCGCCATGGTGATCGAACCCACAGCCGACCCAATGCTCGTGCCGACAAGGCCCAAGCGGGTGTACCCCTGCTGTTCGAGCCACCGCAGGCACCGCCGCGTGTCCACAATGGCCTGGCGGGTGGCCTGGAGCGTGAGTCCGATATTCGCCCCCACCAATTGGTCGGCGCGCTCATGGCCGGGAGCGACTCGCCGGTCGTGATACGGAAGAGAAAGCCGCAAAACCGTGATGCCCAGCATGTTGAGCCAGCGGCACAGATTCAACTGGCCGTTCCACTTCGCATTCCAATTGGGAAGCAGGACAACAGCGGGACCCGAGGCTCGCGCGCGAAAAAACCGGGCATGCACGAGATTATTTTTCGCCCATGGCGAGACAATCTTGCTGGTAAAGGTGAGGACGCGCCCCCCGGCAGCGCCGTTTTCGGGAGGGTGCAGCACGTAATCATCGGCGGGCGTCGCAGCAAGCCAGTCGTCGCTGTGGGCCAGCGTCTCCTCGACCCAGCCGTTCAGAAACGCGCGCGGATCGGGTTCATCGCTGCGGCCCCCGATGTGTTCCAGGCCCCATTCGAACGGAAAGACACGGCGGTTATCGTCGGTCGTCCACCGGGCGTGCTCGTAGCGGCGTATTCTTTGTTCCAGCCAGGACATAGTCTGTAGGATATCGAATATAGGGGCATGCGCGAGGCCTGTCAAACGCGCCTGCTGTTACCTTTTTGCTTCCCTACTTGCGCAGCAAACGTTGTGGGCGCGCGGCGGGTATGGCAGAGTCTGAGTGTGATCCTTCTTGGCGCTTTCCTGGTTGGTTTGGTGATCGGAAGTTTTCTGAACGTCTGCATTCTGCGCATTCCCGCGGGCAAGTCGATTGTCCTGCCGGCGTCGAGCTGCCCCAAATGCGGCAAGGCCATCGCGTCATATGACAATATCCCCGTCCTGAGCTGGCTCATCCTCGGGGGGAAATGCCGCAACTGTAAGACGAGGATTTCGGCGATGTATCCGGCTGTGGAATTGTTGACCGGAGTGCTGTTTCTGGTGTGCATTTTGGCATTCGGCCCAACACTCGAGGCTCTCAAGTGGGCAGTCTTTTCCGCGTTGCTCGTGGTGCTGACGATCACAGATATTCGGGAGCGCATTCTGCCGGACGCGGTCAATTTCTTCGGGGTGGGCGCAGGTCTCCTGTTCAGCTTCTTTACCAAGGACGCGGATGGAACGGCTCTATGGATCGCTAAACACTGGTTCGACTTCCCTCCTCCGCAGCCGGTGATTTCGTTTGCCGATGCAATCTTCGGAGCGGTGGCCGGCAGCGGATTGCTGTGGGTCGTAGCCGAAGGATATTTTCGGCTGCGAGGGCGCGAGGGCATGGGATTTGGCGACGTAAAAATGATGGCGGCCGTGGGGGTATTTCTCGGGCTGCAAAGGACGTTACTGACCGTGCTCGCGGGATCGCTTCTGGGAAGCGTGACGGGTATCCTTTTGATCGCTCTCTCGAAAAAGGACCGCAACTACGAACTTCCTTTTGGTACATTCCTCGGAGCGGGGGCTTTGCTGGTTTTGTATTATGGAACTCCAGCATTGCAGTGGTATCAATCTTTATTAGCGGTGAAATAGGGCATGCCACTCAACATGCCAGCGCCATTCCAACGTATTCGCCGAAAACCGCGTTTCGCAGGCTCGCATTTTCCAGGCCTGTTGGGCATGGTAATTGTCTCGCCCGTAAAACTTGGATCGGCGCTCGCTGCGCTGGCAAAACCGAATGTGGGATCGCTGTGGGTGCTGATGGGCCTGTTGTTTATCCTGGCGCTGGCCGGCGCGGTCCTTGCAGCGATCGCGGCGCGCCGCTTCTTTCGCGCCGGTGAGCGGCCCTCGGATGATCCCGGCGCGCCGAAGCCGCGCAGCGACAACCCCGCCGCGTTCATGACGGCCTCCATGCAGGCCGTCATTCAAAAGCTCCGCGAACAGGAAAAAGAACTCGAGGCCCTGCACCGCGCCGAGCGCGAACGCGCCCAACAAACCGAGCGCTTAAGCGAAGCCGTAACCCGGAATATGCCCGCCGGGCTGTTGCTGATCAACTCGGCCGGGTTAATCACGAGCGCAAATCCAGCCGCCGAACTTGCCCTGGGTGTGAAGTCTCTTTCTTATCGCCGGCACAACGAAGTGCTGGGAGCGGATTCGCGCCTGACGCAACTCATCGTAGGTTGTCTGGAACACGGCACGACGTTCCGCCGCGAAGAGCTGGAATATCTGACGCCCTCGCACGAGCTCCGCCAACTGGGCGTAACGATTTCGCCGGTCCTGCGCGGGGCCAATGAAGTTACCGGCGCCATTTGCCTGCTGAGCGACTTGACCGAGCTCGCCGCCCTGCAAAAACAAATCCACATGAAGGAAAATCTCGCCGCGCTCGGAGAGCTTTCCGCGGGCATCGCGCACGAATTCAAGAACGCGCTGGCCACGATTTCAGGCTATGCACAGATGATTCGCAGCGAGGCGAAACCCGGAACGGAATTGCGCGAGTACGGCGAGAAGATCCTGGACCAGACGCGCGCGCTGACACACGTGGTAACCGAGTTTTTGAAGTTTGCGCGCCCTCTCGAACTCGCCGAAGAGCAGGTGCCCCTCCACGCGATGATCGGCCGCGTTGTGGACGAAGTGGCCGAAGCGGTGCCCGGCGTACCTATTACTTGCGAGGGCGAGTTCGGCAACGTATGCGGGGATGACGCCCTTCTCCGTCAGGCCATCCTGAACCTCGCCCGGAACGCCGCCGAGGCCGCCGCGAGCAATCCCGGCCCCGGCCGCGTGATCATCCGGGGTGAGATCGAACACTCCGCCGCCATGCCGGGCCAGCGGATCTCCATCGCTGATAATGGACCGGGCATTCCGCCGGAGGCCATGACGAAGATCTTCGTGCCCTTTTACACTACGAAGACGAATGGCACGGGTCTCGGGCTGGCTGTCGTCCAGAAGATCATCGTTCAGCACGGCGGCACCGTGGAAGCGCGAAATCAATCTCAGGGAGGCGCCGAGTTCATCGTATGGTTACCGTTTGTACGCGAGCCGCTCAGGACCATTGATTCAGCCGCCGCGCACATCTAAACTAAGAGGGAATCGGGTGCGGGCTCCGCTTTTACGCTGAACGTTTACCCTGAGCCCTTCAAGCGAAGGGCCTCAAATGAAGCGTGGAGTCCGCATAATAACGATCCGCCGATGGCCCTTCGAAAGGCGGCCTATGACTATGAGTCCCAAACGCATCCTCTTCGCGATCTTTTTGAGCACGCTGTTGCTGAGCCCCGCATTGCTGGCAGCGCGCCAGGATCAGGAAAGCGTCGCCGACGCGGCCCGCAAGGCACAGGCAGGAAAGAAACCGGCGGCCAAGCCCTCGACGGTCATTACCAACGATAATCTCGATACCATCAAGGGCACAATCTCCGTGGTAGGTTCGGAACCGGCTCCGCCAGCGGACGAAACCGCGCCATCCGGCGATAAGGGCAAGGCGGCGTCCGCCGGCGACAAGAGCAAGGCGGCGCCCGCGGACGGCAAGAAGACTTCGGCTGAGGACGAGACATCCTGGCGGAAAAAGTTTTCGGACGTCCGCAAAAAAATTGCTGACGACGAGCACGAACTCGATGTCCTACAGCGCGAATACAACCTGAAACAGCAGCAGTACTTCAGCGACCCAAACACGGCCATGCGGGAACAGTATAATCGGCAGGATCTGACCGACACCAAAACAAAAATTGACGACATGACCGCAGCCGTCGCGCAGGACAAGCAGGCTCTCGCGGATCTCGAGGACGAACTGCGGAAGGCGGGCGGCGAACCCGGATGGGCCAGCGCGCCGTAAATACAAATTACTCTCCAGATGATTTTGCCGTTCTGTCTGTCCACCAGCCCCGGATAGCGGACACCGCACACAGCTGTACAGCTGTGTACTCTGCGCCCTGAAAACATGGTAGAACAAGTTCCGATGGAACCCCTTCTCCTGGTCGAAGACAAACCCGAACTGCGCGCCATGTTGCGCAAGGCGCTCGAACGCGCCGGGCACAAAGTGGACGAGGCGCCGGATGGCTCCACAGCGGTCGCGAAAGTGCGCGCACGGCGTTACCTGCTCGTGCTCACTGATCTGAAGCTGCCTGGCTGCTCCGGTCTGGACGTGCTGCGCGAAACCAAACTGGCCGACCCCGCCATTCCCGTCATCCTCATCACAGGGTATGGCTCGGTCGAAGAGGCCGTCACCGCAATGAAGGAAGGCGCTTACGACTTCATCCAGAAACCCGTGGACCTGGAACATCTGAATCTTCTGGTGGAGCGCGCGTCGCAACAGCAAACACTCTTGCGGGAAAATTTATTACTGCGCGAGGAATACACCGAACGGTATGGCTTCCCGCGCATCGTCGGCGAGCACAAGAGCATGCAGGATGTGACGCAACAGGTCCAGCGCGTGGCGGCAACCGATTCCACCGTGCTGCTTCTCGGACAAAGCGGAACGGGCAAGGAGCTGTTTGCTCGCGCCATTCATCACCTTTCCCCTCGCCGCCAGCATCCCTTTGTCGCGCTCAACTGCGCCGCGATCCCCGAGGGCCTTGTGGAGAACGAGTTGTTTGGACACGAGCGCGGCGCTTATACGGGCGCGGGCTCCCGCAAGGTCGGGAAGATGGAGCTGGCGAATCGAGGCACGATTTTTCTCGACGAGATCGCCGAACTCCCGCTGGCCACTCAGGCGAAACTTCTCCGCGTGCTGGAGGAACGCAGCTTCGAGCGGGTCGGCGGAACACAGCTAATCGATATCGATGTGCGTATTCTGACGGCCACCAACAAGGATCTGCGCGCCGCCGTGGCCTCGAAGACATTCCGTGAAGATCTCTTCTTCCGCATCGCCGCCGTTCCGATCACGATCCCCCCCTTGAGCGAACGCGGCGAGGATGTATTGATGCTTGCCGAACACTTCCTCGATCGTTTCCGGCGCGAATTTCGCAAGCCCAATTTGAAGCTTTCCCCGAACGCCTGCGCGGCGATGCGTGGCTATGCTTGGCCGGGAAATGTGCGGGAATTGCAAAACACGATCGAGCGCGCGGCCATTCTCTCCGATTCCCAAACCATCGATGCCGCGGATCTCCAGCTCCCCGCTCCGCGCCCCCTTGAGGGAGAAATGCCGGACGGGATGCTTGGCGAGAATTTCGATTGGGGCGGCACGCTGCAGGAGGTGGGGACCCGCGCTCTCGACCACGTCGAACGATTCAAGATTGAGGCGGCGCTGAAGTCGGCGAAGTGGAACAAGACGCGCGCCGCGGAACAACTTGGGGTTTCCTACAAGACTCTGCTGAACAAGATCCGCCTGCTGGGCCTGGAAAACTGACCGGACACTTTCGCTCTCAGATCGCACGAAACAACAAAACGAATCCCGCGGCAATGGAAGCGCCGCCGACCAGCCGCGCCAGAAGCGGCCCGCGCGTCCACAGTTTTTCCGTGGCAATGATGGCCGCGACGCCCGCCATCACCGCGACGTTCATGACGCCCAGAACCGATTGCATCAGCATCAGCGCCCAGCAGCATGCCGCGCAGTATGCGCCGTGGTGCAGACCCACGCGAAATCCGCCCCACGCCCCCGGCTTGTACGCGTGGCCCAGGAACAGCAAAGGATCCCGGCAGTGTTTCAAACAAGATTGCTTTAACGGAGTAAGCTGCCAAATACCCGCAAGCACGAGAGAAGCGCCCGCCGCCGCGGGAATCCAGCGGCTAAGCTGCGCCGAGGCCATCGCGGCGCGTGAAATCTCGAATCCCGCCGCAAAGGCCATTGCGCCAAATGCGCCCCAGACCGTGAAATAGCCGGCGCCGGCGAGAACCGTTTTGGACGCCGGCCAACGCTGGCCCGTGTGTCGCGCGACTCGGCCATACAGTTCCAACATCGGCCAGGACGAAGGAAGCATCATGGCGATCATCATCGCCTGCCACATCGCCAAGAAGAGCAGGGCCGAGCCAGCCAGCGACTGCCCCGGCATGACCATCCACATCATCGGCATGGTCCATCCACCCGGCATCGCCATCCCGCCCGACATCCCGCGCGCAGCATGTAACGTATAGGCGCTAGCAAGAAGGAATACACAGGAGGCAACCGCGCGCGACCATTGTTCCGCGCGATCCAGCGGCGTGGCGATGGCCTGCTCGGCGGTTTCCCGCGCAGCAGGAGTATGGGTTGATGCGCCCATGAGGGGAATCAGCCGGCAACTTCGCCCGCGTAATCGAAGTGCGAAAATTCGCCGTACTGCCCGGAGTGATCGTAGTTCAGCAAATTGAATTCCGTCTTCAGGCGCATGACCTTCGAACGGCCCAGCGTGGCACGTTTGGACGTGAAACCGCTGGGTTTATCAAGATAGAGTTCTTCGGGCTCGTTGGAGACGGGGTTGAGGATGGGCCCCAACTCGACTTCGTAGAAATCCCCGATTTTCACGCTGCTGTCCAGGGCCTTGACCTGAACTTGGAACCGCGCAAATTGCGGGCCCAGAACGTGCGCCGTCACAGCGGAAAAAATCGCCCACGGACCGCCCGACTTCCCTTCAGACAGCTTCGTGAGCGCCGCCCGCTGCGCCGCATTGGCCTTCTCGTCAATCAGCGTGAGGCCGGTGACGTTGCCCTTGTGCAGCGCCGCAGGAGAGTGCGCTAGCCACGACATCGAAAGTCCTGCCAAGGGGACATCGCCGAAGCGCCCCTCCGTGATGTGCCAGACGTATCCGCCTTCGCACTTTCCCTTCGTGGGTGCTGCGTCAAAACTGCACGGACAGCCCCAATCGCAACTGCATGCGCCGATAAGTACACCTCTCGCATTCCATTTGATCGCCATGAGATTACCTCCGACTGTTAGGGCTTGTTTATCACCAAACGGGGCGCAGAACAACCATTTCATCAAATTCATTCAGCAGGCGAGCAGTTCCATGTTCTTGAAGACAGGGATCGCCGAGTTCCCTGGTTTGCTATCGCCCCGCCGATTTCGCCTAAGACTTTGTGCCGGTGTGCAGCGTTACGATGCCGCCGGTCCACCGTTCGAATCGGACGTCGACGAATCCGGCGCGTTCGAACTGCACCTTCAATTCTTCAGGGGGCGGAAATTTACTGACCGAGCTGGGGAGATATGTGTACGCCGAGGCATTGCCCGAAATCATTCCGCCCAGGAGCGGAAGAACATGTCTGAAGTAAAACCGGTACAGCGCGCCGAATATTTTCCCCGGCGGTTCCGCAAATTCCAGGATGCCGGCTGCGCCGCCGGGTTTCAACACGCGGATTATCTCCCGCAGTCCACGTTCGTAGTTGGCCAGATTGCGGAATCCAAAAGCGCAGGAAACCAGATCGAAGCTGCCATCGGCGAAAGGAAGACGCAGCGCGTCCGCCTCGATGAATTCGACAGCGGCGCCCGCCACGGCAGCCTTCGCGCGCGCGCGCACGAGCATCTCCGGCACAAAATCAGAGCCGAGGATTTGCGCGCCGGTGGGCGCTTCCCTGCGAAACGCAAATGCCAGATCACCCGTGCCGCAGCATAGGTCGAGCGCCCGCGCATTCGCGTCGTGAAGCACCGCGCTGAACGTCCGCGCCACGCGCCGCCGCCATAGTTTATCGAAATCGAGCGAAAGAAGATGATTCAGCAGGTCGTATCGCGGGGCGATGCGCCCAAACATTTCCCGGACGTGGGCGGCTGCCTCGGCTTCGTCGCGCACCCCTTCGGGGCGCGTGCCGGGAAGGCCGCGCTGCGATGCGGAATTCATCTACGCGCGCCCGACGAAGCGGTCTCGCGCAACACTTCCGCAAGCAGGCGTGGATTCGCTTCGACGCCGCATCGAACTTTGCCGATGCGCTCGGGCAAGACAAACCGCAGCCGGCCGGCGCGTGTCTTCTTGTCAGCTTGCATGGCCGCAATCAAGCGAGCAGGGGAAACGCCCGGCCACGCAGGAAGAGGGCCAACGCGCGCGATCAGATTCGTCAGGCGGCCGGCATCCTGCGCCGGAAACAGATTGCTTGCGACGGCGAGATTCGAGGCCGCCAGCATTCCCCAGGCCACAGCTTCTCCGTGGAGGTATTTGCGGTAGCGCGTCACGCTTTCCAGCGCGTGCGCGAACGTATGGCCGAAGTTCAGGATTTCACGCAGGCCGGATTCGCGCTCGTCGCTGGAGACTACGCGCGCCTTTTGAGCCACGCACCGCTCGATGACGAAATCGAGGGCGGCGGGATCACGGCGAAGCAGCTTCTCCATCTTCTGTTCCAGAAAGCGGAACAATCTCGCATCGCCAATGACGCCGTACTTGATGACTTCATAGATTCCAGAGCGAAACTCACGCAGCGGAAGCGTTCGCAAAAGATCGGGATCGGCAATGACGAGTTTTGCGGGATAAAACGCTCCGACAAGGTTCTTCCCTTCCGGAAGGTTTACGCCGGTCTTGCCCCCAATGGCGCTGTCCACCTGCGCCACCAGCGTAGTCGGGATGTGCACGAGCCCGATCCCCCGGGTATAGCTGGCCGCCACGAACCCGGCCACGTCGCCGACCACGCCGCCGCCAACCGCGACGAGTAATGCGCGGCGATCGGCTCCGGCGCGTACCAGGCTCCGGCAAGTCCGCTCAACCGTGGCCAGATTCTTGGCCGCCTCCCGGTCATCGAACAAAATGGTCGCGCGGCGAACCCTCTTAAACGTCTTTTCCAGACGCTCGCCCCAATGCCTCCACACGCGCGGAGATGAAACCAAAAAAACCGCCCCCTCATGCCCGAGGCGAGCGACCTCCCGAGCCGACTGCGTAGCGACACCTCGCCCACAGAGAACTTCATACGTCCCGCTCGCGGAGCGCACTCTAATTTTCTTCATCGGCGTCGCATGGAAACAATAGAAAAATGTAACACAACAGCCAGCAGCCGCCTTGACAGAAATCCGCACGGTTCAGCCTTACACGCCGGCACGAGCATCCGCGCGGAGGCTTGCAGCTTTCAGCGCCATTTGACGGTGCGGAAAGTATCTACTTCCCGTATTGTTGAGCGGCCTTGGCAAGCGATGGACCGGCCGTGGCAAGATCTTGCGGGCTCATGACCGGCCGGAAAGAAACCTTGGCGTTGAACGCGAGAAACCAAGGCTCTGAGACCGCCGGCATCTGCGAGGAGTCCTTCATGTCGAATACGATGGAGCCCGACCGTTGGCCGGAGTCGTCCGCAAAGAAATATGCCGCTTCCGGTTTGATGTCGGCCAGAATTCGCTCAATCGTAGGACCCAGGGTTCCAGCCTTGACGGCGGCATTTCCGGTTTCAGCGGGAATCGATACTCTGAGCAACATTCGCATACGGTTTCCCTCCTTTAAGGAAACAGTACTTGTACTGAAGCAATGCAACTGTGTCAAGGATGCGGCTTGCTGTATGTCTTGACCGGATCCTCCTGGAATAGAAAGCTAAAAATGTCGCCGATTTTGAGACGTGGAATAAGCCGCACATGAAAGTTTTGCAATTTACGTTTCGAGCGCGCTCGGGCTGTTCAATCCCGCCCGGCGAAAGCAGCTCACGGAATCTCTTCGGGCGCTCGAGCTGAAGCTGACCGCCGAGGATCTGGCGAGCATTGAATCCGCAGTGCCCGCAAGCGCCGTTGCGGCAACGCGCTACGCGGAAGCGCAGATGCGCTGGCTCGACAGCGAGACATCCGCCGCTGTAAACTGAACAGCATTCGCAACTGAAGTCCGCTAATTCGCGTTTCTCAAGACGACTAGAGTTGGTGGAACGGAAATCGCCGCCCCTGTCGCTGGCTACCGGCGTTTGGTAGCGCCGGCGTCCCGCCGGCAGTTTCTTTGGCTTACAACACGGGACAAAGAGCCGGCGAGACGCCGGCGCTACGAAACCAGGCGTGAGGCTTTCATCCAGCCAGAATCCTATTGGATGCCAAAGATTTGTGAGAAATGCGGGCTACCGGATTTTCTTTTCGAGGTCAGGAAGCGATGCGATCAGGACGTGTCCTGTAATCGCGAGCGTGCGCGGATCAATCTTGTCGAGCGTGTCGGCCGTGGTATGCCAGAAGGGCACATCCAAATCAATGATATCCGTCGCCGGGACATCCCGGTTTAGAAACGCAAGGTGGTCGTCTTCAATGGCGGCGCTGTCGTTGACAAACACATTTCCGTATCCAAGACGCGCCGCAACGGACCAAAGGATGTCGGTAAGCCACGGAGTGGAATTCGATTCGCGCTTGAATACGGGACTCGCCGGGCCAACCATATCCACCAAAATCATGGCCTTCACCCGCCGCCGGCTTCCGGAAAGCGCGAGGCTGGCGGCCAGTTCGCGGCTCCCGTAGGTATTGTCAGGATCGGCCCATTGCGAATTGAAAGCTTCCTCGCCATCGAGAAACGCCAGCCAGATCGTCTGGGCGTTTTTGCGGGCGCAGAGAAGGCGCGCCAGCTCCAGTAAAACTCCGGTGCTCGACCCGCCGTCATCGGCCCCCACGAAATTGGCGATCCGTTTCGTATCGTAGTGCGATGCATACAAAATCAGATTGGGATTCGCAGACGGGATTTTTACAAGGATGTTCTTCATGGCCACGTCGCCAATCGGCGTGGAAGCGTGAAAGTCCTGCTCTTCCACCGGGCAACCGAAGCCCTTGAGCTGCGCGAGAATGTAAGATTGCGCGCGGCGGATGCCATCGGTCCCAGCAGGGCGCGGCCCGATGGCCGCGAGCTGTTCGACGTGCTTGTAAGCGATCGCGCCGTCAAATCCGCCCGTCGTCTCCGCAGCCGGGGCGGCAGGAAAACCGGCTGCCTGCGGGAATGCCGCATTTTTTGCGCTTTCATCCGCGGACGAAAGCTGATGATTGCATCCCGACACGCAGAGCAGTGCGGCGACCGCTGCGCCGGAGCCGAGCCTGTGGAGCCGGATCCCCATCTAGCGCGTTCCCTCGTCCGCTTTCGCGGCCGCCTTCGCCTTTCGCCGCACGACCAGCGCAGCCACACCGATGCCGATGAAATAGAGCGCCACCATCGGCGCCATGAACACCAGCATCGTCGTCGCGTCCGGTGTGGGAGTGATGATCGCAGCCACAACCGCGATGATGAGAATGGCGTACCGGAGGTTTGCCCAGAGAAACTTCGGCGTCACGATATTGAACAGCGCGAGAAAGAAAATAAGCACAGGCAGTTCGAAAATGATCCCCAGGCCCAGCAGCACAATCAGGATGAAGTCAAAGTATTCGTTGATGCTGATCAGCGGCTTGAACGGACCCTGAAGTCCGATCAGGAACTTCAACATGTACGGCAGCATCACGTAATAGCCGAAAGCGATCCCGGCCAGAAACAGGAACAGCGAGAAGAAGACAAACATCGAAACCGCGCGCCGCTCGTGTTTGTAAAGCCCCGGTGCAATAAAAAGCCAGACTTGATAGAGCACGACGGGGGCGGCGAGAACGACGCCCAAATAAATCCCCAACGTGATGATCATGTTGATGTAACCGGTCGGGCTTGTGTAGATCAGCTTGTCTTCCAGATTCATGTTGCGCAGGGCGGCCTGCATGGGCCGGACGATGAATCCGATGACTTTTTGGGAGACGGCCACGCCAATCATCGCACCCAGGGCAATCGCCATCGCCGAGTTGATGATCCGCTTTCGCAGATCCACCAGGTGTTCGAAAAACGACATCTTGCCGCCCGCTTCCTGCTCCGGCGGGGCTGCCGAGGGGTCAGACTGCGGCATTGTCATCCGAGGGTTTCTCTTGCGTCGGGGTCGTAGAGCCTGGGGCAACCTCCACCGGGCCAGGAGGCGCGGGGGACGGCTGTTCAGCTACTGCTGGGGCGGCGACATCAGGCGTAGGCCAGGGGCGCGGCATGGTTCCTTCCGGCTCGACAGGAGCCGCTTGGATCTGGGATGCGGTTGCAGCTGTGGTCACCTCTGCCTCGCGAATGCGGGTCTGGCGCTCAAGTTCACGCACTTCTTCTTCCAGTGCGTAGCGAAAGTCGCCGGTCATCTTGCGGAATTCCGCTGTGGCTTTCCCGAGCATGCGGGCCAGCTCCGGCAGCTTCTGCGGGCCGAAAATAACCAGGGCCACGATAAAAAGAACGATCAAATGTGGCAGGCTCAACATGACCAGTGGTCTTTACTTTCTCGTGCCGGTTGCGGAGTTTTCAGGCGAGCTCCAAGTAGAGCCCGCACCCGGATCTACGCAGGCTCCAAGTGGAGCCCGCACCCGGATCCGGGCCCGCTCTCGTGCACAACGGGAATCATAGTGGACAGTCCGGGGGGTGTCAATTCAGCCGCCGTGCTATGCTATACTTTTAAAGTAAGGAAGCAGGAAAGCGAGGCCGAAATGCAGGGTGAGAGACGGGGAGCGCTATTCATCATCGGTGTGTTGGTGTTATCCGCGGCCGTAGGAGGCATTTACGGTCCTCCCGTACGCGCGACCTCCTCGGACGTGAATAGCCTGCAGGAATCGGTGAAATCCTTCACCCGCGTGTTGTCCATCGTCGAGAAGAATTACGCGACCCCCATTGATACCGATCATGCGCTCTATTCAGGGGCCATCCCGGGAATGTTGCGTGTGCTTGACCCGCATTCCAACTTCTTTGACCCTCGTGCCTACAGCAATCTCCGCGAAGACCAGCGCGGACGGTATTACGGCGTGGGGATGACCATCGTTCCGCGCGAAAACTTTACGTATGTGCTTGCGCCCATGCCCGGCTCGCCGGCGTATCGCGCCGGTATCCGGCCAGGCGACATCATCATGACTGTGGATGGCAAGTCCGCCGAAGGACTCACTAGCTCGGAAGTGGCGGATATGCTGAAAGGACCGAAAGGCACCATCGTCCACGTCGCGATGAAGCGCGTGGGATACGATCAGTTGCTGAATTTTACCGTCATGCGGGATGAGATTCCGAAGCATTCGGTGGACATCGCGTTCCAGGTCAAGCCGGGAATCGGCTACATCAAGCTTTCCGGCTTCAATGAGACGACGGAGTCTGAGCTGGCCGCAGCGCTCAAGCAGGTTGATTCGGCCACGCTCGACGGTCTGCTGCTCGACCTGCGCGGAAATCCCGGCGGGCTGCTGAATGAAGCGGTCGCCGTTTCCGACATGTTCCTGGACAAGAACCAGTTGATCGTGTCGCACCACGGGCGGACCTCGCAGGAGCGGCGCTACTATGCCGTGCGCGGAAATCGCGGTGTCACCGTGCCGCTGGCCGTGCTCGTGAACGGCGGCTCCGCATCAGCTTCTGAAATTGTCAGCGGCGCGATACAGGACCACGACCGCGGCTTGATTGTCGGTGACCAAAGCTTTGGCAAGGGCTTGGTGCAGACCGTGTCCGGGTTGAGTGAAAACACCGGTCTGGCGCTTACAACCGCGCGTTATTACACGCCGAGTGGGCGGCTCATCCAGCGGGATTACAAAGAGACCTCGCTTTATGACTATCTCTATAACCACAAAAACCCGCCCCCGACCGAAGTCAAACTGACCGACAGCGGCCGGCAGGTGACCGGCGGTGGAGGCATCACCCCGGACGTGCCCGTGCTGCAACCCAAGGTCAATCCTTTCCAGGAAATGGTGCTGCGCCGTGACGTGTTTTTCGCATACCAGGGTGGCGTGGGCGGATTTACCACGTACTTCCTGGGGTCCAAGCCCGAAATTACCAAGGATTTCGAGCCGAACGACAGCACGGTGAAAGTGTTCCTGGCGTATTTGGCCAAAGAGAAGATCAAGTACACCGACGCGGACATCGCTCAGAACCTTTCGTGGATCAAGCGCGAGATCAGGAAAGAAGCGTTCATTTCCGTTTTCGGCCTGACGGAGGGATACAAAGTCGATCTCGATGACGACGCGCAACTTCAGAAGGCCATCGATTCCCTGCCCCAGGCGCGCGCGCTTTACCAAAACGCGCGGAAGATCATCGCGCAGCGCACCTCGGGAATGGGCACGCAACAGCCACAATAATTTCTTTACGCCACTTCTTCACTCACATTCCTGTCTCGGCGCGATTGGAAACAGCGCCGTGCCCTGTTAACATAGCAAAGTTCTGTGGGCGGCTAGCTCAGCTGGGAGAGCGCATCGTTCGCAACGATGAGGTCGGGGGTTCGAGCCCCCCGCCGTCCACCAATTTCCCCAACAACTCGTAGATCATGGCAGGCCACTCTCCCGCAACGCTGGATTGAGCGTCCCGATCTCATCGGGAAGGTCGGGGGTTCGAGCCCCCGCCGTCCACCAAAGTTTCAATAGGAAAGAGGCGAACCCGGACGTCTTAGTCGGCAAACCGGCCCGGAATGGCGCGATGACGCGCGGCCTGGCATGGAACACGGAGTATTTGTCGAAACCAAGGCGGGTTCGATCCGGTAACACGGCGCCATCCTTTGCTATGGCATTTCTTGTGTGGAAACAACCGTGATTTGGCCGCGAGTAAATTTGAATCGCAGGGTCCAACTACTCAGGACGCCCTGGCTACCGGCCTTCGGCGGATTGAATTCCCAAAGTTGTGCGGCTTTTAGAGCCTCGCGGGCGAAGTACTTGCTCGGCCCAGGCGATCTGACTTCAGCATGCTCCACGTTACCCGACCGATCGACATCGACTTTGATGCTGACCTTTACCGTGCCTCGAATGCTATCTCGCGCGCTCCGGGAGATGGCAGGCAAGACTTGCCGAGCGACCTCGCCGTGAACCAGAGCGCCTGCCGGTATCGTTGCTCCTGCGTTTGTCTCTTCCTCACGGGTCGTACCGGTGTGAATCGAGGCAGGCACTGGACCGGGGGGCGCTGAATTTCGCCCCGCTTCAGCAACGCTCTGCCTGGACGACTCGGTTGCAGGCTCCCGCGGCGCGGGCTCCGCTGGTTTCGGCGCAGTTGGAACAATGGGCTGCTCGACCGTGGTGATGGGAAGCTGCGGAGCCTCCGAATGGGGTCGCAATAGCCGCGGCCCTGCCAGAATTGCGGCCAACACCAGCGCGAATCCAACTGCGATCGGCACAGCGTAACTGCCGCGCTTCGTATTTGGCCTTGACGGCCGGGTGATGCGCTGTGGCGCACGCACCGGAGTGCGGGCCTGAGGCGGCGTGGTCCGGGCCTCGGGCATGGGAGCGCGACCCTCCAAGCGGGCAGCGATTTGGGCAACCGTCCATCGGCTCTGAGGGGGCCGAAGCAGACAGTGACGCGCTATATCGAGAAAGGGTTCCGGCAGCGACTGTGGCAGCAGCGGATCCTTTTGTTCCGCCGTTCGCGTAACTGGCAGATTCTGCGTCAGGGTCTCGATTAGCGTCATGCCGAGTGACCAAACATCACCCGCTGGTGAAGCCATTCCAGCCACTGCGAGGACGCCACTGGTATTTTCTGGCGCATCGTAAGCGCCCTGATTGCCGGGAGCGTTAAGCAATTCCCCCGTGCGGCGAAGCCCGTCGCTCGATACCTTCAGTTGGTCATCATTGGCCATGATATTGATCGGCTTGATGCGCCCGTGCACGTAACCCTTGCTATGAAGGTAGGCGAGGACGTCCAGGACGGACTCAAGCATCGCTTGGGCTTCGGCAGGCGTGAGCGCCCGGTTGGGAAGAACCTGTGCGAGGTTCTCCTCGGCACACTCCATCACGACATAGAGCAGCCGCATGCCGCCGAGTTCGCAGCGTCCCATTTCATAGAGGGAAATCAGGTGAGGATGAGACAATTCTGCCGCCAGCCGCCACCGGGAAAGTTGGAGTTCGTCGTTTTTTACAACCGCGGGAATCAGTTTGATTGCGGCTCTTACAAGCCCTGCACCTTCATGGCGCTCGGTGAGAAATACCGCGCTGTGCTCGGAGCCGCCGAGGTATCGAAGCAGCGGAAACTTCTCGTCAACGATTTGGCCTTCCCATTGTTTCCAGGTTTCGGACATGTTTCGACCCTCTGAGAGAATTGGATGAGCACACTCTCCCATTGTACCCAGCCATCCAGTCCAGGGAATCAACCGAATACGAGCGGCGTGCTCATGAGGATAAGACGAACGTGTGCATCGCTCCGAAAATGATCCTCACGACATCCTTGACGCGTTGCGCTTGACGTGACAGAACGCTCGCCGTATGGTCTTCCCCGAAGATAAACGGGAGACCACACATTCCGGAAAAGACGATTTTGGGGAGGCTACGCCATGAAGCTGAAGAATGGATACGGCTGCCAACACGGACTATCGCGCCGGGAAATCCTGCAAGGAGGCCTTGCCGCGGCAGTCACCACCGTGGGCGGGATGAAAGAGGCGCTCGCGCAACCAACTGCGACGGGCGCGCTGAAGAAGACCGGGGCGCGTGCGATTGACATCCACGCGCACTACTTCCCGCAGGCCTACTTCGATCTCTTCAATCGGGAGGGTTTCAATTCAGAGTTCCGCATGACTGAGCAAGGCTTCTTCTTCAAGACTCCCAGTTCTGCGAACGGGCCATTGCCTACTAAATTCATTGATCTCAAGCAGCGCCTTGCCGACATGGACGCTCAAGGCGTGACGGTCCAGGCACTTTCCCTCACTGGGCCGATGACGTACTGGGTGGCCGGCAAGCTCTCGCTCGAGCTTGCCAAGACGTGGAACGACGCAGCCATCGCGGCGCATCAAGCCTACCCTGACCGATTTGTGGTCCTGGCAGCACTTCCGATGCTCGATCCCGACCTCGCCATCGACGAGCTGAACCGCGTCAGCAAGCTCCCGGGTGTGCGTGGCGTTTACATGGGGACCAACATTGACGGCCGCGATCTCGACGATCCGCTGTTCGAGCCAATTTTCGCCGGCATCGAGGCGCTCGATCTGCCGGTCTTCTTGCATCCTTTGGCGCCGACCGCCGGCGGCAAGCGGCTGCAGCCGTATTCTCTCACCAATTTGGTTGCCTATCCGTTGGACACGACGATTGCTGCCTGTCACCTGATCTTCGGCGGCGTAATGGATCGCCATCCAAAACTTCAGATCACGCTGCCGCACGCCGGCGGCGCGCTGCTAAGCCTCACCGGCCGGCTCGACCACGGGTATAAGGTAATCGCCGCGGCCAAGCACATCGCGCAAGCGCCGAGCGCGTATTTGCGGCGTTTCACCTACGACACGATTTCTCATTCGAAACCGCTCATGGAGTACATCATCTCCCAGGTAGGCGTCGATCGAATCATGCTTGGCAGCGATTATTGCTACGACGTGGGTTACACCGACCCCGTGCAAGTGGTCGAGGAACTTCGCCTGAACTCCGAGCAGCGCAAGATGATATTGGGCGGAACGGCTGCGAAGCTCCTCAAAATTTGACCCTGAACGAGTACCGCGCGTTGCTCCCTGCACGCAAGCCTCTGCGCGGCAGCTAGACTTGCCCTAAGCTGCTCAGAGGCGGGCGCGAGAATGGTCTAGACGGCGACTTTTCTTTTTTGCGCGATCTAACTGATTTCTTTGGGGTTGCATGCCGTGAGAACACATATTTACAACCCGTCTGTGGCCCTCGGCGCAGGATCACGGTAAAATATAAGAATGCCAGTACGGCTCATTGCTCTGGACATCGATGGCACGCTTCTCGACGACCGCTCCCGGCTTCCGGACATCAACCGGCAAGCGATAGTAGATGCCGCGGCCCGGGGCATAGAAATCGCCCTGGTCACCGGGCGCCGCTACGATTTTGCGATGCCGGTGGCCCGGCAAATTCCCTGCCCCCTGACGATGATTGTAAACAATGGCGCCATGGTGAAATCGAGCGACGGGGCCACACAGATGATCCACCACCTGCCGCGCGGCGTTGCGAGGCGCACGATCGATGCGACGCCGCAATTTCGGGACTTGGCTTCGGTTTGCTTCGACCGCCCGCGTGAGAATCAGCTCATATTCGAACGGATTGTCTGGGACGACCCTCTCCGGCGCAGGTATTTCGAACGAAACAGAGAATTCATCGCCGTAGTGTCCCCCATCGTGGACTGTCTCACCGAAGACCCCATCCAGGTGATGTTCACGGGAACGGCCAGCCAGATCCGAGAGACACAATCCGCCCTGAGCCAATTGCCGTTTGCCGACGAGTACTCGCTCGCCATGACGCTGTATGACAGCCGCGATTTCGGCTTGGTCGATGTGATTTTTCCGGGATGTTCGAAAGGCGCCACGCTGGCGGAATGGGTGCAGCGCCGCGGGTGGTCGCGGCAGGATGTGATGGCCATAGGAGACAACCTGAACGACCGCGAGATGCTCGAATACGCGGGGCTTCCGATTGTGATGGCCAACAGCGTCCCGGAGTTGAAATCGCTCGGCTGGCGCGAGACGCTCACCAACGACGAGGGTGGCGTCGCAGCCGCCATCGAGGCCTATGCGCGTTGAGAGGAGCAGCTTGATTCGATTTCCATGGGCGGCGGCGAAGCGCACCGCGGGCGCGGCGTTCGTGCTATTGGCCGTCCTGGCGCCTGCCGCGCGCGCCGACTACGCCGTCCTGCAATCGGGGCAGCGAATCCATATCACCGGCTATGAGTCTCTGGGAGAAACGATTCGCCTGACGATGCCGGGCGGGACGCTCGAGATTCCCGCTGATTCCCTGCTGCGGATCGACCCCGAAGACACCTTCCCGCCGGTCAAATTGAAGTTGCTGGACGTACCCTTTGCCAATTTCATAGCGGATTCCGCGCAAACGCACGGCGTCGCGCCGGAGCTTGTGGCCAGCGTGATTGCCGCGGAGTCCAACTTCAATCCGAACGCGATTTCGGTGAAATCCGCGCGCGGCCTGATGCAGTTGATGCCCGCCACGGCCGCCCGCTTCGGCGTCACAAACGTGTTCGACCCGCGGCAGAACATTGACGCGGGCACTCGCTACTTGAAGGACCTCTTGCGCCGCTACAACGGCGACCTGGCGCTGACGCTGGCGGCGTACAACGCCGGACCGGACCGCGTCGAACAATTTCGCACCGTTCCGCCCTACCGTGAAACCCGCAACTACGTGCGGCAGGTGACAGAACAATTCAAGAAGAATGTTAAGTCTTCAGGCCAAATCTCATCCCAATAACAAAAGAGCGAGAATTCAAGCCCATTCGTCACCGAGAAAAAGTTTTACTGTTGGGCGGATAAGAGCCTCGAAACAACGAAACCAAAAGCCCCACACGTAAACCCACGGTCGCCATGATCCATTCGACTTCCGAGGTCGCAGGTGCCTAGAAATCAATCGCCTGAGTATTGCCTTTAAACTCGATCTCGGTCACCGCGCCTGCATTAATCTCCACTCCGTCATGCTCCGCCTTGGCCGGCAAAGTTTTCCACGTGCAGGGTACCTCGGCAACAACTTTGCCCTTGCGCTCGAACTTCGCTTGGGTTCCGCTGACCACCAGGTCGTAGTCGCCCTCCTGGAGCGATTTCCCCGCCACGGTCGCGGCAGAGCCCAAGTGAACCGTTTTATGCAGAGAATCCGTTGCAGCGGTCGCCCAAAGCGGCAACGCCATTCCGGCTGCTACTAGAGCAGTAAAAAAACGCGAGCGTATACATGCACTCATGATGATAACCCTCCTGTATTTTGTGCGTGGCTCCCGGCGGGAATAAATAAGTCAGATCCGGTTAAGTTCGGACACCTGAAGATGAGCATGGCCCGCTCGAAGATAGCCATACATCTAATACGTACGTGGGTGGCGGAGGGTTACATTCTTGTTAGGTATGGGGTAACTAGACTTTTCAGTATTTTAGATTACTGGCTGGGCGGGTTCTGTTGTTGCGGTTGCAGAGTTCCCGCAAGGGGATTGCCCGACGGCATTCCCGGAGTGGGTTGCGGAGAAGGCTGGGCCCCGGTGGGTGCATTCGGGTTCGCGGGGCCTTGCCCAGGGATCGCGACCTGCTGGACTGGATTCCAGATGAATTCCCACTTCTCATAGGTGTCGCCACCCTGGTAGACGCGCAGCGACGACTGTTTCACCTTGCTTCCGACACCAATAATGTTCCCACCGAGAACAGCTCCTTGCAGTGGCTGCGGCTGCGATTCCATCGCATTGGGCGCCAGGGCGCCGCTTGCTTGCTGTCCTGTCTGCCCCGGCGCACCGGGAGCGCCGCTGGTGTTGGCGCCTGGAGGCGGCGGGGGTTGCGCGCCCATGCCGAGAGGCGTTGCGCCCGGAATCGTAGCAGTCGCTAGCACACTCTGCAGCAAACTGGTGCGGCGCATGCTTCCGATGAGTTGTCCGTTCGGTCCCACATAGATGAATCGCCAAGCGCCGTCTTGTTTGTTCATGGGGTCGGTGTAGGCCTGGCGGAGGAAGCGGACTCCGTTGGTCTGTTTGACCAGATCGTCGACCTTCGTGGGGTATTTCCCGAACTTTCGAAAATACATGCCGATGGCGCGCTCGTATTGTTCCCCGCGCCAGACCATCTCCGCCTCGCGCTCGCGCCGGCCTTGTGTGAGGATGTTCTGCGTGGCGGCAGACGCCAGGATCAGCATGCTCGCAACCATAAATACGACCATCAGGAGGGAATAACCTGCTTGTGTCCCGCGGCGCGTATTGTTTCTCGATTCGAGCACGGCAATCAACCGTTGGGACCGGGCTCTTCCAGAGTCAGCGTGGCGCGGCGTCCGGAAGAGACCTCCTCGACATCGGCCGTTGTGTTCGTAAGCTTCACCACGCGGAAGCGCCCCATGAGTGTGTCGCCTTCGCCCGCAATGAAGATATCCTCATTGTTCGTTGTGGCGAAAAACGCGCGACGGTGACTCCCGCGAGAATCGCTGACAAGCCCGAAAAACTTCGCGTCCACGGTCAGGGGCGGCGGACCCGCGGGAACCGGAGGGGCCGCGTTCGCCGATGCCGTTTGCAGGGGCGGGGGAGGCGGAGGCAATGTGGCGGTGAAAATATTCCGGTGAGCGCCCTTGTATTCCAGGCTTAGAAAACGCTTCAGGATGTCCATGCGCAGGGCCGGGTTGTCAACGTTAACAGGAACAAACCGCGCGTCGGGGGCGGAGACTTTTGCGGACGTCCCCGCCGGCGCGTAATTCGAGTACGCAACGACGCCAAGCACAACCAGCAGCAGCCCGAACACGATCATCTGATTACGGCTCGACATGTCAGGTCCGGAAGTAGGTCCTCAATTGAATATTCAGGCGCAGTTTACCCGCGGTGCTCGAAGCCAGCGCCAGGCTATCCAGAACATAAAAATTGTCCGAATGCTCGAGCTTATCGAGAAATTTAACCAAGCTCTCGTAGTCTCCTTCGACGGCTGTCGTAATGTCTATCTCCATCAGGCCTCGGGCATCCGGCGCATGCTGGCGGAAGGCAATCGTGTCCGTCCGCAACCCGGCCGAATGAGACAACTGTCCAAGGTCCGCGCTCACAGCTGAATACCCCGCCCCGGCAGGGCGGAAATTCGTCGTATAGAACTCGTCCCACTGCTTTTCGTCCGCGGGGAGTTCCGCGCGGAATTTGTCCAGCCGCGCGTTGTCCGCCCGATAGGATTTTTCCAACAGAGCCAGGCGATTCAAATCACCGGGGGCGACACGTGGCGACTGACTGAGCTTGAAATTGACACCCGCGAGGACCACATCCAGCCCCAGGAGAATAATGAGGCTCCAGCGCACAATGCTTTTGCGGCGTTGAATAATTTGGTTCATCTCAGATCACAGAATACTCGGCCTGCATTACCAGCAGCACATGGTCGGACTGATCGGTGCGGGCCGCACTCGATTCGTCCAGGAGTTGAATATTAGAAAACGCAGGCGATGTTTCCAGCGTTTTCAGGAACTTCAATTTACCTTCGTCCGTCATGGCGCCCACCACAAACCGGAGTTGCACACTGTCGCCTGCCAACTTCGGTTCGATGCTCACCACACGCACCCCTTCTGGAAGGATATGCTCCAGGTCCGTGAAGATCTTGATCCAGGGAAAAGCTCTTTGTTCGATGAGCGCATTCAAGTAGGCGGCGCGCTGGCGGCGCTTGACGGTTTCGCTCTGGTCGAAAAACGATGCCAGCGCCTGACGCTGTTGCTGGAGCGAGTCAATCTGTTTTTCAAGCGCCGCCTGTCGCGCGCGGAATACTTTGTCACCTCTCCATACGCTGTAGGCATGCCAGGAAAGCAGCAACAGCGCCACGAACCCCAGAAAGCCAATCGCCGAGGAGACCGCCGTGAACCGGCGGTTGCTCTCCAGCGGCGACGTTGCCAGATTGAGGCGAACCTTCATCGGGACTAGATTTCCTTCCCTTCTCCAGCGCGGATTACGCGCGTGTTTGACAACCGCATTTCTCTCACGTCAGCGGCGAACGACGCGGCGAATGGTTCGGTTGGGCTCAGCACAACAGAGGCGCTCTAAAAAGCCAGCTGTCACCATACAACCTCTTACGCCCCACGGTTTAGCGTCCATCCAATCAATGCATCCAGGCCGCGTTCGGCAAGCGGCTGTTCATCGGTACGAATCCGCCCCTCCGTGGATGCCGCGGAGAGCAGCGACCCGACCGGACAATTCAACTCGCGTTCGAGCGGCGCCCGGAACTGTTCGGTTCGATCGCCCAACCCCGACAAATGGACATGCGCGATTCCCTCGCTCCACGAGTCCTGATAATAAGCCGCCAGAGGGTAGATTTCATCCAACAGGGCCTGCGGTGTCAAATGCAATGCGTCCGCGGGTAGCGAGGTGCAACGGTATCCGCACAACACACCTTCCCTAACGATGGCCGTCGTCAAAATCGAACCTGCAACACGCGCCAGCAGCGATGGCCGCGCATCGGCAAGCAACGGCAGCGCAGCCAAAGTCGAACTCATAACGACCCCAGGCGACATTCCCACCGATTCCACAAGGGATTCGTACTCGCGGACGATGCGCAACCTCGCCAGTCCCGTGACGATATCCACTCCACCCTCCCGAGGCGCCTGGCGCATATAGGAAATCAACGTTTCCTCGGCTTCGAACGGCACACTTTTCTTGAGCCGCCAGCGAAGCATGGGAAGCGCTTCCTCGGGTTTCCTCGGAAACACGTCGAAATGAAGCACAAACACGCGAATCACCGCGTCGGGCACGAGCAAAGCGACATCTTCACTCTTCACTCGAAGACGGGCGAACACGCGGCCCACCGCCGCGCGCACTTCACCCACATGAATCAAGTTGGTTTCAGCCGCCGCCGGCAAAATGGAGCCGGGCGAAAGCGCTTCGACGGCGAGGCCGTCCAAGGCCATTCCGGTGCGCGTCCAACGCGCAGCGGCGACATAGTCCGCGGCAATCTCGCAGGCAATCATCGGATGCGGAACGGCGTCAAACCAGTGCGCCATGCGCCGCATGAAAGAATTCTGATAGATCCCCTGCCGGACACTGTTGTCTTCACTCAATGAAGGTCACCTTGTTGATCTCTTTGAGTGTCGTCACTCCCTCGCGCACCTTGGCTAGCGCCGAATCGCGCAGAAACGTCATACCTTCTTCGCGCGCGACCCGCTTGATCTCCGAAGTCGGCCGCCGGCTGATGATCATCTCGCGGATGTGGTCGGATAGGTCCAGCAATTCGGAGATGGCGCTGCGGCCATGGAAGCCCGTGCCGGAGCACTCCAGACAACCGGCTCCTTCCACAAATTGATGCTGGCCCCAAACCTCCGGTTCGAGCCCCGAAGCCCGCAACACCTCCGGAGAATACCGCACCATCTTCTTGCAATGCGCACACACCACTCGCACCAGCCGCTGCGCCAGAATGCAATTCAACGCCGAGACAAAGTTGTAAGGCTCGACCCCCATGTTGATGAACCGCCCGATGACGTCGGTTACGTTGTTGGCATGAACCGTGGTGAATACCAGGTGCCCCGTGAGGGCGGACTGAATCGCGATTTGCGCCGTCTCGTTGTCCCGAATCTCGCCGACCATGATCTTATCCGGGTCGTGGCGCAAGATGGAGCGCAATCCGCGGGCGAAAGTCAGTCCTTTTTTTTCGTTCACTGGAATTTGCGTGATCCCCCGAAGCTGGTATTCGACGGGGTCTTCGATGGTAATGATCTTGTCTTCGTCGGATTTGATCTCATTGATGGCGGCGTAAAGCGTCGTCGTCTTTCCCGATCCGGTGGGCCCGGTAACGAGCACCATTCCGTACGGTTCGCGGATGTACCGGCGAAACTTGCGCATGTCCTCCAACGCGAAACCCACGACCTCCAGACTGAGGGTTTGAAATTTTTCCGACAGACTCTCCTTGTCGAGAACGCGAAGAACCGCGTCTTCCCCGTGAATCGAAGGCATGATGGAAACGCGGAAGTCCACGTAACGTCCTTTGTACCGGACCCGGAAGCGCCCGTCCTGAGGGACGCGCCGCTCGGCGATATCCAATTCGCTCATGACCTTGATGCGGGAAATGATGGTCGAAAGCCAATCCTTGGAGATGGGGGCCATGGCATGCACCAAGACGCCATCAATGCGATATTTGACGGCGACCTCGATGTCGCGGGCCTCGATGTGGATGTCCGAGGCGCGGCGTTCCAGAGCCGTGAAAATGACCGTGTCCACCAGGCGCACGACGGGGCTTACCGCCGAGTCTCCGGTCAGCGTATCGGCGGAGATGGTCGAGTCTGTTTCCTCGTCCTCCTCAACGACGGTCAGAGTGAACGCTTCGGTCGCTTGATCGAGCACGCGTTGGGACTGTTCGGTGCGTTTCAGGAGGTCGCTGATTTGTGACGGCGTAGCGACTTTCAGAATCAGCTTCTTGCCCAGGAGCAACGGGAGCTCATCGCTCAACAGAATCTGGCTGGGCTCGGCGACAGCAATCACCAGGGCGCCGCCTTGCGCCTCCATGGGCACGAAGTTGAAGCGGAACATCAAGTCCGCGGGAATGCTGCGGAATAACTCCGGATCAATGCGCTGCTCGAGCAAGTCCACGAACGGACAGCGATAGCGCTCTGCCAAACGGCGCGAGCGTTCGCGCTCCCCTTGGGGGTCGGATGCCGCTGTGGATACTGTTTGATCGGCTGTGCTCATTGGATGCTTGCCACCTCTAACCGCCCACAGACAACGAGAACATCGGCAAATACAACGCTACCAGTATAAAGGCTATCAAGACTGCCATGAACAGCAAGATGACCGGCTCAATCAATGCGACCATGTTAGCCAGACGATTGTTCACTTCGTCTTCGTAAAATTCCGAAACGCTGGCAAGCATGGGCCCGAGCGCGCCGCTAGCTTCTCCAACTTCGATCATTTCGAGCGCCAATTCCGGCACCAGGCCGGTGGAAGCAAGCCCGTCGTGTAAAGACTGTCCTTCCCGCACCAGTTGCGCCCCTCGCGAGATAGCGCCTGAAACGAGCCGGCTGCGGATCGCGCCACCCGCTGTTTCCATGGCCTGCACGAGTGGCGTTCCTCCCGCCAGAAGTGTCGAAAGCGTCCGGCAAAACTGCGCCACCTGAAATTTAGTGAGCGTGTCACCCACCAACGGCAGCCGCATTCGCAGGCGCTCCAAGGCCAGCCCGCCCTTCTCGGTGCGCGACCAGGAAAATGCCACCAAGGCTAGGCCCACCATTATGCCAATCGCCCCCAGCAGGAACGAACGGTAGGTCACGGTTGCCGCCACCAAGAGGCGAGTCGCCGCCGGCAGACGGACGTTTAAGTCGCTATAGAGCGCAGCGAATTTCGGGATCACGAAACCGACCAGATAGGTCACGATTCCCGTGGCCGCGCAAACGAGAATTGCCGGATAAATCAGCGTGGCGATCAGCTTCTTTCTCAACCCGGTGGTGACCCGCTGGTAGGCAATGTAATACTCGAGAACGCCTGACAAATTGCCGCTTTTCTCTCCTGCCAGAATCGATGTGGTATAGATCTTCGGGAAGACTCCTTGCTGCTCGAGCGCATCGGACAATGTCGTGCCTTCGCGCACCAGGCGCCGGACTTCTCCCAGGACCGGTCGAAGCCGTGGCGTTGCGGCGCGCTCGGCGAGTAAGTCCAAGGCCTTGAGAATCGGGATTCCTGCCTTGACCAGAGTATTAAACTGCTGATTGAAAACCAGGAAGTCGTTCCCGTGCACTGTCTTCTCGCGCCGGCGGGTTTCCCCAAAGAACCCTTCCCGAGCGCGGACCTGGTATACGAATAAGCCGCGGTTCGAAAGCTTCTGGCGAGCCTCTGCAATGGATTCGGCCGATTCCATCTGCGAAAAAACCCTGCCGCTCGCGTCCGCGACCTTGCAAACAAACTCGCCCATGGTTAAGAGTGTACCTCAACCACTCAGATGCCAATAGTAGAGCAAAGGCTGGGTACTCCGGCTGGTAACTCCTGACCTATGCTTACTCAGCGCCCTAAACGAAGGCACGCCCTGGCGACGAAACTTCCCGGCACGATTTCGCGGCCTCCCAGGCTATTGCTTCAGCGGATGGGCTTTCGGGGTGGCGCTGCTAGTTGTAATGAATTGAGGGGCACCTCAAATTCCGCATCCAACGACCATCACTATTGTGCCGGATGGACTGCCAATGCGGACGCCGGGGTCGCAGGCGCGCCGCAGCGCAGCATTTCACGCTGCGCGAAGAAATCACCGGGGGCAAGCGCGAGAGCGGTTCTACGCTGAATCATCGCTCCAGGGCAATCGCCGTTCACCTCCAGCACAGTCCCATAGACCATGCGGAACTGGGGACTGTACGGATTCAATTCCACAGCGCGCCGCATACTTTCGAGCGCTTCATGAGGATGGTTTCCCCTGAGCTGTATCTGACCGAGCAGGACATACGAATCGGGATAATTCGGGTTGAGCGCAAAGGCCTGGCGCGTATACTCCTCCGCCTTGGCGTACTGTTTTTTGAAATATTGCACGCGGCCCAAATTGAATGCCACTTCCCACTCACCCGGCCACTTCTGGAACGCATCCTCCAGCATGGCCTGGCCCTGGTCAATCTCTCCTCGCAAGATCAATGCCGCGCCGAGATTTTCTTGCGCACGAAAATTACGCGGTGCAATCTCATGCGCCCGGGTGAACAAAGTGTAGTCGCCCACCCAGTACCTTGTCGCACGGACGGTGCACAGGGCCAACACAACCGCGAGCACAAGCGCAGTCACTACCAGGCGCAAGGGTTGTCCAAACACACGCGCGCCTTTCTTAGCAATCGCCTCGATGAGCATGGCGATCAGCAGAGCCGCACCCAGGCTTGGCAAGTAGAAATAGCGGTCGTGGACCAGTTCGTCCACGCGGAATACGAAAGTGTCCATCGCAGGCAACAGCGGAATCACGATCCATGCCGCCGCGTAGCCCGCGTCGCGAAATCCCAGGCGGCCACGGAAAATCCAAACCGCAACTGCAATTGCAAGAACGGCCAATGCAGGCAGGATGACGTGCGCGAAATTTGGCCGGACCTGGTAGAAGAGGTCGTAAAACTCGGACAGACGGATCGGGTAAAACCAGTTCTTTATATAGAAAAACACAATCGAGGGCAGGGTCAACAGCCACGCAGAAGCAGACGCGTTCCTAAGCGGGTGGCTAAAACCTGACAGAATCTTATAGCGAAGGGCAAGATAAATCAGAGCGACGGGAATATAAGCGGCAACCGATGCGGCCGCCCGGCGAAACCGGCAAGCGAATTCGGAAGCCTCCGGGGCCGCATCCGACCTTCCGGCGATCCAGCAATGCGTGAACGCCAGGACAGGCAGCACAATCGCCGTCTCCTTCGAAAGCAGAGCCAGAGCATAAAATCCGCACGAGAGGGCCATCCACAGAGTCCGGCGCCGCTCGCGTGAGTGCGAATATGCCAGGAACGCAGACAGGAAGAACACGGTGAAAAGCGATTCCGTGGAGCCTGAAACCCACGCCACGACTTCATGATGAATGGGGTGCACGCCGAAGATCAGCGCGGTCAGCCACGCAAGGCTTGGCCGCTGGGTCATTTGACGAACCACCAGGTACACGAGCCACGTAACCAACAGGTGCAGAAGGACCGTCGTTACATGCCATCCGAGAGGGCGCATCTGAAATAGCGCGTAGTTCACCCGCAGCCACACTAGAAACAGAGGCCTATAATAATTTCCAACCGCGAAAGGAACCATGTGCTTCCAAACCGAGGAGACGAAATACTGCGGAACGTAGCGCCACGATTTGATGAACGGATTTTCTCCAATTTGGCCGTTGTCGTCATACACGAAAGCAAACCGAAGAGTGTTCAAGTATGTAATTGCTGTGAAAGCGAGCACAACGGCGATGAAATACCGATCCTGCCGAGGTGTCTCCTGCGATATGGGATGCGCCAACGGTGGTCCCTGTCCTGTCATAATGTGCCGGAAAGCAACTTCAAAGTTAACATTGGTGATCGCAAACTTCGCCGCAAGCTGAATATGCTGTGCGAATCGGTCAACTCAATTCATGTGTCTCGGGGAAACATTCAGCGCGGCGTATCGTTGAGTGCGGCGCCATCCACGATTGCGACGCCAACCGGGGCTCGGAAGCGGAACATTTCATCGGGCAACGGAAGATTTTCCCGCCAGTCTCCAAACCGGTACTCCAGTTCAATTCCTCCTGCTTGCCGAATCCGCACGCTGGCAAGTTCCCCGCTGGACGAATCCACTTCAAGTAGAACTTCGACGAAGTCTCCGGCGCCGGGGAGTTGCGTGGAGTCCCGTGGGGAAGGAGTTTCGGCCGCGGGCCTCGCCTCTTTTTCGCCCTTCGGCAAGCAGCGCAGGATCGCGTGGCCCGCGGGAACAGCTTTTTGAACAATCAGGTCCACTCGGCCGCACAACCGGGAAAGGTCTGCGTTCCCCGTCAACAAAGCAAGCGGCGTGCGCCAGTCCGAGCTTTCCTTAACCGGGGCGCGCGTGACGGTGTGGTCGGCCGGAACATAAAACCAGACTGTTTTTCCGTCGGCGATGAAGAGTTTCTTTTCCGGCGATTCGTACTCCCAGCGCATGCGTCCCGGACGGCGGAAATACACAGTGCCCGACTCGATGCGCGCTTCGCGGGGGCCTTCACTGTAGCGCTCCAGAAATTCGGCGCGAAGTGTCTGTGCGCGGCGATAGTGATCCTGGAGACGCTGCGAAATCGTCTTCGCGGAATCGGGCGAGTCCTGCGAAGGCGATCCAGCGGCAGCCGGCAGAACATACGCCGCGATGAGAATAGAAACGGCAACAAAGTTCAGTCGCGCTCGCCGATGATTCACAAACAGAGTGTAACAGGAAGTGGCGTTGGCAAGGCATGCCGCGAGGCGTCTAAGAGGGTCAATTCGAAGCGTCAGCTAAGTGGCATGTCGCCGGGTCCGGCAGTCACAGAGTTGTTGAACCGGATCACGCACGTTTGGTCCGTGTAGAGATGCCGTTGTCCCGTCGTCCCGGGGACTTGCGGGTCCGCCTTTAGAGAATATGTTTCTGTGTGCCCCTGCGCGTCGGTCGAAAGCTGCGTATACGTGAAATTATATCCACTCTTGACTCCGCTCGCGAGAGTTTCGTCAATCAATCCGGCATTATTCTGATCGATGACGATGCCATTGCCTGAGAGCTTGGCGAGGCTGTCCGCGAAATCGATGCCGTAGGTGGTTGAGTAGACGATTTCCGCTGTTGAAATGTTGCGCAGGTTCTGGACAGCCGAGGCCTCATTCGCTTGCATTTTCGACTTGATGAAATTCGGGATGGCCAGGGCCGCGAGAATCAGAATCACAGCGACGACGACCAGAAGCTCGATGAGGGAGAATCCTCGCTGGGAGCTGCCAGATATCCTGGGACCTTTGGTCCATTCCAGCCGTCTCATGTCGTATCCTCTCGCTTGGCGCGCAATCCCTGTCCGATATGGCAATGTACGAACTCTATTAAAGACAACGGAGGAGAAAGGCATTCGCCTTTCTCCTCCGCATGGGGTGCTTCCGAAAATCACTAGCCGATCGGAGGGCTGGTGGAGTCCGGGGTCGTCGTACCATCTGTGGTCTGGCGAATCACACCGCTCTGGTCCGTGTAGAACCACCGTTGCCCAGTCGAGGTTGATACGGGTTTGGCGACGATTTTGTACGTTGAGTAGACGCCACTTACTGGTGATGGATCTGGCGTAAAAGTGAAATTGTACCCGCTCTTGACTGGAGAGACGATCCCGAGCAAGTTGTCAACCAAGTCCGCCCCAGCGGAAGACGGTGGGGCTCCGGGTCCAAGTTGAACAAAACCCGTGGAGGGATCGGTGCCGTAGGTGGTCTGGTAAGCCACGATGGACGTGTTATAGGTGCGCAGCGAGGCAACGGCAGACGCCTCATTGGCCGCCATCTTCGAACGCATCAAGTTCGGAATCGCGATCGCCGCGATGATCAAAATAATCGCGACCACGATCAGCAACTCAATCAACGAGAAACCCTTCTGTTTATTTCGCATGCACGAGTCTCCTTTTAAATTTTAGCTTTAGAATATCTTGTAAGGCTCTGTCCTTGGCCTTGCGCCTTTATATGTGCATGCCCCATGCCAACGTCGAGATGAACGGTTCTTATTTGTTCCAAGCCTCCGACCTGTCTTGTTTTCAACAACATATGGAGACCGTGAGGCATGTTTCCGAGGCCGGCATGGGCGGGATTAGGACAGAAAAAAGACAATAAACGTCAAAATTTGTCACTGAACCCGGCCACAAAATGGCGCTAACTGCTGGATTTGCGATTGGCCGTGCCAGGCGTGCTGCTCTATTCCCGCGTAACGAAAAATTCCGCTCCGAACAACTGCCTCTAAGTTGCCCTATCCGGAGATGTCTCTACCAGGTCCGAACACGGGTGAAATTGCACCCAATAAGAGAATTCTTGGAGAGGGCACGGCGACCTTTCAGCCTTGTGGAGCTAACCGAAACGACAAGCTGCGCTCAAAGTCGCGGTCAATTCGATTGCCCGTGAATTGCCAGGGTTCTACACTTGCTGTTGATTCCGATTCGCCCAACGGAATAGGAGAAAGTTCACCGTGCGGCAGTTCCTGAAACGTGTCCTCGGCTCACCCATTTTCATCGTGAGCTTCGCTTTTGCCCTGCGGATGGTTCTTCTCTATCTCCAATGGCACTACGCAAAGAGTCCTGTCCGCGACAACCTTCCTTACGGCTACGAATTAGGCCGGGTGGCGCGTTCCATCGCCGAAGGCCGAGGTTTCGCCTCGCCTATACGGTTTGTGGAAACTGGACCGACAGCCTGGTTCACACCAATTTATCCATACCTCATCGCGGGGATTTTTAAGCTGTGGGGAATCTATAGTGACAAATCCCACATAATCATCCAAACGCTGAACTGCGCTTTTGCCGCACTGACAATTATTCCAATTCACGGTATCGCCAAAAGGACCTTCGGAGAGGGTGTGGCGATCGGCGCGGCGTGGGCTTGGGTCTTTCTTCCCACCGCGTCGTTCTTTCCCATTGTTTGGATATGGGATACCGCTCTGGTAGGGCTCATTTTTTCATTGATTTTTTGGGCGACACTGGCAATGCGGGAGAAACGCGGTCTCTTGCCCTGGGCAGGCTACGGCGCGTTGTGGGTCGTGGGAGTTTTGATTAATCCCGCAATCCTGTCGTTGTTCCCTTTTTTTCTTGGATGGCTGGCCTGGGAGGCGCGAAAGGGAGCGGCCTCTTGGGCCAAGCCTGTGGCGGCGGCCCTTTTGGTGTTTATCATTGGACTGGTCCCATGGACCATTCGCAATTATCAGGCCTTTGGCAAAGTAATCATCCTGCGGTCAAATTTCGGTCTGGAACTGTATCTTGGGAACAATCCGACCGTCATAGATACATGGTCTCAATGGTCGCATCCAAATGAGAATCCAGTGGAGGCGGAAAAATACGCGCGCATGGGCGAGATTGCGTATATGGCGGAGAAGCAGCACGAAGCCTTCACATTCATGCGGACCCATCCAAGCGATACGATCAACTTCATATTCCACCGCTTTGTGGTTCACTGGCTGGGTGTCAGCGACAGTCCGATTGACGTTTGGTCGAGCGGGGGTCTCCGTACCAGATCATTCCTCCTACTGAACTGCCTGTTACCCTTGCTGACCCTGCTCGGCGCACTGTACGCATACCGCGCGCGCCATCCCGAAGCCGTCCCGTTTGCCTTGGTTCTCCTGATATTCCCGCTGGTTTTTTATCTGACCCATTCTTCCCCGCGCTATCGCTACCCCATGGATCCCATCATCATCGTGCTCGCGGCCAGCGCCGTCGCGCATCTACTGCCGGCCGCGCGGCGCCGAAGAACCGGCGAAACCCATGCGCCCGGCCCCGTGGCCTCGCTCCCGGCAAACTGAATCGAGCCTGGGGCGGCTCACGTAATATTGTACTTCTTGGAATAATGGCGGAAGGAGCGATAGCTCATCTTGAGCAACTCCGCCGCGCGCGTCCCCACACCGTCGCACGCCTCGACGGCCGCAACGATATAGGCCCTTTCCATCTCCTGCATGTATTTCTCGAGGTCGAGCCCGCCTTCTGGTATCTGCATGTGTGCATTGCCTGCACCGGATGTGGAGGCGGGCATTCCGCGAATTTCCTGTCCCTGGTGCGCGATTTTTTCCGGCAGCACCGCGGCAGAGATCATGTTTCCGGTTTCCAGCACCACGGACCGTTCCATCGTGTTCTCCAGCTCGCGGACGTTTCCAGGCCAGTCATATGCTTCCAACAGACGCATGGCGTCCGGCGAGATCCCTTCGATGGATTTCCCCATGGACTTGCAAAATCGATCCAAGAAGGCGCGTGCCAGCAAGGGAATATCGTCCCGCCGCTCTCGAAGAGGCGGCAACTGAATGGGAATCACGCTCAACCGGTAGTACAGGTCCTCGCGAAACTCTCCCGCCGCAATGGCTTTGTCGAGATCCTTGTTCGTTGCCGCGATCACCCGCACATCGATTTCGCTCTCCTCATTCGAGCCCACGGGGCGCACCTTGCCTTCCTGAAGGACGCGGAAGAGTTTTACCTGCATGGGTAAATTCATGTTCCCAATTTCATCCAGGAACAGGGTTCCGCCATTGGCCGCCATAAACAGTCCCTGGCGGTTTTCATTCGCGCCGGTGAAGGCTCCTTTTGCGTAACCGAACAACTCGGATTCGAGCAGGGATTCTGGAAATGCGCCGCAGTTGATGGCGATGAATGGTTGCTGAGCGCGGACACTGTTTTCGTGGATGGCGCGGGCGACCAGTTCCTTCCCCGTTCCGGTTTCCCCGGTGATGAGGACGCGGCTGGATTGCGGGGCCACAGTCTGAATCATCTCGAAGATGGCGCGCATCGCGGGGCTATGCCCGATGATGTTGTCCAGGCCGGTCAGTCGGCGCACTTCGCGGCGCAGATACCCTGCTTCGCTTTTGAGACGAATTGTTTCATCCACCTGACGCACGGCCCGGCGCAACTGGTCGACTAGATCGTGGTCTTTAATGACATAGCGGTCCGCTCCGGCATTGACGGCGGCAATCGCCGTTTCGACCGTGGGTACGCCCGTAATCAGCAGGAAGTAGCTGGAGGGGGAAAGCTCCTTGCACAATTGGAGAAGTTCCACACCCGTCGCGTCCGGCATGCGAATGTCGGAAATGACGATGTCAAAAATCTGCGATGCAAGCCGGCGCTTGGCGGCCTCCCCATTCCTGGCTACTTCGACTCGATGCCCCTCTTTGCGGAAGGTAATCTCCAGCAGTTCGCAGATCGATTGTTCGTCATCAACAATGAGGATGTGGGCCATAGGAAACCTCTATCTTCTACGCCGGCTCACGCCATGCGGGGAAGCTCTACAATAAATTCCGCTCCGCAATCTTTTTCCGAAATGACGCTGATGCGCCCGCTGTGCGCTTGAATGATTTGATAGACAATGGCGAGCCCAAGGCCTGTCCCCCCCACAAACGTAGATTGCAAAGGTTCAAATATCTTCGCATTCTGCTTCGGGTCAAATCCCATGCCTGTATCGCGAAATCGAATGCGGACCCAAAACGAAGCGAGTTCGAGAGACACGGAAAGAACGCCGCCGGCGGGCATGGCGCGCAGCGCGTTGTCGGACAAGTTCCAAAACACCTGCTTGATCCGGTTACGGTCGACCTTGATTCGAACTTTAGGCGCCGCAAAGCTTCGTTCGATCCGGTATTTTCCGTCCAATTGAGGGTTTCGCTCGAACAACGTCAGCGTTTCATCGAGAAGGACCGCAATATCTTCGTCCGAAAAGTCGTACGTTTTCTCGCGGGAGTAATTCAGAAAATCCGTGATGATCTTATTGAGCCGTTCGGATTCACGGCTTACGATCCCGACCAGGCGCTGTTCATCCTCCTGCAAAGGCACCAGCCGTCCCAGTTCTTTGACAGCCCCCGCCATCGCGGTTAAAGGCTGACGGATCTCGTGCGCAATCGCCGCCGAAAGACGGCCAATAGCCGCCATACGTTCTTTGGTTGCAACTTCCCGTTCCAGGTTCTTTAAATCGGTCAGATCCTGGAAATTGAAAACATATCCGGTTGTCCGCCCTTCCCCGGTGCGCAAGGGAGAGACCGATATCCCAATGAACCGCTTCTGCCCGTCCGGGGTGAGAAAGTCCACTTCACACCGCTGTGGGAGTTTGCCGTCGTCTGATTTATCACGCGGCAGCCAAAAGACCGGCCAAAGATCCTGGAGCAACATTCCGCGAACCGCTGTAAAGCTATGGCCGGTAATTTCCTCGCCGGTCCGGTTGAGCAATAGAATTCGACCTTCCAGATCGGTGGTAAGCAATCCACCCCGCATCGAGTGGATAATATCTTCGTTAAACGCCTGCAGGTCCTGCAATTCCCCGCGCTTGACTTCGAGCTCAGCGCCCTGCCGCCGCAAGCTCTGCGCCAATAGGCTGGAAAGATACGCCACGGCCATGAAGAAGAACAAGTTGCTGAAGATCCAGGTTTGGAGTTGCCTATCGCTCGGGACAGCAATTTGCATGCGCGGCAAAATGTTGTAGTAAACCAATTCCGCCAGACCGCCGAGCAAAATAAAACTTAGGCCGGCGACAATAAACGTGGCCTTGCGGGAAAATAGGATGCTCGCGACGATGATGGCCAGAGGATAGAGCCATATGAAGTAACTATCCTGCGTCCCCGTCAAATAAATGACGGCAGTGACCAACAGAAGGTCGCAAACCAACTGAACCGGACCATGCCACACGGCCAGCGGCATCCATCGCAACAAAATTGAATAGATAATTGCCAGCGTGTACCACAGGATCATCAACGGGATAAACAGCCGGGTCGATACCTCCAACTGGCTTGTCTTCCCGAGAACTAACACGAGGGCCAAAAGAAGGGTAATTAGGAAAAACCGGACGCGCGACAGCCAATTCAGCCACGCAGCGACATTTTGTGTCAATTCCATTCGAGACGAACTTGTTGGCCCATCAGCCGTTCAGAGTTTGAAAATGTCAGAAAGACCGGAACAAGGCGGGTTCGGAGGGCGATTTCGCACCAGACGCCCTCCCTTTCCCGCAAGCATATCGCACCGTTCTAGTGAGTGCTGCTGAGTTGGCCGATCAACGTGAACAAAGGCAAGTACATCGAGATTACGATGCCGCCAACGACGACGCCGAGAAATACGATCATCAGGGGCTCCATGGCAGCGAGAAGGTCCCTGACCGCCGCGTCCACTTCGTCCTCGTAAAAGTCGGCAACCTTCTGCAACATGGCGTCCATCGCGCCCGTTTGTTCTCCAACTCCAATCATCTGCGTGACCATGCCTGGAAATACCTTGGATTCTCTAAGTGGATCAGCCAGATTCCGTCCCGCTTCGAGGGCCTTCCGAACATCCATGAGGGCCTTCTCAATCACCGCGTTGCCCGCCGTCCGGCCGGTGATGTCCAATCCTTCCAGGATTGGCACGCCGCTTGAGATCAACGTGCCCAGGGTCCTGGTGAAACGCGCGACCGCAATCTTTCTGAGCAAAATGCCCAAAACGGGCAATTTGAGAAGGGTGCGATCAATCGCCATCCGGCCCATAGGCGTGCCATACCATACTTTCAATCCTATGATCACGCCGGCCAACGCCATCAAGAGCAATAATCCGAATATGCTGCCGATAAATTACTCATCCCGATGACAATGCGCGTGGGCAGCGGGAGGGCTACGCCGAGACCCGCGAACAACGTGGCGAAAATAGGAACAACTTTCCACAACAAAAGAACGATGACCCCCCCTGCAACCCCCAGCACGGCAATCGGATACACCATGGCCGACTTGACCGCGGCCTTCAGTTTGACATCCTTCTCGATGTACGCGGAAAGCCGCTGGAGAATCGTATCGAGAATACCGCCCGTTTCTCCCGCTTCCACCAGGTTGACATAGAGCGGATTAAAGGCCTTGTCGTACTGGCGCATCGCGGCGGACAGAGTGGCGCCGCCTTCCACAGATGCGCGCGTACCGGTCAGGATCGTCTGAAACATCTTGTTTTCCTGCTGGCCGGCGAGAATCTCGAGGCATTGCACCAACGGCAACCCGGCATCAATCATCACCGAAAACTGCCGGGTGAAGATAGCGAGTTCCTTGGCGCTCACTCCGCCGCCAAAAGTGGGCATATTAAATTCCTTGCCCTTTTCCGACATTTTTGTGATTTTGATCTGCTGGCGGCGCAGTATATTAATCAGTTCGTCCTTCGTCGGGGCCGACTGCTCTCCCGTCACGGTCGCTCCCGCGCGATTGGTGCCGCGATATGTGAAAACCGGCATCGTTATTTCCTCCTCATAATTCGTACTTCCTAACCCGTTTGAGGCACATCTGAAACGACCGACTCAATCATCCCTCAGCGGCGAACCGGGACGGCTGGTCCGCGGGAAGGAGCGGCCGAAGTCACTCCCCGATTAATCATATCTTGCAACTCTTCCGGATTCGACGACCGTGCCAGCGCCACTTCCAAAGTGATTGCCTTTTGGAAGTAGGCGTTGACCAGACTCTGATTGAAGGTCTGCATTCCTGATTGCCCTGTCCCGGTCTGCATGGCCGAATAAATTTGGTGAACCTTGTCCTCACGGATCAGGTTACGGATGGCGGGGTTCGGAATCATGATTTCCATGACCATGGCGCGGCCGCGCCCGTCGACCCGTGGAAGCAGCGCCTGACAGAGAACTCCCTCCAAAACCATCGAAAGCTGGGCGCGGATCTGTGGCTGCTGGAAAGACGGAAATACGTCCACGATACGGTTGATCGTCGAAATCGCGGAGTTTGTGTGCAGCGTGCCGAAGGTGAGGTGTCCCGTTTCGGCAATACGGAGCGCCGATTCGATGGTTTCGAGGTCGCGCATTTCTCCGATGAGAACCACATCGGGGTCTTCGCGAAGCGCTGCTCGAAGCGAATTCGCGAACGACTTCGTATCCGAGTGAATTTCGCGCTGATTGACCAGACACTTTTTGTGGTTGTGAAGAAACTCGATGGGGTCCTCCACGGTAATCATGTGCTCTTCGCGCTCACTGTTGATCTTGTCCAGCATCGCAGCTAACGTCGTCGACTTACCCGAGCCCGTCGGTCCGGTGACTAGTATGAGACCGCGCGGCTTGTCGCAGAGGCCGGCCACCACCGGGGGCAGATTGAGCGCGTCGAAGCCCTTGATCTCCCAAGGAATCGTCCGAAAGACCGCCGCGACCGCGCCCCGCTGCTGAAACAGATTGCCGCGGAAGCGCGCGAGGTTCTTCAGGCCGAACGAAAAATCGAGTTCGAGATTCTCCTCGAACCGATGCTTCTGCGAGTCCGTGAGGACGCTGTAGGCCAGCGCCTTCGTATCGGCCGCCGTCAGCGGCGCCATATCCATGGGGCGAAGGTTGCCATGCACACGGACGCGAGGCGCGCTGTTCGTGGTGATATGCAGGTCGCTGCCCCCTAACTCGGTCATTTTTTTGAGCAATTCGCTTAGTGTTAGTCCAGCCATCGTTTTCCCTTTCTTACAAAACCGTTTCGCGAAGAACCTCCTCGAGCGTCGTCTGTCCCGAGGAAACTTTGATCAAACCGCTCCTGCGGAGCGTGATCATGCCTTGATCAACCGCTTTTTTCTTCAGCTCGAGGGCCGATGCGCCCACTAAAATCAGTTCGCGCAACTCGTCATTGATTTCCATGACCTCGTAAAGACCGACCCGGCCCTTGTATCCACTCTTATTGCAGGTGCCGCACCCCTTCCCGATGAAGATAGTCGTCGTCGCGATTTCCTCCGGAGTATAGCCAGCATCGAGCTTGGCCTGCTCGGGCATATCCAGCGGCTCCTTGCAATTCACGCAAATTCTTCGAACCAAGCGTTGCGCGCAAATCAGATTGACAGAAGTCGCGACCAGGAAAGGCTCAATCCCCATATTCATCAGGCGGCTGATGGTGGAAGGCGCGTCGTTGGTATGCAGCGTGGAAAGAACCAGGTGGCCGGTGAGCGCAGCTTTCACCGCAATTTCCGCTGTCTCGAAATCTCGAATTTCCCCTACCAGGATAATATTCGGGTCCTGGCGGAGAAAGGAGCGCAAGGCCGCGGCAAAATTCAGTCCAATCTGCTCCTTCATCTGGACCTGGTTAACACCCATCAGCTGGAATTCGACCGGGTCCTCGGCGGTCATGATATTGGTGTCGGGAGTATTCAAACGCGCGATGGAGGAGTACAGCGTGTTCGTCTTGCCCGATCCGGTCGGCCCTGTCACCAGAACCATCCCGTAAGGGCGGAGAATCGACTTCTCAAACTTCGTCAGCGACTCTTGTTCGAACCCGAGCTTTGTCATGTCCAGCCGCAGATTATCTTTGTCGAGCAAGCGCATCACGATCTTTTCGCCAAATAGTGTGGGCAAGGACGAGACGCGGAAGTCGAGATCCTTCATCTTCCCGTCCTTCTTGTACTTGATCATGATGCGGCCGTCTTGGGGCAACCGCTTCTCACTGATATCGAGCTTGGCCATAATCTTGATGCGGCTCGTGATCGCGTCGCGCAGCTTCATCGGCGGAGACATCACCGCATGGAGAATGCCGTCAATTCGAAAACGAACGCGCATTTCTTTCTCGTAGGGCTCGATGTGAATGTCACTTGCGCCGCGCTTGAGCGAATCGGTCAGGATCAGGTTCACGAGCTTGATGATGGGCGCTTCCTCAGCGGCCCGTGCCAGCTCGTTTTGGTTCATCTCCTCTGCTTCAGCGGCGAGTTCGAGGTCTGCGTCATCATCCTCGCTGAGATCCTTCATCACCTTGCTGAGTTCTTCCTCGCTCTGGGCACCGCCATAGAACTTCGAGATGGCCTCGGCTATGGCCGCCTCGGAAGCTACAACCGGCTCCACGTTAAAGCCAGTCATGAACTTGATATCGTCCATCGCGAAGACGTTGGTGGGATCCGTCATCGCGATGGTCAGCGTGGAACCGACGCGAGAAAGCGGGACGATCTGGTACCGGACAGCGGTGTCCTGCGGTATGAGCTTGATTACAGCGCGATCGACCTCGTAAAACTTTAGGTTGATGGAGGGAACGCCATACTGGCGGGAAAGAACGCCCGTAATTTCATCATCCGTGATGATGCCGAGCCTCATCAAGCACGCCCCCAGCCTCCCGCCATTCACCTTCTGAAGTTCCACGGCCTTAGCAAGCTGATCGGACGTAATCAGCTTCTCTTTTACCAGCATTTCGCCTAGCCGAGACGACATCAGACGAGCACTCCCCGGGGGCTACACACCCCCCTACAAGAACTAAAGTAGCAGATAGCTAGGGGCTTCTATTCTCCGATTCTCCCGCGTCGTACCGAAAGGGGCAATACGCCAGCACCTGTCCTTTCGTACAGGTGTCCGAATGCCCGGGCAACACCTTGTCTTGACTAGAGGTACGGCACCCGCTATCTTGCGAAGCAATGGAAGGTTTGGTCTCACATCGCCACAAAAGGGCCCGGCGGCGCAGCCCACGCGCCGTGACCGAGGCGCGGGCACATTCGGACACAGGGCCGCCACTGCTGCGCTACTTCGCCGCGATGTCTAGCGCGCTTGGCCCGATGCATTGGTGGCCTGCAAGGACTCCGTTTGAAGTGATCGTCGGCGCCATCCTCACTCAAAACACCTCGTGGGGAAACGTGGAACGAGCGATCGCCAATCTTCGCTCGGCGCAAATGCTCACGCCATCGGCCATCTCAGCGGCTCGACCATCGCGGCTTGCCATACTGCTTCGTCCGTCGGGATATTTCCGCCAGAAGACGAAAAAACTGAAAGCGTTTGTCCGATTCCTGCAGAGGGAATATCGTGGTTCCCTGAACCGTATGTTCGGCACGCCGACCGCACAACTGCGTGAAAAGCTTCTATCCGTGCACGGAATAGGCCCCGAAACCGCGGACTCCATACTCCTGTATGCCGGGAACCATCCCGTGTTTGTCGTCGATGCCTACACACTCAGGATTTTCGGCCGCCATGGAATCACCGGCGGCGAACCACGTTATGAGAGTGTCCGCGCGCTGTTCGAAGCCGCGCTTCCCCGCGATCCGCAACTTTTCAACGAATTTCACGCGCTGGTTGTGAATACAGGCAAGACCTGGTGCCGCAAGAGCGAACCGCGCTGCGCGGAATGCCCTCTCGGCTCCCTGCTGCCGGCAACCTCACCTCTAATCCAATTCCTCAGCGTGTCGCAGAGCGCCGCTTCGGACGAAATGGCGCCGGCATGAGCACCGGGCGCAAATCGCAGCTACTGCTGGGACTCGGCGGTCTGGGGATCGTGCTGTTGCTCGCCGCCGTATTTACGCTAGGCTCTCTAACGCTTCCCTTCGAACCTCGCCAGTGGGACCAGGTCCTGGTTCTGTATGCGCTCTCCACGTTCATCGTGGCAGCGCTTCTTGTTTTCGGTCTCATCCTGACGCGTAGCCTGTTGCGGCTCTGGGCGGAGCGGCGCGCGCACCAGCCCGGTTCGCGGTTCAAAACGAAAATGGTCCTGGGCGCAATTGCGGTTTCCTTCCTGCCGGTGGTGTTTTTGTTCTTCGTCAGCTATGCCTTGTTGAACCGCACACTGGTGCTTTGGTTTCCCCGCCCTCTCGAGCTGGCGACGCAAACCAGCCGCGACCTCCTCAATGAAATCGCCCGTTCCGATCACGACCGCATGGCTCAAATCGCCCGGGAGGTTGCGGGCGCGGATGTTCGAGGGACGGCTCGAGATACGATCCACTCGTTCGATTTGTCCTTCGCGCGTGGCGCGGACATCGCGTGGGAAACGACGGAGCAGGGCCAACCCGTCGCCGTAGGCGTTAATTCAAATTTTAGATTCACCGCCGGCCCCGCTGCCGCGGCGCCGGCTTCCGCCGTCGAACTGCCCCTGTATATTCGAGCGATGCCGAGCGGCGCGGAACTGTGGGAATACCGCGGGAAATATTTTCTGGCCGGCCGGGTAAAATCCGGAAACAATTATTTTCTGGCGGGGCGCAACGTTCCGGATGATTTCCCGGACCGCATTAAAGAAATTGAAATGCAAACGCTTACTTACGGACTGCAGCGGCAGCAGCTACGCACTTACAAATCGCAAATGCTGCTTACCCTGCTCCTATTCACGATTCTTTTGATGTTTGCAGCCACGTGGTTTGCCCTGTTCCTTTCCAAGCAGGTCACGGTCCCCATTCAGGCGCTGGCCGAAGCGACCCAGGAAATCATCGCGGGAAACTTTGAGGCGCGCGTCAATGTCCAGGCACAGGATGAACTGGAGACGCTGGTGCGCTCCTTCAACAGGATGACCGAACAGCTCAGTGACAGCCGCCGGCAAATTGGCGTGTTTACCCACAACCTGCAGCAGGCTGTGCAGGAGCTGGAACGACGGCGCACGCTGATGGAAACGATCCTGGAGAACATTCCCACCGGCGTCTTTTCCGTGGATGAGAACGAATCCATCCGGCGAGTCAATCCCGCCGGCGTAAGAATGTTTGGGGAGAGCGCGAAACAGGCGGTAAACTTTGCCCAAATCCTGGGCGAGCAAGCGGCACGCTCTGTCCACGTGCTGATGCGCCGTGCGCTGCGGCTGGGCGCCGCCTCCCAGGAGCTGGAATTCACTGTCGCCGGACGGCTCCTCCACGCGGCCGTGACTGTCAGTTCGCTTGGACCCCGCCGGTCGAATCGCGGTTATGTCGTAGTCGTGGACGATTTGACCGACCTGCTGCGCGCTCAGAAGGCCGCCGCCTGGCAAGAAGTTGCGCAACGCATCGCCCACGAGATCAAGAACCCCCTGACGCCGATCCAGCTTTCCGCGCAACGCTTGTCGCGTTACCTGGACCGCAGCCGGTCGAATCCTGCGCAGTCTGCCGCACCAGACCCGCCCGAATTGGTGCGTCTTGTTGGCGAGTGCTCCGCCCTCATCGAACGCGAAGTCGCCGCTCTGGAATCCCTGGTGGGTGAATTCTCGCAGTTCGCCAGATTCCCCACGGCAAGACTCTCTCCCGCAGATCCGAATGCGATCGTTACGGAGGCCCTGGCGGTTTTCGGAGGCCGCCTGGAAGGAATCCACGTTCGAAAGGATCTGGCGCCCGATTTGCCCGCGATCCGCGCGGATGGAGAGCTTCTCCGGCGCGTGGTCGTCAACCTCATTGACAACGCAGCCGAGGCGATGGAAGGCTCGTCGGTAAAGGAATTGCTCCTGCTCACGCGTTTCAACTCCGAACGGGAGACGGTGGAAATCATCGTCGCTGACAGCGGTCATGGAATTTCCCCGGAGGACAAGGACAGGCTGTTCCTTCCCCACTTCTCGACCAAGGACCGGGGGACGGGGCTCGGCCTTGCCATTGCCAGCCGGATCATGGCCGAACACTATGGCTCCATTCGAGTCGAGGACAATTCCCCCATCGGCGCCAGATTCATTCTGCAACTTCCCATGACGGAGGTTGCGCCGGCGCCGATCTCGCCCCAGGCTGCCTGAAACGAAAATCCATGCCTCATTCCATTCTCATCGTGGACGACGAACAAGGCATTCGCGAGGCGCTTTCCTCGATCCTTTCCGACGAAGGGTATGAAACTGCTTCCGTAGCCTCCGGAGAAGAGTGTCTCGCACTGCTCGATCAAAGGTCTCCGGACCTTGTGCTTCTCGACGTGTGGCTCGAAGGAATCGATGGCCTCGAAACACTCGAACGCATGCGCCAGAACGGCATGTCGCCGATGGTCGTGATGATTTCCGGGCACGCCAGCATCGAAACAGCCGTGCGGGCCACCAAACTCGGCGCATTTGATTTTATCGAGAAGCCCTTCTCCCTCGAGAAAGTCATTCTCGTTATCAAAAACGCCCTCGAAGTCCATCGGCTGGAACAGGAGAACCGCCGGCTCCGGGAAGAGCTCGGCGGGCGCACGCAGGTGCTCGGGGACAGCGTGCCAATCCGGGCCCTGCGCCAGCAGATCGCGCTCACCGCTCCCACCAACGGGCGCGTTCTGATCTACGGGGAAAGCGGAACGGGAAAGGAGCTGGTGGCCCGCGCCCTCCACGCCGCCAGCCTGCGCAGCGACCGGGCGTTTGTCGAAGTGAATTGCGCCGCCATCCCCGAGGAGTTGATCGAGTCCGAGCTGTTCGGCCACATCAAGGGCAGCTTCACCGGCGCGAGCGAGAATAAAGTCGGGAAATTCGAGAAGGCCGATGGGGGCACTCTGTTCCTGGACGAAGTCGGCGACATGAGCCTGCGCACGCAGTCCAAGGTGCTGCGCGTTCTGGAGGAACAGCGTCTCGAGCCGGTCGGCTCGAACCAGACCGTCAACGTCGATGTGCGCGTCATTGCCGCAACAAACAAAAAACTCGAAGACGAGATTGCCAGTGGAAGGTTTCGCGAAGATCTCTTCTATCGCCTCAATGTGATCCCGTTCACCGTTCCGCCGCTACGCGAGCGCACCGAGGATATCCCCATCCTGGCACGCCATTTTCTGGCGGAGTTTTCCGCCGCCTACGGCCGCAAGCCCAAGGAATTGAGTGAATCCGCACTTGGCGTGATGCTGCGGTATCAATGGCCGGGAAACGTCCGGGAGTTGCGCAACTTGACCGAACGTCTGATGATTGTGGTGCCGCAGGACAAGATCGAACCCTTGCACCTGCCCGCGGAACTATTCCGTGGCAGCTCGCGCATGCCGCAGCAGCCAAACGCAACGCTTCATGAGGCTCGCGACGCCTACGAGAGAGAGTTTATCTTGCGCAAGCTGGAAGAAAATCAGTGGCACATGACGCATACGGCAGAGGCTCTGGGGCTTGAACGCAGCCACTTGTACCGCCGGATGCGCACCCTGGGAATTACAACAGAGGATTAAACAGGAACTACTCCCCGGCCAGGCGTTCGAGCTGCTGACGCCAGTCGAGCTGGCGCACGATTTGTGGATTGTCGCGCCAATCCTGCTGAACTTTCACGAACAACTCCAGAAAAATCTTCGTGCCGAGAATCTCCTCGAGTTCCTTGCGCGCCTCCGTCCCGATCTTTTTTAGCGAAGCGCCTGCGCGGCCGATCAGGATTCCCTTCTGCCCTTCCCGCTCGACGTAGATTGTCGCGCGGATGCGGATCAGCCGGTCCGTTTCCTCAAACGAATCCACAAGGACCGCGACGGCATGCGGCACTTCGTGGAACGTCCCCGCCATGGCCTTCTCCCGGATCAATTCCGCCGCCAGGAACCGTTCGGGCTGGTCGGTATATTGGTCCGCGGGAAAGTGCGGCTCACCGCAGGGCAGGTATTCGATGAATTTATCCAAAACGCGATCGACGCCATCTCCCGTCAGCGCGGAAATAGGAATAATTTCAGCGAAATCGGCCATTTTCCCAACGCGTTCGATGATGGGAAGCAAGCTGTCCTTCGGGATGCGGTCCACCTTGTTCAGCAGCAGGATGCGCGTTCCTTCGAACTGGGCCGCGCGCTCGATTGCTTTTCGATCTCCCTTGCCAATTTCTTCACTCACATCAAGAATTAGGGCAAGCACGTCGACGGCATCAAGCGCGGCGTTGACCTCCCCCATCATTTGACGGCCGAGGGCCGAGTCGGGCCGGTGCAGGCCGGGCGTATCAATCAGCACGACCTGCGCATTCGGACGATTTACAATTCCTTGAATCCGGTTACGCGTCGTCTGCGGACGCGACGTCACAATGGCGACTTTTTGCCCCACCAGCCTGTTTACAAGCGTGGATTTTCCGGCATTCGGCCGCCCCACCACTGCCACAAACCCGGACTTGAATTCTTTCGCCATAAAAGGTGTATTTCAACTCTCCTACGCGGATGGTGGCGGCAGTACCCGCCCACCGCGAAATCTACACTTCTACTATAACCCCTGGTTCCATGAACCGCACCGCCTGAATCCCGGAGTCGCCTCTAACCCTGTCGCCGGACGTGCTACACTTCCGCAACTCCGGACAGGCGCAGGGAATATCGCTGTCCGGCTAAGACTTTCGCATTCGGAGATGCACTGATGCCCGCAACGCCTCATATCGAAAAACACTTTACCGCAAGCGAATCGGTCCGCGACGTCGTCATTGGAATGGCGGACGGTTTGACGGTCCCATTCGCCCTCGCCGCCGGCATATCGGGCGCCGTGGCCACGAATCCTCATGCATCCGCGCTGGTCGTTACGGCGGGTTTTGCGGAAATTGCCGCAGGCTCGATCGCCATGGGTCTCGGAGGATATCTCGCTGCCAGAACGGATATCGAGCATTACGTATCGGAGAGGGAGCGCGAGGTTCGCGAAACCGTCGAATTGCCTGACGTGGAAATCGAAGAAGTTGCCAAAGTGTTTCGCGACTACGGGATGACAGAAGCCGAAATGGCGCCCGTCGTAAAGGCGATTACCGGGGATCAAAAACACTGGGTGGATTTCATGATGCGGTTCGAGCTGGGACTTGAGGAACCGCAACCCAAAAGAGCGCGCACCAGTGCGCTAACCATCGCCATGTCGTATATCGTCGGCGGGTTGATTCCGCTCGCTCCCTATATTCTGCTTTCCAACGTGCAAGAGGGCCTTTGGTGGTCGGTCGGTGTGACGCTGCTTGCTCTCGCCGTTTTCGGATGGGTGAAAGGTCATTTCACCGGAATCAGCCCGTTCAAGGGCGGCGTGCAAACCGTCCTCACCGGGGGTCTCGCCGCTGGCGCAGCTTTTTTGATTGCCAAGCTGATTAGCTAGTCTTTGTCCTGGAGACACTCGCTAAAACCCGATTGAAGTTACGACAGGAAAAAAGCTCTCAACACAGAGGGCACAGAGTACGCAGAGTGCCGCGCGGGATCAGTCCGCCGAAACAGCGGCAGGATGGCGGCGGGCGCGGAGACGCAGGACCTTCCTCTGGTTGGCTTCCAGGATCTCGAAGCGCAGGCCGCCGTAGTCCAAGCGCTCGCCCGGCGAGGGCACGTGCCCGGCAATGTGGTTGAGCAAACCCGCGATCGTCGTGGCCGATTCCTCTCCAGTCACATCCCATTCCACGCCAAACAACTCCTGCACTTTTTCGATGGAAACACTCCCGCGGAAGACCAGGCTTCCGTCGGATTCGCGGACGGCATCGGGGACGGGCACGCGATCATCCCCTCCCATTTCCCCGATAATTTCTTCCACCAGGTCTTCGACAGTCACGATGCCCGCGACCGAACCATGCTCGTCCACAACGATGGCCATCTGCTGATTCCGCCGCTGCATCTCCTTGAGCAAATCCGAACCGTGTTTCGTCTCGGGAACAAACAGAGCGGGGCGGGCCAATTCGCGCACAGTTCGATGCCGGGCCTCCTCTTCCGGAACCTGCAGCAAATCGCGCGCCATAGCTATGCCGATGACGTCATCCAAAGATTGTTCGTATACGGGAACACGCGAGAATTTCGTCTCCACCAGAAGTTTGCGAAGCTGCTCGACCGTGGAATTGGCGGGAATCGCAACCACGTCTGGCCGCGGCGTCATGAATTCCAGGACGCGTTTGTCGCTGAACTCCACGACCTGCTCGATCATTTGAGCTTCGTCCCTCTCGAGGATGCCTTCCTGCTCAGCTGCATCGACCAGGGCTTCGATTCCCTCCTGTTGCGCGGTCAAACCACCCGCGGGATGGTCGTCGGATATATGCACGAGCGAAACGGCCAGCTCCAGGACAACGCGGAATGGCCACACGATCCAGAGGAACGCGCGAATCACCAGGACCAATCGCAGCAGCCAGCGGCTTGACGTGCGCACCAAAAGAAAATCGGGAATGAACTGCGAGAGCAGGAGCAATTCCACAAGCACATATACAAACGCTTGAGCCAGGGCATCCCACGTGCCCGGAACGAATACGATGACGCCGCGCGCGGTCTCCGCCGTGATCATGGCGAGCCAAAGGTTCGCCAACAGACGGAATCCGCTGGCTGCCCGGGCGCGTTCCAGATGGAAGTGGGGCTCGACCTCGGCTTCGAAGATCTCCAGATGCGTGTGCACACGGCCCGTCGTCACGCGGCCGAGTTCCCGATAAATCCGGTCAATGTAGGAAAACACCACTAGTCCCATGCAAAGAGCCGATACGGCCAGAACATAGAGGAAGGTCATCATCGTGGGACGACCCCCAGCCTCCGGCGCAGGACCTGCTCGCGGCGGTTCATTTCGCCATGATCGCTTTCATGATCGAACCCGGCCAGATGAAGCATGCCGTGCAGGATCAGGATGCGCATTTCGACGGAGAAGGTGCGCGAGAACCGGCGGGCGTTGCGCCGCGCGGTTTCGGGAGAAATCGCAATGTCCCCGACATAGTTCATATTGGGGTTCGGCCTCGCCCCGTTCGAGGGAAACGAAAGCACATCGGTGGGGCCGCGCTTCTTGCGGAAAGTCCAGTTCAAACGGGACATGGCGGCATCGCTGATCAACTGGACCGTCACGGACTCCGGCGCAAATCGCAGTTCTCGCCGGACGCGCTCGAAGAAATCCTCCAAAGGCTTGACGGGCACGCGAACACGGCGCTGGCGGTTGACAATCATGGACGCGCAGAAACTTTACTTCGCAGGTTCGGTCCTGCCGTTCCCTGGCGACGCCGTACGCCGGGCGTCGCCCCCTCCGAACTCATCGTAGGCCTTGATGATCTGCTGGACGAGGTTGTGGCGCACGACGTCGCGTTCATTGAAATTGACGAACGCGATCCCTGCGATGCGCCCGACGACTTCGAGCGCCTCGACCAGGCCGGACCGGCGCCCCGCGGGCAAGTCAATCTGCGTGACGTCACCGGTAATGACGGCCTTGGAGTTGAACCCGAGGCGCGTCAGAAACATCTTCATCTGCTCGCTGGTCGTATTTTGCGCTTCGTCGAGAATGACGAAGGAATCGTTGAGCGTGCGGCCGCGCATGAACGCGAGCGGCGCGACCTCGACGATTCCCTTCTCCAGAAAACGCTCCAGCTTGTCCGCCTCAAACATGTCATAGAGCGCGTCATAGAGCGGCCGCATGTACGGGTCGATTTTCTGCTGCAACGTGCCGGGGAGAAATCCGAGGCGCTCCCCGGCTTCGACCGCGGGACGCGCCAGAATGATGCGGTCCACTTGCTTGGTGAGCAACGCGGATACGGCCATGGCCACGGCCAGGTAGGTCTTCCCCGTCCCTCCGGGGCCGACGGCGAAGACCATATCGTGCTTCTCGATCGCTTCCATGTACAGCCGTTGGTTCGAACTCTTCGGTGTAACCGTCTTCTTCCCGAAAAGGCGCGCGCGCACCGGAGCACCCGGCTCCAGAACCTGCCGCAGAGTCGTTTTCGGGTCTTGCGTCGCGACGCGGATCATGGCCTTCACGTCACCGTGATTCATGCGGCGGCCCTCGCGTACCAGTTGGTTGTATTCATCCACGATTCGCACGGCCCGGTCGACTTGGGCCGCTTCACCCTCTATGGCCAGGTAGCCGTCCTGCAATTCGGTGGTCACGCGCAGCGCGGATTCCAGCAGTTTCACGTTCTCGTCGAGGGTGCCAAACAGGGATTCAATCCCGCCGGAAATTTGTACGGTGCGTCTCATGGAAGGTTCGGCCGACTCCAGTATTCTGGCGGGCTCCAAGCGGAGCCCGTACCCGTCGCAAGGCAGTCAACCGATGGGGCTGTACCTCCAGATTCCGAGATGAACTCTACTTAACAGCGTACGCGAAGCAAACGGATGGGTCAAGAATGTATGGCGAATGGAAGAGCCTGCTTTGCCTGGCCTCCTGCCCTAAGCGGTCTAGATTTCTTCCGCTTTTCTCGGGGCTGTCCCTGCCATTTTATGGCGCGGGAATGAATGTGGATGAATCACTTCTTCGAGCGGTCTTTCAGTAGACCCTTCAGCTCGGACATGAATTCTTTGACGTCCTTGAAATCCAGATAGACCGAGGCAAAGCGGACATAGGCGACCTTGTCGAGTTTCTTGATGCGGTTCATCAGGAGCTCGCCGATTTCGCTGGTCTTGCGCTCGCGCTCGGGAGCTTCGTGGACAAACCGCTCGACCTCGTCCACCAGGGCCTCCAGCTTGGCTGTCGCCACGGGACGCTTTTCGCAGGATTTCAGCAATCCTTGCAATATTTTCTGGCGGTCGAAGCGCTCCCGGCGCCCGTCCTTCTTGATCACCATGTAGGGGATTTCGTCGATGCGTTCGTACGTGGTGAAGCGCCGCCCGCACTTCAGGCATTCCCGGCGCCGGCGAATTAGATCGCCGGTCCGGCCCTCACGCGAGTCGATGACCTTGTCATCCGCGAACAAGCAGAACGGGCATTTCATTGGCGAAAATCTCCTCGTTCCTTTCCCTTAAGCCCCCCCTGGGGCGCCGCTAAACCGTTGGCCCCCGGCACAGCGATGTGTTTGCCGACCTCTTCGGCTTCGGCCTCGGCGCGCGCCAGCTTGCGCAGCTCGCCTATGGACGTCCCTTCGTGAATCAGCAGCGGAATGCCGGACAGAGTTGATGTCGCAAACGTGATAATCCAAAGGGAGACGGCGATAGCCATGGCGGGTTCGGATGCGACGCCAAAGATTTTTGTCAGCCCAATGAAACTGGCGATTTGAGCTCCGCCGCCGACCCCCGGAAGTTGCAATGCCGAGCCCACGAGCGTGACCGCCAGCAAAAGCATTGCACCGGGATAATTGATGACAGAGACGGGAAAATCAGCGGCGAAGGCCCGGGAAATCACTAGATAGACGAACACGGCGAGTCCCCAGTGCGCCGTCGAATAGAAGAGGGCCCAAAACAAGTCGGGAACCGTGCGGATGGCCTGCAAACCTTCACTGACTCCCGCAATTGCAGACGCTGCCCGCATCCGCATTCCGCCCGCCGCGCGCCAGCGCTCCAGGCCACGATCCAAGGCGCCCGCTCCATGAAGCCGGTAGACCACTAAAAGCGCAACAAGACCCACTATACCGCCCAGCAAGAGCCACGCACCGTGGCGCGCTCCATCCACCCAATCCATGTCCGCGCCGGCGTCGGAGAGACGATTCGGAAACACGAGCAGGCTCAGGCAGGCGAGAACGGCGGCGGCGGCGAAATCGAAAAAGCGTTCCAGGAAGAAAATGCCGAACAAGCTTGCTACAGGCAGGCGATCCTTCCGCGCCAGGAGCAACGGCCGGACAGGCTCGCCTGCGCGACCCAGAACGAAAATCGCGGCGAACCCCATCAACGTGCCAGTATAAGTGTTCCAGAATGTGGTAGGTCCGACGTACCGACAAAAGCGCTGCCAACGGAGCGCGCGCAGAGCGTAGCAAGCGTAAATCGCCACAACGGCGAACAGCAAATATCCCCAATTTGCGTCACCAACACTCTGGATAAACTTCCGCCACGTGAACTCGGCCAAGTGAATCTTATGGCGGGATTGATAGGCGACACCCACCAGGGCCGCCAGAACCAATAAAGCAACGATGAGCCTTCGACCAGTTGCGCGCATTCGCAGGCGAGCGTAACCGTTGCGGCGAGTATGTGTCAAGAAATGACGTGACACAAGGTGCGCTATGAGGCGCGTCGTGGCAGAGAGTCTGAGCCTAGCATTCAGACCATGGAGCGCTTGTGCCCCGTTGGCAGACGGGGTATCGTGCGGCGTTACAGGACTTAGTGGCAACGGAACTTTCCAGCACTGGTTTTCGTTTCCTAGAGTGGAGGCCGGAAGCCGAGGCGGGTAGCGAGGCGGATGAATCGTTGGAGCCAGATTCTCAACTGGTCCAGCAATGCCTTCAGGGCGACGGCCTGGCGTGGGAAAAGCTCGTGCGGATTCACACGCGGCGTATCTACAATATTTGCTACCGATTCACGAGCAGCCGGCAGGAGTCCCAAGACTTGACGCAGGAGGTGTTTCTGCGCGTATACCGAACAATCGGCAGCTACCAGGCATCACAAGGCGCCTTTGCGACCTGGATGACCAGCGTAACGCGCAATCTGCTGATTGACCATTACCGCCGAACCAAGCGCTACCGCATGACGGACTCTCTGGAGGACGCACCTCAAGTCGAGACCAGGGCCGCACCGGGCCGCCTTCCGGACCAGGCCGCGCTCGATACGGAATTGAGCGAGCAGGTGCAGAAGGCGCTTGTGAAACTTTCACCCGAACTGCGGGAAGCCGTCATTCTCCGAGACCTCCAGGGGCTTGAATACGCCGAAATTCAAAAAGTTCTGTGGGTGGCCGAAGGCACTGTGAAATCGCGGATCAGTCGCGGCCGGATCGAGTTGGCGAAGCGACTGGAGGAGATGGGCATTCGCCCTGTATAAAATCATGGAACCGGTTCGTCACAACTGGAGTTGCGAAGAAACGGAAGCACGGCTCTGCGACTATCTCGACGGGACGCTCGAGTTTGAGGCCCAAGCCCAGATGGAGTCCCATGCGGCCTCGTGCAACCGGTGCGCTTCGATCGTCGCGAGCGTGAGCGGCCTGGTGAGCAACTTGCACCGGCTGGAGCCGCTCCCCGAGCCTCTGCATCTATCTTCCGCGATCCTGCAGGCCACAATTAGACCAGGGCATGTCAAGACCGGCTGGAGGAACTGGCTTGGCTGGCTGGCTCCTATTTTTCAGCCGCGTTTTTCCTATGGCGCGGTTTCCGTGCTGGTCACCGTGTTAGTGGTTTCCCGAGCGCTGGGAATACAGTGGCGCAAACCAGTGCTCGGGGATTTGAAACCCGTGAATCTGGTTTATGCGGCGAATCGCCAGACGCATCAGGCGTACGCACGCAGCGTGAAGTTCATCGACGATCTACGTTTAGTCTATGAGATCCAAACGCGTCTGCATCCTGAGGACGAGCCGCAGCCGGCAGAGGAACCCGCGAAAGCTGCGCCAGGTCTAATGATCGCTCCGGGGCAAAAACCTTCTCAACAACTGATGAACCGCACACGAGACCGTTTTCCTGCCATGAACGAAGCGTCGTTTGTAGGTCATGCGCTTCCCGGGAGGAACATCTGATGAATTGCGCCATCCATACAGACACCGAAGCAACTGGCTATTGCCGAAATTGCGGCAAGGCATTGTGTGCGCAGTGCACCCGAGAAGTCCGCGGCTCGTTCTACTGCGAGGGGTGCCTATCCTCAATGCTGGCGCAGGCGCCAGTTCCCGCAGCTTCGTCTGGCCGGCATCCCTGGGTTGCATTTGGCCTGGGATGGATTCCCGGCCTGGGAGCGGTGTACAACGGCGAGTACGTCAAGGCGCTGGTTCACGTCGCCGTTTTCGCAGGTCTCGTTACGATGAACGCGCGCGGGGCTGACCAGCCGTTTTTGGGGCTCATACTTGCGGCCTTCATTTGTTACATGCCGATCGAGGCCTTCATTACCGCCAGAGACCAGCGCAAGGATCGGCCCGCGATAGATACGACATCCCATTCGTTGGAACCGAGGTCCGCGCGCGCTCCGGTCGGGCCCATCGTCCTGATCGTCTTGGGGGTTCTGTTCCTTCTGGACAACCTTGGCGTCCTGCATTTCGATTGGGTCTTCGAGCGTGGCTGGCCCGTCCTATTGATCGGACTAGGCGTGTGGATGCTATGGAAACGGACCCGGCGGAATTCCTAGGGGGAGCGAAAGATGGCGAACGAAACGAAATGCGCGTGCAGGCGATGTTCCATGCGCGGTTTGATGGGACCTGTGGTTCTGATCACGATTGGTGTGTTGTTCCTTCTGCAACAGATGCACGTGGCATCCTTCGACCGTCTCTGGCCGGTGATTCTGGTGGTGATCGGAGTGATCAAGCTGCTCGAAGCAACCGCATCCACGGAAGGGCACACAGGCTCGCAACCTCCTGCGCCACCCGCAAGTTAGGCACAGGGTGTGGCAGGGATCCCGAATTATTCGAATGAAGGAGCGCGGAACCAGATGAGTAATGGCAGAGGGCGGCACGGCTCGATTTTCAGCGGCATGATTCTAATTTTGGCCGGCGTGTTATTGCTGCTGCACACCTATCATCCGACTTTCGAAATCTGGAGGCTATTTTCTCGATGGTGGCCGCTTCTGCTCATCTTTTGGGGCTTGGTGAAGCTTTACGAACGCTTGGCGGGAAAGCGCAGCGGAGATACCGCGTCGGGAAATGTGACCGGCGGTGAAGTGCTGTTGGTTGTGGTTCTGCTTCTTCTAATTGCCACTGTCGGAGGTCTTGGTTGGATTCGAACGCATCGAGGCTCCGTAGACATAAGCGACATCGCATTCCTGTGGGGCGCTCCCTATTCGTTCACGGAAGAGATTCCAGCCAAACCCATCCCGGCGGCTTCCCATATTTCAATTTCCTCGGGCCGCGGCGACATCACTGTAATTTCTGAGGACGCCGCCGAAATTCGAATCATCGAGAACAAGACTGCGTATGCGAGCGAGCAAAATGAAGCGCAGTCCGCGGCCAGCCGCGTTCACGTTGACCTTGTGGAAAAAGGAAACGGCAACTATGAAGTCCGCCCGAGTGAAGAATCGGGCGGAAATCACGTCGACGTGAAGCTCGAAGTGCGCGTGCCCAAGCAGGCAAGTGTGGCTGTGTCGGCCGATAGAGGCGACGTGAGTATCTCCGGCATCGAAGGCAGTGTTTCTGTTCAGGTTCGTAGCGGCGACATCAACGTGCGCAATTCAGGCAGCGACGTCTCGGTGAGTGCCGCGCACGGCGATATCCACGTTGTGGGAGCGGCCGGGGACGTGACAATTTCCGGCCACGGAAGCGAAGTTGAGATTGCCGACATTAAGGGACAAGTGGCGATCGAAGGAGATTTCTTTGGGCCCATTCGCATGGCCCACGTGGACAAAGGCGTTCGACTCCTGTCGCGTAAGACCGACTTGACCGTTACGCAGCTCAACGGCCAGATCGAAGCCGGGTCGGGACGCGTGGAGATCTCGAACAACATCGGGGATGTGACACTGGCGACGCGCAAGAGCGACGTGACCATTGAAAATCCCGGCGGGCGTGTCCAGATCACCGACGATGGCGGAGACATCGAAATTCATTTCGCCCAGCCGCCCCGCGCCGACGTTTCCATCGAAAGCCGGTCAGGGGACCTCTCCCTTTCGATTCCTCCCCAATCCAGTTTTCAGTTGGACGCTCAGACACAAAACGGCGACCTGGAGTGCGATTTCTCCGGCCTGGCAAGCCTTCGTAAAAGGAATGGCGACAACCAGGGACTGACGGGACAGGTGGGCGCGCATGGACCCGCGATCCGCCTGCGCACCCAGCACGGCGATATTCGTATCCGCAAGAACGGATCGTAGCCAAAGAGCCTCGCGCTTATCGTTCGACCAGCCGCTCCAGTGTGGAGAAGAATTCGGGGAAGGAAACGCCGGCGCATTCGGCATCGCGAATCACCGTATCGCCTTCCGCGCCGAGCGCCGCGACGGCAAAGGCCATAGCCATGCGGTGATCGCCGTGTGGCTCAATCTCGGCTCCGTGCAGGCGGCCCGCCGAGCGGCCCGCCACACGCAAGCCATCGGGACGTTCCTCGACTTGCGCACCCATGCGGCGCAGATTTTCCGCCAGCGCCGAGATGCGGTCGCTCTCCTTGACGCGCAACTCCGCCGCGTTTCGAATCTCAATTCCCTGTTCGGTATAGGGACCTAGCACGGCAATCGCTGGAAGCTCATCAATCAACTGGGCGATGACGTCACCTTCAATCACTCCGCCCTGGAGCGGTTCGTGGCGGACGGCAACGTCGCCAACGAGTTCCCCGTGCGCGCTTCGAACGGAAACCAGGCTGACGGTGGCGCCCATGGAACCTAGAACGTCGAGCACCGCCGAGCGTGTGGGATTGAGGCCGACATTGTGAATAACCACGTTCGATTCGGGAAGCACCATCGCCGCGGCCAGAAAAAACACGGCTGAGGAAAGATCGCCGGGAACCGCCAGCTCATGTCCCTGCAGGCGCGGCCTCCCATGAATTCGAATGGCGCGGCCATCGTGCTCCAGCCTCGCGCCGAACTCGGCGAGGGCAAGCTCCGTATGGTCGCGCGTGCGCACAGGTTCGATGACCGACGTAACGCCGCCGGCGAACAATCCGGCGAGCAGGACCGCGGACTTCACTTGCGCGCTCGGGACGGGCAGCGTGTACTCGATCGGAGACAAGCGCGTCCCTTCGATCTCGAGAGGCGCGTAGCCTCCTTCGCGCGCCTCGATCCGCGCGCCCATCTTTGTCAACGGATCAATCACGCGGCGCATCGGGCGGCGCCGCAGAGAGTCATCGCCGTCAAGGGTCGAGCGAAACTCCTGCCCGGATAGAATTCCCGCGAGTAGACGCATCGTCGTGCCGGAATTTCCCGCGTCGAGCGCGCGGCGCGGCTTGCGCAGCCCGCCGAGACCCGCGCCGATGATTCGCACGCGGTCTCCCTTCGATTCCACTTTTACGCCGAGCCGCGAGAGACAATCGAGTGTGCTGCGGCAGTCCGCTGCCGCGGAAAAATGCGCGATGTCGCTTGCGCCCTCGGCCAGCGCCGCCAGCATCGCGTACCGGTGTGATATGGATTTGTCGCCGGGAACTTCGAGCGAGCCGGAGATCGTGCGAGCAGGATGTACGATTTGTTTCGCCACGTCAGGATTCTAGCATGCGGATTCTCACAACCGCAGTCATCGCAGTTTCTGAGCTTTCTCTGTGGTCCTCTGTGCCCTCTGTGTTAAATCTCCGTTCAAATGCTCAACACAGAGACCACAGAGGGCACAGAGGCGCAGCCGTTTGATATTTTTGCGCGCCTGGCGCGTAGAATAATCAGGTGAGGATAACTGCTATGAACCCGCAAACGATCCTTCGTTGGGCGCTGAGCGCGACGCTTTCAATAGCTGTGGCAGGGGCCGCAACAAACCTCACCGCGCGGCAGCAGGCGGCTCCGCAGAAGCAGCCGCACAAACCCGCGGGCGATTCCGGCCCAAACCAGGACAAGCCAGGACAAGACATGCCAGGGATGGACCACGACATGCCCGGGATGAAGATGGGCCAGGGCATGGACGACAAAGATAGTCAGGCTGAAAACGGCGCGGTCAGCGCCATGAGCCACATGCACCATCACCAGATGGGGCCGCACATGTACATGACCGCGCCGCGGCCCGCCACACCCCAAGACTGGGCCAAGGCGGACGAGATCGCCCAGCAATTGCGCGAGGCCATCGAAAAATACAAGGACTACCACGTCGCCCTGGCCGAAGGCTTCCGCATCTTCATGCCGAACCTTCCGCAAAAGGAGTATCACTTCACCAGCTATCAAAACGCGTTCGTCGAATCGTTTACCTTCGATCCCGCGCGGCCCACTTCCCTGCTCTACAAGAAAACGAAAAACGGATATGACTTGATCGGTGCGATGTACACAATGCCGAAACGCGTGACCGAAGACCAATTGAACGCGCGCGTTCCCCTCAGCGTCGCACAATGGCACCTGCACGTTAAACTCTGCATGCCGCCCAAACAGCAGCGCGCGCACGCAGACTGGACCAGATTCGGTTTTCAAGGCTCCATCGCATCAAAAGAAGCGTGCAGCGAGGCCGGCGGAATCTATTACCCCGTGATTTTCGGCTGGATGGTGCACGTCTATCCTTTCGAAGATTCGCGCGAAAAGATCTGGGGACAGTAGAACTGGAATCGGCAGTACTGGGTCATTTGGAGTAGTGTGTGTCGAAAGTTATCCTGCGATATGCGCGCTATACGTCGAGTGAGATTGCTGACGAGTACGCCGTGACTACCAAGCACCCGGGCCGGGCAAGGAGCGCGTATGGTTGAACGTATATTCGCCAAGCAGACGTTCGCTGCCTGCTTCATCGAAGGTGACCAGACGCGCGATCATCTTTAGCGTAGGCGCGGCCTTCATCAATGTGATCGACTCCTGGTAGGCAACGCTGCTTGCCCCGAAATGAATGGGGATGTCCGGCAATCGGACCTGTTCGACGCCACGCTCGTCACAGATGCAGAAATCGACTCGTTTTGCCCCGCTCAAGTCCGCGGCCAGGCGCCCGATGAGAATGTCGTCTTCGGCTGTCACGGTGCACTGGACGCCGCCTCCGGGGGGAGGGGCGTATTCACGGACACGCAAACCTTCCTCCGCGGCACGCTGAAGAAATGCGTCGCTCACAACCATTCGCAAGGAGCCTTCACGCGCCAAGTTGCGGACTCCTTCGGCAAGCGCGATCACTTCGCGGAGCCGCGCCCCGCATCGGTCGCAGTCGAGCAGATGCTCCTCGACGGCTTCTTCTTCGGAACCTGCCAGCGCGGCAAGCCAATAGTCGGCGAGGACTGCCGCGTCAATGGGATTTGAGCAGTTCGCTGGGTCGCTGTCGTTTCCGGTTCTCATAGTGCTACACCCATACACTCGCGAAGCTGGTGGATCGCCCGATGGCGAATCACGCGCACGTTGGCTTCCGAAACGCCCAGAAAACTGGCGACATCCGCGCCGGTCTGCTCGTCATAGAAAGTCATAACGACTACCGCGCGTTCGCGCTCTTTCAGATTCTGCACACAGCGCGTGAGCTGGTCATGGTCCAGGTGTGGCATTGCCACTTTGAGCGGCAATAAATCCGCCCCAAACTGTTCGAGCAGGCGTTGTTTTCTTTGAGCGCCGCGGCGCAGGTCGAGCACCGTCATCCGGCACGTTCCCAGCACGAAGGATGCGAGCTTCTCCGGTTCACGCAGGCGGCCCGCCCGTAGAGCTTCGAGCGTCGTGATAAGAACTTGCTGCGTAAGGTCGTCCGAGGCATGTTCATCTCTCAAGTGACGTAAACCATAGAGACGAATGCGCGGAGCCATCCGGCGGAACAACTCGGTTTCGGCTTCGCGGTCATTTCCGGAGCCGATTTGCCGCACTAACTCAGCATCGCTCTGCTCAATGTCCATAATCACATCTCTTAAGTGTAACGAAGAGGCTGCTCGTTACACATCCGGGTATCAAACGCGGACCATTGTACACAACGCGGTTCGCCGATGAACGTCCAGAACACAAATTGATCAAAGGAGAGGTGCATCCTAAATGGATTCCAACCAAGTCAAGACTGTAGCTGATTTCCTCATTACCGATTTCGAAAATGAAATGCAGACGACCCTGCGCGTCATCCAGGCGGTTCCCAGCAACCATCTCGATTACCGGCCCGACTCGAAGTCCAAGACCGGTCTAGGTCTCGTCCGGCACATCACATTGGAAGACGAGTGGCTGCTGAACTGCATCGCGGACGGCAAATTCACGACTCCGCCCGACGATTCCGACGCCTGCGGCATCATGAACCCGGCCGACGCTGCCGCCCGTTACAAAGAAAAAGTTCCAGCAGCCCTCAATCGCGTGCGCGCCATGTCCGGCGAGAAACTAGCCAGCGTCATCGATATGTTCGGCGTGATCAAAGCGCCCGGGGTCAACTTTCTTGCGATCGCGGCCAAGCATTCGGTCCACCACCGCGGCCAGCTCAGCACCTATCTGCGCCCGATGGGCGGCAAGGTCCCGGGGATCTACGGGCCTTCCGCCGACACGCAGTAGCAACGATAGCGAACTCACTGAAGCGCGGATCGGCACGGAGAAACGCAAACAGATCGTCGAGAATGGCCGTTGATGTGTAACGAGCAGGTTGCTCGTTACACATCCGGGTAGCAAACGCGGACCATGGCCCACAAAGCGGCCCGCTCACAGACAAGGAGAACGCAAATGATCTCAAATAAAGAGACAGGCACGCGTGTTGACGAGGTTGCGGCTGGAATCTATCGCATCTGCACGCCGCTGGACGTGATTCCCGGGGGATTCACGTTCAATTCTTACCTGATTACTGACGACGAACCCCTGCTGTTCCATACGGGGTGGCGAAAGATATTCCCGATCACCCTGGAAGCCATTCGAAAAATCATGCCGGTCGAGAAGCTGCGCTGGATCGGTGGATCGCACTTTGAAGGGGACGAGTTTGGCGCGTTGAACGACTTTTTGACAGCCGCACCCGGAGCGACGCCGTTTGGCAGCGAAATCGGCGTACTGACATCCATCAATGACTTTGCCTCCCGGCCCGCCCGCGGGTTTGGAGATGGCGAGGAGTTTTCCATCGGCAGCCGCCGGATGAAGTGGTTCTACACGCCGCACGTTCCGCACGGCTGGGATTGCGGCATTCTGTTCGATCAGTCCACCAAGACGTTACTCTGCGGGGATCTGTTCACGCAACCGGGCGCGAACATGCCTCCCGTGACCGAATCGGAAGTGCTCACCGCAAGCGAAGCAATGCGCGGGATGATGGACTATTACGCGCACGCGACGAGTACATCAGCTATTTTAGAGCGCTTAGCGGGTCTCCATCCGTCCATGCTCGCCTGTCAACACGGCAGCGCTTATCGTGGTGACAGCGCCGCGCTGCTCCGCGAACTGGCCGCCACAATCGAGAGGGGGAACGGCAAGCTGTCCGTACACCCGCCTGCCATGACCGCATAAAGTGGCAAGCCGAAGCAGACCAGGCAAGGATCGTCTTGTGTCCGAATTCGCCATCGCCCGGGCATAATTGCCAAGGTGTCAGCAATGCTTACATCTCCAGTCGTGCACGTTTCGGGTGTCACCGAGAGACGAAACAAAACCGCGGCGAGACTTTATTCGAGCCGGAAGCAGCAGTAGAGGAATTGTTGCGTGGTTCCAATAGGGGTGTGGTGCAGCTCCAGGGAATTTTCCACCAAGCGGAAGCGCGCGCCAAACTCGCCGTGAAGCGATGCGGCGTCATAACGCATCGCGTCCAGCCCGCTGCATTTCGTAGGACCTTCCGGGCCAAACGTGCTGATAATGACGTGGCCGCCCGGCTTGACGCTGCGGGTGACCTGCCGGACATACGCCATACGCCGCTCGCGCGCCGTAAGAAAATGGAATACGGCGCGATCGTGCCAGAGGTCGTACGCATGTGGTTCCAGCTCGATTTCGGTGACATCGCCGGCAAGCCAATGCACCTGCTCCCCAGCCGAACCCAATCGGCTCTTAGTGAGGTCGATTGCGGTCCGCGAAACATCGAGGACGGTGATGTTCTTGTATCCGCGAAGAAGCAGATCGTCAACGAGTGTTGATTCGCCCCCGCCAACGTCAATGATGGAGGCAGAGCGCGCGCCTGCCACCCGGTCGATCAGCGCAAGCGATGTCTCAAGGTGCGGACAGTACCAACTGACCGCGTCCGGCGCCTTGGTCATGTAAACCTTTTCCCAGTGCATCTTTGCATCCGTAGGTGAAGCATCTGCCATGCCCGACACTTTACAATCAAAAGCCTTATTGCTGCAATGCAGCCTACAGGCGAGTGGTCGCTCATCCGGAAATGATTTCAGCGTCTTGCGTCTCCTCCTGTAACGGCGGAGGCCACTTGCCAGTGAAGTCCGCTAAACGGAAACTTTGTCACGTTTTATGTGGAGAATGTTCGAATCAAATCTCCGATGGCCCATTGCCCTGCTTGCACTTGTGAGGCAATACGGGGAAAGGCGCGGCTTGCGGAGCCGTCAGAGCAATGCGAGAATCCCTCTATGCGAAAACCATACACAACAGCGGTAACTCTATTGGCAGCGGGCATGATCCTGGCCGGAAATGCCGCAGCGCAGCAGACTGCGGCGCCGCAATCTCCACAGGCGCCGGCTGCCAAGGCTCCACAGTCGCGGGCCGCGAAGACACCGGCTGCAAAGACTGGACAGGCTCCCGCGGCGAAGTCTCCGCAAGCTCCCGCGGCGAAAAGCAAGCCTCCCCTGGCGCTCACTACGCAGAAAGACAAGGCCAGCTACGCCATCGGGTTAAATATCGGCAAGAGCCTGCACAAGGATTCCGTAGACGTGGACCCGAACATCCTGGCGCAGGGCTTAAAGGACGGGTTGGCTGGCGGCAAGACGCTTTTGACGGACGATGAGATGAAGACCGCGATGACCTCACTGCAGGCCGATCTGCGCAAAAGGCAGGAAGATAATATGCAACTGGCCGGAGAGGCGAACAAGAAAGAAGGCGAAGCGTTTCTGGCTGCCAACAAAGCGAAAGAGGGTGTCGTCACGCTGCCTAGCGGCCTTCAATACAAGATTCTGAAAGAAGGCACGGGACCGAAGCCGGCGGCCAGCGACTCCGTCGTCTGCAACTACAGAGGCACACTCCTGAACAACACGGAATTTGACAGCTCGTACAAGCGCGGCCAGCCCGCGACGTTCCCGGTGGGCCAGGTTATCCACGGGTGGACAGAGGCCCTCCAACTCATGCCGGTGGGATCGAAGTGGCAACTTTTTATTCCCGCTGAGCTGGCCTATGGCCCGCGCGGCGCCGGCCCGGACATTGGCCCCAACACCACCCTTATTTTCGAGGTTGAACTGCTCTCGATCCAGGGCAAAGGTCAGTAAGGAAGGTCTGGAGTTGCTGAGCCAAACGTGCGGCGAGTTTCCAGCCAAGCTTTGCGTAGCCAGTACGAGTTTCAAACTTGGTAAAAAGGCAAGTCGCGGTACAATAGCCTATCGGCGTTCCAGGACGGAAATTCGAAACTAGGTTTCTGGGGAAAGACACGTGACCGCGACTCGGGCAGAGGTTTCAATAGAAGTTGGGCAAAAGACGGCCTTTGGGGTATTGGCGACCATCAGCATTTGTCATCTTCTGAATGACATGCTTTCGTCGCTGCTGCCCGCGATATACCCCTTGCTGAAGAGTTCCTTCCATCTGAATTTCGCGCAGGTAGGCCTGATTACGCTCACCTACCAGACAACCGCATCTCTACTGCAGCCCTTGGTGGGGTTCCATACCGACCGGAAACCCATGCCGTATTCCCTGCCGCTCGGAATGGGACTCACGCTTTTCGGGCTGTTGTTCTTGTCGATCGCCGGATCTTTCACAGCCATCCTTATCGCCTCGGCCCTGGTGGGCACGGGTTCCTCCGTGTTTCACCCCGAGTCATCCAGGGTCGCGCGCATGGCGTCCGGCGGACAACACGGCCTGGCGCAGTCGCTTTTTCAGGTTGGCGGCAATGCGGGACTCTCGCTCGGGCCCTTGCTGGCGGCATTCATTGTGATGCCGAGAGGGCAAACCAGCATCGCCTGGTTTTCGCTTGCGGCCCTGGCCGGAATTGCCATGCTCGCCAGCGTAAGCAACTGGGCCCACAATTACAGGTCGAATCCGAAGAAATCCAGCGCACTCCATGCGGAGCAGGGCCCCAATCTGTCGGCGAGAAGGGTTGCCCTATCCATTGCAGTTTTGATGGCTCTGTTGTTTTCGAAATTCGTCTATTTAGCGAGCCTGACCAGCTACTACACGTTTTACTTGATGAGTAAGTTTCAGATGTCCGTGCGAAGCGCGCAAGTCCATCTCTTTGTGTTCCTGGGCGCCGTTGCGGTGGGTACGATCGTTGGCGGTCCAGTCGGTGATCGAATCGGCCGTAAGCGTGTCATCTGGTGCTCGATTCTGGGCATTCTCCCATTCACCTTGATTTTGCCGTATGCCAATCTGTTCTGGACTGAAATTCTCAGCGTAGTGATTGGTTTGATTCTGGCGTCGGCTTTTTCGGTGATTGTCGTCTATGCGCAGGAGCTAGTCCCCGGAAGAGTGGGGATGATTTCCGGCCTCTGCTTTGGCTTTGCCTTTGGTATGGCCGGGTTGGGCGCGGCTATTCTTGGAGAGTTGGCCGATCTGACCAGCATCAATTTCGTGTATACGGTCTGCTCATTTCTCCCGGCTGTGGGCCTGCTGGCCGCCTTCCTGCCAAATATTGAGCCATCCAGACTGCAAGCCGCAAAGGCGGCGGCAGACTAGGCCACGCACACCTTCGCTTCCTACCGCTTGACGTATTTTCTGAACCCGTGTGGGCCGACGTCCGCCAAATATACGGCGCCCGAATCATCCGCTGCGATGCCTGACGCTCCAGAAATGCGGGTGGCATCCTGCTGATCCAGGTCGGGGTCTGGAATGAGAGCCGTTACCGTGCCGTCTTTCGCGCTTCCAATGAAGACGCCCCTTTTCCGGTTTGGATTGGTTTTCGAATTCGTCTGTGAATCGGTTACATACAGGGTGTCGTCTTTCGAAATGAAGATTCCGCTGGGCCGGCCAAATTGCTTCCACTGGTCGATGAAGCGGCCATCCTGATCGAAGATCTGGATCCGGCTGTTCCCGCGGTCGCCCACAAACACCCTTCCCTGGGAATCCATGGCGATGCAATGAGGCTGGTCGAACTCGCCGGGGCCTGCGCCTGTTTTGCCCCAGGTCTTGATGAACCGGCCATCTTTGGAAAACTTCACGACGCGGTTGTTAGTGCCGTGGCCATCCGTCACGAAGATATCGCCATTGGGAGCGACGGTGACATTCGTGGGCTGATCGAAGGTATCCGGACCGTTCCCGGTGACGCCCGCCTTGCCGAGCGTCAACAACACCTTGCCCTCCGGGCTGAACTTAAAGACCTGATTGCCCTTCGCAAATTCACCGCCTGGTTGTCCCACGCGCGCCGCTGCGTCGGTCGCCCATATATTTCCGTCGCGGTCCACGTAGAAGCCGTGAGGAAAGATGAACATCCCCGCGCCCCAACTGGCCAAAAGCTTGCCTGAGGGACTAAATTTCAAAATCGGCGGCACCAACTCACGACCGTTACAAGTCGCCGCGCCGGCGGGAATGACTGCGAAGCATCGGCTGAAGACCCAGACGTCGCCCTTCGGGTCCAAGCCCACCCCGATCGTCTCGCCCCACTGCCCTCCATTCGATCCGGGAAAGTCCTTGGGAAGCTGCGGCCAGCCCTCGATGCGGCGATAAGGGGTAGATTGGGCGCGCGCGGCGCCTCCAAACGCAGCCGTCACCACGAGGACAGCTATGAGCGCAAATCCCGTTCGAACTCGAAGCATCATCGTTATCTCCGTTGGAGTAAGGAAAGCCGGCTACCGGATGTTTCCTGGCTGCCCAATGTTCCATTCGAAATGTTCAGTGTCGAATTTGTTTCAATGATGCAGGCGTTAGCGTCCGCCATAACAGACCAACTCACGGCCATCCGGCAAAATAACCTTCACCAAACGCAGACTATATGTGCCGTCCTTGATGCGGTGACCGATCACCGTAATCTGATCTCCCGGCTTGAGTGTGTATTTGTCCCAGCCGGTGTTGGCCATACGGCTTGGACTGGGGCCTCCGGCGCTCCATTTTTCGACGCTGCCCTTGTCGTCATTCACGTCGAAACTGATCCCCACATGCGGATTGGACCAATCGAATAGCGTCACGGTGCCTTTCAGGGTCGTGAGATTTTCCATGTCGTACCCGTGCCAGGCGTGATGTGCGAACGCAGGACAAGAAACAGCCAGAAGACCGGCAAGCAAGCTCGCGAGCGTCAGCAACTTTATCCTCATGACATCACCTCGCTTCGCAACACGTTTCACACTACCGGCGGGTTCTGCGCCCCGGTCTGGCCGGAGCGTTCAGCGTATAAGTGGAGCCCGCACCCGAACTTTTTGACGAGTTGGCCGCGCGCTGGGTTTCTGAGGCGCCCCAACGACCCGTTAGATGATCCCCTCCATGATTCGAATGTCGCGCTCCGCCCCGCCGTCAAGGACGCGGACCGCAGCCTGATAAGCAGCGCTGTCGTGCGTGGCAACCGCTTGCTGCACGCTATCGAACTCGATGAGTACGGTTCGCTGGCTTAATCCCGCCTCGAAAGTTTTAGCGGGTACTCCTCGGGCTAGAAAGCGCCCGCCCCCGCTTTGGATAGCAGGCGCGGCCAGCTTGGCGTATTCGGCAAGCGCGGCAGGGTTAGAGATCGAGCGGTAGAAACAGATCCAATATCCTTTAGCCATTCGTCACTCCTAGTAGAAGAGATTCATCACACTTTATGTTTGGGTACGGCATCCAAGCCACCAAAGCAAATCCTCAGGCGCGAAACGTTGGCACAGCATTAGGCTTTCGCATTGCGCGAGGCCTCTATCCATTTCCCCTGCGCCTTGACAATCAGCTCGATGACTTCGCGCACCGCGCCATCGCCGCCAGAACGTGCCGTGACGAAGTGCGCCGCGGCTTTCACCTCGGCGGCGGCATTTGCCACTGCAACCGCGAGGCCCACGCGCTGCAATAAAGGAAGGTCGGGGAGATCGTCTGCGACATAGGCGACTTCTTGATCGCTCGCGCCAGTCGCGCGCAAAATCTCTTCGTACGCGGACAATTTGGTCGCGTGCTTCTGATACACAAATTCGATTTCGCATTCCCGGGCGCGCTGCGAGACGGCGGACGATTCCCTGCCGGTGATGACTCCGGTGCGCAGCCCGGCAGCCCGCGCCACCTTCAATCCCGCGCCGTCATACGCGCTGAATCCCTTGATTTCGCTGGCCGTGCCGTCCCTTCTGGAGAACAGCCAAATGCGGCCGTCTGTAAGCACGCCGTCCACGTCCATCAATAAGACGCGGATCTTTTTCGCGCGGGCCACGACGCCAGATGCAACTTTCACAGGCATAGGTTTCTTCACCATTGGAGACGATTTTCCCTCAAGATTCATACCTCGCACGTAGGGGCATCCGCCTACGGCGGACCGTGCCCCTACATGTCTCTAAAACAGTTCCAGCGTCCAGAGATCGTGCAGGTGCAGCACGCCGAGGGGCCGCCGTTCGGCGTCAATCACGACCAACGAAGTAATTTTTCGCTCTTCCATGATGCGCAGCGCGGCGCCCGCCAGTTCACCGGGAGCGATCGTCTGTGGATTCCTGGTTACGCAATCTCCCGCAATCAGGTCCAGTGTCGCCGTCCCACGCTGCTGCATCAGGCGGCGGAGATCGCCGTCGGTGAGGATTCCGGCAAGGCGCCCTTCGGCGTCCACAACCGTCGTCATGCCCAGGCCCCTCTTGCTCATTTCGTAGATGACGTCCGGCATTTTTGACGTTGCGGAAACGCGCGGCATGGCTTCGCCCGCGTGCATCAGGTTTTCCGCGCGCAAAAGTTTCTTGCCCAGCCGCCCGCCCGGATGCAGCGCGGCAAAATCGCCGGGACTGAAACCCCGGCGCTCGAGCAGCGCGATCGCGAGCGCGTCACCCATGGCCATGGTCGCGGTGGTCGAGGCCGTGGGCGCCAAATTGAGCGAGCACGCTTCTTCCTTCACACTGACGTCGAGCGTCACGTCGCTTGCGGCCGCTATGGTGGAGCGAAGATGGCCGCTGAGAGTCACCATTCGCAGCCCCAGTCGCTTAATCGTCTCAAGCAACGCGATGATTTCCTCGGTCTCGCCGCCATAGCTCACCGCGAGCACAACGTCATCGCGCATCAACATCCCCAAATCGCCGTGGATGGCCTCGGCGGGATGGAGAAACGCCGCGGGCGTGCCCGTGCTCGAAAATGTCGCGGCGATCTTGCGGCCGATCAGTCCTGACTTGCCCATGCCGGTGACGACCACGCGGCCTTTGCATGACATCAGGAGGTCCACGGCCTGCTCGAAGCGCGCGTCGAGCCGGGACAGCAACTCTCCGAGCGCTTCCGCTTCAATCCGCAAAACGCGTCTCGCGGTTTCGAGACTCACTGCACGCTCCAGCCGCGGACCAGCGCGGCGATCTGTGTGAGTTTGCCCAGCAAGGCAGGCAATTCGGCGAGCGGCAAAGCGTTGGTGCCGTCGGAAAGCGCCTTCGCTGGGTTGTCATGCACTTCGAGAAAGATGCCGTCCACGCCCACAGCGACGCCAGCGCGGGCCAATGGTTCGATGAATTCCGGCTGCCCTCCGCTCGACTTCCCCGCCCCGCCAGGCAATTGCACGGAATGCGTCACGTCGAAAACCACCGGGCAACCCGTCTTGCGCAGAATGGGAAACGAACGCATATCCACAACGAGATTCTGATAGCCGAACGAAGCGCCGCGCTCGGTCAGAATGATTTGATCATTGCCGGTGTTGGCGATTTTCTCCACGGCATTGACCATTTCCCAGGGAGAAAGGAATTGTCCCTTTTTCAGATTCACGACACGTCCGGTCTTTCCCGCTGCGATGAGCAGGTCCGTCTGCCGCGACAGAAACGCGGGGATCTGCAGCACGTCGGCGACTTCCGCGGCAGCCGCCGCGTGCGACACCTCATGGATATCGGTCAGAATCGGTAGCTGGAAGCGCTGCTTGATTTTTTGCAGAATGCGCAAACCCTCCGTGAGCCCCGGCCCTCGAAACGATTGCTCCGACGAGCGATTCGCTTTGTCGTACGACGCCTTGAACACGAGCGGTATCTTCGCGTGCGCGGCAATTTCCGCGAGCCGCTCGGCCATCAGGGTGGCATGAGCTTCGCTTTCAATCACGCACGGACCGGCAATCAAGACGAGCGGCTGGTTCCCGCCGATGCGGAAGTTTCCAATCGAGATTTCACGCGCTGGATGCATACAGGTTCTCTGTGATTCGTAAACGCGGTTCATAGCCTATGCGGGACAGCGAAGATTTGCAACGATAGCGATGCTCGCCGCCGCTTATAGTGGCATGGCATCCCGTGCGGTTTTGTGGCGCCGGCGTCTCGCCGGCGTCATTGGAGGCCAAGAAATCGCCGGCGAGACGCCGGCGCCACGACGAACTCGCATTCCGACACTGAACTAGTGATTTCTGTACCACCCCTCGCATCGTCATGAAAAATGCGACTCAGCTGGATGGCACATTTTGGGCCGATATGGACACAACGCTCGCACTTCCGGATGCGGGCGTGGCGCGCTCGCGTTGCTGGTGGGCGTGGGCGGCGCCGACGAAGGCCAGAAAGAGAGGATGCGGGGCCAGCGGCTTCGACTTGAATTCAGGATGGAACTGGCAGCCGAGAAACCAGGGATGGTCCGGCGCTTCGACAATCTCGACGTACTTGCCGTCGGGAGAGCGGCCGGTGATGCGGAATCCGGCATCGGTGAGAGTCTTTTCGTATTCGCAATTAAATTCGTAGCGATGGCGGTGTCGCTCGCTAATCTCGGTTGCGCCGTACGCGCGGAAGGCGGTTGAATCCTTCTCGATCTTGCAGGGCCATGCGCCCAACCGCATCGTGCCGCCCATTTCGTCCACGCCCAGCAGCTCGCGCAGCTTGTAGATCACGCGATGCGGAGTCTGCGGATCAAACTCCGTGCTGTCGGCTCCGGCCAGGCCCAAAACATTGCGGGCATATTCAATCGTCGCGCACTGCATGCCCAGGCAAATGCCGAAGAATGGGATTTTATGAGTGCGCGCGTACTCGATCGCGTGAACCATTCCCTGGATGCCTCGCTTGCCGAATCCGCCCGGCACGAGGATTCCGTCGGCCTTGCCGAGGCGCGCAGCAGCCGCCGCGGGCGAATCGATCTCTTCCGCCTCCACCCATTCGACAACGGTGCGCTGCTTGTGCGCCAGGCCGCCGTGCATGAGCGCCTCGCGCAAACTCTTGTAGGCATCCTCGAGCTGCACATATTTACCGACCACCGCGATGCGCACTTCGCCTTCGGGATTGCGGATGCGGTCCAGCAACTCGAGCCAGCGGCTCATGTCTCGTTCCCGCGCTTGTAGGTGCAGCAGGCGCACGATCTCGTTATCGAGACCCTCATCGGCCAGGGCCACCGGAACGGCATAGATGGTGTCCATGTCCCGCATGGAGATGACGTGCGATTCCGGCATGTTGCAGAACAGCGCGATTTTCTTCTTCAAATCCTGCGGCAGCCAGCGGTCGCTCCGGCAAAGCAGCAGATCGGGTTGAATCCCTATGGAGAGGAGTTCCTTGACCGAGTGCTGGGTCGGCTTCGTTTTCAGTTCTCCGGCCGTCGGAATGAACGGCACGAGCGTGACGTGCACGAGGACGGAATTCTCCGGCCCAAGCTCGAGGCGCATCTGGCGGACCGCTTCGAGGAACGGAAGCGATTCGATGTCGCCCAGCGTGCCGCCAATTTCGATGATGACCACGTCCACGTCACTCGAGATCTTTCGGAACGCGGCCTTGATCTCGTCGGTGACATGCGGGATCACCTGCACGGTCTTGCCCAGGTAATCCCCGCGGCGCTCCTTCGAGATGATGGACTCGTAGATTCGCCCGGTCGTCCAGTTATGATCGCGCGTCAGCTTGGCGTTGGTGAACCGCTCGTAGTGTCCGAGGTCGAGATCCGTCTCGGCGCCGTCATCGGTAACGTACACTTCGCCGTGCTGATACGGGCTCATCGTGCCGGGGTCCACGTTCAGGTAGGGATCGCACTTTTGGAGGGTAACTCGGAGACCTCGGCTTTCGAGCAGGCAGCCAATCGACGCCGCCGCTACGCCTTTGCCAAGGGAGGAAACAACACCACCGGTAACAAAAATATACTTCGGCCCCATCCGCTCAGTTCCGGCCGCAAAAAACACGGGATGTGGAACTGCGTTTCATCCTCCAGAAAGATGTTAGCGTACAGCGCATTCTACGGACAATCCCCATCTCTGTCAATGCACTGAAAACCAAACTTTTTCGCTGCACTTCCTGTATGTTTCAGGCGGTCTATTGACGACGGCTGGAGCCGCGTTCATCGGAAAAGTACAAATTCCACTTGACTTTACCACGGGGCGACGATCTATTGTCATATTCCGCCAAGTGCAGGCGACACAAGGATGCGAAGCTGCATCTATGCCTCGCGGGGGATGTAAAATTGTCCGGCATATTTGAGCGTTGTGGTCTGACTCGGGTGTGGGCTCTACTTGGAGCCCGCAGGAATTTGTGACGAGTGTGGTGATTCAAGGTTTCCGCTTTCGTAGCGTAAACTATTTCCAGGGGCCACGTTCGAACGAATGCGTGGAAAACGTTTTTTGTTGCGGGCGGAATGAATCACGCGCATCGATGCGGCGGATGCTTCCTCAGGTTGAGACATCATTATCTCCAGCAGGGAAATCGGTCAGGTCGGGGGGATTCCTAGTGCGTCAGCCGAAAAACTATATAGGTCTTCACGAGTCGTGGTGGCAGCGTCTCCTTCTAATCTTTGCGCTTCTCCCTGCACTGTTGGTGTTGAGCTCCTGTGGCGGTGGCTCAACCACCGTTGCAACTCCGACCATAACGGTTTCGGGGTCCGCCACGTCGGTGAACGTGAACGGAACGGTGCAGTTCACGGCGAACATCCTCAATTTGAGCAGCACCCTCGTGAACTGGCAGGTCAATACCATAAGCAGCGGCAACTCCACGGTGGGTACCATCGACACCGCCGGCAAGTACACCGCGCCAGCGGCCGTGCCTACCAACAACGTCGTGACCATTACCGCAGTCGCCCAGGCGCAGACCAGCCTCACGGCAACGGCAAATTTGACCATCTTGCCTCCGGCCGCCATTGCGGGCATAAGTCCAAGCGCCAACGTGAGTGTTGCCGCAGGTACTTCACAGGCGTTCACGGCGACGGTTTCCGGCGGCGGCAACATCGCCGTATTCTGGTATGTCAATAACAGCGCCACTTGCAGCGCCACACTCTGGAAGACGGGTGTCCTCAACGGCAACTCAACAATTGGCATCATTACTCCACAGGGGAACTACACGGCTCCTCAGATTCCCCCGCCGGGTGCAGCCGTCGCGATTACCGCGGTTTCCCAGACGGACTCCACACAATCCTTCTGTGTGCCGGTAGCTCTGACGTTTGGGAACTTTTCCTTGAAGGGTAACTATGCATTTTCGACGAGTGGACGGGTGATCTCAGGAAATTCGTTTTTCGCGCGCGCGGGAAGCTTTACGGCGAACGGCTCGGGTGGATTGAGTTTTGGGTTTGAGGACGTGAATCCGCAGCCCAGTGGCATCATCCAGAAGCCCATATCATTTTCGGGATCCTATTCGATTGGACCGGATGGCCGTGGCACCATGCAGTTTTGCGAACCGTCCACAAGTAACGTTTGTACGGCGCCAACGAGCCAATTTCGAATCGTAGTCCTCTCAGCCCAGCAGGTACAGATCATTGAGTTTAGCTCGCCTAACTCGGCAACCGCGCTTACGGCGGCAAGCGGCGAAATGGTCCTACAGCCGGATGCTTCCGCTTTCAAGACCAGCGCTTTGATCGGAACCTACGTATTTAATTTTGCCGGGCTCTCCTCCGCAACGACTCCGCAGTCCGTGGTCGGAGAATTTGCGGCTAACGGCCTGGGTGCGATTACATCTGGCGAGATGGACGTCAATGCCGGCGGAGCGCAAAGTATTCTGAACACTTCTTCTTATTCGATCACCGCGAATGGGCGGGGTACCGCGACCATTGTCACTTCGACCGGGACGTTTAATTTCAGTTTTTACATGATTTCAGCCAATCGCGCGAAATTCATTGAAACCGATTCGTTTCCTCTTTTGGCCGGCGACGCATTCACACAGCAGTCGATTGTCTCTTGGGGTCCGACTGCACTGAATGGCGCCTTTGTCTTCGAAACGGCAGGCTCCGGGCCGAGCGGCAGCATTACGGATTTGGTTAGTTTCACAGGCGATGGCGCCGGCAATGTAGTGGCTGGGTCCGCTATGATCGACGAGAACAGCGCTGGGACGGTGACTTCGGTATCGTCGCTCAGTGGCAGCTACACATTTGATCCGAGTGGTAACGGGCGGGGCACACTAAGCATTCCTGCTCACACATACGTTTTCTACATGATTTCGACGAGCAACGCAGTGATTCAGGAAACCACGTCCGGCGTTGTGGCGCATGGGACCCTGGTCCAGCCACAAGGGGGACCGTTCACTACCGCATCGCTAAACGGCAGCTATGCCCTCAGCCTGACGGGTACAAATGCCGCGGGGACGGCGGGGAATGAAGAAGATGTTGTGGGTCAACTCCTGGCAAACGGCACGGGCAACGTGACGGCCAGCTCGCTCGATATCAACAATTTCGGCACGACGCAGACCGTCGCGCCGAATGTCGGGACGTACACCGCGGTTTCGGCGAACGGGCGTACGACAATGCTCCTCAATCCCACACGGAACTTCGTGCTGTACCTGGTGAGCCCAACACAGATTTTGGCCCTGGACACGGACACCACGGGCGTCGCGATTGGCTCGCTCTACAAACAGTTTTGAGAAAATGCGCCACCAAGCCAGGATGAGATATAATCTGCGTTCTTTTGGAGTGGGGTTGGGACTGAGTCACAATAATTCACCATCTGCAAAATTGAAGAGGGACCCGCAGTGAGACGCTCTCTGTTTCTTGGGCTGCTCGCCGGCGTGTTTGGCCTGGCGTCCTGCCACGGCACTCCCGCGGTGAGCACGGCCGTGGTATGCACGACCACGACCTCTACGACCTCAACAACTTCCTCTACTTCTTCGTGCACGGACCCTGTCACAGGGATTAGCGTCACGATTGCACCAGCCACCATCTCCCTGAATGTGACGACGAGCAGCGCATTCCAGGCAGCCGTTTCCGGCGGCACGAATACGATTATTACCTGGCAAGTAAATAAAATTACACACGGAAATAGCACCGTGGGAACGATTGACTCGAGCGGTAACTACATTGCCCCCGCCGTACTTCCCTCCCCTGCAACCGTTAATGTGACGGCCGTGTCGTACGAAGATCCGAATGTGTCCGCTACAGCGACGGTCACGATCCTGCCGCCACCGACCGTGACCATTTCTCCTACTTCCTGGACCCTCACTGCGGGCGTCGCAAACACAAAAACATTCACTGCGACTGTTACAGGCGCGGCCACCACGAATGCGGACTGGGAGGTGAACGGCATCCTGGGCGGCAACGACACGTTTGGCAAGATTGATTTCGCTGGAGTGTATACCACTCCGCTTACGCCGCCGCTCGGTTCGATCGTTACCGTCACAGCAGTTTCGCATGATTTCCCAACGGTCTCGGCAAGCGCCACGGTGACCATTTCCGGCTATTCCACTTCATCTCTCCAAGGACCATTCGCGTTTTCCATGTCGGGACGCACCGCATCCGGCGCTTTCTTCCGGGCGGGGAGTTTTGTAGCCGACGGCGCCGGCCACCTCACCGGTGGTCTCGAAGATATCAACGATGCTTCCGGCCCTACGGCGATTCCGATTTCTTTCGTTGGCACATACACGATTGCGGCGGATGGGCGTGGCGCCATGCAATTCAACGACGGCCGCACACCTTCCAACTTCAATTTCGTTCTGGTCAACAACAATCAATTGCAAATCATTGGTTTTGACACAGCCGGGACGGCCACCGGACAAGCGAATTTGCAGGACCTGTCAGCATTCAGCGCCTCCGCGCTGAATGGCACTCATGTATTTGATTTCACAGGGGTAGACAATAGTTCGAATCCGCTGTCGCAAATCGGAGAGTTTACGACCGACGGCCAGTCAAAGATTCTAGGCGGCCTGCTGGATATCAACGATAACGGGGCTCCTTCTCCAGCTTCCATCACCGGCGGCTCCTACGCGGTCACCAGCTCGACGAACGGCAGGGGAACCGCAACGATTGTCACTTCCGTGGGAAGTTTGCAGTTCAACTTTTACATTGTTTCGCGAGGTTCAACGAAATTTGTGGGGATGGATGCCACGCAGCGCGTTGCGGGTGTGTCAGCTCAACAGAACCCCAACGCAACATTTGATCTGACATCTCTCACCGGCAACTATGCGTTTCTCCTGGCAGGATCTGGTGCGGGCGGGAGCATGGCTACGGCCGGAAGTTTTTCAGCGGATGGTGGTGGCAACCTCGCCGGCGGCGCTCTGGATGAAAACGTGAGCGGCACGCCGAACACAAACGTGGTATTTAGCGGGTCTTACACGGTTGCCGCGACTGGGCGCGGCACGGCGTCATTTAGCGGGGGCCGGACTTACGTGTTTTACTTGGGTCAAACCGGGAATGCCGTTTTCCAAGAGACCGATTCGAATCATCCGAACATCGCAAGCGATGGACTTTTCACACAGCAGCAAAGCGCGGCGTTTTCTCTGGCGTCGATTCAAGGAAACTATGCGATCGGCATAAGCGGCCTGTCCGGATCGTCCGCGCAAGTGATTGCCGGCCAACTGAACGCCGATGGCGCGGGCTCGGTGCCATCCGGAGCGATCGACATCAACACGGCGGGAACCCTCACGCCTGGTGAAACGATTTCTGGAACGTACGCTGCGTCCTCGTCGCCGGAACGCGGCACTCTCGCCCTCAACCTGCTCAATCCCTTGGTCCAGACCCGCACCTTCGCCGTCTATGTTGTGAGTTCCACGCAGGTGTTTGTGGTGGGAACCGACACGGGAAGTCTCGCGGCTGGCGCGCTGTTCCGGCAGTTCTAGTTTTTTTCAGCCACGCCAAGCAAGAAAACGAATGTTCACGCAGAAGGCGATTCGCGGAGGAGTTGCTCGACGCGGGCGACGTCTGCGGGGACATCCACGCTGACGGAATCGTGTACCGTTTCGGCCACGCGAATTTTGTAGCCATTTTCCATCCAACGTAGCTGCTCGAGCTGTTCGATGCGTTCGAGGTCTCCCAGCGGCAGCGTCGGAAAATCGAGGAGCGCGTCGCGGCGAAATGCGTACAGGCCGAGGTGCTTGAGGTGGCGCGCGTGAACCGGCGCTTCCCGGTCCCGGACCCAGGGAATCGGCGCGCGGGAAAAATATAGCGCGTTGCCGTCGAAGTCGAGGACGACTTTGACGACGTTCGGGTCCATGATGTCGGCGGGCCTGACGATAGGGACCGCAAGCGTCGCAAGCGTGACCCCTTCTTCGGATTCGATCGCTTCGACAACCGCATCAATTGCGCCGGGCTCGATCAGCGGCTCGTCCCCTTGCACGTTCACGAAGATTTCATCGCCTTCGCGGACCGCCGTTGCAGCCACTTCCGCGACGCGCTCGGTGCCGGACCGGTGTTCGGCGCGCGTCATGACCGCTTCCCCTCCGAACCCGGCGACCGCCCGCATGATTCGCTCGTCGTCGGTAGCGACAATCACACGGGATATCTTTTCAGCGCGGCGCACGCGCTCCCACACCCGTTCAATCATCGGCTTGCCGGCAAGCGCAACCAGCGGCTTGCCCGGCAACCGGGTCGAGGCATAGCGAGCGGGGATAACGGCGATGGCCAATGAGCCTCTTCCAGTATCCGCGGGAATAACGATGCACGCAGCGGAACCTGGAAATGCTACCACATCAGGCTGCCCTCCGGACGCAGGGCATTCCCCGTTCGAATCGCACCACAACATGCACATTCAAAAATAGAGAATTTGTGGTAGAGGACGATACGTGTTGCGTTGACTTTTCCGAGTGGTAGAATGTGTTTAAGGATTGAAGTCCATTCAGCCGTGACCGCCCGGCAGCGCCGGAGAAGGCAGGCAATGCGGTGAAGGTAGTGCGCAGCCAGGGTAGCCTCCGCATCATTGTTTTTGTTGCGTTTGCTCTGATTGCGGTCAAAGCGTCCACGCAGTCTCAGGGCCCCGTTCAACCCTCCCAACCACCAGCAACGACTGAGAAAAAGCAGGACGAAGGCATCAAAGTCGATGTCAGCCTGGCGCTTGTCAACGTCACGGTAACCGATCCTTTGAACCGCCTGGTGACCGGCCTGGAAAAAGACAATTTCCGCGTTTACGAAGACGGGACCGAGCAGGAAATCGTAACGCTGTCGAGCGAAGACGTCCCCGTTTCCATTGGCGTGATTTTTGACATGAGCGGCAGCATGTCCGACAAGGTGGACAAGGCGCGCCAGGCGGCCGTGCAATTCATGCGCACGGCGAATCCGCTGGATCAATTCTTCCTGGTGAGCTTCAACGATCGCGCCGAGCTGACCAGCGGATTCACCAGCAGCGTCGAAGAGCTGCAAACGCGAATGATGTTTACGGCCTCGCGCGGGCGCACGGCGCTGCTCGACGCCGTCTATCTGGGACTCAGCCAGATGAGGGGTGCACATAACGCCAAACGGGCCTTGCTCATCATCTCTGACGGGGGCGATAATCATAGCCGGTACAATGAGAACGACGTAAAGAACTTCCTGAAAGAAGCCGACTGCCAGCTTTATGCAATCGGTATTTATGACCCGATCGGGATTCGTTCCCGAACAAGCGAAGAACTCAACGGCCCTTCGCTGCTTTCGGAAATGACCGAGATGACGGGAGGACGAGTTTTTCCCGTTGCCAACGTCGGCGAACTGCCTGATATCGCGGCAAAAATCGGGATGGAGCTTCGCAACCAATATGTTCTGGGATACAAACCAAGCAACGCGCAGCACAACGGCCTCTGGCGAAAGATCAAGGTCAAGCTCCGGCCACCCAAGGGGCTTCCTCCCCTTACTGTATTTGCAAAAACCGGCTACTACGCGCCTAACCAGTAGCCGCGGCCGTCTGACCGCTTTTCTCCTGACATTTTCCTTTGCGGGGGTAGCGGTGTGTCTTGCGACCGGCGCGCTGGCGCAGCAATCGCAGCCCCCGGTTTCGCCCTCGACCCAGCCGTCCGCTCCGAATGTCCCGCAGGAAAGCCGGCAGGGGCAGTATAAGATTCAGTCACAGGTCAGCCTGGTGGTGCTTCATGCTTCCGTGCTGAATGACAGGAGCGTGTTTGTTCCGGGGTTGAAGCAGGAGAACTTCCGGGTTCTGGAAGACAAGATCGAGCAGAAGCTTTCCGTCTTTAAGCAAGAAGACGTGCCGGTCAGCTTCGGCCTGGTGATCGACAACAGCGGCAGCATGCGTGACAAGCGTCCCCAGGTGAACGCGGCCGCGCTCACGTTCGTCAAAACCTCGAATCCGCAGGACGAAGGCTTCGTCGTCAACTTCAACGACGACTACTACCTCGATACCGAGCACGATTTCACAAACGATCTAAACGAAATGAAGACGGCGCTCGAGCGCATTGATGCGCGGGGCAGCACGGCGCTCTACGACGCCGTGATCGGCTCGCTCGATCATCTGAAGAAGGGCACGCGCGACAAGAAGGTGATTCTGGTCGTGACCGACGGCGAGGACAATGCCAGCCGTCATAGCCTGGAGAATACCGTCGAGCAGGCCCAGCGGAACGACGCCGTGATCTACGCGGTGGGCGTATTCAGCGACGATGATATTAAGCACAACCATCGCGCGATGAAGAAAGCCCGTGGCGCCTTGTCCCAGCTTGCCAACGCCACCGGCGGCCTGGCCTTTTTCCCTGAAAATGCCGACGACACGGAAGCCATCTGCACGCAGATTGCCCACGACATTCGCAACCAGTACACGCTGGCGTACTATCCGACGAACACGGCCCGCGACGGCTCCTTCCGCAGTGTCCAGGTCGAAGTGCTGGCCCCGCGCGGCTCCGGAAAACTCAGCGTGCGCACGCGCGCGGGGTATTACGCGGCCCGCGCGCCATCCTCGGGAAATTAGTTTAGGGCGATCCTCTTCTCGTAGTGCCGGCATCCCGCCGGAAGTTCCTATCTCCGGCACACCGCTGAAGAGAATGCCGGCCAGAGCCCGGCGCTACTTCCCGCTTTCAAGAGCAGTTTTACAATCTGTTTATTACGGCGAAATCAAAGACAGAAAACTCTTGCCGTGAGGAATTGCGCCGCCGAAGTTTTCAGCGATGGTCTGGCCCATGTCGGCCAGCGTGTCCCGGACGCCGAGGTTGACGCCGCGCTTCCCTCCGTGACTGTACGTCACGATGGGCACGTACTCGCGCGAGTGATCCGTCGTGGGCCACGCGGGATCGGGATCACAGCCGTGATCGGCGGTGATCATCAGCAGGTCGCGCGCCGCCATGGCTTGCAGCAAAGGCCCAAGAAGCGCATCGAATTCTTCGAGCGATTTCGCGAATCCCTCCACGTCCTTGCGGTGTCCGTAGAGCATGTCGAAATCCACCAGGTTCGCGAAAACGAGGCCGGTCTTCTGCTCCGTGAGCGTGGCGTGAATCTTCCGCATGCCGTCGGCGTTGTTCCTGGCAGTGACGTAGCGCTCGACGCCCCGGCCGTTGTAAATGTCGTGAATCTTGCCAACGCCGAAGACCGGCGCCTTGCGCTCGGCCAGCACGTCCATCAGCATCGGATGCGGCGGCTCGACCGCGTAATCGTGGCGGCGCTCGGTGCGCTGGAAATTTCCCGGCGCGCCCGTGAAGGGCCGCGCGATGACTCTGCCGACTTTGTGCGGCCCGTCAAGCATTTTGCGCGCGATTTCGCACATGCGGTAAAGCTCCGCGATCGGGATCACCTCTTCGTGCGCCGCAATCTGAAACACGCTGTCACCGGAGGTGTAAACGATCGGAAATCCCGTGCGCACATGCTCCTCGCCCAGTTCCTTGATGATCTCGGTGCCGGAGGCGGGTTTGTTGCCGATCGTCTTGCGGCCAATCGCGCGTTCGAATTGCTCGATTAGGTCGCGCGGGAAACCCTGTTTGTAAACAGGAAACGCCTGCGGCAGCCAGATGCCCGCCATTTCCCAATGTCCAGTGGTCGTGTCCTTCCCCGGCGAATGTGTCGCGCCCTTGCCATAGCAGCCTTCCGGGCTGGCAGGGGGCGTCAGGTGATCGAGCGGGGCGATATTGGCCAAACCCAGCCGCACCAGATTGGGCAGAGCAAGCGCCCGCGACTTGGCAACGTGGCCGAGCGTGTTGCGGCCTACGTCCCCATATTCCGCGGCATCGGGCAGTTCGCCGATCCCACGCTGTCCAAAACAATCCAGATGATCCGTTCGAACGCTGCCATTGGCTGCCTCGTTGAAAAGTATACAACCTGGCGTACTTACGGCAACTAGCGCGCCTGAGCAGGCTCGCCAAATGGTCTGATTGCCCGCCTTCACGCAACCACGTATAATTGGAAGTTTAAACGAGTGTCGCCGAAGAGGCTGAGGAGTACAGTCGCGTGGCCGCAAGGGAATACAACACCGCAGAGCAAGCCGCCGCCACCCCGGTAGTGGGTGTGGCCGAGCAGGAAATCCTCGCTGTGCGCGGAGCGCGCGTCCACAACCTGAAGAACATCAGCTTTGACATTCCGCACAACGCCATCACCGTGGTCACAGGGGTTTCCGGATCGGGCAAGTCGAGCCTCGCGTTTGACACGATTTACGCGGAGGGCCAGAGGCGCTACATCGAGTCGCTTTCCGCTTATGCGCGGCAGTTTCTCGAGCGGATCGAGAAGCCGGACGTGGATGAGATCACGGGCATCGCCCCGGCGATTGCGATTAAGCAAAAAAACTCCACGCGCAATCCTCGCTCGACCGTCGCTACCGCAACCGAAATCTACGATTATCTCCGCTTGCTCTACGCGCGCGCCGGGCGGACGTTCTGCGCGAATTGCGGCAGCCAAGTCCGCAAAGACACGATGGACGAAATCGCCGCGCGAGTTCTTGGGCTCGCGCAAGGGCGGCGGTTCTATGTCCTCTACGCGCTTGAACTCGCTGCGCCGCCCGTGGCAACGCCGCGCCGCTCCACGGCAAAGAAGCCTGCCAAGGTTTCGCCCGAAGCTATCCGGCTGACGCTTGCGGGGTTGCAGAGGCGCGGATTCCAGCGGCTTTATCAGGCAGGCCGCATGCACGAATTCTCTTCTCCGGAAACGCTGCTCGACATTGATTTTTCGGCGCCGGTTTACGTGGTCGTGGACCGTCTCGCCATCGCTCCCGACATGCGCTCGCGGCTGATTGATTCTGTGGAAATCTGCTATCGCGAGGGACGCGGAGAAGCGGTGCTCGAATTCGTTGCCGATGCCGCCGGCGCCCCGGCAGAGCGTCTAGTCTTCAACGAGAGGTTCGAGTGCAAGACGTGCGGTGCCGTGTACCAGGAGCCCGAGCCCCGGCTGTTTTCGTTCAACAGTCCTTACGGGGCCTGTCCTCGCTGCCAGGGTTTCGGAAATACCGTGGACTTCGATATCAATCTGGTGATCCCCGACCGCGGAAAATCGCTCAACGAAGGCGCGATCCAACCGTGGACAACGCCACGCTATCGGCTCCTCCTGATGGAATTGAAGAAATTTGCGCGCGCGAACAATATTCCGCTCGATGTTCCCTTCCGCGATCTTACGGCTGCGCAGCAAGACCTGGTGATTGAAGGCGAAGCAAAATCCGGGTACAACGGCGTGAATGGCTTCTTCGCATGGCTTGAGCGAAAGAAATACAGACTCTATGTGCGGGTTTTCCTCAGCCGCTATCGTGGCTATGCGATCTGCCCCGAGTGCCATGGCACGCGCCTGCGCATAGAGGCGCGCGCCGTTCGCCTCTCGGGCAAGTCCATTACGGAAGTCTGCGCGATGACAGTTACGCAGGCCCGGCAATTTATAGACAGTCTCGAATTGAGTCCGGAGCAAGCGGCCATCGCCGACAAGATACTCGAAGAAATTTGCCAGCGCCTCCGATTCCTCGACGAAGTCGGCCTGGATTACCTGTCTCTGGACCGTCTTGCTTCGACGCTTTCGGGCGGCGAGGCCCAGCGCATCCAGCTCGCGACTTCCCTCGGCTCGCGTTTGGTCGGCGCGCTCTATGTTCTGGACGAGCCTTCGATTGGGCTCCATCCGCGCGACACGCATCGTCTGATCGGCATCCTGAAAAGCCTGCGCGAATTGGGCAATACGATTCTCGTGGTCGAACACGATCCAGACACGATTGCCGCCGCCGACTATTTGATCGACCTGGGACCCGGCGCGGGAGAAAATGGCGGACAACTGCTCTTTGCCGGGCCGCTCAACGAACTCGCGCAAAGCCGCGAATCTTTGACCGCGCGATATCTCAATGGCGAGCTGCGCATTCCCGTTCCATCGCTGCGGCGCAAACCGAGCGGGAGGTTTTTGCGCCTCTTTGGAGCGCGCGCACACAACCTGAAAAATATCGATTTGGTGATCCCATTGGGGATGCTCGTGGCGGTCACAGGCGTCTCGGGTTCGGGGAAATCCACACTGGTGCATGACGTGCTCTACAAAGCGATCGAGGCGCGCCGCACTGGCGGCAAATTCAAGGAACTGTGCGACCGGATTGAAGGCGAAACGCTGCTCCAGGGCGTCGTCCTGGTCGACCAATCGCCGATCGGCCGCACGCCACGCTCGAATCCCTCGACCTATCTGAAGGCGTTCGACGGAATCCGCGATCTGTTCGCTGCCACGCCGGCGGCGAAAAAGCGCGGCTACACCGCCGGACATTTTTCGTTCAACATTCCCGGTGGCCGCTGCGAAGCCTGCCAGGGCGAAGGCATATTGACGGTCGAAATGCAGTTCCTGGCCGACGTGGAGCTGACCTGCGAAGAATGCCGCGGAACGCGCTTCAAGAGCAGCGTGCTCGAAGTGCGCTACCGCGAAAAGAACGTTCACGAAGTGCTGCAGATCACGGTTCGCGAGGCCCTCGCATTTTTCGCGGGCGTCCCGAAAATCACCTCGAAACTGAGAATTCTCGACGAGGTGGGCCTTGGCTACCTGCGCCTGGGACAGTCGGCGACGACGCTTTCCGGCGGCGAGGCGCAACGCCTGAAGCTTGCCGCGCATCTCACCACGCAGCTAAACGAGGGCGTCTTGTACATTTTCGACGAACCCACGACCGGCCTTCATTTCGACGACATCCAGAAACTTCTCACCGCGTTCCGCAAGCTGATCGACGGCGGGGCATCCATTCTCGTCATCGAGCACAACCTCGACATCATCAAATCCTCCGACTGGGTCATCGACCTCGGCCCGGAAGGCGGGGAGGAAGGCGGCCGCGTCGTCGCTACGGGAACACCGGAACAAGTCGCGCGTAACGCGCACTCGCACACGGGGAAATTCCTCGCGCGCGTGCTCAACAACAATCACTCCAATCAAAGCCACGGCGCCTCGAAGCAGGGCGCGCGGCACAAGTTCTAGCGATGGGTCGCGCGCCACATCCCGCGGCGAGTTGTTTCCGAGCAGCGCTCCTGTTCGCCGCGTTCGGTGTGACAGTCGTATGTTTGCCGGCGCAGCCGCAGCGCAAATCTCCTGCGAAGCCGCCGGCACAATCCTCTTCCCTGCCGAAACAGGACCCTCTCGCGCCGCTTCTCCTACAGGCGAAGGACGCCATCGACAAGGATGACTTTGCCACTGCACTGGAGCCGCTTCAAAAATACATCGCGCAACGCCCCGATGATCCTTATGCGCATTTTCAGCTTGGATATGCCTACGCCGGTCTAAAGCGCCTGGAAGAAGCAAAGGCTGAGTTCTCGCGCGCCATTGCGCTCGATCCGAAAATGGCGCCCGCGCATCTGAACCTCGGACTGGCGCTGATGGAGTCCGACCCCGGAGGAGCTGCCGATTCATTCCGTCGCGCGGCCGACCTGCAGCCCGCCGAGAGCCGCCCGCGATTTCTCGCCGGCTTCGCGCTCGAACATGCGGGGAACTTAACGCAGGCCATCGAGCAATATGGCGCCGCGCTGGCGATTGCTCCCAAAAATTACGAGTACCACTTCGCGCTGGGCCGCGCGCTGCTTCGCGCGGGCGACGCGCCCGGGGCCGAAGAGCATTTCCGCGAAGCTGTTGCGGCACGGGGCGATGCCGCTCCCGCGCGCCTGGGCCTCGCCAACGCCTTGCTGACGCAAAAGAAATACCAAACCGGAACCGACGCCCTGGGCGAGTACTTGAAACTCAAACCGGACGATCGGGCCGAGCGCCTCGATCGCGTTTCCGCGCTGATGGAAATCGATCGCTTCGATGACGCGCTTGCGGAACTGGATCGCGCCGAAGCCGGCTCCGCGCCCACAGCCGAAGGCCTCAAGATGCGCGGCAATATCTATTTGCATCAGGACAAATGGAAGGAAGCCGGCGATACTCTTGCGCAAGCGATACGGCAATCGCCGCAAGACCAGGAACTGCCCACGTGGCTGGGCCACGCTGAAATCGAGCTGCACGACTATCCCGCGGCGATCAACCACCTGGGCAAAGTCGTTGCGAATAATCCGCAGGCTGTCGACGCCTTGCGCGATTTAGTGAGCGCCTTTTTCCTGAATGAAGATTACGCCGCAACCCTCGGAGGGTTGGATCGCCTTGCCCAGTTGGAAACGCCGAAGCCGACCTCCTGGTTTATTCGCGCCATCTGTTACGATAAGCTCTCGCGGAAGCCGGAAGCCATCGAGGCCTATCAGAAGTTCCTTGATACGGACAACGGTCAGAATGAAACGCAGGATTTTCAGGCTCGCCGCCGCGCGCTTACCCTGCAGAGCGAGTTGGGACAGGCGCCGAAGAAGCAGAAACACTAAGATGACGTCTCCTTCCGCCATGCTGAGAATGTGCCTTGCGGTGATTGCGGGCCTGGCACTGTTCGCGCCTCTCCCCGCGCAGGATCGCCTGGCTATCGATCGAGCGCGCTACGAGCAGGAAACGGACCCGGTGCGCAAGGCCCGCGCGTTAGTGAGGCTCGGCGACGATCAGGTCAACCAGGCAGGCAAGCAGTTGAAAGCGGGAGAAGATGTCGCCTCGCTCGAAACACTCGAGCTGTACCGCGACGAAATTCAGCACATGACCGAGGCGCTCAAGGCCACAGGCGCCGACGCGGAGCGAAAGCCGGGAGGGTTCAAGGAACTTCAGATCAGCCTCCGCGTGAACATCCGGCGCATCGACGATTTGATTCTCTCCCTGCCGGTGGACAAGCGCCCATTTTTCCGCGAGGTCCGCGCAGATTTGCTGAAGGCGCAAAATGATCTCATTGACGCGCTGTTTCCCCGCCGGCCGGATCAGAATCCGAAGAAGGCGAATCCGTGAGGAGTCCGATGCGAGCGATGGCCACAAGAGGAACGATCCTTTTGCTCGTTGGCCTACTGTCCCATGTGTCTCCGGCGCGCCCGGCGGCTGCCCAGAAAAAAGAATACCTGAGCGAAGATGAGGCCGACAAGATTCGTGACGCCGGGATGACCGGCCCACGCATCGTGCTGTACGCAAAATTTGCGGGCGACCGCATCAAGAAACTCCAATACGAGTTCGCGCACATGGATCCGGCTGACCAGAAGCGGGCTGAGCGCTTGAACAGCTTGATAAATAGCTATACCGGCTGCATTGACGATGCGGCCGACTTGGTGGACATTGGCATCCAGAAACAGGAGGACATCCGGGAAGGCGTGAAAGCATTGCAGACGCGGATTAAGGAATCTCTGCCCTACTTGCAGGAACTCGCGGTCAAAGGTCCCGAGCGAGAAATCTACAAGGACAATCTCGAGGACGCCATCGAGGCTACGCAAGACGCCGCCAAGGACGTCGAAAAAGCCACAAAAGAAATGGCGCCGCCTCCCGTGCGGCGCAAGCCATCGTGATGGGATCTGGGCGCGCAACGCGAAAATGTTCGGCGGGCGAAACGCTTCCCGGCGGCGACCGCATTTTTCATCGCATTTTTACACGCCTGGGCTGCCAGGGCCGGCCACCTCGCTTCGTGGTGGAACTGTACCCTTACGCCAATCTCGCACATACGCTACGCCTGCGGGAAGAGACGGCGCACGTGCGGCTGTCCGATATTTTACGCGATGCGCCAGTGCCGGTGATTGAAGCAGCCGCGGCCATTCTTCTGGCGCAGATGTATCGCCGCCGTGTGCCCGCTGAACTGCGCGGCCTCTACCGCGAGTTCGCGCTCGCGCATTCGACTCGGCGTCACATTGCGCGCATCCGCCGCAAACGCGCGCGCAGCATCGCGCATCTTCCGCGCGGCTTGGCCCATGATCTTGCGCCCATGTTTGCGGCGCTCAATCTCGAATATTTCAGCGGACGTCTCAGCCGTCCGCGCCTCGGCTGGAGCGCCCGCCCCTGGCGCTCGCAGTTTGGCTGCTTCGACCCTTCTCTCGATCAAATCGTCATGAACAACCGGCTGGATCGCGCGGACGTGCCTTCCTACGCCGTCGAGTTTATCCTCTATCACGAAATGCTCCACGTGAAGCATCCCCTGCGCGCGGCTGCTTGCGGCCTGCAGGCGCATTCCGCCGAATTCCGAGCCGAAGAAAAGCGATTCAAGCACTACGCGCAGGCACGACACTTCCTCGAGCACGTCCGCTGACTCGTATCTCTCACAGGAGTTGTGGCGCCGGCGCCACGAAAGATCCTTGTACCTGCGAGATTTAATGCGTCGGGCGCTTGGAGGCTTGCTGCCCGGTTTGTTTTTCGAGCACGGCGATGCGATTTTTCACCTTGGCTGCGTCCTCGACCCCGGGAAAGACTTCGAGATATTTCTTATAAGCCTGGATCGCACGAGAGTTGTCATGCATCTTCTCGTAGGTTTCTCCCATCAGTTTCCAGGGCTTCGCCAGCGCGGGCTGAAAATGCGTTGCGTCCATGAAGCGATCGATGGCCGCGTCATAGTTGCCTTTTTTCATATAGAACGTTCCGATCTCGATGCTCTTCTCCGCATGAAGCGGATCGAATACGGGCGCGGGCATCGAGGGTGACGCGGGCGGCGCCTCGGCAGGCGGCGGGGGTGGCGGCGTGGACGGAGAAATTTGTTGCGCCCTCACGGATGGGGCATTCATCAGCAACAGTGCAGCGGACAAAATGATTGTTAGAAATCTCATGTTCTGCGCAGATAGGATTCACTTTGCTATCATGAAAGTTGCCCAAGCGCGGGCCGCAGTGCTTCTAATTGTACATCTTCGATGGACCTCGCACAAAAAGCCGCAAATCTCCCCACCGACGCCGGAGTCTATCTATTCAAGGACGCCCTGGGGAAGATTCTCTACGTCGGCGAATCCCGCTCGCTGCGGAACCGCGTAAGATCGTACTTCCTCGAATCCAGGTGGTCGGACGCGAAGACGGGTTCCCTCGTCCGCGAAATCGCCGACTTCGACTACATCGTCGTGGATAACGAGCGCGAGGCCCTCGCACTCGAAAACATCCTCATCAAGCAGCACAAACCGAAATTCAACGTGATGCTGCGCGACGATAAGACCTACCCGTACATCCGATATACGGCATTTGAAACATTCCCGCGCGGGTATGTCACGCGCCGTTTGGTGAAGGACGGCTCGATCTACTTCGGGCCGTATTTTCCGCACAGCCTCGCGCACCGAATCGTCCATTTCATTCACAAGACATTCCGCGTTCCCTCGTGCACCGTTGACTTGACACGCGCGCATCCCAGGCCCTGCCTGCAGTATTACATTCGCCGGTGTCACGGTCCGTGCGTCCCGGGACTCATCTCCGGAGAGCGCTACGCGGAGGCCGCTCGCGACACGAGGATGTTTCTCGAGGGCCGCCGCCACGACCTGATGAAGAGCCTGGAATCCCGCATGCAGGAAGCTTCCGATTCCGAGCGCTTCGAACAAGCCGCCTCCTACCGGGACCTTCTTCACACACTCGCCGAGATCGAGGAGCGGCAAAAAATCGCGGCAGCAGCGGGCGACGACACGGACGTCCTCGCCTGGCATGCCGAACCTCCCCTGGTGGCCGTCAATCTTTTCCATCTTCGCGGCGGGCGCGTTGTGGACCGGCGCGATTTCTATTGGGAAGATCTCGAACAATTCGAACCCGCCGAATTTCTATCTTCGCTTCTGAAACAGCTCTATCTCGACGCCGCGTACCTGCCGCGCGCCATCCACGTGCCAATGGACTTCGAGGACCGCGCCATCCTCGAGGACATACTCAGCGAGCGCGCGGCAACACTCGAGCCGCCGCGCAGCCGCGTCGAGATTCTGATGCCGCAGCGAGGCGCCAAGCACGCCTTCCTTGAGCTGGTTGAAAAGAATGCGCGCCACTCCTTCGAGCAGCGCTTCCGTGTCTTGAAGCCAAGCTCAAAGGCGATCGTTGAGGCGCTCGAGCAGGCGCTCGGACTGCCCGAGCCGCCGCGCCGCATCGAGAGCTTCGATATCTCACATTTACAAGGCACTGACACGGTTGCTTCGATGGTCGTGTGGGAAGACGGGCGGATGGTGAAATCCGGCTATCGCAAGTTCATCATTCGCGGCGAATGGGGAAATGACGATTTCGCGAGCATGCGGGAAACGATCGAGCGGCGTTACCGGCGGCTCCTGGAAGAGAAAAAGCCTTTTCCCAGCCTTATCCTGATCGACGGGGGTCTCGGCCAGCTCCACGCGGCCGCAGCTGCGCTGGAAAAACTCGAGGTCATCAACCAGTCTGTCGCCAGCATTGCCAAGCAGGAGGAAATCATCTACGTCCTCGGACAGGAGGATCGGCCGGTCCGCCTGGAACACCATTCGCCGATCCTTCATTTGATTCAGCAGATTCGCGACGAAACGCATCGCTTCGCCGTAGGATTCCACCGCCAGCGCCGGGCAAAACGCGCGGTGCAGACCGGCCTGGAAGATATCGCGGGCGTGGGTCCGCGCACGGCACAGAAGCTTTTGCGCCGCTTCGGCAGCATTACACAACTTCGGTCCGCTAGTATCGCGCAGATTGCCCGCGTCGTGCCCCTGGTCCTTGCCGAGCGCATTTCCGCCCACCTGGCAAATACGCCTTCCTCTGTCTCTCGGGAACGTTAATTCCGGGGAATTCTTGCTTCTGCCACGACCCTGTGCTACTTTCGGAACCAGAAGGGGGACACGCCATGCCGGAGAACGTTGGATCAAAAATCAGTTTTTTCCTGGTGGGTCTTGGAATTGGCGCATTGGTAGGAATCCTGTTCGCGCCGAAGTCAGGTGAGGAGACTCGTGAATTCCTGGCACAGAAGGCCGATGAGGGCCGCGAGTATGCGCAGCGCAAAGCACGCGAACTGCGCGAGCGCGCCGATGATCTGGTCGAACGCAGCAAACAGGCCGCGTCGCGCCAGAAGGAATCTCTAACCGCGGCAGTGGATGCGGGCCGCGAAGCCTATCAGCGGGAGAAAGCCAAAGCGCAGTAATCGCGTCGAGGCAAATGCATGGAAAGCTGGATACCTTTTTTCGTGGCGGTGACCGCGCTTGCGATTGTTCTGCAGGCGGTCATTTTGGTCGCGCTATTTCTGCAACTTCGCCGCACTGCCGCACGCGTTGAAGAAACTATCGCGGATCTCAACGCGCGCTTGACCCCGATTCTTTCCAGTATCCAAATTCTTGTGGAGGATGTCTCTCCGCGCATTTCAAGCATCGTTTCGGATGCCGCCGAACTCACTCGTCTGGCGCGCGGCCAGGCGCAGAAGGTGGACCGAATCCTGACGGAAACGATCGAACGGCTGCGTTTGCAGCTTATCCATGTCGATCAGATTCTGACCGGCGCCATGGAAGCCGTCGAAGAAGCAGGCTCGCGCCTGCGGGACACCGTCTGGGGCCCCGTCGTAAAGGCTTCCGCAATCATTCGTGGGATTCAGACCGGCCTTGAATTCTTCCGCGCCGCCCGGCACGGGCGCAATCCCGCGGAACCACCCAGCGATCAACAAGACGAGGGAATGTTCATTTAGCCTGCAATAGGCATCCACATCCAACTGGCAGGTAGACAGCTATGAGGATTGTGTAGAGGTTTGCCCTTTTCGTTTTCGTGGGTCTCGGGAGAAAACTGCGGATCTCCTGCTGGCGAACTGGCGCTGCAGCGTTACCGAATCCATCCGCCGCCAAGAACAACGTCCCCCGAATAAACAACCGCGGCCTGTCCCGGAGTAATCGCGCGCTGCGGGACATCGAACTTCACTCGAGCGGAGGTGGCATCGACCGGCTCGATGGTGGCAGCCGCCGGCTCGTGGCGGTGCCGAATCTTCACTGTTGCCCGCACGGGCCTTTCGAGTACGGCGAACGAAATCCAATTGACCTCGCGAACCTCGCACGATTCCGAACGCAACTCCGCGTCATCGCCGACAACCACGCGGTTCGCCGCGCGGTCCAGTTCGACCACATAGAGCGGCCTTCCGGCGGCGATGCCCAACCCCTTGCGCTGACCGATGGTGTAATGGTGTACTCCGCGATGCCGCCCGATGACTTCCCCGCTGGCCGTCACCAGATCGCCTTCTTCCTCCGGTATCGCTTCGCCACGTTCGCCCAAATACGCTTCGATAAATTGCACGTAATTTCCCGACGGCACGAAGCAAATTTCCTGGCTTTCCGGCTTCTCCGCCACGGGCAGGGCCGCCTGGCGCGCGATTTCGCGCACCGCGCTCTTGTCGAGCTCGCCCAGAGGAAAATCCGTCCGCGACATCTGCTCCTGCGTCAGGCCGAACAGAAAATAGGTCTGATCCTTGGCCGCATCCACGGCGCGCAGCAGTTCGTAGCGCCCCGTGGTTTCATTGCGGCGGATGCGCGCGTAGTGGCCGGTCGCCAGGCGACTGGCGCCAATCTGCCGCGAAGTTACCAACAAAGGATCGAACTTCACGTGGTTGTTACAGTGAGTGCATGGAATCGGCGTGCGTCCCGCAAGATATTCTTCGACAAACGGCTGCACAACGGTCTCTTCAAATCGCTGCTCGTAGTTCACCACGTAGTGCGGCATTCCCAGGTGCTGAGCCACGCGCTTCGCATCGTACACATCATCGAGCGAGCAGCACCGCTGTCCGCGCGCGCCATCCCGGTCGAGTTCCGGCAGGCGGCGCTGGTTCCAGAGCTGCATCGTCAGGCCGACAACCGGAAAGCCGCGCTGCACAAGCATTGCCGCGACAGCCGAGCTGTCCACGCCGCCGCTCATGGCGACCGCGGTTAACGCCTGCCGATTTTGATTTTCTTCCATCACAACGAGCATCTCTCCATGTAGGGGCACGGCATGCCGCGCCCCTACTAGTATAGCGTTGGATCAAGCGATTGCAGGTTTCTTATACGTTGGAGAAATTTGGCGCAGCCGGTCGATCACCGCGGGGATCGTGTCGAGAGCAAAATCGATTTCCTCGCTGGTTGTCTGATGCCCCAGGCTGAGGCGCAACGTCGCGCGCGCGTCTTCCGGCGCCAGACCAATCGCCGTCAGCACGTGCGACGGCTCAACCGCACCGGACGAGCACGCCGCTCCTGTGGAACAGGCGATGCCCTTCAGATCGAGCGCAATCACCATCGACTCTCCCTCGACGAAAGGAAGCGTTAGATTCGTGGTATTAGGCGTGCGTTGCGCGCGTGAACCGTTCACCCTGGAGTACGGAATGCGTTCGAGCAGCCCCTTCTCCAAACGATCGCGCAGCGCGGCAAGACGCTGGCTCTCTTCCCGCATGTGCATCAACGCGAGTTCCGCCGCCTTTCCCAAACCCGCGATGCCGGTGACGTCTTCGGTGCCGGGGCGCCGGTCACGCTCGGAGTGCCCGCCATACAGCAACGGTTCGAGCCGCGTTCCCTTCCGAATGTACAAAGCGCCCACACCCTTCGGGCCGTACAGCTTGTGCGCGGAAATGGAAAGCAAGTGAACGCCGAGTTTCTCCACGTCAATCGAAATCTTGCCGGCAGCTTGCACGGCGTCGGTGTGCAGCGTAACTCCATTTTCGGCCGCGATCTTGCCGATCTCCTCGACAGGCTCAACCGTGCCCAGCTCGTTATTCGCGAGCATGATCGTGATCAGGACGGTTTCGGGACGAATCGCCCGCCGGACATCCTCGGCATTCACGATGCCGTCGCGATCGACCGGCAGAACCGTCACGGCGACACCGTGTTTTTCCAGAGCCTTGCACGGATCTAGAACCGCGCTGTGTTCAATCGCGGAAGTGATGACATGTTTGTGTTCGCCGGAGGCTGCGCCCACAACGCCGAAAATAGCGTGATTGTTTGACTCGGTGCCGCCGCTGGAGAACATGATTTCGGCCGGGCGCGCACCCAGCAGCGCGGACACCGACTCGCGAGCCTCTTCCACCGCTCCGCGCGCATTCTGCCCGAATGTGTGGATCGAGCTGGCGTTGCCGTATTCCTCGCTGAAATACGGCAGCATGGCGGCCAGAACTTCCGGGGCCACCGGCGTCGTCGCATTGTGGTCGAAATAAATCCGTCTCATCCGTCGTCTTCCACGCGCTATGGAAAGAAACCCTTGCCGCTGTGTTTCAGAATATCGCCCGCATCCAGCGCGGTCAAGACAGCGGTACCCTGTGAGCCAATGGATTCCGTATTCTGATTTCGAGTGCGGACAGTTTCCACGCGCCGTAGCAACTCGGGCACGGCGGCTTGACACGGCAGTGCGCCTCCGTTAGTTTGCAAAAGGAAGAAAGCGCGCCGGAATTGTTCGTTCACCTCGCGCACGATCGCTTAAGCGGAGACTCTCTTTGCCCGATCCCATCATCACTCTCACCACCGATTTTGGAACGAGCGACCACCTCGTTGGCGCAATGAAGGGCGTTATCCTGAACATTAACCCCGCCGCGCGTATCGTGGACATCAATCATCACGTCACGCCGTTCGACGTCCTCGACGGGGCGCTCTCGATCGCGAACTCGTACCGGTATTTCCCACCGCGCACCATTCATGTCGTGATTGTGGACCCGGGGGTCGGAACACAGCGCCGCCCGCTGCTGGTAAGCGGCGAAAAACAATATTTCATCGCGCCGGATAACGGCATTCTCTCCATAATTTTCGAGCGCGAGGCCTGCGCCGTCCGGCATATCACCGCGGAACACTATTTTCTGAGTCCGATCAGCCCGACGTTTCATGGCAGAGACATCTTCGCCCCCGTTGCCGCATCGCTTTCGAAAACCTGGCAGACTGAACCGTTCGGCGAAGAAATTACCGATCACGTGCGATTCACCATGCCGAAAGCAAAAACCGCGGGCAATTTGGTCAACGGAATTGTGTTGCGCGCGGATGCTTTTGGCAACCTGATGACGAATCTCACCGCTGAGGATGTCCCCCCGGCGGCAATCGAGTCGGGCGCCATCAAGCTCTCCGTGGGCGGCAAGGAAGTCCGGAAGCTGGCTCAAACCTTTGCTTCGGGAACGCCCGGAGAACCCATTGCCGTCATCGGTTCGGTCGGTTTTCTAGAAATTGCCGTAAATCGTGGAAGCGCCGCGCGCGCTCTCGGCGCAAATCGCGGCGCGGAAGTTACGCTAGACCTATCCTAATTCTTTCTCCCTCTTGCGCCAAAGAAGACTTTACCGCGGCAGGTCCATCGTCATCAGGAATGCGCGTGTGCGCGGGTCGAGCCAGTCGCGCAGGGCGTCCCCGAGCAGGTTAAACGCAAGGACCGCCGCCATAATCGCGAGCGCCGGAAACAGCACCATGTGCGGCGCATCGAAGAGATGATTCCGCGCGTCGTTGAGCATGGCGCCCCAACTCGGCGTCGGCGCGATGACGCCGAGTCCCAGAAAACTCAATGTGGACTCCGCCAGAATCGCCCCTGCCATTCCTATCGTCGCCTGAATCAGCACGGGCTGCAGCGTGTTTGGCAGCAGGTGACGCAGCAGGATGCGCGCGTGTGACGCGCCCAGCGATCGCGCCGCAAGGATGAACTCCATTTCGCGGACCTTTAACGCTTGCGCGCGCGCCAGCCGCGCGTAGCCCGCCCAGCCTGTGATCGTCAGTGCGAAAATGACCTTGTCCAATCCCGGCCCGAGGAATGCGGCAAATGCGATGGCGAGAAGAATTCCCGGGAACGAAAGAAACGAATTGATCAGCACGATGTTTACGAAGCGGTCGAACGCGCCGCCAAAATAGCCCGCAAGCAAACCGAGCGCGAGGCCCACTATCCCCGCGCCAAGCACCACCGAAATCCCGACCAGCAAAGACACTCGTGCGCCGTACAGCGTGCGCGACAGCACATCGCGGCCCAACTCATCGGTCCCCATCCAGTGATGCGCGCTCGGTGGGAGCAAGCGCTCCGGCAGGCTCTGCGCCGCGGGATCCCGAGGCGAGAGCCACGGTGCCAACACAGCCATCAGGACCAGTAACAGCGTCACGGCAAGCCCCCACCGGCCCAGCCCGCTCGTGCGCAGAAATTGACGAATCGCTGATGCCTGTTTCATGAATTTTCCTCGAGCCCTCGCGCGCATTCGGCTCCCGGCATCATTGCAGGCGCACCCGCGGATCAATCATCGCGTAAACAACGTCCGTGAGCAGGTTCACGACGACATAAGACAAAGCGATCACCAGAATGCAGCCCTGCAGCAGCGGGTAATCCCGCGCGGAAATTGCCTGCACGGCGAGCCGCCCAATCCCAGGCCAGGAAAAAATGGATTCCGTGACGATCGTGCCTGCCAGTAGCGACCCGAACTGCAATCCGACAATCGTGATAACGGGAATCAGCGCATTGGGAAAGGCGTGCCGGAACAGCACGGACGTCTCCGCAATGCCCTTCGCGCGGGCCGTGCGCACGTAGTCGCTCGAAAGCTCCTCAATCATCGATCCGCGCACCATGCGCGTGAGAATCGCCGCAAGTGCCGCACCCAATGTGACGGCCGGCAGGATCAAATGGCTCGCGCCTCCTCGCCCCGAAACGGGCAGCCATCCGATCTCCACGGAAAAAATAAGAATCAGCACGGGTCCGAGAGCGAAGTTGGGGACGGAAAGGCCAAGCAGAGTAAAAAACGAAGTGGCGCGGTCCGCCCCACTGCCTCGGCGCTTGGCGGAAAACACCCCCGCCGGCACGGCAATCGCGATGCAGACGATCAATGCCGCCAGAGACAGTTCGAGAGTCGCGGGGAAGCGGTCCAGCACGATTCCCCGCACCGGGGCCGCAAAGCGCAGCGACCTGCCCCAGTCGCCGCGCGCCAGGCCCTCCAGGTATCGAACGTATTGCACACCGAGCGGCTGGTCCAGTCCAAGGGATTGGCGCAACTGCGTCAGGTCTTCGGCGCGCGCGTCCTGACCGAGCATCTGCAGCACGGGATCACCCGGCACAATGTGAATCAGCAGAAAAACCATCGTAAGGATGAGCCACAGCGCGGGCAGTGAATAGAGGAATCGAAGCAGGACGTGTCGAATCATTCTGTTTTCCGACCCTTCCCGGCGATAGGTTTCGCGTCTTCTGGTGACGCAGGAACCTGCGGTTCCCCTGGCAGTTTCAGCCGCTGAATCTTGATCCGCGCGACGCGCCGGCGGTCCATTTCCGCGACAGTGAAACGGTATCCCTCGTAGTCAAAACTCTCTCCGCCTCGGGGAATAAATCCAAGTTGCGCGAGGACGAAACCTCCCGCCGTGGCATAGGCGGGATCCTCCGGCAACCGAATGTCGTGCCGCGACTCGAGGTCGTGCAGGCTCAGCGACGCGTCGAAAATCATCGCCGCATCGGCGCCATGCCCGATAATGAGCGGTTTCTGCACCACATCATACTCATCATGAATCTCGCCGACGAGATGTTCGAGCACGTCTTCGAGCGTTACGAGTCCCAGAATGCTGCCGAATTCATCGACGACCATCGCCATCTTGCTTTGGCGGGAGCGCAACTCCGCCAGCAGTTCGTTCGCCGGCTTGCTCTCCGGCACGATGAGCACTTCGTGCAGCATGCGCCGCAGGTTGAACTCGGGCACGGACCAGCCTTCTTCGGCTCGGCGCTCGCGGTCGAGCAGTACCCATACGATGTCCTTGATGTGAATATAACCGAGCACGTGGTCCCCTGCGCCCTCGAACACAGGGAGTCGAGAGCGCTGCGTGGTGACGAAGACGCGCATGACATCGTCAAGCCCGGCGTCAGCGGTCACGGAGTGCACATCCGGACGCGGCACCATCAACTCCCGCGCTTGAAGACCGTCAAGCTCAATTGCGCCAAGGATCAGCTTTTCTTCCTCCACGCCGATCAGTCCGCGCTCGCGCGCTTGCTGGATCTGAATCTGTAATTCCTCGGCGGAATGCACAAGCGTATGGCTTTGACGACCGGAAAATCCCAATCCGCTCAGAACCCAGCGGCTGGCTCCGTCGAGCAGATTGATCGCCGGCCGAAACACACCCAAATACCATTGGAAGGGCCGCGCCACGAGCAAAGCCACCCGCTCGGCACGCTGCAGGCTGACACTCTTCGGCACCAGTTCGCCCACTACGACGTGCAGAACCGTCAGCAACAGAAATGCCACGGTGAGCGAAACCGCGTGCACAAGAACAACGGTGTGCCGCCCCGGGATGTTGGCAACCAGCGGGCTCAACAGCGCGGCGAGTGTCACCTCACCAAGCGCTCCCAGGCCGAGACTCGCCATCGTCATGCCGACCTGCACTCCGGAAACGACGCGATCCAGATGCCCGAGCAGGTCGAGAACGATTCGCGCGCGCGCGTCGCCTTCCTCCACCAGTTGCCGGACACGCGAAAGCCTCACGGCGACAAGCGAAAACTCCACGGCCGCAAAAAATCCGTTAACGGTCACCAGCGCCAGTAGCCCCAGCAGTCGTACCGCGATCACAATGTCCCCCAGCGCCCCGATTCTAACAGTCCACGGACCACGGCCCAAGCTGCGACTGCGCGCGCTCGTGCCCCGGCGAGCGAATAACCCCTTTTTGAAGCAGGAAACCCGCCTCCTTCATAAAGCGGTTGTTTCGGTTCTCGCGCGTGCATTAGAATGTTGTCTGCGTCCTGCGCGCGATGCCAGCATTGATTGAAAATGACACCCGTGAATCCAACACCGGCGAAAAAGCTTGATCCCGCGAAGAAGCCCGATTTCGAGCACTCGCTGGCGCGACTGGAAGAAATTGTTCGAAGACTCGAGAGCGCGAACCTTTCTCTCGACGAAGCCATAAAATTGTTCGAAGAAGGCGTGCAACTCTCCCGCGATTGCCAGAAGCACCTGGAACAGGCCGAGGGCAAAGTTGAAATTCTGCTCAAGAAGGCTGGCGGCGAGATGGCCGCTGAGCCGTTCGATCCCGAAGCCGAGGAAGAGACCTAGCTGGGCGCGCTAGAAGGCGCGGCCGGGCGAACCCGCCACCTGATGAATCTTCCCGCATTTTTCGAAGAGGACCGAGCCGCTGTAGAGGCCGCCCTGGAACGGCTGATGCCGGGCGAAGACGCGCAGCCCGCGTCGATCCACCGCGCCATGCGTTACAGCGTGCAGGCGGGCGGAAAACGCGTGCGGCCAATCCTTTGCCTCGAATCGGCGCGCATCTTCTCCACGGATGTGACCCCGGTCCTGCCCGTGGCGTGCGCGCTCGAATTCATCCACACCTACTCGCTGATTCACGACGATCTGCCCGCACTCGACAACGACGACCTGCGGCGCGGTAAGCCAACCTGCCACAAGAAATTCGGCGAAGCGACGGCCATCCTGGCCGGCGATGCCCTGCTGACGCTGGCGTTCGAAACGCTGGCGAACGTTCCCATCGAACCTGCACGCCGCGTGGCGATCCTTGCCCACGTGGCGGCCTCGGCGGGAACCATCAACGGCATGGTGGGCGGCCAAGTGGCTGATCTCGAGGCGGAAGGACGCGTCATCCAGCCCGCGGAGCTGGAATACATTCACCGTTCGAAAACAGCGGCGCTGATCCGCGCCTCGGTCGTAGCAGGAGCTATTGCCGGCGGCGCCGACGACGAAAACATCGCGCGGCTGAATCGTTTCGGTGAAACGATCGGCTGGGCGTTTCAGGTCGTGGATGACATCCTCGATGTGGAGGAATCTTCCGCGGCCCTGGGAAAGACGGCCGGAAAAGACGCCGCGCAGAAGAAGGCAACCTATCCGTCGCTGTATGGGCTTGAAAAATCGCGCGCGTTTGCTACGGAGCTGGAGTCGCGTGCCATGGCGGAACTTGCGCCTTATGGCCAGAGGGCGGCGCGGCTGCAAGAACTTGCGGAATTGATCGTCCATCGCCGCGCCTAGTAGAAACGGCCCCAACCCGCTTGGCTGCCAATTGAAGTGCCATCCAAACCAAAACCCGTGAAGAAGCGCCTCGACGTGCTGGTCGTCGAGAAAGGACTTGCCGGCTCGCGCGAGAAGGCGCAAGCGATGATCCTCGCCGGCGAAGTGCGCGTCAACGGTGCGCGAAGCGATAAGGCCGGCACACTCGTGGCAAGCGATGCACGAATCGAAGCCAGCGGAACCTCGCCAAAATATGCGAGCCGCGCCGGGCTAAAGCTCGAAGGCGCGCTCGAAGATTTCGGCATAAGCGTCTCGGGCAAGGCATGCCTCGACATTGGAGCTTCCACCGGAGGCTTCACCGATTGCCTGCTGGCCCATGGCGCGCGCCGGGTCTATGCAGTCGACGTAACACCGGAACAAATGGCGTGGAGGTTGCAGAAGGACGTTCGCGTGAAACAAATCAAAGAAAACGCGCGGAATTTGCGGCCCGAGCAAGTCCCGGAACCGGCCGAGATCGTGACCGTGGATGTGTCGTTTATTTCCGTGGCCAAGATTCTGCCCGCGGTGGTAGCGGCTGCGGGACCCGGCGCGGAATACTTAATCCTGGTCAAGCCGCAGTTCGAGTTGGACCGGGGGGATATCGGCAAGGGCGGTATTGTGCGCGACGCGGCACTCCACCAACGCGCGATCGAGCGAGTGCGTGCGGCGGCAAAAGCCGCCGGGTTGCGCGTCGAAGGAGATCGTCCGAGCCGCGTGACTGGCGCGAAGGGAAATCAGGAGTTCTTTCTCCATGCGTGGAGCACGCCTCGTGAGGCGCACAATCACGCCAGTTGAAAATGCCGGCAAAATGTTGCGGCGATAAATGCTAAAGTAGATTCCGCTTTGAACGCACAGTTGGCCAAGACGAAAATGATCCGGACGGTAGGAATCATCTCCCGCCCTCGCCGCGAAGACATTGCTCGTGTCGTGCCGCCCTTAATGGAATGGCTGCGGGCTCACGGCGCCGAGGTCATCTGCGATTCCGAAACGGGTGAATGCATCGGAGCGCTTGCGGGACAAACCCGGAAACGCGAAGAGCTGCCTGCGCAGTCCGATCTGCTGATCGTGCTGGGCGGCGACGGAACGCTTCTATCCGCGGCGCGGCTGGCGGCGGATCGCAAAGTCCCGATCCTTGCCGTCAATCTCGGCGGCCTGGGCTTCCTGACGACCGTATCGCAGGACGATCTCTACCTGATTCTCGAAGAGATTTTTTCCAGTAAGCACCGGATAAGCGAGCGCGTGATGCTCGAGGCGGAAATTGTTCGCGGCGGCTCCGTCATCCGCCGGCAGATTGCGCTCAACGATGCCGTGATCAACAAAGCGGCGCTGGCGCGCATCATGGACCTGGAGCTGCGCATCAACGGCGAATACGTCACAACCTACAAGGCCGACGGGTTGATCCTTTCCACGCCGACTGGATCGACTGCTTACTCTCTGGCCGCGGGCGGGCCGATCGTCTATCCGAACGTCGCGGCATTTATTGTGACACCCATTTGCCCGCATACACTGACCAACCGGCCGCTGGTGATTCCCGATTCTGTAAAGATCGAAATTGATTTCCAGGCCGAAGACAATGCCGTATTCCTCACGCTCGATGGGCAAGTGGGGATTGAGCTTGCGAGAGGGGACCATATCGTGGTCCGCAGGGCGCCGGAAAAGCTCCGTCTGGTGCGCCCGGCGAAGAAAACGTATTTTGAGATCCTACGAAGCAAGTTGAAGTGGGGCGAGCGATAAGCCAGGCCGTTTATCCACGGATGCACACAGATAAACACGGATTAAGAAAAAACAAGAAGAACGACAGGAGCAAACGGATAAGGATACAGGGTTTCAAGAAATCTTTTTAATTCTATCCGTGTTCATCAGCGTGCATCTGTGGTTCCCCGCACTCCCGCTTCCCTACTCCCCGCGAACCAGATCGGCGCGCGATTCGCGCCGGCGGATTACGCGGAAGCGCCGTCCGGTGACGAGGACTTCGGCAGGCCGTGGACGGGAATTGTAGTTCGACGCCTCGACGAAACCGTAGGCTCCGGCGCCCCACAGCACCAGCACATCACCCGAGGCCACATCTCCCAGACGCCAATCCTGGACGAAACAATCGCCGGATTCGCAGACTGGGCCGACGATGTCGGCGCGGGTGAGCGCGCCGGCACGGCGCTGCGCGCGCGTGATGGGATGCGTGGCGCCATAGAGCACTGGCCGCATGAAGTCGTTCATGGCAGCGTCCACGACGACGAATGTTCTTCCACGATTGTTCTTGGTGTAAAGCACGCGCATCAAAACCACGCCCGCGGGCCCCACCAGCGACCGCCCAGGCTCGATCAGCAAGTGACACCCAAGCGGACCGACGGCGCGCGCCAGCTCCGCGGCGTAGGCGGCCCTTTCCGGCGGGCGCTCCGTGGTGTAGCGGATGCCGAGCCCGCCGCCGCAATCGAGATAGCGGAGCGCAATGCCTTCGCGCTGGAGTTCACGAACATACCCGGCCAGGCGCGCCAGCGCGCGGCGGTACGGCGCAAGCGTCAGGATCTGCGATCCGATATGAGCGCTGATTCCTTGCCAGGCGATCCAGCGCGATCCACGGTACTCGATATAGAGGCGCCGCGCGCCGTCCCAATCGATGCCAAACTTGTGGCGGTGGTGTCCGGTCGAGATGTGGGGATGGCCGCCGGCCTGGACATCCGGATTCACGCGAATGGAGGCCGAAGCGCGTGTGCGGAAACGCGACGCCTCGGAGGCGAGCAGGTCAAGTTCCGCCGGGGATTCCACGTTGAACAGCAGAATCCGCGCGCGCAGGGCCTCGCGAATATCTTCTCGGGACTTGCCGACACCTGAAAAGACGATGCGGTTGCCCGGCACGCCGATGCGCCGCAAGCGGTAGAGTTCTCCGGCAGAGACAATGTCGAAGCTGCTGCCGAGAGCGGCGAAGACGCGCAAGACGCCGAGATTGGAGTTGGCCTTGACCGCGTAACAGATCGTATGCGGCAGCGAGCCCAACGCATCGTCCATGCGGCGGTAAGCCTGTTCGATGCTCGCGCGGCTGTACAGATAGGCCGGAGTTCCAACCTTCTCGGCAACTTCATTTACCGAAACGCCTTCGCAGAAAAGGCGCGACCCACGATAAGAGAAGCCCGGGGTATAGCGCACCGGATCGACTACACCCGGGCGGCGTGGATTACGTGCGTGGGAGGTGGGCGCGCTCACTTGACCTTCATCACCACCAGAGTGCGGTCGTCCGTTATGGCGCCTCCCTGCGTGAATTCCTGCACTTCCTCGAGCATGCGGTCGGCCAGCTCGGCGGAGGTAAGTTGTGTGTTCTGTTCAATGACTGCTTTCAGGCGCCCGGCGCCGAAGAACTTTCCTTCCCGATTGGCGGCTTCCGTGAGTCCATCGGAATAGAACACCAGGATATCCCCGTGATCGAGCGTGACGCTCCACTCGTCGTACGTGACATCGTCGAAGATGCCGATCGGAAATCCCGTGAGCTTGAGCTGCTCGACCCGGCCATCCTTCCACAGCAATGGCTGGGTCTGACCCGCATTGGCCACGCGGAGCTTGCGGCGGCCTTTCTGCCACGTGGCAAAACAAATGGTCATGTAGCGGCCTTCGATGCGGCGGTCGCAGACGAGCTGATTCAATTGGTGGAGGAGTTCCGCCGGCTGCAGCTTATGCGGAGAAATGCTCCGAAGAATGCCGGTGGCAACGGCGCCATAGAGCGCGGCGGCGCTGCCCTTGCCGCTGACGTCCCCGAGCGCGACCCCCAACTGCTGCGTGCCATAAGAAAAGAAATCGTACAGATCGCCGCAGACTTCGCGCGCGGAAAGAATCCGCGCGGAAATGTCGAGGCCAAAATCGATGCTGGGCACCGGACGGAGCAACGCGTTTTGCAGGCGCTGCGCGGCGGTAAGCTCGCGCTCCATGCGAGCTTCTTCACGGGAGAGCTTTTCGTACAAGCGCGCGTTTTCCAGCGAGACCGCCAGATGCGCGGCAAGAATCATGAGCGTCTGGACGTGGTCGTCGGTGAAATAATTCTTTTGCGGGCTCTCGAGGTCGAGCACGCCCACCACGCGCCCCTTGTGGATCAAGGGGATCGCCAATTCAGACCGCGTCTCGGGATTCACCATGATGTAGCGCGAATCATTTGTAACGTCCGGCACACGAATGGGCTGGCCGGAAGAAACCGCCGCTCCCACGATACCCTCGTTGGCGGACACTCGCAGCTTTCCCTGCGCGCTCTGGCCGTATTTCACGTCCAAACGGTGGCGGAACATGCTGGTCCGCTCGTCATAAAGCAGGATGCCCAGAATCTGATAGTCGATGACGCGTTTCACGAGTTCCGCGGCGCGGCGCAGCAATTCCTCGACGTCGAGAATGGAATTGGCCTCGCGCCCCACTTCGTTGAGGACCCGTAGCGTGTCAGCCTGGCTGCGAACGCGCTCGAAGAGCCGCGCGTTTTCAATGGCAATGGCCAGGCGGCTGGCCATCAGCGTCAGGATGCTCTGCTGATCGCGAGTAAAATAATCGAGCTGCGTACTCTGGATGTCGAGCACGCCGATCGATTGTCCCTTGACGATCAGCGGAACCACAAGCTCCGACCGGACCGAATCGATGATGTTGATGTAGCGAGGGTCTTCGCGGACGTCCGCGACGCGGACCGCGCGGCCCGTGGCTGCGGCCGTTCCCGTAATGCCCTGCCCCATCGGGATTTGCCAGTCCTTGTACCCTTCTTCCCCGTAGCCGATGGTAAAGCGGTTGTAGAGATGCTGCGTGCTCTCGTCCAGCAGCATGACGCCGAAAATCTCGTAGTCGATCAGACGCTTCACCAGCGTCGCAGTCTTCTGCAACACCTCGTCGAGGTCGAGCGAAGAGTTGATCTCTTCGCCGAGTTCGACCAGCGTCGCGAGCGCTTCCGCGGGAATATTAGGCGGTGATTGGGCCTGCCCTGGGTCCATAACTTTCGTATCGGCGGGGCGTACTTCCCCGTCAGAATGTCCAGTATATCAGGTGGAGATTACGAACCCGTAAAAAACCGATGAGACTTCGGAAAATCACGCCACCAATCGGCAGACCACGATGGCCCGCCGTTAATCGGAGGTTTCTGAGGATACGGCGGAGGAGGGATCTGCAGAGCCCCCAGCCTCCTCCATGATTTTCACGCTGGCACTCGCTCCGATTCTCGTGGCGCCGGCGCAAACCATTCTTTTCAAGTCCTCAAAACTCCGCACACCGCCGGCCGCCTTGATTCCCATTTGAGGACCTACCACAGAGCGCAGCAGCGCCACATCTTCAGCAGTAGCCCCCGCGGTGCTGAAGCCGGTAGAAGTCTTGACGAAATCCGCTCCTGCGTTCTTGGCCGCTTTCGCAGCGCGTACTTTTTCCTCGACGGTGAGAAGCGCGGTTTCCAAAATCACCTTGCAGATCGCGCCGCCGCGATGGCTTGCCTCGACGACGCCGCGAATGTCGGATTCCACGACATCATCCTGGCCTGACTTGAGCGCGCCGATATTGATGACCATATCGATTTCCTGCGCACCCAGCTTGATCGCTTCTTCAGCTTCGTAGATTTTCACCTGCGGCAGCGTCGCCCCAAGCGGAAAACCTACCACCGTGCAAACTTTGACGCTCGTCCCGCGCAACAACTCGGCCGCGAGAGGCACATTCCACGGATGGATGCATACCGATGCGAAGCCGAACCGCGCGGCTTCCTGGCAGAGCTTTCGTATGTCGTCGCGGGAAGCTTCGGGCTTGAGCAGGGTGTGATCAATCAGGCCTGCAATACCGGCATCCAGCCGGACCACGCCTGGACCGCGGGTGATGCGCGCGGATGCTTCTGGGTCAGCGGGCGCGTCTGGCGCTCCGCCAGAGTCTTCGTGGTCGTGTGATGTGATCATACGAAACGTAATCCCCGCGTTTCGGGACGTGCTCCAAATCTGCAACTGTGAGAACAGCCTTCGTTGTGGTCAGGGCCGTATAGGTCGCCGGGCCACCACATCAGGACGGCGGAAGCGAGAGCACGCAGACGTCCTTGAGGTTGCGGTACCGCTCGGCGTAGTCCAGGCCATACCCGACGACGAATTCGTTGGGAATTTGAAAGCCCACATAATCCGCTTTCACATCCTTGATGCGGCGCTCCGGCTTATCGAGCAATGCGGCGATGCGCAGCGATTGGGGTTTGCGTTGCTGAAGCACGCGCAGCAAGTAGCCCACAGTAAGTCCCGTGTCCAGAATATCTTCAACCAGGATGACGTTGAGCCCCTCGATACTGGTGTCGAGGTCCTTGATGAGGCGCACCTGCCCGGAAGTCTGGCTACCCTTCCCGTAACTGGAGACGGCCATGAAATCGATCGACACCTCGGTCTGAATCTGACGGACCAAGTCCGACAGGAAGATGGCGGCGCCCTTAAGCACACCAATTAAGTGCACGCGCTGGCCCTTAAAGTCTTTTGAAATCTGAAGGCCCATCCCTCGAACGCGCTTCTGAATCGCGCTGCTCCGTAATAGGACCCGCAGATGCTCCTGGCCGCGGGATTGCATAGCAAAGCACCTCCGCTCGGGAGCGGTTACTCTAGCTCACGCAAATGCAAAGCTCAAGCGGCGGCGAACGTTTGTAGTGACTCAATTTCCCAAGAGCTTCCATGCATCGATATGATGGTTTAGGTAGCGCCGGCGTCCCGCCGGCTCTTTTCTTTTTTCTGGAACGCCAACACCGCCCCGACGCGTCGGGGCGCTACCTTAGCGCGCTGCCGCATCGGTCCGGTACAATTTCCGGCTTGTTCGCCGACAACGGGAGCGGGCTTTACCTGAAGTGCGACTGACTTTTGATGCAGAGGGAAAATCAATCCACCCAATCGGCGATGAAAATGTTCGTCTCGTGAGGGGCTTTTCCATTGCGGTTCGAGGCCCAGACGAGGCGCTTGCCGTCGGAGGAAAACATCGGGAATGCGTCGAAATCGGGGTGATAGGTGACCCGGTCGAGGCCTGTCCCGTCCTCGTTGATCAGGTAGAGATCGAAGCCGCTGGGGTCCTTCTGATTCTCCATGTTGGAGGCAAAAATGATGCGCTTGCCGTCGGGCAGCCAATAGGGGGCGAAGTTTGCCGCGCCATTGTGAGTGATCTGGCGTTTGTGGTTGCCATCGGCATCCATTACCCAGATCTCCAAATTTCCCGGACGAATCAAGCCGCGGGAAAGCAGGTCCTTATAATCGGCGATTTCTTGGGGCGTTTTGGGTTGTTCCGAACGGTAGACAATCTTCTTGCCATCGGCGGAGAAGAAAGCGCCGCCATCGTAGCCCAGCTCATGCGTCAACTGGCTGACGTCGCTTCCATCGGCGTTCATGGTGTAAATGTCCAGGTCGCCGTTGCGCATTGACGTGAAAACGATCTTTTTGCCGTCGCGGCTTATGGTGGATTCCGCATCGTAGCCCGGGGTGTTGGTCAGGAGGCGCAAATCGCTGCCGTCGGGCTTCGCGGTGTAGATATCGTAGGAGCTATAGATCGGCCAGACGTAACCACGGGAATAGTCCGGCCTCGGCGGGCAGTCGGGACTCGCATCGTGCGTCGAAGAGAACAAAATCCGGTCACCCGCGGGGAAAAAGTAGCCGCACGTCGTCCGCCCCTTGCCGGTGCTCACGAGTTTGGGCTTCGCGGGCTTTCCGTCCGGAGTATCCACCGGCATCGTGTACATCTGATCGCAAGGCACGCCTTCGCCCTGGTGCATGAAGATCAGGTACTTGTCGTCCGCCGAAAAATAGGCCTCGGCATTGGTCCCGCCAAAGGTGAGCTGCCGAACGTTGCGCAGGTGCTTTTCCGAAAGAAGACTGAGCGATGCAGGATTTTTCTCTCCATCGCCCGCTGTCTGCGTGTGCCCCACGAGCAGCGCGGATCCGGCAAGCGCGACGACGACAAACAACAGCCGGACGAAATGAGATTTCGGCATGGCTTTATCTCGATCTACTTTCTCTGTTCCAGTTTTACCGATGCGGTGATGGGCTTGCCCTCTCGCAGCACCTTTACTTCGACCACATCGCCCACCTTGCTGCGACGCAAGGCATCCGTGAAATCGTACAAATTCCTGATCGGTTTGTCGCCAAATTGCACGAGGACGTCGCCGGCCTTGAAGCCTGCCTTCACGGCGGGAGATCCCGGGCGCACGTCGGAAAACTTCACGCCGTTTTCCTCTTGTCCAAAATCCGGGATCGAGCCGAAGTACGGCCCGTACCCACCCCCGCCCCCGCTAGACGCATGACCCGCGGCCTGATCCTCCATGACCGTAACGAACGCCGTGCGTTCCACAGCCGAATCGAGTTTCAACGCGACATCGTCGATGAAATCAAGCAGCCTTGCCGCTCCCGGTGCATTGATCTTCTCCCAGGTATCGGAAGGTTTGTGGTAATCCGCGTGTAGCCCGGAGAAAAAGAACAGCACGGGAATGTTTTTTGCGACAAACGAGGTGTGATCGCTCGCGGCGTAGCCACTGGCGGAATACTCGATCTTGAACGCGGATTCCTTCTTCTCCTCGTCCAGCAGGCTCTTGAAGGTTGCTCCGGTTCCTGTTCCCCCGATGTACACCTTGTCGTCTTTGATCCGGCCGATCATATCCATATTGATCATGGCCACGGCCTTGTCGAGGGGAAACGTTGGCTCCTTCACCCATTCGGCTGAGCCCAGCAGGCCCAGCTCCTCTCCCGCGAACGACGCGAAGAGAATGCCGCGCTGAAGCTGTCCCTTCATCGGCGCAAGCAGGCGCGCCAACTCCAGGACACCCGCGGTGCCGGAGGCGTTGTCGTCCGCGCCCGGATGAATTTGACCGATCTGCGAAGGAGCGAGCGAATCGAAATAACCCCGGCCCAGGTGATCGTAGTGCGCCCCGATGATGACGTATTCGTCCGTCTTGCCCGGGAGGTACGCAAGGACGTTGTTCACGGTCGCACGCGTGCTCTCGATATTGACCTGCAACGAAACGTGCAGATTGTCCGGAAAATCAAACGAGTTGGGATTCGAGGAGTTGTTGATTTGATTCTGGACGCCGGCGAGCGACTTCCCTGCGGCTCGAAACCAAGCCTGCGCCACGTCATTTTTCACTTGCACGAACAATATTCCGACATTCTCGGGCCCGCTGACGCTTCCGAATCGTGTCAGTAGATCCTCTTCACCGTCGCCTAATTTTCCGTTGATAACTATGACGGCTTTCGCGCCGTGATTCCTGGCATTGATCGCCTTCGTGATCAACTGGGAGTGTTCCGTCGGACCGGCGTGGCCACTCTTCTCTGAAAACCCCGCGGGCTCGTAGCGCAAGACCACGACGATCTTGTCTTTCACATCCAGATGCGCGTAGTCATCGTACCCAAATTCTGTCGCGGATGCGCCATATCCGGCGAACACGACAGGAGCGCTGATTTCTCCGGAAGATGAAAAACTGAACGGAACAAAATCCTGATTCAGTCTCAGGTCTTTTTTCCCGCTGCCGTTCAGAATTTCCAGACGGTTGTTTCCCTTCAGCTTCGCCCCGGTAATCACGGTGAACGGCTGAAGGTAGGAGTCCTTGCCCGCGGGCTGCAGTCCCAGTGCGCGAAACCGCTGCTCGATCAAATTGGCCGCTTTGCTCAGGCCCGGAGTCCCGTCGCCTCGGCCTTCCATCGAGGGAATGGTAAGAGCCTTAATGTCGTCCAGATAGCGTTTCGGATCGGCGGAATCCGCCGCTGCCATCGCGGCGGTGGCACAAATCGCAAGGGCGATCAGCACGCCGCGCTTGTGCCAGCGCATAGAGGCAAGAATCAGGCCGCGATGACGCCGCTTTGTTTCCTTGAATTTAGTCTCAGCCATTTGGTCTAAAGAATCCTAAGCTGCAGTGACAAGGCTGTCAAATCAGTGGCGGCGCATGCAAGTTAACGCAGAGAATTCGAGTTCAGAAGGAAACTTTCAGCCTGGCGCTGACGCTGCGTGGCGGCGCAACCGCGGTGCCGGAAAAAAGGCTGGCGAAATTCAACACATTGACGCGGTTGGCCAGGTTATTGATCTCCAGTTGGGCGGAAACCTCTTTTCCTTCTTTGTGGTAGAGCGTCGCGCCGGCCGCGGCATCGAGTGAGAAATTGGGACGAACACGTCCGGCGGCGAAATTTACCCTGTTCACAATCGCAGCGCCGTATTGCGCCAAAGCAGTGTTGTAATCAATGGGGCCATTGAGATTTACGGGCAGGCCGCTGCCATATCCCGCGCTGGCCGCGAACCACAATCGCGGCGCGGCTTGAAAACGCGCGCGCACGCGAATCGTGTTTCGCTGGTCCTGAGAAATGGGAAACTTACTCGTGTCCGGCGCATTCGCGGCCTGATCCCCGAGGAATAATCCGCCCGTGATGGGTCCCTGGCCCACACCCTTCTGATTGGAATAGCTTATGAATCCGGAAAAGCGGCCCCAGCGCGGCACGCCAATCTGCACTTCCTCACCGTAAATCTCCGCCGTCGAAAATGCGATTGGAAAACTCACGCCCGTATCCAGCAGCGTGTCGTCGTCTGAAAAATTGTGAAAGTCGCGGCGAAAGACGTTTCCGTCAATGCGCAGCTCGCCTGCAAACGACTTCGTGAAGCCCACCTCATAATAATTCGCGCGCCCCGGCCGCACGGGAATCCTCAAGACGAGAGCGCTCACGGAATCCAGTTGCGACGAGCTCGCCAGCAGCAGGTTCTCCATGGCGGGAGTCTGAAAGACGCGGTCATAGGAAGCATGAACGAGGAGATTGAGCGAAGAAATGTAACGTGAGATTCCGATGCGCGGGCTCCAGGCCGACTCGTTCACTACAAAACCGTAATGGTCAAACCGCAGACCGGCGCTCACGTTCCATTTTCCCAGGCGAATCTGGTCTTGCGCATACGCGGAAGGTTCAATATCCCATCGCCGGCCGGAAAATTGAAGCTGGGGTAGCGTTCCGGGATCAAATTGCGTGGGATCGGTAATCTGATACTGCAGCGCTTCATGCACGGGGTTGAAAAGTCCGTCTCCGCCGATCTTCCACTCGTGATTCCCATGATGGCCCGCAAGATCCACGCGCGCATACCCTTCGCGGTACCCGCGATCCTGCGTGACAATGACCGGGGTAGACTGCGCGTTCGACGAAAGAAGCGCGGTGGTGTCGCGCACGCTTCCCGCAACGCTCAACAGCAGTTCAGGCGAAAAAGTATGCGTGTAGCGCGCCTGGCCACCCGTCTCCTGCTGCGCGGAATCCTGGCGCTGGCCGGCCAGTTGCTGAACAAACTCGTTCGGCACAAGATAGCGAACCGCATGTTGCGTCACCGTGAAAGACAGGCGGTCACTCGTTGAGAAATCGCGCTCGTAGGACGCTGCAAATCCTCCCGCATTTCCGAGATTCGTATAATTGCCGAGAACGGGCGGGTCCAGGTATCGATCGGTGTGAAATCCATCTCCGCTCGCCGACAATCTATTTTCCCTTTCTGCGTAGAACAGTGCGGCATGGACGGAACCCGTCGAGAAGCTGCCTCCTTCCACGTCGAACTCTCCGTGCAACCCCGCGGGCGTGTTCTTCGGAGAGGTGATCTCCACCACCCCGCCCAACTTCCTGCCGTACTCCGCGGGAAAGTCCGCGGTCATTACGCGCATGGACTCCACATCACCAGATTCGAAAGGAGGCGCGAAAGTGGGCGACCGATTTTCCGTCAGCGGCAGACCGTCCACGACAAACTGGACATCGTATTCCGAGCCGCGTGGATGCAAGGTTCCGTTGGCTTCGTACAGCCACCCGGGCTGGGCGTCCACCACGCTCAGGATGCCCCGTCCCGGCTGGGGCGACAACTGCTCGCTAATGGATTGCGAGCCGATGGTATAAACCGTTCCCGTGCGCGACGGATCGACGAGCGTCCCCGCGTCGTTCACTTCCACTTGCGTCTCGACAGGCGTCAATCCCAGCGTCACGGAGAGTTGCTGAGGCGCCAGGGACCGAATCTCAACCAATTGGGTGGAAGGAACGAAGCCTCCGCGCTCCAAACTGACTCGATATACGCCAAACGCAAGTTCCCGCGCAATGTACCGGCCATCTTCTCCTACTTGGAAATTCAGCCGGAACTGGTTTCCTACCGACACCAACTCGCCTCCCGCCGCGAGAACGGCCCCTTGCGGGTCGTGCACCTCGATTCGCAGCTCTCCGCGATCCTGTTGTGCGGCAACCGGAAGAGCCAGGCTGCACACCATCCCTAGAAGCACAATAATTCGTCGAATGGTTCCGTCCGTCATTTTGTGAACTTCCGAGGAAATCTCAACGCTACACGCCCAATCGCATAGGTGCGCCCTTCAACTAAACCTAATAGTAAGAGTACAGCAAACTTTTGCGGCGCGCTCCAGAAGCGTATGGGTGCAGGCATCGAAGTAAACAAAATAGCGGGAGGCGAAGATGATCCCCGTGGGATCGCAATCTCCCCTCTCGATGTGGATGGTCTTGCGATTCTTTAGCATGGTTTTGCCATCTCTCTCCGGCTCAGAAAATCACCGCGAATAATAGGGGGCCGTTTTCACGACCGCAAGCGCTTTGGGCCGCTTACGAACCGGCTCCCTCGTTCGTAGAAACGGAGAAGCCGGTGCACCTCGCGCGTAATGCCGATTCGTGTGCTCGTGCCGATGGATCCGGCGCGTCGAATGGAGGCGCCCAGCCAGAGTGGGCCGGCCGCGCATAAATCTATGCCGTCGCAGCGTTTGTCGATTCCCATCGCTTTCGCAAGGCGGCCGGGACCGCGTGTAAGGTCCGCCAAACATTGCGTTCCGCGACGACGCTCCATCAGCGCGATCCCCTCCAGCGGCTCGAGCGCGCGCAGCAACACTCCCGCGCCTACTCCGCTCTTCTCGCTGGAGACATTCATCATGAACGAAGAACCGTATGTGAAATACACGTAGGAGTGCCCGTATTCCAGAAAGAGCGATCGAATGCCGGGAGTTTCGCCGCGGAATGCGTGGCCTGCCGCATCTCCTGTGGGGTACGCCTCTGTCTCGACGATGCGTCCGCTCAAGCGGCCTTGTGGAAAATCATGAACCAGCGTCTTCCCGATTAAAAACCGCGCCAGTTTGACCGTGTCCGCCGGCAATTCCGAGCGGCGCAGGCGGCGGATGTGGAGAGAAGATTGCGTCTTGGCTCTGCGCATTGACTTCGGTGTTTGGCCGGTGACCGATGTTGGAATCGCACCCGTGCAACACTGCGCGTTCTCTATTGCGCGCGCGCCTGTTCCTGCTGCCGCACCTGTTTCTTCAGTGCTTGCATGTCTTCCTGGGTCCGGAACGTCATCCGCGCAACTTTCCTCGTCCTCGAATAGGGAAGAATCAATTGCATGGACCCGTCGCGCTCGAGAATCGAAAAGTAACGCGTCTCCGCACCCAATGTCGGAAGGGGATACTCCGTCCATTGCGATGTCTTCGGATCGAACTTCATAACTTCGTCTCCGTTCATGAGGTTGGTCCAGACATTATGGTGATTATCGACAGCCGCTTGATAGGGCTGCTGCGCATCGGGTCTGGGAAGAGGCACGATCGTCACCTTCTGCGTGCGGATGTCGATCTTGGCGAGATTGCCGCCCCACCAGTCGCAAACCCAGACGAAGTTGCCGGTCTTATCCGCGCCCATCCGGCGCGGGCCTTCGGTCCACGGAACGGCATTGTTGAAATCTGATCCGCTCATTGCAAACATCCGGCGTTGCTCGGGCGTGAACATCTCCATCTGCCCCGGCACCGGGCGCAGCTTGACCTCCAACGACTTGCCGGTCTCGATGTCGCTATGGCCCACAATGTCTATGCCCATTTCCGCCCACCAGCCATTGCCCTGGCTATCGCCGGCGAGTCCGTACGTCATTCCCACTCCATCCGGGGTCGTGTAGGTGCTGGACTTGAACTCGGTGAACTGGCGCGTCTCCGGATCGAACCGGAGAGCACCCGTACCCGATGTCACCCAAATCTTTCCCTTGCCGTCCACATCCATACTCGTGGCCACCTGGGTCACCTGCGTCATGCCCTTTGGCGTCGTGAACTTTTCAACTTTTTCTGTCGCGGGGTCGAGCCGGCCCAGTGCATTCGGGCCGGTGCCGTTCATGTTGATGTTGAACCAGAGGATTCCCTGCGCGTCTCTGACGATCCCGTGACCCAAAGCCGCATTGCCACGCAGATCGGGCACCTTGATATACCGGACCTCGCCCGTCCTGGCGTCTATCCTGCCAACGGAAATCAGACGGCTCGCAACGTTGTTCGAAAACCAGATATTTCCGTTGAAGTCGGCCTGAGCATCGTGCACGCCGTGGTTTCCATTCAGTGCGGACGGAGTTCCCAGCGACCAATCGCTTCCATTGTTCGTAGGATAATTTGTGTCGAATCCGCCTCCCGGATCGAGCGGCACATCGTACTCGGTAAAGACGACCCGCGCGGCATCTCCGCTCGGGCGAGGCCGCAGCTTGAATTTCATGGCCGAGGGCCCTGGCCCGCGCACTTTGGCGAGGTACGCCGCCAAATCCTTCTTGAAATACTCGATCGTCGGCGCTGCCGGGGAGTCGTCACCCATGTAACTCCCCATGACGGTGAAGTCCCGCATCGCGTTCATAATTGCGATCCAGCCGTCCGCGTCAAAGCGGTTTTGCAGGATGTAATTGGGCTGGTGGCAGCCCGCGCAGTTGTTTCGGAACACCTGCTTGAGCCGGCGATCTTCGGGCGTGGCATCAGGAAGCGACGCGAGAAGCTGGTCACCCGTCAACTGCCGCTCGAAATCCTTCATAGGTTTCAGCACAAAGTCTTGATGCCGCGTCGCGGCGAGTTCGACAGCTCCTCGCCCCGTCTCAAACGTGTCGGCCTGAGCCCAGACTTGATACTTCCCGGCATCCATCGCGGGAAAGTAATAGTTCCCCTGCTCGTCCGTGAAAACGGTTGTCGTGATGGTCTGCCCTTCCATCTTGGCGGAAACCGTGACGCCGCCCATTTTCTCGCCTGACGCGGCCTTAACCGTTCCGGTCAGCAACGCGCCATTCGGCGCGGCATGAAGAGCCTTCGAAACAAATCCCCCGGACGCGAATCCCGCCAGGGCAATCGCGATCACAGCAACCATCCACAATCCACGTGTAGTTTTCATAGCTGCTCCTGCTGAAACTCTTTCATGATTCTTCAATCGAGGGGCCCGTCTTCGGTTCGGCCGGCAGATCGCGCCGGCCTCGGCAAAATTTTCAGGTATTCAACCACGGCGTTGATCTCAGTTGGTTCCAACCCGTATTTGAATCCCGGCATTTTCCCTTTCGAGCCGTTCACAATAAAGTCGCGGATCATGTCCTCATTGCCGTCCACCAGCTCCTTGTACAACACGGGGCCATATCTCTTCGCCCCGGGCGTAGACTCCGTGTGGCAGATGGCGCAGCGTTGCTGGAACAAACGCCGGCCCAATATCTGCGTGTCATTTAATGTGACCTGTGAATTTGATTTGGCCTGCTGGGCTGGAACCGCGAGCGGCAATGCAAACCAGAACAAGAAAACCAACGCGCTGCTTCTCATTCGTGCCCCCCGGGTGCGGGCTCTACTTTGAGCCCGCCGAGATAAAGTCCGGGCTCTGCTTTGAGCCCGCCAGAATTACCATACGCACATAAATGCAAATTCAATAAGGTTTTACAAGGGACCGCAACACGCGAACTCCAAAGAATCCTCGCACACCCATACAGCCATTTCAATCTCAATATGCTTCCGGTAGTGACTCACTTTTGCGGACGCTAAACCGCTATACGAGCGATCCGGGCCTCTTCTTGTAGCGATTCACGATGGCATCGGCGCTCATATAGGCGACCGCCTGGATCGTGAGCGTCGGGTTGAAGCCGCTCATGGACGGGAACGTCGAGCTGCCGATGATGAAGAGGTTCGAGATGTCCCAGCTCTGGCCGTAGCGGTTCACCACCGAAGTCTTCGGATCATTCCCCATGCGCGTGCCACCCTCGTGGTGCGCGCCCGGCATGCCCGGTCCTAGAGGCGCGCGCCAAACGTTTGACGCGCCCATCGCGCGGCCCATCCCTTCCAACTTCCGCATCAGGAACTCGACGCGCGCCAGCTCGTTAGGACGCCGCCAGTCGTAGGTCACACGCGGCGCCGGCAGGCCATACTGATCGCGCACGTCCGGATCGAGGTCGATCGTCTGATCGGCGTACGGCAGGTTCTCGAGTTGCGCGACGACCGCGGCGTGCCGCGTGAAGTACTTTGCCAGGAAGTCGCGATACGCCGCGCCCCATCGCGGGATGCCCGGCGGCGGAATCATGCTGATGGCGGCGCCGATCGGACCGGCCTCCAAGTCCACGGGACTAACCGAGACCTGCCCGCCACGGATGAAGCCCAATCCAGTATGGTCGAAATTGTCGGCGTTGAAGTCGTCGAGGCTATGCTTTTGCGCGCTGGGGCCCATGTAGATGTTGACGTAGCGATCGTCGAACGTAGCGAACACCTTCGGCCCGATGTGAGCCATGAGATGCTTGCCCACCTGGCCGCTCGAATTGGCCAGGCCATTCGGGAATTTGTCCGTCTTCGAGAGCAGCAGCAGGCGCGTATTGTCGTAGATGAAGGGAGAGAGAATGACGATCTCCGCCTCAATCGTGTTGTCCGAGCCGTCCGGGCCGTAGTACGACACGCCCGTTGCGCGCCCGCTATTGTCGGTGTTCACGCGGTAGCACATCGCGCCCGTGAGCAATTTGAAGTTGCCCGTGGCATCGGCTTCGGGCAGCTTCGTGACGAGAATGCTCCCCTTCGCGCCAACATGGCAGCCGAAAGCCTGGCAAAAGCCGCAGTAGGTGCAGCTGGACCGCTCCTGATATGGCTGCGAGAGGATCGCGCGCGGGGACGAAAACGGGTGATAGCCCAGCTTGCGCGCCCCGGCTTCGAACAGGACGCCCGATTGATCCGCGAGCAATGCCGGCAGCGGATACTCGCGGCGCCGCGGCGCTTCGAAAACGTTGCCGCCGTCAATCTTGCGTCCCTGCAAATTGCCTGCCTTGCCCGATACACCGAGTTCGTATTCGGCGCGATCGTAGAAGGGCTCCAGATCGGCGTAAGTCAACGGCCAGTCGGCCAGCGACGAATCCTGCGGGATCGCCGATGCTCCGTACCGCCCAACCGTCTGCGAACGCGCCTGAAAATCGTCCTCGTGAAACCGCCACGAGAGCGTGCCGTAGTGGACGGTGCCGCCGCCGGCCTGGTTGCCGTAATTCAAAATTGGGAGCGGGACGGCGCGCGCGTTCGCGTTCGGCCGCCAGGTAATGGGCTGGCGCTTCGCGTTCGGGCGCAGCTCCTGCCGCTGGAAATAGCGCAATTCGTCGTGCCCGCTGAAGTCCGCGGTGGTAAGACGCGGGCCGCGCTCCAGGCCAATGACTTTCATGCCCGCTTTGCCGAGCTCAGCCGCGAGTATTCCGCCGACCGCGCCCACTCCGACGATGACGACATCCGTTTTTTCAATTGCCATGACTCATCCCTTCCTCGTCGGGCCGGAGGCCAGTCCCTGCAAACCAACAATGGGCGCGCGTGAGAACGCTTGTTTGCTCTGCAAATCCGTGGGTGTGAAAATTGGTTGCGCGCCGGGAAAGCCCACCAGGCGCCAGCCTGCGAAGTCCTTGTTGCCGCCATAGAGCGGGTCGGCGAACATCCCTTCCATCGTGTGCGTGCGGATGGTGTTGAAGAACTCCTGCGCGGTAGGCCAAGAGAACCCGGCGGCCTTGCCTTCATCGAGCGCCTGGAGCACTTCGTCCTGTCGCGCGGCGCCGAGCCGCACGAATGGCGCGTTATAGGTCTTGCGGCAGTACGCATCGAGTTGAGCAAGCCCGCGCCGGTAGAAATCCTGAAGGTCGCCGTAGGCGCCGGCAAGCGCCAGATCAATGTAATTGAGCACTCCCGCATCATTCGCGCCCGGCTTGTCCGGTGAGCCGGGCATCAGCCGCTCGGTGAACGCCGCCATTGTCGCGGCATTGTCGTGGTTAAAGAACGCGCCATGTTCGCTGCCGCTGGGATGCTGCTGGGCAGGTGCTGCGGCGCCTGCTTCCTTGGGCTGTTCGTGATTCTGGGCGTACGCGTCAGGCACTAGCCCCGCACCTGCAACCGCCCCTGCTCCAACCGCTGCGCGGACCAGAAATGCGCGGCGCGCGGCATCATGTTTGGACATGCTCATCTCATCCCTTCTGCGTGATAAACCGGAATTCCCCGGATAACTCCCGGCCGGGCGTGAAGCATAGCAATCTTCCGGATGGTTCGAAAACGGAAATGCAAATTGTGCAAAGCTATCGGCATCCCAGGCGTCACGAACTGCGTCCAATCGGCTAATCTAGCCATCCACTTCCTGAATTTCCGATTTGAGATTTCCCTTAGCTGAGAACCATACGCCAGCGACACTTTCGGGTCAATCTAAAATCCCCCAGATGGGTGTATACTCCGGGCGATTGGAAGCTCCCTCGAATGCCAAACTCCTCCTAGGGGGGTCATACCATGAAGAGAAGTTTCGGTGTATTCGTGCTGCTGGCGGTGTTCGCAGCGTGTGTGCTGGCGGCGCAGCCCGACACTTTGGTAGTTCTGAACAAATCCGAGTTCCGGGCGGCGCTGATTGATCCGGCCACTGGAAACGTACTGGCGAAGCTACCCACAGAGCATGGTCCGCACGAAGTCGTGGTATCGCCCGATGGCCGCACCGCGTACGTCTCCAATTTCGGCCCATTTAACCATTATCCCGCCGGAGATCAAACGCACACCCAGCCGGGGCACACGATCACGGTGCTTGATTTGGTGAGCCGCGCAGTGAAAACTACGTGGGACCTCGGCACGCACACGGGTCCTCATGGACTCCTCGTCAGCCATGACGGGAAAAATCTTTGGGTGACCACGGAAACACCCCAGTCGCTGCTCGAACTCGACGCTGCCACCGGGAAGATCCAGCACGTCTGGCTCACCACCCAGCAGCGCACGCATCTGATCGTAATCACTCCCGATGAAAAGAAGTTCTATGCCACGAATACGATCTCGGGCAGCGTGAGTGTGATCGACCGCGCCGCAGGCACCGTGAAGGTGCTTCCGACCGGGCCGGGCAGCGAGGGCATTGCCATATCTCCTGACGGGCGAGAGGTCTGGGTCGGCGTCCGCTCCGGCGACAAAGTTGCTGTAATCTCGACGGCCACCGATGAGATCGTCGCGACGTTCGAAAGCGGGGGAAAAGGGCCTTCGCGCCTGCGCTTCACGCCTGGCGGGAAAGAGGTCTGGGTATCGAATTCGTCCAGCAATCAGATGGCTGTATTCGACGCCAGCGATCGCAAGATGCTGGCTACTCTGGAAATGCCCAAGGGACCGAGCGGTATGGTATTTTCCGCGGATGGGCGGCGTTTGTATGTTGCCGACATGCGCGACAACGAAGTGACCGTAATTGACGTGACGGCGCGCCAGGTTGCGAGCCGCATTCCAATGGGAAATGACAGCGAGCCGGACGGCATGGCCTGGGCAGCCAACCGCTGAGGCCCCCTTGTTGATCACCCGATGTCTTTCACTCAATGTCACCCCAAGGAGAGAGATATGAGACGCTTCGTTTTAAGTGTGCTTGTCGGCGGATTGCTTTGCGTTGGCCTATTGGCCATGCCGGCTGCCAAATCGCTTGCCGTCGCGGAGGATTCGCAGACGTACGGTCAAGCCGACCGCCTTTTGTCCGAGGCCCTTGCGCATGGTGACAAGAAGGCAGTCGCTGCTCTTCTGCACGAGAATTTCCAGTGGGTCGAAGCAAACGGAAGAATACATACAAAGGCCCAGGTTCTCGATGATCTGGCCCTGCTCGCAGCTGACAACGAAGGCGCTTTGGATGTGCGTACCCTCGACCTTCTGGGCCAGATCGAACGCGTGTTGGGAATCCACCACAACCAGCGCTTTGCTCATCTCTGGGTCAAGAATTCCGCGGGCTGGCAGGCGTTCGTCTTTCTGGATATCCCCATTCCCGCGGAAAGGCCGGAAAACATGGCGCCGCCGAAACCTCCCGCCGAAGCCGATAAGGTCTGCGAAAATCCCTGTAAGACGCTGCCCTACAAGCCGGAAAATGTGGCGCAAGAAGGGGCTATGGCTGCGTGGTTTCGTTTGAAGAACGATGAATGGCACCCGAACCCGGAAGATTGGGCCGCCCATGCCGACGAGTATCACGAAACGCTCACACCCCGAATCGACATTGCCAAACTCGAGCATGTGGTGGAATTGGCTCAGCTGCGGAAGCTATACGGAGAAAATGGCGGTTCCGGGGGGTCCGCGGTATTGTCCATGCGCATGTTTGATTTTGGCAATGTGGTGATCATGGAAGCGTTTCAGGGCCGAAATGCCGCTGCGAAACCGACAAGTTGGAACCTCCGAATGTTCGTGAACCGGGGTGACGGCTGGAAAATCGTTTTGAGCGCGCAGACCAATATTACATAGCCATGATTCGAACAGCTCAGGTGGACGACCGGGCATTGCAGCCGCTCACGGCCGCGGGGCTACGTTCATTCGGTTCAGCGCAATTCTGCCGTTATTGACAACCATCAGTACGTCGCCGATGTGACGAATGTCTTCCAGAGGACTGCGGTCGATCACCACAAAATCCGCTTCGAATCCGGCGCGGATTGAGCCGGTCCGCTTATCCACCCCCAATTCTTCCGCCGATACCGATGTCCCCGCCTTGATCGCGTCCATGGGCGGCATGCCGGCGCCCGCCAGCTCAATGATTTCGTCCGCCAGCGATCGATTGTTCTTATCAAAATAAGTGGTGTCCGTGCCGGCCACGATTTTGATGCCCATCTTCCAGGCCTTCCCCGTCATTTCTCGCGCTACCGGCAGCATGGCTCTGCCACGCATCTGCAGGATGGGATTGTCGTACTCGCCTTCGGGATCCGACATATCCACAGTCGCCGTCAATGTGGGATCGAGATACACGCCCTTCTCCTTCATGAGCCGCAGAGTATCGTCGCTCAGGTAAGTGCCATGCTCAATACAGTGCACCCCGGCGCGCACGGCCGCAGCCGCGCCTTCGTCGCTATGCGCGTGCGCCACCACCCACAATCCGGTTTTGTCCGCTTCATCCACAATCGCAGCCAATTCCTCATCGTTGAAAATGCGGATACGAGGATCGGTGTCCGGCGTTCCCGCCCGCTCGGTCGCCATCACCTTGATCCGATTCACACCATGGCTCGCCATTTCGCGGACCATCCGCCGGACGCTTTCCGTTCCACGCACTCCGCCCATCAGATTGGCGTTCTGTGGAAAATCAATAAAGTAGTCGTCAGCGGGATGCGTCCGAATGTGATAACCCGCGGCGACAACGTCCGGCATGTCCACAACGCCCTTATGATTCAGCTCGCGTATGCCGACGTCGGCAAAGTGATTGACTCCGGCGTCTCCAATCGTCGTCGCACCCGAACGCAGAGCTCTCCGCGCATCGGCCAAATTGCCAACATGCACGTGCGCATCTACGAATCCCGGCAGCAGCCAGCGGCCCTTGAGATTGACAACCGTGCCCGGGCCAGCGGGCGCCGGGCCGCGTCCGATGCTCTGAATGTGCCAGTTCAACACAATCACCGAGACATCCATCATGGGGGCGTTTGAAATGCCGTCAATCACGTTCGCATGGATAATGACCAGCGAATCGTCCGCTGCCGCCTGAGCGCCACACCGCATCACGGCGGCCGCAAACACGATCGTTCCTAACACCGCACATCCCACACGGCTCCACAATATTTTTCTCATTCTCCCGGCCTCCATTCCGTTCCGGCATGCAGTCTATCAGGCCCCGGCGACTATTTCTCCTTCGCTCGCATGACCACACTTCAGCAACCTGCGGACCGGCCTCTCCAGAACCCCGCATCTTTCCTGGCAGCTTGGCATAGCTCGTGTCCCAGGGCGAAGCCCGCCTTCCTCCGAACTTGATCTCGAAAATAGGATCTACCAGAACTATTTATGACATACACGCCGTAGCTTTATCGGGGATGAAATGAGGGGATCGGCCCGTCAGGCGGAATCAAAACTAGTCGCCGGATTGGATGGTTGTAATTTTCGGAATCTCAGCAATCGATTTGCTTATGGATTCCAGATAGCTCCGGGTGCTTCCTTCGAGCTGGTTCGAGAATTGCCGGGAAATCTGGGCGCTTCTCTCGTTCAGGACGCTTGTTACAAAGTCGGCGGCGGACGACACGTGCGACCGCATCTGGTTTTGAATGACCTCCTCGCAGCCTTGAGAAAGCTCGCGCAATTTCCTATTGGTCTCCGCAATCACTTCGGCGGACCTTTCTTGCAGGCCCTCGTGCGAGGCTACGAGCCTTTTCGTGACGTCGCTTTCAAACTGATCGAGCATTCCCAGAGTCTTTTCTCGCACTTCTGCGATAGAGCTTTGGGTCGCTTGCTGCAAGAAATGGTCGAATTGCTCACGATTGGCCTGGGATTCACCTCTGAATTTCTTCTCGGAAGCCGTCAGGTCCTGCAAGGTAACTTTGGCATCGTCGAGCAGGGGTGCCAACTGCTCCCGAAGACGGCCCAGGAAGCGGTCGACCGCCTCGTTGCGGGAGACTTCCATATTGCGCTGTAGCCGCTCGATGGCGCCGGACGTCATGCCCTCGACGCGCTGGGTTACTTTTGTGGCCTGCGTCAACATGTGTTGCGCGACGTTCTTCATGTCCCGCTCGATTTTTCCATTCCAGCGTTCGCAGGCGATTCGAGCGGCGGCCTCATGCGCGTCGTTCAATTCTTTCCGGATCCGCCCGGTCAACTCTTCTTTGGTAGCGGATAGCACACACTCCAGTGTTCTTGCCGCCTCGTCCTGCAACTGCGCGCGAAACTCTCCCATCAGGCGCTCTCGCTCGTTCACGAACGCCGCTGTCGCCGCCTGCGAGACCATGATTTGAATTTGCTCGCCGAAACCGGCCATCAATTGGCCAAACGAAGCAGATAGGCCCGCTGTCGGATCCTCTCTCTCTAGATGAGCGGGACGAACCGATTGTTCATTCAGCGCCGGCGCCACTTGCTGCTCGCTCCGCGTTGCCAGCGGTTGTTCTTGCCGGGCGCTTCCCTGCTCGATCGCTTTGGGCGCTTGGATTGGAAACCAATCCTCCGGAGGATCTACGATGCCCCAGATATTGCCGGGGGCTGCCAGTTCTACCGCAATTTCGAAACCGGAATCCTTGGTCAGCAGCCGCTGCACCCATTTCACCTGCGCTTGGCGCGAGTAAGTCGCTCCGCCCCCGTTGCGCAGCTTCACATCCAAATACACCGTGTCGCCCTGAATGACCTCGTACTTCGACTGGTACCGGCAGCCATGACAATTGACCGTCACCGTGGAAACATGGTCTAGATAAGGCGCCCGGAACGCGTCCGCTCCCTGTATGGCCAGCGGTATCGTATTGTAGATCCGCGTGCTGCGGCGTTTTTGGACGTAGACAGGCTGACTGGATGACACCGAAGCCTCCCAGGGGCTATCTAAAATCATACGGCAGGACGCGACGACCGTCTCAAGCGAGACGAATTCTTGTAGCCGAGCAGTTAACAACCATATTGCCCGCCAAATGTTTTCCCGTCCGTTGCCTCGGCAGATGGTTCCTGGTAGACCTCTCCGAAGTATGCGCAAATCAACCGCTGGTGGAGTAAGATGGGCCGCTCCTCAGCACATGTCTCAGAAGAAAATTCCTCGTGAGGTTGCCATGTTACATTCGCGCCGAATGAGATTCACTCTCGGAGTCGCCACCTTCATCCTCACCGCGGTATCGGGAGGAAAGGCATACGCCCAGGCCGACCCAAATTCCCAACCCAATCCGTATCGCACGGTCGAAAACTGGGCAAAGCTTCCCGAGGGAAGGACATGGGGACAGGTGATCGGCGTCGACATTGATCCGGACGGCAAGAGCATCTGGGTCGTTGAGAGATGCGGTGGAACCTCGTGTGTCGGTTCGAACCTCGCGCCCATTCTCAAATTCGATTCGTCGGGCAAGCTTCTGAAGAGCTTCGGCGAAGGAATGTTCGTGCGTCCTCACGGCCTGTTTGTGGACAAGAACGGAAACGTCTGGGTGACCGACGAACTCGGCAAAGACGGAAAAGGCCATCAGGTCTTCAAGTTCAGTCCGGAGGGCAAGGTCTTGATGACGCTGGGCAAGGCGGGCATCACCGGCGATGGGCCGGACACATTCAATCGTCCCAGCGATGTGTTGGTCGCCCCCAATGGCAACATTTTCGTCACGGACGGACATGGCGTGGATTCGAATGCGCGGGTCGTGAAGTTCTCGGCGGACGGGAAGTTCATCAAGGCGTGGGGAAAACACGGGAAGGGGCCGGGCGAATTCGAATTGCCCCACTCACTTGCCATGGATTCCAGCGGGCGGCTGTTCGTCGCCGATCGCGACAATAGCCGCATCCAGATTTTCGACCAGGACGGGAAATTCCTCGCAGAATGGTGGCAATTCGGCCGCCCAAGCGGCATTTTCATCGACAAGAAAGACATCCTCTACTCCGCCGACTCGGAATCGAATTCGGCGCGTAATCCAAGCTTCCAGCGCGGCATCCGAATCGGGAGCGTCAAAGACGGCAAGGTCACAGCCTTCATTCCCGACCCTGATCCGAACCCCGGCCAAGGACTGGAGCCGGGAAACGGCACCGCGGCCGAAGGCGTCGCGGCCGATGACGCAGGCAACGTATACGGAGCGGAAGTCGGCCCGCGCGCTTTGAAAAGATACGTCAAGAAGTAGGCTGAACGAGGAGCTTGCGGCCAACGAGACTCAGATTTTTAAGGCGTCAATCTAAGTTGCAACTGTCGGGAGCAGCCTTTCCATCCTTCTAGTCCTAGACAGGAACCTACATGCACCACTATTGGAAAGTGGAAAATCCGCCCCATGAGCCCCCAAGGCCACTTTCCGATAAGCCGACTTATCAGGACTTGGCCACAATCATCGGAGGCTTACGACTTTCCATTTAAGCACAGCCGGTCTGTTCGAAACGGCCTTCAAGGATTGCGGAGGCTTTTGGATTGTGCCAAGCCGCTTCTTCTAAGGCCGAAAATTAGAAGGCAATCGATGGTAAAAATACGCCGTCGGGCTCCTGGTACGGCCCCAGCGTCATCAGAGTCGCTGGCCACAATGCTTTGCCGCCGGACTCGAGAAGCCAGCGCAGAAGTTCGGTCTGGCGCGTGGGCACGAAGAAACCCGGCCCGGGAAGCTTTGGCGCCGCGCAGATGGCCACCTTGAGATCTTCAACTGTCTCAGCGACGGCGTGTCCGCGAAAGCCGATACCCGCCGCATATCCCACGATCTTCCCGGTCCGCTCTACGAGAACGGCGGCGTGTTGTTCGATTGCTGATCGCAATTCAAATTCGCGCGAAAAACCGTGCTTTTGCAAACAAAGCTCATTACACGAAGGCAAATCTTCCTCCGTTGCCGGGCGCACGACGAGTCCTACAGTTTGCGGAGCTTTTGAGGGTGCACCTTGCATAAGTACGAGCGGCTCGCGAACTGCGAAGCCAAGTTTTGTGTAGAGGGCAAGCGAGCGAAGGTGACTCGGAGACTGCACTAAGCGCACGCGTTCGTAGCCTCGTCGGCGCGATTCTTCCAGAGCGCTTTCCATCAGGAGCTTTCCTACACCACCTGCCACCTTAGGATCGACAGTAAGCGGGCCGATGGCGGCCAACGGCGCGGGCGGGAAGGTATTCAGAAAAATGCTACCCACTATTCGTCCGTCTCGTTCTGCGACCGCTCCATAAGCATTTCGGTCAGTAATTTTTGCTTTCATCAGCCCGATCGAAAATTTGACTGAAGGATGTTCGGGCGGAAAATTATGCGCTGTGGCAACGACGTGGTGTGCCTCAAATGCGATGCGGCCGCAGGATTCCGCATCTTCCGGTTGGATCGGTCGGATGATTAAAGACGCCTCTCGATTTTGGTTGGCGGAAGTTGGAATGCTGATGTGCATGCTGGGCGACTCCTTAAAATTCGTTATTTATTGGAGGATACCACACCCCTTCCCGATCAATGCGTTCCAGCAGTCGTGCGTCAAGTGGATACCGCCTGATAAACGGGATTCTCGGAAAGCGGCACGGCTAGACCTCGGACGCGCACCCGACCATTTTCGGATCGGCATCGGTAAGTCGCTCCGTGCTACCTCATCTTGACACGAGAGGGCGGGCGGCATATCGTTTGCGCGCAGATAGAATTGCAATCGCAATCTCCGCTTTGAACGGATGGATGACTGCCCGTCATCGGCGGAAACCCAGAAAGAAGAATCCATGTATTCGATGAAAACTTGCGGACTGCGCATGTTGTTGCGTTCGGTTCTATCGCTTGTTGTCGTGCTCTTGAGCATGGCTTTAGGCGTCTCGGCCCAAACTGCCACGAAGGACAGCGAGTGGCCGACCTACGGAGGGGACCTGGCGAGCACCAGGTATCGCGCGCTGGACCAGATCAACGCAGCAAACTTCAACAAGCTGGAAGTCGCCTGGCGATTCAAGACGGAGAGCCTCGGCCCGCGCCCGGAATACAAGCTGGAAGGGACGCCGCTGATGGTCAAGGGCGTGCTGTACACGACGGCTGGAACGCGGCGGGCCGTGGTGGCGCTGGACGCGGCCACCGGTGAGCTGCTCTGGATGCACAGCGAGAACGAAGGCGCGCGCGGCGCCAATGCGCCGAGGCAGCTTTCGGGCCATGGATTGGCCTACTGGACCGATGGCAAGGAAGAGCGGATCTTGTACGTCACGCCCGGGTACAGGCTCATCGCTCTGGATGCCAAGACCGGCAATCCGATACCCGGCTTCGGCAAGAGCGGCATCGTCGATCTGAAGCTGGACGACGATCAGGACATTGATTTGGTCACCGGAGAGGTCGGTCTGCATTCGACGCCCGTCGTGGCCAAGGATGTAGTGATCGTCGGGGCCGCGCACCTCACCGGAGGGGTTCCCAAGAGCCGGAAGAACGTGAAAGGGTATGTCCGCGGATTCGATGTGAGAACCGGCAAGCGCCTCTGGATTTTCCATACTATCCCGCTCCCCGGCGAGTATGGAAGCGAAACGTGGGAGAAAGATTCCTTGTCCTATACCGGAAATACGGGAGTCTGGGGACAGATTTCCGTGGATGAAGAGCTGGGCCTGGTGTATTTGCCGGTGGAATTGCCAACCGGCGACTACTTCGGAGGCGACCGCCCAGGAAACGGGTTGTTTGGCGAGAGTCTCGTCGCAGTGGATTTACAGACGGGCAAGCGCAAGTGGCACTATCAGCTCGTTCACCACGGCCTATGGGACATGGACATCCCCTGCGCTCCGATGCTGGTCGACATCACCGTCAATGGCCGCACCGTCAAGGCCGTGGCGCAGCCAACCAAGCAAGCCTTCCTATACGTTTTCAATCGCGAGACGGGCCAGCCCATCTGGCCAATGGAGGAGCGGCCCGTGCCGCAAGGCGATGTGCCGGGAGAGAAGTACTCGCCCACGCAACCGATACCGACCAAGCCGCCCGCTTTCGATAACCAGGGCATTTCCAGCGACAGCTTGATCAACTTCACGCCGGAACTCCGCGCGGAAGCGGAGAAACTGGTCGAACAATACCGGATCGGGCCGCTATTTTCGCCGCCATCGGTGAGTAAGCTTGGGGGACCACTGGGCACGCTTACATCCCCGGGATCGCTCGGTGGAGCGAACTGGCCGGGCGGATCATACGATCCTGAGACCCACATCCTGTACGTCTTTTCGCAAAGCGGAATTGCCACACTGGGGCTCATTCCCTCCCCGAACCCGAATTTCTCGGACATGGAGTACGTCCAGGGGACAGCGGGGCTTACGCCTCGGCTCGGAAGGCCTATGGGCGCCGCTCCAGTACCCGCACCTGGCTTGGGCGAGGCTGAACCAAATCTGAATGTCCAAGGCTTGCCGCTATTGAAGCCGCCTTATGGCCGCATCACAGCATTCAACCTGGACAAGGGCGAAATCGTTTGGCAGATCGCACACGGCGAAACGCCGGATGTCGTACGCAACCATCCCGCGCTCAAAGGCCTGACCATTCCGCGCACGGGCCGCGCAGGTCTTATCGGGACACTGGCAACCAAGACCCTCGTCATCGCCGGCGAGGCTGGTTTCTTCACGACGCCATCCGGAGCGCGCGGCGCGATGCTGCGCGCTTATGACAAGGCGACAGGCAAAGAGGTCGGCGCGGTCTACATGCCGGCCCCTCAGAGCGGGTCGCCCATGACCTACATGCTGAACGGCAGACAGTACATCGTCGTTGCCGTCAGCGGAGCCTCATACCCGGGTGAGTACATCGCATTCAGGCTGCCCGCCGATGCGCGCTGATGAACGTGCTTGCGGAAGAAGTCACATCCGCTAACTTCGGCGCTGGAGCCGCCTGCGCCGCGTTTATTGACAAAGGGGTGCGTGTCCGATAATGTTATTGTATCGGATTAACACGAAGAGGAGATCTGAATGGCGCAAGGTGCACCGACCAAGGTAAAGAAGCGCAAGAAATCAGTATTGAAGCGGGCCAAGCAGTCCCACGTGCGCGCGGAAATCAACCGCGCAAACCGCACCCGCGTGCGCACAATCATGAAGCATCTGCGGACAGCGATTGCCGCAAAAGATGGGACAGCCGCGGGAACTCTGCTCCACCCAACCCTGTCGGCGATCGACCGCGCCATCAGCAAGGGTGTGCTCGAGGAAAATACGGGCAACCGCTACAAGTCCCGGCTTTCCATCGCTACCAACAAGTTGCGCGCAACACCCAAGGCTTAGCCAAATATTTCTGACATTCGAATGCACCGCCCGGGAAGATCCTTTCCGGGCGTTTTTATTTCAACTTGCGGGAGTTAGGCTGGGTTCGGCGAGGCCAGTTGTGCGACGAGGAATTCCATCACGGCGCGCTGGTTTGTTCCGCCAGACTTCAGGCGGCTATCCGCCTCGTACAAGGCCGCCAATCCCCTGGTGAGCTGCGTCCTGGGAAATTTGCGCGATTGGCGCATTGCCAATTCAGCCGTGCGCGCCTGCATGCGAAGACGTCCGGCGGCCTGCCCTCCCATGGTGCCGACAGGTAATTCCTGCGCCTCGAGCAGTTTCCGGTACATCCATGCCAGCGCGCCGAGCAACTGGGCGGGTTGCTCACCCTCCCGCAGCAGGCTGTCGAGGAATTCCAGGGCTACGGAAGGCTGCCGCGAAGCCAGGATATCCGTCAGCTCCCAGACCGAATATTTGCGGGTCGATACAACCAGCAGTTCGACATCGGCGCGCGTGATGCGGCGGCGACCGCCTACATAGGCGGCCAGTTTTTCCAATTCCGTTCGAATGGCGGCCAATTCCCCGTTCAGGATCTCGGAGAGTTCTTCCGAAGCGTCGCGCTCAAGCTCCACTCCCAAATCGCGCGCCATTTCGAAAGCGAGTGGCCCGGCAAGCTTCACTCGTTCCGCAGGATCCTTCGAAAGCTCGACGGCAACGGCCACTGTTTTCTCCGCCAGCACCTTCGCGAGACGCATCCGCTGATCGAGTGCGGCAGCTTCCAAAACCAGCACGGAAAAAGGGGCCGGATTGTCCAGATATTCCGAAAGCTGTTTCACCAGGGCGTCGCGTGAATCCTCGCCCAGACGCTCCCAGACCTCGACATCGCGGACAAAGATGACCTGCTGCGCCGCCAGCATCGGCCGTGTCTGCGCCTGACCGAGAATCGTTGAGAGCGAGTCGTCGTCCGCCGAAAATCGCGTAATTCCCCAATCGCGCACACCCTCCGGCACGTATGCATCGGCGATTTTCCTGCGGCACAATTCGCGCAAGTACGACTCATCGCCCAGCAGAAGAATTCCAGGGACGGGTTTTCCCGCCGCCAAGCGGGTTAGAAGCTGCTCCGGCGAGACAGAAGCCATCAGAAATTCTCCACCACATCGGCCACCAGCCGTGAAGCAAAATCTTTGGCCATGCGGTCCAGCGCCGGGCCCTGTTCGTCGAAGAAAGTCGCAGGATCGGTCGAAATTTCGTAAGCCTCGCGGAAAAGATAGTTGTCGTTCTGGTAGAGGATCTTTTTAGTTTCTCGCTCCTCCAGCCGCACTTTCAGGCGCACGGACACGAGCATGGTGGTGGCCCGGGCTGTCGAGGTATTCACATTCGGGATGACCGTGGGATTGGGGGTGGTGTCGAAAACAACAGGGCTCGATTCCAGACTCGTAATTTCCCCGTGCAGCACGGCATCGGCCGAGTCTTCGGTGGAAACAATCCGGTATTTTGTCCGCGCCAGGAATTCGCGCACCACGGCTTCCGTCATGCGTTGTTCGACGCGATAGCCCTTCGTGCGATTCTCCAACGCGGGCACGGCGATCACTTTGAGCCCCGGGGGCAGCCGTGAGGCGGCGCCTCCGACATGATACCCGCAAGCGGAAAGGAATATAGCCGCGGAGACGCAGAGACACAGAGGAAGAAAAGAAATACTGAAAAGAAACGCATGGAAGGAAGAACCAAAGCGCGAATCCCTCAAAGTGCATTTCTCTGCGCACTCTGTGCTTCTGTGGCTTACCCATTCATGTGATTCATGATGCAAGGAGCTTCTCCGCGATCTGGATGGCTGTTGTAGCCGGCACGCGCAAATTGTCCGCGGCGCCCCACAGCCAGATTCCGGTTTCGATGCCGGGTGCAGTCTCTGGTTGCCCGATGACGGGCCGGGCTTCGCCCGCCACACTGACGTTGGTCGGCGCCGGATCGTCCGCCGCAGCCACCTTCAAACCGACGCTTTTCAGCCGCGCCACCACGTCTTCCACCGGGGTCGAGCCATGAAACTCGGCGTAGGCGGTGAACGCGTGGGAATAGAAAACCGGAGCTTGCACGAGGGCGATGGCCGGCATGGGAACTCGGCCGGCAAGATAATTTCGAACTTCTCCCGCGATTGCCTCGCGCACACCGGCAAGTTTTTCGCTGCTTTCCTCGCCGTAGGTGGACAGCATGTTAAACCCCACCTGGGCGTCAAAGACACTTTGCGGAATCGGTTCAAAGGAAAGAAGCTTCGCGACCTGGCTCTCTAACTCTTCGACTCCCTCACGGCCGCGCTCCGACACAGGTTGAAAGAACGTCAGGACGAGCCGATTCAGCCCTATCGGCGCAAACGCCGCGCAAAGCGAAATCGCGACGTCCGCGGGAGCCGAGGGCGCCACGAACAGGCTGCGCGGTTCACCCAGCACGACTTTGCCTTCCGGGGACGGCAACACGGAGTCCAATGCGGGGATCCAGGGCCGCGCCCCGGATTCTCCCACCAGACCGCCGCTTAAATCAATCACCGTCGCTCCCGCACGCCGCGCCACGTTCCCATGTCGAGCGGAAAAACCCGCCGAACCCGTAAAGAAAGCGAAACGCGCGCCCGCAAAGCTGTCTTCGTCCACGGTGTCGATCACGGCCGGTTCGCCGCCCGCCTCGGTCAGCGTGCCGGCGACAAACTCTTCGTCGAGCAAACGGATTTCGCTGGCCGGGAAATTCGATTCCTCCAGGCACTGTTTCAATTCCTTGCCGCGCAGCGATGCCGCACCTGCAATGGCTACGCGAACAGCTTCATGGGAAGAGGCCATATCTCAAGCGGGATGTGAAACCGAGTGATGACGGACGACACGCACGACATGGAGCGCCAGACCGATGGCAACGTAGCACGTCGCGATCATCATGAGCACGACTTCCGAATAGGCCACGATGAACCACGTGAGCATGGCAATCAGAATGACGATCAAGGAAGGCTGTCGCCGCGCCAGGGGCGCATCCTTCAAGCTGCGATACCTCACCGTGCTGGCCATCAGCGCCGCGGTCCCTGCCACCAGCAGCAGCCAAAACATTGCCCAGCGCCAATCTTCGACCGGAAACTTGATCGCGTGCACGCAGGCCGCGAGCAAGCCCGCTGCCGCGGGACACGGCAACCCTATGAAGTATCGAGATCCACCCGGCGCCATGCCCTGAATGTTGAATCGCGCAAGCCGCCAGGCGCAACAAATCGCGAAGGCAAGAACGATCCACCAGCCGATCTGGTGAATGCGGCGAATATCAATGGTTTCGCTTTCGGAGATTCCCCGAACTCCCCAGGTGAATGCCAGGACCGCCGGCGCGATACCGAAGCTCACCATGTCGGCCAACGAATCAAACTGCTTGCCAAATTCGCTGCTGGTGCCGGTAGCGCGCGCCACAAACCCGTCGAACGTATCAAACAAGATAGCGAGCCCGATCGCTTTTGCAGCGTTGTCCAAATCGGTGACGCCGCCCTTGAGCGTGGACATCACGGCATAGAAACCGCAAAGCATGTTGGCAACGGTCATCGAGCTGGGCAAAAGGTAGATGCCGCGGCGCATGCGATGACTGGCCCGGCGCGACCCGGGAAAACCGAGTTCCTGTTGTTCAAAGTTGCTCATCGCCACCGCGCCAGGACACTCGTTCCCCCTGCCACGTGCTGGCCAGGATGAACAAGAATCTCTACCCGATCTGGAAGCCAGATATCCACGCGTGAACCAAAACGTATCATACCTACTCGCTCGCCACGAGTCACGGAATCCCCTACCGCCTTCCAGCACACGATGCGCCGCGCAATCCAACCGGCGATCTGCTTGAAGACCACTTCCCCATGTTCGCTCGAAAGGTGAATGACATTCTGTTCGTTTTCTTCCGAGGCGCGACCCCGCATCGCTGCGTAAAACCGGCCCTTGCGATATTCTATGGCCGTGATGCGCCCTGCCACCGGCGCGCGATTTACATGCACGTTAAAAACGGAAAGAAAGATGCTGATTCTGCGGCCGGGATTTGCGCCGCGCGCCTCTTCCACAACCTCCATAACGCGTCCATCCGCCGGAGAAACAATCGCGTCCACATCGGATGGCGGAGTTCTCTCGGGATCACGAAAAAAAAACAGAACAAACGCGCCCAGAAGGAGCAGCGCGCCGCCTAGCCAGTTCCAGTGAAAAGCAAGCGCCACCACTCCACACAACAACGGCGCCGCGGCAAACTTGTAGCCTTCTTTGACCATGAGTATCCCTGACAGGAGAAAAAATGCGACACCCCTCCCGAGTTCCCCGACATTCTATCTCAACTTGCCGATTCGCCGGTGCTCTTATCGTCCCGGTGAATGGGCAAGGCGTTGAGCGATGTGCCGCTCCATCGCGTCCTTGACCCTTAATTTTAATTTTTTGAGGGTGACTTGCCGCTGAAGGTCTTCCAGATTCAGGTAGGAAGCTTGAGAGAGCTGCTCTAGCTGGGCTTCGTAGTCCGAATGCTGTTGCGCCAGCTTTTGGAACTCCGGATCATATGTCAACAGTTGCTCGCGTATCTCCCGGCTCAAGGTGGGCATCGCGCGCCTCCTGGCTGAAGCAAATTGTGAATGGGTTGTTACATAACAAAAACAAACTAGCACAATGTAAAACGTCCGCCAAGAGATTTTGCACGCAATCCGCTACGTCGCGCCATCCAAACACCGGGAGAGCAATGCAGCATCCTCGACGGGGTCCCTGTAGTATCGAGCCCGGCGGCCGCACTCGGTGAATCCGTGGCGCGCGTACAACGCCATGGCCGGTCCATTCGAGGCTCGCACTTCCAAATAGGCGCGCGCGCAACCCGCCAGGCGCGAGAATTCGAACGCGGATTCCAACAATTTTGACCCGATCCCGCTCCGCCGATGCGCCCGGCAGACCGCCATATTTAGGATTTCGAATTCGTCCGCGGCGATGCGTCCGATGAGGAAACCGGCCACAGATCCCTGGCGGTCAGCAACCCACGCGGCTGACTCTACCGACGCCAGTTGCAGCAGGCTCTCCCGAGACCATGTCACAGCTTCCGGACTTTCATCCAGGATTGCCAACACACCGGGAACGTCTATTGCCGTTAGCCGGCGAATCGCCATGCCCGGCGCAGCGCTGGACGCCGTGTAGCCAGCGGCCATCACGCGCCCTTCCACGTTACTTCGGCATCGGAGCGGCGAATGTAGTTTGCGTCGAGTCCGAGTGCATCCACCAGGCCGCCGCGATTCGCGCGGTCCAATCCCAGCCTGCCAATCATGGGCGCCAGACTCTCTGAGACCTTCTCGATTCGCGCTCCGGGAAGAATGGATTCAACCAAATTCATGGGAAGCACATCGGGAGTCGATGATACCAACACGGGCTGATGCATGCCGCAATTCACCCTCACCAAAGAAAGGAACTCCTCGATCGAAACGAGGGCCTCCTCTCCCACAAGCCGCAGGGCGGCCGGCTCAACAGAGTCTCGGCGGTAGATCGAACCGAAGACGTGGCCTCGCCGGGCGTCGAGGAACGGACCGATCACCTCGTCCATGGCCTTCGCTTGGGCCGCAATGGCCTCCAGACCGCTGATCGCCGCAATCGGTTTATGATAGATCTCCGCCCAACCTTTCACCGCTGTGAGACCCACTCGCAACCCCGTGAATGACCCAGGCCCAGCCGCGACAGCAAAAACGTCCACCTGATTCATGCGGAATTGTGCCCTGGATTGCAGCACCTCTAAATCTCGAAACAGCCGCGTCGAATAAGGCGTGTCTTCCCGGGCTGCAATCTCCGCTAAGACCTGCCTATCTCTAAGCAATGCAATACTTCCAGCCCGCGTGCTCGTGTCAATCGCCAGAATCAACATTGAGGAGTATTCTAGCGCAAACCCACGCACCCATGCCTCAATGGATCTCCAGAGCACTTGGCGGTCTGTAAAAGATTTGTAAATTTACAGAGCAATTCGAATGCCAATCACGAAGCAAAATTCTCCTTAACTTGCTGATTCTAGGAGAAATACCTTGACTTCGCTCTCACATTCAAACACACTGGTCTTGCTTTCCACCAGGGGGCCTCCAAACAATGGACTATAAGATTGGGGACAAGGTTGTCTATCCGAACCACGGCGTTGGGATCATCGAACAGATTAATTTCGGAGCCTTGAACGGACGCACTGAAAAGTATTACATGCTCAAGATTTATTCGAGTGGCCTGAAAGTCATGGTCCCGGCAACCAACGCGATTTCGGTTGGCTTACGGCCCGTGATTCGCAATGGAGAGACACTGAAGGTGCTTAGCTTCCTGGAGAAGGGCAAGCCCAACTCCAGCCACGACTGGAAACACCGATTCAAAGAAAACTCGGAGCGAATGCGGACCGGGGCGCTAATTGAAGTAGCCGCGGTACTGAAAAGTTTGGTTTCACTGAGCCGAACCAAGCCGCTTTCCTTCCGCGAAAAGAAAATGCTCGAGCGAGCCAAGTTCCTCCTCGTCAGCGAACTCGCCACCGCACGCAATACCTCCCCGGAAACCATGGAAGGCGCCTTGATCAAGTCTCTCGCAAAGGCGCGGCTGCAAATGCCTTCACCACTCGAAAAGCCGGAAGGGGTGGAGTTCTAGGTTTCAGGTTTCGTTCGTGAAAGGCCTCAAAGCGTGATTGCTTTGGGGCTTTTTTCTTTGCGGGCTACTCGTGATTTTCTTTCTGTCAGGTCCCAACCCTCTTCCCCAGGTGCCTCGATTCGGACGACAGTGCCCGCAGACGCATAGAAACTGCATTTCGAGGGCAGCCGCCGGGACCGGCCGCAGGTATCAATCGCGATGCGCATGAAGACGTGGATTGTAACGCAAGTTCGAAGACAGCAGTTGTAAGTTGACAGTTGAGTGTCGAGAGTTGAAAATAAACGCCTCTTCCCCGATCCATAATCCTAAGAGAGCGATTCGGTTTCAGCCAGGCGAAGATTGGGCTCGGCGTTTAAATCGATGGAAGCGACATCGCCGGCGATCAAGTGGGGATACGCGGCGGCGGCAATCATGGCCGCGTTATCGGTAGATAACGCCCTGCTGGGGAAAAAGGCGCGCACACCCATCGGACCGGACTTGGACGCAAACGTATCTCGCAATTCAGAATTGGCGGCTACGCCGCCCGACACGAGAATCGTGCGCGCCCCTGTTTCGCCCGCGGCCGCAAGCGTGCGCGTCACCAGTTCGTGAACGACGGCCGCCTGGAAATTGGAAATCAGTGAGAGCGTCCGCGGGCTGCACAGCGGCAGCAAATCGGCAGCTTTCCGGCGCCCTTCTTGAAGAGCCTTGCGGCGGGCCTCAATTTCCGCGCTGAACTCGGGATGCGCGCGGAGATAGTACAAAACGGCGGTCTTGATTCCGCTGAAGCTGAAGTCGTAGGGGTTTCCCTTGATCTTCACCGGCCCAAAATTCAATCCATCCTTGGCCTTGGACCGGAGGCCCGAACCGGCTACTTGCGCGGCTAGCTGGTCAATCACCGGCCCGCCGGGATAACCCAGGGCAAGCAGCCTCGCAACCTTGTCATAGGCCTCTCCCGCCGCATCGTCGCGAGTTCCGCCGAGGCGGTGGAACAGGAATCCGCGCGCGGGCGCGTTATTTTCTGTCGGGCTGCAAGTACAGCCCGAACCGCTTTCTGTCGGGCTGCAAGTACAGCCCGAACCCGGCTCTCCGGTTCCCGCCTGCACGTGATAGAGCAACGTGTGTCCGCCGGAAACGATCAGGCAGACCGCCGGAAGTTCCGGCGTGCGTCCCGCCAGGTGAGCCTCGAGGAACACGGCATGGACATGGCCTTCGAGATGGTTCACCGGGACGAGCGGCTTGCCGAGTTCGAACGCAAGGACTTTGCCGTAGGTCACGCCGACCAGCAACGAACCGACCAGCCCGGGCCCTTGGGTCACGCCGATGGCGTCAAGATCGGCATAGGAGAGTCCGGCCTGCGCGAGTGCTTCGCGAACGACCGGGACGATCTGCCGCAGGTGCTCGCGCGAGGCTAGCTCGGGCACTACGCCGCCGTACTTGCGATGGATATCCATCTGTGAGGCGACCACGCTCGACAAAATGTCGCGGCCATCGGCGACAATGGCGGCGGCGGTTTCGTCGCAAGAGGATTCGATTCCCAGGATGCGCGTTGGCATAAGGCGATTGCCTGCTTCGAGAAATTCCCATGGTAGCACAGCGGCGAGAGACGGCTCCTCATCTGGTTCTGAGGTTCGTAGCGACTTTTGGAACGAAAACGGAGTATTTGGCGCTACGGGACCAGCCCCAGGAGAGCAGCCTCGCGCGCTCCAAAAGATTAGACTTTCGCCACTACCGGGTCATGAGATGAATTGACATAGAGCACGAACGCCGCGTAACGTGAATGAGTAATGACGGATAAACTCCAACGCGTCCGCAAAGCTGTCCTGCCCGCCGCGGGACTGGGCACGCGATTCCTCCCCGCGACCAAAGCGCAGCCGAAAGAAATGCTGCCCGTCGTCGACAAGCCGCTGATCCAATACGTCGTCGAGGAGTGCGTCGCTTCCGGAATCGAGAACATCATCATCGTCACCGGCCGCGGCAAGAACGCCATCGAGGACCACTTTGACTCCTCGCCGGAGCTCGAAAGCTTTCTCGAAAGCAAGGGCAAGTTCGATCTGGCCGCGCTGGTTCACAACATCGGCAACATGGTGCACTTCAGCTATACGCGGCAGAAAGAGCCGCTCGGCCTCGGACACGCCGTTCTCGTAGCCAAGGAACTGGTGGGCAACGAACCATTTGCTGTCTTGCTTGGCGATGTGATCATTCCAGGCCCGCGGCCCGCGACGCGCCAACTGGTCGAGGTCTACGAGGCCACCGGAAAAGGCGCCATCACCGTCGAAGAAGTGCCGCGCGCAAAAACAGGACTGTATGGCATCGTGGACGTCGAACCCGCAAACGATTCTCGCTGGGGCAAACGGCTGATGCGTATTCGTGACCTCGTCGAGAAACCGAGTCCGTCGGAAGCGCCCTCCAACCTCGGCATTACTGGACGCTACGTCCTGCCTCCCGAAGTATTCGATTGCCTGGAACGCACGAAGCCGGGCCGCGGCGGTGAGATACAACTGACCGATGCCCTGCGCTTGCTCGCCAAGGAAACCGGGCTATACGCCCATGTTTACGACGGGAAGTCGTATGACGCGGGAGACAAACTGGGCTTTCTGAAGGCCACCGTCGAGATCGGACTTGAGAACCAGGAGTTCGGCGGGGATTTCCGGGACTATCTGCGTTCGCTCAAGTTGTAACGGCTTCCTGCGAACTCTGTTCGCGGCAATCTATTTTTCCTTGGACGCCGCAGGCTTTTTTGTTTCCTTGGCGTGCTCCGCCTTGGAGTCGGATTTCGAGGACTTGTCGGACTTCTCTGATTTTTCTGTTTTTTCCGATCTTTCGGACTTTTCGGATTTCGAACCATCTCCGCCCGAGGTCTTCCGGCCGTAATCGGTGACGTACCAGCCCGAGCCCTTGAACTGGATCGCCGGAGCGGTGATGACCGCTTCTACTTTACCGGCGCAATGCGGGCACTTTTTCAGGTGCGGCCCATTCAGGTTTTCGATCTTATCGGTGTGGCGATCGCATTTCAGACAGCGGTACTCGTAGAGCGGCAATTCGAATCTCCTCCTGCTTAGTGATAAGCTCTTTCATCTTAGCATGCCGCGCAACTCCTTATGGCGTTGTGGCTGGCAAGTTCGATAGACGCAACGCGCGCCGCATGTTTCCCGACATGCTAAACTAATTGCACTGGAATCCAATGGCGACGAAAGCCCAACCCGAAACAGCGACCGGATGCCTGTACCTGGTGGCCACACCCATCGGTAACCTCGAAGACATTACACTGCGCGCAATTCGCATCCTCAAGGAGGCGGACCTCATCGCCTGCGAAGACACGCGGCAAACGCAAAAATTGCTCCATCGTTACGGCATTCGGAAGGAATTGGTCAGCTATCACGAACACAACGAATTGACCCGCTCGCCTGAATTGGTGATTGAACTGGAACAGGGCGCCAAGGTCGCGCTGGTGAGTGATGCGGGCACCCCGGGAATATCCGATCCCGGGCATCACCTGGTTACTCTCTGCCTGCGGCATCATATTCCCGTGGTGCCGATCCCGGGGCCCTCGGCTTTGATTGCGGCCTTGGCGGCTTCCGGGCTGCCGACAGAAAAGTTTTTGTTCGTGGGATTCTTGCCGCCTCGCGCAGGCGCGCGCCGGAAGGCTCTGGAGACGTTGAAGCACGAGTCGCACACTCTGATCCTCTACGAGGCCCCGCACCGCGTTGTAGAAACTCTTGCCGATGCCTTGGAAATTCTCGGGCCGCGCCCGGCCGTCATTGCGCGAGAGATCACGAAGATCCACGAAGAATTTCTGCGCGGCCATCTTACCGAACTGCTCGAAGCCGCGCGCAAACGCGCGCCACGCGGGGAAATCACACTTCTGATCGGACCGGGCGACCCCCAGGCTCAGCAAGTGGATTCCAGCGTGTCGCTCAAGCAGCGCGTCGAGCAGCTCGAAGCCGAAACCGGCCTCGACCGCAAAGCAGCGCTGAAGCAGGCGGCGCGGGAGCGCGGTCTGGCCAAGCGCGAAGCCTACAAGCAGCTTCTGCTGGAACGGTAAATTGTGTGGAGCGTTTTTGTAGCGTCCCGACTCTGTCGGGACACTGCGGATTCAAGTCTGTGCCCGCCTGAAGGCGGGCGCTACAAAGACCAAGCCACCCGCAAAGCCACTTACCCGGTCGATTCCGAAACGAACATGCGGTGAAAACGCGGGCCGGTGAACTGAACGCCGACAATCAGTTCGCGATTGTCTTTCCCCGGCGCGATGTGGACAACGCGGCCATGGGTGGAAAACTCCGCATCGGGCGCGCCCTTTGACGGCGACGATGGAATGCTGATCTCTATTCTCATTCCGAGATCCACAGCGTAACGCGTCGCGAAGGCCGCGCCCCCACGGCACACGTTCTCACTGGAGGTCTGTTCCTCGAACCACTCGCCACTGCGGTCGGTGCCTCGAACCAGCATCCGAAGATGGACCGGGACACGCCGTTCGCGGCGGCGCTCCAAAGACGGAGTGGCCGCGTTAGCACCCGTCATAGAGCACCTCCTGCTGTCACCGAATCCGCAAAAAACGAATCCACACGATCCAGAATTTCGGCGGATGTGCGAGCCGTGTGCACGTCCCTGCGCAGTTTGCTGCCATTGTAAACCCCGTGCGTGAACCAGCATGCGAACTGTTTCATCTTGCCAATTGCATCAGGCCACTCGGTCTCCACCAGGTTGCGGAAGTAAGTGGACAACAGGCGATACCGGTCCATTTCCGTCGGCTCGGCGTAGGATCCTGTTTCCATGCACTGGGCAATCTGCCGGAAAATCCAGGGATTCGTAGACGCGGCCCGGCCGATCATGACCGCGTCGCAGCCGGTTTCGCGGACCATTCTCATTGCGTCTTCGGGCGTATTGATGTCGCCATTGCCGATCACAGGAACGGCCACCGCCTGCTTCACTGCGCGGATGACACTCCAATCCGCGCTCCCAGCATATCCCTGCACCCGAGTTCGCGGGTGGACGGCGATGGCCTCGATGCCGATCTGCTCGGCCAGGCGCGCCACTTCCACCGCCACGATCGTGGTTTCATCCCATCCGGCGCGCATTTTGATGGTCAGCGGGATGCTTACCGCCGCGCGCACGGCACGCAGAACCTGCTCCAGCGCCTTCAAATCGCGCAGCAGACCCGAGCCACCGCACTTGACCACTTTCTTCGCCGGGCAGCCGAGATTGATGTCCACGAAGTCGAACCCGAGTTGCTCGACCATGCCCGCCGCGCGCGCCATGACATTAGGGTCGGCGCCGAATAACTGTCCCGTAATCGGGCGCTCGTCCGTTTCGAAGAAGAGATACCGGGAGGTACGCGAGGCGTTTCGTGTAATGCACTCGGCGCTGGTGAATTCGGTCATGATCAGGCCGCAGCCGCCGAGGCCGCGAATCATCCGGCGAAATACCGTATCGGTCACACCGGCCATAGGCGCGAGGACCGTTGCCGGAGCAATGTGCTTATCGCGGATTGTGAATTGTGCGGATAACATTTTTGTGGCGGGCTGCAAGTACAGCCCGCTCCCGTTGCCTACGATAAAGTCTCGTCCAGCCGCCGGGTTGCCGATTCTTTATCGGCCGCATCGGTTCCGTCAATGGGGACGCCCGGAGACAACTCCGGCGCTTCAGGCCGAGCTTCACGCGGACGTAGTTCCGGCTGCGCTGCCGTGGAAGCTACTGCATGCGCCCTTCCGCCCAAGGCCGCCAGATGTGCGGCGAGCGCTTCGGCGGAGCCGTCAAAAAAGCCTGTAACGACTTTTTCAATCGCACTGGCGCGCGCCTGGTCGGCGGTTAAATTTGCCTGATAACGATACGCGCGCCCCACTTTTCGCCGCGCCACGATTCCCTTCTGCGCCAGCCGGTCCATGATCGTCATGATCGTCGTGTATGCCCGGGGCCGCGAAGCGGCGAGTTGCCGATGGATCTCGCGGACTGTGCCTTCGCCGAGCGGCCAGAGCACGCTCATGCACTCCAATTCGAGCGGGGCGAGGTCGAGAATGGCATGGCGAGGGCCGCTGCCGCGATTGGGAGATACGCCTTGTTCCATTCGTTTATTCCTTCGCTCCCAGACTCTTCATCGCATCCCCAGCAGGCTGCGATGGAGCATTCTTCGCCGCCGCTTCTTCCTCACGGCGGAAAAGGTCGACCCGCAGGAATCGCCGCTCGAGCGCGCCGCTAAAGGCCGTCCAGTTGCCCTCGCCCTTATCGGAAGCAAGCGCGACGCGGACCGCGGCCATTTTGGAATCCAAGTCGTCCAGGTAATGCAGCATCAGCGCTTCGCGGAACATGGGAAGCTTGGGCGAACCGAACGCGTACTGCCCGTGATGGCTAACGACCATATGCTGTACCAGCGTCTTCAGGCTGGAGGGAAATCCTTCGATGGCGTCGATCTTCCGGGTGACGCGTTCGTACTCGATCAAAATGTGGCCGAGAAGCTGGCCTTCGTCGGTGTAACCCAGCGAGCGCTCGTATCTCAATTCCTCGAGTTTCCCTATGTCGTGCAACACCGCGCCGGTCAGCAACAGGTCCGGATCCGCTTCGGGATACTGGCCAAGAACCGCGCGGCAGAGGCCGCACAAGCTCACCACGTGTTCGAGCAGGCCGCCGAGATAGGCGTGATGCATCACCTTGGCCGCCGGCGCGCGCTTCAGGCGCGGAACGATCTCCGGGTCCTGGACGACGCTCTCCAGGAGGCGCTTCAGCCACGGATTTCCAACCTCGGCGACAAATTCAAGCAGCTTCGCGTAAAGCTGCTCCACATCCTCGGCGGTGTGGGCGAAGAAGTCCGCGGCGTCCACCTCGTGCTCCTCAGCACGCCGGATTTTGTCGATCATAATCTGAAGTTTGTCGCGATAGCTTTCGACGCGAGCTTGGATTTTGACAAAATCGTCCCGCTCGAACGAGGCCGCATCGCGTTCGAAACCTTCCCACATGCGCGCCTCGATCGTGCCGCTGCGGTCTCCCAACTCCAGGCGCAGATACGCTTTCCCGTCGCGCGTGGCGCGGATTTCTTTTTCGCAAACGAGGAAATAGGAGGTAATGGTCTGGCCGGCCTGCAGGGCGGAGACAAAAGCCTGTTTCATGTTCCGGATTTCTTCTTGGGAAGGATCAGAAGTCTTCTGCCGGATTTCTTCTTGCTGTCCTTATCGGGCGTCACGGCAACTTCCTCGATCGGCTGGCTCGTCACCGCCGCCGTATCCGAGTAGCCGGGCTTGATCTGGAGATAGCTATCTTCCCGCAAAGTCTGGAGATAGACCCTCATGGCCGGCTCCATTTTCTGTTCATACAGGCGATTGCTGATTTCGGGTTCTACTTTTTCGAGAGGCTGCTGGCCCGCCTGGTAGCGCTCCCGGACCTGCAGAATCTCAAATCCGGTTTTTGTTTCTATGACATCGGTCATTTGCCCGCGATTCAGAGCGAACACTTTTTCAGAAATATTCGGGTCGAGTTTTGACCGTTCGAACGATCCGAGTTCGCCGGATTGCTGCGCGGTCGGACTGTCGGAGAAGCGCTTGGCCAATTCGCCAAAATCGTCGCCGTTCTTTAGCACACGGTCCCGAAAATTCTCGGCCTTCTTGCGCAGTGCGGGAACGTCCGCAGCGGCTTTGCCCTCGGTGGAAACGAAGATTTCGCGGATCACGACCGTTTCCGGCCTCACAAAATCCTGCTTGTGGGCCTCGTAGTATTTGACGACGTCTTCATGACTGTTGATGATGCGCGAGCCCACTTCCCTGCGCATCACTTCCTGCGTCAGCAACTGATTCTTGATCTGACTCTTGAAGTCCTCATAGTCCTGTCCGCTCTTGGTGACTTCTTTCTCCAGAGTTTCCATGTCGGGGAGCTTGGCATTGATGCGGATCGCATCCAGCCTCTTGATCACATCGGCGTCAACGTTAATGTTGGCGTCCTTCCCGCGTTGCACCAGCAGCGACTGGTCGATCAGGTCGCGCAGGAGGTTCTTTCCTTTCGAGGCAATCTGCTCGCGCACCTGCTCCGGAGTGCAATTCTGGCAATCCTGCTCCGCTTCGCTGTTCAGGGTTGCCCGCGCGTGTTCCAGGTCCTCGCGCGTAATGATGTCGTTATTCACGCGCGCGACGATTTCTTCCACGATTACGGTTTTCGTTTGCGCGCCAACAGTTGCGGCGGCAAAAAACAGGGGAACCATCAGCCACTTACTTCGTCTCATAAGGATCATTATTCTCGCGGGCTCCAAGTAGATCCCGCACCCGACTTCAAAGTTTATCGCTTCGTTTCCAGGGGAAGCAACACGTTTCTGACGCTTTCAGCGATCCGGCCGCGCCGCTCGATGCGCATCCACAGCGTTCCACTCGGGTCCAAGCGCATCCCCTCCCCCCTGGATCGGATCAGCCCGACCAGCTTCTCCGGCGGCAAAGTCGTCTCCGGATGAAATTTGATCGCCACTTCGTTGGTCCGCCGCTCGATCGAGGAAACCAGAAGTTGCTCGGCCAGTCCCTTCAGTAGCGCATAATCGAGAAGGTTGCCCACGGCCGGGGGCGGTGGTCCAAACCGGTCGGCCAGCTCACGGTCCACCTCTTCCCGTTCCGTATCATTCGAGATTCCCGCGATGCGCTTGTACGTCCTCAAGCGCAAGTTCTCGTTTGGGATGTACTCCTGTGGGATGCGAATATCGAGCCCGAGGTTGATCGTGACGCGCATCTCCGTCTTGGCCTCTTCCCCCTTCAAGGCGGCAACCGCCCGCTCCATCATTTGGCAGTACAGATCAAACCCAATCGCGTTGATATGTCCGTGCTGCTGGCCTCCCAGCATGTTTCCGGCGCCTCGCAGCTCCAGATCGAGCGCCGCAACGCGGAACCCCGCTCCGAGAGCGCTGAACTCCTTGAGCGCCGCGAGCCTGCGCTTGGCTAACGGCGTGAGCGACACGTCCTCCGGGACAAGCAAGTAGGCATAGGCGCGCTGGTTCGAACGCCCCACGCGCCCGCGAAGCTGATACAACTCGGAAAGGCCGAAGCGGTCCGCGCGATTGATGAGAATGGTGTTCGCGCGCGGAATATCGAGCCCGTTTTCGATGATGGTCGTGGAAACAAGCACATCGGCCTCGTCCCGCACGAATTTCAGCATCACGGATTCAAGCTCTTTGTCGTCCATCTGGCCGTGCCCCACGACCACCCGCGCTTTCGGAACAAGCTGCTGGACCAGAGCGGCGAGGGAGTAGATGGTCTCGACCCGATTGTGCACGAGGAACACTTGGCCGTCGCGCGCCAGTTCTTCCTCAATCGCTCGGCGGACCAGCGATTCGCCGAAGGGAGCCACGACCGTTTGAATCGCGAGGCGGTCTTTCGGCGGCGTTTCGATCACACTCATGTCCCGCAGCCCGACCAGAGACATGTTGAGCGTGCGCGGAATGGGAGTCGCCGAAAGCGTCAGCACATCCACGTTGTGCTTCAACTCTTTCAAACGTTCCTTGTGCGCGACGCCGAAGCGCTGCTCTTCGTCCACCACCAGAAGGCCGAGGTCGTGAAATTTCACATCGCGCGAGAGCAGACGGTGCGTGCCAATGACAATGTCCACCTTGCCCGCCTCCACGCCGGCGAGAGCCTCTTTCATCTCACGCGGCGTGCAAAACCGGCTGACCATGGCGATGTTGACGGGAAACGCCGCGAAGCGCCGGCGAAACGTCTCGTAATGCTGGAACGCAAGGACCGTCGTGGGAGCAAGGACGACGACCTGCTTCGAGTCGGTGACGGCCTTGAAGGCGGCGCGCATCGCCACTTCGGTCTTGCCGTACCCCACGTCGCCGCACAGCAGGCGGTCCATCGGCTGCGGGCGTTCCATATCGCGTTTTACGTCCGCGATGGCGATGGCTTGGTCTGGCGTTTCTTCAAACTCAAAGGCGTCTTCAAACTCGCGCTGAAACGCGCCGTCCGGCGAGAACGCGAAGCCCTGTCCGGCCTTCCGCTCGGCGTACAGTTTCAACAGTTTGTCGGCCATGTCTTCGACCGACTTGCGCACGCGGGCCTTGCGAGCCGTCCACGTCGTGCCGCCGAGCTTGTCGAGAGCGGGCTTCGCTCCTTCGACCGCGCGGTAGCTCTGCACCAGATCGAGGCGCTCGAGCGGCACATAGAGGCGCGCGTCATCCGCGTAACGCAGGCGCATAAACTCGCCGCGCGCGCCGCCATTTTCAATCTGGTGCAAGCCTTCAAACTGGCCGATGCCGTGGTCCACGTGCACAACGTAATCCCCGGACTTCAGCTCGGAAAAGTCGCTGAAAAAACTGGCCGTTTTCGGCCGCCGGCGTGATGGCGCGCCCGGCGGCTGAGACTCGAACAAATCGCCCGTCCCGTAAATCGTCAGATGAGAGTCGGGAAAAACGACGCCGTCAGTGAACGGCGCGCGAACCAGCACAACCGCCGGAACGCTGCCGGCCGAGGAATCTTCAGCCAGACGCGCGCTCGTCACGTTCTCTTCAAGCTCGCCCAGGCGGTAGGGCGTCTCGTATTCATGACAAAGATCGACGAACCGCTCGAGTTCTCCCAGATTTCCGGCTGCAAGGAGGACGCGCTCACCCGCGGTGATGCGTTCACGCGCTTCCGCCATGAAGGCGGGAACGTTGCCGTGATAGCGCGTCGTGGGCTGCGTTTGAATCGTGCGCGTCTCGATTCCTTCGCGCTCTACGAATAGGTGATCGAGTTCGAGACACGCGTGGCGCGAGAGCTGAAGGTCCCAATCCTCGGTAAAAAAATGCGGCGCTATCATGTTCTCAATCGAGTCACCTGCCTTTTGAGAAGCGTCTTCCGCATTCGCGAAGAATTCCATCGCGGCTTCCTCGATCGCTTGCGGCTCGTCGAGAATGACAACGGTTTCCTCTAGCAAATCGAACAGGGAATGCGCCAGCGGCGCAACGCCCTCTTCCCCGGAATGCCCTTCGGCGCCTCGGGCCCCATTCGCGGGGAGTTCCAGCAGCGGCGGAAGAGTCACGCGTTCGATCGGGCGGACCGAACGCTGCGTGTTGGGATCAAACTCCCGCAAGGATTCCACGGCATCTCCAAATAATTCGAGACGCACGGGCCGCTCGGCCTCCGCCGGGAACACATCCACGATTCCTCCGCGCACTGTGAATTGGCCGGGCATTTCGACCATATCGTGGGATTCGTATCCGACTCTCCGAAGATGCGCGACAAACTCCTCAAGCGAGATTTCCTGGTCCCGCACGAGCGTGCGCGCCTGTCCCGCATAAGATGCGGCGTCGGCCAGGCGCATACGCGCCGCGGCAATGGGCGCGACAATTACGCGGGCGAGCCCGCTTGTAAATCGCCATAGGCTGACCGCGCGTGTCTCGAGGATTTCCGGGTGTGGCGAGGCTTCCTGCCAGGGCAACGCGTCGAGGGCGGGAAAGACAGCCACTTCGGTGGCTTCTTGGCCTGCGAGCGCCTTATAGAAAAATTGCAAAGATGCGGCCAGCGTTTCCGCGCGCGCGCCCGATGCCACAAGTACAACCACGGGCCGGCGCAGCTCCGTCGCAACGTGGGCCGCAACCAAAGCTTTGGCGGTATCCGTCAGCCCGGCCAGACGCTCGTGCGCAGCCCCCTGGCGCAGCGCGGAAATGGCGGATTCCAGCGCTGGATGGCGGGTTACGGACGCCAGAGTTTCCGAGACCGAGGGTAGAAGCATGATTAGGTGTGGCGGTCAGCCGCTCCGCCCTCCGGGGCTGAAGCGGCCTTGCGAATCTTCTCGACAAGACTGGTCGTAGAGTAGCCAGGAGCAAGAGGGATGGAAACGACGCGGCCCCCTGCGGCTTCCACTTCTTCGCGTCCAACAACATCGTTCGGTCCCCAGTCCGCGCCCTTGACGAGTACGCTGGGGAGGACGCGCGCGATCAGCTCTCGCGGCGTCGGCTCATCAAAAATTGTGACGTAATCCACGGAGGAAAGCGCAGCCAGAACTTCGGCGCGGTCCTGCTGCGGAACAAGCGGGCGTTCCGGGCCCTTGTTGCCGCGAACGCTACGATCACTGTTGACGGCGACGACGAGCAGGTCGCCCAGGGCGCTCGCTTCCGCCAGACAGCGCACGTGCCCCGGATGCAGCAGGTCGAAGCATCCGTTGGTGAAAACCACACGGCGCCCATTGCGCTTTTCTCGCGCGGTGAGCAGAACGAGTTCGTCTTGCGAAAGGATTTTTCCCATCGATCGTGTTGCGGCAAAGAACTTACACGCCGCGGCCCGCATCACAGCGTACCTTCATATTATCATGCTGCCGGGCGCGCATGATCACGTCGACGCCGTGGTGAAGCATAGACATCAGAGGAGAGACCGCAAGCGAGGCAGCCACGGCGAGAAAACGCGTTCGCTGCGGCTACCCCCCGTTAGGCCTGCTGTTTGATCAGCCGCCTGTTCTCGTCATGGGGACCGCGCGGAAAAGGACCCGCAACCACCGCATCGGATCACTCCGGCTGCCCCCATATTTTCTGCTATACTCCCGGCATGGTTCCTGGTGGCGGTTTTTCCGCTGGCCTGCTGGAACCGTTCGATCAGTGCCGGGAATCGTTCCAGGCTCTGCCCTTTTCATCGAGGCTTTTCGATGCATGATATAGCGATTGTGGGTGGCGGCCCGGCGGGCGCGATGTGCGGGGAACATCTGGCGCGTTCCGGATGCCGCGTCACGATTTATGACGAGCATCTGGCCTGGGAAAAACCGTGCGGCGGCGGGCTCACCCACAAAGCCATCAAGGCGTATCCCTTTCTTCTTAACGGACCTTATCCCAAAAAACTGATTCGCACCGTGGAGCTGATTTCCAGCAAGGGCCATCGAGCGCTTCTCTCCCTCGATCAGCCAATCGTGATCTATTCGAGAACGGTGCTGAACGGATTGCTTCTCGAACGGGCGGAGGCAGCGGGCTGCCGCATCGTCCGTTCACGCGTAAATCACATTGACACCCAAGGGGAGCGCCCCATCCTCGCGATCGGTGAAAATCGAGCAGATGTGGACTTCGTCGTCATTGCGGCCGGAGCGCGCAATTCTCTATTGCCGGATACGAGGCCGCTTTCGCGCAATGACCTCGAAATGACTCTCGGTTACTTCGTGCCGGCGCAGGCGGAGGGAATTTGCGTCAAATTCCTGCGCCGCTTCGAGGGCTACCTGTGGTCGTTCCCGCGCTGCGATCATCTTTCGGTCGGAATCTGCGGCAGCATGGCGCGGCACACCAGCCAGGAGTTGCGGCGCCACCTTCACAATTTCATGGCCGAGGAAGGGATTCCGCGCGAAGGCGCGCAGTTCTTCAGCCATGTTCTCCCTTCTCCGCAGCCGCAAACGCTTTCCGCGCGGCGCGTTGCCGGACGCAACTGGGCGCTGGCCGGCGATGCAGCCGCCTGGGTGGACCCGATCACGGGAGAAGGGCTCTACTACGCGTTGCGCTCGGGCGATCTGCTGGCGCAGGCGCTGATTTCCGGCAAACCCGGCGAATACCCCGCGCGGATCCGCAAAGCTTTTTCAGCCGATCTGGAATTTGCTTCGCGCATCGCGCGGCGCTTCTACCGCGGACGATTTCTGGGCGGGGCGGTGGCAACGCGAATGATCCAATTCATCGAGCGGAGCCCAACCTTCCGCGCGTTGATGGCTGACCTGTTCGGAGGCTCGCAGGATTATTGCGGACTGAAGCGGCGTCTCTGGGCGCAGTGCGGCACCACGCTTACGGAAGTCGTCGGCAGTCTTCTGAAAGGGCATCCCACCTTGGCAAAGAGCGCACCAGCGGCCAGCACGGAAAACCTGCGCTGACCTTGATCCGGCCCTTCCGACAAACATCAAATGGATTTATTAGTATGCGGAGCGCCGCGCTACGGGTTTGCGCGCCGGAGGCGGCATAATCGTGGCCATCTTGCGAATCATGGCCAGCACAAGGCGCTTGTCGCCTTCGGAAAGTGTGGTGCTGTATTTCTTGATTTCAGACAGGAAACGAATCTCGTCCTCGGAAAGTTCTCCGAGCATTTTCTGCGTGTCGCGGTCGCGCGCCGTTTCCGCGCCAGGGAAGAAATCCGCGAGGGCAATCTCCATCGCCTCCGCAATCTTCGCCAGCGTCTCCAGCGATGGCACCGTGTGACCGTTCTCGACACGCGAGAGATAGCAGCGCAACAATCCCGTCCTCCGCTCGATATCGCCTTGCGAAAGGCCTCGCTGACCCCGGTAACTTCGAATCACTTCGCCAATATTGACTTTGGGCTTCTCTTTTGGCACAGGATCCACACCCTTCCGATTTCGCGGATATATTACGCAGCGGGGCGGAGACACGCAAGGGGTTTCTTCCCGGCCGCAGCTACCTGCGCGCCCCGCCCACCCGAAGAACCGGATTTCTTTTACTAAATACTAACGGGCAGGACCATGTACGGTGAACGCCTGCGCGATCCGAAAATCCAGCAGCGTCTCGCTCGGCACATGCACTTGCTCGCCCTTGGTCATCACCTGTACGGCTGCCCCCGCGCCGGCGCCCACACCGGCGCCAATGGCCGCGCCCTTGCCGCCTCCGGCGATCGCTCCGATCACCGTGCCGGCGACGGCGCCAATGCCTACTTTCTTCGCTGTGTTTGCGCCGCGCGAGGATGCGGATACTTCATAGTCCCCGGACATGACCGGCTGGAGACGGTTATTGATGAGCAGATCGGTCAGCTCGAGCTTGAGCTGCGACTTGCCCTCGAAATGTCCGGCCTCCTTCGCCTCCGCCAGCCGCCCGTAGACATCGATCCCGCGTGGGGCCACGACAACTCCGTCCACGGTGAGGTCCTGCTCGAGGCTGGCGCGGAAGCGGTCACCCACGTGATTCTTGTCCGAATCCACGCTGTCAATCATGCGCACCATCAGACTCGTTCCCGCCGGAACCGTCACGCCGGAGTCGCGCCTGTCGGCGCTTGCCGCCCGGGAATCCTCCGCGGGACCCCGCGGTGTAGCCGGAAACCTCGAGGAAGATGTTGGCGCGCCCGTGAAGGTGATGGAAATGACCTGCTCCACGTTGTACAGCTCGATCTTGCCGTTCGCTTCAAATTGCACGCTGGCTTGCGTTCCACCCAGGAATTTGCCCTGAATCACCCGGCCATCTTTCATCTGCAGCGTATCGGCCGAAGCGGATACAGACATCAGTCCGAGCACAATCCATGCGATCCCGGTAAAAAGCTTTTTCGAAGGCTTCATGTTCGGCTCCTTGAGCACATTGCGAGCTTGCCGGTAGTCATTTTTCCAAACAAACCGTAGCACTTCTCTTCGGCTGGAGTTCCAGATTACACCGCGCGCCCGGTGATGGGAAACAGTTCCAATTTTCGTTGGATGACGGATTCGGCACAAATGGATTTCCGTGTCCCGAATATTTTGAACCGATTTGCGAAGGTTATTTCTCGAAATTGTTGCAGCGAAGCGGAAGCAAGTCTCACGAGTGGCGCGCCGGGAAGCAACACTTAGCATGACTCGGCCGGCAATTGCACCCGCATTTGGGTTCCCTGGCCCGGCAGATTGATGGCTTCAATCGTGCCGCTGTATGCGTCCACCAGCGCTTTGCAAATCGCCAGACCCAGCCCGAACCCGCCTGTCGAACGCGCACGAGAGGGGTCCCCGCGGCGAAATCGCTCGAAGATGTAAGGCAGCTCCGCAGGCGGAATCCCAGGTCCGGAATCCACCACGGAGACCTCCACCATGGCGCCACCATTGCGCCGCACCCGCAATGTCACCGTGGAACCTTCCGGGCTATACCGTACAGCGTTTTCCAGCAAGTTCAGCCAAATCAATTCGAGGTCTTCCGGGTCCGCGCGCATGTACACGGCCGCCGGGCTTTCGAACTCCAGAACCACATGGCGCTCCTCCGCCACCTTGCGGAGGCGCGATACGGCCGCCTCACAAGTCGAAGTCAGCTCCGTCGTGGCCAGCTTGGAGGGCATGCCGTTTTCCGCCAACTGTTCGATGCGCGCCAGGCGCAGCATCCGCCCCAACAAGTCTTCCAGCCGCCCGCAGTCCTCGAGCAACCCTTCCAGTTCGGTCTGATACTCCCGCTGCGTCCGCGGCCGGGAAAGCAAGGATTGCAGCGTGGACTTGACGATAGCCACCGAAGTCTTCAACTCGTGCGCGGCATCGTTGGTGAAATCGCGCTGCTGGCGGAACGATTCTTTGAGCCGGCCGAGCACTGCTTCGATCGCCCGCACGAACGGAGAAAGCTCGGTGGCCAGGATGGCTCCGGAGGGTGCGCTGAAGTTCCAGTTGCGCACGGAGATGGTGTCGGCGCGCGCGGCCAATTCGCGCAAAGGCTCGAGCCCACGCCGCACGCTCCAGACCGCGAACGCATTCGCCGCCAGCAGCAGCAAAAGGCTCGTGCCTCCCACGTAAAACGCAAGTTTTGTCAAACGAAGGCGGATCTCCGTCAGCGAAGATGCGTAAATCACCGTTACTTTTTCCGGACCCTCTCCTTCGTGTTCATCGTCCTCTGAATCAAGCACCCGAACATCCCGCATAAGCACGGCCCGATAGGGCGCTCCAGCCACAGAGAAGCCAGAGTAACGTTTATCCGTTTGTGCCACCTCCGGAGGAACACCTTCCCAGTCTTTCGATCGCGCGATCAGATGGCCGTCCGACGCTCGAATCTCATACAGGTCCCTATGCGCCGGATCTGAGGGTGAAGGCAGCATCGCCGCATCAAACACCAGGACGTGGGGTTTGGTCTCCGAATACCGCACCAGCGCCAAAGCGCTCCTGGCGCTGCCTTCGAGAGCGGTATTAAACGCGCCGCTCAGCTCCGTGCGAGCGAAGAGCACGGCCACCAGAGTCAGGCCCACGGCCAGCAAAAGCTGGCAGGTGACCACGGTTGCGAGGATGCGTCTTGTTAGCGAGAAACCTTTCACAGTTTAATTGTCCTATAGGCCCGCGCCGGCGCTAGCGGCCCGGCCGCAGCACATATCCATGTCCCCGGACCGTGTGGATTAGCTTCTCGGCGTGGCAATCATCAATTTTGCGCCGCAATCCGGAAATATAGACCTCGATGACATTGCTGAATTTTTCCCAGTTGTAGTCGTAGAGGTGCTCGAGAAGCTCCGTTTTCGAGACCACGGCGCGCGGGCGGTGCCCCAGATATTCCAGAACGCGATACTCCATGGGCGCCAGCGCGATTTCCCTGTTCCCTCGGCGCACCGAGCGTGCCACCGTATCCACTTGAAGATCGGCAACGGAGATCACCGGAGCGCGCTGCCCAGTGCCCCGCCGGACCAAAGCCTTGGCGCGCGCGAGAAACTCGCCCAGATCAAAAGGTTTCGCTACGTAGTCATCCGCGCCGGAATTGAGCAGCTTCACAACGGATTCTTTCCCGTCCCGGGCAGACAGCACAAGCACGGGAGTCGCGTGGCCTTGCTTGCGATAGCGGACCAGCAGGCTTTGCCCGTCTAGCTTGGGCAGCATCAGATCCAGCACGATCAAGTCGTACGAATTCGATTCCGCGAGGTAAAGTCCTTGCTCACCGTCACTCGCAACATCGACGGCATAACCCGCGCTTTCGCGTAACGCCCGCGCGAGGTTATCCGACAAGCGTTTCTCATCCTCTACTACAAGTACCCGCACCCGTTTCGCTCCTCAGATCGGAATTCTGGCCGGCACTCCTGCCATCGAGAATACCTCTCTTATCGTTCATTGTACTGCAAGCCAGGCTGCGCTGCGCACCGCCTATCGCTTTCGAACTCCCGCTCACGGCGCGGAACCTCCGGCCCACTCTTTTGCAATCTCCAAAAAAATACAACGAGATCATACTAGAATGGGTGGAGGAAGCCCCCCTCAACTGGAGATCCTCAGTGGGGAGGAACGGAATGAAAAAGGAGATGTCGTGACTGGATACGCCGTCATTCTATTCATTCTAATCGGTCTTACGATCCTTCTGATCGCCATGTTCGCGTTTCGTCCGTCCGTTACAAGCACGCTAACCGGAAAAATTCTGGCCTTCACGGCCCTGTGCATTCTTCCGTCGGTGTGTCTGGCCATGGGATTTCAAGTCCACATGGACCGCTCCAAGCAAACCCAGTTCTGCACATCCTGCCATGCGATGGCGCCCTGGGGCAAAAGCTTGGACGTCGATGATCCGCATCACCTCGCCGCCGCGCACTACCAGAATCATAGCGTTCCAACCGATCAAGCCTGTTTCACTTGTCACACCACATACACGATATTTGGGGACGAGGCGGCGAAGCTGAAAGGCCTCAAACACATCTACATGCAATACATCGCGGGTCCGCCTAAAGTCATCCACATTTTCCCGCCGTATAACAATCGCGAATGCTTGCACTGCCATTCTGGCATGCGCGTCTTTGAGGAAAGCGCGATGCACGCAGGCATGATGGACCAACTCAAAACCAACACGCTTTCGTGCCTCACGAGTGGATGCCACGATGTCGTTCACGATACGCCCGATCTGGCGAAGGAAAAACTTTGGAGGCCCGGACAACCATGAAATTCACCGCACTGGGTTTCAATCGGCTTCTCCGGATTTCCGCCGTTTTCGTGATCCTGGGTCTGGCTGTAGAAACAGGCAGCCTGCTCTGGTTTCATCCACTTTCGTTCGTCACCTTCGCTCTGTTGGGCGGGCTGTTGATTCTGACCGGCATGGCCGCGTACCTGTTCTCTGTTCTGTTGTTTGCGGCCTCGCCCAACCAGAATACTTCTTCGAACCGGTAGGAGCCTGACCATCATGACCTCCCCTAAAACGGCGCCGATCGGAGTCATCGAGCCAATCATGCGGAGTATTCCGGAGGGTTGGTTCTGGATGGGTTGCGCCGAGGGCCGCGACGATGAAAAGCCCGTGCATCGCGTTTGGGTGGATGCGTTCGAACTCGCCGCTTACCAGACTACCAATCAGGAGTATTCCCGCTTTCTGAAGGCGACGCTCCATCCCCAGCCATTGTCCTGGGATGATCCTGACTTCAACCATCCGAAACAGCCGGTCGTCGCGGTATCCTGGCTGGATGCGGTGGCCTATTGCGAGTGGCTCAGCGTTGCCACCCGCAAGCGTTATCGCTTGCCCACCGAGGCCGAGTGGGAGCGCGCCGCTCGCGGCGGTATGGGTGCGGGCTCTACTGAACGCCCCGATCGGATCGGGGCGTGGAGCCCGCCAGAAGAAGCGGATGACGCTTTGTATCCGTGGGGCAACATTCCACCCGAACAGCTTCCCGATTACGCCCAGCGCTGGAAGCGAGGGCCCGAACCGGTTGGACTGTATCCTCCCAATGCTTACGGGCTCTACAATCTTGGCGACAACGTACACGAATGGTGCGCCGACTGGTACGACGCCGCCTACTACGCCTCCTCGCCAGAGCGGAATCCGCAAGGCCCCGCAACGACTACCCGCCGGGCATCACGCGGCGGCGCCTGGCGGCACCACATCAAAGTAACGCGCACCGCCGCCCGCTCCAGCATCCCTCCCGAGTTCAAGTATGCGGATTATGGCTTCCGTATTGCGGCTGGCGCGTAACAGTTTAGGGAAATATTGCGGATTGGTTCGACTGCAGAGACAAATTTGGTGCCGGAGGAGGGAGTCGAACCCACACGGCCTTGCGACCAACGGATTTTGAGTGCAATACGTATCCTTGTAACAGATTGCTGATGCAGATAGTTATTGTCAAGCAATGTGAAAGTGTGTAAGGAAATGTGTAAGTTTTGAACTCCGTCCTTCCCCCGGAGCCTTTCCCTTGGATTTTTCGTTTGTCCGTAACATCGCCGTTTTCCTTTCTGTCTCGGCCAGGCTTGATTGCCAGTTTCGTGAAAACGGTCTGGGCAGAGCCCACAGGTCGACACGGAACAGGTAAAGGCGGGCCTTGAGAACAGCGGCAAAGGGACTGTCTGCCGGTTTGTCGTTCGCGGGTTGTTGGGCTGAAGCCCACAACCTAGAGTGCGCATGCATTGACCGCCGGATGAAGCCTCGGCCATGCAGGGTCGGTTGAGCGCGGCTCCGCGATGCCATTCCAGAAGAGACGCTCAAAATCGTGGGCATACCGGGCTTCCTCCTCGCTGGTCATCACGCCCCGATAGTGGTTGCTCAGACAGTTACACCAACCAACATGCCTCTCGTCGTACCTGTCCAGGCTGCGAAAAAACTCGACGCAAGCATCCACAAAGGGCTGAAGAGCGGCCTGGGCCTTGCGATTCTCCTCTGCGGCGTTGCCCAGCGCCTTAATAATGGCGTCACCAATGCCGGGTTCGGTGGCCGATTGGTCATTGCCACTCTCGCTTCCGACCGACGCGTGCAAGTCTCTGTCGTTGGCAGTTGGTTTGACGTTCAGGTAGTAGTCCCCGCCGCTGCAAGGGGGCTGGCCGGCAATGCCCGTGTCCCAGCAATGCATGGGGACAGGCAAGAAATAAAGCGCTGACGCAAGCGGAACATATCCTCCCGGATCTTTTCCGTCGGAGTGAAAGGACGCGCAGTCGAGCGCCGGAGTCGGATCGTCGCGGATCTCGTAGGCCATCCCTTGACTGCGGACGCAAACTCGCTTCTCCGCCTTGGTCAACACCCTCGCAAAGCCATTCCAGCCAAAATCGGGCGCTTGGTCGATATGGCCCGCGTAGGTAATATGACCCTGCGAATCAGCAAAACCAAATCCAATATAAGCAGGCCTGCCAAGCTCTCGATAGACGAGTTCGCAATGTCCAGGAGCGATGCTCTTCCACCCGCTAACCTCCCAGGTGTGAACCACAGGCCAAAGACGGTCCTTGAGCGCGACGACCACATTGATCGGCTCACTTCCCTTGTTGCAGATGGTAAGCAATGCACTGCCGTAAGAGTCAGCATACGCATACGACCCTGTGAACACCAGGAACGCAAGGAGCCCGAAACACTGGCGGACAATAGACTTCACGACCCACCTCCTCGAGACCAGCGCTGACCTCGCCCCGCAGAAACTAATTTAATTCGAAGGGAGCCCTTACCGCAAGGATAGCACGAGGTAACTTTAGCAGGCCAGTTAAAATCACAACAGGCAACCGGAAAGCACCAGAGCCCACATGCACGGGCAGGACACCAGGGACAGGAGGAATCGGAGGCGCAGAGTGGAATATAATTCTTGTTCTTCACAACTGAAGCAACTTGTTTTGGTGCCGGAGGAGGGAGTCGAACCCACACGGCCTTGCGACCAACGGATTTTGAGTGCAATGCATATAATTGTAAATACCTGATACTAAAGGGCATCTTTTCTATTACCGTAAGACTGTGTAAGTAATTGTGTAAGCGCCCCATCGCCATACGCTGTTTTTTGGAGGTGCCGGTGCGTTCTTCCTGCTGTTTCTCGGCGAGGTTTTCGGTCTTGGCATGGTCGGGGAAACGGTCCTTGCCCCGGTTGTTCTGCATGCCGGGCGGAAGGGTGAGGTTGTGATCGCGGGCGTATTCCTGCGCGACGGCGCGAAGTTTCTGGCGGTCGTGCGAGAGCTGCACCGCTTTCATTTTCTCGGTGTCGATGCGGGACCAGACGACGTGGCAGTGTTCGCGCCCGTGCTTGACGTGAAAGACGACGGCGCGTGGCTGACCGGAGAGGCCGAGCATGTTTTCAGTGCGATGGATGAAATCGTAATAGTGCTCGCGGTTGAAGGGGCCTTGCGTGTGGTCCGGATTGATGGAGAGCGAGTAGAGAAACTTGCTGCACTTCGTAGCCTTGGCCTCCGCGTACCATTCGGCAAACGCGCCGTGAAGGTCCTGCGCGATGGCGCCCCGCACGTCGGCGACTTCAACGCTGTCGTTGTCGTAAGCGTTGAGCAAATGGGTCGCGAGCTGCTGCCCGCCGGCGCGCTGGTTTCCTTTCGGGATCATCCGCTCGTCACCTTCTCCTGCCGGATCATCAGCTATTTTCTAACGTATATGCGGTTAACGGGGAGTTTATACCTGCGGTTGTTATTGATTACATAAAGTTCAGCAGGGGCGGGGGTAAACCTGGACATGGCGATATCAGGAGGCACTTGCGTGAGGGACTGTCACCGGAGGCCGAGACCGGAGGGCTCGGTGACCCCGGCGAAAGCCGGGGGAGTAAGGCCCGACCGGCCACAGCCGGGCACGCCACGATCAGAACTCGAACCAGTTATTCAGCATGCTTTGTCGGGCAGGTCGGCGAGTCAGTTCTTTTTGTCCTTGTCCTTTTCCTTTTTCTCTTTTGCCGGTGGCGTATGTTTCGGTTTGAAATCCTTGTTGACGATGAAAAAAGCATCGGGCAATTCAATTCCGTTTTTTTCCAAGGTGATCGCCATCGCATCTTCGACCTCGCTTCGTGGGTCATTCGGATGCTTCAAAGCATTTTCTGCGTCATCTGCGCGCACTATCGCCAGATTTCTCTCAAATTCCACCATTCCAATCGTATGGGCATCGTGAGGCAACGTCGTTGTAAAAAGGTGCTCAACCTGTGCAGCCAGATCGGCCCGGCCTTCATCTTTTAAAACCTTTTCAGCACCCTGTACGAGCAGGCCGACATAGTCGGACTGATCCGGAACCGCCATTTTATCGAACTGCCGTATTTCCATCGCCTGCACCATATTTGGAAGAAGCATAGCCGCCGACATAAATGCGGCGACCAGAAATTTGTTAAACCGGTTCATAGAAACCTCCTGCATTTCCTGCTGCAGTATATTGTATTTCAAGCTGATGGCGGAGAATATGCCACGGGATACAGAGTATGTGATTCTTCTGGCGTGCAGGCAGGACGGCGAGTCAATTCTTCTTCTTGTCGTCTTTCTTCTTTGCGTCTTTTGGCGGGAGCTTGGGATGGAAATTGCTGTTGACGGTGAAGAAACTCTGCGGCAAAACGATGCCGTTCTTTTTCAGAGTGACAGCCATTGCGTCCTCGACTTCAAGCCGCCGCGCATTGGGATCTTTCAACACCCTATCGGCATCGGCGGCACGCGCCAACGCCAGATTTCTCTCGAACTCGACCATTCCTATCGTATGGGCATCGCCCGGATCTGTGGTGGTAAAAAGATTGTCAACCTGTGCGGCCAGATCGGCACGTCCTTCGTCTTTCAAAACCTTTTCGGCACCCTGTACGAGCAGGCCGACATAGTCGGACTGATCCGGCATCGCCATTTTATCGAACTGCCGAATTTCCATCGCCTGCACCATACTCGGAAGAAGCATGGCCGCCGACATAAATGCGGCGACCAGAAATTTGTTAAACCGGTTCATAAAACCTCCTGCACGTCCTGCCGCAGTCGCCCTATCTCAAACTTTCGGGGGGAATGTACCACAAACTGCTTTTTTGCGGCGCATCGAGGATTTGGGAGCGATGGTGCCGGAGGAGGGAGTCGAACCCACACGGCCTTGCGACCAACGGATTTTGAGTCCGCCGCGTCTGCCATTCCGCCACTCCGGCTTGCATAGATTCTACACGACACGCGCTACTTGCCAAAGACTTGCTCGACTCCCGGTTCTCTGACTACACTTCGGGACATGCGGAATGGACGGCCTCCGCACCGGTCCTGCAGACAAGAACATGCCTGACAATCCAACGACGACGCCTACTGAAACCGAAATACTTCCTGCCGCTGTTTCAACGCAGCCATCTCACCGCCCTCCTGCGAACTGGCGCTTGGGATTCTGGAGCCTGATCGTCACGCAATTCCAGGGGGCGTTCAACGACAATGCGTTGAAGTTCCTCGTCATCTACCTCATTGTCGAACACAGCTTCCCGGATGCCGTGCGCGACCGCTTTGTCCTGCTCGTGGGCGCGCTGTTTGCTCTTCCCTTCATCCTGTTCTCGCTGTCGGGCGGGTATTTCGCCGACCGCTACAGCAAGCGCTCGGTCACGATCGGCACGAAACTTTTCGAGATCGGCGTAATGATTTTTGCGCTCGCCGCGCTGGCCATCGGCAATCTTGAGATGGAGGCCGCCGCGGTCTTCCTGATCAGCACGCAGGGCGCGCTATTCGCCCCGTCGAAGTACGGCCTGCTGCCGGAGCTGCTTCCGGAGAAGGAACTCTCCTGGGGAAACGGCGTCATCGAGCTGGGCACATTCATCGCAGCCATCACCGCCACGATGGCCGCCGGATTTCTCGCCGTCGCGTTTCGCGGGCGGCAGATATGGTCGGGCGTGATTCTTCTTGCGTTCACGCTTGCGGGCCTCGCTATGAGCTTTGGTATTTCGCGTGTGCCCGCAGCCGATCCCGCGCGGCGATTCCGGACGAATCCCTTCGCCGATTTCGGCGGACAGATTCGCATCATCGCGCGGGACCGCGTCCTGGCATGGGCGGTCGCCGGCAACACGTACATCTGGTTTCTGGCGGCGCTGCTGCAATTTGTCATTGTCATTTATGGCCACGATGTGCTGCGCGTGGATGAAACGCAGATCAGCTACTTGCAGGCCGCTGTGGGAATTGGCATAGGAGTTGGAAGCCTTGCCGCGGGATATCTGTCTTTCGGAACCATCGAGTATGGCCTGGTTCCCCTGGGCGCGATGGGGATGACCCTCTCCGGCTTTCTAGTATCGAGGAACGGAATCGGTATCTGGCAGGTCCGCTCCGATCTGGCATTGCTTGGATTTTTCGGGGGCTTCTACGTGGTTCCCCTGAACGCGCTGATCCAGCATCGTCCCGCGGCTGAACACAAAGGAGGAGTCATCGCCGCGTCCAGTTTGCTCTCGTTTGTGGGCATCTTTCTTGCCGCCGGAGTGTATTTTGTTCTCTCCTCGTTCGCGCATCTGAACGCCGCACAAATTTTTCTGGCCGGCGCCGTGATGACGCTCGCGGCGACCTTCTATTCCATTTTCCTGCTGCCGGATTCCGTCCAGCGCCTGGGGCGCTGGATCCTGGAGCGCCTCAGGGGCTGAAGTCCACCTAAAAGATCGCAAACTTCACGTGCAGAAACTTCTTCGGGTCTTTCCGGAAGTCGCCCACCAACAGGCGCATGTCTCCCGCGAGGCCCGACATGTTGTCGTAGAACTTGGGGTCCGTGAAAAACTTCCCTGTCGTAGTTTCATTGGAATTCAACTTTGCCGTCGCGCTGGAAAGGTTCTCGCCCACCTGGCGGTACTGCAGGAACAACGAGTCGTCGGTAGCTAATTTTCCGAGCGTGCCCTTTCCTCCTCGAACATCCGCAACCATCGCGTTGCCATTGTCCATCAGCTGCTTCGCGCTGTCGTGAAGGTCATGTTCGTAGACGAGCTTGCCCAGCGTGCCCTGCTTGTTTTCTACCGCTTCGAGCACGTTATCGAGGCGGCCCGCAGCGGAGTTCACATTTTTATATACTTCGTCGCTGACCATCAGTTTGCCGATCGACCCTTTCCCCGCCGTCACATTGGCCATCAAGCGATCGAGGTTTCCGAGCGAGCTGTTCAGATGTTTGTAGGCATCCTCGTCCACCATGAACTTACCGAGCGAGCCGCGCCCATTCCTGACGTCGTCCAGGACTGCGTTGGCCTTGTCCGTAATCGCGCTCAGATTCGTCATTAGGTCAGCGCTACGCTCGACGACGGCCTTGAGGGCTTTCTCTTCGCGTCCGGGTACTTCCTCTTCGTTCTCCAATTTTCTGCCGACGAAACCTCGGTCAATATCCACGTAGCGGTTGCCCAGCAGCCCCTCGGTGATAAGCCCAGCCGTGGAGTCGGAGCGAATGTAGTCTTGGAATTGTTTCTGAATTCGCATATCCACTCGGATGCTGCGGCCCTTCGCCGCAGCTTCTCCAGGTTTCGGCAGCGCGACGTAGATCTTTTCCACGTTCCCAACGTCCAGGCCGTTCAGACGAACGGGCGCCCCGACCGTCAGGCCATCGACTTCGGGAAGGAATGCGTGCAGCCGGTACTTCGGTCCGAGCGCTCCTGCTCCCGTAACGTAAAAAATAACGACCACCAAAAGAGCCGCTGATGCCAGCACGAAAAGTCCCACTCGCAACTCGGTCCAGGTCAATTGTTTGTGTTGCGCCATCTTCGCCCCTCCTCAAGACTCGCCTGCGGGATTAAGGAAACTTATAACAGAAATTGCCGGAGATACTCGTCTTTTGAATCTGCAATCTTCTGCGGGCCACCCTCGAAATACGCTTTCCCTCCGCGCAGAACAACAAAGTTCGTCGCCGCAGCCCCGGCTCGGGAACCGTTGCCGGATTGCGGGGCGGGCACGACGCGGCCCGTATCGCCGTCGAAGCGATAATTGGCGAGCCCGAATGCATCCTGCAAGCGGTGTGTCGCGAGCAGAGCCGTCACGCCCTGCGTGTCTCGCAGGCGCAGGATCAGCGTGATGATTGTCTGCGACGTCACCGGATCAAGTCCCGCGGTCGGAGAATCGTAGAGGACGACGGGCGGCCGGTTGACCAAGGCCCGCGCAATCGAAACACGGCGCTTCATGCCTCCGGAAAGTTCCGCCGGCAATTTCTCGATGGCGTCTTCCATCTCCACGAACCGCAGCGACTCCCGCACCCGCTGATCGATTTCTTCTTCGTCCACACCTTCTTCGCGCAGACGATAGGCTACATTCTCCGCGACGCTCAACGAATCGAACAGCGCTCCCTCCTGAAACACAAATCCGATTTGCCGGCGAAACTCCAGCAACTCTTTTTCAGACATTGTCGAGAGATCGCGTCCCAGAACGCGCACTACGCCTGAATCGGGGCGGAGCAGCCCCGCGGCAAGTTTCAGGGTGAGCGTCTTGCCGGTTCCACTCTCCCCGATCAGAACTTTGGTTTCGCGCGGGGCGACGGAAAGCGATAGGCCGGCGAGGACATCGCCCTCGCCGAAACCGAGGTGTACGTTTTCGAAGGAAACAACTGCTTGGCTGGCCGCATCTGCGCTCATCGTCGGAAGTCCGTGTCCACGCCGTCTCCAAAGTCCCCGGAGGATTCGCTTTGGGGATTATAGATGGAATCGGGCCGGGTGAGGTGGCGATTGCGCGCCTGTCTAGAAAACGTGTCCCGCGAGGAACAGCATCAATTTCGTCAGGAAGAAATTAGCGACGAGGATAAATACGGAGGAAACGACAACCGCCTGGGTTGTCGCCCGGCCGACGCCCTGCGTCCCCCCGCGCACCCTCAGACCCTGGTAGCACCCGACCGTGGCGAGGATGAATCCGAAGATGAGCGGCTTGGTGAGTCCCTGCATCAGGTCCGAAAAAACCAGCGCATCGACCGCGCGAGTCCAGAACGCAATCGCGCCGAGCCGCAACGTGAAGTGCGACACGATGAAGCCGCCAATCAGTCCCACGAAGTCCGCCATCGCCGTCAGCAGGGGAAGCATCAGTACGGTGGCCACCACGCGCGGGGTCACCAGCTTACGCGTCGGATCTGTCCCCATGGAGCGCATCGCGTCTACCTGCTCGGTCACCACCATCGAACCCAGCTCGGATGCCATCCCTGAGGAATTGCGTCCCGCGACCAGCAATCCCGTGATGGTCGGCCCGAGCTCGCGCACCAGCGCCAGAGACACCACGTCAGCCGTTAGCGCCGTCTGGCCAAAGCGCTCAAATTGAGCCGCCGTTTGCAGGACCATGACGGCTCCGATGAAAAAGCCTGTCAGGACTACGATCGGCAAAGACCCCACGCCGATGATGTCCATCTGGTCGAGAACGTCCTGGACGTAGTAGGGAGGTTGGAACAGATTGGTGACCGACTTCGCCGACAGCAGCGCGTACTCCTGCACATCCAAAATGCCCTTTTTCACGCCTTCCGCTAAGACGCCGGCAAGCGAAGTGGAACCGCTCTCAAGAAGTTTTGGCTCGGTCGTTGCCATCGGTCGCCGGAGGGTGCCTCTCACACATGGCTAACTTCCCCGACAGCGTACTGGTCGCCGCCGGGCGCGTCAAGCATCGTGAATGTCCGCCCTGTGCCTGCCTCTCGATCCTGCGTGCCTTGTGATACGATCTCGACGTGCCTGCATTTACAGCAATACCGCGCCGCTCAAAATGTGTATTCCTGGCTTCGAAGCGGCGCTATTGCCCGGCAAGTAGAAATCGCCTCTTATGCGTCCCTCACAAATTGTAAAGCTGCTTGTCCTATCGTTTTTGTTCGTGATCATCGCCTGGGCGGCCACGACGGCCGCCAATTTCATCATTGAGTACAATTGGTGGAAAGAAGTCGGGCAGGTTGACACCTGGATCGGCATGCTGTGGTACAGCATAGCTCCCGCGGCGGCGGGCGCCTTGGTGGCTTTTATCGCGCTGTGGGTGGCGCATGCATCCGGGTTGCGCTTCGCCGGCATCCGTCAGCAGAAGTCCCGCTTGTACTCCCTGCTCATTCCGGTTGGGCTGGCGCTGGTAGCGATATTGTTTGCGACGAGCTCGATTGACTACTGGACAGTCATGCGCTATTTCGGGTCACGCGGGCTCGCGCTGCCTCCCGACGCCTGGAAGGACCAGGTTTTTTCACGCGGCCTGCCGTTTTACCTTTTCGATCTCCCTTTCTATTCGCAACTTCTCGGGTATGTGTTCGTGTTGGCGATTCTTTGCGCCCTGGTGTTCTGGGCCACAGCCCGTGGATGGCAGTTGGCCGAGCGTTTCCGATACGGGCAGTTGAGAAGCGGGCCGGGCAATACTCTTGTTCTTGAACCAAATACGCTGCTGCTGCCGGGGGCAAGCCGCGCCGGCTTCGTCCGGATCATCAGCGCGATATTGTTGCTCGGATTCGCAGTCTGGGTTTTTCTCGGCAACTATGAGCTTCTGCTGAACTCGCACGCCTTCATGACAGGCGCCGATTATGTGGATGAAAAGGTCACGCTGCCTTTGCGCTGGCTCCTCATTGTTGCCACGCTGGTGGCGTTACCGCTGGTTTGGATGCAGAAATTCAAGACCGCGGTAATCCTTGTCATGTCCTTTTTTGTCCTGCAACTGGCTTTGCCGGGCATCGTTCACGCCGTTTATGTGCGGCCGAACGAGATCTCGATCGAACGGCCGTATATCGAGCGTCACATTCAGGCCACTTCGATAGCCTTCGGCCTGAATCGCAACTCCACGGAACGTCCGTTTGCGCCTTCTTCCGGGCAAATGGCGATTGATCCTGTCCAAGACGCCACGCTGCTCGATAACGTCCGTCTTTGGGACCTGCGCGCTTACAACGCAACGATCGGCCAGATCCAGGCCCTGCGCCCCTACTACACTTTCCCGGAAACCGACGTGGATCGTTACTTCACCAACGGCCGCATCAAGCAAGTGCTGTTATCTCCGCGCGAAATTGACGTGAACCAACTCTCGGCCGAGGCCAGCCAGAGCTGGATCAATCCGCGTTTCATTTATACGCACGGCTTCGGCGTGGTCCTGTCCGAGGTCAACAAAATCACTCCGGATGGCCTGCCCGTCTTACTCATCGAAAATGCCCCGCCGGAGATCAAGTTGCCGGGGTTTCAGCTGACGCGGCCGGAAATTTATTACGGCGACAAGACGCAAGATCCGGTGTTCGTGCATACCGCTCGCGAGGAATTCGATTATCCCTCCGGCGACCAGAACAAATATTCGACCTACCAGGGCACCGGAGGATTCCCTGTCGGCTCTTTTCTTCTCAAAGCTGCCGCCGCGATTTCCCAGGGCGAGCCGAACATTATTTTCACCGGCTATCTCACCGGGGAAAGCCGCATGATGATCCACCGCAAGGTGCGGGACCGATTGGAGCACCTGGCGGGCTTTTTGCACTGGGATCAGGATCCCTACCTGGTAATCACGGATGACGGAAAATTGGTTTGGATGGTGGACGGCTATACGACTTCCCTCTCGCATCCGTATGCGGCGACGCTTCCCGTGGCCGGCCTCGAAGACGGCGCAAATTATATTCGAAACGCTGTCAAGGCCACCGTGGATGCGTATACTGGGAAAATATCGTTGTATGTCTTCGACCCGAGCGACCCCATTATTCAGTCGTACGAGCATCTGTTCCCGAAACTGTTCCGGCCTGCCGCTGAAATGCCCGCCGATCTCCGCCGGCACGCCCGCTATCCCGAGGTTCTCTTTCGCGCGCAGGCAGAGGCCTACCGCATTTTTCATATGCGCGATCCCCAGGTCTTCTACAACAAGGAAGATATTTGGGAGGTCGCGCACAACCTGTTCGGCCAGTCCGGACAACCGGAACCCGTGCAGCCGACGTACGTTGTGGCCACCTTACCCGGGGAGAAACAGCCCGAGTTTCTGCTGATTCTGCCCTTTACTCCGCGGGCCAAGGATAATTTGATCGGGTGGATGGCTGCTCGATGCGACGGCGACCACTTGGGCGAATTGGTCTTTTTTCAACTCCCCAAGCAGCAACTGATGTACGGCCCCATGCAGATTGAGTCACGCATCGACCAGGACCAGAACATCTCCAAGGACCTAACGCTGTGGAACCAGCAAGGCTCGCGCGTGTTGCGCGGAAACATCATTGCTCTCCCCGTGACGGGCGGTTTCCTTTACGTCGAGTCCATTTATATTCAGGCCACCGAGGCCCGCATGCCTCAGCTCAAGAAGGTCGTTCTGGCGATGGGCGACCGCTTGATTTATCGAGATACGTTCGACGAAGCCCTGGCCGATCTAACCGGATCACCCATGCCGGCGAGGCCGGCAGCGGCAGCAGTTGCTTCCGGTTCCGCTCCCGCTCCACCATCCAGCGCGAAGAATGCCCCAACGCTGGCGGAGCGCCTCCGCGCCCTTCACGATCAGGCCGAACAACTCACCCGGGAGCTGGAGAAGTTGGAAAAAGAGGCGGGCAAGAAATAGATTCGAGATGGTGGCGTTATTCGCCCCGGCGGCGCCCCGCCGCCGGGAAGATTGTAAGATTACTTCCGGGTGCGCCGTGATTCGGGCACAATCGCTGAGGTGACAAGGCGGCGGTCAACCGCCTCGGGAGGATGTAGAGAACTGAGAGCATCTGCAGCCTGCTCAAAAACGCTCTCTGCCAGAAATCCTATTTCTTGGCGTCTCAGAATCGTAGAGAATTCGCTTGGCCAAAAGTGCGCTTCGCTCGCTTCGAAAACAACCGATTTTGGGTAGGACTATCGCCCCCTGCATGGACCGACAGTGCTCCAAATTCAACTGTTTTACGGCTGGATGTTATCGCACTCTATCCGAGTGAAAAAGAAAGAATTGACTCCAAGACAATTGTCCTCAGTCCCCTGTCGTACGTGTGGTGCCGTTCCTGGGCAGCCTTGTATGCTGCATTCATGTGCCTTGCGCTCAGAACCGCACTTAGAACGAAAGCTTTCCGCAGTTGAGGCGATGAAAAACAATTGAACGTGCCACGTCTAGGCCGTTGAGCCTAGCGCGGAAGGAGTTGGATTACTCGGGAAAAGGGCCGGGCTGTAATCGGGCCACGCGACTTGTGCGCAGTGGAGCAGCCTGGATTATTTAACCTTTTGTGTTCTTGGCTCTAGGGTGTCCAGCGCAAACATGGCCTGCAAAATCTTTATTGCGCTGCTGCTCGTAGTTCTGCATCATTTCATCGACCGATTTGCCGGTGGGTGATCCCGAAGGATTGAACACCCATGCGCATTCGGCGCAACCCCAGCCCATAAAACGCGGTTCTTCGATCCATACCAGTTTGCGGCGCATAGCCCCCCTAGCACATCTCGCGATTTGCTGCGGTTATGCTTCTTTGAAAGACGGTTTAGCATTGGTCTTCGACGGCACTGCGACGAAAGCCGCTCTTTTCATTGCCGTGAGCGAGGTTCTGCCCAAGTCACCGCTTTTTGAGCACACATCAAAACCGAACTGAATACAATAAAGTCCTGAAGATTACCGATAGTGACGGGCTGCTGTCTGTGGGGTATCCAACACTGGCAAGAATTGCTATCTCAATCCGAGGTCATCCTCGAACTGTTGAATGACGCCGTAGCACTCACAGGCGGATTTTTCGAGTTTCCTGCGGTTCACAATCTTCACTGCACCCCGCACGTAATCTATGATTCCCTTTTTTTGCAGTACTGAGGCTGCCAAGCTCACAGTGGATCGGTCGGTACCCATCATGGTCGCAATGAAATCGTGGGTGATCGGAAGCACTCCGGAATCCACCCTATCCTGAGTCATCAGCAGCCACCTCGAGAGACGCTGCTGTATATCGTGCAGCCGATTGCACGCCGCGGTCTGTGCGACTTGCATTCCTTGAAGCCCCGTATGCCTGTTCAATATCATCTGTAACTGGGGGGCCGACCGCAGAATACGTTCTAGCGCATTCCCCCTCATTCGGAAGCCATCGCCCGCGATTTGCACTATTTCACGCACTGAACTTCTGCTCAAACCGCCTGCCAATCCTGCCCCAACGTAGCCCTCCTTGCCCACTACACCCACTTCCACGGTTCGACCGTCTTTGGTCACTACAACTTGAGAAACCATTCCCCGGTTCGGGAAATAGACGAACTCGATCTTTTGTGTCGGCTCATGAAGAGTGAGATGATGCGGTAGGTCGATATACGTCAAGTCAGGACGCATCAAATTGTATTCATTATCGGGCGTTGCCAACAGTACTTTGTTCCGTACTGGTTTTCCCTCGAAGTTGGTCCGTTCGCCTGCCTGTACGACTCGAAAGTTTTTTCCACTCATGTCAATCCTTAACGGCACCAAAGCGCCTTGCATTCGTTGGGTGAAACTTCATGGGCTCTGAGATGGAACTCGCACCTCGTTACCCTGCTGAGATTCCATGTAAATTCAACCAAAAGGGGGTCGAAAAATCTGTGCAAAAGGGGACAGCTCTCCAGGCTAAGGCAGATTGCCCTGGACGGTGTGGATCTGTGTCGCCATTTTTGCCGAGCGGCGCCTGTCAGCCATCGAGGACGGGACGAGTGCAGCATAGCAAACGGAAATCACCCAGGACGCAACAGCAAGGCTGAGCGGATCATGCGGCAGATCGACGGACGCTGGCCGAGCAACGCGGTGCCTTTGCTGGTCTGGCTCATTGGTCGTGTAGTCGCCAACTCAGAAACTATGCCAACGCCTTGTGGCTCCTGCTCTAAAGTTGGCGACTACCCTGCCAAAATCGACCACGCAGCATGCCCCAGCGCTCAATTTGTGTGACTGCTGAGACTGATCCGCCGCCAAATGTCTCACCTGTCTTGCCCCGGACAGTGTTTTCCCCGCTTTACGCGCCGTGCAGGGTCCGATAGAATGCGGAGCCTTCGATGTTGCGGTTCGTTACAGCGGGTGAGTCTCACGGCCAGGCGCTGATTGCGTGGATCAGCGGCTTGCCCGCGGGTGTGCCCATTGATTTCGAATTCGTCCAGGGGGAGCTGCACCGGCGGCAACTGGGCTATGGGCGCGGCGGGCGGCAGAAAATCGAGAAGGACCGTGTCGAAGCGCTCTCCGGCATACGGCACGGGCAAACGATTGGCGCGCCGATCGCGTTGCGCCTGGAAAACAAGGATTGGGCGAATTGGGAGAAGGCGCTGTCCGTGGAGGATGTTCCTGGCACGGAAGATGCGCGCCGGCCGCTGACCGCGCCGCGCCCCGGCCATGCGGACTTGGCCGGCGCAATGAAATTCAATTTCCATGATGCTCGATATATTTTGGAGCGCGCATCGGCGCGGGAGACGGCGGCGCGCGTGGCAGCGGGCGCGATTGCGAAGCTGCTTCTCAGGCAATTCGAATGCAACGTGCTGAGCCACGTGATCTCTGTCGGCAAAGCGCGTCTCGGGCGCGCAGCCGCGTGGAGCGAGATTCAAGCCGTTTGCGCCAATCTCGATTCCCCGCTGCGATGCGTCGATCCGGCCACCGAAGCGCAGATGAAAGGTGAAGTTGACCTCGTGCACCGGACGGGCAATACGGTGGGAGGCATCTTCGAAGTGGTTGCGCACAACGTCATCACGGGTCTGGGATCGCACGCGCAATGGGACGAAAAGCTCGATGCGCGCCTCGCGCAAGCGGTCATGTCAATTCAGGCTGTGAAGGCCGTCGAGATCGGCGCGGGCATTACGGCGGCCACCTCCTACGGCTCCGAAGTGATGGATGAGATCGGCTACGACGCGTCCAGCAAACATTTCACGCGCGCATCCAACCAGGCCGGCGGCCTCGAAGGCGGCATTACGAACGGCGAAGACGTCGTGGTGCGCGGCTACCTGAAACCGATCTCGACATTGCGAACCCCGCTGAAGACAGCGGACATGGTGACAAAGCAGCCCATGACCGCCGCGTACGAGCGCTCCGACGTGTGTGTCGTGCCCGCCGGGGGCGTGGCGGGAGAATCCATGGTGTCGCTGGTGCTGGCGCAAGCGTTCCTGGAAAAGTTCGGAGGAGATTCTCTGAGCGAAACGCGGCGCAATTTTGAAGGGTACCAGAAGCAGTTAAGAGAGTTTTGAAACCACGGATGCACACTGATGAACACGGATCAGCAACCGGTCTCCAGGTCGATTTTGATAGAGGGGGAGCTGACGGAGAGGATCCTCGGTGCTGCTTTTAAAGTGCAGAACACTCTCGGTGCGGGGTTTCTTGAGAAAGTGTATGAGAACGCGCTGTCAGTCGAGCTACGGCGAGGCGGCATCTTGGTCGAACCTCAAAAAGTATTCCCTGTAAAGTATGAGGGTGCGATCGTGGGAGAATATCAGGCGGATTTAGTGGTGGCCGGAAAGGTAATTGTGGAATGCAAAGCCATCAGCAACATGGATTCCGTCCACGAAGCACAACTCATAAACTACCTTAAGGCAAGCGGCGCGCACGTCGGCCTCTTGATCAATTTTGGCCGGCCAACGCTCCAGTATCGAAGACTTGTTGTCTGAAAATCTAAATCCGTGTTCATCCGTGTGAATCCGTGGTTACAAAAGAGCTAGGTGAGCTACTGAGATGATTTATCCGATTACAAAGTACGGCGCAACCGTGCTGGAGTCCCCGGCAAAGCCGGTGGACAAGTTTGACGAAGAACTCGCCAAGCTCTGCGAGGACATGTTCGAGTCCATGTATGTGGCGCAGGGCGTGGGTCTGGCCGCGCCGCAAATCGGCCTCGCGAAAAAACTCGCGGTGATTGACGTCAGCGTGGGAAAAACTCCCGAAGCGAAGCTCGTGCTGGCAAACCCCGAGATCATTTACGTCGAAGGGGACCAGCGGGAAGAAGAAGGCTGTCTTTCCTTGCCCGGATTTCGCGGCTCGGTGCTGCGCCCGGCCTACGTGACCATTCGCGCGCAGAACGTCAAGGGCGAAACGTATGAAATGCGCGGCGAAGGCCTGCTCGCCCGCGCCTTCTGTCACGAGATCGATCACCTGAACGGCATCCTTTTCATCCAGCACCTCAGCATGCTCAAGAGAGACTTGATCAGACGCCGCGTCCGCAAATTGCGGAAGATCGGCGACTGGTAATACGGATGCGGGCTGCGCTTGCTTGTCCTGACGCAGGAAGGGCAGCCCGCCAAATAATCGTACCGCTCGGGTGTCCTCCATGCGCATCGTCTTTTGTGGCACGCCGGAGTTCGCTGTACCCTCGCTCCGGCGACTTGCCGCTGAACCCGGCATTTCCATCGAAGCCGTCATCACGCAACCCGACCGCCCTCGCGGCCGCGGACAACTCGTCAGCGGCTCTCCCGTCAAAGAAGCGGCGCTCGCGGCCAACCTGCGCGTCTTTCAGCCGGAAACCATCAAGTCGGACTCGGCGCAGGAATTCCTGCAACGTGTCGCGCCCGATGCCGTGGTGATTATTGCTTATGGACAGATCATTCCGGGACGGCTTCTCACACTTCCCCACCTCGGTTGGATCAACTTGCATGCATCCCTGCTCCCGCGCTATCGCGGCGCCGCGCCCATTCATTGGGCCATTGCCAACGGCGAGATAACCACGGGACTCACCACGATGCGGATTGACGCGGGAATGGATACAGGTCCGACCTTGCTGCAAAGGGTGGTGGAAATCGGCCCGGACGAAACTGCCCAGGAACTGGCTGCGCGCATGAGCGAAATCGGCGCCGGCCTGATCGTGGATTCGCTGTGGGGACTCGAACGCGGAGAGATCACGCCTCAGGCGCAAGAGCAAGCAAAAGCGTCTTACGCTCCGATTCTGAAAAAAGAAGACGGCCGGATCGAATGGACACGCAACGCTCGGCAGATATATAACCGCATGCGCGGCTTTACGCCGTGGCCCGGGGCATACACCACGTTCCGCGGGCAGACGTGCCATCTATGGGGCCGTCCCGAGCAAGGCGCAGCCCCCGATGGCCGTATGGCACCGGGAGAAATCATTCCAACGGCAAAAGAGGTGTGCATCGTGTGCGGCGGAGGAACTAGTTTGCGGCTGGAATCGGTGCAGCTTGAAGGACGGAAACGTATTTCCGCGCGGGAATTTTCCAACGGTGCGCGCTTCACGCCCGCTGAACGCTTTGTCTAATTGTCGTAACTTAATTTCTTCTCCCGTCCGGGTTCCTTTCTTCGGCCGAGTCTGTTTCTAGCAGCCCTTATGGCTATTTCAAACGCACGAACGATAGCATTTGATGTCCTGCGGCGTGTCGCAACACAGGATGCCTACGCGGACGAAGTCCTGCGCGCCGAGCTTGGGGACAACATTCGCGCGGAAGATGCGGGGCTGGCGACCCTATTGACGCTGGGCGTTCTACGCTGGCAGCGGCTTCTTGATTTCCTGATCGAACGCAGCCTGACGAAGACGGCCAGAACCCTGGACATCGAAGTTCGCATCGCCTTGCGGCTGGGCCTCTATCAACTCTGGTTTCTGGAGCGCGTGCCCGCTCACGCCGCGGTCCACGAATCGGTGGAACTGGTGAAGCGCGCGCGCAAGCGGTCCGCGGCTCCTCTGGTGAACGCCGTACTGCGCAAAGCGGCGAAGGAGGCAAAGCAACTTGCGCAGTCACGCAGCGCGATCGCTTCGCTTCTGCCAAAGGGCCTTTCTCCCGAGGAACACCTGGGAATTCTCCACTCTCATCCCACTTGGCTGGTCGAGCGCTGGCTGCGCATCTTTGGCGAAGAGCGCACGCGGGGACTGCTGGAGGCGAACAATCGGATTCCGGCTGTGTCGTGTTACGTGCTCGATGCACAGCGCCGCGCCGATGCTTTGACCTCACTCAAGAAATCGGGATGCGTTGTCGAGCCTGGACTCCTGCTGCGAGACGCATGGAAACTGCGCGGGGGAAATCCGTCCGCAAGCGAAGCGATTCGGCAAAGCTGGGTCGCGATTCAAGATGAAGCTTCGCAGGCCGTGGCGCATCTGTTGGCTGTCGAAAACGGGAATACGGTTCTCGATCTGTGCGCCGCCCCGGGAGGAAAAACACTGTTGCTCGCGATTGCCGCGGGTTCGCAAGGGCACGTGATTGCGGCGGACCTGCATGAGCATCGCGTGCGCGCGATGGCCGAACGCTTCGAACGCGCGGGCGTTCGCAACGTCGAGTGTGTCGCGCTCGACGGCGCGCAACCGCTGCCGTTCGAACGCCAATTCGAACGCATTCTGGTGGACGCGCCGTGCTCCGGAACAGGCACGCTGGCCCGCCATCCGGAGATCCGATGGCGGTTCCTCGCCAAAGACCTTGTGGATTTACATGCGCGCCAAGTTCGCTTACTGCGGAATGCTCTCGCGAATCTCGCTCCTTCAGGACGCTTGCTCTATTCGACGTGCTCGCTCGAGCCGGAAGAAAACGAACTCGTCGTAAGCGAAGCTCTGGACGGCGCGCCAGGCGAATTCAGCATCGCCACGCCGCGGAGCGCGCTCCAGCGAGTCTTGCGGGAAGATGTCACGATTGAAAGTCTCATCTGCTCGGATGGATTTTTCCGGACCGATCCTCCCGTACACGGAACCGACGGATTCTTCGCGGCGGTGATCGAGCGTAGGCACGAAAAGATTTAACACGGAGGGCACAGAGATGAAGAAGAGAAAAGACAGCCTGGTGCGGAAAATGCTTTATTCCGCTCATCCCCCGGGTCTTATTATTTCTGTCCCGCTTGGCTTTTCTCTGCGCCCTCTGTGTCCTCTGTGGTGAAACGCTTTGCATTTCTGCGGACTGGAAGCAGCCGACATCGCGTGCTAGATTGAGCGTGGGAGAACAATGACCTTTCGCGAGCGAATCGAATGGCTGCTGCGCATGGGCCTGCTTGTCTTCGTCCTGGCCGCGGCGGCGTTCCTCAGCGGAGTGATGGCCGTGCGCTTCGCCATTCAAGGCCGCGAAGTGGACATGCCCAACCTGGTGGGCAAGAGTTCAGGCGATGCGCTGGTCGTGTTACGCGCGCGCGGTCTGCAGCTCAAGATCGCCGACCGCGTTTACAGTGATTTCCCCGCAAATTCCGTCGTGCGGCAAAGTCCACCGGCGGGTGAGCACATGAAAGTGTCCCAGGAGGCGCATGCGGTTCTCAGCCTGGGGCCGCAAAACGTGACGATCCCAGAACTGGCGGGGGAAAGCTTGCGCGTCGCGCGGATTCAACTGCTGCAGGCGGGCCTGCAATTGGGCGAGGTCACATCTTTTGCGGTGCCGAATCTGCCCGCGGATACGGTAGTGCAGCAGAACCCGCTTTCGGGAACGCGCGCCACGACTCTCCGCGTGAACCTGCTGGTGGCGCAAAGCAATCCGCAATCCGCCTATATCATGCCCTGGCTGGCAGGCATTCAGTTACCGGAAGCGGAACGGCTGCTTTCTTCCGGGGGATTGAATTTGACAAAGACAACCTACTCTTTGTCTCCACAATGGCCGAAGGGCGCCGTGATCGAGCAAACCCCCGGCCAGGGCTCCAAGTTGACCAGCGCAACGCCTATCGAACTGGTCGTGGCGCAATAGGGAGCGCGTCCCAGGCCCGGAATTTGCACAGCGCGTTCTCACCTGGAAACGCGACGGCCCGGCTCCTTGCACAACGAGAGCCTGGTCAAACCCTTGCCCGTTTCTGATAAGATACAAATGGAGAAACTGTGATCCATCCGGTCGAAATAGCTCCTTCGATTCTTGCCTCAGACTTCGCATCCCTGGGAGATGGAATTCGCGCCGTCGAACTAGGCGGGGCCACGTTGTTGCACGTGGATGTGATGGATGGGCACTTCGTGCCGAACATTTCGATTGGAGTTCCCGTCGTGGCGTCGCTTCGCAAGGCAACCCGCCTGCCCCTGGACGTGCATCTAATGATTGAGAACCCCGAGCAGTACATTCCCCTGTTCGCGGAAGCGGGCGCGGACATAATTTCCGTGCACGAGGAAGCTACCCCGCACTTGGACCGCGCTCTGGCCATGATTCGCGAGCACGGCTGCCAGCCGGGAGCTGTGATCAATCCGGCCACGCCCGTAGCGGCGCTGTCCGAAGTTCTTGGGAAAGTGGATCTCGTACTGGTGATGTCGGTCAATCCGGGCTTCGGCGGGCAGAAATTTATTCCCGGCGCGCTGGAGAAAATTCGCCAGTTAAAACTTATTCGGGAGAGATATAATCATTCGTTCCGCATCGAAGTGGATGGGGGAGTCGGCCCGGAAAATGTGGCGGATCTGGTGCGAGCCGGCGCCGACATTCTGGTTGCCGGAACTTCGGTCTTTCACACTTCAGATCCCGCTGAGGCGGTCCGGGCGATGAAGCAAATGGCCAGCGGGGCGCTGACGCAAAAAGCTTGAGGTGAAATTAGTGAAACACAGCCGCACATTATTGATCGCAGTACTCGCAGCGGCGCTGTTGGCGGGGTGCTTCGGAAAAAAGAAGGTCGCCCCGGTTACTGGCACTTCGGCCGAACCCGACAAGGTTCTGTTCGCCAAGGCCACCGACGATATTAAGCATGGACGTTACACCGTCGGCCGCTTGTCTCTGCAAACCCTGATCAATACCTATCCGGACAGCGAATACCTGGCCAAAGCCAAACTTGCTATTGGGGATTCCTACTTCAAGGAAGGCGGGATGGCCGGGCTGAAGCAGTCGATCGTGGAGTATAAAGACTTCATCACGTTCTTCCCTTTCCTCGATGAAGCGGCCTACGCCCAGATGCAGGTCGCGATGGGACACTACCGCCAGATGGAAAAACCCGACCGCGATCATGCCGAGGCTGTACAGGCAGAGGCCGAATTGCAAACTTTCCTGGAAAAATATCCGAATAGCCCTCTGGTCCCACAAGTGGAACAGCGCCTTCGCGAAACTCAGGAAGTTCTTGCGGAGGGCAACTTCCGCGTTGCCCGTTTCTATTACATACGCGGCTCATATAAGGCCGCCGGCGCACGATTGCTCGAGCTGGCCAACCGGTATCCGCTTTACAGCCAGGCCAGCGAAGCCAACTGGATGCTCGGGCAGATTTTTGAAAAGACGGAGCACAATGACATTGCGGCCCAGTATTACACCAGGATTGTGAAGGATTACCCGCTCTCTTCGGCAGCGGGCGATGCCAAAGCCAAACTCGCCAAGTTCGGCGTACCAATCCCGCAGCCCGATCCGTCCGCTGTGGCGAGGATGCAAAAGGAAGCGGATGCCGCCCACGACCGTCCAGGTATTGTGAAGCGCTCTATGGAAGTTCTGAAGACCGGTCCCGATGTGTCCATGTCCGCCCACAGCGGTGCGCCCACAATGACTCCTGCCAGCGAATCGGGCGATGAGACTCTTAGCTTCGGGAGGCCGACGACTCTCGGCATAGGCGGGGCGTCCGGCGCTGGCAATACTGCGACGGTCGAAACAGTCACGCCGGGGACTGGTCCTTCGCAAGCGCAGCCCGCAGCCAACCCTGCGGATGCCGCACCGTCCTCATCCGACAGTAATGCCGCTCCGGCTGCCGATAGCGGCTCGGCCGATCCAAATGCAACCCCAGCTGCAAATGCCACAACGCCCGCGCCACCCGCTGATAAGAGCCAGGAATCCACGACCAAGAAAAAAAAGGGCATCCATAAGATCCTGCCCTTCTGAACCTGCCTTCCCTGTACGAATGGCCAGCTTGGTTCATTCAGACACATTCCCGCCCAGTCTTTATTGACTCATCCAAATCAAGGTGTTACCAATACAGAGAGGATGTTGGTGTGTTCCATTGCGATGAACTGGCGCACTTGAAGAACCGGAGGCCGGCACGTGGCAAAGATTCTGGTAGCCGACGATAACAGCAACGTCCAGAAAACGATGGCCCTGGCCCTGGCGGATCTGGGTGTGGAACTGGTCTCCGTGAATAACGGCGAAGCCGCTGTGCGCAAATTGGCCGACTTCTCACCCGACTTGGTGTTAGCCGATATTTTCATGCCCGTGCGGAACGGCTACGAAGTCTGCGAATACGTCAAAAAAGATCCTCGATTCGCTCACGTGCCCGTTGTATTGCTGGTGGGCGCATTTGATCCTCTGGACGAGCGTGAAGCGCAGCGGGTCGGCGCCGATGGAGTTCTAAAGAAACCGTTTGTCCCTCCCGATCCGCTGATTACGATGGTCAAGGCGCTGCTCGAACGGTCCATGAGCGAGCGATTGGTCACAGCTGCTGTCTCCAAGACAGCGGCGCCGGCGAAGACCAGCACCAAGGTGGCCACGGAAGTGCCTGCGCCAGTCTCCCCAGTTTTGGAAGAGCCTTCACCGGAAGAATTCCCAGTCGCCCCCATTCGCGTGTCTTTCGGCGAGGGTGACCGCCCTGTCGCTTTTGGCCAGCTCTTGGAAACACCCACGCTGGAAAACGCACCAATTGAAGCCGTGGTTATGGAACCGGTAGACAGCGACCAGATCTTGACCAGTTCGCGCGACGCTTCTCTGGGTGCGCCGATTTTCGGGCATAATCAACCGTCCGAAGCGGAATCTGCTGCGCTACATCCTGCGGACATCCAAGACGAACCCCTTGAACTCGTTCGCGAACAACAGGAGGAGACAGCGCCATCGGTTCGGGAGGAAGAATCGCTACCCCAGCAAGCGGGTGCGGATCTCTTGACGCCGGACGAACCCCTTGAACTCGTTCGCGAACAACAGGAGGAGACAGCCCCATCGGTTGTGGATTCGGAACCAGTCCTACTGGACGCGGCATCGCAGGCTTCGTTGACGGTGGAGTCCGGCACAGTCCCGGAACTCGCGGCGAATCCCCTCGAATGGATGGCAACCGCCCCCCCGCAGCTCTCGGACTACCCGTCAGAAGCAGAATCCGGATCGGAACAACCGATTGCCGGTGCTGCCAAAGCCGTAGATGCAGTGGAGCCGACCTCGCAGAGCGCCCTCAAGACTGTTACCGAGTTTTCACAAGACCCTGAGGACACTGTCCAGTCGGATCCCACGAACGAATGGACCGAGATGACCGAGAGCCTCAAGGCAACTGCCACCGAGCTTGCAGCGCAGCAGATCGCTTCCATGTCTGAGCCTCCCGCTCGGGTTCCCGCGCCGGCAATCTCAAAGGCCGCCGCAGTCATGCCGCCACGCGCCCCCGCATCGGGCTCCCCGGCGCCTGATCCCGCGCTTGTCGAGGCGGTTGTGCAGCGAGTCCTCGATAAAATGCGTCCGCAAGTCATCGACATCATTACCAAGGAATTTCTGCGGCCCGTTGTACAAGCGCTGGTCCATCGCGAAATCGAGAAACATTAGCATTTTCAGTCCCAATTTCCCTTTCTGTTTGTCCGCAAACCCTTTCCTTGCCGCCTGAGCAACGATCTGGATTTGACCGCCTGCGTCAGCGTCCGTATAGTAATCGTCCTGAGCCGAAAGCCGGAGAACATGCCAAGAGAGATCCCTAAAGCATACGAGCCGCAACAGATCGAGCAGCGTTGGGCGAAACGTTGGGCGGAGGAAAAGCTGTTTCGCGCCGATGTGGACGCGCCCGGACCGGTATTTTCGATTGTCATCCCGCCACCCAACGTGACCGGGTCATTGCACATCGGCCACATGCTCAACCATACGGAGATCGATATCCTCACGCGCTGGCGGCGCATGCAGGGGTACAACACTTTGTACCTCCCGGGCACCGATCACGCGGGCATTTCCACGCAGCGCGTCGTTGTCCGTCAGCTTGCGGCGCAGGGAATCAATTACCGCGATCTGGGCCGTGAAGCTTTCGAACGCAAGGTCTGGGAGTGGAAGGAAGAATCCGGCGGAACGATTACCCGGCAAATGCTCCAGCTCGGCGAGAGCTGCGACTGGACCCGCGAACGTTTCACGCTTTCACCGGAATTATCGCGCGCGGTTACGGAAGTCTTCGTCCGGCTGTACGAAGACGGGCTGATTTATCGCGGGCACTACATCATCAACTGGTGCCCGCAGTGCCGCACCGCAATTAGCGATCTGGAAACCGTCCACGAAGAACGGCAAGGACATCTTTGGCACATCCGCTACCCGATCGTGGGGACAAACGAATCCGTTGTCGTCGCCACCACGCGGCCGGAAACAATGCTCGGGGATACCGCTGTGGCCGTTCATCCCAGCGACCCGCGCTATCAACCTCTGATCGGCAAAATGGTTCTTCTCCCGTTAATGAACCGCGAGATTCCGGTCGTCGGTGACTTTGTCGTTGACCGCGAATTCGGCACCGGCGCCGTCAAAGTCACACCGGCGCACGACCCGAACGACTTCGAGATCGGGCGGCGGCACAACCTGCCGGAAATCGACGTCATGACCGATGACGCGAAGATGAGCGCCGCCGCGGGACCCTATGCGGGCCTCGATCGATTTGAGGCGCGAAAGAGGATCGTCGCGGACCTGGAAGCGGCGGGCTTGCTTGAAAAAATCGCCGATCACACCCACGCGGTCGGCACGTGCGATCGCTGCGGCGCCATCATCGAGCCGCGCGCCTCGACGCAATGGTTCGTGAAAATGAAGCCGCTGGCCGAGCCCGCAATTGCCGCCGTCGAACGCGGCGACATTGAAATGTTTCCGGAGAATCGCCGCACCGAGTACTTCGAGTGGATGCGCAACATCCGCGACTGGTGCATATCCCGTCAGCTTTGGTGGGGACACCGGATTCCCGCGTGGCATTGCGGCGACTGCAAGGAAATTACCGTCGCCCGGCAGACGCCGGCAAAATGCGCGAAGTGCGACTCGCCCAGGCTGACGCAAGACCCGGACGTGCTGGAGACGTGGTTCAGCTCCGCGCTCTGGCCCTTTTCGACAATGGGCTGGCCTGACGATACGCCCGATTTCCGCAAATACTATCCAACTAGCTTGCTCATTACCGCCTACGACATCCTTTTCTTCTGGGTTGCGCGCATGATCATGATGGGGCTGAAGTTTACCGGCCAGGTTCCCTTCCGGAAGGTCTGCCTGCATTCGCTGGTGCGCAACGCCGAAGGCGAGAAGATGTCGAAGTCGAAAGGCACCGGCATCGATCCCGTCGAGCTGAACGAGAAATTCGGAACCGACGCGATGCGCTTCACGCTGGCCAGCATGGCCGCGCCCGGCACCGACATCGTTTTGTCCGAGGACCGCATCCTCAGCTACCGGGCGTTTGCCAACAAGATATGGAACGCCGCAAGATTCGTCTTCCTCAATTTGGACAGATATGAAACCGCCGGCGGAGCGACGCTCGAAGCCCTGGCGTCTCCCGAAGCGCGCGCGTCCGCGCCCTTCGCCGTAAACGGCGAAGTCGCGCTCATAGACCGGTGGATTTTTTCGCGCCTGGCCCGCGCCACCGCGCAGGTGAATGACGCGCTCGAACACTTCCGTTTCCATGAAGCGGCGCACGTCGTGTATCACTTCTTCTGGGGCGATTTCTGCGACTGGTACATCGAGTGGGTGAAGCCCGAGCTGACTTCGGCGGACCGCGAGCGGGCGCAAGCCACGTGGAAGAACCTGTTTGCGGCATTCGAAAGCGCGCTGCGGCTGCTCCATCCCTTCATGCCGTTCCTCACCGAGGAATTGTGGCACCAGTTGCCGCAGCCGGACGGCGCGCGCTCGATCGCGCTCGATCGCTTCCCCGAGCCGCATGCCGAACGCATGGATCCCGCCGCGGAAGAGCAGATCGCCCTGTTGCAGGAAATCATCACGGCGGCCCGCAATATTCGCGCGGAGATGAAATCCGACTCGAAGGCAAAACCCGCCGCGCAACTGGCCGCGGGGGCGGACTCCGTGCAGGCTGCCGTCGAGCGAAGTCTCGACACCATTCTGCGGCTCGCCAACCTCTCTTCCCTGTCGTTCGCGCGCCCTCCCTTTGATTCTTCGAAAGGTGTCATCCGCTCCACGAAGGATTTTGAATTGTTCGTCGGGTACGAGACGGCCTTTGACGTCCAGGGCGAAGTGGCTCGGCTGCGCAAAGAGGTCGAACGGCTCACGAAGGACATCGCTTCGAAGCAGTTGCGCCTGGAAGATCAGACGTTTCGCAGCCGCGCGCCGGAACACATCGTCAAGGGACTCGAAACAACGCTCGCCGAACGGCGGACGGAGTTTGAGAAACTGAAGGAACGCCTCGCGCAATTCGAAAGCAATCTTGGCGCATCGCCATAGTAGGGGCACGGCATTGCCGTGCCCCTACAGCCTCTACCGGCTGCGGAAAAAGGGGCGAGGCCTTGTGGGTCGCGGCTTCAGCCGCGACATAACGACTGCATTTTCTTCAGGGGTTTTAACCCCTGAGGGCATCGCAGAGAGTTTTTCCGCAGACTGTCTAGTGTAGACGGCGCGCGCATACAAGGCCCTGGTACGGCACGCGAAATTATCTCGATCCATCATGAGGCAGACACCTGTTACCGGAACGACGGACCGTCGCATCGACGCGCTGCTGGCGCTGCTTTCCGACAACGCCATGATTGTGATCAGCGGAGCGAAAATCGCCCGCGAAATTGGCGTGACCCGCTTCACCGTATGGCGCTGGATCGAAAAACTCCGCGCCCTGGGCGTTCGCGTGAAAGGGCTCCCCCGCAGCGGCTATCAGATCGAGAAGGTGCCGGATGTGCTTGTGCCGAAGCTTCTCCACAAACGGTTGCACCAGGGCCCGATCGGCAAGCGCATCTACCATTTCTTCAAAACCGATTCGACCAACTCCGTCGCCATGCGCCTCGGGGAACAAGGAGAACCCCACGGAACTCTCGTCATTGCCGAGGAACAGACGGCGGGACGCGGCCGAGGCGGGCACACCTGGCATTCGGAAAAGACAAACGGCATTTACATGACCGTGCTTCTTCGGCCTCCCATCTCGCCCCAGCAGGCGCCGCTGATCACCCTGGTCGCTGGCCTTGCCGTCCGGGACGCCATCGTGGAGCAGACCGGCGTTGTACCCGACCTCCGTTGGCCGAATGACCTGCTTTTCGGACGCAAGAAATTCTGCGGGATCTTGACCGAAATGAATGCCGAGCAAGATCGGATCCATTTCGTGGCCATTGGGATAGGGATCAACGTAAACCACGCGCAGGTCCCGGAGGAACTGGCGGCGATTGCTACATCGTTGCGAATCGAGACCGGGCGAATCCATTCCCGGGTGGAGATCGTCGCGAGGTTGCTGCGGCACCTCGACTCCTACTACAATCGCTTCGTGAGTGAAGGCGCGGAACCGATTGTTGCGCGTTTTTCGGAAGTCTCGAGTTACGCGCGCGGAAAACGCGTGCGGATCGCTACGGGGACCGAAACCTACACGGGGACAACCGACGGCCTCGAACCCGGAGGCCTTCTGAGGGTACGGCGCGATGATGGACGCACGTTGCCGGTGATTTCCGGAACACTTACCGAGGCGGATTGATGCTGCTGACGCTCGACGTTGGAAACACGAATACGGTCCTGGGATTGTTCCGGGACGCCGAACTGGTGGCGCACTGGCGCCTCACGACGGCGCGCGACCAGACGGTCGATGAATACGGCATCCTCACGCGTGAACTCTTTACCCTGGCCGGAATCGATCCGGCGGCGGTTCATGGCGTGATCATCAGTTCGGTAGTCCCGCCGCTCAATCCGACGCTGCAAGAAATGTCGGAGCGTTATTTTCACGTGAAGGCGCTCTTTATCGAGCCGGGCGTGAAAACCGGAATGCCCGTGCTGTATGACAACCCGCAGGAAGTGGGCGCCGACCGGATTGTGAACAGCGTGGCCGCGTTCATGAAATACGGCGGGCCGTGCATCGTGGTGGACTTCGGCACAGCGATTAATTTCGACGTCATCTCCGAACGCGGGGAATACATGGGCGGCGTCCTCGCCCCCGGCATCGGAATTTCGGCGGAAGCGCTTTTCTCTCGCGCCGCGCGACTGTTCCGCGTGGAAATTAAGGACCCGGGGAAAATCATCGGCACCAACACGATGCACTCGTTGCAGTCCGGTCTCTATTACGGTTACGCGGACATGGTGGATGGCATCGTCGAACGCATCAAGCGTGAAGTGGGCGAAAAGGCGCGCGTGGTGGCGACGGGAGGACAGGCGCCTCTGATCGCGCGCGCCTCGCGCCATATTCAAGTCATTGACGAGTTCCTCACTCTGGAAGGCCTGCGCATCGTCTGGGAACGGAACCACGCGGCGAAACGCACCTCCGCGAGCGGTCCGGACACGGCGTCCGTTCAGGCCCCCGTCACGGGACGGCGAAAGCCGCGGCTTTGAATCCTACCGAAGCGATGGCCGAATTTAACTACTTCAATTATTTCACCGAAATCGAAGAGTACTTCTGGCAGAAACGCGGCGCGCATCTCCTGGTTTCGCCCCTGGACTGGGCCATTGTCGAAACCTGGCAGAGGGCCGGCATCCCGCTGTCCGCCGTGCTCAAGGGGATTGATCGGGCATTCGAAAGTTACGCGCGTTCGCGCCGCGCTCTCGGCGGGCGGCAACTCAAGAGCCTCGCCTATTGTGTGGACGCGGTGCTGGACGCCGCGGAGGAAGAGAAGGAAGCGGCGGCGGGTACTGGGCCGAGTGCTGGAACAAAGCGAGACGCGACGGAATCATTTTCTCGGGAGCAACTTCGGTCATTTATCAGCCGGAATGCGGAGCGGATTTCCGCCGCGGTTGCGGCGATCCGCACAACGCAGACCGAACTGGCCTCGCGTATGGAAGAGACCCGTTCGCGCCTTGCCGAAATGTTGCCGCTGATCGATACCCGGGGGGCGTTGGACCTGGAGGACCTGGAGCGCCGCCTCACCGTTGTCGAAGAAAAGCTCACGGCTGCGCTTACCGCAAACGCGCCCGAAGAGTTTCTCGTGGATGTGCGCCGGGAGATGGATCGCCAGTTGGCGCCGTACCGCCGGAAGATGACCGCCGCGCAACTTTCGCAACTCGAACGGCAATACGTGCAGAAGCGCCTCTGGGAGCGGTATAATGTACCTCGCCTGAGCCTGTTCTACCTGTCCTGAGGCCCCCGGCCAAAAATTGCACCTCCCGCGACGGAAAGTGACCCCAAATGGAAGTTCGAATTGAAAAGCTCGTATATGGCGGCGACGGACTGGCGCACCACGAAGGCCAGACGGTGTTCGTGCCCCTGGTTCTCCCCGGGGAGCTTGTGAGCATCGAGCCTGCCGCGCGCAAGAAGAAATTCGTACGCGGGCGTCTGGAACGCGTCGTAGAAGCGTCACCGGAGCGCGTGGCGGCCCCGTGCCCGCATTTCGGGCGCTGTGGAGGCTGCCAGTACCAGCACATCCCCTATGACACGCAGATCCGCTATAAGACCGAGATCCTGCGCGAAACGCTCGGCCGGATCGGCCGCGTGAAGTGGGACGGGGCGATCGCAACGCACTCTTCCCCGCCCTTTGCCTACCGTAATCGCACGCAATGGAAGATTCGAACAGCCAAAGACGGCGCGACAGACGGCGCCGGAATCGGCTACTTTGAAGCGGGAAGCACGCGCCTGTGCGCTGTCGACGCATGCGCGATTCTTTCCCCGCGGCTTGCGGAAACGCTCGCAAAGTTGCGCGCGCTGGTCGCCACAAGCAAAACTTTTTCCGCGATTGATGAAATCGAGGCGTTCTCGGACGCGGCAGACGAAAAGGTTCTGCTGAACCTCTCCGCCGAACGCCTGGCCGATTCAGCGGAATCGATCGCGTCGGCCCTGCGAGAGGCCCTTCCGAATGTCGCGTCGATTCTGGTGCAGGATCGCCGCGCCGATAAATTTGAATTGTTTGGACCGGGTTACCTGTCTTATTTGGCGGGCGGCGCCGAGTTCCGCGTCGGTCATCTTTCATTTTTTCAGGTCAACCGGTTTATGATCGACGCGTTGGTGGAAACCGTGATCGGCGACAGCCGCGGACGGCTGGCGCTGGACTTGTTCGCGGGGGTCGGTCTTTTCTCCGTTCCGCTGACCAAACGATTTGATCGCGTGATCGGTGTTGAAGCCAATCTTGCTGCCGCCAAGGATTTAGAGTTCAACCTGCAGTTGAGCGGCGGCACTTCTCTTACGCATCGGCACATGACAGCGGAAGCGTTCCTTTCGCACTGGAATGAAAAACCCGATTTGGTCGTCCTGGACCCGCCGCGGGCGGGCGTCGAGCCCGAGACACTCGCGCGGCTCAACAAGCTCGCGCCATGGCGCATCAACTACCTTTCCTGCGATCCAGCCACGCTGGCGCGCGATCTCGCCGCTCTGGTCGGCGGCCAGGACACTCCCGGGCCGTACGAGATCAGGGATATTAATTTATTTGACATTTTCCCACAAACATATCATATGGAGGTGTTGGTGCGGCTGAAACGGCGCACATGAAACTTCCTGCACTCTGCCCCGTCGTCTGCTTTGCGGGAGGAATTCTCCTCTCTGGCACACTCGCAGCACACTTGTACCTAACCCCTCGGCTGTTTCTTCTGGCCGCAGCTTCCCTTCTGCTCTCCGGAATTTCTCTGCTCTACAAGAACTGGCTTCTGCCCGCGGCAATTGCGGCTACGGCAGCGTGGCTGTGCCTCGGTTTTGCCGCGGCAGGTCTGGAACGAATGTCGGTCCCTGCCAATCTGGCCAGTTCGCTAATTGAATCCGGCAAATTGGATTCGAGCGTGGCCTTGCGCTGGCGCGGACGCTTGCGCGCGGATCCTTTGGAGCTTCCTTGGGGAGCGCGATACGAGATCAATCTCGACGAGGTCGAATCGGCAGCCGGCATCAGGCCGGTGAGCGGAGGCTTGCGCGTCACCTCCTATGCCAGCGATCCAAATGCGGCCCCGATTCCGCAAGCTCGCGCCGGGGATCGCGTCGAAGTTCTTGCTCGCGCGCTTCCGGTGCGCAATTTCGGCAATCCCGGCAGCTTTGACTATCGCGGTTACCTCGCGCTGCAAGGCATTCATTTGCTGGGCACACTTCGCACCGATCAGCTTCTGACCATTCTCGGACATCCACCTCTGACAATTTCAGAACGCCTGGCACGCGCGCGCGGCCGGCTTCTCCGTTCCATCAACGACCTTTTCGTTTCGCATCCCGACCAGGCGGCGCTGGCTCGCGCGATGCTGCTGGGTGACCGCGGCTTCGTCGAACACGACCGCGTCGTCGAATTCCAGCAAACCGGCGTGTATCACGTGTTGGTCCTTGCGGGACTCCACGTCGGGGCGCTGACTTTTTTTTTCATATGGGCTGGGCGCCGATTGCGCCTCGCCCTGATTCCCAGGACGCTGCTCACGCTGTTCGTCCTCGCCGCTTATGTGGGCATCGTCGAGGATCGTCCGCCGATTCTCCGCGCCGCTTTGATGGCGGCCTTGTACCTGTTTGCGCGTTTGCTGCATCGCCGCATGGACCTGCTCAACATCGCCGCGCTATCGGCGCTTGTCATTCTTGCCATGCGTCCGTCGGAAATCAGAGATGCCAGCTTCCTTCTTTCCTTCTCGGCTGTGGGCATCATCGGAGCGCTTGCCGTTCCCTCAATCGCGCACACGAGCGAACCCTATCTTCACGGTCTCCAGCATTTGACCGACATCAGTCGAGACGTGTCTCACATGCCGCGCGTGATTCAATTTCGAATCGAAATGCGAGCTGCGGCAGCATGGGTCTCAGCGAGGCTTCCGCGCCGCGCCGCGTCCTTCGGACAACGCCTTCTTGTTGTCCCGCTTCGCACCGGGCTTTATTTCTGGAAACTGATGGTCATTTCCGCCATCCTTCAGCTCGGCATGCTTCCCCCGCTCGCTTACTACTTTCACCGGGTTACACTCATCGGGCCTCTTGCGAATATTCCCGCCCTTCTGCTGACGGGCTTGATTGTTCCTCTCGGGCTCTTCACGCTCGTGGTTTCACTGGCGTCTCACACTGTTGCCGTATGGCTCGCAAAGGCTCTGGGATTGCTTCTCGCAATGCTTGGCACATCCGTGAAGTGGTTTGCCGGGTGGCGCGGCGCGAGCTACCGCATTCCTGAACCGCCTCTGATCCTGATCGCCGCATTCGCTGTAATCGCTGTGGTCCTTTCTGCTGCGATCCGGTCGCGGCGGCGAGCCTGGCAATCAGTAGCGGGGGTAGCAGCGATGGCTCTTCTCGCGGCCGCGGCACTCATCGCCACGCATCCGTTTGCGCCGATACTCAATCGTAAAAACCTGGAGGTGACTGTCCTGGACGTGGGCCAGGGGGACAGCCTGTTCGTGGCGTTTCCAGACGGCCACACGATGCTGGTCGACGCCGGAGGCTCTCTAGGAAGTTTTCACGCGGGTGGGTTGCGGTCCGGGCTTGATATCGGGGAAGACGTGGTCTCGCCGTACTTGTGGTCGCGCGGACTGCGGCAAATTGAAGTCGTCGCCCTCACACACGCGCACCAGGATCATCTCGGAGGGCTCCCGGCGGTACTCGAGAATTTTCGGGTGCGGGAACTCTGGGTCGGCCGGGATATCGGGAGCGCGGCCTATCGGCAGGTTCTCGCGATCGCGCGGCAGCGCGGCGTTCGCGTCATACACATGAAGCAAGGAGATTCATTTGCCCTGGGAAATATCTCAGGAAATGTTCTCTGGCCCGAGGACCTCACCGAGAATCCGACGGCGAAGAACGACGATTCCCTCGTCATGCGGTTGACGGACGGTTCCCAATCGATTTTGTTGCCGGGCGACATTGAGCGCCCCTCGGAGCGGACCCTCCTCGCCGAGGACGAAGTCGTAGGCGCCAATTTCATGAAGGTCGCTCATCACGGCAGCAAAACTTCCACGATCGAGCCGTTCTTATCCAGTTCGCGTCCGGCATTCGCGGCGATTTCCGTGGGAAGAGACAACACCTTCGGGCATCCCTCTCCGGAAGTCGTGGAGAGGTTGCAAGCAGCCGGGGTGCGCGTTTATCGCACCGACCGCGATGGAGCCATCACCGCAACGACCGACGGCCAAACGCTGGCCGTGACCACATTTCTTCACGCAATTCAGTAACGCCGCTCGGCATTCATCGCCGCCACACCATCACGAGCCAAAGGATCGCCATCGCCACCGCAAGCCCGATGGCCGCTTCGTATTCGCGATTCTGCCGATACAGCGCCCAGGAAAACCGTTCTCCTGTAGACCCCGCGGGAGACAATCGCGGCCAGAACGCGGGCACCCGCGACGCATATTCCACAAACGCGTCACCGTAGTGCGTCCTTAGTTCCGCCTGCTCGCGCCGAATCACGACCGGATAAAACACCATCAGGTACGCGGCCAGCAGCGCCGTGGAAATCAACGAATGACTCGCCACGGAAAATCCCGCGGCCAGAAGCACACTGCCCAGATACAACGGGTTTCGCGTATAGGCGTACGGCCCCGAAGTCGCCAACTGTTTGTGCTTGCGAAGATACCCCGCGGCGTAAGCGCGCAGCAGCAACCCCACAACGCCGATCCCCACGCCGCAAAAAAGCCATTTCGGCTGCGGCCTTGCAAAGCAGAACGCCGCAATTCCAACCGGGTACCCCACGCGAACCCGCCAGCGAATCCAGAAATTGGTTGCGCCGCTCACGCACTAGCCTTCATGCAGGAATCCGCCGCTTCCAACACATGCTCGACGCTGATCCGCAGCATCGCCGGCGAGTAGGCGGCCCGCCGCTTGTAGCTAATCTCCTCGGGGCGCGCTTCGCTCACGATCACAGCTCCCGGCGCAAATGGACCGTTGCGCGCTGGATCGGTGGGTCCATACAGACCCACCACCGGCGCGCCAAGAGCCGCAGCCAGGTGCAACGGCCCGGAATCGGCCGCAACAACACATCTCGCGTGCGCGAGCAATCCCATCAATTCCTCGATCATGGTAGCGATCACCACCGGCGTTGCCGGACTCGCTGCGCGACAGGTTTCTTCCGCGAGCGACTCTTCGCCGGGACCGTGGATCACAACTGCGCGCAAGCCACTTCGCCTTTCAAATTCACGGCAGAATTCACCGTAGCGTTCCGCCGGCCAGCATTTCGCGCGCCAACTTCCTCCCGGTCCCACAACGATATAATCTCCGATTCCCCGTTCGGCCAGCCGCGCGCGGACCGATGCCGCGCCACCCGCGGGAACGCGGAGTGGATACTCGGGGCGCGAGGGACGCACCGCCCCCGCCCTTTCGGCCAGCGAATAATTCAGCTCCGCCACGTGCCGGCCCGTGGGAGTCACGCGCTCGGTGTACAACACGCCCGCTCCCGCTTCGCGCGCCCAGCCGCGCTCAAACCCTATGCGCCGCGGCGCCGCGGAAAGCATCGCGAGCACCGAAGATTTGTACAGCCCCTGAAAATCGATCGCGCACGTATAGTTTGCCTGCCGCAACCGCCGCACGCATGCGAGCGCGCCGAAAACCGAACCGCGGTCAAACGGGATGACTTCGCTGATCGCTGGGCTGCCCTCCAGCACGGGCGCCCATTTTCGTTCCACGACCCAATCGATCCGCGCGTTTCTGTGCGCCGCTCGAAGCGCTGCAACCGCCGGAAGCGTATGCAGGATATCTCCGAGAGCCGTTAGCCGCACCACCAAATACCGTTCACCGCCTTCAATCATGGAGAATGCGGCTCACCGCCTCCGTCAGATCTTCCGCAAGCGCGTCAGGCTGCCGCGGCCATTTCTTGCGGTGCAATTCATACTCCCCCCGGCCATATCCCGTCATCACCAGGATTCCGCGTCCTCCCGCCGCATGCGCCATCTCGAGGTCCGCGTAACGGTCGCCGACCACCCAGGAAGCAGCGAGATCAAGCGCGTGCTCGCGCGCGGCGCGTTCGAGCAAGCCCGGATGCGGCTTGCGGCATTCGCAGGCGTCTTCCATCCTGTGCGGGCAAAAATAGATGGCGTCAATGCGCGCGCCTCCATGGGCGAGCTCCGCAATCATCTTTTCATGCACCTGGTGCACGAGCGACTCCGGAAAAATATCGCGCGCCACTCCGGATTGATTCGTCACGACGATGACAGGAATTTGCGCTTCGTTCAATCGGCGGATTGCCGCGGCCGCGTATGGGAAAATGCGCAGCCGGTCGGCGTGGTTGACGTAGCCCATTTCCTCGCAAATTGTGCCATCGCGGTCCAGGAAAACGGCCCGTCGAAGCGGGCTTGCTTCAGGCATTCTGGCTGCTCCAGGGTGAGAAGTTTTTCACGCCGCGCTGCATTCGTTCCGCGGCAACAAACACGGAATCCACTCCAATGCGCGTCATGCAACGATGATCGATCGGGCAACTCCGCAGGAAGCACGGGCTGCAGGAAACGGCCTCTCGAATCAGCGTAAATTGCGGCGTCACAGGGGCCGTGCCTTCCGGGTCGGTCGGACCGAAGATGCCAATGACCGGAAGCCCCGTCGCCGCGGCCACGTGCATCGCGCCAGAATCGTTTCCGATAAAAATCGAGCAGGCTGAAAAAAGCGCGGCAAGATCCCGCATGGACGTTTTCCCGACAAGCGAAATCGCGGAGCGCTTCATGCTCGAACAAATTCGCGAGGCCACTTCGTTTTCGCCCGGCGTCCCGAAAAGTATCACATCGGCGCCGCATTCAGAAATCAGGCGGTCCGCGAGGGCCGCAAATCGCTCCGGCGGCCAGCATTTTGCCGCGCCGTACGAAGCGCCGGGAGCGATGGCGCATCGCCATGCGCCGGGCCTTGCGCCCGCGCGCAATAACGACGCCTCTGCCGCCTCGCGCGACGATTCCGCCACCTGCAATCGAATTGGCATGATTTCGCCGCGCGATTCGATCCACCCTGCGCGCCGGACCAATTCCAAATAGTAATGCGACTCGTGGCGCGGGATGTCTCCCTTGTTCGGTACACGAATCGGCTTGCTGAGCAGCCAGCCACGCCCATCGCGCGCATAACCGGCGCGCTCGGGAATGCCCGCGCGCCACGCAAGCCACGCTGCTTCAAACGCATTCTGCAGGAGCACGGCGAGGTCGAACTTTTCGCGCCGCAATTCCCTAATAAGTCTTTCGCGGCCAAGCCATCCACTGTGGCGCGAGGCATTGTCGTATTTCAATATCCGGTCAGCGAACGGTTGATCGCCATACAGGTCCGCGACAGCCGGCCGCGCCAAAATTATAATTTCGGCTTTTGCGTGCGCGCGCCGGATCGCTTCGAGCGCCGGAATCGCCATCACGGCGTCGCCCACCCAGTTGGGCGCCCGCACAAGAATTTTCATCGCGCGGCCCCGTTTCGCCGGCCGCTCACGGCCTCGGTGATGGCATCTCGGAACTCTTTAGCCGGCAATTCCAGAGATATGCGGCAGCAGTACACCGGCATGGCGGACTGGACATGACGGAGATTCCACACATCCTTCTCCGTACAGAGCAGAGCATCGGCTCCGCACCCCGCCGCCGCAAATTCCAGATCAGCCATTTCCCGCGCGGCATAGACATGATGATCGGCAAAGCTGCGCTCCCCTACAACCTGGAATCCCCACCTGCGCAGGTCTTCGAAAAAGGCGGGTGGATTTCCTATTCCGCAGAAAGCCATAAAGCGGGCGCGCGCCCAGTCCCGCGGCGGCAGGGCCACCGCCAGCTGAGGAACGCGCAGCACGTTTTCGAGTTTCGTCGTGGCGTAGAAGATGGAACTCCTCGTGTGACGCCGGATCATGGCTTCGATGGCGGGCGACGGCGCCTGTACGCTTCGCGTAATCACCACCGCATCGGCGCGCCGGAGCGCGGAAATCGGTTCTCGCAACCGCCCCACAGGCAAGGTCGCTCCCCCGCCGAAAGGATCGGTGGCATCAATGAGCACAACGTCCGCGTCGCGCTCCAATCGCAAGTGCTGGAAGCCGTCGTCCAGGACAAACCACTCGGTTCCGTGCCGCGCGAGAACCTCGCCATTTTTGTATCGGTCGGCGCCCACGCCAATTTGCACTTTTCCGGAAAGGTGTTCGCGCAGCAGCGCCACTTCGTCGCTCTGCGGCTCACCGCGCGCGCCTGCATCCACCGTCCCACGGTATCCGCGCGTCAGAATCGCAGTGTGCTTCCCTTCCCTTGCAAGCCGTTCCGCAATCCACAGCACCATCGGGGTCTTGCCCGTGCCGCCGACCGTGAGGTTTCCTACGCTGATCACCGTTCCCGGCAACTTTTTCGCTCGGAAGATCCCTCGCGCATAGCACCACACCCGCGCGCGAGCCGCCAGGGAGTACAACACGCTCAGCGGCCACAGCAGCAGGCGCAATCCGGATGCGGGCTTCAAGCGGATCTCCGCTGGGCGTCCACTATCTGCGCGATCCGTCCCAGAACGCGCGCGGTTGCGCCGCGATTCTGGTCCACCAAGTCCCGCGCGGCAGCCCCCATCCTCAGCGTACGCACATCATTCTTCAGCAAACCCATCCAGGCGGCTCCCAGAGCTTCCGAACTGTTCACCTGTATGGAGGCACCGGCATTGAGAAACTTCGCCGACATTTCACGGAAATTATCCATGGAAGGGCCGTAGACCGGGACTTTACTGAATGCAGCCGGCTCCAGAATATTGTGGCCGCCGTTGGGGACAAGCGACCCGCCCACAAAAACAGCGTCGGCGAGACGATAGATACTGGCCAGCTCGCCCACACTGTCGAGCAACATCACGCTGCCGGGCTCAGACAGCTCCGTGCTCGCTGCTCCGTTCAGCGTGATCTTGCTGCGGCGCACCAGCCCTCGCCGGGATTCCGCGACGATCCGTGCCGCTGCGTCAAACCGGTCCGGCTTGCGTGGCGCGAGGATCAACAGCGCGCGTGGGAACTCCCGCTCGACTTCGGCAAACGCCCGCAAGACATGCGTCTCTTCACTGGCCATCACACTTCCGGCAATTAACACAGGGTGGCGATGATTCCGGGTGAGCTGCGCTGCGAGCCAGTTCGACAGCGGGCTTTCCGGAGGGTGCTCCAGATCGTATTTGAGATTTCCTGCAACGACGACTCGCGCCGCATCCGCGCCGAGATCGAGCAGACGCGAAGCATCCTGCTCGCCTTGCATCAGGAACAGCGTCGCATCGTTCAAGATGCGTTTCAGAAAACCACGCAGCGCTCCACCGGACATGTAAATTGCCCGGCGAAAACCGCGATGCGACCGCTCCGACAGCCTGCCGTTGACAAAAATCACGGGCACGCCCGCCCGCCTGCATTCACGCAAGAAATTGGGCCAGATTTCCGTTTCGACAATGATCACTGCCTCTGGCCGGACTATTTTCAGGGCGCGCCTCACCGGCCCCGGCCAGTCCAAGGGAAAGAAAAAGATCGCATCGGCGAAAGGCATCCGTTCGCGCGCCAGCTTCTGTCCGGTCGCCGTGGTTGTGGAAACAATCAGGCGCCGGTCCCGGTACTGCTCCTTGAGTTGCCTCGCCAGCGGTTGTGCGGCCAGCACCTCGCCCACAGAAACCGCGTGGATCCAGATTGTTCCCTCGCTCCGATCTTCCCGCCGGATCAATCGCAACTCCGGCGGGAAACCCCATCCGAGGCGTTCGCGGACATGGCCAAGGTATTTGCCGTCGATCAAGCCACGGATGAGAAAGTACGGAGAGAGCAGGAGCATGCCCGCGGCCGTCAGCAAACTGTAAAGCGTATACATCCAATGATTCCTTGGCAGCCGTCTCCATTGCCGCAAAAATATTGGAAACGCCGCACCCGCGCCGGCAAACTGGATATTATAGTGGCAGCGGGATTCCGGGGATACTTATTGTCAGGGAACCCGCCGCCTCGAACCTGCATCATAGAAAAACGATGCCATACCTACTTCTCGTCTTGACCCTGCTCTGGCCCTGCGGCGCATTCGCGCAAACCGCTCAGGTAGATCCTTTGACGCTGCGCGCGCGCGACGCACACCAGAATCTCACCATCGCCGCCGACCCTTTTCTTTCCGCGGATCGTTACGATAAGGCGTTGTTTGGCAAGACGTCGCCATACGAGGCCGGCATTGCCGCGATCAACGTTTACTTCCGCAATGACAACGACTCACCGATACGCCTCAATCTCGACGCGATTCGCCTCGTCATTGCAACTCCGGGTGAGGACCGCCAGCGATTGGAACCTCTCTCTCCGGAAGAGGTTGCCGACCGCGCGCTCCTCAAAGCCAGAGCCAATCCGACTACGCGGCGACCGTTTCCTTTCCCGGGCTCCGCGTCAAACTCCGGCAGAAACAAGGCCTGGAACGAAATGGCCTCCACGCTTCGATCCCTTGTGCTTTCCACGGAGGTTCTGCCGCCGCACGCGACCACGCACGGTTTTCTCTTTTTTGATATTGACCACCAGTTTGATGCCATTCGCCGCTCCCGCGTCTACATCCCGGACCTTTCCTTCATGACGGACAAAAAAGCGCTTTTCTTTTTTGAAATTGACCTCGGCATCACCCCCGCGAACTGACGCCACTCCCGGATGCGAATTTGCTGAACCGTCCGGCGTCGGTTAGAATAGTATTGCTGACCGGCCCACTCTCCATCATGACACTCCTTGACGAACTAAATTCCGGACAGCGCGAAGCGGCAACAACCATTGAAGGTCCTGTGCTGATTCTCGCCGGCGCCGGGACGGGCAAGACGCGCGCCATTACGTATCGCATCGCCCACCTCATTGAGCAAGGCGTCCCGGGCAGCGCGATTCTCGCCGTTACATTCACGAACAAGGCCGCCGGACAGATGAAGGAGCGCGTCCGCGACCTTTTGGTCCGCAAGGGGCTTGCCTATGATGATCCCTGGATCGGCACGTTCCATTCCTTTTGCGCCTGGATGTTGCGGCGGGAGGCGACTCGCCTCGGCCTGCCGCGCGATTTCAAGATTTATGATGCGGACGACCAGACTGCCGTCGTGAAGGTCGCTCTCGAGCGCCTCAACATCAAGGACCCGGGAGAGCGCGTGCGCGGACTGCTGGAGCGGATCAGCTTCGCAAAAAACCACGCCATGACTCCTGCGCAGCTCGCCAGCGACGCCGCGAAGCATAACGATGCGCTGGGCCTCACAGCCTCCAAGGTGTACGAGGCCTACGAGAAAATTCTCCGCAATTCGGGCGCTCTCGATTTCGATGACCTGCTGCTTCGCGCCGTGCAAGTTCTCAAGGAATTCCCCGAAGCGCGCGCCGCCTGGCAGAACCGCTTCCGTTACATCCACGTCGACGAGTATCAGGACACCAATCGCGTGCAGTATGACCTTCTGCGCTTGCTGACCGGCGAGACGCGCAACCTCTGCGTCGTCGGCGACGAGGATCAATCCATCTACCGCTGGCGCGGCGCGGACGTCGGCAACATTCTCCGCTTCGACGAGGATTATCCCGGCTCTCGTGTCGTGCGCCTGGAGCAAAATTACCGCTCCACCCAGAAGATTCTCGACGCCGCCGCGGGAGTCGTCGCAAACAACAAGCGGCGTCTCGGGAAAAATCTAACAGCCACGCGTTCCTCCGGCGGCAATTTGGGATTTTTTGAAGCGCGCGACTCCAAGGCCGAAGCCGAATACGTTGCCGACCGCATCCGTATCCTGCATGGCGACGACCCCGCGGTGCACGTCGCTATCTTGTACCGCACCAATGCGCAGTCGCGCGCCTTTGAGGAAGCGCTCCGCGCGCGTGGCATGCGTTACCGCATGCTTGGCGGCTTTTCCTTTTACCAGCGCGCGGAAGTCAAGGATGCTCTCGCCTACGCCCGACTGGCCATTTTTCCGGACGATGATATTGCCCTGCTGCGCGTGATCAATACGCCGCCGCGCGGAATCGGCAAGACCACCGTGGACTCGCTTTCCGCGCTGGCCCGGGAGCATGACGCGTCGTTGTGGGTGGCTATGGGGAAAATGCTCGATCCTGCGTCTTCCGGCCGCGCCATTGCTCCCCTCAAGGATTTCCGCACCTTGATCGAGCATCTTCGCGCCGAGGCCTCTTCCCTGCCGCCCGCGGATTTCCTGCAAGCCATTCTCGCCCGCAGCGGCTATCTCGACATGCTCACCCAGAGGGATTCCAGCGAAGATACCGCGCGCGCCGACAATCTGCGCGAGCTCGTCAACGCCATGGCCGAAGGCGCCGAGCGTGGCGAAACGCTCACGGATTTCCTCGATCACGCCGCTTTGGTCAGTGACTCGGACAACTTTGATGAAAACGCGCTGATCACGCTGATGACGCTGCACAGCGCCAAGGGTCTCGAGTTCGACCACGTATTTCTGACCGGCATGGAGGAAGGAATCTTCCCCCACAGCCGGTCGCAAAACGATCCGGAAGAGCTCGAAGAAGAGCGCCGCCTCTGCTACGTGGGCATGACGCGCGCGAAGGAAACGCTCACGCTCACACGCGCCGTCTATCGCCGCATCTATGGCTCCGAACGTCTCACCGGCTCCATGCCTTCGCGCTTCCTTCTGGAGATCCCGGGCGAACTCATCGACACCGCGGCTGGGTCCCTCGCCGATGCGGGCGAAACGCGCCGGTACGAGCCTGACCCTGAGTATTCCTACTCCGAGGAAGAATTCGTCCGCCGGGTGCGCCGCACGGTAGCTCCCGCGCGTGCTTCCAGCGACGCGCCTGCCAGACCGCGTTCGAGCGCGGCGCCACGCCTCGGCCGTGCTGCCGCGAATCCGCTCGTTGGCCAGCGTGTGCGCCACGCCACTTACGGCGCCGGGACCATCATCGGCGTCGAGGGCGATGGCGAAGACCGCAAATTCACCGTGCGTTTCTCCGATCATGGCACCAAGAAGCTCATGGAGAGATACGCGAATCTCAACTGGGCTTGACCGTGGACAGGATTCCGGGGAGAGCGCCTTCGCACTCCATGGATCTCCCGGCGCAATTCCAGGAGTTGCGGAGATAGACCCCTCAGGGTAGAGTCTCCACGTCGTTCGATCCGTGTTGCGGTGGGATGGTGCCGAGTGGATTCAGGACTGTTCCGCGTCAAGAACATCGACCAGTTAATCTCCGATGCGGATGAGCCTGAACGCCGTTTAAAGAAATCGCTTGGCTGGGTGAGCCTCACTTCACTTGGAATTGGCGCTGTGATCGGTTCCGGGATTTTCACAGTCATCGGAACGGCCATCGCCGGACAGAAACTGCAAGTTTCTTCTATCCTGAACGCTCCACTTCTCGAATATCTGATTTACCGGTCCCCTTCGTTCGGGCGTCCTGGAGCGGGGCCTGCGATTGCCATTTCTTTCACGCTGGTGGCGGTCGTCTGCGGTTTTGCGGCGCTGTGTTACGCGGAACTCGCCGCGATGATTCCGATCGCGGGCAGCGCCTACACATACACCTACGCCACCATGGGCGAGTTGATCGCCTGGATCATCGGCTGGGACCTCATTCTCGAATATGCCGTCAGCAATATGGCCGTGAGTGTGGGATTCTCGGCGCATGTGGTGGGCCTGCTCGACTGGTTCGGCGTCCATCCCAGCCCGCGATGGATTTCGCCCGCGTATCTCCCCAGCGGTCTCAGCGATTTTTCCGGAAATGAGCTTTATCCGCCCGGCTGGCACTTCGGCTTCAATTGGCCGGCGTTTCTGATCGTCATGCTGCTCACGGTTGTGCTTGTGCGCGGGATTCGCGAATCCGCCGAAACCAACAACGTGATGGTTTTGCTCAAGATTGTGGCCATCATCGTTTTTGTCGGCTTCGGCGCGCGGCTCATTCACCCGGCCAATTGGCGCCCGTTCGCGCCGAACGGCTGGCCCGGCATCCTTACCGGCGGCTCCATTATTTTTTTCACCTATATCGGGTTCGATTCCGTCTCCACCGCCGCCGAGGAAACCAAGAATCCTCAGCGCGATCTCCCCATCGGGATTATCGCCACGCTGGTGATCTGCACGATTCTGTATATCTCGGTCGTCGTCGTCCTGACCGGCCTGGTGCCCTGGCAAACCCTGCTGGACGACGCCGCGCCCGTCGTCAACACGTTAAAGCGCCTCGACCAGAGCACCATCCGCCTGATCGTCCTCCTCGGAGCCTTGCTGGGAATGATTTCCTCGCTGCTGGTCTTCCAACTGGGTCAGGCGCGCGTCTGGTTCGCCATGTCCCGCGACGGCCTGCTGCCGCGGATTTTCAGCCGGGTTCACACCGACTATCGCACTCCTGATTTTTCCACCTGGGTCGCCGGGGTCGTGGTCGGAGTACCCGCGGGTCTGCTGGACATCGGTACGCTTGCCGACCTCTCCAACATCGGCACGTTGTTCGCCTTCGCGCTGGTTGCTGCCGGCGTGCTCATTCTTCGCTACCGTGAGCCAAACCGGCATCGCGCCTTCCGTGCCCCCGGCGGACCGCTCGCCCCCATCATGACGATTCTTACCTGCCTTCTCCTGATGGCGGGCTTGCCGATTATGAATTGGATTCGTTTCTTTGTTTGGCTCTCCATCGGTCTTATGATTTACTTTAGCTATAGCCGCAAGCGCAGCACGCTGCGGGCACAATCCGGAGTGACAGAACGGTGATGCGCAGTCACCCAAATTTCGCGTCTCGATGCGTGGCCACCGGCGCCATCGCCGCAGCCGCGGCTATTTCCCTCTTTGCCTTCCCCCGGCCGGCTCGCGCCTGGGGCGCGAATGCCGAGCGCCTGGTCGCCAACAAGGCTGTGGAGACGCTGCCGCCGGAAATTCGCGGGTATTTCGAAGCCAATCGCGACTGGATAGGCCGCCACGTTGCGGAGCCGCTGGATTGGCTTGCTAAGACTCCTTTGACCGAGCGCCGCAATCACTTCGTCTACCTCGACCGCTACGGCAAGTTTCCATTCGATTCTCTGCCACGCGATTACAAGGCTGCCGTCACGAAATTCACCAAGATTAAGCTGGAGGGCGCCGGCGTTCTACCCTGGCAAATTGGCGTTTACAGCCAGAAGCTGACGGCGGCGCTTCGTGACCACGACTGGGAGCAGGCGCGGTTGTCAGCCGCCTATCTGGCTGCCTACGTCGCGCAGGCGCACGACCCGTTTCATACCACGGAAAACTTCGACGGCCACTTATCCGCCCAGGCCGGTTTGGATCTGCGCTTCGGATCGAGTCTGGTGGACCGTTTTTCTTTGTTCTTCCCCATGCGCCCGAACGACGCGATCTTCCTGCGCGATCCGACCGTGCATGCTTTCGACGCGTGCCTGTCCGCGCATGCCTGGCTTGAAAACATTCTTCTCGCAGATCGCCGCGCGCGCGACGGGCTTTCCGACTACACCGATGAGTATTACGACCGGTTTTATAACCTGGCCGGGGCGATTCTGATCCGCCAGCTTACCGATGCCGCCACCGATGTCGGCTCCTACTGGATGACCGCGTGGATCAACGCCGGCCGTCCTCAGCTCCCGCCACAATAATCGCCGATACCGTGCATACGCCTTCATTCGAACATCTCCTCACAGCCTTCCCGAAAGCCGAACTCCACGTCCATCTGGAGGGTTCGATTGCGCCGGCAACCGTCGTGGAGCTGGCGGCGCGGCATGGCGTCTCGCTGACCATCGACGAGGCCGCCGCACGCTATGCTCCAGGCGACTTTCTGCAATTTATCGAAGCGTTTAAATGGGTGACGTCCTTGCTTCGCGGGCCTGACGATTACGCCTTAATCGCGCGGCGCTTTGCCGAATCGATGCGCCGGCAGAACATCCTTTATGCCGAGGTCAGTCTTTCCGTTGGCGTCATGTTTTGGCGAAAGCAAGACCCCGCGGCCAATTTTGCCGCTCTCCAGGAGGCTGCTTCACAGGTTCCCGGCGTGCGTCTCGCCTGGATTTTCGACGCCGTGCGGCAGTGGGGCGCTCACTCCGCGATGGAGGTCGCCAGAGTCGCCGCCGAATTGCTCTCGTCCGGCGTTGTCGCGTTTGGCATCGGCGGCGATGAGATCGCGCTTCCGGCGCGTGAATTTCGCCGCGTTTACGAATACGCGGCCGGCCACGGCCTGCATCGCCTCATTCACGCGGGAGAAATCGGCGGGCCTGAGTCGGTTCGCGAAGCGGTCGAAATTCTGGACGCCGAACGCATCGGCCACGGCATCGGCGTGATGCGCGACGAGCGCACCATGGATTTTCTGGCCGCGCGAGGCGTTCCCCTGGAGATCTGCCCCACCAGCAACCTGCGCACCGGGGCCCTCGCTCGCCAGATCGGGCGCGAAACGGCTGGATACGACCAGCACCCTCTCGCATCCTTCTTTCGCCGTGGTCTGCCCGTCACGATATCGAGCGACGATCCCGCCATGTTCGAAACCACGCTCAGCAAAGAGTACCTCCATGCGCATCGCATGGGCCTCCAATCCGTTGACCTCTTCCGCATCGCGGAGGCCAGCTTCCAGCATGCGTTTCTCCCCGCCGCGGAAAAGGCCGCTCTCCTGGAAGAATTTCGCTCCGGCGCCGCTGCCCTCGGTTTGGTATAATGCCGGCGATGAAAGCTCATGTCTGGGTTATGCCGAAGCGTACGGTTCTGGACCCCCAGGGACAAGCGATTCAGCACGCGTTGTCTTCGTTGGGCTTCAACGACGTTCGAGACGTTCGTCAGGGAAAATTTTTCGTCCTCGATCTGGAGGGCACCACACTGGCAGCCGCCGAAAAGCAGGTCGAACGCTTGGCGCGCGAGGTCCTGACAAACCCAGTGATTGAGGAATTCCGCTACGAAATTGTCGAGTAGGCCCCTGTCCGTTCCGCGCTCGGATTGTTAACTCCAGGAAACACGCCGCCTTGCCAAACCGAATCTATGATTGCATTGTGCTAATCTTTTGGTGGCTCGCTTCCCTGTCTGCCGCCAATTCGAACGCCCGGAGAGAATACCGTGTGCGGAATTGTAGGATATATCGGCCCGAAGAAAGTCGTTCCTCTAATCCTCGACGGCCTGAGGCGGCTGGAATATCGCGGCTATGATTCGGCAGGCATCGCCGTTGTCGGGCAGAACGGCAAGGTGGAGATTCGCCGCGCTCCGGGAAAGCTTCACAATCTTGAAGAAGTAATCCGGCAATCCCCCATCGACGGCTTTTACGGCATTGGACACACGCGCTGGGCCACGCACGGGCGTCCGACCGAAGAAAACGCGCATCCCCACCGGGACTGCACCGGCCAGATCGTCGTCGTCCATAACGGCATCGTGGAGAATTACGTCGAGCTGAAGCGCCAGCTGGAGAAAGAGGGCCACAAGTTCGTCACGGAAACAGACACTGAAATCATCGCCCACCTTGTCGAAAAACACATGAAGGACGGCGGCCCGCTCGAAGACGCCGTGCGGAAAACGGTAAAACAACTCAGCGGCGTCTATTCCGTGGCCATTCTCTCCGCGCAAGACCCCAACAAGATCGTTGCCGCGCGCACCGGCCCGCCTTCCGTGATCGGCCTGGGCCAGGGCGAGTATTTCGTCGCCAGCGACATTCCGGCGATCCTGGCCCACACGCGCGACATGTTCTTTCTGGCCGACGGCGACATCGCGGTCCTGACTCCGGGGGGCGTCCGCGTGATGGATCTCGACGGCCACACCGTCGAGCGAGCCGTACAGCACATCTCCTGGGACCCGATCATGGCGGAGAAGGGCGGCTACAAGCATTTCATGCAGAAGGAAATCTTTGAGCAGCCCCGCGCCGTTCGCGACACCCTTCTTGCCAGCGTGGCGCTTGATTCAGCCAAAATCTTCCTCGACAAGATGAATATCTCCGAGCAGGAATTTCGAGATTTCACCAATATCAAGATCGTTGCCTGCGGCACGAGCTGGCACGCCGGGCAGATCGGCAAGTTCATGATTGAAAAGCTCGCAAGAGTCCCCGTCGAGGTGGACTACGGCAGCGAATTCCGATATCGCGACCCGATCATCGGCCCGAATACGCTTACGATTTGTATCAGCCAGTCCGGCGAAACAGCGGACACGCTCGCCGCGCAGCGCGAAGCCAAGCAGAAGGGTTCGAAAACGCTCGCCATTTGCAACGTGTTCGGCTCGATGATCACGCGAGAAGCGGCGGGAACGATTCTGACGCATGCCGGCCCGGAGATCGGCGTCGCCTCCACCAAGGCGTTCACCGGGCAGTTGACGGCCCTCATGCTCACAGCGATGTACCTGGGCCAGGTGCGCGGCACGCTCACCGGCGATTCCGCGCAGCGCCTCCTTCAGGAATTCATGCGCATCCCGCACAAGATGGGAAAAGTTCTGCAGGGGGATGAGACCGGGATCTACGAAAGCCTCGCCCGGCAGTTTTTCCGGCATACCAATTTCCTGTACCTCGGACGCGGCATTCACTTCCCCATCGCTCTTGAAGGCGCCCTGAAACTGAAGGAGATTTCCTACATCCATGCCGAGGGATATCCGGCCGGCGAGATGAAGCACGGGCCCAACGCTTTGATTGATGAGAATCTTCCCGTCGTCATGCTGGCCACACGCGATGAAAACGACCCCGAATCCAGGACGCGGTATGAGAAGAGCGTTTCGAACATCAAAGAAGTCAAGGCGCGCGACGGCATCGTCATCTCTGTTGTCACCGAAGGCGATCACCTGGCGCGGGAGGCTTCCGATCACGTGATCGTCGTACCACCCACCATCGAGATGCTCGCGCCGCTGCTGGAGGTCATACCCTTGCAGTTGCTCGCCTATCACATCGCCGTGCGCCGAGGCTGCGACGTGGACCAGCCGCGCAACCTTGCGAAGTCCGTTACCGTCGAGTAGCACACGCTTTTTACCCTGATCGAAGTGAAGGGCAGCCTGTGCTACTAAAACCTCAGCGCACTTTCGACACAGCAAACTGATATCCCAGAGAACAAATGATGTAAACTACGCCGACGTTCCCTAGGAATGCCCCTCAGAGGCGCAAGAACATGAAAATGATACTTGCAACGCTGTTTTTTTTTGCAGACCCTTCCGGCAGGTCCCCTGCTGGAAAATGATTTCGTTCGTGTGTTCAGGAACAGTGCGCCGTGCGCGGCGGGCGCGGCTTCTTGCGGTGAGCGGGTTGTGCTTGCGCTCGGCTCTGTCGAGGTGAATGGTCAAAAGATGGCGCGAGGCGACGTTCAAGTATTCAAAACAGGCGAACGCTACACTCCGCCCAAAAGCGGCGAGTACCTCGAAGTGGTCATTAAGTCAACGCATCCCAAAGTGCTCGCCCCAAGCGCCGGCGCACCCCCGGCGCCGGATAACAAGGTTTTGTACGCTGACAAACAAATCGCCATTTTTGAAGAGAAAATGAAACCCGGCGAGACCAGTTCGCCCCACAGTCACAATCAACGCTTGGCCATTTTCCTGAACGATACCCAAGTGCAGCAATGGACCGATGGAAAGTCGGAAATCAAGAATTTAGTTCCCGATGTCGTAACCTTTCGTGAAGCGGTGATTCACACTTCCAAGGACGTGGGGAAAATTCCTATTCGCAATATCCTGATTGAATTTAAGCCCTGAGCTCCGCGACTCGATCGACTCGCGGACCTTGCCGTCCCCGCCTATAACTTCGTCCTGAACGCCTTCTGTAACGCCTGCGTCCCTTCCTCCGCTTCTCTTCACCAATCATGCAATCCTCGCGTAGAATATGCCTGACGTGAGACGCCGGTTACTCCAACTCCTGGCCGCTGCTCTGCTTCTGTCCGCCGCGCCAACGATGCCTGCGCGGACCTGGCAACAGACTGCCCCGAAGGCGTCCAAGATCGCCGCAATTACCGTCACGGGAACGCTGAAGTTCTCCGCCGAGCAAATCGCTACGGCGAGCGGCCTCAAAATCGGCGATGTCGTCAGCGCGGAGCAGATTCAAGCCGCCGCCGACCGTCTCGCCGCGCTCGGCATTTTTTCGACCGTCAACTATCGCTTTTCCTCCAAAGCAGACTCGATCTCCCTCGAATTCCAGGTTCAGGAAGCCCACACGGTTCCTCTCTCATTCGATAATTTTCCGTGGTTCACCGACGATGAACTTGCCGCGGCCATTCGTCAGGAGGTAGGCCTGTTTACGGGCGATGCCCCGGAGAACGGCGTCATGCTCGAGGAAATAACCCATGCGCTCGATAAGCTGCTGTCTGCCCGCCACATCAAGGGGAATTTATCCCATCAGCTGATCGCTCAACCCGTCGGCGACGGCATGATCATGCAGTTCCGAATTGAGGATTCCGCCCTCAGGGTCCAATCGGTGCAATTCGGCGATCCTCTCGCCGCCGATTCCCAGCGGCTCAAGGACCGCCTTTCCGACATCAAGGGTCAGCCGTATTCCCGCTTCGCCATTGAAGTTTTTGAAAACGAGCAGGTGCGCCCGCTGTATGCCTCGAAGGGCTATCTCCGCGCGAAAATCGGCCCGCCGCAGCCCCGCATGACGGGCAATACCGGTGATTCCGGAGAGGCCAACATGGAAGTCCTCATTCCCGTCATTCCCGGCCCGGTGTATTCCTGGAACGGCGCCTCATGGAAAGGTAACATCTATGTCCTTTCCGCCAAGTTGGATGGACTGGTTGAAATAAAACCAGGTGAAGCAGCCGATGGCATGAAGATTGAAGCGCTGTGGCGGAATGTTGAATCCGAATACGCCAGTCACGGCTATCTGGACATAAAGCTTGACGCACAGCCGGACTTTGACGACGCCGCCCATCGCGTCTCCTACCGCGTCAACATCGCGGAAGGTCCCCAATACCGCATGGGTGAAATGATCATTACCGGCCTTTCGCTGGATGCGGAAAAACGACTGCGGCGCGCATGGCAACTTGCACCGGGCCAAATTTTCGATAATGGCTATTTCGAGAAGCTCCTCCCGATCCTGGCCAAACCAAGGCCGGAGATTTTCGGCGAAATGCCCGTTCATTACGACCAGTGCGGCCACTGGCTGCGGCCCAATACCGATCGCCACACGGTGGATGTTTTGTTGGATTTCAAATAGCGCCGCCAACGGATGTAGGGGCACGGCATTGCCGTGCCCCTACGATGACGGGAAAGTTCACACGACGTTCCATTCATTTGTCGGAATGGAATCGCATTTCGAGTTACAATTCCAGCCCATGCACAGCCGAACCCGCATTCTTTTGTGTTTTTTTTGCGTTGAACGTTTCTGGAGCGGCGTTCGCGCGGCAGCAGCCTCCATCCCCTCAAGCCGCTACGCCGGCAAATCCTCCCCCCACACAGCAGAAAAAAACGGCGGCACAGGCGGCGCCCAAACCAAAAAGCACGCCCGAGCCTGCCGAGCCACAGGATACAGCTCCTAATCCGGACGCGGAGTTGCAGGCGACCGTGCAGCAAGCGGGAAACGATCGCGCCGCGCTGATTCGCAATCTCGAAGCCTATCTCGTCAAGTATCCCGATTCTCCGCGCCGCGCCGCCATCTATCGCGCCCTGCTCGAATCCGAAATGCAACTGCAGAACCAGAAACGCGCGCTCGATTACGCCGAGCAGGTCCTCGCCCTCCAGCCGGATGACAGCCAGACGTTATTCCTGGCCACCACGATGCTGGAGAAAATGCCGGACGACGCGAGCCTGCTCCGCGCGATTCAGTACGACACACACCTGCTCGAACTTGTGGCCAAGGCCGACCCGCAATCTCGCGCTCCGCAAATGACACTGGAAGATTGGCAGGCCGGCCGCAACAAGTTCACGATGAATCTCTACGTCCTGCGCGGACGAATTCAAAGGCACTTGCGCAAGAACGATGACGCCGTGAAAGATCTCAATCAGGGTTTTCTCCTCTTGCCCACCGCCGAAGCGACTCTGAACCTTGGAGAAATCGCCGAAGAGCAAAAGCATGCGGACGAAGCGGTTCGGCAATACGCACTGGCCTTCCTCCTGGCCGGTCAGAACCAGGATGACACGCCGGTAAACCGCGATTCGTTGCGCCTCAAAATGGGGAACCTCTGGCGGCTCACGCACGATTCCGACGCGGGCCTCGGCGACATTTTGCTCACCTCCTACGACAAAGTCAGAACCGCGGCCAGGGCCGATAAACCGGAAGCCGTCGTCTACAACAAGGGCCTTACGGACCCTTTCCAATTCAGCTTGCGCCGCGTGGATGGAACTCCCGCAATGAAATTGGCCGAGGCGCGCGGCAAAACCGTCATCCTCAACTTCTGGACTACCTGGTGTTCCTATTGCCAGACCATGGAACCCCTGCTGGCCGTTGTGCGCGAGAAATTCAAAAGCCGCGATGATGTTGTCTTCCTGGCGGTAAATAGCGACGAGGAGGAAGCCCTTGTCGCTCCCTTCCTCCAGGAGCGGAAAGTCCAGGGCACGTCGGTCTTCGGATGGCCTCGACAGCATCCTCAAGGTCCAATCGATTCCGACGATCATCGTCCTGGACCACGCCGGAAAAATCGCCTACCGTGCTCGGGGGTTTGCGCTCGACAATTTTATTGACGCTCTTTCGGGCGCAATCACAAAAACATCGGCCGGCCAAAGCCAATAAACAACCCGTTTCTCCGCGGTTTTTGCAGCTTGCGGAAAAACGGTCGAAGCCTTGTGGGTCGCGGCTTCAGCCGCGACATAAGGCCTGCATTTCCCCCAGGGGTTTTAACCCCTGACGGAATCGCAAAGAGTTTTTCCACAGCCTGTTTAGATTGACCAGAAAGTCTTCGATCTCCCAGAAAATTCCGGGAGAGTCGGCCTCAAAGCTTGCTAGTCGAGGACTGCTGCAGTGCCACATCCCGGGCGGCGATAATCGTGTTGACGTGAATGCGAACCGTGTCCGCCACGCGTCTGGCGTAGCCGCCCGCCATGGTGGACGCCACGGGAATCCCGCGCCGCCGCGCATGTTCGAACACCAGCCGGTCGCGTTTCCGCAGTCCTTCGATTGTCAAAGCCAGCCCGCCTAACTGGTCTTCGCGATAGGGGTCCGCCCCGCCCACGTAGAAGATCAAGTCCGGAGCTATTTTGTTGAGGGAATGAATCAGGCCCTCTTCGAGCGCGTCCAGATAATCCGCGTCTCGCGTGCCATCCTCGAGGCCTATATCTTCATCCGAGGGAGGCTTCGGCATGGGGTAATTATTTTCCTGATGGATTGAGAACGTAAAAACAGTCGCGTCGTTCGCGAAAATCGCCGCCGTGCCATTGCCATGATGCACATCCGTGTCCACAGTCATCGCTGTGCGGATAGCCCCTCCGGCCTGGAGACTCCGAATCGCAATCGCCACGTCATGAAGCATGCAAAACCCTTCGCCATGCCCGGGATAGGCGTGATGGAATCCGCCGGTCAGGTTTGCGGAAAATCCGTCCTGGAGAGCCTGGCGCCCTGCCAGTATGGATCCACCCGCCGCCAGCCAGAAAGCCTGCACCGTTGACTCCGAGACTGGAATCTCGAGCTTCATCCGCTCGCTCAACGTAAGGGAATCCGTCTGTAACTTCTGAACCCATGCAGGCGTGTGTACGCGCAATACATCTTCGTCGGCGGCAGGCTCCGGTTGTATGAAATCCCCTTCGTCCGCCAGCCCTTCTTGTAAAAGCGCGTCGTGAACCATCTTGAATTTCTGTGAAGGAAAAACGTGCGGTCCCAGATCCAAATCGTAGCGAGGGTGATAAACAAGTTTGAACGGCAACATAGCGAAGCTGGTTTGAGTAGCACAGACTTCACAGCTTGCGGAAAAACGGTCGATGCCTTGTGGGTCGCGGCTTCAGCCGCGACATAAAGCCCGCATTTTCTTCAGGGGTTTTAACCCCTGAAGGCATCGCAGAGAGTTCTTCCGCAGCCTGTTCAGTCAGTGCGCAGATTGCACTGAGAAATTTGCGCTAATTTTCCCGGTCGAGGATGAAATCCGGGACAGTCAGCAGCGCGCGCCCGAAATCCGACTTGGCGTTGCCGTTCAGGCAGGCCTTGGCGCGCCGGGCGAAGTCGTGCGCGACGATCCGCGTTCGGTCCAGCGACCCTGACTCCTGCACCAGCGCCGTGATCTCCTCCGGCCGCACGCTTTCGAATCCCTTTTCCTCCAGCACGGTCTGAACCAGCCGCTGCCCTTCTGTCCCCGCGCTCTCCAGCGCATAGATCAGCGGCAGTGTGACCTTGCCTTCCTTCAGGTCGCTCAATACAGGTTTGCCCAGTTGCTCGGGCGACGCTGTGAAATCCAGCATGTCATCCACGAGCTGGAACGCGAGTCCCGCGAAATGTCCGTAGTCGGCCAAAGCCTGCTGGCCCGCATCGTCCAGGTTTCCGAGGACAGCGCCCAGCCGCGCGCATCCTGCAAACAAACAGGCGGTCTTGCGCGCCGCCAGCTCCACAGCGTCCTGTTCAGTCAAATCCATCCGCCCAAGCTTGGCTAACTGGACCAGTTCGCCTTCCACCATGTTCTGCGTGAGTTCGATCAGGACATCGAGGATCTTGAAGTTGCGTTCTTCGAGCGCCATTTGAAACGACTGCATATACAGCCAGTCCCCCGCCAGCACGCTTCTGTGATTGCCCCATCGTGAATTTGCCGATGGGCGGCCTCGGCGCATGTCCGCGCCATCAATGACGTCATCGTGGATCAGCGTCGCGCTGTGAATCAACTCGACGACCGCTCCCAGATGCACGGCGCTCCCTCCACGGTATCCCGCGTAGCCCGCCGATAAAAGCAGCAGCGCCGGCCGCAGGCGCTTGCCGCCCCCGGTCAGCAGGTAACCGGAAATCTCCGCCACCGGCTCAATGGCCGACTCGTTCTGCAGCGTAAGTTCCTGCTCGACTTTGATCAGGTCCTCGCGAACCAGATCGAATATTTCCTTGGCCGTCAGAAGTGAGATGGCGCCCCTCCCGGAATTTTCATCCTATGCCCGATCGAATGGCCGAGGCCGAAAAATCTGCGGAAATTCCCCGTCGTTACCCCGGCAATCTCCTCGGCTGCCAAGTCTCTCACATTCGCGATGGTTCGCGCTACTTCCGCCACGTAAGCGGGCTCGTTTCTCTTTCCCCGAAGCGGCTGGGGAGCCAGAAACGGCGAATCGGTCTCGACCAGCAACCGATCGAGCGGAATCTGCCGGGCCACATCGCGCAAGTTCTGCGCCTTCGGATAGGTCACATTCCCCGCAAAGGACACGAGAAACCCCATTTCCATTCCCCGGCGCGCCTCCTCGATTGTCCCCGCGTAACAATGGAAAATCCCGCCCAGCCCCGAACTCCGCCAGTCCTCGTCCAGTATTTTCAGGCAGTCCGGCCACGCCTCCCGGCAGTGGATGACCACTGGACTCTTCGCCGCACGCGCCTGCTCAAGCTGCCGGCGAAAGACACGGGCTTGCACATCCCGGGGCGAATGATCGTAATGATAATCGAGTCCGATTTCACCCCAGGCGATGACGCGCGGGTGCCGCGCCAGCCGGTCGAGTTCCGCGTAATGCGCCTCGGTCGCGTGCATCGCTTCATGGGGATGAATCCCCACCGAGGCATAGATCCAGTCATGCTGCTCGGCATATGGAACCGCCGCCCCGAGCTTTTCGATCTCAGGCCCGTTTCCAATCGCAAGTAACGTCCCGACGCCGGCCGACTGCGCGCGCTCCAGCATCGCCTCGCGGTCGGCATCGAAATCGGAAACATCCACGTGCGCATGTGAATCGACCAGGTCCATCAACTGCCCAAAGTATTCCGGCATCTCCTTCAGGAGGTATTCCAGCGTCTCCTTCAGGAGGTATTCCAGCATCTCCCTCAGGAGGTCCGGGCTTCAGCCCGGACAAACGTCACTTTGCTTCAATGGGGCTTTAGCCCCTGAAGCACGACTTAGCTACTTGAGCCGCGCTCCCACTGGCACATCTTCCAGAAATCCCGCGAGCACTGGGGAGCTATCCGGTCCAGCGGAGGCCGCCAGGATCATACCGTTCGATTCCACGCCGCGCAGCTTGCGCGGCTGGAGGTTCACAACGACCGCAACCTTGCGGCCCACCAGATCCTCCGGCTTATACGCCAGCGCGATTCCCGCAACGATCTGCCGGACTTCGTCGCCGATATCCACTTGAAGCTGCAGTAATTTGTCGGCGCCGGCCACGCGTTCGGCCGATTTCACCAGGCCCACGCGCATCTCGACCTTCAAAAAATCCTCGATTCCAATTTTTGCCTGCGCCGCAACTGCCGGCGCCGCGGCTGCCGCCGCTGCCGTTGGTGTAGGGGCCGGTGTTGCCGCCGCCGCTTCCGCTGCTTTATTCTGTTCCTGCTCCATGGTTTCAATCCTTTCGATCGCTTCAGTTTTTTCGACGCGCGGGAAAATTCCTTCGTGTTTGCCGATCTTTGTTCCGGGCTTGAGCTGCCCCCATGACAGTTGATCCAGTTGGATGCTGCCCAGCGGCGCGGTCTGCCCCAATTGACGCCAGATTTTCTCCGTCGATTTAGGAAGCACGGGATGCGCCAGCGCCGTAACGATTCGTAAGCCTTCCGCCGCCGTATAGAGCACTGTCGCCAGCCGCTCACGATTCTCCGGCTGCTCAGCGAGCGTCCAGGGCTTCTCGACCGTCAGATATTTGTCAATCGCAGCCACTTGCTCCCATATCCCTTCCAGCGCCAACGAAAAACTGAACCGGTCATACAACTGGCAAATGTTTGTCAGCGCCCCGCTGGCAAAATCTGCTACCCCGGGCTCGTTTCCTTCCTCGTCCCGTGCCGCCGGCTTCGGGATCTCTCCCCCAAAGTACCGGTCGATCATCGTCAGTGTGCGGCTGGCAAGATTCCCGAGCCCATTGGCCAAATCGCTGTTGTAACGGCTGACCAACGCGTCGTAGGAGAAGCTGCCATCCTGTCCAAAGACGGTGTCGTGCAGCAGGTAATAGCGCAGCGCGTCCATCCCCAGCACGTTGACGATGGGACGCGGCCGCACCACGTTGCCGCGCGACTTGCTCATCTTCTCGCTGTCGAACAGCAGCCAGCCGTGCGCCCAGATCTGCCCGGGCAGCGGCAAATCCGCCGCCATCAGAAACGCCGGCCAGTACACAGCATGGAAGCGGATGATTTCCTTCCCCACGATGTGCAAATCCGCGGGCCACAGGCCGCGCTCGACGAATTCCGGTCCGCCCACGGCGCTCAGGTATCCGATCAGCGCGTCAAACCACACGTAGAACACATGCGGCGCTTCGCCCGGCACGGGAATGCCCCAGCGAATGGTGGTGCGCGTAATCGAAAGATCCCTCAGCCCGCCACGCACAAAACTCAAAACTTCGTTTCGCCTGCTCTCGGGACGGATGAAGTCCGGATTCGCCTCATAGAAGTCCAGAAGCTTCTGTTGGAATCCGGACAGCTTGAAAAAGTAGTTTTCCTCGGTGAGAGTTTCCGTCGGGCGGCCGCAATCCGGGCAAGGGTCGCCGGGGCCGGCGTCCACTACGTAGGCGTTGTCGTGCACGCAATACTGTCCGGTGTAGTGCCCTTTCTCGATGTACCCGTTTTCACGGCAGCGCTTGAACAGCCACTGCACGGTCCGGTGGTGCCTCTCATCCGTCGTCCGGATGAATTCGTCCCCCGCGATGCCCAGATCGTCCCAGAGTTGCCGCCACTGCGCGACGATAGCCGTCGAAAACTCCTGCGGCGTCTTCCCCGCCTTCTTCGCCGAGCGCTCGACGTTGACGCCGTGCTCGTCCGCCCCGGTGGTCATGAAGACGTCGAATCCCCGCATGCGTTTATACCGGCGGATCACATCGGCCACGATGGTCGAATACGTATGCCCGATATGCGCCAACCCGTTGGTGTAATACAGCGGCGTCGTCAGATAGTACTTTGGCTTGGCTCGGGGAGTGCTCATTCGCCCTTTCCGGGCGCGGGCTCTACTTGGAGCCCGCCAGAATTATGTCGCGTGTGCCGGGTGACCCTAAAGAGACCGAAGACAGCCTGCCGACGCTGGCGGCCTCCGCACTGGAAGCATGAATGTTGATAGTAAGCGGGCTGTCGAGTGCTGTCAAATCACTGCGCAGATTTCTGCAAGTCTCGGTTTTTCGGCTAACTGGAAATTTTCCAAGCTTTTATCAGCACTCCCATTTTTCCTTCTCCTTGTGGCGCAGCATCGGTACTTGGCAGGTGCTCAAGTCGAGGAAGAAAGTATTCATCCGATATTGCAATGTGGGCACTATCGACTACCAGCATTAATAGAGCATTCACTTGACACTTATAGAGTTAAAGGTATACGTACAAACATTATTCGCTACCGATAACACCACTGGGTCCCCGATCCCAGCTCGAAGACCCCAGATGTTGTCGTTGAAAGCAGCAGAGCGCCACGCCACATTTCTCTGCAAGGCTCTAAGATTGTGGGGCTGTCATGGCCATTCTCTTCTGCGAGCATTGCCAAAAAGAAACCAAGTTCTTAACGATTCACGCCACACGTCAGGTCGCGGGAGTCAGTCGGTCCACCGTGTACTACTGGATGGAGCATGCGTGGATACATTGGCGGGAATTGCCGAGCGGCCGGCGCGTGATCTGTCAAGAGTCGCTGAGCCATCAAGCGCGGCAATTGGATGCCGATTTACATTCCCTGAAAAAGAATGCGTCCGAAACTGTCCGAAATCGTCCTATTGTGCCCGATCCGGTAGGTTGACAGTGCTCGCGCTGCGGCATATCGTTTGCGCCCTAACCCGCCAAATGGTTGGCGCTCGGCCCCAGACTTCTTAGCGCGAATGGAGATCATCACATGACTCGTCAACTCAGGATTGCGATTCTTTCGGGTCTCTTTCTGCTGTCCTCCCTGGCGATGGTTCATTCAGTCCGAGCGCAAAACCCACCGCCCAAAAAACCTGTGCAGCCAACCAGCGATCAGATGACCAACATCCCTTATTACACCTTGCGCGATGGAATGAGTTCCACGCTGACTCTGAACAATCTCGCACCGGCCCCGACCAAGGTCACGGTGACCATCTTCAACATCGGGGGCCAAGCTCATGTCTTGGACCCGATCACCTTGGACACACACTCGGTCAAAGAAGTTCAATTGGCAAATGTCGCTCCGCAGGGCTTCGATTCCGGCAATATCGAAGTCGCTTTTAACGGCATCCCGATGGCGGTCACCTGTCAGGTAAGCGTCTTCTCAGTGACAGAGCGGGTCTCGTTTGAATCGCGCGAGCAAGACATGATGGACTTCGAGTCCGCAACCTTGGCCGGAATTTTGTCGCTGCCGAAAGGCGCAGACGGTTTCCTCGCTGTCACCAATGTGGCGAAAAACAGGGTCACGTTTCAACTGACGGCGGGATCGTTGAAAAAAACCGCTGCGCTCTTCCCACGCGAGACGCAACTAATAAAGCTGAATGAAGACGAGCATTTGTCCGCGACGACCCTCGTTAAACTACAGCACAACGGATTACCGGGCGATCTGATTACCACAGGATATGTGCTGAACCTGAAGGATGGGTATTCTTCCGGATTCGCCATGTTCGATCCCGGCATTATGCGATCCAGTACGCTGGCCGGAGCGCATTTCCGCGCCGGGCAGCCAGACCCCAGCGAAGGTTTCCCCGAAGGCACCCGATTTCATTCCCCGCTGCTGCTGGCAAATTTGAGCGCAAGTCCAGTCGTGGCGCACGTATCGGTGGACTACACTGTGGAAGACAATCAAGGCTCACAGGGCAACGGTGACGATGCCCAGAAGAACAGCACCAGCACAGTCAAGGACACGGTTGTAAAAGTTAAGGACCTAACGATAGCGCCGGGAGACGTGCAGCGCGTCGAGTTGTCCGATGCGCTTGGCGGTGTTGGGCAAATTGCGGAGGCAGGTGTAGACATCGCATACAATGCTGCCCCAGGTTCCGTCATCGGGCAGCTTACCAGCGTAGACCAGAGCGGCGATTACGCATTTGAGGTGCCCATCAAAGACCGCGACGCGATGAATGAAACGATGGAGAGCATCTATCCGTGGACTCTAGAAAACGGCACGGCGACCGTGTTGCACCTGAAGAATACAACGAATGAAACTCAGGAAGCGGGAGTGCTGATTAGCTTTGCTGGCGGAACCTACAATCCGGATAAATTCGAGCTTCAGCCATACCAAACAATCGCGCTTGACATCCAAAAACTGAAAGACACAAAGAAGCCGGATGTTCTAGGGCATCTTTTTCCTTCCGGCGCGACTCACGGACAGTTGGTATGGTTTCAGAAAACACCATACACCATGATTGGGCGGGCCGAAGGTACGGACGTAGCAGCAGGCATCGCCAGGAGCTTTAGCTGTGCTGCCGCCTGCTGTGATTACTTTTGGAATGACTTTTTCTTGACTCCCAGCGTGATGAACGGCCTCGCGGGAGACGGAGGGACATTTATAGGAACTAGTGAAGGGAGTGACTGTTCCGGTTACTACTTCCAGTACCTTAACGTCGCGGCGAGTTCGTGGACCACATCTAACTCCGCCGTGGCTACAGTGAACAGTTCTGGGTATACCTACTGTGCTGGACCAGGGTCGGCCACAATCATCGGTAATTTTCCGACCAGAAATTACTATTGGAATGACACGTTCACTAGATGCCTTTGGACCTACCCTACTTTCCCCGCGCCCGCGCCAGTGAATGTCAATCCGCCAAACCACGTAAGAGTGGTTAGTGACCTGCAGGGGTACACAAGCTGTCCAGCGAACTACACCCCTGTTGATGTCCGCTCGATGAACATGCAGCTTGTCGATCAGAACAGCATCGCCGTCGTAACGAATTACTCTAATTATGAAAAACCCTTCATCAATATGACAACCAACACCTGCGGAAACGGGCAGCCCACTCCTGCGATCTGTTTCTCAACCGGGCCGACGAAGTTCTGTACGACGTGTGGAACAGGTCAATTTAACGACACAATGGCGGTGACAACTTCAAATAGTCAGGGTCAGTTCTGCTCCACGGTAAACCCAACCATACTTGCAGGTAATTGCGGCTTCTCGCTAACCTCGACGTGGGCCATGTGCAGTAACGGATTGACTAACAATGTCTGGACCTCTACTCGCGGAACGTATAGCAAGAGCGTCATTGTCAATGGTAATTCGTCAACGATTCCACCGGGTACGATTTACTATTAAGCAGTCGAAGGAGGCCCCAAATGCTGCGGCTCAAAACAAGTTACGTTCTCGCTTTGTTGATGACGACGTTGTTCTCTCTCGGATTTCTGAGAAGCGTTGCACAAACGCCACAGAATGCTGTCGGCTCTATCGAAGGTGTTGTGCTCGACCAACAGGGTAAGCCCGTTCCGGATGCAAATGTTTATGCCCTTCTGAAGGATGACATGCGGATAACGGCAGCGTCCACCACGACTGATTCTGTAGGAAAATTCACTCTTCGTGACATTCCAGCAGGCGGTGTTTTCGTTTACGCATATAAGGAAAGCGACGGCTACCCAAAAGCGTTCTTTCGCTTCTTTACAAACCCCGGCAGTCAATTACCAGTGGAGGAGAAGGTTGAAGCCGGGAAGCTAACCACGAGTGTAACTTTGAAGTTAGGAGCCAAGTCGGCTTACCTGAAATTTAATCTCACCGATGAAAATGGAAAACACGTACCGGCAGGACTTGTGTTCACGCGGGAGGACCAACCAGGGGATTTCCAGATGGGTACGAATGGCGACGACACTATATTGGTTCCTCCCGTGCCATTTCGGCTCACAATTCAAGCAAGCGGATATCCGCCGTGGCATTACGGGGGAGCGAATTATGCGGGCAAAGCCGGGCTAATCGCACTGAAGCCCGGTCAAACTCTGAATCTAGATGTCCGACTTAAACAGTAATCTAGATTGCAAAACGAGGTTCGCATGCGAATCAAAACGATGATGTTGCTGTTGCTCTGTTTTGGCCTGAGTCAATTCGGGTACGCGCAAGCACAGACGGGAACGAAAGGTCAACCGCAAAACGATCTTTCGGCCCTGCGGACAGATGTCAGGGCGCTCCAAGCCGAACAGCAGCAGATCATCTCTCGGCTGGACGAACTCAAGCAGATTCTTCAGGCGAATGGTCAACCTCCTCCCGTGTCTTCCGTGAGCGTTCGCGGCGAGACGTTCAGAGGCGATAGCGGCGCTCGCGTGGCGATCATCGAATATGCCGACTTCGAGTGCCCATATTGCGGAGAATATGAACGGCAAGTTTTTCCGCAAATCCTCAGCAATTACATCGCAACCGGAAAGGTCAAATACTTCTACCGTGATCTTCCGCTGCCGGGGCACGCTCGTGCGTTGCCAGCCGCTCGTGCTGCTCGTTGCGCGGGTGAGCAAGGCAAATACTGGGAAATGCACGATAGCCTGTTCGCAAAACAAACGGCACTGTCCGCCCCGGCGTTGCTCGACCGTGCGCAGACGCTCGGCCTGGACACAGCGAAGTTCACCGAATGCCAGTCAAGCGAGAAATATACGGCAGAGATTCAGAAAAATCTCTCGGAGGCGCAGACCATGCGGGTCGAAGGAACACCAACATTTTTTCTTGGCGTTGTCGAACCTAGCGGCGACGTGACCATCTCGAAGCGATTCGCTGGCGCGGCTCCGTTCGATGTGTTTAAGTTGGAGCTTGATGCACTGCTCGCCTCGAACGGTCTGGAAGCGGGTTCTACTCACTGATCTTTAGACAAGACTAACTGTGCCGAGGTCATCAGATGAACGCTACTCGTGTGCGCTGGTGTGTTACTGCGCTTATTTGGTGCTTCGCGCTAACGTCTTGGGCGCAGGGTGACGGCTCGCAAATCGGGAAAGAGATCGCCATTCAGCATCATCTGCAAGATGGAGAAGAATATCAGATCACGATACCGCAACTGATCGCGTTCGGCGAGAGGCTCTTTACCGCAAAGTGGACCATCCAGGAAGGCCAAGGACGGCCCAACACAAAAGGTACGGGCCCAGCGCCACCGCTTTCCAATCCTTCTGAACCGCTCGTCTTCCCGCGCAACTTCAACAGAATCTCAGGGCCGGATTCGAATTCCTGTTCGGGATGCCACAACGAGCCCTTTGTGGGAGGCGGCGGCGACCACGTAACTGACGTTTTCGTGCTTGGGCAGCGGTTCGATTTCGTCACGTTTGACCGGAGCGATACCACCTTTACGCACGGCGCTGTAGATGAGCATGGCGAGCCTGTGACACTCCAGAACATCGCCAATGAACGCAAGACCATCGGGATGAACGGATCGGGCTTTATCGAGATGCTGGCGCGGCAGATGACCGCTAACCTACAAACGATCCGCAATGCGACCGTGCCGGGCACGAGCCAGGCACTCGTCACGAAAGGCGTTTCGTTCGGAACGCTCTCGCGCCGCATGGACGGCACTTGGGACTCGTCAGGAGTACAAGGCTTGCCAGCGCCGAGCCTTGCTTCGACAGACGCGAGCCATCCGCCGAGTCTTATCATCATGCCGTTCCACCAGGCTGGTGCGGCCATCTCGTTACGGCAATTCACCAACAACGCATTCCCGCAACACCACGGAATGCAGCCCGAGGAGCGCGTTGGCATCGGCTTCGACGAAGACGGCGATGGTTTCACAAATGAGCTAACGCGGGCGGATATTACCGCCGTCACCATCTATCAGGCAACGCTGCCCGTGCCTGGCCGCTTGATTCCCGACGATCCGGAAGTGAAGGAAGCCGCACATATAGGCGAAGGGCGCTTTTCCCAGCTTGGCTGCACTAGCTGTCACATCCCCAAGTTGCCGCTGGGGGATAAGGGGTGGATCTACACGGAGCCAAATCCCTTCAACCCATCCGGGAATCTGCGGGTAACGGACGCACCCATACTTTCCGTCGATCTCGCCAGCGATGACCTGCCTGGTCCGCGCCTGAAGCCCGACTCCCACGGCGTCGTGTGGGTGCCAGCTTTCACCGATTTAAAGCTGCACGACATCACGACAGGTCCCGCTGACCCTAACGCTGAACCACTGGACCAGAATCAGCCCGCTGGCACGCCAAAATTCTTCGCGGGCAACACGAAATTCATCACACGGAAGCTATGGGGCGTCGGCAACTCAGGCCCATTCATGCACCACGGCAAGTTCACAACGATGCGCGAGGCAATACTGGCGCATTCAGGTGAAGCGTTAGCGTCGCGCCAGAACTTTGAGGCCCTCTCCGCTTACGAGCGGGACTGCGTGATTGAATACTTGAAAGCCTTTCAGATTCTGCCGCCGGGGACAAGAAATTTAGTTGCGAACGAAAAGGACAGAGGCCGATCATCGGGTCAGGACTGACAGTAAACCCGTTTGTGACACTTGGCCCCGGCAACTCTGTGCCTCGGCGAGCAGGCTGCCTTTGGATGCCCCTTTGCCCGCCTTCGATGGCTCCGGGAAATTCCGAAGCTGTGAATCAATCCTGCGGTGGAGGAGGAGGTTGCTTGCCAGCGCCTCGACGGCCGCGGCCAAAGCCTCTGTCTTTCTTTGCGGTGTAGTCCGAGGGAACCGCGAACATCGCCGGGTCGGGTTCGCTGCGGACAATGTTGGTCAATTGAAAGGTGGATGTGCCGAATCGCGGGTCGCTGCGCGTCTCAAGGACCGTCAATTGGAGGTCCGGCGAATACCACCTCTCCGTCGTGATAATGATGGGATTCGCATTCCCCGCTGCCCCGGCGGGGATGGTCCGCGTTACCCGAGTGCCCTCCGCCGTCACTCCTTCGATTGTCTTCGCTCCAAGCGATTCCGTCGTTGGCTGCCCCGCCCCACCTGATCGCGGTGACGGAGGTTTGCCCATCCCGGGAGAGAAATTACCCATGGGCCGGCTGGAAAATTGCTGGTAGGTTTTCTTCGTCACATTCAAGAAGTAGTGTGTCTTCGCCACAGGGTCCGCAATCGACACCATTTTTTGCGGCTGCCCGGATGCCGCCAGGGGACCAATGGCCGGGAGAGTGAAGTCGCGGCGTGTGCGGCCCGAGCTGTCTCGCATGATATTGCTGGTCATCTTGTTGTCAATCGTGTTGCCGTCCGCAAGCTTCTGGACATGCTCGGATGTAACCACGGCCGAAAACGGAGCTCCCGTAACAGTCTTCCCGCCGAAATGTCCGACCATGCCTTCGAACGCAAACATCCCATCGCCGGGCCCGCATGGCTCCCCGAATCCGCCGCATGGCGGAGGCGGCATTCGCGGCCCCTGCGCATATACCACCCCGGCCGCTCCAACCATCAGAACGGCAATCAACCCCACGCGAATCAGTCTGTGCCCCATTGTTGTAGCCTCCTAAAAGCCAAAAATACGTACGAATCGTGCAAATAAAATGTCTGGCTGGCCTCTATTGCACCAGTCGCACTCCACGCGGCCAACCGTCCTGGCCGACGAGCACGTCCGCGCGAATCCAATCCGACGAGTACACTTCGTCCACCGGGTAGCCCAATTCTGCCAGCGAGGCGCGCGTCAATTGCACGCGCACGACCATGCCTGGGTCCCCGGGCTCGATCCCGTCGGTGAAGGGCACGGGCACAAAGTCCGCCAACGAATACGTTCCGCCAGCAGCCGCGTTCGAACCCTCTTGTTCCGCGATTTCAACGGCTTCGTCCGTCTGTGTGGACTCGGGCCCGCTTGCATCCAGCGGCCCATTCGAGTGGGAGGAAACACCTCTTCCCGGCGCCGGTGACGGTTGACCCTTCGAAGGACCGGAAGAAGTCCAAAGCATGATCGCCAGCATCGTCGCAGCCGCTCCCGCGGCTGCCCATTCGAACGTGCGCCACCAAATCGTCCGCCGACGCTGACTCCGGAAAGCCAAAAGCAGCGCGGCCTCCACTCTGGGCGGCGCCTGCTGCTCGCGCACGCCCCCGGCAGCCGCTGCGGTCACTTCCGCAAGCGCGCCTGCTTCGGCCAGGCGCTCCGCGCAGTTACCGCAGTGAGCCGCATGCTCGATCGCGGCCTCGCGCAAAGACACGTCGAGCAATTCCATCCGTACTAATCCGTGCACGACCTCATCAAACTCTCTGCACGTCATGCGATTCATGATTTCCCCCCAAAGCTCGCTCTCGACGCCTTAGCTGTTATGCGGTTCGGCCGGAGTTTTTCAAGCAAGATCGAGCGCGCGCGGTTCAGCCGCGACCTCACCGTTCCCACCGGGCACGCCAACAAGGACGACACCTCCGCGTAGCTCTTGCCCTCCAGGTCGCAGAGCGTCAAAGGTTCCCGATAATGCTCCGGCAGCGTCAAGACAGCCTCCCTCAACCGCTGGACTCCCTCCTCACGCTCAAGCCCATCGAGAACCGTCGCTGTCTCGCCCGGCTGTTCCGAAAATCGCCCATTCTGGTTGTAACTCGCGCGGTCCCCAGTCCGCCCCGGCCAGTCGCCTTCGCCCATTTCGTCGCCCAGCGTCACGTAGCGGCTCTCCTTCTCCCGGAATTTCCTCACATGGTTTCGAGCGATACCGTATAAGAATGCGGCCGGGGCTCCCTTTTCTTCATCGAACTTCCCGGCATGGCGAATCAACGTGAGAAAAGTCTCCTGCACGACGTCGGCTGCGGCCTCCGGCCGTCCTGTCATGTGTACGGCATATCGGTACACGCCGCCCTGGTGTCTGCGGTAAAACTCCACGAACGCCCCTTCGTCTCCGGTTGAGAGACGCCGCATGAGCTCGATATCGCGTGGTTCGACTAGGTCTGGCATCTATACCGGATTGGACGTATGCACTCGCCGTACAGTAACAATTACTTTCAGCCAGGGCCGAAGTTCCAATTTCTTGTCCCCATCTGGCCCCAGATATCGTATTGGAGACAGGTTACTTAGTGTATGCTTAGAGCGCTCCTAAACTTTGACATTCGCGCTCGCGGGAGGCTTTTCCCGCACAATCGCTTAGAGGGAGATTTGTCTTTGCCTCAATCGTGGAACGATCGCATCATTACAACGGGAGGGTTTGGAGAATGAAAAGTAAATTTCAGGGCGCGGTCCGGCTGGCGCTTCTTATTGCGCCTTTGGGAATTGGCATAGTTTTCGTGACGGCCGCGTGGGCGCAAAACCCCGGCGGCTCCGCGCAAGGCTCCGCAAAAGTCTCGCGTGGCCAGGGCCCATTGAATGATTGGGGAAATGAGCGGCCAGGCAACCGCTACATCATCAAGGCGTCCGATTTGCCAAAGCCGAATGCCACGGATTCCGCTACCAATCGTTCCACGATCGTGCCTCGGCCGGCGAGCGCCTGGCCGCAGGTGCCTGAGGGGTTCAAGATCGATCTGGCGGCCACCGGGCTTGAGGGCCCGCGCGAAATCGTGACCGCTCCCAATGGTGATCTGTTCCTTGCCGAGAGCAACCCCGGACGCATCCGCGTGATTCGTGGGTTCGGCAGCGATGGCAAAGTCGAAACCAATGAAGTGTTCGCCACCGGGCTGACGTTGCCTTACGGAATTGCCTTCTATCCGCCCGGGCCGAATCCCCAGTACGTTTATGTGGGGAATACGAACTCCGTGGTCCGCTTTCCCTACCAGAAGGGCGATCTGAAGGCGCGCGGCCCGGCCGAAATCGTCATTGCGAAAATTCCTGGCGGCAGCAGTTTTGGCGGCGGGCACTGGACTCGGAGTCTGGTGTTTTCGAACGACGGCAAGAAGCTCTATGTCGGTGTAGGCTCGCGTGCGAACATCGGGGATGATGAAGCGGAAACGAACCGCGCCGACGTGCTTGAATTCAACCCGGACGGAACCGGCCAGCGAATCTATGCCTACGGCATACGAAACGCCGCCGGCCTTACCATCCATCCCAAGACGGGCCAGCTCTGGGTCGCTGTCAACGAGCGCGACGCCCTGGGCGACGATCTCGTCCCAGATTACGTCACGCACGTCGTGGAAGGCGGATTCTACGGCTGGCCGTGGTATTACACGGGCCCGAATCAGGACCCGCGATTCGCAGGCAAACATCCTGAATTGAAAGAAAAAGTTGTGGTTCCGGATGTGCTCCTGCAGTCGCACTCGGCTCCGCTGGAAATGACCTTTTATGACGGCAAACAATTCCCCGCCGAATATCGCGGCGACGTGTTTGTCACATCGCATGGTTCCTGGAACCGCGCCAACCGGACGGGCTATAAGGTAATTCGAATCTCCACTCTGGATGGGAAAGCCACCGGCGAGTACGAAGATTTCGTCACGGGCTTCGTCGTGGATGACGCCAAGGTATGGGGACGTCCGGTAGGAGTGACGGTGGCGAGCGACGGCTCCCTGGTCTTCACTGACGATGGTTCGAACAGCATCTGGCGCGTCACCTACACGGGTGCAAAGCGTTCCGCCAAGTAGGGATTTAGCGGCCGGATCGTCACACGCAACCGGAACAGATTCGAGAATCGGCGGGCCTATGCGTAACAGGGTCCGCCGGTTTTGTATTTCACACCTTGCGGAATTCCCGCGGAACATTCTGCCTTCAACATCAGTTCCCGGCCGGTCTGACCGTGAATTCCAAAGTTGATTTGGGAACTTGGGGTTGAAATCCGGGAACGCCAATCTCCAGATTGGCGGTTTGCATCACGCCATTCTGGAGAATGGCGTTCCCGGGATCGCCGCCAACCAGAGTATAATCACCAATTCTCATTACAGATAGGAGCTACGTGTACCACGTCCTCGAAGCGCGCATACGAACCGCCCTCACAGCGCATATCCGGCAGCGCTACAGCCAGGATGTAACCGTCGTCACGGAGCGGCCTCCCCGCATCGAGATGGGAGAAATCTCCACGCCGGTCTGCTTCGAACTTGCCAAGCGTCTGAAACGCGCGCCCCGGCAAATTGCGCAGGAAATCTCCTCGGAGCTGCCCCCCATCGAAGGCGTCGAGCGCGTGGAAATCGCCGGCGGAGGCTACGTCAATCTGTATCTTTCGCGCGCCGCCTTTCTGGCCTCTGCGGTGACCGGCGCAGGGGCGACCCCGCCGATGGCAGGGCCCGAGGCCGCCAAATTCATCGTCGAGCACACGAATATCAATCCGAATAAGGCGGCGCACATCGGCCATCTGCGCAACGCGGCGTTGGGCGACACGCTGGTGCGCCTGCTACGCCGCGCCGGGCGCCGCGTCGAAGTGCAGAACTATATTGACAACACCGGCGTGCAGGTTGCCGATGTCGTGATCGGCTTTATCCACATCGCCAGGAAATCGTCGGACGAAGTGCGCGCGCTGGCCGCGCAGCCGAAGTTCGATTATTTCTGCTGGGACCTCTACGCCAGCGTGACGCACTTCTATGAGGAAGACAAAACGCGCCTGGCGCTGCGCGGCGAAACACTGCAATCCATCGAAGAAGGCCACGGCGCGGCGGCGGAAATGGCCGGCGTAGTCGCTCCCGCTGTTGTGCGCTGCCATCTCCGCACCATGGAACGCCTGGGCATCGAGTACGACCTGCTCCCCCGTGAAAGCGAAATCCTGCACCTGAAATTCTGGGACGCGGCCTTCGAGCTTCTGAAACAGAAAAACGCGATCCACCTCGCCGCCGCCGGAAAAAATGCCGGATGCTGGGTGATGCGCCTGAACGATGCCGCCGACACCGCCGATGCCGCCGGCGAAGATGACGACGCTAAAATTATCGTGCGCTCGAATGGGACCGTCACGTACGTGGGGAAAGATATTGCCTACCAGCTCTGGAAATTCGGCCTGCTGGGCCGCGATTTCCAGTACGAAAAGTTCCACACCTACGCAAACGGCCACACGCTCTGGGCCAGCGTGGCAAGCGGCGGCGCACCCGACGCGCCCGCGTTCGGACACGCCCAAATCGTTTACAACGTCATTGACGCGCGGCAGGCGTACTTGCAAAACGTCGTCACCGCCGGGCTTCGCGCGCTCGGGTTCCATGAGCAAGCCGATCGCTCGATTCATTTTTCCTACGAGGTGGTTGCGCTGACGCCGCGCTGCGCCGGGGAGCTTGGCTACACGCTAAGCGAGGAAGAAGCGAAAAAGCCATACGTCGAAGTCAGCGGCCGCAAAGGCCTCGGGGTGAAGGCGGATGACCTGCTCGACCGCCTGGAAGCGGCCGCGCGCGCCGAGGTGGACGAGCGCCACCCGGCATTGCCCGAAAGCGAACGAGCCGCCATCGCGCACACTATCGCCATCGGCGCGCTGCGCTATTTCCTGCTCAAATTCACGCGCACGGCCATCATCGCGTTCGACTTCAAGGACGCGCTCAGCTTCGAGGGAGAGACCGGGCCGTACTGCCAGTACGCCGTGGTGCGCGCAAGAAATATTTTTCGGAAGCTGCTGGAACAACAGGCGGACTTCAAGCTGTCGTCGTTGGACAATGTGAATCAAGGCGCAGCGGAGCGCCTATTCGCCGGCGCCGATGGAAACGCATTTTGGGAAATGGCGCTGCTGGCCGGATCGCTCGGCACGCAAATCGAAGCCGCCGTGGGAGCGCAGGAGCCTGCCTTCATCGCGAAGTACGCATTTCAGCTCGCCCAGGCCTTCAACCTCTTCTATCACCACCACCGCGTCCTCACCGAAGAGGACGCGGCCAAAAAGACGTTCCTTCTTCAGTTGAGCCGCTTGGTGGAACTCCAGCTCGTCAGTGCGCTGGAACTGCTCGGAATTGAATCTCCTGAAAGAATGTAACGATTCGCCGAGAGTGGATCAGTTTCCGAGTAGCCGAACATTCGTCCAGAATCGGCGAATGCGCTGCGAATCGAAACTTCCCAGATCGCCGTTTATGGATAGTTTGCGAATGGCCGATGATCCGGGAGTCGGCAGGCTAGGCGGAAAAAGGTGGGCCGCGAATTTAAGGATGGGAGAACTTCTTGTAGGCGTTCGCCTTCCAGTTCGCAAATTTGAGCGACAGAAGCTGACTGAATTCAAGCGCCAGAATCAATCCAATGCGCGCTTCATCACGGTCCGGGACTCCCGGATGTGAGCCCGCTGACAATGCCCCCCAAGCTGATTTGCAAGCGGCCTCCTCATCTGTGGTCAGAAATCCTACTTCCCTTAGGTACGCGATACGATTAGCCGTTCCCCCAGGAATCTTGGTTAAATGAACGCCGCTATTATGCGTATCGCTGCTGATGTCGTCGACCAGACATTGCAAGACATTTCTCGATTCGTTCAGCGATGGATGATATTTGCTCTCGACAAAAAGGTCCTTGGCGTCGGCGACGTGCTGAAGTATCGTCTGCGCATTTGGGATTCCAGTGGTCTTCACCAGAGTACTCAATGCGTCCCCCTCCTCTTGTGCACTCACAACGCTTTCCAGCGGAATAAGGGACAGCCTCTGCGTGTTCACAGAATATCCGTCCAGTTGGAGCGAATTCACGACCGAGTCTCCGTTGTGCAGCGTTGTCGCTAGCGCTGCCAGTCGCTGAATGAAGAATTCCCCAAACTGCTGTGCTTCGTTCTTATCGAGGTAGTGGCCAGTTATATTGTCGGTGGGCATTCCGAAATAACCGGGGTCCGGAAAGAAAAACCGCCCATTCCGCAACGCTATAAGAATGCTATCCCAGACGAATTGATAGTAGCTGCTGGCATGCACGACAAACCAGTCCGGAAAGTCGTACTCATAGAGCAGACGGGAGAGGTTGGTCCTGCCCGAAGCAGGACCTAAAACCTCCATCATTCGAACGAGCGTCCTTTGAGACAATTGCTTCATGCGGACCAATCACCTCGGTCACGATACACCGCCGATCGTAACTGTACCTGTATTAGCGGCCATCTGCGAAGAGCAGTCATCCTGAGGGGTTGACGGCGCACTCGTAAACTCCCCCCTACCGATCTGCGGGGCTACTTCGCGGCAGAGCCGTTCGCGCCGAATTTCATTGCCAGATCCACCAGCGTCCGCACGGGAACGCCTGTGGCGCCTTTTGCCGCCCAGGGCTTGACGTCATCCTGCCAGGCGGTTCCGGCGATATCGAGATGGATCCACGGCGTGTCTCCCGTGAATTCCTTGATGAACATCGCGCCGACCGTGGCGCCGCCACCTTTGCCGCTGCCGACGTTCTGAATATCCGCGATGCCGCTCTTGATCATCTCGCGGTACTCGTCATCCAAGGGAAGAGGCCACATTTTTTCGCCCGCCACTTTTGCGCTGGCAAGCAGCAGGTCCGTGAACGCCTGATCGGAACCGAAGACTCCGACGTTGACGTTGGCCAGCGCAACAACAACCGCGCCGGTAAGCGTGGCGGCGTCCACCAGGTGCGTGCAGCCAAGCTGCTTGGCGTACGTAACGCCATCGGCCAGGACCAGGCGGCCCTCGGCGTCCGTGTTGATCACCTCGATGGATTTTCCGGACATGGCGATTTGGACGTCGCCGGGCTTCTGCGCGCGGCCGCCAGGCATGTTCTCGCTGGACGGCACGACGGCGATCACCTTGCACTTCGGCTTAAGCCGGGCAATCGCACGCATCGCCCCGAGCATGGCGGCGCCGCCGCACATGTCGTACTTCATCTTTTCCATGTCATTGGAGGGCTTGATCGAAATCCCCCCGGTATCAAAAGTGACCGCCTTGCCGACCAGTCCGAGAACGGGCGCTCCCGGAATCAGTTTTTCGGGGGTATAGGTGACCACGATCAGCCGCGGAGGCTCCACGCTCCCCTGTGAGACGGAAAGTAAAGCTCCCATCTTGAGCGCTTCGATTTTTTTCTCGTCCAAAATCTCTATGGAGAGACCCGCCTCGCGTGCCATAGCTTCGGCCCGGGAGGCCAGCATGCGCGGGGTCAAGCGGTTGGCAGGCTCGTTGCCGAGTTCACGCGCAAAGTTCTGGGATTCCCCGATGAGGCGGCCGCGATCGAGTCCGCTCTGGGCCTCGCCCTGCGAAGACTTTTCCCAGCCGGTAATCGCCGCGGCGATGATTTCATTCCCAGGCTTCTTGTCGGTCTTGTACTTGTCCGAATCAAAATTGGCGAGGATGAATCCTTCCACAATGGCCTGCGCGGCCGCGGCGCTGCGGTCGTCTTCCCGCGCCAGGAAGGTCAAGCGCTTGATCTGCCGCGACTTCAGCGTTCGAACCGCCGCGCCGGCCAGCCTCCGAAGCTCCGGCGTCCCGAATTTGTCTTTTTTCCCTGCCCCGAGGATCAGAACTCTCTGCGCCGCCAGCCCTTGCGGGTAGTGCAGGAGCGTGACCTCGAGCATCTTGCCGGTGAGTTCTCCCGCGGCGGCAAGTTTCGAAAGCGCGCCGCCCGAGGCCCTGTCAATCTCCGACAAAGCGCCGTCCACAGGCTTGTCCTGCTCGAAGGCGTACGTAACAAGCGCTTCGGTGTCAATCTGGGCCAAGGGCCGGGTATCTACTGTAATCTCCATGGGTTCCCTTCTTCGAATGAAATGGCGTCGCCCGTTGGACAACGCGAAAATCAAGAAATTGCCACATCTGTCAGCCTGCCGTGGGACTCGAGCAGCATGACGCCGGCATCCTACTGAACCTAGCGGTGGCGAAACTTGTACATGGCCTCGCCGACCTCCTTCTTGGCCTCTTTGTCTTTCTCCGTCTGGCGGCGGTCCCATTTCTTCTTGCCCTGAGCCAGGGCAATCTCACATTTGGCGATGCCGTCGCGGAAGTAGATCCGGAGGGGCACCAGGGTCAGCCCTTTCTGGTCTGTTTTTCGGTCCAACTTTTCGATCTCTTCCTTTTTTAACAGGAGTTTCCGGGGCCGCAGAGGCTTATGGTTGAATGGGCCGCCAGGAAGATATTCGGCGATGTGGCAGTTCATCAGCCAGACGGCGCCGCCGCGAATCACGGCATAGGCATCGCGCAAATTCGCCTTTCCTTCGCGCAAAGATTTGACTTCCGTCCCAAGCAACACCATCCCCGCCTCATGCTTCTCCAGAAGGTGATAATTGTAAGAAGCGGCGCGGTTTTGCGCGACCAGCAGCTCGGCGGGTTTCTCCTGCTTTTTCGGCGGTTTAGCCACAGACTAGTATCTTAGCTGCCGCTAGTAACTGGAAGCAAGCACGCGCCTTGTCCGAGTTTTCCGGGGGTGCTAGACTGTCATGGAAATGATTGAAAATGCGGAGCGCGGATGAAACTCTGGCGTGTTTCGAAACTGGCCTTACTCGTGACAACCGTGCTCCTGGCGGGCTGCGCCAAGGGGAACCAGCTCTATAAGGCCGGCTCGAAGGCGGAATCGGTAAACGATTACGACACGGCCCTGGAAAATTATAACAAGGCGCTCCAGGCCGAACCCAACAATACAGAATACAAGCTGAAGGCGGCCCGGGCGCGCTTTGAAGCGGGCCAGTGGCATGTGGACCAGGGACGGCGGCTGCGGGAGCAGTCCAATCTGGAATTGGCGCTGGCCGAATTCCGCAAGGCCGCGATGATCGACCCGTCGAGCGCCGTGGCGGCGCAGGAGACTCAAGCCACGATTGACTTGATCGCGGCCCAGCAGAACACCACGCAGAATTCCGAGTCCAGGACGGTGGCGGCGGACGAACCCAGGTTGATGGCAGGGCCGCCGCAACTGGCGCCCCTCTCCCGGGCTCCCATCAACCTGAAAGCCACCAACGATGCAAAAGTCGTCTTCGACACGGTCGGCAAGCTCGCGGGCCTGACGGTGATTTTCGACGTGGATTTCACTTCCCGGCGCGTTTCCGTGGAATTGACAAACGTCACGCTGGAGCAGGCGCTGAACATTGTGGCGCTGCAAAGCAAGGCGTTCTGGCGGCCGGTCACGTCGAACATTATTTTCGTAGCCCCGGATCAGGCGCAAAAGCGTAAGGATTATGAGGAAGAGATCGTAAAGACTTTTTACCTGCGCAATACCGTGCTGCCCCAGGAATTGACCGAAATTGTGACGAGCATTCGCCAGTTGCTCGATCTGAGGCGCGTGCAGCAGATCAACGCGCAGAACGCCATTGTGATCCGCGATACTCCCGACCGAATCATGCTGGCGCAGAAAATTATTGATGACATTGATAAGGCCAGGCCCGAAGTCGTGATTCAGGTTGCGGTGATGCAGGCGCGGACAGACCGGCTCAAGAACATGGGCATACAGCCGGGAACTTCCGCGCAACTCGCCTTCACGCCGCCTTCCAGCAGTTCGTCGTCCACTTCCTCAACGACGACGGCCTCTTCCATGGCACTGAATCAGCTGCAGCACCTATCCAGCGCGGATTACAGCGTGACGCTGCCGGGCGCACAGGCGTCCTTCCTGATGACCGATAGCTCGACGCACATCCTCGACAACCCGGAAATCCGCGTGGTCGATGGGCAGACCGCCAAGCTTCGCATCGGCGATCGAGTTCCGGTAGCGACCGGGAGCTTCCAGGCGGGCGTGGGGATCGGCGCAACGGGAACCGGGGCGGGGGCGGGCGTCATCAATCCGTTGGTCAACACGCAGTTCCAATACCTGGACGTAGGGGTGAATGTGGACGTTACGCCGCGCATCCATCCCAACCACGAAATCAGCATGAAGGTCAATGTGGTGGTTTCGTCAGTGACAGGAACGTCCAACATCGGTGGAATTAGCCAGCCGGTCATCAGCCAGCGAAGCATCGAGCATGACATTCGCCTGAAAGACGGTGAAGTCAATATCCTTGGCGGGCTGATCGAACGCACGGACACAAATGCGATCAACGGATGGCCAGGACTGGCAAAGATTCCCTTCTTCCGCAACTTCTTTTCAAACAACACCACCGAGCATGTAGATACGGAAGTCCTTATTGTCTTGATCCCGCACATCGTGCGGCTCCCCACGATGACGGCTGAAAATCTGCGCAGCATGGCCTCGGGAACAGACGCGAACGCTGAAGTGCGCCTAGAAGATGTCGTCATGTCGCCTCCGGCGCCGAAGCCGCAAACCGTTCCTGCGCCGCCAACTCCTTCCCCGGCGGCCCCTGCTCAGACGCCGACTTCGCAGAACCCGGGATTGCGATTCGATCCCGCAACCATTGCCCTGAAGCCGGGCGAAACAGCAACGATTGGGGTTGTCGTGCAAAATGTGCAGGACCTGTACTCCATCCCGATGCTGCTGCAATTCAATCCGGCGGTCATCTCCGTCGAAGACGTGCGGCAGGGTGGATTCCTCTCCGGAGGAACACAGGAAATTGCCATCGTCGAGCGCGTGGACAAGGAGCGAGGCCAGGCGATTGTCTCGGCCACGCGCATGCCAAACACCCCGGGCGTGAGCGGTTCGGGCACGCTGGTGGGGATTGTTGTGCGCGGCGTTGCGCCGGGCAATTCCCAGCTCTCCATCGTCCAGGTCAACCCGAAAGATTCACAGCAACGGCCAATCCAAATGGTGACCAGCGAGGCTGCCATCCGGGTTCAGTAACCGCAAGGCGAATCTCATGCGGCAATGTATTTCACTCCAGCGTGTAAGGCAAAACAATCAGGCGGGAATGACCCTGATCGAGCTGGTTATCGCCTGTGGAATTCTCCTGGTCCTGTCTTCGGCCGCGCTGCCCGTGGCGCGAATGACTGTGAAGCGTCAGAGAGAGTCTGAATTGCGGCGCGAGTTGCGCGAAATGAGAGATGCCATCGACCGCTACAAGGACGCCGCGGACAAGAACCTGATCCGCACCGAGGTCGGCAGCCAGGGGTATCCGCCTGATCTCGACACGCTGGTCAGCGGGGTCACGGTGAGCATCGGCGGGACGTCGCAAGTGGGTGTCAGCGCCTCCGCCCTGGCCGGCGCCAGCGGCACAGCGCAGGTCGGCGCACTGCCCAGCCTACCCGGCCAGCTTGCTACCGGGGTGCCCAGCAAGGTGCGATTCCTGCGAAAGATTCCGGTGGATCCGATAACCGGAAAGGCCGAATGGGGATTGCGTGCGGTGGCGGATGACCCAGACTCCCATAGCTGGGGAGGACACAACGTCTTTGATGTGTACTCGCTTTCCACCGACGACGCAATTGACGGGACGAAATATGCGGATTGGTAGAAAACGGATCCCTGCAATCGCGCTTCCCTGCCTTGCGTGCAGACTCCGCAGGAACGGGCGCGGATTTCGTGCAGAGGGGTTCTCCCTGCTCGAATTGATGATCGTTCTCACGATCATCATGATTCTGGCAACGATCGCAGTGGGAAGATATGACAGGTCCGTCCAGCGCGCTAGAGAAGCAACACTCAAGCAGGATCTGTACGTGATGCGGCAGGCCATCCAGCAATATACCCTCGACAAGCAGGCAGCGCCGACCTCGCTCGACGATCTCGTTCAGGCAAAGTATCTGGGGGGAATCCCGGTCGACCCCATCACGCGCGCGAAGGATTGGCGCACAGAATCTGAGGATGTCCTGCTTTCTCCCCAGCAAACCTCGGCTGGAATCACTAACGTACACTCCGCATCCGAAGCTATCTCTTCGTTCGAGGGCACCGCCTACAGCACGTGGTGATGGCAACCCGAAGCAGGTCCGCATTCAATTTTCAATCATAGACTGGGAAACTAAGCAGCCGGTCCTATGGATTTCCAATCCGGAAGCTTTCTTCGGCCCAGCATCACCTCGGCGGCCCAACGTCCCAGGTAAACCGACAGCGCCACGCCGTGTCCGCTGTAGCCACCGAGTACAAGGGCGCGCGGGCTCCGAGGATGCTGTTCGAATATGGGCCGCCACTGTTCCGCGATGAGGATCGGTCCTCCCCAACGGTGGGTAAACTCGACGCCCTGCAAGACCGGGTGTAATCCGCGTACGCGACGCTCGAGACTGCCTAGCAACTCCGCTGCCTGCCCATCGTTGACATCAACCTCAGCAAGTTCCCGCCAATCATTCAGGTGCACAAGCCCGCTGCCGAAAATAACGCCATGGTTCGATAGGAGCCGGCCCCACAAATAGGGGAAGTCAATCGTGTAGAACGGCCTGCCCGATCCCAATCCGATCGCCTCGCGCTGCGCTTCGGTGAGCGGCTCGGTTGCCACAGCCAGGGTAAACTTGGGCTTTGCGCGCTGGACCAGACCGCTCAATTCCAGCGACATGGCATTTGTCGCCAGCAAAACGTCTTGAGCGTGGACTACATTGCCGCCAACGACCAACTGGAGAGGCTCCTGGAATTCGATATTCTGAACTGGAGCGTTTTCGAAAATCTGCGCGCCCAGCGCCTCCGCCGAGCGCCCCAAGCTACTCACAATCTTGCCGGGATCTATCGTGCCGCCCGGAACCTGTTTCGCGGCGCGGAGTTCCCCGGAATCCGTCCAGGAGATCGGGGAGTCCCGCAATCCGCCGGTTCGACCGATCTCCCACACTCCGGGCAATGAAAGATCGCAATCCAACGCCAATTCCCCAACGATCTCTGACAACCCCGCCAACACATCGCCTAATCCGGGAAGATTCCCCGCGGCGGTTTCCGCCAGGGCCATTCCGCCCGTGTAGCCGCTCGAACCAGCGCCGAGCATGCCGGATTCGAACAAAGCGACACTCTTGCGTGGTTCGAACCGGCGCAGCCATGCCGCGGCTGAAAGGCCCGTGAATCCCCCGCCGACTACGGCGAAATCGATTTTCTCGGGGATAGGCCGCGATCTGGAGCGAAAATCAATTCTCCAGGGAGGGCTACCCCAATTCGGCTTGGTTATGGAATCTGGCAAGGTCTCTCGCCGCCTCAGGCACTAGAATACTCGAATCTTCGCGAGGTTACACGCCGGAGCGCCGCATTCTGGGAAAGATTGAGGGCCTGTAACCAATAACGAGAAAGTGAGAATCAGCTCTCTCGATACGTGGCGGGTCGTGAGGCTCCGTGGTTTTGGCTGATTAGGGATGGGTATGCAGTACGTGTGTGGCGATGTCTGGCCAAACTTCGCGAAAGGCGTTCGTGGCGGCGTCTCGCAGGATGGCGTATGCATACTTGCTGGCGATCGCACTGGCAGTTCGAGTCTTACTGGGGTAATACGCCAGTGAGACACCCTGCGCAATTCCCCTGCCCAGTAGTTCGGAAGCATTGAAGCTGGCATGTCCGTCATAGTTCGGAGTGACGGCAACGCGAGAGACCGCGTAACCGAGGCGCTTCCAGACGTTCCCCTTGCCTAAGGCGTAGTAGCGCTCGTCTTGATGGAAAACTGTGGGCAAGGCAAAAATGACCAGGTAATTGCCATCGGTCTTATCAACGAATCCGCGCCAGTAGTATCTCCCGAAGCCGGCCGGTCCGCTGCCGAGCTGCGGGTGCGCATTGCTGGCCTTGGCGACGAGTGAAGTGATACCCACGAAGATGAAGGACGAGTAGTCGAAGCTGTTCTTGGTGGCGATCACGAAAGCCTGTTTTGGCGTAGGTGGCGGCGGGGTTGTCCCGGCGCTGACAGCGCGGAAATTAGGCATGATGCCAAGGATTCGCTTGGGTTGCTGGTTCGGCAGCGGAGCATCCGGCTTCGCCAGCTCCGTTGCTGCTGGCTTCGGATTGCTGGCAACGCCCCATGTTCCGGACTGATCTGGTTGGGGACCTTCCTGAGGGTTTTGCGTATTGATGGATGCAGACTTATTGGATTCCGACAACGCGAGTGGCGCCGAATAGGAAGCGTCCTCCCGGCCGAACGCGTATGGGCATGCCGCAAGCAGGACAAGTGCTAACGCTAAGGAAAAACGCAACTTAATGGCCTCCACCCTCTCAGTTTGACCGCTTGGTTCAGATCTGCGGAGATATGTCTGAACGACTTTGCGGGTAAACCTTATGATCTCCTGTTTTGAATCTTCAGCCACACGTAAGGTTGCATCGGCATTCCCAAAGGGTTACCTGTACCAGCGGAATCGGCACACCCTTGCGTTGCCCACTTCTTTTCACGCCACAATAGAGTTCGTTGACAGTACTCGATGGCCTTGCTATGTTCCTACGTCACACAAATCTTCGCCAGCAGAAGCTTGGCGGCATTCGGTGCTATTTGATTTGGAGTAGCGCCTCTCGGAATTCGCTTTCACGAAAGAGAGACTCATGAAGATTGATATCTTTTGCCATATCTTCCCCCAAAACTTCTATGACCGCATGCGCAAGCTGCCGGACAGCGGCATAAAAATGCGCTCCCTGGGCGTCCCGGCGATGGTGGATCTGGACATTCGTTTCCGCATGATGGACCGGTTCGGCGACTATGTCCAAGTCATCAGCCTCGCTTCCCCGCCGCTGGAAGCTTTCGGGGACGCAAAACATTCTCCGGAATTGGCGCAACTTGCCAATGATGGAATGGCGGAGCTCGTCGTAAAGCACCCCGACCGCTTTCCCAGCTTCGTAGCCGGGGTGCCCATGAACAACCCCAAAGAGGCGGTCGAGGAAATCGAGCGCGCGGTCATGAAGTTGGGCGCCACCGGAATTCAACTGTTTTCGAATGTGAATGGGAAGCCCCTGGACGATCCCGAGTTCCTCCCCATTTTCGAAAAGATGGCGGAGGTCAACCTCCCGATCTGGCTCCATCCCACGCGCGGCGCCAATTTTCCGGACTATCAAACCGAGAAGAAATCGAAATACGAATTGTGGTGGGTGTTTGGATGGCCGTATGAAACTTCGGTGGCCATGGCGCGTATTTTATTTGCAGGCTACTTTGACCGCTTCCCAAATCTCAAGATTATTTCGCACCACCTGGGCGCCATGATTCCCTACTTTTCAGGCCGTACCGGCCCCGGTTTGGACCAACTGGGCGCCCGAACTCCAGATGAAGATTTGACAGTCTATTCCCGTCGGCTCAAGAAGCGCCCGCAGGAATATTTCAAGATGTTTTACGCGGATACGGCGACGTTTGGATCGCGAGCCGCCCTGCAATGCGGACTGGACTTTTTCGGCGCTGACCAGGTGCTGTTTGCGTCCGATTCGCCTTTCGATCCCGAGAAAGGGCCCGGATACATTCGCGAAACGATTCGTTGCATCGAGGAACTGCCGCTTTCAGCCGAAGACCGCGCCAAGATTTACGAAGGCAATGCGCGCAAACTGCTGAGGCTAAAACTCGCGTAAGGAAACAGTCTCTGGGTTAGCTCTGCTTGGCGGCGATCCCGGGAACGCCAATCTCCAGAATGGCGTGATGCAAACCGCCAATCTGGAGATGGGCGTACCCGGATTTCAACCCCAAGTTCCCAAATCAACTTCGGAATTCGGGCTTAGTCGGGAATCGCGTCCTGCCGTGGTTCCGGCAGCCAGAAGCTCGCGATGAACCCTGTCGCGTATGCGAGAAAGCCCACAATACCCGCCGCGTAGGCAAGCTGCCGCGTCGCCGTACCTCCGGGCATGTACATCACAATGGTGGTCGTAATGAGAGCCGCTGACGTTCCCAGCATTCGTCCACCCACATTGGCCGCGAAGCTTTCTCCAGTGCCGCGCAGGTGCGTAGGGTAAACCGTGGGCAAGTAATTTCCCCAAAAGCTGAATTGCGCGACCGATACAAGCCCGAGAGCAAAAATCCCCCAGAAAGACATGGCCGCATCGCGCACCGCGGGAAGAAACAACACCACCGGGATCAGTAACAATCCCGGAATCTGAAAAATGTGCAGCAGGCGTTTCCGGCTCAGCACTCGCACGGCCAGATAGGCCATCAGGATACGGCCGGCCAGTCCTCCCAGCTCCTGGGCTCCTTGCAAGAAACTGACCACTTTTTGCTGGTCGGCGTGCGCCAGATTTCTGATTCCCGAGCCTCCGGGAATAATCCGCGCAAACTGTTGCAACATCCCGAACGACGCGGCATACGCACAGGCCATCATCAAGCATGTCAGCAGAGCCGTTTTCCGGAATTCAGGATGGAACAGCTCCATAATGCTGGGCCGCTTGAGCGTTCCCTCCTGCTTCTTCTTCAGCCAGAGGGGAGATTCGGGCAAGAACGGGCGGACCAAAAGAAGCGGAATGGCTGGAAGAATCCCCCACAAAACAGTGTAGCGCCATGCTTCGTGGCCTCCGTGAATGGCCGGCAGCAAATGGCCAATCGTCAGATTCAAATAGTTCGCGCCGCTCATCAGCAGTCCGCCGGTGGACGAAAACGCCTGCGTAATGCCGAGGATAGTTTCCCTTTGTTTGCGCTCCGCGAACAATTCGGCGAGCCATGCGGTGGCCGCCACGAATTCGACGGAGACGCCTACAAATGTCGTGCAGCGGAAAATCAGCAATTGCAACGCAGATGTCGAATAGGCCGTGGCAAAGGCGGAAAAGCCGAACAGGAGAATGCTCCAGAGGAGGATGCGGCGGCGGCCCAGACGGTCGATGAAGTATCCGCCCAGCAAGCCAAAAATCCCGCCGGCGATGGCCGGGATATAAAAAAGCATGCCAATCCAGTGATTGAAGGCCGCGCTCCCAGGCTTGGCCGTGAGGAATTCGCTCAAGGCCGGCTGGACCGTAAGAGTCAGGACAAGGAGTTCATACGTGTCGAAGGCGAATCCAATGCAAGCCACGGCACAAATAACCCATTGGATGGGTGTCAGGCGAAAGAGTCCGTTCTGTGACGTGGATGAGGACACGCATTCTCTCCGATATATTTTGCATTTCTCTTACCCGCACACAAGCGAAAGGAACGATTGTATGCCGCGGGAAGGTATCAAAACATCCGATTTTATTGTCAACCAGCTCTTGATTCTTATTGCACGCGGTCAGCGCGCGGCTGAGGTAAACTGGATTCGCAAGCGGATTCTTAGGGCTTGCGCGTGGCGGAACATGCCCCGGCGCCCATGCGGGAAAAGCAACCCTGGAGACAGTCTGAAACTCCAATGATCGTGGATCTCGTCTAATGGCGGGAGATTGATTTCACTGACGAACGGGCATTTTTTCTCTGTAGTCTCTGTGCCCTCCGTGTTAAATCTTTCTTCCTGCATGCCGCGGGAAAAAGTTTCACCACAGAGCGCACAAAGAACACAGAGAAAAGCAGGAACGGAGAGGGCTATGGCGGGCATTTTGTCTGAGTGGATTACGAAGAACCAATGGCGAGGCGGCATCACGGCATTAGCGTGTTTGGCCGCGCTCTGCCTGTCCATGCCACTTTCAGCGCAGCAACAGGGCCCGATGAAATCGTCCGCGGGAATGCCCGCTCCTGCCGCCGAGCCACAACCGAAAGCAACCCCTCCAGCGCCGGTGCAGGCTGCGACGCCGAAGAGCGCCCCCGCCGCCGCTTCCACGGAACCGCCTTCTATCCCGATCGATCAAATCATCCAACGATTCGCGGCGCGGGAAGCCGAATTCAAGACCGAGCGCGATAACTACACGTACACGCAAACGTTTATTATCCAGACGCTGGATTATGGCGGGCGGGTAGACGGCGAATATCGCATGACCAGTGAAATTGTGTTTACCCCTGAGGGCAAGCGCTACGAGAAAGTCACCAATGCGCCTCCGCCAACTCTCGAGCGCATTTCTCTATCGCAGCAGGATTTGGACGACCTGGAACATGTGCAGCCCTTTGTCCTTACGACCAACGAATTGCCCAAGTACAACATCAAGTATGTGGACCACGAGCCGTTGGACGAACTCAATACGTATGTGTTCGACGTGGGTCCAAAGACGCTGGAAAAGAATCAGCGATATTTTCAGGGGCGCGTCTGGGTGGACGACAAAGATTTCGAAATCGTCAAGACCGACGGAAAAGCTGTGCCGGACATCAGAAAAAAGGGCCAGGAAAACGTGTTCCCGCGCTTTGAGACATTTCGTGAAAACGTGGAAGGCAACTACTGGTTCCCGACCTATACTCGGTCCAATGATGTGCTGCATTTCAACAGCGGCGACATTCCCATTCGCATGACGGTTCGATATGAGAACTACAAGCGCTTCGGCGTGACCATCAAGATTGGAGCGCCGTCGAAGAAGGTCGAAGATAAACCATAGTCCGCATTTCTCACTAGAACTCCGCATCAGTTCCAGTAGAACAGGCCCCGACAGTGTTGGGATCTCCGACCCGATGCGGGCGCGTGGGACTGTGTTCCCGGTTGCATCTGCAACATACGCAGCCTGGCGGCGCCCAATTCCATGGCGGCCACACCGCCGAATTTCACAAAATCTCTACGGTTCACTATCCCTCCTGCCCGGCTGCCGCTGAACCCCAAATGCTCTCATGCCAAAATTATTCACTACGAGTGCGTGGTGAGCTGAGTTCTTCCAGCCTTTGAACGCTCCTTCATCGCATACAGGGCGCGATCCGCGGACTCTAATAATTGTTGAATGGAATTGCCGCATCGCGGAAACGTAGCGATGCCGATGCTCAAACTCAGCCGCGGAATTTCTTCATCGGTCTTCAGGCGATCACGAATGCGGCCGGCGACTTGCTGTGCGGCCAGGTCGCTGGTCTCCGGCAGCACGAGAGCGAATTCGTCGCCGCCGTAGCGCGCCGCCGTGTCGATCGAACGGCAATGCAGGCGGAGGATGTCCCCCACGCGGCAAAGCGCGCGGCTCCCGGCCAAATGACCATAGCGGTCATTGATGACTTTGAGGCCATCGAGATCCATCAGCAGGATGGAAAAAGACCGGTTGGTTCGTCCCGATCTTTCCAGTTCGCTTTGCAAGACGTCCACGAGGCGCCGGTAATTGGCCAGGCCCGTCAGGCTGTCGCTAATGGCCAGAGTCCGCACCCGGCGGAAAAGTTGCGCGTTGTCCAACAATGTGGCGCCGAGAAGAACGATATAGCCGAGGGTGTTGACCAGTTGCGCGGCTGCCGCGGGCGCATCGAGCAGATGCGCCGATTGCGATGCGATGATGTGGCCGGCCGCATTCATACCTGCCACCCAAACCAGCACGGCATCGAAGGCGAACCGGTCGCTGCTGATCACACGTTTTAGGACAACCGCGGCGGCAAAAAAAATGACGCCGGGAAGTATTTCCCACGGGCGCGCCAGGAAGCTATAGGGATGGATGGGCGGCTCATTTGGGAAGACTAAGAAGGCTATCGCAACCAGACAAGATGCCGCGAGAACGATCGCCAGTACTGCGAGGATGTTACTTTTCGGCTCGCGCGGCCAGGGCAGCCGTTTATTGATGGCATAGGCAGCTAGAAAAAGCAGCCCGAGGAGCGTTTGGCCCGCCATCCACGAAAGCGGGACGCGCGATTGCTCCGCGCGCGTCAGAAAATGATGGTAGAACTCAGGAATTCCGGCCAGGTATATCATCCCGCTGACCGCAAACGTCAATCCCAGAAGCAGCGACACGCGATGGCCTGTGCCGTGGTAGCGCACCAAAACATTCGCGGCAATGGTGAAGTTCAGCAGGGCGGAAATAATCTGCGCGCTCGACCAGACCAGCGGGTTTACAACGACGTGAAGCTGCCGCAAGAAATGGCCTAGCAGAACGAGACCACCGCATGCCAGGACGGCAAACCCCACGATGCGCGCTACGCGTTTCAGCGTCTTAAATCCTTCGACTATAACCATATGTATTAGACGGCGAAAACCCAATGTTGGATATCTGGTCCGCAGTGCAGAATAGGGACAGGCGCTTTGCCCTGTCCTTATTGCCGAGCCTTCCGCATTTGGGGGGCGAGTTGCGCCATGCGCCCCAGAGCGAGTGGCTCGAAGGCGTCGCGCAAAAACTCCGCATATTTTCGGCGGTCGTATCCGAACCAGCCATCCCAGAGCGCATAGGCGCGCACACGATCGTTCGGGACGCGATTGCCTGCGTCGGTGATGATGTACTCGACGGTTTGGCCGGGACGCAGGCGCACGCCGCTGCCAAACAACTGCTGCGCGGCAATGGCGGTTAGATTGGCTTTCTGGTATTCGCGTGGCGCGCGCGTGAGCCTCTTGCTCACAATCAGATCCTCGATGGCGACGTTGCCCTCGGCCAGGCTCGCTTCATAGCCGCGCAGAATTTCCCGGGCCTCTTCGAGCTTCACGGCGTAACCGGCGAAGTCGCGCGCCTCGGCGAGAATCGCGAGGGCTTCCTGTTGCATGCGCGCGACCAGCGGCGGCGTGTCGTGACGCCGCAATTCGAGGCCGCGCACCTTGAGCGCGCCATCTTCCGCGACGGCGAAAAAGCGGTTGGGCACGGGCACGTCCTCAAATTGCCGCGACGGTAAAAACACAACGTAGCGGTAGACCGCCTCGATCGCCAGCGGCAGCTGCGTGCGCGCGGCAATTTCCTCGGCCAGCGCTTCGTAGTCGGCACGCGCCGCTCTCGCTTTCCGCACGTACAGTGAATCCACCAGCGCGTGCAGGATTTCGTAGCCGCGCTCCTCGGCCATCTCTTTCGCAACGAGCAGCGTCTCGCGCGCGACGGCGTTGATGGCTTCGTGCGCCTCGATTTTGCCGAAACGCGCGTTTTTGTAGCCGGTATAGCCAAAGCAGCAGACCAGCAGCCATTTGAGCGCGTCGCGCTGGAGCTTGTACTGCTTCGCCTGCTCCGCCGCCGCTTCGCGCAGGCGCAGTTTCAACTCGCAACGCTTCGCAATGAGCCGTTCGACGACGCGGCTGGTGATGCCGCGCCGCGCGCGGCAGATGCGGTAGCCCAGCTCCGGCACGCGCGGCGCATCGGGACAGCACGGGCAGTTGATCGTCTCGGGCGAAATGTTGAACCGCGCCATAATACTCGGATACTCGCTCACGAAATCAAGTTCGGCGACGTTCGCGTGGAAGCCGGTCTTCGGCGTGAACACCAGGCCGCCGCGGTCGGCGGCGAGCAACTCGTCGGGCGTCTTGGGATCTTCCGGCTCGGCTTTCTGCTCGGGGATGAGCACGCCGTCGCGCCAGGCCAGCTCCATCTGCATGTAGGAGATGCCGGTTCCGGTCGAGGTGCGCGCGGCATACTGCACGGGCAGCTTGGTGACGCGCGCGAGTTCCCACAATCCGGCGAGATCGCATTTATCGGCGATGAACGAGTTGTGCGTGTCCACATGCAGGCGTCCGAAGAGCGTGGTCGCGCTGTTCTTGAACAGGATGCGGCCGTAGCTCATGAAGCTGCGCGCGCGGCTCTGCCGCACTTCGGCGCCGGGATCGCGATTGAGCGGGAGCGTCAGACGAAGCCGCGCGGCCTGTTCGCGCAGGCGCGGCAGGATCGTGGCGTCGCCCCAGTCGCTCAGGATCAGGTCGGGATCGTGCCGCGCGAGCAGATGTTGGAACGCGACCGCGGCGGGCTCACCCGATTCGTCGAGTTCGAACTGGCGGCCATCCACCTCCACTTCGAGCGTGGTCTGCGTTCCGTGCGTGGGGTCCACGCGGCGCAACCCTCCGAGGCGCACGTGCAGGATTTCGAGCGGCGGCAGTTCGTAGTCGAGCGCCCATTCGGTGTCGCGGCATTCGAGCGCGAGGACGCGGCCTTCGCCGTCAACCTCGGCTTCAACGCGCGCCAGCGGAAAAACGCCGCGCTGCCAGCAGTAGAGCGGCGCAAGCATCAGGTCGCTGTTGTACAGCCGCAGCGAGCGATCGAAGCAGCGCACCCAGCGCGTCCAGGAAGAATACTCGTTCGGATGCGCGACCTCGATCTCCAGCACCGGCCGCGCGCGCCGCTCCCACAAATCCATGCGCTCGGCCGGCCGGCAGGCAAGCGCGTGCGGCTGCCGCGCGGCTTCCTCGCGCAGGCGGCCAAGCGCCGCGTCCGGCCCCGAGACGTAGAACACCGGCGCGAAACGGTCAATCAACAGGTGGCGCGTCTGGTCCGGCTCGATCAGCCACAGCTTCATCCCGTGCGGGCTCGGGTAGAGATCGAGAATCCATCCGTTGATCTTTGTCCGGCCGCTGCTGTGTGCCGGGCCGCTGATTTTCATCGGTGTTTCGAGGCGCATCGAGTTTCTCCAGATATTTTTCAGGCGGGCTCCAAGTAGAGCCCGCACCCGATTCCGGCGGCTGCGCGGCGCGTTCGAGCGCGTCCAGCCTCTTTTCCTGATCGAGTGCGATGGAGAGCAGAATCGCCTCCATGGGGTTGTCACTCGCTTGATAGGTGGCCGCCTGCGTGTACGACCGCACGCGGCGAAACAGACGATCGAAATATTCCTGGTCCTCGCGGCGCAGCGCGCGGCGGAATTTCGACCAGCGCGCGATGGCGTCGTCGATCAACTGCCGGAATGTAGGAACCGTGCGGCCCATAGATTACGAGTGCGGTCTCCACTTTTACGCTGAACGCCCCGGCCAGGCCAGGGCGTGGAGCCCGCCAATAAATTTGTGGCGGTAATAAGAAATGAATCGCTCTCTTCTCCTTCTCTGTGCTCTCTGTGTCCTCCGTGTTAAATCCTGAAAAGCGTTCAACACAGAAGGCGCAAATAACACAGAGAAAACCGCAGAGGTAAGAGCCCCTGTCACCCACCACCTGTCACCTGCAACCTGTTTCCTGCCTTCTCCCCAATCAGCCGCAGCTTTCCGTCTTCCTCATCGAGCGCGAATCGCCAGAGTTCGGTCGCCTGCGCGGCAAGCTGTCCGAACATCGCGCGGCGCGGCCCCGACTTGTCGGGGCGCGGCGTCTCAAACGATGTCGCATCCGAAAACACCGCCACGCCCAGCGGCAACGGGCGCAGCGCCCGCAGCGCGTCCAGCGCGTGGCGAAAAGCCACCCCGGCGTCGCGCTCCCGCACGTCTTCGTCGAAATAGAGGTCCGGCAGCGCCGTCACAACCAGCGCGTCGGCGGCGAATTTTTCGACCAGGCACGGCACGCGCACCAGCAGTTCGGTCAACTGAAAACAGGTGAACGCCCGCGCCACACGAATGCGGCGGTTGAACTCCGCCACCTCGATTCCCCGCTGCCGCGCCAGCCGCGCAATCAACAGCGGGTCAAACTGGTTCGCGCCGTCCAGGCACAGCACCCGCTTCCCTTCGGCCAACAGGCGCGGCAAAAAATAGTGGAACAGCCGCGGCGTCTCCGGTCGCCCGTAAAACACCGCCAGCCCCGACGGCGGCAGCGTCCAGGGTTTTCTTTGCGGCAGAGGCAAGGCCACCGGCGCGGCCATTGCCGTAACGCCGTGTAGGGGCACGGCATGCTGTGTCCCTACAGCAGCAACGGTGATCGCAACCGAGATGGGGTCTGAAGCCATGGCAATGGGGCGTGCTCCTCGCGGGGGGCCGTCTCTATTGGGCTTCAGTATAGGCGAAGAAAAGGCGAATGTCGAGCGCGGCCTTCAACTGGGATTTAAACGGGAATGGCGTGTTTTACAATTGCAGCGGATGCATCGCGTACTTGCTCCGTGTCCTCTGTGCACTCCGTGTTCAATCTTTCTTCGTGCAGGCAGCAGGAAAGAGTTTCACCACAGAGGGCACAGAGAAGAAACCGCCACAGCAATAGCCCTGCCACCTGTCACCCACAACCTGCTTCTCCTCCCCGTCTCGCGGCGTCAATGCACATCCAGGCAGTCTGCTACGCAGTCGGGAACAACAGCGGCTCCGCGGGAGGCTCGGAGGCGATGCGATCGAGATCGGGGTAATGCTGGCGGAGCGGCTCGGGAACTTTCACTTTGGCGCCCGTCAGCATGCGGATCAATTGCAGCGCATTCACGATGGCTTTCCCGCCAAAATGATTGTTGGTGATGACGAAGGTGGAGTCGCCGCTTCCGGCCAGATGCTGGATGCGCGCAGCCCACGGCTCCAGCTCCTGCTCGGTGTAGAGGTAGTTGTAGCGCTCGGAAGGAGGCATGGCGGGATCATCGCTGAACCAGGAATCGTAGCGGCGGCCGTGGAGCCGCACATAGGCGACGCGCGCCGTAGCGCGCTCGCTGGGCTTCATGGAGCGGCCAATCACCGGCTGATCGATGTTGCAGAATCCGACGCCTCGCTCGTGCAGCATGGCGTAGAAAGCTTTGTCGTTCCACGTGGCGTGGCGCACCTCCACCACCAGCGGATAGTCCGCGAATCGCTGCAGGAGCTTCTTCAGGTAGTCCGTGTTTTCATCCGTGCGATGGAAGGAAAACGGAAACTGGAGCAGCACAGCCCCCAGTTTTCCGGCATCCCGCAGCACGTCGAATCCAGCGCGGACGGCGCGTTCGTCCTCGTCATTCGCGTCCGGCTCGTGCGTGAATTTCTGCCAGAGCTTCGCCGTAAACACAAATCGCGGGTTGGCCGAGACGCGCGCGATCCATTGGCGGCAATGCTCGGGACGCAGCGGCTGGTAGAACGACGTGTTGATTTCGATGGTATCGAAAAATTCAGCCAGATAGGCGGCCTCGTGGAATCCTCGCGGCCTGCGCGCGGGATAGACGATCCCCGCCCAATCCGCGTAGGACCATCCCGCCGGGCCGACGCGGATCGTCCCCGCAGTTCCCTTCCGAGTTTTGGGCGGCGCAGCCACGGGAATCGAAAAACACTTTCTCTCCGCACCTAGATTGCTGCTTCTCCGCACGCGGCGCAAGGCGAAATAGAAATCCTCTTGGAACCAATGACGTGGCGTTTATGGAGGGGTTTACCCATTCGTATCGTCTTCCAGATTGTTAGAACCAGGCCGGTTGAGTTCGGAGTATGTTGCTAGGTGTTTATCCGGAAACCCGCCATGGTTTCCAGGCAAGAATATGAGTCGAATCTATGAAGCTCTAAAACATGCGCAACTGATTCGGGAAGGAAAACTGCGCCTGAGCGCGACCGCCGAGGGTGTAGCGGAAGCTCCCGACCGGCGCCGGAGCCGGCGCTGGCCGCTCGATATTTCCGTGTATGTGTACGGGCACGGGCCGGACAAAGAACCTTTCCACGAAGAGGCGCACACGCTGCACGTGAATGCCAACGGCGCATTACTGCTGCTCAGCGTCCCCGTGACGGAGGGCCAAACACTACTGCTCACCAACAGGCTGACGCAAGAAGAACAAGACTGCCGCGTCGTTTTTCTCGGCACACGGCATTCCCGCACCGTCGAAGCCGGCATCGCATTCCCACAAACGAATCCCGATTTTTGGCAACTCCCCGCAGGACCTGAGAATAAAACCGCAGCGTGATACTTCGTGAATCGTGACTCGCTTGCCCTTCAGGGTGAATCCCCTCAGGATGAACCCTGAGCGCCAGCGAAGGGTGAATCGTGAACTGCCTTCAGGAGAGTTTTCCGGTATAGAGCGCCATGCCGACCGCGGCGTTCATCTGGAGCCGTGCCAGGGCGCGGATCTCGCTCCGGCTGCGAATGCCGCCGGCGGCCGTGATCGGGCGGCGCGTCGCGCGGCGCAGCGCGCGGAACCACGCCAGATTTGTGCCGCGCATCGTGCCTTCCGCATCCACATAGGTGCAGAGAAATTCCGAGGCGTATTTTTCCAGCTCCGGGATCACTTCTTCCGGACGCAGGCGCAGCTTTTCGCGCCAGCCCCGCACCAGGATGTGTCCGCCTTCCGTATCGAGCGCCACGATGATTCGCCGCCGCCCGATTCGCGCCGCCAGACGCTTCAGGAACGCGCCGTTCACGCGGCCGTTGCGAAACGCCGCGCTTCCCACAATGACCTTCTCCGCTCCCCAGCCCGCAATCATTGCCGCCCGGGCCACCGTGCGGATCCCTCCGCCCACGCGGACGCGCATCTTGCGCTTCCTGGCGGCAGCGCAAAGCCGGCGCACCAGCGCCGCGTTGCTTCCCTTCCTCATCGCGGCGTCAAGGTCTATCACGTGAATCAGCGGATAATCGCCAAACCGGTCGAGCAAGCCGAGAACGTCATCCACGGCGAGCCGGCGCTCGCGCCCGTGCACGAGCTGGACCGCGCGCCCGGATTGCAGATCAATGCAAGGAATCATCATGTTGAGATGATCAGCCCGTCTGGCGAACCGAAATTCCATGTTCGCCGAGATATCGCTTGAGTTCGCCAAGCCCCTGAATGCGGTCGTGAAAAATCGAGGCAGCCAGAGCCGCATCGGCACGGCCTTCGCGGAACACTTCGAGGAACGTTTCCGGCGTATCGGCGCCGCCGGAAGCAATCACCGGAACGTTCACCACGCGTGAAATCGCCGCTGTAAGGGCGCAATCGAATCCCGAACGCATGCCGTCGCGATCCATGGACGTAATCAGAATTTCCCCGGCGCCGCACTCCACTCCCCGGCGCGCCCAGGCGACCGCATCCAAACCCGTGGGCACGCTCCCGCCGCGTACGAAGGCCTCCCAGTGATCGCCGACGCGCTTGGCGTCAATCGCAAGCACAACGGCCTGCGAGCCAAACTCCGCCGCCAGCGCCGTGAGCAATTCCGGATTGCGGATCGCGGCCGTGTTCACCGTGAGCTTATCGGCGCCCGCTCGGAGGATCGCGCGGCCCTCGTCGACCGTGGCGACGCCGCCGCCGGCCGTCAGCGGGATCGCCAGCTCGGCCGCGACGCGGCGAATCGTTTCGAGAAATGTGGGGCGGTGGTCCCGTGACGCGGCAATATCGAGCACGACGAGTTCGTCGGCGCCTTCGATGTTGTAGCGCGCCGCGAGCGCGGCGGGATCTCCGGCATCGCGCAAATTGACGAACTGCACGCCTTTGACGACGCGCTCGCCGTCGGTGTCCAGGCAAGGAATGATGCGGTGGGCGAGGCTCATCGCTTTTCGCCAGCGCGCCGCACGAAATTGGAAAGCACCTGCGCGCCAACAGGTCCCGACTTTTCCGGGTGAAACTGTGTGGCGAAGACGTTTCCCTGTTCGAGTACGGCGACGAACGAAACGCTGTGGTCGCACAAAGCGACGGCCGCCTCTCCGGCATCGAGCGCCGCATACGAGTGCGCAAAATAAAAATAGGCGTCGGCCGGTATGCCTTCCAGCAATGCGCTGGGCCGCACACGGCGAAGCTGGTTCCACCCCATGTGCGGGAGGCGATCGGTCGGCGGCAGCGCGGAAACATTCTGCGGGAACAGGCCCAAGCCCGCGTCGCCCATCGCCTCGTCGCTCGTCGCGAACATGGCCTGCAATCCCAAACAGATTCCGAGCAGCGGCACACCGCTGGCCACCGCATCGCGCAGCGGCTTCACCAGCGAGCGCTCGTTGAGCGAGCGCATCAGCGCGCCGAAATGGCCGACTCCGGGGAGGATCAAAGCATCGCACGCCGCGAGCTCTTCCGGCGTGGAGGCGCGGCGGGATGCGACGCCAAGCCGCGCGAGTGCGCGCTCGACCGATGGAAGATTTCCGGCCCCGTATTCGACGAGGGCGATGTTCATAACAGCCCTTTCGTGCTGGGAAGAATGCGCTTCAATTGCGGATCGCGCGTGGCGGCAAATCGCAACGCGCGCGCGAACGCCTTGAAGATGGCTTCCACCTGATGGTGCGATGAGCGGCCGTAGAGCAGCCGCAGGTGAACGTTCGCTCCCGCGGCCTGCGCGAAGCCGCCAAAGAAATCCTCCAGCAATTCCGTCTGCAAGCCGCCGACGCGCTTTGCCGAGAATTTCCATTTGCAGACCAGATGCGGCCGGCCGCTGAAGTCAATGGTCGCCGCCGCGAGCGTTTCGTCCATCGGCATCAGAAAATATCCGGCGCGCAGGATGCCGCGCTTGGAGCCAAGCGCCTTCCGGACCGCTTCGCCCAAAACGATGCCCGCGTCTTCGACGGTGTGGTGCTGGTCCACTTCGAGATCGCCGCGCGCGGTGAGTTCCAGATCCATCGCGCCGTGGCGCGCCACAAGCGTCAGCATGTGATCGAGGAACGGAATTCCCGTGGAGATCTTCGCGCGGCCGCGCCCGTCGAGGTTGAGGCGCACGAGAATGTCGGTTTCCGTCGTGGTGCGGCGCAGCTTCGCTTTTCTCATCGCCAGAATTTCTCCAGATCCCTGACGCTGTGCAGTACGGCCAGAGCGCCCAGTTCGCGCAGCTTCGCTGCGCGGAATCGGTGCGCCTCGCTGCCGCGCGGAAGAACTCCCAAAAAAGGCACGCCCGCGCGCTGAGCCGCGAGGGCATCGTCAATATTGTCGCCCAGGTAGAGAGCTTCGCGCGGCGGCGCGCCGCCGAGCAACAGGCGCAACCCCTCAGGGTCGGGTTTGCCCTTTGTCACATCTTCCATGGTAATCACGCGGCGAAAAAGGGCGTTCGCCGGACTGCCTTCGAGCGTGTGGCGCAATTCGCGGCGCGTGCGGCCGGTGAACAACGCGAGGTCCGCGCGGCGCGACCACCGCTCCAGACGCGTGTGCGTCACAAGCCACTTTTCGCGCGACACGTTTCCCGGCTGCCCCTTCCCGCCCCAATAAAACTTCTGGAAACGGGCCTTGACCTTGGCGTAGGGCACTTCACGGCCCAGCGAGGCGATCCAATCAGTCGTGAGGCGCCAGTCGTCGTTGTAGCCGGAGCGGTTCTTCCACTGGTGGATTTCCGCAAACGTGACGCGCCGCTCCGTGAAGAAGTAGATTGTGTCAATGATCGACCGGTGAAACGACCCACGCACATCGACCAGGACTCCGTCGACGTCAAAGATCACAAGCTTCGGCGAAAGCTTCACAGCGTCTCCTCGATGGCGCGCAGCACGCGGCGGGTGTCCGCCCGAGTGCCGGCGCTGATGCGCACGAAACCTTCTCGCGGAAAATCTTTCCTCTCACGCACCAGGATGCCCTTCCGATCGAGGGCGCGCACCAGGCGATGCGCTCCAGGACCGAAATCGGCAAGAATGAAATTTGCGGCGCTCGGATAAATCCGCGCGCCCAGCCGCACGAGCCCTTTTTCAAGCAGCGCGCGGCTCTGCAACACTTCCCGCGTGTAGTTGCGGATGAATCGCGCGTCGCGCGTCGCAGCCTCCGCCGCCACCAGTGCCGCTGTGTTCACCGGGTACGGAGTGCACGCCCGGCGCATCACGGAGAGAATTTCCGGCCGGGCGAACAAACAGCCTACACGCAGCGCGGCCAGCCCGGCCGATTTCGAAAACGTGCGCGCCACCAGAAGATTCGGATACCGGCGAATCCACGGAAGCACCGTAACGCCTGAAAAATCGAAATAGGCTTCATCCACCAACACCAAGGTTCGGGAAGCGGCGCGCAAGATCCGGCGCAACTCTTCCGGCTGAACCAACGTGCCGGTAGGGTTGTTCGGATTCGCGATATACAGCACGCGCGGACAACGGCGCGGTGAACGGCGAAGTTCGCGCACAACGTCCGCGACGGGAAAGTTCATCTGTTCGTCGTAGCGCAACGCGATGACGCGCGCGCCCGCCAGTTCGGCGAAGAAGCGATACATGTCGAACGTAGGCTCAACCACCAGGACCGAGTCGCCGTCCTCGATAAAAGTGTCCGCGATCAGGTGCAAGGCATCGTCAATGCCGTTCGTCAGGTGCATTTCCTCCGGCCGGACACGGAAGAAGCGAGCCAGGCGCCGCGTCGTGGCCTGATATTCGGGATAGATCGCCATCTGCTCCGCCGTCATGCGGGAGAGCGCTCGCAGCACCGTGGGAGAACATCCCACCGTGTTCTCATTAAAATCGAGACGCAGCTTTCCGGCGCGGCCTTCTTCCGGGGCGCCATACGGCGCCATCGCGAGCACCGCACGGCGAACCGGGATTTTCGGCATCTTTATTTTTTTCATCGGCGCATCTCGACGGCTCGCGCGTGCGCCTCAAGACCCTCGGCCCGCGCCATGGCGGATACCACCGGCGCGAGACGCTTGAGGCCGGCGCGGGAAATCCGCTGCGTGCTGGAACACTTCACGAAATCCGAAACGCTCAATCCGCCCCGCGCTCGCGCCCAGCCGGAAGTCGGCAACACGTGATTGGTGCCGCTGGCGTAATCGCCTATAGGTTGCGCGCTCCAGGGCCCCAGGAACACGCTGCCGGCCTCGGATAGTCTTTTCACCAACGTTCTCTCCGCGAATGGAATGCTCAAATGTTCCGGGGCAACGCGGTTGGCGAAACGAATCGCAGACTCCAGCGAGGGCGCGACAAGAATTACGCTCGCCGACGACAGCGATTTCCACGCCGGATTCGTCTTTGGCAAGCCGCGAAGCTGGTGGGCGGCTTCCGCCGCCACATCGCCGGCCAGACGCGCCGACGTCGTAACCAGAAGCGCGACAGCCTCCGGGTCGTGCTCGGCCTGCGCGAGCAAATCCGCGGCGATGAATTCCGGTTTCCCGCCGGTCGCGAGAATCAGCACCTCGGTGGGACCCGCGGGCATGTCAATCGCGCAGTCGTTGGAGACGATGCGCTTGGCGGCCGTAACGTAGCGATTTCCAGGGCCGCAAATCTTGTCCACGCGCGGGATGGATTGCGTGCCATAGGCAAACGCGCCGATCGCCTGCGCTCCGCCGATCCGCGCAATTTCCTTGACGCCGAGAATCTCCGCGGCTGCGAACAACGCGGGACTGGGCTTTGGGCAGGCCACCACGATGCGCCGGACGCCGGCCACCTGCGCGGGGATCGCCGTCATCAGCAACGTCGAGAAAAGCGAAAAGCGGCCGCCGGGAATGTAACACCCGATGGTCCCAAGGGGAGACACGCGCTGCCCAACGCGCACACCCGGCTCAACCGTAATCGTCCAGGAACGAGGGCGTTGCTGTTCGGCGACGCGGCGGATATTCCGCGCGGCATGTTCGATCGCACGAAGAAGATCGCGCGGGACATCGCGGCGAGCGGCGCGCAGTTCCGCGCGGCTGATCCAGATCGTATCGCGCGTTAGCCGAAGCCCATCGAGACGGCGCGCCCAGCGAAACAGCGCCGCATCGCCATTCCGGCGAACGTCGGCGAGAATGCGCGACGCCACTTGCTCGGCGGCGGCATCGTGCGAGCTGCGCCGGGCAAAGAACCTTGCGGCAACCGTGTGGGTGAGTTTTAGGATACGCATCATTGCTGCATCAGGCCTCAGAGCACAATTTTGTTCAGCGGATATTCGACGATCCCCTGCGCGCCGGCCGCTTTCAAGCGCGGGATGATGGTGCGCACGATGTTTTCGTCCACAATCGTATTCACCGCAATCCAGTCCGGATCGCTCAACGTGGATACCGTCGGATTCTTCAGCGCGGGAAGAGCGCCCAGGACCGCGGCAAGCTGCTCCTTGCGCACGTTGAGCATAATGCCCACCTTGGTGTACGCGGCGATAGCTCCGGACAACAGGAGGACAAGGTTGGAGATTTTCTCCCGCTTCCAGGAATTGGCAAAAGAACCGTGATGCGCGATGAACACGGTGCGCGATTCGAGGACCGTATCAACGATGCGCAACCGGTTCGCGCGCAACGACGATCCGGTCTCCGTCACTTCCACGATGGCGTCCGCGAGCTGCGGGACTTTCACCTCGGTCGCGCCCCAGGAAAATTCCACACGCGCGTTCACGCCGTGCCGCGCAAGATATTTCTTCGTGAGATTCACGACTTCGGTGGCAATGACCTTCCCTTCCAGGTCTTTCACCGATTGAATCGGTCCGTCCTCCGGCACAGCGAGAACCCAGCGCACCGGAGCGAGACTCTGCTTGGAATAGAGAAGTTCTCCAATTTCGGCGACGTCGGCGCCCGTCTCGCAGACCCAGTCGCGGCCAGTGATCCCCGCGTCGAGAGCGCCTGTTTCGACGTAGCGCGCCATTTCCTGCGCGCGCACCAGCATGCACTCAATTTCCGGATCATCGATTCCGGGGAAGTAGCTGCGCGAGCTGATCGAAATGCGCCAGCCGGCCTTGGCGAATAACTGCACGGTCGCGTCCTGCAAACTCCCTTTCGGAATGCCGAGGCGAAGTGTGCTCATCAGCGCGCATCCTTTCCATACACTGCGCCGGGATCGAATGTGCGTTCGTCAACGACCTCGGCCCCGCCACCGGCGGAAAGCCGCCTGAAAAAACAGGAGCGATAGCCCTCGTGGCAAACACCCGGCCCCAGGGCCTCGACGCGAATCAACAGCGTGTCCACGTCGCAGTCCACACGCATTTCGCGGACCCGAAGGACGTGGCCGCTCTGTTCCCCCTTGCGCCACAGCTTATTGCGCGAGCGGCTGAAGAACGTCACTTAGCCGCTGGCCTGCGTCGCGGCATAGGCCTCCGCGTTCATGAAGCCCAGCATGAGGACTTCGCCCGATTTCGCATCTTGAATGATGGTGGGAAGCAAACCATCCATTTTTGTGAAGTCCAGATCCATCTTTCCTCCAAAATAAAAAGCCCGCTGGCGCTTACCGCGCCAGCGGGCCGATGAGTGCGAATTTAAGCGCGCTACTCAAGCCTCCGCGGGCACGGTCGTACATCGTGATGAGCATGGTGGCCGTGATGTCGCGCGGAAAGCTTCATAACGAGACACACTATACAAGAGCCCAGGGATGCGCGTCAAGCAAAACGGCCCTGCGGTAGTGGCTCAATTCCCCGAAAGTTCCATTGCATCGATGCGATGGTTTCGGTAGCGCCGTCTATAAGGACGTCGGCTTCTCGCTCTCCTGGAACTCCAAAACCGCCGGCCCTTCCTGCGTCAGGACAAGCAAGATGCCGGCGCTACCGGTTGGAATGAACCGCGAGATTGCATTTCTCGGTTGACGCACAACCAAAATGTGCTATCTCTTTGCCCGGCTTCTTTACTAAGATCACGAGGCCGTGCGCAACCGGCAGGTCAGACTCTGTTTTGCGCCGGGACTTAGAAACCCGGCCATGTGGGAACAATGTGTCTTCTGCGAAAGGAAACGTGCGATGTTTGAACAGGTTCTCGACCCGGCTGGAAATCTTTGGCTCACGGTACTCATTGCTTTGGTGCCGCTGGTTGCGTTGCTTTTCATGCTCGCCGTTGTTCGAATGACGGCATGGCTCGCCACCATCCTTGCGGGAGCAATCACGATCCCCTTGGGTGTCCTGGTGTGGCACGCGCCCCTTGCCAGCACATTGAGGTCCTATCTATACGGTGGCCTGACCGGGTTCTGGGTGATCAATTGGATTACGTTCTGGGGCATCACTATTTTTAACACGTTGGTGCTCACCGGCAATTTCGAACGATTCAAGAAATGGCTGATCCACCACGCCACCGCCGACATTCGAATACAAACCATTATGCTGGCATGGGCCTTTGGCGCATTGCTGGAAGGGCTTGTCGGCTTTGGTGTTCCCTGGGCCATCGTAGTGCCCATCCTGGTCGGCCTGGGAATTGCCGATCTGGATGCCATACGCGTTGCAGCGCTGGCGAATAACGCGCCGGTTTCGTACGGCGCACTGGGCGCTCCTATCCTGGGCCTGGCGGCAGTAACGGGACTTCCCTTGCTGGCGCTATCCGGTTCGATCGGTGACATTGTCGCCGTCCTTGCCTTGCTGCCGCCCTGGGTGCTGATCTACCTGGTAAGCGGCTGGCAAGGAGTCGTGGAGGCTTGGCCATTAGCCATTGTCGGCTCGCTTTCCTACATTGCGGGCCAATGGCCGGTCGCGCATTACCTGGGGCCCTACCTACCTGACCTCAGCGGAGCGATGGTTTCTTTCTGGATACTCTTTTTATTCGTGAAGGTGTGGCGCCCGAAGACGATCCGCGGATTCGGTGGCGCGGCTCTGGAATCGGCTCCTGTCACGGCCCCGAATTCCGCGGAATTGACGTCGGTGCGGGAGGCGCTTATAGCCTGGATGCCTTACCTGGTCCTCATCGGCGTTGTAGTGGCGTGGACCGGTCCGTGGTCGCACCTGCCGGCGATCAGTTGGCTCAAGCTGTCGGTGGCCGCGCAATCTTCGGTGACGCACAGTCCGATCTCCTCGACCTTTAACTTTGCTCCACTCAGCGGCGGCACTTCCACCCTGGCTGCCTGGCTGGTCATCGTGGCCATCCTGCGGCCGAGTCTGCAAACGCTGAAGCAGGTATTCTCCCGCACGTTTCACCAGATGTGGGGCGCGCTACTGGTCGCTGTTTTCATTTTTGCCCTCGCCTACATCTTCGTTTACACGGGAATGGCAAACTCGCTCGCTTATGGACTCTCGAAAATCGGCGTATTTTTTGTTGTCCTGGCGCCCATCCTTGGATGGATCGGCGTCGCTCTCTCCGGCAGTAATGCGGCCACGAATGCCATGTTTGGACCAGTGCAAGCAATGACCGGAAGGCTGCTGCATCTGCCTGTCCTGATGTTGCCTTCGTTCAACTCAGTCGGGGCCGAGGTGGGAAAGCCCATCGCGCCCCAGACCGCGAGCGTTGGCGTTTCGACCAGCAAATTGGTGCGGAGCGAGGGCCAGGTGATTCGGCACAATATGGGTTGGACCCTCATCGTCCTCGGTTATCTGATCCTGATTGGCCTGCTCTTCTATTTCGTATTCCCGAATCGAATGACTTTGTAGGTGGGAAGAGGGCGCACCAACTTGAATTTTCTGATCGTACCTCGATAGCGTGTTGAAGGCGGTCCGCCCCGCATCTTTGCGGAGGATCTCGGCGACTTCCCGCACGTATCACATTACAATCTTCTTTGAATGTTCCATCGCCAGTTCATGAGTGGAGATTAGGCCATTTCAGCGGAACAAACCCGGCAAGTTGGCTCACCGAGCTGCAAAATAGTTTACGAATAGGTCCAGGAATCACGAACGCTTCGAAGTTCTCCGGGGGCCGTGCCATGGCAAGGCTATTCCACATTGTCGCGCTCGGTGGCACGCGAAGCCGGGCTAGATTACTGTGGGGCAATTTCGACCTTGCAGGTCCCGTGGGGCTCCCCATTTTGAAAAGCGGAATACGTCCCGCCATGGACGAGATCCACGTTACTGAATTCGCAGGTCACGCCGCCGAAGGCACCATTCTCCCAGTGCGAGCTTGTGGTGGGTTGTCCACACGTTGCGCTGCCAGTGGCGTCGCCGGTCAAGAGATCGCCGCCAAGGCTTAACTTGAGCACTCCCGCGGCGGGAGTGCCTCCACCTTCCGCCGTCACTTGCAGCGCTCCTGTGAGCGTCTGTTGCCCCTTGCCGTTGCAGTTGACGGACGTATATTTCGACTCTATTTTAAGATTACCCGTACCGTTTCCACCCAAGAAACCCATACCATTCGGGGCGGGGTTTAGAACAAAGTCCCCCGTCGCCTTTCGTGTTTCCTCCGACGTGCCGCCCTTTGAGCTGGTCGCCTTGTTGTACAAGTACTCTACAGTTCCCTTCATCGGCCGGAACTGTCCCGCCGTCATCGGTGTGTGGTCGCAAGGCGTTACAGACTTCTTGGCGTCGGCGATGCGCTGTTCTGCAATTTCGTCAATAGCTTCATCGTTCGCGCCTGTAATGGGTGAAATAAGCACTCCCGAACCGAATGGAAGGAATTGCGTCAGGGCTCCTGCCGTGATGTTTGCAACCTTGGGAAAGGCGGTCATCTGGATATCCCAGGAAGCATCATCTAGACCACCCATCACCTGTTGCTGATAGTCAGCGCCCTGGGCTGCTTTGGTTGTGAGAGGATTGGTTGGATGTTTGGCGCAATCCTGAAGTTCACTAATCTCCCCAAGCCATCCCGAGATCTCCCCATAGCCCTTGATTACGTCCTTCACCGTCAAGAGGTTGTCCATGACCTTGGCAGATTTTTCTAATTCTGCGTGTTCAAGACCCTTGACTCCCATACTTTTCACGATCTCGGCCACATTCCAAAACGCCGATCCGGCTCCGTTGTCCCCGCTTTCTTGGGCCCATGCGGAAGGTACAAGAGTAAAAAAATCTGCGCCGGAAGATCGAGAACTCGGCGAGGGCTCCTGGATTCTTTGTTGGAGGTCCGCGGGCAGGGCGCTTTGAGGCGCATAGTATTGGAGCGTGAATCGTGTTTCATCCGGACCCGTCTTTTTGACCGACAACTTTGGGTTGAAGATCTGTAGTCCGGTTCGGTTTGGTCTTTGTAATTCGGCTGGAGTTGGGGTGTATCGCTGACCGGGGGTAATGGTGATAGTTTCGTCGCTGGTCACCTTATCAGGAAAGGTCAAGATGTAATGCACAGATCTGCTGGTTTCACTGATCAGCTGGATCTTCGCCTGGGCGATATAGGTTGCCGAACGGATGTCCAGTCGATACTGGCTCATCAGCTTATAAACCGCCACCTGGTCCACGCCGACAGGGTTGAAGTTTGGGCTGGCCGAGCCGGTCTGGAATAAAGGGCCAAACGGGTTCGTGGCTTGTGTTGACGGTGCCGGCTTGCCGAGCAAGGACTTAAGTTTCAGACCCGTCGCGACAGCCAGGGTTAGCAGAATCGCGGCAATGACGGCGATCGTCTTGGTGTGCGCTTTCATGGCAAACCTCTCTCCACCCCCTCGCGCTGGCGTCCGACCGGCTGGCATCCAGCTCCAATTGCTACGCGGGCAAAATTTAGGGGAGGGAGTGACCTATCTTGGTTCTCCCATTCCCTGTCTGCGTTTCTGCTACTTCTTGGTGACTTCAGTCAGCACGGTGGTCGCGGTTTGCTGCAGGAGCGGTGTCAGCACGTCTTCACCATCCGACTTCGCCTTAGCGTTCAGAGCGTTCTGCAGCCGCGGCGAAGATCCTCCTGTAGGGACGAGCTGGTACTGCACGTTGACGTCGTCCTTCGACTTGATTTGGCCGTTGAAGCCCGCGAGCTGGTTCATGGCCTGCTGCTGCGCTGACATGGCGGCCGCCGACGCCGCAGCCCCGGCAGCCTGAGCGGCCGCGGCTCCGCCCATGCCGCCGCCCATCCCTGCCATAGGAGCCACACTGGCAAGGGGTCCGGCCATCTTCATGAGTTTGCCAAATCCGCCCCCAGAGCTGTGTTTCACGGCTACGCTCGAATAAAGAATGAAGTCGCACTGTTTTTGCTGGGCTTCGGCTTGGAGCTGCACGGGCACGCGGGAGTCCAACGCGGCGATCTCGACCGCGGGTCCGCTCATCAGCGCGACCACGGCATTGCGGATGGGCGTGCTGTAGTCCGCTCCCGCGTTGTTGCCCTGGCCGACTTGCGCGTCCGGTGACGCCACACCTATGCGGATCTTTCCCGGCGCTTTTGGCCCGAGTGCTTGTGGCGCAGCCACCGATGTGCTGCCCGTCTGGGGAGCACCCATGCCGGGCATCCCCGTCATCGGAGCCATCCCTCCCGTCGGTGCGTTCATCGGCGTATTGCCATGCGGGATTCCATACTGATTCACCGCCTGCCACACCGATTGCTGTCCGGCGGCGGCACGCGCGCCGGGGTTCGGGTTGTTCATCATCTGTTGGGCCGCTGCCCGCTGGTCTGGGACATTGCCTGCCGCTCCCTGCGGCATGGGCGTACCTGCCGCCTGCTGCGGTGCTAGTGATGCGCCGTTCAGTTCGGCGAGCGAGCTGACCTGCCGGTACCCCGCAGGCACGTCGAACAACTCGGCCGGGAGTTCCTGTTTTGTCAATTCCGAGACCTGGATGCTCACCGTGGTCGTACCGCCATCCGGCGTCGGCATGGTGATGTTCTCTGCCAGGGGATAGCCGAGCTTGCCACTGCCAACTCGGCGGGAGATCACCGTGTCACGGCAACCCGTGCCCACTTGAACGGGGGGACCTAACACCGAGCAGGAAGTTTGCTCTTTGGAGATGTCGGCGAACCAGCCGTCAATGTCAAACGACTGGCGGACCTGCGTGCAGGCGTCCGGCGAAGGCTCCTGGACGACTTTGGCTTTGAGGTGCCGCGCCTGATAGCCGTACATCAGCTTGCGCTCGCCGGTGTCGGTGACCGTGGTGGTTACGGTAATCTTCCCCCCGGAGACCTCAGCTGCCGGCGCACCGGTCGCCAGTGCCGCCGCCCTGGCCGCGTTCTCGTCTTGGGGATCGTTGGATACCAGGTAGGTCTGGGCCTGCTCGTTCAGAGTCAGAGTGCGCTTGAGGTCGCATTGCCTGAGGGTGATGGTGCTTCCGTTGGGTCCTTGATTCACACTGCGCTCGCGAGCGCCTTTGATGGAAGTCTCAGTGGTGGAGACGAAGTTCCCTCCGACGGAGACGTTTTTCTTGATGTGCAGATCCTGGGTCTGGACCACCGTGGCGGCAAATAGGACCACGAACCAGCTGACGCATTGCAATGATTTGGAAGACATATTCACTCCTTGTGGTGATGGGCGGAACACAATCGGCAGGCATCACGGCTGGTCCAAAGTCTCGCGGGCGAACTCAGACTTAGCCGTGGCCCCCTGCCCATTGCCTACCTACCCTCTCGGCCCGAATTACAGCACTCTGTTCTTCTTCCAGAAATATGCAGTGATGTACATCACACAACGATATGACCTGTGTCACAATAATGTGACCTGCCGGGTCCGCAAGTGTTGTTCGATAAGTTCGCTGAGTCCCAACCGCTCATCCAATTCCCGTACGAGAACCAGGCCACCGTCCGAAGTGACACGCGACTCTTGGAAATCGACCTTCAAAGAAGCTTTGAAAGAGAGCTGAAAAGGCTGATTTTGTTTCTCACCCACTGGGTATGCACCTCCAAGCCGTCCTCACCGCGTCCAAACTCGCATGAATACAGATGCCGACGAACATCCGAAGGTTCGTAAGGAAAGTTCAAATTGGAAATCTAGGTCTAACTCTCAACTCGATTTTGCCGGTCACTCCAGGAACCAGCCATTGTTTGGGTTCTAGGGATTGTTCCACTCCGGCACGCCTGCCTCTGCCAGTTCGGATTAGACCCACCAAACAGACTAATTGTTTCTCTTCAAAGTGACGATAACTCGTATGTGTCACACCCGTGTATGCGGGCGGACATAACTAATCCATCTCCGGGTGTGGCTCACTCCGAAGGTTTCGTGGGCAAGACTCCATTTTTGGTGGTGGCACTGCTGGTCACAGTCCGCGTCCATGCTCAGGATTTCACCAGCATCCAGCCGGCAGCAAGAGAGCGCAACCTATTTGCGGCGGTTTCTCGCGGATTGGCCGCTGAAACAAGGGCGACCGCTCGAGAATTGGCGACCTTTCGCGATCCGAAGTGGACGTTGCTGACACTTGCGCAAATCGGGGCCGCGACTGCCGACGCGAAGACGAGTCTTAATACTTTTCACCGCTGCCCGTCATGCGAAGAAGTGGGCCTTTCGAGACTGGTCGTCGGGCGTCACCCGGATGCGCACAAATATATCGTCGCGGGGCTCATCGAGATCGGCGTGGAAGCTGTTGCGGCGCATTATCTTCGCCATCACGGCCCAACACGCAAATGGTATTGGCGCTATGTCTGGACACTGCCTCAGTCCTTTTCTTTCTCCGAACACACACACGCCGCCATGCACAACGCGGGCCTCAGATTAGCCTGTGACAACGCCGGCATGAATTGCTATTGATGCCGGCGCTAGGGGATGGCGGGGGCGACATAGGGGAAGGTCCGCGCAAAAAACCACATAAAAAACAGGACCAACACAGAGTTGACGAAGAAGTAGACCAGCCCATAGCCAATCAAGTCCCTCGCTCGCACTTTCAGAAGCCCCAGCAACGGAAGCATCCAGAACGGGTTGATCAGATTCGGCAAGGCCTCCGACGTGTTGTAGATCTGCACCACCCAGCCGAGGTTGACGTGAAGATCCCTGGCCGCCTGCAATACGTACGGCGCTTCAATAATCCATTTGCTGCCACCGGAGGGCACAAACATCCCCAGGATGGCCGAATAAATGGAAACAAGAATTGGGTAAGTGTTCGTAGACGAGAAACTCACAAAAAAGTGGGCCAGTTCCCTGGAGATCGGCGACAACGTGATAATGCCGAAGATTCCTCCGTAGAACGGAAATTGGATCAAAACGCCAGCCGTGGCCGGCACCGCATTGTTAACCGCTCGAATAAAGGAACGAGGCCTCCAGTGCAGCAGCAGTCCCAGCATCAGGAACAGAAGATTGTATGTATTCAGGTCCAGCGCGGCGAGCGGACCTCGCGCCGCCAGGACTTGAACCAGGTACGCCAGACCGAGCGCGCCGACCACAACGGAAAGCAAGGGCGCGTATTCCAGCCACTCGGCCGGAGCGCTGGGCTCCTCCAGTTTCTGCACTTCGAGTCCTGTGGTAATGCCGAACGATTCGGCAGTCTTCGTCGAGCTGGGCGGCGCGGACAGGTAAGCCACGACCACGCCACCCAACATGAGGATAGCGGCCGTTGCGAGGCTCTGCCAGGTATAGATCGTCTGGCTGAGAGGAATCACGCCGCTGATTTTGAGCAGCGCCACAGGCATCGCGGATGGAGTGGCCATGACAAGCGCCGCCGACGATGACAGGCCGAGAGCCCACACGCTGCCGGTGCCTAAATATGCGGCCGCTCCAATGGCGCGATAGTCGATTCCGCGCACGTTCCTCACGATTTCCCGCACCAGGACTCCGCTGAAAATCAGACTAAGGCCCCAGCTCAACAGGGCCGTCGCCATCGAGAAAAAGGCCACGAAGGCTATCGCGGCGCGGGGGGTGCTGGGCAAGCTTGCAAGCCAGCGAATCAATCTGTGAATTGGGGGAGAAGTGGCGACAACATAGCCTCCGATAATGATGATCGCCATCTGCATCGTGAACGGAATGAGGCTCCAAAAACCATCGCCGAAATATTTGACGAGGTCCCGCATCGCCACGCCCACCAGTGAGCCGGCCACGAAAACGACAATCAGGCCCGCCAGCGCGAAAACGAATGCGTCTGGGAACCATCGCTGCGACCAATCGGCCAGCGCCATGCCTAGCCGCGCAAAACCGGCCGCGGAATCGTGCGCAGTTTCACGCCCCGCATCGCGCTCAGGACCTGGCACCATCTATCCTCCCAACATGGAACAAGTTACTTAGGCACGGATCGCCAACACACTCCGCTTGTGGCGCAGATTCTATGTCACTCAGGACACTCGACGCCGGCCCGAGCGCAGGTAAGGGTGGAGACGCTGCCCGGATGCGACCCGGGCAGACTTCAAGCCGTCAGCGCCGCCGCGAGTTTGCTGACGTCAGATACAGTTTCGAGCGATTTCACGGATTCGATGACGGACTGGGTCTTGGCGGCAGGCCACTTCGCAAATTCAGCGCAACCCCTGAACTTGTCGGCCACTTCCTCGTAGCTCATGGGATTTGCCGGACTCCCCTTGGCAAATTCGGCGCGGCCTGAAAGAACCTTGCCGTTCTTCAGATGGATTCGGAGGATGCTGGTCATCTTGTCGAGTCCGGCCTGCTCGGCCTCCGGATCAATGTAGAAGTTCACGCGCTTGATCATCTCTTGCACATCGGCGCGTTGTACGGAGGCGTCCTGATATTCTTTCAGGCCCGCTTTTCGGTCCAACAGCAGGATGCTCAAGCAATATTCCATGCTGAATTTTCCCTGCAAGCCCGTGGTCGGACGATGGTGCAGCAGCGACGTCAGCATGGCATGGTTTGCTCCCAGATCCACTTTCTCGACATCTGCGGGCTTGATGTCGTTCTCGTGGATCAGGCGCAGCATTTCGCCCATGGCCGGATGCGACAACGATCCCGAGGGATGCGGCTTGATCGAAACCCCTGGCGAAGCCAGCGCCCAGGGTTTCCCGAGACGCCCCACGATCGCGTCAGGATCGAACCCTCCACCCTCGGCCTGGAAGAATCCGAGCGGCGCTTCCAGGATATTGTCCGAGGCTGTCCATCCGAGGGCCGCGAGATCAGCCGCCACAGTCCCATTTTCCGCGGCATGCCCGGCTTGGAAGGGCTTCGTCATGGAGCCAAAATTATTGCGGAAGCCTCCTCCTTCCGTCGCGGCGATGCCAAAGGCGTATCTCGTCTGCATTTCGTTGAGGCCCTTCAGCTTCGCGCAAGCCGTGACACTGCCAAACGTTCCGCACGTGCCGGTGGTATGGAAGCCTTCGTCGTAATGCCGCGGCGAAATGGCCTCGGCAATCTTGCACTCGACTTCCACGCCCACGTGATAGGCCAGCATCAGGTCTTTCCCTGTGCGCCGTCCCAGTTCACACATCGCGAATGCGGGGGGAAGCACTCCCACCGAGGGATGCGTGAGCAGTCCATAGATGCGGTCCTTCGCTGCCGCAAGCTGCGTGTCGTCGAAATCGTCGGCGTGGATGGAAACTCCGTTGGCGAACGCCGCGAAACGAGTGTGCGCCTTCATTCCTGTGCCTATGACGCTGGCTTTCACGCCGCCCGGCCCGAGCGATTCCACATATTGCCGCACCAGCGGCCCCATGGTGGACGCGGAGCCGGCGAGCGCCAAGCCAAAGCCGTCCAAAATGGACTTCTTGCCTAAATCCAGCACGTCTGCCGGAATGTCCTCATACTTGCTGTTGACGATAAATTCGGCCACGTACTTGGTGAGCCCCGGCGCTTTCGGAAATTCCGTAGCGGGACTCGGCGAGGAGTAAACACGTCCTCGGCCCAACGCCAATGCGGACATTGCCAGAGAATTCTTGAATAGGTCACGCCGTTTCATACAAGTTCCCCTCCTGGGGCATGCGAATAATTGGTCTTCAATTCTTTGCCGCGTTTGCAGAGGCTGCGGCGGATTTTCCGGAAAAGATATGAAGAACATTTTCCGTTCCAATCTTCTTCCGCACATCGCTCGGAAGCTGATTGAAAAGGAGCACCGTCGTTTGCCAACGCTGCTCGGAGCCCTGCGGTTCCGGGTAGTGCTGGTCGCTGCCGATAATGAACCGGTCGGAAAAGTCCATGAAGAGCTTGAGCCATTCCGGTTTGATCTTGCCGTCAGCAAGCGGATAGTTCTTGCCGGGATTTTGAGAGTCCGCTTTGATTTCCATGTACAGATTGGGATGCGCGAGAAACAGCCGGCGACAAAGATCGGGTGTTCGATACCCCGTGGAATCCGAACCGGCGTGGGCCCAGATGATGTTCGCGCGCGGATTGTGCGACAGCAGCCGCTCGAAGGCCGCGATATTTTCATGCAGCCGCGGCGCATTCGGCGGCGACTTCAGATCGGAGGGGAGCGGCATCGCTTCCGGCACAGCCTCCATGTGCAAGTCAATGGGGACGCCATGTTGCGCGGCGATATCCGCGAGCAATAAGAAGAGCGGGTGGTCCGCAGGGGCGTATTGGTACGGCGTGAGGCCATCGAAATGCTCGGCCGCCATTTCGCCGAAACCGATGACGCCTTCGCGAAGGAGTTCTTCCGCGCGGGCTTTGAATTTCTTTTGCACCTCCGGACCCGCATCGCCCGACACCACGGATTGATGAATCATGCCATTCAGATCGCCGCCGCCCCCGAGCACCGCCAGCTTCGCCGGGTACTTCTTCGCAGCGGCCAGGATAATCTCCGCGTCATAGTGCCCGGGGTGGTCGAAAGTGTCCGGAGGCATTTGCAAGAAAATCTTCGCGGCGTTCTGGCGGCCCAGAGCCGCAAGCGCGGCCTGGATGGTGCCGCCGGCGTCGTGCTCATCAAAATGCGTATGAACTTCCACATAAGGGGTCAATGCCGGCACAGGCTCCATCGCAACAGGCTGCTTGCCCATTCCGGTTTGCGCCTGCCCCGCAAGAAGAGCATGCGCGGCAAACGCCACGACGATCCCTGCGCCCGCAAGCGCCGCGCGCAAGGTAAACCCTTTTGCTGCTTGTGTCATCCCCCTACCCTCTCGCTGTGGATTGCCATGGAGATTTTGCGCCACCCGCGCACGCCGCGATTTTGACTTTTGTTCCGGGTCGAAGGCAAGTGATTTCTTCCCTCTTACTTAGAAGGCCTGTAGTTGCAGTCCGCCGCAAGCGTTTGCGCGTCATTTCATCTCCTTATCTCTAGATGCTAAGATGTTCGTGGTGAGGCCGGAAATGAGCGAAAAAGTTCGAAAGACGGAAGCGGAGTGGCGGCAGATCCTGACACCCGAGCAATACCATGTGGCCCGGCGCAAGGGCACAGAACCTCCGGGCACAGGGGAGTACGAAGATTCGGAGACGCCGGGAACGTATGCCTGCGTGTGTTGCGGCCAGCCCTTATTTAGTTCGGAGACGAAATATCATTCCGGTTCCGGGTGGCCCAGCTTCTGGGCGCCGATCGACGAAACAAAGGTCGAAGTGGATCGAGACACGAGCCACGGGATGGCGCGCGACGAGGTGCTCTGCAGCCGGTGTGACGCCCACCTCGGCCATGTATTCCCCGACGGTCCGCGCCCCACCGGCCTTCGCTACTGCATCAATTCCACCTCGCTGAATCTCAAAGAGAAAGACGATAAGTGAACGGCGCTGCGCGAGCACGCGCGTCCGCTGTGTCGCATGGGCTGCGTGGAGCGATTCGCCGCGGACGATTCATCGCAGTTTTCGCTTTTGTAACTGCGATGATTTTCTTGTGCGCGCCTTCCGCGGCATGGGCTTGGGGGTGCGAAGGCCACCAGGTGATTGCTCTGCTTGCGGAACGAAACCTCACGCCGCACGCGCTTGTAACGGTCAAACAGATTTTGCACGACGCTCCCATCGATTCCAGCCTCAGCCGCTACTGCAAGGATGGCGGAGACGATGCGATGGCGGACGCTTCCACCTGGGCCGACGATATTCGAACTCTCCGGCCTGAAACCGCGCCCTGGCACTACATCGACATTCTGCCCGGCGCAGCAGACCAGGAATTGGCGAAGTTTTGCGCGCCACCGGGAAGTTGCGTGACACAGGCCATCGCCGCACAGATCGCCATCCTGCGCGCGCCCGGCGCCGATGCGCGACAAAAAGGCGACGCTCTGCGTTTCCTCATCCACTTTGTGGGCGACTTGCACCAGCCTCTCCATGCCACGACGAACAATGACCAGGGCGGAAATTGCGTGCCCGTGGCCTATTTCGACGCCCTCCCCAAATTGAAAAATCCGGAAACGGAGAGCTACGCGCCAAACCTGCACGGCGTTTGGGACGTCAACATCCTTGCCGGAATTATGGCGGGGAAAACCGCGGAACAATTTGCTTCCGAACTGGATCAAACCTTCCGGCCGGAGATCGTTCACTGGAAACGGACCGGCGCGAATGTGAATGAATGGGCTTGGGAAAGTTATCAAATCGCCGCAACCATTGCGTACGGTAAGTTGCCAACAACCATCCCCGTCGAGACTCCGCAACCTATAAAGTCATGCGCGGAGGACAATCACGTCGCCAGCCGCATGCTCAAACTCAACGAGCGGTTGGAACAACCCTACCAGGATATTGCCGCGCCAGTGATTCAACAGCAGATTGCGAAAGCCGGCGCAAGACTTGCCCTGCTTCTGAACCAACTCTGGCCGTAAACTTTCCACATTGCGCGTCCCCCAAATTTCAAGGCGCTGGGGCAAAATGGCCTCCATTCGGCCGTTTGCGCGCGTGATTGACATGTCCTGCGTCGCTTGTATACCGTGTAGGCGTGTCAACTAAACCAATCGAGGTTTCTCGCTCCAATGCGCTAGCCGGGCTGTTAATCGAGCGGGCCGGCGATGTCCTGACATTTACACTGGACAATGTCGAGCACGGCAATGAAATCACCGGCCCGATGTTCGACGCCATGCTCGCCGAGCTTCGCGCGGAAGCATCCCGGCCCAGCGCGCGTGTCTTGCGCATTCGAGCGCGCGGCAAGGTCTTCTGCACGGGGCGCGAGCGCGCGGGCCGGGACGTCGGCGCGATCCGCACCGAATCCGCCCGCCTCATCGAGATGAAGCGCACCTTGAGAACCTCGCCCTTGATCAGCGTCGCGGAAGTTCAGGGCGACGCCTTTGGCTTCGGCTTCGGGCTCGCGATCGTGTGTGACTTCGTCTACGTCGCTGAGGGCGCTTCCTTGGGATTTCCCGAGATGCGTTTTGGCTTGGCCCCAGCGGCCATCATGGCCTACCTGGGCGAGTATGCCCTGCCGCGATTCGCATTTCCCCTCGTACTCTTTGGCGATCCCATCACCCCGCAGTATGCTCAGCAAATCGGCCTCATCTCCCAAGTCAGTCCGGCCGGACGTCTCGCGGCCGATGCCGATGCCCTTGTCGAACGCATACTGAAGCTCGAACCGCATGCCGCCCGGAGTTGTAAGGAATTTTTTCAGACGGCCCAGCAAAACAACTTTAATCAGAACTGCCGCCTGGCCGTTGAGGCATTGACGGTCGGCAGCATGGCCACACTCGCGAAGGAGAAATAGGCTGGCCGTGCCGGTAAACGCAGGCGCGCGGCTCGACCGTCTCCCCATTTCTTCGTTTCATCGCCGGATTATGTGGCTGATCGGAGCCGGAATGTTTTTCGACGGCTTCGACATCTACGTCGTCGCAACCGTTCTGGGCGCGACGCTCAAGAGCGGGTTTTCCACGATGGGCCAGAACGCCCAGTTCGTTTCCGCGACGTTCTTCGGGATGATGTTGGGATCGTTTCTGACGGGTTTCCTCGGCGACAAATACGGCCGGCGTTTCACCTATCAAGCCAATCTCGCGATTTTCGGTCTCGCGTCCATCGCCGCCGCCTTTGCGCCTTCCATGGGCGCGCTGATTTTGCTGCGTTTCATTATCGGAGTTGGCCTGGGGGCCGAAAACGTCGTTGGATATTCGACGCTGACCGAGTTCATCCCGCCGCAGGCCCGGGGCAAATGGCTTGGAACCATGGCCGTCTTTGTCGTGACTGGCTTGCCGGCCGCCGGACTTGTCGGAACGCTGATCATCCCAAGCTTTGGCTGGCGCGCCATGTTCGTGCTCGGAGGGCTGGGCGCGCTCGTCGTCTGGTATTTGCGCAAGGCGCTGCCGGAATCGCCGCGTTGGTTGGAAACCGTCGGCCGGAACGAAGAGGCTGAGACGATTCTGCAAGCCATCGAACGCGAAGCCTCTGCCGGCCACGCGCCCCTTCCCCCGCCGGTCCTTGCCCCGCCCTCGACGCATTCGCGAAACCTTGCTTCTCTGTTAAGCCCCGCGCTGTTCCACCGCATGATCGTCGGATGCGTTACCCTGATCGTCGTCAACACGTTGATTTACGGTTTCGTGACCTGGCTGCCGACATTCTTCGTTCAGGAGGGACTCAGCATCGCAACGTCGTTCGGTTACGCGCTCGTCATGTCCTTCGGCGCGCCGGTTGGATCGGCGATCGGCGCTTTTACCGCCGACTCCTGGGGGCGAAAGCCAACCATCGTTGGCGCGTCCCTGTTCACGATCCTGGTCGGCGGCATTTATCCCTTCATCAAGAACCCTGTCGTATTGATGATCGTGGGTTTCTTCCTGACCGTCCCGATCTACGTCCTCGTCGCGCTTCTCTTCGCCATTTACATCCCGGAATTGTTTCCCACCGAAGTTCGCCTGCGGGCCTCGGGGATTTGCAACACGTTCGGGCGCGGCGCGACGATTCTCACACCCTTCCTGGTCGTCGCGCTGTTCAGGGCCTACCGGGTTGGCGGCGTTCTCAGCTTCATGATCGCGCTTCTCGTCGTTCAGATCTGCGTTGTTCTCCTATTCGGGATTGAGCCGAAAAAGCGCCGCCTCGAAGAGATCGAGCCGGAGGCGCCTGCTTCTGCCTATCCCGCCAAGGTGTGAATAATCGGAATCGTGCCAAAAATCAAATTCCCTCAGCTTCGTCAGCATGATATAGAACGGGAACTCGAAGAAACGTCCACCCTTGGGACGAACCGTATCGGTGGAAATCCGGGAACGCCAATCTCCCGATTGGCGGTTTGCAGGACGCCATTCAGGAGAATGGCGTTCCAGGAGATTCTTCTCCCACCCTGATCGGATGGGCTCAGAGTGACGGCGTCTTATCTTTATCTCTGCGTGTCCGTCATCGAATCTCGTGATAAATGTGGGCTAGCTGTTCGGCATGGTTTGGGTGAACGACCATCACAGGCTCGATCCGCGTCGCCGTGGAGTGGCTTCAAGGATAGCGGCGTCGGCCGCGAGACAGGCATCGAGTCGTTCGATCACTTTACCGAAGTGCGCACCGTGACCGTGAACACGACCGGTGAGACCGTGGACTGGCACGGGGACGAAGGCGCGCCGAGGCGGCTCAACTGAACAAGTCTTGAAACGTCCGCGCAGATCGCCGTTACTTCCCGAACAAAACAGCTTCCGTCGGGTTTTTCAGTGCAGACAGAATATTCTCCGCCACTTTGTCAATTAGTTTGCTTCCCCAAAACGGATCGTTCACGTCATAATAAATCACCCGAACGTGTTTTACGTCAAAGGGTACATCGTTTTCGTTCGACGAGACGAGAACTACGGGCTTAGTCAGGGCGTGCGCCAATCCAAGCTCGTATAGAACGTTCGGATTGCGGTTCGTCAGTTCTGCAACCAAGACCCTAGCGGTATTGATTCCAGCCCAAATCTGGTCGATTATTTTCCCGGTTCCGTAAATATCGTCGTCGGCTCTTTTCGCAGTCAGCCCAGCTTTCTTAATCGCAGGCTCGTAGATGCTCGCATAGTAGGAGCCGAGAGGTTCGGCAAACGGCATCATTACAAAGCACGTATCTGTCGATTGAACGGTGACACCCTTGCCTACCTTCCTTAAGTGCTCCTCCGCACTTGCAGTCGCTGGAGCTGTGTCGCTACCGCTGTGAGTAATGTCTAGAACGCGCTGCTTGCCACTTACCTCCTCCAACAATTCTGCGTCTTTCAGGCTTTGAACGAACACGGCAATGAAGTCGTCTACTTGTTCAGGAGGAACGTGCAATGTGTCTCTTGCCGTGTTCTTGAGAAAGGTAAGGTCGGGCAGATGTTCGCCGCGATAGTGCTTGTAGGCATCGGAAATTCCCGGCGCTCTCAGAGCCGCTTCGCGCATTGCCGTTCTTTTGTCAGTCGGGTCTTGCGGCCTGACGATCCGGCGAACTAAATCTGTAGGCTTGATCTTACCCGGCGCGGTTCTTTCGAACAATCCGTACTTCAACGCGGAGCTAATCTCCACGCCTAGTTGTCCGGTATATCCAAGACCAGCGAACTTAGCGGCCTCTCGATATGTGCATTCCTTACCCGCATTCTGTTCGAGGACTGCCTCAGGAATTCTCAGACACTGTGAAATTGCTTGCTTCGGAAATGTAACGTGTGCCGCTGAACCCCGGGCCTTCTTTGAGATCCTTCCGGCCTTCCTGCGCGCCTTCTTCGCGTTCGACTTTTCTGGCGTGTCGGGCTTCGCGGAGCTCGGGCTGTCGGATTCAGGCATGGGTTTCTCCCTTACGAGGATAGTACCGCGAACATTAACTACATTTCCAGGAAACTTACACTATGAATGGTATTATTCTGCTATGCGGCACAGTCAAGCGAAAACGAAGGGCACGGCCACCGGCCTGGCCTCGTCGGTCAGATACTTGATACAGCACGCCCAAAAGGGGAATTGTATATGCAAACCAAAATCCGTATAGCTGCGTCGCGTGTGAGGCAGGGTGCTCTCGTCCTGTACGCCACTTCGATAAAGGTCAGGGAACTCGTCTCGGAGAAATTCTATAGCGTCGAAACTCTAGACCCAGACGACATGAGCGACAAGGGTTATCAGCGGCTGCTAAACACGGCGCGGGCAAAAAGACTCGCTGACTACATTGTCAAGGGTCAGGACAGCAAAGACGCTTTTCTACCGACCTCAGTTTTTCTAGCCACTGACAAATCCATCCCTTTCAACGAACAAGACAACACTATCGAAATTGATACGTCGATAGTGTGCCCCTTCAGCGTGGTTGATGGCCAGCATCGCCTGGAGGGATTGAAAATGGCCGCCCAGAGGGACCCCAGGGTGCTGGATTTTGAAACCCCGGTGAATATTGCTATCAATCTCCCGCGTATCGCGCAGATGTGCCATTTCCTCATCGTGAATACAACGCAAAAGAGCGTGGACAAGGCGGTTGAACAAAGAATTATTGCACGTTTGAGTGAAGCACTAGATGTCGAGGATATTCCAAGTCTTCCAAAATGGATACTTAACACCGTCGAGAAGGGCGAGGTCGATAAAGCCCTAAAGTATGTTACCTATCTCAACGAGGCAGAGGATTCCCCTTGGAAGGGCAAAATACTAATGGCAAATGATGTTTCAAGTGACACCACGATAAATCAGCGCTCCTTCGTGAAGGCCATCGTCAAATATGTGCTCACCGCTAACAATCCGCTAACTATCGTCAAAGATTTTGAAAAAGAGAAAAAGATTTTCTTGAATTACTGGAAGGCTATTGCAATGCATCTTGACGATGGCAATTCCTCGGTGCTGTACAAGTACAATGGCGTGGAACTGTTCTGCAAATTTTCAATTCCCTTCTTTACGAAGCTACAAGACCGGGGCGATTTCAAGGTGCCCACGATGGAAAAGCTTTTGGCTTCCTGTTTTGAAAATGTCGAGGGTGACTATGCTGGTGTTGGGCATCCAGACTGGTGGGCAAAGGGTAGCAAAGCCAGCTTCCTTAATGCTGGCGCGATCAATGTCGTGTCTCAGGAAATGTCCAAAGCACTTCACAAAGTGTCCATGGGGTCTTCGATTGAGCTATGAATATTGGTGAATTGGTTCCTCAACCCTCGCATTGCGAGACATTTAAAAGAAGCCGGGAACGCTTCATCCCAGAGAAACCAGGCTGTTACGTATTGACCTCTTTTGCGAAGGTAGTGCTGTATATCGGCCTGACTAACAATCTTCGGAGGCGAATGAACAACCATCTTGATAGTCCAAAAAAGACCGGCGGAACAAAGATTGGAAGAGCGGTCTTGTTTTTCTGGATTGAAAGTGCCGACACCAACAAGATCGAGCGAACATGGATGAATATCCACATCCAATGCGAGGGTTCGTTGCCCGAGCTTAATAGCGTGTATTCGCCAACATCTACCTGACAGCAATCACCTGTTAGCCACCTTGGGGGGTGGCCCACCCATTCGCGACGTTGCGAAAGAGTGGGGTCCTAGTCGTACTGTCTATATTTTTCCGTAAACGATGTATCGCTGAATCCATCGTCACAGAACGGGTATCGGTTCAGGCGGAAACAACCGAGAGTGCGCCATGCTCGTTATTTCCGGCGGGCTCCAAGTAGAGCCCGCACCCTATTTCCGGCGGGCTCCACGCTTCACTTGAAGCGTTCAGCGTAAAAGTAGATCCCGCACCCTGCGGGTGGGCCGGATAGTGATTTCGACGTCTTGGCGCAGAGCCGTGAGGAACTCCATGAGGCGTCCGACCGAGAAGTTACCCGCGCGATTCCGCATCAGCAAAGAGACCTGAGGCTGCCGCACGCCGAGAATTTTGGCGATCTCGACCTGTGTCATTCCGCTGTCCTTGAGGATCGTATGCATTTGCAGGGTGAGCTGCGCGTCGTCTATCCGTCTTCTTCACCATTATGCCCTCAGTGCTCTCTGTGGCTTTTCTCGGTGTTCTCTGTGTTAAATTCCGAAAAGCGCAACACAGAGGACACAAAGAATCACAGAGAAATCGGGCTTGGTCTTTCCCTTGAGCAGCTCTGGCGGGTGGCCCATCCTTTCGCGACGGCGCGATAAGGATGGGGTCTTTGCGCGACTGGTGAGAGACCGGTTTGCGGTTCGAGTTGCCTTGAACCTGGTAAGGGCAGTGGGGATCGAAATTGCATCTCCAAAAAATAAGTCCTGAATTGTTAAAGGCGTAGCACCACTGCCTCTCCTCCAATTGGTGTCAAATGGTGTCAAACTTGATCTTGATAGATCCAGGATGTAGCTCACTGCTCGTGGTCAGTTAAGGTTTGCTACGTGGTTGCATACGGGCAAATCTGGCTTCACTTCGTTGTTCAATTGCACCCAATGTTGCACCTAAATCCAGTAAGCGACTAGCCAGGCATCACGTGATATACAGTAAATGTTACATTCGTTGGTGGCGGGTACTTTTGAGAGTATTTTTTCGCTCTGACCTGGAGCACGGCTGCTTTTTCGGCCGGATCGGTGACAACCAATAGGGTACGATCAAACAATTGATCTCCTATCTTCAGACGCACGTGGGGATCACGGGCCACATTTCGAGGCCATTGTCTGACTCCCCCCCCAGAAGTGGCCAGATAAAGCTGGCCATTATAGGCGATACACCAAGTCGTTACCGAGTGAGGAAGCAGATACCAGGTTCTGGTCTGAACCATGTCAGTCTGATATTTGTCGGTGTACGACCAGTCCGCCACCGGAATGGTAACGAGATCCCCTTTTAGCCACAGACCGGGCCTACCATCTCGAGGCTCCAAGCCAGTGACGCGCAACACCAGCAGCACCAAGACTAAGCAAACCAATATGCCGCCAACAATCTTCCACAGCGTTTTCATGGCTAGCTCCTTAAAGTGGGAGGTGAGATAGCAGACGTTGCCTCCTCGCTAACTGTACAACTAAACCGGGAATCTTGGCGTGGAACTTCTTACTCCTCCACCCAGGGAAGAGGCATGTCCATGGGAGAGAAACCGGAAGGCCGAACCCTGTTCGATATCGTCAACCGTTTCAGATGGTGCAATCCAACTCTGCGCGTTGACGTTATAAACGGATGCCTGTACGCCTTGAGCGTTGTGTTCCGCAAACAACCGCAGATGTTCGCCCCGTACTTTAATTTCTGCCCAAACGCCCTCAATCAACATTGGGGAGTTCAGATATGCAGGTAACCTTCCTCGAAGTCTACTTCTTGCATGCCATTCCACACACACTTACATCACCCAACTCCAAATGTTCGCCGACGCCGTCCTCTGCGAGCTGAAAGCTACGCCGTCGCCACTCTCGTCTCGGATTCATCCTTGAGCATGGATCGAATCTGCTCTCGCAGCAGTGGCGTATTTTCGTGTCCGTGGACCATCGATGCGTGGAGAACGGCCAGATCCAACACTTCCTCTTCCTTGCCTGAAATCGCCAGAGTGCAGTTTTTTTCACTCGGAAAGTTTCTGCAGTCGATTACTTTGCGCGTTTCCGCCATGGTGGAGCCTCCTTCGGTGGGAATAATTGGCCGCAGGATAGTCCTTTCCATATGCAGGATGCAAATGGATTCTTCTGAACAGCACATGTGCGGGCTGTACTTGCGCCCGCGCCATTTCGGATGCTCCGAATCAAGGATTACACAACTATTACAGTGGGGTCCTGTCCGTCATGCTAATTTTGAACATCGAAGCATGGACGCGAAACACGATTCATGACAAGGACAAGACAGACAATGACCAGCATCTTTAAGCGCGACAAGACATTCTCACAGCCTGTGAATTGGATTACGACCTCCTTCATGGTCGCGTTTCACATTGGCGCCATTGTTGCGCTTTTCATGTTTTCTTGGAAACCATTTCTGGTCGCGTTTTTTCTGTGGTGGGTTGCGGGCGGACTCGGCATCGGTATGGCTTATCACCGACTGCTTACACACCGAGGATACAAAACGCCGAAATGGTTTGAGTATTTCATAACGACCTGCGGCACGCTCGCGCTCGAAGGCGGACCCATTTTCTGGGTCGCCACTCATCGCATGCATCATCAGAATACGGACAAAGAAGGCGATCCACACTCCCCTCGAGATGGCGGGTTTTGGTCCCATATGGGATGGATTTTGACCGGCAAAGCGATGCACAACAAGATTGACTCGCTGTTGCCCTATGTCCCCGATCTTCGCAAAGACAAATTTCATGCCTGGATCAGTGAGTGGCACTGGGTGCCTTTGACGGTGCTCGGCGTTCTCCTGCTGGCCATTGGCGGATTGCCATACTTGATGTGGGGCATTTTTTTCAGAACTGTTTTCGGTCTCCACTCCACCTGGCTGGTAAACTCCGCCACGCACATGTGGGGCTCGCAGCGCTTTATGACGGGCGATACCTCGACCAACAGTTTTTGGGTCGCCATCCTCACCTTCGGCGAAGGCTGGCACAACAATCACCATGCGGTCCCCCAATCGGCTCGGCATGGCTTTGCCTGGTACGAAGTCGATCCAAACTGGTACGGGATCAGCGCCTTGCGCGCGCTTGGACTCGCCTGGGACATTTCGTTGCCGAAGCTGCCGACATTCGGACATGCCAAGGAGACCAACATTCCGGTTCCCTTCGAACCTGTTGCGGAAGCGCACACGCCTCAAGAGGCATTAGGAGACTAGCTCAGGGCCAGATACAACCAAAGTTTTCGGGAAGACACACGAACCGTGGGGCAATTCCCCCGCGGTTTCTTTTTTGTGCGCGCCTCATCTAGTATAGTTTAGATGGCCTCGTGATGCGCATTACCGGTCGTGCCAAAAAAATAGCGTTTTTCGTGACGCTGGGCTCCTGCCTGGTTGGCTTGACGGTGGCGCTTAACGTCACGTGGATTGTTCTCAACTGGCGCGAGGTTGTTCCCCTCGTGCTCGGCGTCATATTTTTTTTATTGATCATCGCGGGCCTGATTATTTACACAGTTTTCCTGGTTCGCGAAATCCACAAGAACGAACAGCAGGATAGCTTCCTCAACGCGGTCACGCACGAACTCAAGACTCCCATCGCTTCGCTTCGCCTGTACCTGGAAACTCTGGAAAGCCGCAAACTCAGCGAAACACAGCGCCACGACTTCTATCGAATCATGCTGGAAGACACGGACCGGCTCCTGGGCACCGTCGAGCAAATACTGAAAGCCGGCGAGGCGCGTCTCGCCAGCAGTAAAAAGAATTGGCAAGCCGTCGACTTTTCCGGCATTGTCCGCGAAACGGTCGAACTTACGCGCTTGCGCCATCATTTGCCTCCCGAAGCGCTTCGGTTTGGCGCCCTGCCACAGGAGAAGCTCCTGCTGAAGGGGAATCCTCAGGAACTTCGCACCGCGGTTTTCAACCTCGTCGAAAACGCGGTGAAGTATTCGGGTGACAATAAGGACATCGAGGTGGACGTTCTGACTCCCAACATCGACACGATCTTGTTGCAGGTCCGCGATCAAGGTGTCGGAATCCCACCTACCGAACTGAAACGCATTTTCAAGCGCTTCTACCGCGTGACAAACTCCGCCAGCGGCCGGGTCAAGGGAACGGGCCTGGGCCTGTTTATCGTGCGGTCCATCGCGCGGCGTCACGGCGGCGAGGCGTTTGCCGAAAGTGAGGGGCCAGGCCGCGGCAGCACTTTCAATTTGCGCCTCCCGAGGGTCTACCACGTATGAGCCGGATACTCATCGTAGAAGATGAGGCCCACCTGGCTGAAGGCCTGCGCTTCAATCTCGAAGCGGAAGGTTATTCCGCTCAGGTGTGCAACACCGGTGAAGAAGCGTTAAAGCGCCTCCTGAAGGACAAGGAGAGCTTCGATGCGCTTGTCCTCGATGTGATGTTGCCTGGCAAAGACGGGTTCACCATCGCCCGCGAGTTGCGCGCCGCGAGCAATTATATCCCCTTGCTCATGCTGACGGCCCGCGCGCGCCCCGAGGATGTTCTGCAAGGATTTGAATCGGGAGCGGATGATTATTTGCCTAAGCCGTTCAATCTGGCCATCCTCATCGCACGGGTCGGAAGCCTGTTGCGGCGAAAAACCTGGCTGCGCGAGCCAAGCCAAACCACTGGCAAAGCCGGCCCGCGCGCAGCCGATTCGCAGGATATGTTTCGTTTTGGGGACAAAATGTTCGACTTCCAGAGCCTTCGCTTGCAGGTCGGAAAACAGACTCTCCAACTGACTCTAATGGAGGCGGAACTTCTTCGTTATCTGATCCAAAACATCGGCCATCCCGTCTCCCGAAAAGCGATCCTCGAGGATGTATGGGGTCTGCGCGAGGATACGGACACACGCGCAATAGATAATTTCATCGTGCGGTTGCGCCGGTATATCGAAGAAGAACCTTCCAAACCCCGCTACCTATTGACTGTACGAAGCCTCGGCTACGAATTCGTCCCCTTTCCCGGCAAGAAAATCACCAAATAACAAACGCTGCGTGCGGGCCCAGCCCCTACCAAATCTGACAACGAATTGCCGAGGGACGAACCATCGCGTCGTTTTCCTTGCATACAAACGCCTGGAAGAACGCGGGCATGTTCGACGGCGCGGCAATCGCGCGCAAACGCGCGAGCGGGTGCGGATTCGTATTCACCATGAGCCGCTCGAATTCGGGGCGGTCATTGGCCGCCCAGATCTGCGTGTAAGCGACAAAGAATCGCTGCTCGGGGGTTAAGCCCCCGATGGATGGCTGCCGCTTCCCTTCCAGGCTCTTCTCCAGGGCTCGATACGCAATGTTCAGCCCGCCGAGATCCGCGATGCTCTCCCCGAGCACCAGCTTGCCATTTTCATGCAGGTCGTCCTGGATCGTATACGCCTCGAATTGTTTTTCGACGCACTCGGCGCGCTCATTGAAGTTTTTTTCGTCCTCGGGAGTCCACCAATCGCGCATGTTTCCTTGGGCGTCGAATTTTCTGCCTTGATCGTCGAAACCGTGCGTCATCTCATGGCCGATCACGGCGCCCATCCCGCCGTAATTCGAGGCGTCATCGGCATCGGGATCGAAGAATGGAGGCTGCAGGATGCCGGCGGGAAACACGATTTCATTCATCTCCGCGCTGTAGTAGGCATTGACGGTGGGCGGCGTCATGTCCCACTCAGCGCGGTCAACGGGCTTTCCGATCTTGTTCAGGTCGCGTTTGAATGCAAACTGGGCCCCGCGCGTTTGATTTGATGCGTATGAGCTTCGGTCAACTTGATAGGCGGAATAATCGCGCCACTTGTCCGGGTAGCCGATCTTGCGCGTAAAAGAAGATAGCTTGGCCAGCGCCTGCTGGCGCGTCGCCGGGCTCATCCACGGAAGCGTTTGGAGATCTTCCCGCAACGCGGCGATCAGGTGATTCACGATCTCGAGTGCGCGGGCTTTGGACCTCGGCGGGAAATACTTCCGCACGTAGATTTGCCCGAGCGCCTCTCCGAGCCGGCGATCCGTGGCTGTCACGCATCGCTTCCATCGCGGCAATAGCTCCTTTGTCCCTTGCAGCACGCGCCCCTTGAAATTAAAGTCTTCGTCCACAAAAGACTGGGAAAGCCACGGCGCGGCGCTGTTCACAAGATGCCAGCGTAGATAGATTTTCCAATCGCCGACGGGCGCTTCCTTCAATTCCTGGCTCATCGTCTCGAAAAACTTCGGCGCCGATACGTCCACGAATTCGATGTTTGTATAACCGATCTCCTCGAAATAACTTTCCCAGGACCAATTCGGCGTCAGGGTTCGAAGGTCCGTCCGGCTCATCTTGTGATAAGTTTTTTCGGGATCGCGCCGTTCCACATTCGTGAGGGAAGCTTCCGCCAGCTTGGTTTCGAGATCCAGGATAGTCTTCGCTTCCGCGGCCGCTTTTGGCGCGTCGTCCCCAACAAGCGCAAGCATTTTGGCGATGTGCTCCTGGTATTGCTCGCGAATCTGTTTTGATTTGTCGTCCGTCTTGGTGTAGTAGTCGCGGTCCGGCAGCCCGAGTCCTCCCTGATCCGCGCCACCGATTACCTGCGTGCTGTCTTTCTCATCCTGCGTGGATCCGAATTCGAACAGCGCGCCGGCGCCCATGCTTTGCAGCCGCGCTACTTCAGCCTGGACATCGGCCACCCCGCGGAGGGCCTCGATCCGCCCGAATTCGGGAGCGAGGGGTTTGGCTCCGGCAGCGTCAATCTGCTTTTCGTCCATGCAGCTCGCGTAGAAGTCGCCGATCTTCTGCTCATTCGAACCGGAAAGGGCTTTCGAATTGGCTGCCGCGGCTTCGAGGATTTGCCGGAGTTGCTCGCGATTTCTTTCCGCCAGCTCGTTGAACCGGCCCCAGCTTGGGTATGCGGCAGGCACGGGATTCTTCTTCAGCCATTCGCCGTTGGCGTAGCGGTAGAAGTCCTCGCAGGGCTTGCACGTCTTATCCAGAATCGTGAGGTCCGCACCATGAGACTCGCCCGCGGAAGTTTTCGAACTGGCGGCTGCCTGCCCCGCCCGCAACATCCTGACGGATACAAAACTCGCGAATGCCAGGGCCGCGGCAATTAAAATGTACGCATAAGCCGGACGTTTCGTCTCGCGCCCCAAACGGGAAAGGTGCTGAACTTTCGAAAGGAATGGCACAGGTTGATCCTCCCATTCTTGCCATCACTGGCTCTTACTACGTCTAGGATCTCATCGGGACCGCTGTTTGCCCTCAGGGCTTAGGAGCGGGCCCATTTCCCGCCATCGAGCGGAGATAGTTGACCATGTGCCAGACCTGTTCGGGCGTTTCACGGCTCTCATATCCCGGCATTCTCCCCTTGCCCTTAACAGTAATGTAGAACAGCTCGCCGTCGGTAAAATGCGCCAGCGAGGCAGGGTCCCGCCAATTGTGAATTTTCATGTTTGTGTCTTTTGCCAGTACGCCTTTGCCCTCACCCTCTTTTCCATGGCACATCGCACAGTCCGTGGCGTGATAGAGCCGCTGGCCCTCGGCAATTGAGCTGGGACTGGAGTCCACGGGGTTCTTGCGGCTTACTTCTTCCGGTGGGATTGGAGCATCGCTGGACGGCTTTTTCTGGCACCCGGCAAGTCCGAAACACAGCAGCGTACAGATCAGCGCCGCTCGCTTCCACATGTGGGCCTCCCTGACAGCACGCTTAACGCGCATACTTTCTCTTCTGCTTTCGGTGCGAATATTCCTTTTCACCGGAGACGGTTACTATACATCCGGCATTGCGGGCATACAACGCGCGTAGAACGTTTGGCAGCGCCCTAATTTAGCTCTGCTTGGCGGCGATCCCGGGAACGCCATTCTCCTGAATGGTGTCGTGCAAACCGCCAATCTGGAGATTGGCGTACCCGGATTTCAACCCCAAGTTCCCACAGCAACTTCGGAATTCAGATTTAGAAAGTGTCGGAGCGATTCTCGCCCGTACTTCTCACGATAAAGGGGTGGGTAGTGCGTGAACCACCTATCTTGCCGCGGAACGCTGGCTCTTCGTGGCGCCCCGACGCGTCGGGGCGTTTTTGCACAATGCTGAAGGCCAGAGAAACCGCCGGCGAGACGCCGGCGCCACGTCATTGCTCAGATGCGCGCTTCCGGGTTTGCTCGTTCCTGGGCGCGGTCATCCGGCCGCCGCCGTAAACTCTTGGCAACCACTTCGGCGAGATCCAGAATCTCGATGTCGTCGCGCTTCGCGTGATTTGCGGCGTCGCGCAGCATGATCGGGCAATACGGGCATGCAACCACCACAGTCGAGACTTTTGTTTCCGCAAGCTGCGCAAACCGGAGTTGGTTCACTCGCGCCTTGTCCTGTCCTCGGGAGTCGTCCGCGATGAAGAGCTGCGCGCCGCCTGCTCCGCAGCATTGCGTGTTCCGGCCATGATGCGCCGTTTCGGTGATGGAGTATCCAGCTGAGCGCAGGATCATCCGAGGTTCCTCGGTGACACCACGGCCTTTGGCCAGGTAACAAGGGTCATGGTAGGTCGCCGGCGCAGCGGAAGCCTCGATCGGAAGCCGCGGCAGCAGTTCCGCAATCAGTTCCGAATGGTGCAGGACCCGGATTCCCAGTTTTTCATAAGCCGCGATCTGCCGGAAATCCTTGTCCAGCATCGTCGTGCAGTGCGGACAGCATGACACGATGTTCTTCACATGCGCGTTTGCGAACGCCTCGATGAGTTTTTCCGAAAGTTGCAGGAACAGGTATTCGTTTCCCGCGCGGCGCGCCGGCTCACCGCAGCAAGTTTCACGCGCCAGGACTCCCCAGGACACGCCGGCTGCGTCCAGAATCTGTTTCATCGCGCCAGCTACCGCCTGGCCATGCGGATCGAAGCTTAATCCGCATCCGAGCCAGAACAGCCACTCCTGTTTTCCGTCGAAAATCGGGAATTGATTCGACTCGATCAGCTTTTGCCGCGTATCATGAGCGATGCCCCACGGATTGTGCGGCGCCCTTTCCATCGTCGTAAAGAGCTGCACCACTTTGTCGTTCGTGACGCGCCCCTCGCTCACCAGCCCGCGGCGCAGATCCAGAATTTTTCTTCCTACATGCTCGATGCCCACCGGACACACGTACTCGCACGCGCCACATGACAGGCATTGGAAGAGATCCTCTTCCGATACGAAAACCTTCTTCTCTGTTTTCTCCGCGGCAGTTCCCGCGATGAGGTCTCCTCCGCCGAGGACGCCTCTTTGCAGATCCAGGATAATTTCCTTGGGATTTAGGGTTTCTCCCGCAAGGTTCGCCGGGCAAAACTGGGTGCAGCGGCCGCACTCGACGCACGCGTTCACGTCAAGAATGTCCTTCGCGTAAAAATCCTTGAAATGAATGATTCCCAGGTCTTCGCCCTCTTCCCGCAGCGGGCGCATGGCGCTGGTTGTCTCCGATCGCAGGAAGATCGTGATGGGAGAAAGTAACAGATGTAAGTGCTTCGATTTCGGGATGACAACCAGGATGGAAAGGAACGCCAGCGTGTGCATCCACCAGTTTACTTTCCAGGCCGCGCTGCCGGCTGGAAACACTCCCCAGCCCAGCAGATAGGTTGCCATGAGGGCCGTGATGAGAATGGCTACAAGCCCTGAGGTAGCTGAAAGTTTCCCGAGAAACTTCGGCTTCACTACGAATCGGCGATAGGAAAGGCCCGCCATGGCCACAATCACGGCAAGAGACCATGCGGCGGCAAAAGTTCCGTACCAGCCGTGTGCAGGCGTTGCTTTTTCAAGTCCGCGCAGGCCCAGGCTGAGGTGTTCCGCGCTCACCCAGCCGAAAACGAGAAATCCCCATACAACCGCGGCGTGGAGAATGCCTACGACGGGCCGGTCTCGCACGATTCGATATTGCAAGACGACTTCGACAAACACACGCCAGAGGCGCCTGGAAATATTATCGAGCGGAAGATCCCAGCGCCTCTCAACAATGGAAGAAAGCCGTCGATTGACGGTTTCCAGGAACAACCAAACGCTTCCGATGCAGAGAGCAATAAAGATCGCTCTCGAAAGGCCCCCGAAGAAGAACACAGCGCCCGCGACAATCGCAATCGTTGCAATCATCAGTAATCCTTTTTAGTTCCGCGCAAATCTAAATCCATTCTCGCCTGTTGAAACAGGCGCTTGCCCTTCCTCTGCAAGGGCCCGGCGCAGATGTAGCCAGGCCCGGGTTCCGATTATAGTTGGAAAGAGACGGTTCTACCTGGATTCCATCGCGATTGTGAGGAAAAATGGCGGCAGGCTTACGGAACGATCTACCGTCAATCTGCCGGAAAACGCGAAACGCCCACTGCTCCGCTCCCCATAGTTTCTCTTGACGAAGCAAAACGCTTTCCGCAGAATTAGCCCCAGAATTAAATTGCCGGCATCATTTAGAAGCGATCACGGTTCGGGTGCAGCCTGGACCGCCTTTTGGAATCCGTCCGGAAACGGCGTTCCATAGACCGAGCAAACGCGGCGGGTGTGGGGTATGCTGGGCGGAGCCTGATTTCACCGAAACGAGGTAATCATCATGGGAAAAATTGTAGCAGCTATGGCAGCCGTCCACGCGCCGCAGCTTTTCGTGCGGCCGCCGAGTGAAGACCCCGCGCAACTCGATGCCGACATCGCGGCGATGCGCCTGCTCGGCAAGGACCTCGATGAGACCAAGCCCGACGTGGCGATTGTGATCGGCAACGACCACATGGAAACTTTTTTTCTAAGCTCGGTTCCGACCTTTGCCATCCTCGCCGGCGAACGCTCGCGCGCCGAATTCGCGCGGAAGAACTACGACCTCCCGATTCACCAGGGACTCGCGGAAGACCTGCTCGACAAGCTGGTCAACGCCGGTTTCGACATGGCCTACTCGCAGGACGCCGTCCTCGGACACGCTTTCGCGGCCATGTATGAATGGGTGATCGAGGGCCGCAAGATTCCCGTCGTCCCAATTTTCGTCAATGCCTACTTGCCGCCCCTGCCGACCGCACGGCGATGCGCCGAGTTGGGCAAGGCCATCGCCAAAGTCATTGCCGAGCGGCCCGAGCGCGTCGCCATTATCGCCAGCGGTGGAATGTCGCACTTTCCCGGCACGTGGAAATATCCAAAACCCGATTTCGAATTCGACTACTGGGCCATCTCCCAGATGGAAAAAGGCAATAACGAAGCCCTCCTGAACCTGACTTCGGAACAGCTCGATGTGGTGGGCAACACGGAAATGCTGTCCTGGATGATCATGTTCGGAGCGATCGGGAATCAGCCCGGCGAACTGCTGACCTACCAGCCAACCTGGCATCACGGCCACGCCGTCATGCGTTTCCTGCCGGACAAGAGAACCGGCAAACTGTCCGAGGAAGGCGCTAAGGCCGCGGCCACGTATAAATTCACCGGTTCCGGCGGCTACGAATTTTACAAGCATCCCGCCCCATCGGCATACAAGCTGAACAAGATTCTCTACGATCTCAGGTTCAAGCCCAGTCTCCGGGTTCGTCTGATCAATGACATCCCCGGGGTGGCGGCTGAATATGGCATGCCCATGCAGGAAGCGAAAGTGCTGGAAACCCTGCAGGATGAAGACATCGAAAAGTTCCGCAACGGCAAGACCCACCCACTGGTGGACGCGGGAGCGCATCCGCTCGGGATGTGGATGAGCGTGATCGTATTCCATGCCGAATTGCGCCGTTTGCGTGCGGCGGCCGCCAAATCAGGAGGCGCAGCCCAGTAGCACTTCAGTGACACAGGCTGAAGTCAGAGATCCCGACTCTGTCGGGGCCTGTGCCACCAAAAACCATACTTCGCATAGGAGAAACTTGATGAAGATTTGCCTCGCTGGCACGGGCGCGATGGGTGAGATTCACATGAAGGCTTTGGGGAAGCTCGAAGACGTCCAGGTGATCGCCGTCAACAGCCGCACCGAAGAGGGTGGCAAGGCGTTTGCCGAAAAATGGAAGATCCCATTTCAATCCACCAACCTGGAAGCCTGCATTGACCGGCCGGGCGTTGACGCTGTGATTCTGACGACTCCCAGCAACCTGCACCCTGACCAGACCATTCTGGCCCTAAACAAGGGCAAGCACGTGCAGGTCGAGATCCCCATGAGCCTGAATCTTCCCGATGCCAGGAGAATGCTGGATGTGGCGAAGAAGTCGGGAAAAGTTTGCATGGTGACGCACACACGCCGGTTTTCGTCTCCCCACCGGGAAATTCGCCGCAGGATTCTGGAAGGATCGTTTCGCCTGCATCACATGGTCGTCGAAACTTATTTCTTCCGCAGAACCAATCTCAATATGCACGGCCAGGCGCGCTCATGGGTAGACAATCTGTTGTGGCACCATGGCTGCCATTCGGTCGATCTGGCGTACTGGGTACAGAATGATCCCGATCTGGAGGCCTGGGGACAAAAAGGCCCGGATCATCCCGAACTGGGCATTCCGATGGACATGACGATTGGCATGCGCTCGAAAAAAGGGCCGCTGATCAGCATGGCGCTGTCGTTCAACAACAGAGGACCTTTCGGCGGCTTCTACCGCTACATTGGAGAAGAGGAAACGTACAAGATTTACCGTGACTCCATGACGGACAGCGAAGGGAAAGAAGTGCCGCTCGACAGTGTCCCGGCCTTTGACCGTCAGGACGTGGAATTCGTCAGCGCCATCCGCGAGGGCCGGGAACCCGAATCCAGCGCCGCCAGTTGCGTGCCGACGATGGCCCTCCTCGACAAGATCGATAAGGCGATGAACCGCTCCTGACAAACCAGCCTCAAGCACCCCGGGAACGCCATTCTCCTGAATGGCGTCCTGCAAACCGCCAATCTGGAGATTGGCGCTCTCAGATTTCAACCCCAACTTCCCACGGCAACTTCGGAATTCAGGTTTAGATTCTGCGGCAACCGGGAACGACAAGATAGAGGGTCGAAAACCCCCACCCTTGCAAAAATCGCAAGGATGGGGCACCCGCAAGTTCAACACCACAAAGTCAACGCCCCTTCAGGCGCGCGCCGAGCTGGACTGACGCGCAATCTGCTTGCCCAGCCGGGGATAGACCTTCAGCGCGTTGCCCTCGAAGATCTTTCGCTTATCCTCGGCACTGAGCCAGGAAACGCCGTCAACGTACCGCTTCGTGTCATCGAAGTAGTGCCCCGTCTCCGGATCGATCCCCTTCACCGCTCCGACCATCTCCGACGCGAACAGGATGTTGTCGACCGGAATGACTTTCGCGAGCAAATCAATCCCGGGCTGGTGATAGACGCAGGTGTCGAAATAAACGTTGTTGAGCAGCAGTTCCTTGAGCGGCGGCCGCTTCATGTCCTGCGCCATGCCGCGATAGCGGCCCCAGTGGAACGGCACCGCCCCGCCGCCGTGAGGAATGACGAACTTCAGCGTGGGGAAATCCTTGAACAGGTCGGAGGTCAGGAACTGCATAAACGCGGTCGTGTCGGCATTCAGATAATGCGAACCCGTCGTGTGAAAGGCGGGGTTGCACGTGGCGGTCACGTGGACCATCGCCGGCACATCCAGCTCCACCATTTTTTCGTAGAGCGGATACCACCAACGGTCGGGCAGCGGCGGTTCCTTCCAGTAGCCGCCCGAAGGATCGGGATTCAGGTTGCAGCCGACGAACCCCAGCTCATTGATGCAACGCTCCAGCTCCGGAATGCAGTCGCTCGGCGGCACGCCCGGCGATTGCGGCAACTGGCAGACGCCGATGAAATTCTTGGGATACAAATTGCAGACGCGGTGAATCATGTCGTTGCAAATCTGCGACCAGGCCAGGCTCGTGGCCGCGTTGCCAATGTGATGGCCCATGGCGGAGGCGCGGGGCGAGAAAATCGCCACATCCGTCCCGCGTTCCCGCTGGAATTTGAGCTGCGCCGGCTCCAATTTTTCGCGGATCTCATCGTCGCTAATGTGCAATGGTCCCGGAACCTTGGAAGGGTCCTTCAAGGCGGCGACTTGCTGCTTGCGATATTCGAGCAATGCGGGCGGCTCCGATGTGTAATGCCCGTGACAATCAATGACCATTTCTCTCCCCTTAGGAAATTACGTCCGCCCAGCCGGCGGGCGGCTCAATTCCAGCGCGTCTTACTCCGGCGCGCGGTCCACATATTCGACGCCCAGGGCTGTAAGCTTGGCGCGGAGACCGTACATGTCGAGTCCCAGTTTTCCCGCCTTCAACTGCTCGCGGCTCCGCGCCTCTTTGGCCAGGCGTTCTTCGCTCAGACGGACCACTTCGGCCGCCTCGCGGCGCGGGACCACGACGACTCCGTCGGCATCGGCCACGATTACATCGCCGGGGTGAACCATCGCTCCGGCGCAAACCACATCAATATTCACCGAGCCGGCCGTCTCTTTCACGGTTCCCATTGACGAAATCGCTTTCGAGAACACGGGGAATTGCATCGCCGTCAGGTCCGCAACGTCGCGCACGCCGGCCTCGATCACTACTCCGGCAATGCCGTGCGCCTGGCACGAAGTCGCCAGCAACTCTCCGAACATGCCGTCGCTGGACTCGGATTTTGTGGTCACGACCAAAACATCGCCCTTGCGGCACTGCTCAACGGCTGCGTGAATCATCAAATTGTCGCCCGGATGGGAATACACCGTCACGGCCGGTCCGGCCATGCGCGCTCCTAGATAGACGGGCCGCATGTAGGGCAGCATCAAGCCCGTGCGGCCCTGCGCCTCGTGCACCGTGGCGACGCCAAACTCCCCGAGCTTGCGGACCAGGTCCGCGTCGGGCCGCTCGATATTGCGAACGATCATTGGCTTCATGAAAGCTCCTCCGTAAACCGCGAATCAACTAGTTCGTATTTCTCGCAGCGCATTCCCCGTTTCACACCAATGCCCACAAATCACAGCTTCCCGCACGGTTTTGTGGCGCCGGCATCCCGCCGGCGTTTTTGCGTTGTGCCGGCTACTCAAAACAATCGCCAGCGAGACGCTGGCGCCACGAAGTGCCAGCGTTCAGCGCTGATTATTGGACGAGCGCGCCCGGATTGGATACGGCCATGCGGCGAATCTGCTCGACGCTGAATCCGCCGTCGAGCAATCGCTGGGCGAACATGGCAAAACCCTCCGCGACCGGCGGGTTGATGGTTTGGCCCAGGTCCGTCGAGAGAACGCAGCGTTCGGGTCCGACCGCGCGAATGGCCGCGAGCACGCCATCCCACGGAGCTTTGCCCGTGTGCATGGTGGTGAAGCAGTGCTCGATGAACGCGCCCATGTCGGCAAGTTCCTTCTGCTCGTCGGCCGTGAGATTCTGCGAAGGAAACTCGGCGTGGGTGACGAGAACTCTTTGCGCGCCCATTTCGCGCGCGGCCTTCACCAACCCAAAAATTTCCACACGCCCCAGGTGCCCTGTCGCGAGAATCATGTTGTGCTTGGCGATCAGCTCGATGCAGCGCCGCGCGGCTTCGGAAATTTTTCCGCCGGAATCCAGCACCGAGATGGGCGGCGGAGCAATTCCGGTCGCCGCAAGCTCGCGCTGGATTTTCGCCCAGAACGGAAGTTTCACATTCGGCCCGTCCAAACGTCCCGCCGTCTCGTTGGCCGCGTCGACCGTTGGCATCCACACGATCTTGCACCCCGAGCGGCCCGCCAGCTCGACCGCAACTGGATTGAGGCCCCCCACGGAATGATTGAGCGTGATGGCTCCATAGGCCGCAATGCCGGGCACGGCGCGCGTGACGACTTTTGCGCGCTCCGCGGTCGGAAAATAGTGTGACTTGAGCACAAACCCGCGCAATCCGTGAGCCAGGAACTCCTTCGCAAGATCCAGATCGTCGATCCGGCGCTCAATCACGTCCGGCGCCACGTGTACTTGCAGGTCATACCCGCCCTTAAGCGATTCCCACGCCGCGTCGGAAACCGGCGCCGCCGCTGCCGCGGATGGAGTCGCGCTGCTTCCGGGACCAGTTGGTGACATTGCACTCATGTTGTTTGATTCCCCTTGCGGATAAAGAGTTTAATTACAACTTCAATTTGTAAATTTCGGGTGGCAAAAGTATACAACACGCCGCCTCAGTTCGGAGCGTTGCGGCCCAGCCTTCACAAGGCGCCCATCTCAAAAGCGCAAACGCAGCTCGCGAAGCGCCGCAACCCAGCGTCCTCAAATACCGTCTTACCGGCTCACGGCTGCTGATTTGGCTTCCGCGGCGTCTCTCGCGGTTTGGTCCCGGCCTACCAGTAGAATCGCCAAAGCTCCTGCCGCCGATAATCCAACCAGCGGCAGCATCGCCAGCGGGTAGCTCCCGGTCACACCCTTGATATAGCCCAGCAGGTACGTCGTCCCGAATCCGGCGAGATTACTGATCGCATTCATTTGCGCCAAACCCGCCGCCGCAGTCCCAGCCGAAAGCAATTCGGTCGACAACGCCCACACCGGTCCCTTGCCCGCATAGATGCCGATAACAGCCAGGCATAAAATGATAATGATGGAGAACAAAGAATGGAAGACGAGCGCTGAGGCCAAGCTGACGGCCGTAAGCATCAGGGGCAAGGCGGTGTGCCAGACCCGCTCGCCGGTTTGGTCCGATCGCTTCCCCCACCAGATCATGATGACGGAAGCCAGGGCAAAGGGAATGGAATTGAGCAACCCCGTCTGCATGTTCGTGAGACCATAAGACTTAATAATCTGCGGCTGCCAGATTTGCAGGCCGCTGCTTATCGCCGTGCTTCCGGCCAATACAACACTTAGCACCAGCACATGCTTATTCCACAGCACTCGCCACACCCCGAGTTGCCCCACCGTCCGTTTTCGTCCGGTCTCAGAATGGAGCCTGCCCAGCAGCCAGTCCCGCTGATCGTCGCCCAGCCATTTTGCTCCGGAGGGCCGGTCGTCGAGAAGGAAAAGGCAAGCCAATCCCAGCAAGACAGCGGGAGCGCCCTCCATAATAAACATCCATTGCCAGCCGCGGAGCCCAAGCCATCCATTTGTACCTAGAAGGGCTGCCGAAATCGGCGACCCCAGGAAACTCGAAATAGGAATCGCGACGGTAAACAACCCGACGATCCGCGCACGGTACTCGGCCGGGAACCAATACGTAAGATACAGAATCACGCCGGGGAAAAAACCGGCCTCGGCGGCGCCCAGCAGAAGGCGCATCCCATAGAAGGAGAGCGGACCCTTCACCAGGGCCATGCCCGCGGCCAGCACTCCCCACGTGATCATGATGCGCGCAATCCAAAGGCGCGCGCCGACCTTCTGCAGAATCAAGTTGCTCGGCACTTCACAGAGGAAGTACGAGATAAAGAATATTCCGCTGCCAAACCCAAAAACCGAGGGCGACAGGCGAAGATCCTTGACCATCTGAAGAGCTGCGAAACCTACGTTGACTCGGTCGAGGAAGGAAACAAAATAGCAGACCATCAAGAACGGCACGATTCGCAAGACAACCCGGCGCATCGTCCTCACTTCGAGGGCGCCTGGACGAGGTGTTTCGGAATTGGCGGTCACGCGATCGGTTTCCCGCGGTCACATCTTGTTGGACGGTCGCGCCACTGTGGAGGAGCAGCGACAGAATTCGAGCCCGGATTGATACGGTTTTTCGCGCTCCTGCGTAACATGTTTCCCCTTGATTTCCGTTTTGACTTTATGACCGAGCGATAATGTATACGCCCCCCCGTCAGTATGCAATGCCCGGATTTTAGTCGCAAGGCTTCAGAGTCTGTGTGGCTACATGATTTGACAGGGCAGGTATACTGCGCGCAGGAGGTCTGCGCGATGCCGAATTTTTACGAGTACAACCCAGAGCAAGGGTATTTGTTGCCACCGAGCGTGCGAGCAGTGTTAGGGG